>NZ_RBXU01000010.1:0-521959 GCF_003635055.1 Enterobacter sp. WPR_3_1 | reverse complement strand
ACCTGACCCCATGCCGAACTCAGAAGTGAAACGCCGTAGCGCCGATGGTAGTGTGGGGTCTCCCCATGTGAGAGTAGGGAACTGCCAGGCATCAATTAAAAGAACCCCGTACCGTATGGTGCGGGGTTTTTTGCTTTGGGACGCGAAATACACATCTGAATTCCCCAAAGAGTGCCGCCAGACAAGGCGAAGCCACGATACGGTAACCCCAACCCCCATCATCTCTCTTCAGGATCCCCCAAACACTTCAGATCAGTACGGAATTTAGCGTGCACAGGACCACTTTAAGCGACATGAAATACTGCAGGAACAGGTTTACGAGGATGTGACCAGAGAGTGGTTACAGGAGAGTTTATCAGACGCAGAAAAGCAAAAACCCAGCCATAGGCTGGGTTCTTTAAATAGTGGTGCCCGGACTCGGAATCGAACCAAGGACACGGGGATTTTCAATCCCCTGCTCTACCGACTGAGCTATCCGGGCAACGGAGCGCATTAAACCGCAATCGCGCCTGATCGTCAACACTATTTCGGGAAAAGCCGTTCAACTGCTTAACTTTGCGGCAATCTGACGGTTTACGCGCCGAACAGGTCAAATTCTTCAGACAGATTACGTCAGCGCACCACCCATACGACACTGCGCAAAACGCAGGATATCTTCGGCCAGACGGTGTGCTGTATCCACATCGGCCTGGCTGCGGTTTACCAGCATGCGGCTCAGGCAACCTTCCAGTACCAGCTCCATCTGCTTAGCGACCATCGCCGGGTCATCCACTTCGAGCGTGGTCAGCAGTTCGTGCGTGAAATCATGCGCCGCCCGCTTTTGCTGATCCGCCAGTTGATGGATAGGGTGGCCGGGGTCAGGGTAGAAGGTGCAGGCGGCAATAAACAGGCAACCCGGATAACGGTTGTTGCTTACGCATTCGCTCAGGGCGGTATAACGCGCCAGCAGCTTTTGCTCCGCAGTCAGTTCTTCATTTAACATCAGCTGCCTGCGCCAGACATCAACCTGCTGGCTGAGATAACGCAGGGCATCGTAAAGCAGCGCCTCTTTATCCGGCCAGAAGCGCATGAGTTCATCCAGAGGATAATCAATACGGTCGGCTACCATCTCAAGCGTGGTGCTGGCGATCCCTTGAATCTCAAGTAATTGCAGGGCTTGTCCCAGTACGTCTTCGCGTTGCACGGTTATCTCCTCCGTTATTCCCAACGGTTTGTCCCGTTTCAAGTGTTGTTTACGGTTGGCGATTGCGCAAATGCGCGCTGAATGCCGTCGCGTCCATAAACCCGGTTACACGCTGTGCGGGCTGCTCCTGGCCCTGTTCGTTGAAGAACAGAATGGTTGGCAGACCCAGCACGTTAAGTTGCTTCAGCAGTGCCTTATCCGCTGTACTGTTGGCGGTGACGTTCGCCTGGAGCAGAACCGTCTCTTTCAGTGCACTTTGCACCTGCGGATCGCTAAACGTGTACTTTTCGAATTCTTTACAGGCGACACACCAGTCAGCATACAGATCCAGCATGACCGGTTTGCCTTCCGCCTGCGCCAGTGCGCTGTTGAGTTCATCCACGTTCTTTATCTGGATGAAGTTCAAATGCGCCTGCGTTTGTCCCGCAGGTGTGCCAAATGCCCAGTCCTGCAGTGGCCGTACGCTCACCAGCGCGGCGGCGAGCAGGAGGATTTGCACCAGACGCATCCACGGCTTTTTCGCTGCCAGGCTAGTAATAAACGCCCAACAGAAGAAGGCAACACTGAGCATTGCCCACAGGCGCATCCCCCAGACGTCGCCGATAATACGCTCGAGCAAGAACACCGGCAGCGCCAGAATGACAAAACCAAACGCGGTTTTCACCGTCTCCATCCACGGGCCGCTCTTGGGCAGCAGACGGTTGCCGAATACCGTTACCAGAATCAATGGCAGACCCATTCCCAGCGCGTAGAGATACAACGTACCACCGCCGAGCCACAGGTTACCGCTCTGGGCAATATACAGCAGGATCGCGCTCAGTGGCGCGGTAGTGCACGGTGAGCAAATCAACCCGGCGATGGCACCCATCACGAACACGCCGCCCGGGGAGCCACCCTGCTGACGGTTACTCATCAGCGTTAAGCGCGTCTGCAACGCGGACGGCAGCTGTAAGCTGAACAAACCAAACATCGACAGCGCCAGCACAATAAATACGATCGACAGGCCAGTCAGCACATAAGGGTGCTGAAGTGCAGCCTGGAACTGCAGTCCGGCAGCAGCAACCACGAGGCCCAGTGCGGTGTAGGTCAACGCCATACCCTGCACGTAGATAAAGGCCAGCAGCAGGGCGCGTGCGGTTGAAAGGCGTTGCTTACCGCCGAGGACAATCCCGGAGATAAGCGGATACATGGGCAGCACGCACGGCGTGAAGGCGATACCGATACCAATCAGTAAAGCCCACAAGGCGGAGAAGGGCAGCGCTGTGTGACCGTCGTCCTTCACCCCGGTGCTCTCCCCTGCGGGAAGAGCAGGCATACTGGCGGCCGCTTTAACTTCGCTCAGCGGAATGACTTTGGTTTCCGGCGGATAGCAGAAGCCCGCGTCGGCACAGCCCTGATACGTGACGGTCACGGTGGCGCCTTTATCGGCCTGATTGACCGCCACGGGCACGCTTAACCGCTGGCGATAGATTTCACTTTTACCGAAAAACTCGTCTTCATGCCACTCGCCCGCAGGCATCTGAAGTGGGCCTACCTTTGCCTGAGCAGGCGTGATGCTGACCTGCTTGCGATAGAGGTAATACCCCTCTTTTATCTGCCAGGTAAGATTCAGGTCATGCTGGTCTTGTTGAAAATCGAAAACAAATGCCTGGTCGGCAGAAATAACGTTCGAACGGCCGGGAGCGTCAAATAACCCGGCAAAAACTGATGTGCTGCACAGCAGCAGGATCAGCGTAAGGAAGCGTTGAGCCATGAGAGATAATCGTTGTCGCCGTGGACCACTGGCAATACCAGCAGTTCGGGGGTTTGATAAGGATGATGAGATTTGAGGCAGTCCAGGAGTGCCTGCTGGTTCGCCAGATTGGTTTTGAGCAACATCTGGACTTCGTACTCCTGCTCCAGTTTACCTTCCCAGTAGTAAAGGGAGGTGGCGCCAGGAAGGAGCGTCACGCAGGCTGCCAGTTTTTCGGCCAGCACTTTGGCGGCGAGATCCTGGGCAGAGGCTTCATCAGGGGCGGTACAAAGGACAACAACAGCATCAGGCGTGTTCACAAGTCGACCTCCTCATCACGAAAGTCTTCACTATATCACGCAAGGCTATTGGTCATTAATGAAACGGGCCGCAGAGCGGCCCGTTTTTAACTATTTTTACAACCCATCATTGTTTACAGCACGATGCCGCCAATGATAAAGCCGAGGATCACGCACAGCGAGATAGCTACCACGCCCGGGATCAGGAACGCATGGTTAAATACGTACTTACCGATGCGAGTCGAGCCAGTGTCATCCATCTCAACCGCCGCCAGCAGGGTTGGGTAGGTGGGTAAAACGAACAGCGCAGAAACGGCAGCAAACGAGGCAATAGCCGTCAGCGGGGTAACTCCCAGCATCAGTGCCGCAGGCATCAGGGCTTTGGTGGTGGCCGCCTGAGAGTAAAGCAGGGTTGCGGCAAAGAACAGCACCACAGCCAGGAGCCACGGATAGTTGTGCAGCAGGTCGCCCGCAACGGTCTGGATATCGCTGATGTGAGCTTTCACGAAGGTATCACCAAGCCAGGCCACACCCAGTACACACACACAGGCGCTCATACCGGATTTAAAGGTGCTGGCGTTGAGCACTTCGCTGGTGTCGATTTTACAGGTGATGCTGATCAGCGTAGCGATAGTCAGCATGAATACCACAATCGCTTCGTTACGCGGCAGGACCGGGTTCTGGATCAGACCCACGGTGTCACTGATGGCGGTTGCGTAGAACATGACCGCAACGATACCGATCAGGAACAGCAAGACGGAGCGTTTTGCATGCGGCTTCAGTTCGAAGACCTGGCTACCACGCAGTTTCACTTCACCTTTTGCCAGACGCTCCTGATAAACCGGATCGTCTTTCAGTTCGGCGCCGAGGAAGTTACACAGCACGGCGGTGATCATCACTGCAATCAGCGTCACCGGAATACAGATGGCCAGCAGCGTCAGGTAACTCACGCCCATAGGCTCAAGGATACCGGCGAAGAAGACCACCGCAGCGGAGATAGGTGATGCGGTAATCGCAATCTGGGACGCGACCACGGCAATCGAGAGTGGACGAGACGGACGGATGCCCTGCTCTTTCGCCACTTCGGTAATGACCGGCAGCGTGGAGAAGGCGGTGTGGCCAGTACCGGCGAGAATGGTCATAAACCACGTCACCAGCGGGGCAAGGAAGGTAATGTATTTTGGATGGCGGCGTAACATACGCTCCGCCAGGCTCACCAGGTAGTCCATACCGCCTGCCACCTGCATGGCTGCGATAGCGGCAATAACCGCCATGATGATTTCGATAACGTCAAAAGGGATTGCGCCGGGTTTAATCTGAAAGATAAGGGTAAGTACGAGCACCCCGAGACCGCCGGCAAAACCAATGCCGATACCCCCGAGTCTTGCTCCCAAATAAATCGCCAACAGGACGATGACGAGTTCTGCTCCAAACATAAGGACCTGCCTTGCTTATTAACAAGTTGATATTGAATTGTTGTATTTTGGTAACGCCTATAAAGAAAAAAGGCACGTCACAAGTGACGTGCCTTAAGGAAGCCTAGCCTGAACTGCTACTGTTCGCTTTCATCGGTATATCGTTTCGCTTTGTATGCCGGGTGCATCAGGTTCTGGGCCGAGAAGATATCGTCCAGCTCGGCTTCGGTCAACAGTCCACGCTCCAGAACGACTTCACGCACGCTCTTACCTGTTTCGGCGCAAATCTTACCGACGATGTCGCCGTTATGGTGGCCGATGAACGGGTTGAGGTAGGTGACGATGCCGATGGAGTTGTAGACATACCCTTCACAAACTTCTTTGTTTGCGGTGATGCCGTTAACGCATTTCTCCAGCAGGTTGTAGCAGGCGTTGGTCAGAATGTGGATGGATTCAAACATTGCCTGGCCGATGACCGGCTCCATGACGTTCAGCTGCAGCTGGCCGGCTTCAGAGGCCATGGTCACGGTTGTATCGTTACCGATGACTTTAAAGCAGACCTGGTTCACCACTTCTGGCACTACCGGGTTCACTTTCGCCGGCATGATGGACGAACCGGCCTGCAGCTCTGGCAGGTTGATTTCATTCAGACCAGCGCGTGGACCGGAAGAGAGCAGGCGCAGGTCATTACAGATTTTGGAGAGTTTCACCGCCAGACGTTTCAGGGCGCTGTGAACCATAACGTACGCGCCGCAGTCGGAGGTGGCTTCAATCAGATCTTCTGCAGGCACAACCGGCAGGTTAGAGACTTCAGCCAGCTTCTGTACCGCCAGCTGCTGGTAACCGTCCGGCGTATTCAGACGCGTGCCGATGGCGGTTGCGCCCAGGTTCACTTCCAGCAGCAGCTCGGAGGTGCGCAGCAGGTTTTTAGTTTCTTCGTTAAGCAGCACGTTAAACGCGTGGAATTCCTGACCGAGTGTCATCGGAACCGCGTCCTGCAGCTGGGTACGACCCATTTTCAGGATGTCCTGGAACTCAACGGCTTTGCGCTGGAAGCCATCACCCAGCTGATTGATGGCGTCCACCAGTTTCACTACGGAGGCATACACCGCGATACGGAAGCCGGTTGGGTAGGCGTCGTTAGTGGACTGACATTTATTAACGTGGTCGTTCGGATTCAGATACTGGTATTCACCTTTCTGATGACCCATCAGCTCCAGGCCGATGTTTGCCAGTACTTCGTTGGTGTTCATGTTAACGGAGGTGCCCGCGCCGCCCTGATAGACATCGACCGGGAACTGATCCATGCATTTGCCGTTGTTCAGCACTTCATCGCAGGCAGCGATAATCGCATTTGCCGCGCTTTTTGGAATGGTTTGCAGCTCTTTATTGGCCAGTGCTGCGGCTTTTTTCACCATCACCATGCCACGTACAAATTCAGGGATGTCGCTGATTTTGTTGTTGCTGATGTAGAAGTTTTCAATCGCTCTCAGAGTGTGAACACCATAGTAGGCATCCGCTGGAACTTCCCTGGTACCCAACAAGTCTTCTTCGATACGAATGTTGTTTAACATGTGAACCTTCTTTTCAAGCTGCCGATGGATTGTACTAAACACACAGTATTTATGTGGTTTTGAATATTTTCTGACCGACGATTATTCCCTCAATCAGCCAGATGTTCGAGATCATATGCTGATGATAGCGAATTGCCGTAATCTGGATCACTTATTATCGACCCGATTCCATGATAATTATTAATCTGTGAAATGAGTCACCGCTTTAAAATTTCCAGAAAAAATATCCGTGCAAACCGATTGAATTTTGGCTAACCGTCACCATTTCTTACAGACGCGTTTCGCGAACACATTCAGACAGGGGCCTGAGGGCACCTGCCACACAGGAGATGCCAGTGCGCTGGATACCATTTATTGCTTTCTTTCTCTATGTTTACATCGAGATTTCAATTTTTATCCAGGTCGCCCATGTACTGGGTGTCCTGTTAACGCTGATTCTGGTGATTTTCACTTCGGTGATCGGCATGTCGCTGGTGCGTAATCAGGGTTTCAAAAATTTCCTGATAATGCAGCAGAAGATGGCCGCAGGCGAAAGCCCGGCCGCAGAGATGATCAAAAGCGTCTCGCTGATTATTGCTGGCCTGCTGCTGATCCTACCGGGATTCTTCACTGACTTCCTCGGCCTGCTGCTGCTTCTGCCGCCGGTGCAAAAACACCTGACCATGAAGCTACTGCCGCATCTGCGTTTTAGCCGTATGCCGGGCGGTGGCTTCAGTACAGGGCCGGGGGATACTTTCGAAGGGGAGTATCAGCGTAAAGATGAACAGCGCGACCGTTTAGACCATAAAGACGATCGGTAAAAGAGGCCAGGCCCGGTAAGCGAATCGCTACCGGGCTTTGTTTTACAGGGTGCCGCGTTTCGGTAAAAACAGCCACAGCCCCGCCAGCATGCTAATCGCATACAGGCTTTTCCACCCCACCATCGCCATCAACAGCAGGCAAAGCACGCCACCAACCACTGCCAGCGCTTTATAGCGACCTTTCAGCAGACGACAACCCGCCAGCATGCACAGCAGGTAGATCATGATGAAAATCCCGTTGGCGTACACGATCAGGGCATCAAGATTGATATTCAGCCCGTAAATACATAGCGAACTCAAGACGCAGCAGCCCAGCACGGTATTAAGCGCATTCAACGGCAACTGACGTTTAGACAGGCGCGCAAGGCGGCTCTCTGGTCTATCAAGCGCCTGCGACCATACCAGACGCGCAAAGCTCTGGATGTAGATATTGAGGCTGGCAAAACAGGCCAGATAGCCAATAACACAGGCGACCCACAGCGCTTTCAGACCAAACAGTTGCACCACAATGCCCGGCAGCGAGGCAGCGGCCGCTTTATCCGCGGCGAACGCGTTGAAATGCAGTACCAGCACGGTACAGGCCCAGTAAACGGTACCTGCTAACAGCAGGCCAATCATCAGGGCGCGCGGGAAATCCCGTTCCGGTTGTTTAAACTCAGAGGCCAGATGGGCGAACGCCTCCAGCCCGACAAAACACCAGAACATTACCGACAGCGCAGCGAACAGCTGCGAATGGTTGACGTCACTTACCGCGGGGAAGGGGATCTCCTTCAGCGTAATATCCCCTTTCCACCAGATGGCGACAATGAGGGCCACAATCAGTATTGCAACGACGGTTTGCAGGTTGGCACTCGAGCTGGCACCCCGTGAGCCGACCCACCAGACGATGGCCAGCGTACCCAGCTCGGCCAGCAGCAGTTGCTCGTTATGCCAGCCAAACAGCGCCTGGCCAAAACCGGTCGCGATATGCAACGCTGCCGGTAGACCGACCGGAATAACAGAAAGAAACAGCCAGCCGGTGACCCGCTCCAGTCGCGGACCAAACGCCATACCGACAAAGTGCGCTACGCCGCCCGCGCTGGGGAAATGCCGTCCGAGGATGGCAAACACGACCGCGACCGGAAACACCAGCACAATCAGCACTGGCCACGCCCACAGGCTATTATTGCCGGCCACCAGTGCTGCCAGCGCGGGTACCGCAAACACACCCGTACCTAACAAGGAGGTCGACAGCAGACCCACGCCCTGCGCCAGTCCCAACTCCTGTTTTAGTCCACTCATTGACATCGCCCTGCCACGATCAAAAGAGAGGCGATGGTAACACTTTCGCAAATTTTTTTTCGTCTGCCCCTTGAAGGGGGAAAAAGCTATCCCCATCTCTCAGGGCACTAGTCGGAAAACCGCGTGCGGACCGGCGTCATCCATAACTGATAATGACTTTCTCAAAGGAGAGCTATCAATGAGTATTCGTCCGTTACATGATCGTGTGATCGTCAAACGTAAAGAAGTTGAAACCAAGTCTGCTGGCGGCATCGTTCTGACTGGTTCTGCAGCAGCAAAATCAACGCGTGGCGAAATCATCGCTGTCGGTAAGGGCCGCATTCTGGAAAACGGAACTGTGCAGCCACTGGACGTTAAAGTTGGTGACATCGTAATTTTCAACGATGGCTACGGCGTGAAATCCGAGAAGATCGACAATGAAGAAGTGTTGATCATGTCCGAAAGCGACATTCTGGCAATTGTTGAAGCGTAATTTTACGCACGAGAATTTGAGGAAATAAGAACATGGCAGCTAAAGACGTAAAATTCGGTAACGACGCTCGTGTAAAAATGCTCCGCGGCGTAAACGTACTGGCAGATGCAGTTAAAGTGACCCTGGGCCCGAAAGGCCGTAACGTAGTGCTGGATAAATCCTTCGGCGCACCAACCATTACTAAAGACGGTGTTTCTGTAGCACGTGAAATCGAGCTGGAAGACAAGTTCGAAAACATGGGCGCGCAGATGGTGAAAGAAGTTGCCTCTAAAGCGAACGACGCTGCAGGCGACGGTACCACCACCGCAACCGTACTGGCACAAGCTATCATCACCGAAGGTCTGAAAGCCGTTGCTGCGGGTATGAACCCAATGGATCTGAAGCGCGGTATCGACAAAGCGGTTACTGCGGCGGTTGAAGAGCTGAAAACACTGTCCGTTCCATGCTCCGACTCTAAAGCGATTGCTCAGGTTGGTACTATCTCCGCTAACTCCGACGAAACCGTAGGTAAACTGATCGCGGAAGCGATGGACAAAGTCGGTAAAGAAGGCGTGATCACCGTTGAAGACGGTACCGGTCTGGAAGACGAACTGGACGTGGTTGAAGGTATGCAGTTCGACCGCGGTTACCTGTCCCCATACTTCATCAACAAGCCAGAAACGGGCGCTGTTGAGCTGGAAAGCCCATTCATCCTGCTGGCTGACAAGAAAATCTCCAACATCCGTGAAATGCTGCCAGTGCTGGAAGCCGTTGCGAAAGCAGGCAAGCCGCTGGTTATCATTGCTGAAGACGTTGAAGGTGAAGCACTGGCGACCCTGGTGGTTAACACCATGCGTGGCATCGTGAAAGTGGCTGCGGTTAAAGCACCTGGCTTCGGCGACCGCCGTAAAGCGATGCTGCAGGATATCGCTACCCTGACTGGCGGTACCGTAATCTCTGAAGAGATCGGTATGGAGCTGGAAAAAGCGACCCTGGAAGACCTGGGCCAGGCTAAACGCGTTGTGATCAACAAAGACACCACCACCATCATTGATGGCGTGGGTGAAGAAGCGGCTATTCAGGGCCGTGTTGCTCAGATCCGTAAGCAGATTGAAGAAGCAACCTCTGATTACGACCGTGAAAAACTGCAGGAGCGCGTAGCGAAACTGGCAGGCGGCGTGGCAGTAATCAAAGTGGGTGCGGCAACTGAAGTTGAAATGAAAGAGAAGAAAGCACGCGTTGACGATGCTCTGCACGCGACCCGTGCAGCAGTAGAAGAAGGCGTGGTAGCTGGTGGTGGTGTCGCGCTGGTGCGTGTTGCCGCTAAACTGGCTGGCCTGACTGCTCAGAACGAAGATCAGAACGTGGGTATCAAAGTTGCGCTGCGCGCAATGGAAGCACCACTGCGTCAGATCGTTTCCAACGCCGGTGAAGAGCCATCCGTGGTTGCGAACATGGTGAAAGCGGGCGAAGGTAACTACGGTTACAACGCTGCAACTGAAGAATACGGCAACATGATCGACTTCGGTATCCTGGATCCAACCAAAGTGACCCGTTCTGCACTGCAGTACGCGGCCTCTGTAGCGGGTCTGATGATCACTACCGAGTGCATGGTGACCGACATGCCTAAAGGCGACGCACCTGACTTAGGTGCTGCGGGTATGGGCGGCATGGGTGGTATGGGCGGCATGATGTAATCGTGCGCTTTACCGCTTAGAATGAGAAAAACCCCCGGGCAGAAATGCTCGGGGGTTTTTCTTTTGGTCATCTTTTTAGTATAAGGTTTACACACGGACAACATCTGCTGTCCAGCTTATTGAAAACGAGGAATAACATGCGCGTAAAAGTCTGTGCAGGGATCGTAGGAGCAGCATTGCTGCTGGCGGGTTGTAGCTCCAGCAGTGAGCTGTCTGCTGCAGGTCAGGGCGTTCGCTTTGTTGAAGATAAGCCGGGTAACGAGTGCCAGTTTTTAGGCACGGCAACCGGTGAGCAAAGCAACTGGATGTCGGGTCAGCACGGTGAAGAAGGTGGATCTATGCGCGGTGCCGCTAACGCGCTGCGTAACCAGGCTGCAGAGATGGGTGGCAACGTGATTTACGGTGTGAGCAGCCCGTCGCAAGGGATGTTGTCCAGCTTCGTGCCAACGGCCAGCCAGATGAATGGCCAGGTCTATAAGTGCCCTAACTGATCTACATTGCTGATGGCGCTGCGCCCAACCCCACCGGGCGGATAAGCGTAGCGCCACCTGCCGTTATTGTTGCCGCAGTTGCAAATCCAGCGGCGTCTTACTCGGCTCACCGCCAATCTCTCGCGCCAGCTTCGGCACCATATAGCCTGAAACCAGCGTTAACAGTTCGCGCATAATCTGCCGGGCCTCTTCATCCGTGACCATGAAATGCGCCGCGCCTTGCACACGATCCAGTACGTGCAGGTAGTAGGGCATCACGCCCGCATCGAATAACGCATTACTGAGCTCCGCCAGAACCCGGGCATTATCATTCACACCGCGCAGCAACACGCTCTGGTTCAACAGCGTCACCCCCGCTTTGCGCAGACGCGCCATCGCCGCACGGAATGCCTCATCGATTTCATTCGCATGGTTGATATGGTTCACCAGCAGAACCTGTAAACGAGACTGCTCAAGGCGAGATACCAGACCGTCCGTAATACGTGCCGGAATAACAATCGGTAAACGGCTGTGGATGCGCAAACGCTTGATGTGTGGAATGGCTTCAAGCTGGGTCAACAGCCAGTCCAGCTCATGATCTTTTGCCATCAGCGGATCGCCACCCGAAAAAATGATCTCATCCAGTTCCGGATGGGCGGCGATATAGTCCAGGGCGACCTGCCAGTTGCGTTTATTACCCTGATTTTCGGCATACGGGAAGTGGCGACGGAAACAATAACGGCAGTTTACCGCGCAGCCGCCTTTCACCAGCAGCAGGGCACGGTTGAGATATTTGTGCAGTAAACCCGGTACCACACTGTTCTGCTCTTCCAGAGGATCGGTGCTGTATCCTGGCGCCGATATAAACTCTTCCTGCGCAGTAAGCGTTTGTTTTAATAATGGATCGTCAGGGTTTCCTTTCTCCATACGGGCAACAAACGCGCGAGGAACACGCAGGGCAAAAAGTCGCTTAGCCTCGCGGCCTGCAAGCAACTCTGGGTACTGATCGAGGTCTAACAGACGCAGCAATTCATCAGGACTGGTGATTACATCGGCAAGTTGCGATAACCAATCTTCTCTGGACGGGGTGTTTAGGGTTACAATATGCGCCATTTTGTGGCTTAGCTACCAGTTAACAAATTTAGAGGGCCTTATGGCAACGTACTATAGCAACGATTTTCGTGCTGGTCTTAAAATCATGATGGACGGCGAACCGTACGCGGTTGAAGCCAGCGAATTCGTTAAACCAGGTAAAGGCCAGGCATTCGCGCGCGTTAAGCTGCGTCGCCTGCTGACCGGTACCCGTGTTGAGAAAACCTTCAAGTCTACTGACTCCGCTGAAGGCGCTGATGTTGTCGATATGAACCTGACTTACCTGTACAACGACGGTGAGTTCTGGCACTTCATGAACAACGAAACGTTCGAGCAGCTGTCTGCGGATGCTAAAGCGATTGGCGATAGCGAAAAATGGCTGCTGGACCAGGCTGAGTGCATCGTGACCCTGTGGAACGGCCAGCCTATCGCTGTTACCCCACCAAACTTCGTAGAGCTGGAAATCGTTGAAACCGACCCAGGTCTGAAAGGTGATACCGCAGGTACTGGCGGCAAGCCAGCTACCCTGTCCACCGGTGCAGTGGTTAAAGTTCCACTGTTCGTACAGACTGGTGAAGTGATCAAAGTAGATACCCGCTCCGGCGAATACGTATCTCGCGTGAAGTAATTTACGTCAAGACTGAAGGCGCAGCGCCCGCTGCGCCTGTTTTTTGCAGGCAGGGATGATGAACCGTACCGTTAAAATTCTGCTTCTGTTAGCGCTGTCCAGCGCGTTACTTTCCGGCTGTAACACCACGCGTGGAATGGGGGAAGATATCCAGGATCTCGGCCATATCATTTCTCACGCGGCCAGCTAACCCCGTCTAATTTTCCTAAAAATGCGTCCTTTTCCGTCAAACGACGGGATATTGTCTATTCTTAAGTTGCTATACACAAAACAACTTTGGCTATAAAAGGAAGATATTATGGTTAAGAAGACAATTGCAGCGATCTTTTCAGTCCTGGTACTTTCTTCAGTATTAACAGCCTGTAATACCACGCGTGGCGTTGGTCAGGATATTTCTGAAGGTGGTAGCGCAATCTCTGGTGCGGCAAGTAAAGCACAGCAGTAATTGAATAAACGGTACGGAACCAGACGGGTTTCGTACCGTCAGCTTTCTGATTCCTGCAGGGATAAAAACGGTGAATAACGCGTATCCATATGCAATTTCATGCGGATATTTCGTTTATAGGTATAGACCGTTTTACCGTTAATACTCAGTTGAGCTGCAATCTTTTGATTGCTGGCACCCTCCATCCACAACGTTAGCACTTTCTCCTCCTGGCGCGTCAGCAAAGGCGCGGTTACCTTTGGCTTTTCACTGTTCGCGTGCGAAATGAGTGCGTCGTGGATAACTGTCCCCAGTTGTTCAAGACGGGCACTTTTCAACAGTGATGACCAGACCGGGAATTGCTTCAGCCAGGCGGTCATTTCACTATCCTCACCCGATTGCAGCAAAATAAAGGGCACTCTTTCGCTGGCGTTCAGCAAAGATGAGAGGGACTGAAAGGGATGTACATCCTGTCTGAACCCATGCAGGTCAGCAATAACCAGCGTCGGTTTCCATTGCAGAATGTGCTCTCTGGCGAGGAAAAGATTATTCAGGCCGGTTACAACGACGTTTTCCGGAAATAAACCGGAATGATTGAGCCATGCTTCAAACCCGGTGCGGGTGAAGTGACAACGGTCAATCAAAAGAATTTTGAACATATTATATTCGCAGTCGGCTAGTGGTTTGGCTTCCTGCCATCAGAAAGCACATCATCATAGAGAAGTCGGATGAGTGATAAATGCCTGAACTGCGCGGCATACTGCGGCTATTTCTTGCCTTAACATGTTCAGCACAAAAGGATTGAAAAAAAATCGCACGCTAACCAAAATATGAGGCGTAATCTTTGCCTTGCGGGACGACCCGTAAGCGCTTCCTTCATCGGGGACGGCCCCAACTTGCATTTAAGTTAAGGAGCCTGAAATGTCCTGGATCATTCTTGTTATTGCTGGCCTGCTCGAAGTGGTATGGGCGATAGGTCTGAAGTACACCCACGGTTTTACCCGCCTGACACCCAGCGTTATTACCATCACCGCGATGATTGTGAGTATCGTTTTGCTCTCGTGGGCGATGCGTTCTTTACCGGTGGGGACAGCGTATGCCGTCTGGACGGGAATTGGCGCCGTGGGGGCAGCCATCACGGGGATCCTGCTGTTGGGGGAGTCAGCGAGTCTGGCGCGTATCGCCAGTCTCGCCCTGATTGTGGCCGGTATTATTGGGTTGAAGCTCAGCACCCATTAATGGGGTTGTTCTACCCAGATGAGTTTCGACACATCAAACCCTTGCCGGGTCGCGACGTCCAGCATCTGCTGTTTCATCTCAGGTGAAAGGGTTGGGGTGCGAGAGAGGATCCACAGATAGTTACGATCCGGCCCGCAGACCAGCGCGTGACGGTACTCTCTGTCGAGCGCGATCACGTTATATCCGCCATAGAACGGGCCGAAGAAGGAGACTTTGAGCGCGGCCCGTCGCGGGTCGCCGGTAAAGTACGCTTGTCCAATCGACTGCTGCCACATCTCCCGAGCCGGATTATAGCCCCGGTTGATAACCTGAATACCGCCGTCATCCATCGGGCTGTAATTTGCCGTGACCTTCTCTAAACCCCGTTCAAAACGGTGGTCAAGGCGCGCGATTTCATACCATGTTCCAAGAAAACGTTGTGCGTCGAAATTGCTGACAACGGTGACGCCGGGAGGGGGAGTAGGGGAGCTGCAGGCAACCACTAAAAACGCGGCTGTCACTGCGGCGATAACAGGCAAAATGCGCATAGGAGTTTCCTTACTGTTTTTTGTTAAGTGTAGATGACAGCAAGGAAAATGGGGGAATTTTGCAGGCCGGGTGGGCATCAGCATCACCCGGCAAGATGTTACTGCAGAGCGCTCAGAATACGGTATGCCGCTTCCACGCGTGCCGGGTTCGGGTAGCTCTTGTTCGCCAGCATAACGATGCCGAGTTCCTTCTCAGGAATAAATGCCACGTAGCTGCCAAATCCGCCCGTCGAGCCTGTTTTATGTACCCATGACGCTTTTACCGGTGGTGCAGGAGGGTTCACTTCTGCCACGGGCAACGGTGCAAGCGCTACTTTGTTGTCGCTGCCCTCCACCACGGTTTTGGCTTCTACCGGCCAGTTGAGCATCTCCCAGCCCAGGCCCTGGTACATCGAGCCTGTGCGCCAGTAGCGAGACTGTGCAAGCACCATGCCCTGCTTCAGTGAGGCATCCTGTATCCCATCGGGGGCCATGTTAGCCACCACCCAGCTCGCCATATCCTTCACGTTGGTTTTCACGCCATACGCTTCGGCGTCGAGCATGCCCGGCGAAACGTGAACCGCTTTACCGTCACGATAACCCCAGGCGTAATGCTGTTCTTCTGCCTTCGGAACGTTAATCCACGTATGGTTCAGGTTAAGCGGCTTCAGGACCCGCTCCGTCATCGCCTGCTCAAAGCGCATGCCAGAAGGTTTCACCGCCAGAGCCCCAAACAGACCGATGCTGGCGTTCGCATAAAGACGCGTGGTGCCTGGCGCCCACTGTGGTTGCCAGGACTGGTAAAAACGCAGCAGCGAGGCATTATCGGTAACCTCATCGGGCACCTGTAACGGCAGGCCACCGGCAGTATAGGTTGCCAGGTCCAGCATGCGAACGCCCTGCCACTGTTTGCCGGTCAGCTCAGGCCAGTATTTGGTCACCGGATCGCCCAGCGAAATTTCACCGCGAGCAATAGCATCGCCACCCAGAACGCCGGTGAAGGTTTTGCTGATTGAGCCCAGCTCAAACAGCGTTTGTGCAGTGACGGGTGTGTTCGCTGCGACATCGGCCTTGCCGAAGGTGAAGTAGTGCGGCTGGCCCTGATAGATCACGGCGACCGCCATACCCGGAATAGACTGCGCTTTCATCAGGGGCGTAACGGTACGTTCCACGACCTTCGCCAGCTGTGTTTCTGACAGAGGTGCGGCTAATGCAGCGCAGGAGGTGCTGAGCAGCAGGACGCAGCACAGGGATTTTTTCATCATCAGTTATCTTCCGTAATAGCGAGTCAAGGGAGTGTCCGGGCCCGTCAGACATACCCAGTCTGTTGGATTTGACTGTGGCTGACAAACGGTTAAATTTAGCATTAGCTGTTAATTTTTCTAACGGATGGGTCGATGACACGCAGCTATTTACCGCTTAATTCGCTTCGTGCCTTCGAAGCCGCCGCAAGGCACCTCAGTTTTACTAATGCTGCCATTGAGCTGAATGTCACCCATTCAGCCATCAGTCAGCACGTTAAGACGCTGGAACAACATCTGAACTGTCAGCTGTTTGTCCGGGTTTCGCGCGGATTGATGCTGACGACAGAGGGCGAGAATCTGCTGCCGGTGCTGAACGATTCGTTTGATCGTATCGCCGGCATGCTGGATCGCTTTGCCAGTCATCGCGCGCTGGAGAAGCTTAAAATTGGCGTGGTGGGGACTTTTGCGACCGGGGTGTTATTCGCGCAGCTGGATGATTTCCGTCGCCGCTATCCGCATATCGATCTGCATCTTTCGACCCATAATAATCGCGTCGATCCGGCCGCCGAAGGGCTTGATTACACGATCCGCTACGGTGGAGGGGCGTGGCATGGCACTGAAGCGACGTTTCTGTGTTCTGCGCCGCTGGCTCCGCTGTGCACGCCTGAAATTGCCGTCGGGCTACAAGCACCGGCGGACATGCTGAAGTTTACGCTGCTGCGCTCCTACCGACGCGACGAATGGTCGGCGTGGATGCAGGCCGCGGGCGAACTCCCGCCGTCACCAACGCATCGGGTGATGGTGTTTGATTCATCCGTTACCATGCTGGAAGCCGCGCAGGCCGGCGTGGGAATTGCTATCGCACCTGTGGGTATGTTCACTCATCTGCTGAACAGTGAACGTATCATTCAGCCGTTTGCGACACAGATAGAGCTGGGCAGTTACTGGTTAACCCGATTGCAGTCACGGACAGAAACCCCTGCAATGCGTGAGTTTGCGCAGTGGCTGGTGGGGAAAATGCAGAAATGACAGGCCCGCCGGGGGGCGGGCCTGATGTATCAGATAGTAACCACGGCAATCAGCGTAACCACCGTCAGGATGGTTGCCAGACCGTAGAACACCCATTTCCCGCTCGGGACATGGATTTTCAGGTCATGCATCGCATGGTGAATACGGTGCAGGCCACACCACAGCGGCAGGACGATCATCAGGAAGATGAACACACGGCCAATAAAGCTGCTGGCAAAGGTCAGTACTCGCTCGTAACCCAGCGCATCGCCCGGAAACAGCCCCAGTGGCAGCATAATACCGACCAGCAGGATGATGACCGGCGCGATGATGGCGCTCCACATCCCCCCTGCGCCAAACAGTCCCCAGAAGACCGGCTCATCAGAACGTTTTGGATTTGGATTAATCACAGTAGTCTCCTTACCAGAACAGTGCGACAAACAGAATGACCACAGTGACGAGGATCGTCACGCCCCATAGCCCTTTAATGACCGGCTCTGGCCCCATTTTCTCGTCTTTAATGATGATGTTCGCCGCTTTTGGTGCCAGTTCAAACCAGGTTTTGGTATGAAGCAGCGCTGCCGCGAGCACAATCAGGTTCAGGATCACGATGATGGGGTTTTGCAGGAAGCCGACAAAGCTGGCCCAGGTTTCAGGGCCATGTTTGAGGGCATAAACGCCGTACATCAGCTCCAGGCTGAACCAGACCGCCGGCACTGCGGTGCCTTCACGCAGCATATAGAAGCGATAAAACGGCAGTTTCTTCCACCAGGTGGACGGCATTGGCCGCACGTAGGCTTTGCGTTTAGTCGTCATTATGCACTCCTTAGCGTGGTTTCAGGGTGGCGATAAGAAAGTCTTTCGAGCTTTCCACTTTACCCTGCTGAATAGCGGCGGCCGGGTCGACGTGCTTCGGACAGACTTCGGAGCAGTAGCCCACAAAAGTACAGCTCCAGACGCCGTTCTGGCTGTTAAGCTGCGCCATACGTTCTTTTTTACCGTGGTCGCGGCTGTCCTCGTTATAGCGGTGTGCCAGGGTAATGGCCGCCGGGCCAATAAACTCTGGATTCAGGCCAAACTGTGGACACGCGGCGTAGCACAGACCACAGTTGATGCAGCCGGAGAACTGATGGTATTTCGCCATCTGAGCTGGTGTCTGGGTGTTCGTCCCCTGATCCGGCGTACGTGGATTGCCGATGATGTACGGCTTAATCGCTTCCAGACTTTCGATAAAGTGAGTCATATCGACCACCAGATCGCGTTCAATCGGGAAGTTACCCAGCGCTTCTACTTTGATGCCTTTGGTATATTCACGCAGGAAAGTTTTACAGGCCAGTTTCGGCACCTTGTTGACCATCATGCCGCAGGAGCCGCAGATTGCCATACGGCACGACCAGCGGTAGCTCAGGTCCGGCGCAAGGTTATCTTTGATATAGCCGAGCGCATCCAGCAGAGAGGTTTGCTCGTCATAAGGGACTTCATAGAATGCGCTGTGCGGTGCGGTGTCCACTTCCGGATTGTAGCGCACCACTTCGATTTTCAGTTTCTGCATCTCAGCCATTCGCCTTCTCCTTCTTCTCGGCGGCTTCTGCTTCTGCGCCATACACGCGTTTAGCCGGTGGCAACGTCGTGATTTTCACGTCGCTGTAGTCCAGACGGGTGGTGCCATCCGCATCGCGCCAGGCGAGAGTGTGTTTCAGGAAATTGACGTCATCACGTTCGGTGCAGCCTTCATCAAGACGCTGATGCGCGCCGCGTGACTCTTTACGTGCCAGCGCAGAGTGCGCCATACATTCCGCCACGTTCAGGCCGTGACCCAACTCAATGGTATAGAGCAGGTCTGTGTTGAACACGCTGGAGGTATCGGTAATGCGCACGCGCTTGAAGCGTTCCTGCAGCTCTGCCAGCTTATCCACGGTTTTTTGCATCAGCTCAGGGGTACGATAGATACCGCAGCCTTCTTCCATCGACAGGCCCATCTCGTCGCGGATTTTCGACCAGTTTTCATTTCCTTCCTGGTTCACCAGGTTTTTCAGCCGTTTTTCGACGTCAACGACCTGGGCATCCAGCGCCGCGCTGTTCGCCTCGCCCGCGGTGGCAGCACGCTCCATCGCGCGTTCGCCCGCCATGCGGCCAAAGACCACCAGCTCCGCCAGTGAGTTTGACCCCAGACGGTTGGCACCGTGCAGGCCGACAGAGGAGCACTCGCCCACGGCAAACAGCCCTTTAATGCGGGTTTCGCACTGCTGATCGGTTTCGATACCGCCCATGGTGTAGTGGGCCGTTGGACGTACCGGAATCGGCTCTTTCACCGGATCGACGCCAACATAGGCTTTTGCCAGTTCGCAAATGAACGGCAGACGTTCCAGCAGTTTCTTCTCGCCAAGATGACGCAGGTCGAGGTAGACCACATCGCCGCGTGGCGTGGAGATGGTGTTGCCTTTGCGCCACTCGTGCCAGAAGGCCTGAGACACTTTGTCGCGCGGGCCCAGTTCCATGTATTTGTTTTTCGGCTCGCCGAGCGGGGTTTCCGGGCCCATGCCATAATCCTGCAGATAGCGATAGCCATTTTTATTGACCAGGATCCCGCCTTCACCACGGCAGCCTTCCGTCATCAGAATGCCGGAGCCCGGCAGGCCAGTAGGGTGATACTGCACGAACTCCATATCCCGCAGCGGCACGCCGTGGCTGAGCGCCATGCCCATGCCGTCACCGGTGACGATACCGCCGTTGGTGTTGTAGCGGTAAACACGCCCCGCACCGCCGGTAGCCATGACCACCGCGTTGGCGCGGATCTGGACGAGGGTGCCTTCCATCATGTTCATCGCCACCAGACCGCGCGCCTGACCGTCATCAACCAGAATGTCGAGGACGAAATGTTCGTCAAAGCGCTGAATCTGTGGGAACTGAAGGGAGGTCTGGAACAGGGTGTGCAACATGTGGAAGCCGGTTTTATCGGCAGCGAACCAGGTGCGTTCGATCTTCATCCCGCCGAAGCGGCGAACGTTGACGCTGCCGTCCGGACGACGGCTCCACGGACATCCCCACTGTTCAAGCTGGGTCATCTCCGTAGGACAATGGTGTACAAAGTAGTCAACGACATCCTGCTCGCAAAGCCAGTCGCCCCCTGCAACCGTGTCGTGGAAATGGTATTCGAAGCTGTCATGATCCTGCGCAACGGCGGCGGATCCTCCTTCTGCGGCAACCGTATGGCTGCGCATCGGATAGACTTTTGAAATCAATGCGATTTTAGCGTTGGGATTAGCTTGTGCTGCAGCAATCGCAGCACGTAATCCAGCCCCGCCAGCGCCTATAACGGCAAGATCGGCTTGAAAAGTTTGCACGACATTCCTCCAGATTTTTGTTATTTCGCAACGCGATAAACTAAAGGTAGTTCACCCGTCCAAAAGGACGATTGCGAAAGCGTTTCCACTGCTCCTTTATGGGTAAAGCAGTATAACCGCGTGGATGTCAGGGAAATTTGACGTGTTCGATTTTTTTGCTGTTCTGTGCGGCGATTTATCGCGGTGAGTAATGAATTTCGTCGCGCAATTGTTCGCCTAAATGAAATGCGCTTTTTTACTGCGCAAAATTTGTCTCCGTCCCTGGTAACGAGTAGACTTCGTGCCCTTGTCTGAAATCGGAGAAAAACTCATGAGCGAAACGGCCACCTGGCAGCCGAGCGCATCCATCCCCAACCTGCTAAAACGCGCTGCAATTATGGCGGAGATCCGCCGCTTCTTTGCCGACCGCGGCGTCCTTGAGGTGGAAACCCCGTGCATGAGTCAGGCAACGGTAACGGATATTCATCTGGTCCCGTTTGAAACCCGTTTTGTTGGTCCTGGCCACTCACAGGGCATGAATTTGTATCTGATGACCAGCCCGGAATACCACATGAAACGCCTGCTGGCGGCAGGCTGTGGCCCGGTCTATCAGCTGTGCCGCAGTTTCCGTAATGAAGAGATGGGGCGTCACCACAATCCGGAATTCACCATGCTGGAGTGGTACCGTCCGCATTATGATATGTACCGCCTGATGAACGAGGTGGACGATCTGCTGCAGCAGGTGCTGGAGTGCTCAGAAGCGGAAACGCTCTCTTATCAGCAGGTTTTCCAGCGTTACCTGGAAATTGATCCGCTCTCTGCGGATAAAGCGCAGCTGCGCGAAGTGGCGGCAAAACTGGATCTGAGCAACGTGGCAGATACCGAAGAAGACCGCGACACGCTGCTGCAACTGCTCTTCACCTTTGGCGTTGAACCGCAAATTGGCAAAGACCGGCCGACGTTTGTATATCACTTCCCGGCAAGCCAGGCTTCGCTGGCGCAGATCAGCACCGAAGATCACCGCGTGGCGGAGCGTTTTGAGGTCTATTACAAAGGTATCGAGCTTGCGAACGGCTTCCACGAACTGACCGACGCACGCGAACAGCAGCAGCGTTTTGAGCAGGATAACCGCAAGCGCGCGGCACGTGGTCTGCCGCAGCAGCCGATTGATACCCATCTGCTGGAAGCATTGAAAGCGGGTCTGCCGGACTGCTCCGGCGTGGCGCTGGGCGTTGATCGTCTGGTGATGCTGGCGCTGGGTGCAGAACAGCTGGGCGAAGTGATCGCGTTTACAGTCGATCGCGCATAACGCACCGTATTGCCGGGTAGCGCTGTCGATTACCCGGCTCACCTCTGATGTCAATTAACCTTTCCATTTCCGCACGACAACATTAAAAACTGCCACATTCTCTGTACGCAGGTCTTTTTCTTAATTTGCCCCTAATAGCCACAATATTAGTCTGGTCATCTGCTACCATCCGCGCAGTTTAACTTCCTTTGGATGGCGCTATGTCCCAGTCACTTAAAAAGATGACCCTCACCGGGCTCATCCTGATGATTTTTACCTCCGTCTTTGGCTTTGCCAACAGCCCGTCGGCTTTCTATCTGATGGGCTACAGCGCAACGCCGTTCTACATCGTCTCGGCTCTGTTTTTCTTCATACCGTTTGCGCTGATGATGGCGGAAATGGGGGCGGCTTACCGCAAAGAAGAGGGCGGGATCTATTCCTGGATGAACAACAGCATCGGCCCGCGCTACGCGTTTATCGGCACGTTTATGTGGTTCTCCTCGTATGTGGTCTGGATGGTCAGTACGGCGGCCAAGGTCTGGGTACCGTTTTCGACGTTTGTTTTCGGCAGCGATTACACTCAGGTCTGGTCTTTGGCCGGTCTGAGCTCCACGCAGGTGGTCGGGATTCTGGCCGTCTGCTGGATGGTGGTTGTAACGCTGGTGGCGTCTAAGGGCATCAACAAAATTGCCCGCATTACCGCCGTGGGTGGGATCTCGGTGATGTGCCTGAACCTGGTGTTGCTGCTGGTCAGCATTGCCATTCTGTGCCTGAACGGCGGACATTTCGCTCAGGAGGTGAACTTCGTTTCCTCGCCCAACCCGAGCTATCAGTCCGGGCTCGCTATGCTCTCCTTTGTGGTGTTTGCCATTTTTGCGTACGGCGGTATTGAGGCGGTGGGCGGCCTGGTCGACAAGACCGAGAACCCGGAAAAGAACTTTGCGAAAGGCATTATTTTTGCCGCAATAGTTATCTCCATTGGCTATTCGCTGGCAATTTTCCTCTGGGGCGTCAGCAGCAACTGGCAGCAGGTACTCAGCAACAACACCACTAACCTGGGCAACATTACCTATGTGCTGATGAAAAGCCTGGGGATGACGCTGGGACAAGCGATGAATCTGACACCGGAAGCGGCGGCAGCGATGGGCGTCTGGTTTGCACGCATCACCGGCTTGTCCATGTTCCTTGCCTATACCGGCGCGTTTTTCACGCTGATTTACTCTCCGTTGAAAGCGATAATTCAGGGCACGCCAAAAGCGCTGTGGCCTGCACGCATGACGCAACTGAATACCGCGGGTATGCCCGCCAACGCCATGTGGATGCAGTGCCTGCTGGTCAGCGTGTTCATTTTGCTGGTGTCGTTTGGTGGGGATACCGCGTCAGCGTTTTATAACAAGCTGACCCTGATGGCGAACGTGTCGATGACGTTGCCTTATCTCTTTCTGAGCCTGGCCTTCCCGTTCTTTAAGGCGAAGCAGGATCTTGAGCGTCCGTTTGTGATTTTCAAAACGCGCGCCGCCACGCTGCTGGCAACCACGGTGGTGGTGCTGGTAGTGGCATTCGCCAACATCTTTACCGTTATTCAGCCGGTGATTGAGGCGAATGACTGGAGTAGCGCACTGTGGATGGTGGGCGGTCCAGTCTTCTTCTCACTGCTGGCGATGGGGATTTATGAGAATTATCGCCGACGTTCTGTGGCGTTGCTGACGGAAGTGGCGTAGCGGTCAAACATTCCCCTCCCGGAAGGGAGGGGAGAAGGGTTACAGACTTCCTGCCGGGCGTGTGCGCGCCGCTGACGTTAACGTTCTTCCCGTTTTACGCCCGTCCAGGCTTTCCAGACGCATCTGGAACGGTGGGAACGGCATATCAATGCCGTGCTCACGGAACCCTGCCAGAATCAGCTGGTGGATCTCATGACGCAGTGGCATACGGTGTCCCATTTCGGCGGCGTAAATACGCAGTTCGAAAATCTGGATCCCCTGTTGTAAATCCACCAGGAACACTTCCGGCGCCGGGTTGTCGATCACAAATGAACAGCGCTCCGCGGCGGTGTAGAGGATCTGAGTGACCTCTTCGCTATTGGCATCCGACGGCGCAGGTACCGTCAGCACCACACGCGTGACGGAGTCTGACAGCGACCAGTTGATAAACTGCTCGGTAATAAACGCCTTGTTCGGCACGATGATCTCTTTACGGTCCCAGTCGCTGATCGTGGTGGCGCGCGTGTTGATCCTGGTGATGCTGCCGGTCAAGTCGCGGATCGTTACCGTATCGCCAATACGAATTGGTTTTTCGAACAGAATAATCAGGCCAGAGATAAAGTTGGCGAAGATCTCCTGTAAGCCAAACCCTAACCCCACACCAAGTGCCGCCACCAGCCACTGCAGTTTCGACCATTCAATACCAATCATTGAGAAGCCGACCAGCCCGCCAAACAGCATGATCAGATATTTGGTGATGGTGGTAATTGCGTATCCCGTCCCCGGGGTTAAATCGAGATGCTGCAGCAGGGCCAGCTCCAGCAGCGCCGGGAAGTTACGCACCAGCTGGGTGGTGATGATCAACACCAGAATGGCAATCAACACCGCGCCTAAGGTAATCGGCTCCAGGCTCTCCACACCTTGTACCGTGGACGTTACGTCCCACAGAGAGATGTTTTCCAGGAAGCCAAACGCGGAGTGAATTTCCGACCACAGGAAGATCACCGACAGCAGGGCAATCAGCATCAGGATGGAGCGTACCAGTCGCAGGGATTGGGTACTGATGGCATCCAGATCCAGCTCGACTTCGTCAGCTTCCGTCGTGCCTTCTGTGCTGTTGATATGGTTTGGCTCTTCCTCGCCACGCGCACGCTGGGCGAGGATCTCTGCCCGCCGGTGCTTGGCACGGTCGAACGCCAGACGGCGGCGCTGGATCAGCATCCAGCGGCGTATCACGTGATACACCACCAGAAGCAGGAACCAGATCGCCACCGAGGTTTCAAGCCTCGCCAGCAGCGCCTTGGCGGTCGCCAGGTAACCCACCGTCGCTGCCAGCATGGCAATCAGCGGTGCGCTCAGCAGCAGGTTCCAGAGCAGCCGGTTGAACATGTTGTCGCCGTTACCGGATTTATCCAGATAGAGCGGGATACCGGCGCGTTTCAGGCTGAGCGTGACAATTGCCAGCGCCCCGCATATCAGCATAAAGCAGAGGCGGCCCAGCGACCCTGAGAATTCCCGGTCGTTGAGTTTATCGAACATGATCAGCGCCATAATCAGCGGCACAATCAGTCCGATGCTCATCAGGTAGTAACGCATGGCGCGTGCAACGCGATTACGCGGCCAGCCGAAGTGAGCGATGAACAAACCGTTGGGCCGCGCGAACGTGGCGCAAATCATTACCACCCACAGCAGTGGCACCGTGGCAGTGACGCCATCGCCAATGGCCACCGCGAGCGGGTAGGGCCAGGCTTCCCGCAGGCCATATCCAAGCGTCATCCACAGGACCGGTAGCGGTGAGGCGACGAGAATCGACCAGAAGACGGTGCGTAACGTCAGCCAGAAGTGATCCTGCGTAACTTTCCCCACCCGGGCGCTGGAGCGTTCCAGGAAACGGGTGAAATACCGGCGCGAGTAAATGCTGAAGCCCACCAGAATCAGCGCGGCCAGCAGCGGGAAAATGGTCTCTTTACTGGTGAGCATCATCACGCTGGCCTGGCCCAGCTGGCTGAAGGTATCCAGCGAAATAAGGCGGCGCAGATCCTGGACAATCTCAATCGGCCACGAGAAGGTCATCGGCCGCACGTCGGAGGTCCAGAAGAGATAACGGTGCGTTGCCTCATTCACCTCTTTCAGCGCATCTTCCAGTTGGCTATTAGAGACCTTCAGCTTGGTCAGTTCCAGAATCAGCGTATCCCCGCCCTGGAGCAGGGAGTTCAGCAGTTCACGCTGGGTACGCAACTGGGCTTCCAGAATGCGGTTCTGCTCGCTGGTCAGCGGCTGTCCGTCAGCCTGACGGATCTGGCGGATTTGCGGCTGTTTGTTGAGCAGATCCTCAAAGTGCAGTCGCTGCACGCGCAGCTGAGCCATTTCGGTATCCAGCTGCTGCGGTTTGGGCATTTCCGGCAGGCGTGAGACCTGCGCGCGTAACGCTTCACCCAGCAGGTTTGATGACCCTAGCCATTGGGACTGCTCACGCAACGTGTTAAGCGCCTGGCGGACCTGTAGGGTTTGATTGGTAGCCTGGCGCTGTTGCGAGGCTACCAGATCCATACGCTGCGCCTGTTGGTTCAGCGCCGCAGAGAGCTCGCGGTTGACCTTAAACTGCTCAACGATGCCGCTGGGCAGGTTCGCGCTGTTTTCCGCCAGCAGTTCGGTGCTTTCAAGCGCACGCTCGGCTTCGCGCTGCCGCTGGCTGTTAAGCTGATTACGCAGGGCCTGCAGATATGCATCCAACTGTTCGCTCTGCTTCTGCGCCAGCTCAGAGCGCATCCGCGACAGCTCCTGGCGGTTATTGGCGGACAGCTGCGCCAGCTCCAGTTCATCGACAAGGGCTTTGAGGCGAGCAGATTCGGCCTGCAGCCCCAGATTCTGCGCCTGCGCTTGCGGCGTGTTGCCGCTTTGCGTGCCAACGCGACGCTCAACTTCATTAAGCTGGCGGCGGGCATCGGTTTGCTGCTGGGGAAGCTGGCTGAGCGAGTCGGCAATTTCACGCGCCCGCTCCTGCTCCTGCTGAGCCAGACGGCTCTTTTCCAGAAGCTGGCTGCTGACCTGGAGGATCTCCTGATTCAGCGCATCAGAAGACATGTCCGCCGGTATATCGCGCGGTTCATCACGCAGATTACTGAGCTGCGAGCGCAGCGTTTGCGAGAGTTTCGGGAAGTTGTCGATAACCTGCTGATATTGCTGTGCACGCTCAAGGGAGCCTTTTCGCTCCGCAAGCGCGTTCAGGGCGGACTGGAGCGACTCAACGGTCTCTGGCTGAGCGGGTTTTGCCGCTTTTGCCTGCTCCAGTTCCTGGGTTATCTGTTTTGCGTCGGGGGCTGTCGCTGCGTACGCCCCCATGCTGAGGCACCAGGCCATCAGTAGAACGATAATCGGGCGCACGTCAGCGATCCTTCTGTTATTAGCCTTCGTCTTTTTTGTCGTCAACCAGCGGGCTGGCGTCGTGCTCGGCGTCGATCTCTTCTTGGGACAACGGTGCAGGTTCTGCCACCGGCGTTACGAAGGTTTCGGTAGAGACGGCCAGCGGCTGACCCAGTTTGGTGACCGACAGGCTTTCAAGCTGTTCGGCCAGCTTAACTTTACCCGGTGCAAACAGGTTGATAACGGTTGAGCCCAGCTTGAAGCGACCCATCTCCTGACCTTTCAGCAGGGCGACAGAGCCTTCTTCTTCACCGGCAGGCCAGGTCCAGCGCTTGATCACGCCTTCACGTGGTGGGGTGATGGTGCCAGCCCAGACGGTTTCAATGCTGCCGACAATGGTCGCGCCCACGAGAATCTGCGCCATAGGGCCGAATTCAGTATCAAACAGGCAAATGACGCGTTCGTTACGGGCGAACAGGTTAGGTACGTTCTGCGCCGTGAGGTGGTTCACGGAGAACAGATCGCCCGGAACGTAGATCATTTCACGCAGGATGCCGTTGCACGGCATGTGCACGCGGTGATAGTCGCGCGGTGAGAGATAGGTGGTCGCGAAGGTCCCGTTACGGAACAGATCCGCCATCAGGTAGTTACCTGCCAGCAACGCTTCCAGGCTGTAGTTATGGCCTTTCGCCTGCAGGATTTTGTCGTCTTCGATGTGACCCAGTTGGCTAATCACGCCATCTGCAGGTATCACCAGCACGTTAGGGTCCGTATTCAGCGGGCGCACGTCGTCGCGCAGTGGGCGGACGAAAAACTCGTTGAAGGTGCGGTAGCTGGCGGTATCCGGCTTCTGCGCCTCTTTCATGTCGACCTTGTAATATTTTACGAAAAGGTCGATGACCAGTTTGGTCAGCCAGCCCGCTCGTTTGCTCGCGCCCCAGCCCGCCAGGCGAGTGAGCCACAGTTTCGGCAGAATGTATTGAAGCGAAAGTTTAAATGAGTTTAACAAGGTAGCCTCCAGGCCATTGTTTTGTCGTTCCTGATCCGGCCGCAAAGCGCCGGAACCTGAAAAAAGGGGACGATTTTAGCGATGCTTAGCTTAGTTGTCAGTTATCAGAATCAGAAAAGTTTTTACGCGTTTTTACCTGATCCATGCTCTCGAGAATGCGGTGGTAGTTTTCAAAGCGGGTCTCCGCTATTTCGCCTTTCTCGACCGCTTCACGGATAGCGCAGCCCGGGTCATTGTCATGTTTACAGTCGCGGTATTTGCAAGCACCTAAATAATCATGGAATTCGACAAATCCGTTGAAGATTTGTTCCGGCTCAAGGTGCCACAAACCGAATTCACGCACGCCCGGGGAGTCAATGACATCGCCGCCGTGCGGGAAGTGATACAGGCGTGACGCGGTGGTAGTGTGCTGGCCCAGGCCAGAAACATCAGACACATCGTTGGTCACGATCTCTTGCTGGAGGCCGAGAAGGTTGTTCAGCAGGCTCGATTTGCCCACACCGGACTGTCCCGCAAAGATGCTGATGCGATCGGTAAGCGCCTCTTCAAGCGGTTTCAGACCATCTTTGGTATAGCTGGAAACCATCAGAACGCGATACCCGATGTTACGGTAGATATCCATCTGCTCGTTGACGAAGTTCATACCGTCTTCATCGAGCAGATCGATTTTGTTGAGTACGATTATCGGTTCAACCTGCAGCGTTTCACAGGCGACAAGGTATCGGTCGATAATATTGAGCGAAAGTTCGGGCAAAATCGCCGAGACGATAACGATCTGGTTAATGTTGGCTGCGATAGGTTTAACCCCGTCGTAGAAATCGGGACGGGTCAGTACCGACGTACGCGCGTGGACCGCCTCAACGATGCCTTTTACCGTGACGCCTTCCGCCGCTTCTTTACCCGGGCGCCAGACCACGCGATCGCCGGTCACCAGAGAACGAATCGTCCGGCGGATGTTGCAGCGGTGAATCTCACCGTTGGCGGATTCCACGTCGGCGTGCATACCGAAACGGCTGATGACGATGCCTTCCATCGGTTCGCCAAACAGGTTGTCGTCGTAATCGACCTTCTCCGAAGTGGTTTTAAGACGGCGCTGGTGATTGGCATTCACACGGCGCTGCTGCCCTTTGGAGAGTTTATTTTTACTCAATCGCGCTGGCTCCTGGTCGCCCGTAAGGGGCAAAACCTCTATGATACACTCTAATTAATACTAGTTAACCTGCTACAGCCGGTTATGCGAGAAGGGTGGAAAATAACATGAGCGCGGATGAAAACAACCTGATTTGGATCGATCTTGAAATGACCGGGCTGGATCCCGAGCGCGATCGCATTATTGAGATTGCAACCCTGGTGACCGATGCCAACCTGAATATTCTGGCGGAAGGGCCGACTATCGCGGTTCATCAGTCCGACGACCAGCTTGCGTTAATGGATGAGTGGAACGTGCGCACCCACACGGGGAGCGGGCTGGTGGAGCGCGTTAAGGCTAGCACCATGGGCGATCGCGAGGCGGAGCTGGCAACGCTTGAGTTTCTGAAACAGTGGGTTCCGGCGGGCAAATCACCTATCTGCGGTAACAGCATCGGTCAGGATCGCCGTTTTCTGTTTAAGTACATGCCGGAGCTGGAGTCTTACTTCCATTACCGCTATCTGGATGTGAGCACCCTGAAAGAGCTGGCGCGTCGCTGGAAACCGGAAATCCTGGATGGCTTTAAAAAGCAGGGAACGCATCAGGCCATGGACGATATCCGTGAGTCCGTGGCCGAACTGGCGTATTATCGCGAGAACTTTATTAAGCTGTAATTCAGGCGGTTGCCGGGGGCGTTGCGCGTTACCCGGCCTACAGAACGCATGAATGGTGTAAAAACGTGCAAAGCGATGAATATTCCATCACTTGAACTGAATTTCACAAAAAACGCTTTTAGGGGGGTTGCAGCTAAACGGATTTCTCGTATAATGCGCCTCCCGTAACGACAGAGAAATACACGTTACGACAGCAACAAAAGCAGTGCAAATTTGCGGGAATAGCTCAGTTGGTAGAGCACGACCTTGCCAAGGTCGGGGTCGCGAGTTCGAGTCTCGTTTCCCGCTCCAAAATTTGAAGGTGCTTCTAAAGCACAGACCACCCAAGCGGGAATAGCTCAGTTGGTAGAGCACGACCTTGCCAAGGTCGGGGTCGCGAGTTCGAGTCTCGTTTCCCGCTCCAAAATTTGAAAGTGCTTCCACAGCACGGACCACCCAAGCGGGAATAGCTCAGTTGGTAGAGCACGACCTTGCCAAGGTCGGGGTCGCGAGTTCGAGTCTCGTTTCCCGCTCCAAATTCTTATCATCTCCAGATTATCCACAGCGGAATGCTTCGTTGGGGACATTTTCTATTGCATCTGAAATACTCTTGTGAACAGAGTTATCCACAGAAGCCCTACTCAGTTACAGACCAGAAGAAAATTAGCAGGGTGAATAATATCTTCTTAACATGCTGAATTTAATGAAGTAAATTTCATTTCAAAATGTTATTTAGATCACTTGACCTCATTGCCAGCCCCGATGGCGCTTGAGTTTTTATTTTTATTCACAGGCTGTGAATATATCAAGCATCCCGTACAAGCCCTTTTTCAATCACTCTCACCAGCCGTTGTTTCTTCGGCAGCTGCACCTCGACAACGCAGGCATTGCGCTTCTCGATTTGCTGCGCAATCGCCCATTCTATGTGTTCATCAAGAAGTGGGTGCTCACCTCTGCGACTTTCGAGCGCCTGAATATTGGCTTCATCCCAGGATGCATTACCCAGCGCAACGGCGACATTTCGTAACCAGCGCAGATGCCCAATACGCCGAATGGCGGATCCTTCGGTGACTTTCAGGAACCAGGCCTCACTCCAGGCGAAGAGCTCGATAAGCTGAGGCGCATGAAGCGCTTTACGAGGACTGAAATCGTCTTCATCCGTAAGCTGCGAGTAACGATTCCAGGGGCAGATCAGCTGGCAGTCATCGCAGCCGTAGATACGGTTCCCGATGAGCGGACGGAATTCTTCCGGTATCGCCCCTTCGAGTTCAATGGTGAGATAGGAGATGCAGCGGCGCGCATCCACCGTATAAGGCTCAACGATGGCACCCGTCGGGCAGATGGTCATGCAGGCCACGCAGCGCCCGCAACCTTCCTCTACCGGACCATCTACCGGCAGCGGCAAATCTATGAGCAGTTCACCGAGGAAAAAGAACGATCCGGCGTCGCGGCTAAGGATAAGTGAGTGCTTACCTGTCCAGCCAAGCCCGGCTTTTTCTGCTATCGGGCGCTCAAGAACAGGCGCAGAGTCTACAAACGGTCTAAAATTCAGCGACACACAGTGCTGCTGAATAGTTTCCCCGAGTTTTTTTAAACGGTTACGCAGAAGCTTATGGTAATCACGGCCCAGGGCATACCGGCTTACGTAACCGAGAGCGGGATTTTTTAACGTGCGAGCAAACGCCGCGTTGGCGGGCAGGTAGTTCATGCGTACGCTGATGACGCGTAATGTACCAGGCAACAGCTCGTGTGGGCGGGCACGCATCATGCCATGACGCGCCATCCACTCCATTTCGCCATGGTATTGTTTATCCAGCCATGCCTGCAGTTTCGGCTCGCTGGCGGAGAGGTCGGTATCGGTGATACCCACCTTCTGGAAGCCAAGCTCAGCACCCCACTGTTTAATTTTTTGCGCTAATTCATTGAGATCGAGGGGCTGTGACATGACGGACCATACTGTGAAGAAAAACCCCGAAAGTATACCACATTCCATCTGGCATGCGGATGACCTCCGGCACGCCGAAAAAGAGGCCGCAGACAGCCTCGGCATTACCCTGTATGAACTGATGCAACGCGCGGGTGAAGCGGCGTTTAACGTTGCCCGCACGGCTTACCCTGAATCGTCGCACTGGCTGATTTTATGCGGACACGGCAATAACGGCGGTGACGGTTATGTCGTCGCCCGCCTGGCGGTTGCCGCCGGGATCCACGTGACCTTGCTGGCGCTGGAGAGCGATAAACCGCTGCCAGAAGAGGCCAGTGCGGCGCGGGAAGCCTGGCTGAACGCGGGCGGTGTTATTCATGCCACCGATATCGTCTGGCCGGAAGAGATTGATGTGATTATTGATGGCCTGCTGGGCACCGGACTACGCAGTGCGCCGCGCGACCCGGTTGCCACCCTGATTGCACGTGCCAATGCCCACAGCGCGCCGGTGGTGGCCCTGGATATACCTTCTGGACTGATGGCGCAAACCGGCACGACGCCGGGCGCGGTGATTCAGGCCGCGCACACCGTTGCCTTTATCGCCCTGAAACCGGGGCTGCTTACCGGTAAAGCACGGGATGTCACGGGAACGTTGCACCATAACGCACTGGGGCTGGAGAGCTGGCTTGCCGGACAGGAAACCCACGTTTCGCGCGTTGATGCTTCGCTGCTGGCACAGTGGCTACCGCCGCGCCGCCCGACGTCCCATAAAGGCGATCACGGCAGGCTGGTGATCATTGGAGGTGACCACGGTACGGCGGGGGCTATCCGCATGACGGGGGAAGCGGCATTGCGTTGCGGTGCCGGTTTAGTGCGGGTGCTGACGCGCATCGAAAATAGTGCGCCAATTATTACGGCCCGTCCGGAGCTGATGGTGCATGAATTGACGCCGCAGTCGCTTGAAGAGAGTCTCGAATGGGCGGATGTCGTGGTCATTGGCCCGGGGCTTGGGCAGCAGGCCTGGGGGAAACAGGCCCTGCAGAAGGTCGAGAATTTTCGTAAACCGATGCTGTGGGATGCCGACGCGCTGAACCTTCTGGCAATCAATCCTGATAAGCGTCACAATCGCATTCTGACGCCGCACCCCGGCGAAGCCGCGCGCCTGCTTAACTGCAGCGTGGCAGAAATTGAAAGCGATCGCTTACTTTCTGCCCGGCGTCTGGTAAAACGTTACGGAGGTGTTGCCGTTCTGAAAGGGGCAGGAACCGTTGTCGCCAGCGACGAGGCGCTGGGCATTGTCGATGCCGGAAATGCGGGCATGGCGAGCGGCGGAATGGGCGATGTGCTTTCCGGCATCATTGGCGCATTGCTTGGACAGAAACTTCCCCTTTATGATGCAGCCTGCGCTGGCTGCGTGGCCCATGGTGTCGCGGCGGATAAGCTGGCGGCACGTTACGGTACACGCGGAATGCTGGCCACCGATCTTTTTTGTACGCTACGGCGTGTTGTTAACCCGGATGTGATTGACGTAGAAAATGACTAATCGAGCGATTTCTTTACCTGATGAACAAGCCACTTTAGATCTTGGCAAACGCGTGGCACAGGCCTGTCAGGGGGCAACCGTCATTTATCTGTATGGTGATTTAGGTGCGGGTAAAACCACCTTCAGCCGGGGTTTTCTGCAGGCGTTAGGCCATAAAGGCAATGTGAAAAGCCCAACCTACACGCTGGTAGAACCGTACACCCTTGAAAATCTCATGGTGTACCACTTTGATTTATACCGCCTTGCGGATCCCGAGGAGCTGGAATTTATGGGGATCCGTGATTATTTTGCCAATGATGCCATCTGCCTGGTGGAGTGGCCGCAACAAGGTGCGGGTGTGTTGCCTGACCCGGATGTCGAAATTCACTTAGATTACCAGGCACAAGGGCGTGAGGCACGCATCAGTGCTGTTTCCTCATCAGGTAGTTCCTTACTGGCGCGTCTGGCCGGTTAAGCGTAGGGATGACGGGATGATTAGTCGCGTTAAAGGTTGGTTATTGGCTACCACGGTGCTGCTGTGCGCGCAGGCCGGAGCGGCAAGCCTGTCGGATATTCAGGTGTCGAACGGCGAAAGCCAGGCCAGGATCACGTTCAGCTTTATGGGCGATCCGGAATATGCTTTTTCACAGCCAGACAGCCACAGCGTGGCGCTGGATATCAAACAAACCGGGGTTATCCAGGGGTTACCGCTCCAGTTCAGCGGCCATAATCTGGTTAAAAGCATTCGTTCCGGCTCGCCAAAAGATAGCCAGTCATTGCGTCTGGTGGTCGACCTAACCGAAAAGGGTAAAACCAGAGCGGTTAAGCAGCAAAACGGTGCGAATTATACGGTGGTCTTTACCATCAACGCTGACGCCCCTCCGCCGCCTCCGCCTCCACCAGTGGTGGCGAAACGCGTGGAAGCGCCGGTTTATACTCCGCGCCCATCTGAACCGGCACGTAATCCGTTTAAAACGGACAGCGACCGCATTACCAGCGTTACCAGCAGCAATACCGTGACGCGGCCGGCGGCCAGCGCACGTCGCGCGGTCAGCGGTGATAAAGTGATTATCGCCATTGATGCGGGGCACGGCGGTCAGGATCCCGGCGCAATTGGCCCGGGCGGTACGCGGGAGAAAAATGTCACCATCGCGGTTGCCCGTAAGCTGCGGACGCTGCTAAATGACGACCCTATGTTTAAAGGCGTGCTGACGCGCGACGGCGATTACTTTATCTCGGTGATGGGCCGCTCGGATGTGGCACGTAAGCAAAATGCCAATTTCCTGGTGTCCATTCATGCGGATGCCGCGCCAAACCGTAACGCCACGGGAGCCTCAGTGTGGGTGCTGTCAAACCGTCGGGCGAACAGTGAAATGGCAAACTGGCTTGAAGAGCACGAGAAACAGTCCGAACTGTTAGGTGGAGCGGGTGATGTGCTGGCAAACAGCCAGGCCGATCCGTATCTCAGCCAGGCGGTGCTGGATTTACAATTCGGTCATTCCCAGCGCGTCGGGTATGATGTCGCCACAAATGTATTGAATCAGCTGCAGGGCATCGGGTCATTGCACAAGCGCCGTCCGGAGCATGCGAGCCTTGGCGTTCTGCGATCGCCGGATATTCCATCGATTCTGGTGGAAACAGGCTTTATCAGTAATAACGCTGAAGAACGCCTGCTGGGCAGCGACAGCTATCAGCAGCAAATTGCCGAAGCGATCTATAACGGTCTGCGTAAATACTTTGATGCGCATCCGCTGCAGTCCGCGCCACAGGGCGGTGCCGCCCAGACGGCCAGCGCAGCGCAGCCAGGTGAGATGACCGCGACCAACTAAGGAGAATTCATGCCGATTCAGGTTCTACCGCCGCAGCTCGCGAACCAAATCGCCGCCGGTGAGGTGGTGGAGCGCCCTGCATCGGTGGTGAAGGAGCTGGTAGAAAACAGCCTTGATGCGGGGGCCACCCGCATTGATATTGATATCGAACGCGGCGGCGCAAAGCTGATTCGCATTCGTGACAACGGCTGTGGAATTAAAAAAGACGAGCTGGCGTTAGCGCTGGCGCGTCATGCCACCAGTAAAATTGCCTCTCTTGATGACCTGGAAGCGATCATCAGCCTCGGTTTTCGCGGGGAAGCGCTGGCCAGTATCAGCTCCGTTTCCCGTCTCACGCTCACCTCCCGTACCGCTGAACAGCAGGAAGCCTGGCAGGCGTACGCCGAAGGGCGTGATATGGACGTGACGATTAAACCAGCGGCGCATCCGGTCGGTACGACGCTGGAAGTGCTGGATCTGTTTTATAACACCCCCGCCCGACGCAAGTTTATGCGTACCGAAAAAACCGAGTTTGGGCATATCGATGAGATCATTCGTCGCATTGCCCTGGCGCGGTTTGACGTGACCATTAACCTTAGCCATAACGGCAAAGTCATGCGCCAGTACCGCGCTGTGGCGGAAGGTGGGCAAAAAGAGCGCCGCTTGGGCGCTATCTGCGGCGTACCGTTCCTCGAGCACGCGCTGGCCATTGAGTGGCAGCATGGCGATCTGGCCATGCGCGGCTGGGTGGCTGACCCCAACGCGAGCAGCGCCGCCTTCGCTGAGATCCAGTATTGCTACGTGAACGGCCGCATGATGCGTGACCGCCTCATCAACCACGCCATTCGTCAGGCCTGTGAAGATAAACTGGGCGCAGATCAGCAACCGGCGTTTGTGCTCTATCTAGAAATCGATCCACACCAGGTGGACGTTAACGTCCATCCTGCCAAGCATGAAGTGCGGTTCCACCAGTCACGTCTGGTGCATGATTTTATCTATCAGGGCGTGCTGAGCGTATTGCAACAGCAGGCTGAACCGACGCTGCCGCTGGAAAAAGAAGAACCCGCCCCGCGCGCGTTTCCGGAAAACCGTGTTGCAGCGGGCCGGAACCATTTTGCTGAACCTGCCGTGGCGCGTGAGCCGGATGCCCCGCGTTTCTCTGCTGCGGGTAGCACACCGCGCCCAACGGGAGCGAACTATCCCAACGCCCAACCTGGCTATCAAAAACAGCAGGGAGCGTTGTACCGGAAATTGCTGGAAACCCCCGCGGTGGAGCGCAAAGCGCCTGTCGCGGTGCCAGCGCCTTCACTGGACGGCCACAGCCAGAGTTTTGGCCGGGTTCTGACGATTATCGCACCGGATATGGCGTTGCTGGAGCGCGAAGGCCACGTGATGCTTCTGGCATTGCCGGTGGCGGAACGCTGGCTTAAACAAGTGCAGCTTACGCCGGGTGAAAACGCGGCCTGTGCACAACCGCTGCTGATCCCCGTTCGGCTAAAAATATCCCCTGAAGAAACAGGGGTACTGCGTCGCGCAGAGGCCCTGTTGGCGCAGATGGGCATTGAAATGGTGCTCGAACCACAACATGTGACCATTCGCGCAGTGCCTTTACCCTTACGCCAACAAAATTTACAAAACTTGATTCCTGAACTGATAGGCTACCTGGCGCAGCAAACGTCGTTTGATGCCGCCAACACCGCGCAGTGGATCGCCCGCCATCTGGCAAGCGAACATGCGCCGTGGAGTATGGCGCAGGCCATTAGCGTGCTGGCGGAGGTTGAACGCCTTTGTCCGCATCTGGTGAAGACACCGCCAGGTGGGTTATTACAACCTGTTGATTTACAAACGGCGATGAATGCCCTGAAACATGATTGACGTAAGCAAGGCGAGCCTGCCAAAGGCGATTTTTTTAATGGGCCCCACGGCCTCCGGCAAAACGGCACTGGCCATTGAGTTGCGTAAAGTTTTGCCTGTAGAGTTGATTAGTGTCGATTCTGCCCTTATCTACCGAGGGATGGACATCGGCACGGCGAAGCCTGACGCAGACGAACTGCGTGCGGCACCGCATCGTTTGCTGGATATTCTCGACCCGGCTCAGGCATACTCCGCAGCGGATTTCCGCCGCGATGCGTTAGCCGAGATGGCCGAGATAACGGCGGCGGGACGTATACCGCTGTTGGTTGGCGGAACCATGCTTTATTTCAAGGCGTTGCTGGAGGGGCTTTCACCTCTGCCATCAGCGGATCCGGAAGTAAGAGCAAAAATTGAGCAGCAGGCGGCAGAGCAGGGATGGGACGTTTTGCATAAGCAACTGGCCGAGATTGACCCGGTTGCCGCAGCACGGATCCATCCAAATGATCCGCAAAGGCTTTCCCGGGCACTGGAAGTTTTTTTCATTTCGGGTAAAACTTTAACGGAACTGACGCAAACGTCAGGAGACGCTCTGCCGTATCAGGTGCATCAGTTCGCCATCGCCCCGGCGAGCCGTGAACTGCTCCATCAACGAATTGAGCAGCGTTTTCATCAGATGTTAGCTTCAGATTTTGAAGCAGAAGTGCGGGCGCTATTTGCCCGTGGAGATTTGCATACGGATATGCCTTCCGTTCGTTGTGTGGGATACCGCCAGATGTGGTCATATCTTGAAGGCGAGATTTCATATGATGAAATGGTTTATCGAGGTGTTTGCGCCACGAGACAGTTAGCGAAGCGCCAGATCACCTGGTTGCGCGGTTGGGACGGTGTTCACTGGTTAGACAGTGAAAAACCGCAACAGGCGTTAAACGAAGTGATTGAGGTTGTTGGTGATATCGCTCACTGAATGTGTACAATTGAGTCGTATCGTGCGCAATTTTTCAGAATCGCAAGGTTCTAAGTACAAAACAAGCATATAAGGAAAAGATAGAATGGCTAAGGGGCAATCTTTACAAGATCCGTTCCTGAACGCATTGCGTCGGGAACGTGTTCCAGTTTCTATTTATTTGGTGAATGGTATTAAGCTGCAAGGTCAGATTGAATCTTTCGATCAGTTCGTGATCCTGTTGAAAAACACGGTCAGTCAGATGGTCTATAAGCACGCTATTTCTACAGTTGTTCCGTCTCGTCCGGTATCCCATCACAGCAATAACACTGGCGGCGGCACGGGTAGTAACTACCATCATGGCAGCAGCGCGCAGGGTTCTTCTTCTCCTGCGCAGGACAGCGAAGATACCGAATAAGGTTTCGGGCTGTTATCCACACGGGGAGCCAGGGATCCTGCGTTCCCCGCTGATCTTTTTTGAGGAATTTACGCTTGTTTGACCGTTATGATGCCGGTGAGCAGGCGGTGCTGGTACACATCTATTTTACGCAAGACAAAGATATGGAAGACCTCCAGGAGTTTGAATCTCTGGTCTCTTCCGCCGGTGTCGAAGCAATGCAGGTGATTACCGGTAGCCGTAAAGCGCCGCACCCAAAGTATTTTGTTGGTGAAGGTAAAGCAGTTGAAATTGCGGATGCCGTAAAAGCAACCGGCGCGTCAGTCGTGTTGTTTGATCATGCGCTGTCTCCGGCTCAGGAACGTAACCTGGAACGTCTTTGCGAATGCCGTGTTATCGATCGCACGGGTTTGATTTTAGATATTTTCGCTCAACGTGCGCGTACTCACGAAGGTAAGCTGCAGGTTGAGCTGGCGCAGTTGCGCCATCTGGCAACGCGGCTTGTGCGTGGCTGGACCCACCTTGAAAGACAAAAGGGCGGGATTGGTTTGCGCGGTCCGGGTGAGACCCAGCTTGAAACCGACCGCCGTCTGTTGCGTGGCCGTATTACCCAGATCCTTTCACGTCTGGAACGCGTTGAAAAACAGCGTGAGCAAGGACGTCGGGCGCGATCAAAAGCTGACATCCCGACGGTGTCGCTGGTGGGGTATACCAACGCCGGTAAATCCACCCTGTTTAACCAGATTACTGAGGCCCAGGTTTATGCCGCAGACCAGCTGTTTGCGACCCTGGACCCCACATTGCGTCGTATTGACGTCGCCGACGTCGGTGAAACGGTGCTGGCGGATACCGTAGGGTTTATCCGTCACCTGCCGCATGACCTGGTGGCTGCGTTTAAAGCCACCCTGCAGGAGACGCGTCAGGCGACCCTGCTGCTGCACGTCATTGATGCTGCAGACGTTCGCTTGCAGGAGAACATCGACGCGGTAAACGTGGTGCTCGACGAGATCGACGCCGACGACATCCCAACGCTGTTGGTGATGAACAAGATCGATATGCTGGAGGATTTTGAGCCGCGTATCGACCGAGATGAAGAGAACAAACCGATTCGGGTCTGGCTTTCCGCTCAGACCGGTATTGGTGTGCCACTGCTTTTCCAGGCTTTGACAGAACGTCTTTCCGGTGAGGTAGCCCAGCACACGCTGCGATTGCCGCCACAGGAAGGCAGGCTGCGCAGCCGGTTTTATCAGCTTCAGGCGATAGAAAAAGAGTGGATGGAGGATGACGGCAGCGTGGGGATGCAGGTGCGTTTGCCGATCGTTGACTGGCGTCGCCTCTGTAAACAAGAACCTGCGCTGGTCGACTATATCGTCTGATCAGAAAGGGGATGCCTGAATAATTCGCCCTTGCATAACAAATATGGAGCATATACATGGCGTGGAATCAGCCCGGTAATAACGGACAAGACCGCGACCCGTGGGGAAGCAGCAATAATCAAGGCGGCAACTCTGGGGGAAATGGCAACAAAGGTGGTCGCGAGCAGGGGCCGCCGGATCTGGATGATATCTTCCGCAAACTAAGCAAGAAGCTTGGTGGCCTTGGCGGAGGTAAAGGTTCTGGCTCTGGTGGGGGTTCCACTCAGGGGCCGCGCCCGCAGTTAGGGGGCCGCGTGGTGGGCATTGTTGCCGCTGCCGTGGTGATCATCTGGGCTGCCAGCGGGTTCTACACCATTAAAGAAGCGGAACGCGGTGTGGTCACCCGTTTCGGGAAGTTCAGCCATCTGGTTGAGCCAGGTCTGAACTGGAAACCGACTTTCATTGACGACGTGACCGCGGTGAACGTGGAGTCTGTCCGTGAACTGGCGGCGTCCGGCGTGATGCTGACCTCCGACGAGAACGTTGTGCGCGTTGAGATGAACGTCCAGTACCGCGTCACCGATCCGCAGCACTACCTGTTTAGCGTGACCAGTGCGGATGACAGTCTGCGCCAGGCCACAGACAGTGCGCTGCGCGGTGTGATCGGTAAATACACCATGGACCGCATTCTGACCGAAGGTCGTACCGTTATTCGTAGCGATACCCAGCGTGAGCTGGAAGAGACCATTCGCCCGTACAACATGGGTATCACCCTGCTGGACGTCAACTTCCAGGCTGCTCGTCCGCCGGAAGAGGTGAAGGCCGCGTTTGATGACGCGATTGCCGCCCGTGAAAACGAACAACAGTACATCCGTGAAGCGGAAGCGTACACCAACGAAGTTCAGCCACGTGCTAACGGTCAGGCGCAGCGTATTCTTGAAGAAGCGCGTGCGTATAAAACCCAGACCGTCCTGGAAGCTCAGGGTGAAGTGGCGCGTTTCGCGAAGATTTTGCCAGAATATAAAGCGGCTCCGGAGATTACCCGTGAACGTCTTTATATTGAGACCATGGAAAAAGTGCTGAGCCATACGCGTAAGGTACTGGTTAACGACAGCAAAGGTGGAAATCTGATGGTACTGCCGTTGGATCAGATGCTGAAAGGCGGTTCGGCGCCGGCGGCAAAGGCGGATACCAGCGGTGCCAACAACCTGCTGCGTCTGCCACCTGCGGCATCCGGTAGCTCAAGCGCCACAACCACGCCTTCTTCGAACGATGGTGACATTATGGACCAACGCCGTGCTAACGCGCAGCGTAACGACTACCAGCGTCAGGGGGAATAAGGATGCGTAAGTCAGTTATTGCGATCATCATCATCGTATTGGTCGTGCTTTATACCTCTATCTTTGTGGTGAAAGAGGGCGAGCGTGGAATTACCCTGCGTTTTGGTAAAGTTCTGCGCGACAGCGAGAACAAGCCGCTGGTGTTTGAGCCGGGCCTGCACTTTAAAATGCCACTGATTGAATCGGTGAAAACGCTCGACGCCCGTATCCAGACCATGGATAACCAGGCCGACCGTTTCGTGACCAAAGAGAAGAAAGACCTGATCGTTGATTCCTACATCAAATGGCGTATCAGTGATTTCAGCCGCTACTACCTGGCAACGGGCGGTGGCGACGTTTCTCAGGCGGAAGTGCTGTTGAAACGTAAGTTCTCTGACCGTCTGCGCTCTGAGATTGGTCGTCTGGATGTGAAAGACATCGTCACCGACTCCCGTGGTCGTCTGACGCTGGAAGTGCGTGATGCGCTGAACTCCGGCTCTGCAGGAACCGAAGACGAAGTCACCACCCCGGCAGCGGATGATGCCATTGCCAAAGCGGCAGAACGCGTTCAGGCTGAAACCAACGGCAAAGTGCCGGTGATCAACCCGAACAGTATGGCTGCTCTGGGTATCGAAGTGGTCGATGTCCGTATCAAGCAGATCAACCTGCCAGCGGAAGTGTCCGAGGCGATTTACAACCGTATGCGCGCCGAGCGTGAAGCGGTAGCCCGTCGTCATCGTTCACAAGGTCAGGAAGAGGCGGAGAAACTGCGTGCGGCAGCGGATTACGAAGTGACCAAGACGCTGGCAGAATCTGAGCGTCAGGGCCGTATTCTGCGCGGTGAAGGGGATGCCGAAGCGGCAAAACTGTTTGCCGATGCCTTCAGCCAGGATCCCGACTTCTACGCCTTTATCCGTAGCCTGCGAGCTTACGAGAACAGCTTCCAGAGCAACCAGGATGTGATGGTGCTCAGCCCGGACAGCGATTTCTTCCGTTACATGAAGACGCCGGCTAACGCAACGCGATAAACTCAGGCCAGTTTGAGTATTCAAACCACCGCTCTCAACGGAGCGGTGGTTTTCTTTTATAAGGATTAAAAATGAATTCAACGATTTGGCTTGCGCTGGCCCTGGTTCTGGTGCTGGAAGGCCTTGGACCGATGCTTTATCCGCGTGCATGGCGTCGGATGATAGCCTCTCTGAGCCAGTTGCCGGATAATATTTTGCGTCGATTTGGGGGCGGACTTGTGGTTGCCGGCATCGTTATCTACTACATGTTGAGGAAAACGATTGGCTGATCAAAAAGTAATCTGGTTTGGCGTATTTTGAGGTCAAAAAGTGCTGTATATCTGAAAAAGCGATGGTAGAATCCATTTTTAAGCAAACGGTGATTTTGAAAAAAATGGGTAACAACGTCGTCGTACTGGGCACCCAATGGGGTGACGAAGGTAAAGGGAAGATTGTTGATCTTCTGACTGAACGGGCTAAATATGTTGTACGCTACCAGGGCGGTCACAACGCAGGCCATACTCTCGTAATCAACGGTGAAAAAACCGTCCTCCATCTTATTCCATCAGGCATTCTTCGCGAAAACGTCACCAGCATCATCGGTAACGGCGTTGTGCTGTCTCCGGCTGCTCTGATGAAAGAGATGAAAGGTCTGGAAGACCGTGGTATCCCCGTTCGCGAGCGTCTGCTGCTCTCCGAAGCCTGCCCGCTGATCCTTGATTATCACGTGGCGCTGGACGTAGCGCGTGAAAAAGCGCGTGGCGCGAAAGCGATCGGCACGACCGGTCGTGGTATCGGCCCGGCTTATGAAGACAAAGTTGCTCGTCGCGGTCTGCGCGTGGGCGATCTGTTTGATAAAGAGACGTTCGCTGAAAAACTGAAAGAAGTGATGGAATATCACAACTTCCAGCTGGTGAACTTCTATAAAGCTGACGCTGTTGACTACCAGAAAGTGCTGGATGACGTCATGGCGATTGCTGACATTCTGACCGGTATGGTTGTTGATGTGTCCGATCTGCTGGACCAGGCGCGCAAGCGTGGCGATTTCGTCATGTTCGAAGGTGCGCAGGGTACGCTGCTGGACATCGACCACGGTACCTATCCGTACGTCACCTCCTCTAACACCACCGCGGGTGGCGTTGCGACCGGTTCTGGTCTGGGTCCACGTTATGTAGATTACGTTCTGGGCATCATCAAAGCTTACTCCACTCGCGTGGGTGCGGGTCCATTCCCGACTGAGCTGTTTGATGAAACCGGCGAGTTCCTGTGCAAGCAGGGTAACGAGTTTGGCGCGACCACCGGTCGTCGTCGTCGTACCGGCTGGCTGGACGTGGTAGCCGTGCGTCGCGCAGTACAGATTAACTCCCTGTCTGGCTTCTGCCTGACCAAACTGGACGTGCTGGACGGTCTGAAAGAGGTGAAACTCTGCGTAGGCTACCGTATGCCTGATGGTCGCGAAGTGACCACCACTCCGCTGGCTGCGGATGACTGGAAAGGCATCGAGCCAATCTACGAAACCATGCCAGGCTGGTCTGAAACGACGTTCGGTGTGAAAGAGCGTAGCGGTCTGCCGCAGGCAGCGCTGAATTACATCAAGCGTATTGAAGAACTGACCGAAGTGCCGATCGACATTATCTCTACCGGCCCTGATCGTACTGAAACGATGATCCTGCGCGACCCGTTCGACGCATAATCTTCGTGACTGCTGGCCTGCGGGACAACCCGCAGGCTGGATACGCGTCGCGCCATCCGGCGAACGCTCCTCGATCTCCGCTTTTTCGCCCCGTCTGTCAAATAAATTAGCCGCTTACTATCTGGCTGGTTTATCATCATTAATGAATATCTGTGCGGTTTATCCGCGTTTTCCCTTTTTCCTGAGGTTGATGTGCAGTTAACAAGTTTCACCGATTACGGCTTACGCGCGCTGATTTACATGGCGTCGTTACCCGATGGGAAAATGACCAGTATCTCTGAGGTTACAGAGGTATACGGTGTGTCCCGTAATCATATGGTCAAAATAATCAATCAACTTAGTCGTGCCGGATACGTTGCTGCCGTCCGCGGGAAGAATGGTGGGATCCGTCTCGGTAAACCGGCGCAGAGTATTCGTGTTGGGGATGTGGTACGTGAACTGGAGCCATTGTCTCTGGTGAACTGCAGCAGCGCGTTCTGCCACATTACGCCCGCTTGTCGCCTTAAACAGGCACTTTCTCTGGCCGTGCAAAGTTTTCTCAAGGAACTGGATAACTACACGCTGGCCGATTTGGTTGAAGAGAATCAACCACTTTATAAATTATTGCTGGTGGAATGAAGAAAATTTCCACCGGAGCTGACAACGGAGGAACCGATATGTCACATGATCCTTTCCAGGAACGCGAAGCCGAAAAATACGCGAATCCTATCCCCAGCCGCGAGTTCATCATTGAACACTTAACAAAACGCGAAAAACCCGCCAATCGTGAAGAACTTGCCGTTGAATTAAACATTGAAGGTGAAGAGCAAATTGAAGCCCTTCGCCGCCGCCTGCGTGCGATGGAGCGCGACGGGCAACTGGTCTTTACCCGCCGTCAGTGCTATGCGCTTCCCGAACGTCTTGACCTGCTGAAAGGCACCGTCATCGGCCACCGTGATGGCTATGGCTTCCTGCGCGTAGAAGGCCGTAAAGACGATCTTTATCTTTCCTCTGAGCAGATGAAGATGTGCATTCACGGTGACCAGATCCTGGCGCAACCGCTGGGCGCGGACCGTAAAGGTCGCCGCGAAGCGCGCGTGGTGCGTGTCCTGGTCCCTAAAACCAGCCAGATTGTTGGCCGCTACTTTACCGACGCTGGCGTGGGCTTTGTGGTGCCGGACGACAGCCGCCTGAGCTTCGATATCCTGATCCCGCCTGAAGAGGTGATGGGCGCCCGTATGGGCTTTGTGGTGGTGGTTGAACTCACCCAGCGTCCTACCCGCCGCACCAAGGCGGTCGGGAAAATCGTCGAAGTGTTAGGCGATAACATGGGCACCGGCATGGCCGTTGATATGGCGCTGCGTACTCATGAAATTCCTTACGTCTGGCCGAAAGCGGTTGAAGAGCAGGTTGTCGGCCTGAAAGAAGAGGTGCCGGAAGAGTCCAAGGTGGGCCGCGTGGATTTGCGCGATCTGCCGCTGGTGACTATTGATGGTGAAGATGCCCGCGACTTCGATGATGCCGTTTATTGCGAGAAAAAACGCGGCGGCGGCTGGCGTCTGTGGGTTGCCATCGCTGACGTAAGCTATTACGTGCGCCCGCATACTCCGCTGGATAACGAAGCGCGCAGCCGTGGAACGTCGGTCTACTTCCCGTCGCAGGTAATCCCGATGCTGCCGGAAGTCTTGTCTAACGGCCTGTGCTCCCTGAACCCGCAGGTTGACCGCCTTTGCATGGTCTGCGAGATGACCATCTCCACCAAAGGGCGCTTAACGGGTTACAAATTCTACGAAGCGGTAATGAGCTCCCATGCGCGCCTGACCTACACCAAGGTCTGGCATATGCTGCAGGGCGATCAGGATCTGCGTGAGCAGTATGCGCCGCTGGTGAAACACATCGAAGAGCTGCATAACCTCTACAAAACGCTGGATCAGGCGCGTGAAGAGCGCGGCGGGATCTCGTTTGAGAGCGAAGAGGCGAAGTTCATCTTTAACGCTGAACGCCGCATTGAACGTATTGAGCAGACCCAGCGTAACGATGCCCATAAGCTGATTGAAGAGTGTATGATTCTGGCAAACATCTCGGCGGCACGTTTTGTTGAGAAAGCCAAAGAACCTGCGCTGTTCCGTATTCACGATAAACCGTCGACCGAAGCCATCACTGCGTTCCGCTCCGTGCTGGCTGAACTGGGTCTGGAACTGCCTGGCGGTAACAAGCCAGAGCCGCGTGATTACGCTGAATTGCTGGAGTCGATTGGCGATCGCCCGGATGCAGAAATGCTGCAGACCATGCTGCTGCGTTCCATGAAGCAGGCGATTTACGATCCGGAAAACCGCGGTCACTTCGGCCTGGCGCTGCAGTCTTATGCCCACTTTACCTCGCCGATCCGTCGTTATCCGGACCTTTCCCTGCACCGCGCGATCAAGTATCTGCTGGCGCAGGAGCAGGGTCATAAAGGTAATACGACCGAAACCGGTGGCTACCATTATTCAATGGAAGAGATGCTGCAACTCGGTCAGCACTGTTCCATGGCCGAACGTCGTGCAGATGAAGCGACGCGCGACGTGGCAGACTGGCTGAAGTGTGACTTTATGCTGGACCAGGTGGGTAACGTCTTTAAAGGCGTGATTGCCAGCGTCACCGGCTTTGGTTTCTTCGTCCGTCTGGATGAACTGTTTATCGACGGTCTGGTGCATGTCTCCAGCCTGGATAACGACTACTACCGTTTCGACCAGGTCGGGCAGCGCCTGATTGGTGAATCTGGCGGCCAGACCTATCGTCTTGGCGATCGCGTGGAAGTGAAGGTCGAAGCCGTTAATATGGACGACCGTAAAATCGACTTTAGCCTGATCTCCAGCGAGCGTGCCCCGCGTAATGTGGGTAAAACGGCGCGTGAAAAGACGAAAAAAGGGGGCAACGGCAACACCGGTGGTAAACGTCGTCAGGCGGGTAAGAAGGTAAACTTCGAGCCAGACAGCGCGTTCCGCGGTGAGAAGAAACAGAAGCCGAAGGCCGCAAAGAAAGAGGCCCGGAAGGCGAAAAAGCCGTCCACCAAAACGCAGAAAATTGCGGCTGCCACCAGGGCAAAGCGCGCAGCGAAGAAACAGCAGGCGGAGTAATTCTCCCCCTCAACCTGACCCTCTCTCCTGCGGAGAGAGGGAAAAGAAAAGACAGAACGAGAACCATCAATGAGTGAAATGATTTACGGCATCCACGCGGTGCAGGCCCTGCTGGAGCGCGCACCGGAGCGTTTTCAGGAAGTGTTTATTCTGAAAGGGCGTGAAGACAAACGTCTGATGCCGCTGATCCACGCCCTGGAAGCACAAGGTGTCGTGATCCAGCTGGCGAACCGCCAGTTCCTGGATGAGAAAAGTGAAGGTGCCGTTCACCAGGGCATTATTGCCCGCGTTAAGCCCGGTCGTCAGTATCAGGAAAACGATCTGCCGGATCTTATCGCCGGGCTGGAAAATCCATTCTTCCTGATCCTTGACGGCGTGACCGACCCGCACAACCTTGGCGCATGTCTGCGAAGCGCAGATGCGGCAGGCGTTCATGCGGTTATCGTGCCGAGGGATCGCTCTGCACAGCTTAACGCGACGGCGAAGAAAGTGGCCTGTGGCGCAGCAGAAAACGTACCGCTGATCCGCGTCACCAACCTGGCGCGCACCATGCGTATGCTGCAGGAAGAGAATATCTGGATCGTCGGTACCGCGGGTGAAGCGGATCATACTCTGTATCAGAGCAAGATGACCGGCCGTCTGGCACTGGTAATGGGTGCCGAGGGCGAAGGTATGCGCCGTCTGACCCGTGAGCATTGCGATGAGCTGATCAGCATTCCAATGGCGGGCAGCGTGTCGTCTCTGAACGTCTCCGTGGCAACAGGTATCTGCCTGTTTGAAGCGGTACGTCAGCGCGGGGAATAAACAGCAAGGCCGTCCTGAGGACGGCCTTTCGTATTTTCTGTGGGAGGGTCACCAGACGGTGAAAAACTCACTCCTCCAGTGACCGCAAATGGTCATCCTTCCTGAGCGTCATCAGCGCGAAGATACTCACTACCGCCGTTGCCATGACGTAATAAGCCGGAATATCCAGGTTGCCCGTCTCTTTAATCAGCCCGGTAATAATCAGCCCCGCGCAGCCCGAGAAAAGGGCGTTCGACAGGGAATAAGCCAGCCCAAGCCCGGTATACCGTACGCGCGTCGGGAACATCTCTGAGAGCATCGCCGGCCCGGGGCCTGCCAGCATCCCCACCAGACCACCCGCAATCAGCACCACCAGCGCTTTGATTGCCAGCGTGCTGGACTCCGCCTGTAAAACCTTCAGCAGCGGCAGGGCAAGGAGCAGCAGCAACGTGGTGGCGACGATCATCACCGTGCGGCGTCCGATTTTGTCGCTCAGGATCCCGGACGGAATAATCGTCAGCGCAAAACCGATATTCGAAATCACCGCAATCAACAGCGCCTGATTAAACCCGGTATGCAGCGCCGACTGCAGATAGGTGGGCATAATCACCAGATAGGTATAACCCGCGGCTGACCAGACCATCACCCGGCCAATGCCCATCGCAATGGCGTTGAGCGTGGCGACGGTATCAGCCTGAGCGGCAACCGGCTTTTCCTGCTGCTGCACAAAGCTTGGCGTCTCTTCCATACTCACCCGCAGCCACAGCGCCACCACGCCCATCGGTAATGCCAGGAAGAACGGGATGCGCCAGCCCCAGTCATGCAGGGCTTCCGGTGTCAAAAGGGCGGAGAGCAGTGCGACAATGCCAGCGCCTGCTAACAGGCCCAGCGCGACGGTAAATGACTGCCATGCACCGTAGAGGCCCCGCTTGCCGCGTGGGGCAAACTCCGTCATCAGCGAGACGGCGCCGCCATACTCACCACCGGCGAACAATCCCTGCAGGATGCGCAGCAGCGTGATAATCAGCGGGGCGGCAATACCGATGCTGGCATAGACCGGCACAATACCGATTGCGGCGGTGGCCAGCGTCATCAGCACCAGTACAATAATCAGCGTCGGTTTTCGGCCTATCCGGTCACCTATTCTGCCAAACACCACCGCGCCCAGCGGGCGGAAGAAGAAGGCGATGGCAAAGGAAGCGTAGGTAAGGATCAGGCTGGTCAGCCCCGCGTCCCCCTCAAGCTGGAAGAAGTTCTTCGCAATTACGGTCGCCAGAAAACCATAGACCGCAAACTCATACCACTCGATAAAGTTACCAATGGAGCCTGCAATTAATGCACGCTTGTGCGCGTCCGGTTGCATAACGTTCCTCACTGAAAGGCGGTAAGAATAAATTATTCAACAAAAGCGAATGCGCGAAATAGTTTATTCTTATGTTCTGTGAGCTATTTCACGAATGATATCAGCGGGATCGTCATCGTGTGACCTCACTCCCATGCAGCGTGCACGTGGCCTGTCCATACTTATCTTCATTGCCACTGAAGGAGGGAGACAGCATGCACTGGCAGACCCATACCGTTTTTAATCAACCTGCACCGCTCTCAAACAGCAACCTTTTCCTCTCTGATTGCGCTCTGCGTGACGCGGTTGTTCGCGAAGGCGCCGAGTGGGATATCGAGCTTCTTGCCAGCATCGGCCAGCAGTTAGGAACCGCGGAATCGCTGGAGCTGGGCAGGCTGGCGAACGTTAATCCGCCGGAGTTATTACGCTATGACGCCACCGGGGAGCGACTGGATGACGTTCGCTTTCATCCCGCATGGCACCTCTTAATGCAGGGACTTTGCGCGAACCGTGTCCATAACCTGGCGTGGGAAGAGGAGGCGCGCAAAGGCGCGTTTGTCGCCAGAGCTGCACGTTTTGTCCTGCACGCTCAGGTAGAAGCGGGCACGCTTTGCCCTGTCACCATGACCTTTGCTGCTACACCGCTGCTGCAACAGGCGCTGCCCGAGCCGTTCCGTGACTGGATCACGCCGTTAATGAGCGATCGTTACGATCCTCATCTTGCGCCGGGGGCGCAAAAGCGTGGCCTGCTGATTGGCATGGGGATGACAGAAAAACAGGGCGGCTCGGACGTACTCAGCAATACCACCAAAGCGGAAAAGTGCAGTGACGGCAGCTACCGGCTTATCGGGCATAAATGGTTTTTCTCTGTGCCGCAAAGCGATGCGCATCTGGTGCTGGCCCAGGCGAAAGGGGGGCTGTCCTGCTTTTTTGTTCCACGCTTTTTGCCTGACGGGCAACGCAATGCCGTACGTCTGGAGCGGCTGAAAGAGAAGCTCGGCAACCGCTCTAACGCCAGCAGCGAAGCGGAATTCCTGGATGCGTCCGGCTGGCTGCTGGGGGAGGAAGGAGAAGGGGTACGCCAGATCCTCCGAATGGGCGGCCTGACGCGGTTTGACTGCGCGCTGGGCAGCCATGGGCTGATGCGTCGGGCTTTATCCGTGGCGCTTTACCATGCGCATCAACGCCAGACGTTTGGTAAAAACCTTATCGACCAGCCGCTCATGCGCGATGTGCTGAGCCGCATGGCGCTGATGCTGGAGGGCCAGACGGCACTGTTGTTTCGTCTGGCCCGGGCGTGGGACAGGCGTGCCGATCCTCAGGAGGCCGCCTGGGCGCGCCTTTTCACCCCCGCGGCGAAATACAGCGTCTGCAAAGCGGGTATCCCGTTTGTGGCGGAAGCCATGGAAGTGCTCGGCGGCACAGGCTACTGCGAGGAGAGTGAGCTTCCCCGTTTGTACCGTGAGATGCCCGTGAACAGCATCTGGGAAGGGTCCGGCAATATTATGTGCCTGGACGTTCTGCGTGTACTGACGAAGCAATCCGGCATTCTCGACCTGCTTGTGGATGATTTTGCCCAGGTAAAAGGGCAGGACAGGCACTTCGATCGCAGCTGGCGTCAGCTTCAGCAAAAACTGCGAAAACCGCAGGAGGCGCAGGGACGGGAGATCACGCAACAGCTTTTCCTGCTGGGGGCCGGAAGTCAGATGCTGCGGCACGCATCGCCACCCGTGGCGCAGGCGTGGTGCCGCATGATGCTTGATACCCGTGGCGGTACGCTGATGAGCGAGCAGGTGCAAAATGACCTGCTGTTGCGTGCCACGGGCAGGGTTGGCTAACTCTTTAGCTGGAACAGGCTCACCAGTTGGGTGAGGTGTGAGCCTTTCTCACGCAGCGTGTGTGCGGTTTGTTCGCTGCGTAAGACGCGGTCGGCGTTGATGTGCGACGCTTCGCCAATGTGGGTCATGGCCAGATTAACCTGGCCTATTCCCGCGGATTGCTCGCGGGACGCATGGTTAATCTCCGTGACCAGCTTGTTGATATTATCGATGTGCACGATGATGGAATCCATCGCCAGACGCGTTTGTTCAGACTGCGCATGGCCTTCGCTGACTTTTCTGAGCGTATCACCGATGAGCTGTTCAATTTCCTTCACCGCGTTGGCGCTGCGTCCTGCCAGCGCGCGCACCTCCTGCGCCACCACCGCAAAACCTTTTCCGTGCTCGCCTGCGCGGGCTGCTTCAACCGCTGCGTTAAGCGCCAGAATGTTGGTCTGAAAAGCGATGGATTCAATCACGCGCGTGATGTCTTCGATTCGCTTTGATGCTTCGCGAATATCATCCATGGTAGCGACAGCGTGGGTGACCGTCTCTCCACCCTGGTGTACTGCGCGCGACGTTTCGCCTACCAGCTGCTGCGTTTGCTCCATGTTGGCGGCATTTTGCTGCACGGTCGCGGCCAGTTGCTCCATGCTGGCAGACGTCTCTTCTACACTGCTGGCCTGCTTGTTAATCTGCCCGGAGATTTCTTCGCTATCGGATGCCAGCGCGTTGGTGCCCATATGGATCTCCGCTGCGGCCTCGCGCACCTGAAGAACAATTTTCTGCAGTCCCCCTCCAATACCGTTAATGGCATCGATGAGCTGACCGACCTCATCCTGGCGGGTCACGGGCAGGCTGGAGCGCAGATCGCCTGCGGCATACTGTCGGGCCAGGTGGATCACATTGCGCAATGGGCGTGTCAGTATGCGACGTATAATGACCACAAACAGACCCGCGAAGAGCACTGACAGCACCACCCCTGCCAGCAGGAAGCGGTCGCGCATGGCGGTCACGCTTGAGAGCAGTACCGATTTATCCACTTCGCCGACAATGGCCCAGTTCCAGCCTGGCAGCGGCGTATACGCCATGGTCAGCGTGCGACCATCGGCACTGACGCGCTCCAGCGTGCCGGATTTATCACTCAACAGCTGTTGCTGGATAGCGCTATCCCACTCCGGTACTTTTCCCTCCGCGCTGGTGTGGAACAGATACTGCCCGCGCGTTTTGCCATGGCTGCGGTCCAGAACAAAGAAGTGACCGCTCTCGCCCAGTCGACGGTTGAGTATTTTCTCGCGCATGACGTTCCAGGAGTGAGTGATGTCCACACCAACAAAGATGATTGCAATGACCTGGCCGTCTGCGTTTTTAACCGGCTGGTATTGGGTGATGTAGCGCTTGCCGAACAGCAGCGCCAGACCGCGATAAACCTCGCCCCGGGTGACGGCGGCAAAGGCCGGGCTGGTGGTATCCAGAACGGTGCCCATTGCCCGCTCGCCGTTCTCTTTGCGCAGCGATGTGGCGACGCGCACAAAGTCGTTACCGCTACGCACAAACAGGGTCGAGATTGCCCCTGTCCGGCTCAGAAAATCGTCTGAAAGGGTATTGTTTTCATGTAGCCCGGTTTCCCCTCCTTTCAGGAGCGGAACGTTAATCCCGTTAATCGTCTGGGTTTGAGTGTTATCAACGCTCAGTGGCTGGGGCAAAAAGGTGGTAAACAGCCGGGTATAACTCTCGACCTCTTCACTCAGGCTGGTGTTAAACATCTGCACCATATCGACCATGCCGGTGGATTGATTATGCAGGTCTTCTATCGCGAGGGCTTCAAGCTGCTGGCTGGCTTTTTGGCTGAGCAGAAAAGTGAAAAACAGAAACAGGATGGCGACACTGGCACCGGTAAGCAGCGACAGCTTTGCACCCAGACCTGCACGACGGAAAAAGTTGATCATAAATTGCTCATCATTGAAAAGGTATGGCTTTTCAACGGCAGAGCAGAGATAACGTTTACTGTTTTAGTGTAACAAAATGTTATTTAATTGTTTTTAATTGGTTTGCTAAAAGATAAAAAATTTGCAAAAACGAAAAGCCACTAAAAGTAAGTGGCTTTTATCGGAGGGGGGATTACGCGTAGAGAATGGCCTGTACCCGCCAGTGATCGATGTACTGATCTTCCTGCATCTGGATAATGCGATACCATGAAGCACCCTGCTCATCGGCCTTTAATGCAACGACACGTTCAACGTCCTGCGGGCTCCCCGAAATATTATTCACGGAGATCTGGCCAATTTCATTCAGGCCAGTCACACAATCAGCACTGGCAAATTCAGCTGACTGCGCGGTTGTGCTCACAAGACCTGCTGAGAGCAACAGTGTGGTCAAAGCAAGAGTTCGTTTCATCGTCAGCTCCATTTCACATGTCTCCGGTATCCGCCGGGCAATCCTTCGCGAATAAACTCACTTCCATTGTTGCGGGCATGGAGTTTATTGTGGACAGGAAAGTGTCTATGGACGCAAAGCAGTGTAAATGTCGTTCAAATGAAGACGATCATTGACGATACAGAATGGCCTGTGAGTACCACTGTCCCGTAATGATGGTTTCGTCGATCATAATGATGACGTAATAATCTGCTTTGGCGGCGACGGCTTGTGCCTTTATTGCTTCTTCCGCGTCATCCGGGGAGCCGCGAACCAGCGCAGAGACGGTACCCATACGCTGTAATCCTTCCGTCTGATTACGACGGATTTCCTGCGGGTGATCGGCCACCGGGGGAGCGGGTTGTGGCGTTCCCTGCAGCGCGCTACAGCCACTGAGCAGTAACATCAGCAATAAAGCAGCAAACCTGCGCATAACCATATCTCGTTTCCTGATAGCCATAGTGTAGTTGTCTGTGAATTTAGTTTTGGGGGAATGTTCCCGAAGTGTTAGCTGGGGCGTAATTTTCGAATGAAAATAGCGTGAAATCGTAACCCAGTTCTCAACATTATGAATCATTCATCATTACAGGGTCGACAATGATTGAAATTGAAATACGCCATCTGGGTGATCGTGAAATATTACACGCAACACCCGCCGGAAAACGTGAGGAACCACTGCCTGTTATAGTGTTTTATCATGGATTTACCTCATCGAAGCTGGTCTACAGCTATTTTGCGGTGGCACTCGCGCAGGCCGGTTTTCGTGTGGTCATGCCGGATGCACCCGACCACGGCGCACGTTTTACCGGCAACGAACAGGCGCGACTTGGGCAGTTCTGGCACATTTTGCACGGTAGCCTGACCGAGTTTGCCGGGCTGCGCGATGCGCTTTACCAGGCAGGGCTGGTGGCTGATAATCGGCTGGCCGTGGCTGGGGCATCGATGGGCGGGATGGCGGCGCTGGGGATCATGACGCACCATCCAGAAGTGAAGTCAGTGGCTTGTCTGATGGGCTCGGGCTACTTTACCTCACTGGCGAAGACGCTTTTTCCACCTCAGGCACTCACAGAGGTTGAGGCGGCGCTTGCAGAGTGGGAGGTTACCCGGGCGTTACCGCGTCTGGCCGATCGTCCTTTGCTGTTGTGGCATGGTGATGCGGACGATGTGGTTCCACCCGGAGAAACGTTCCGGCTTCAGCAGGCGCTACAGCACGAGGGGCTGGATGGCAACCTGACCTGCCTGTGGGAAGCGGGCGTTCGCCACCGCATTACGCCAACGGCGCTGGACGCCACGGTGGACTTCTTCCGCCAGCACCTTTAAACGCACAGGACGTTGACACCCTGATCTTTCAGTTTCTGGAGGATCTCAGGGTTGGCACCTTTGCCGGTGATCACCATGTCTATCTGTTCAGCACGGCTGAACAGCATTCCTGCGCGTTCGCCCACTTTACTGCTGTCGACCAGCACAACGAGCTTGCCCACCACGTTAAGCATGTTTTGTTCTGCCATGGCGGTCAACATATCGGTTTTGTAGAGGCCATCCGCGGTCAGGCCTTTGCCACTGGTAAACATCCAGTGTCCGGCATAAAGACTGTTTTCGCTGTCCTGCGGGCTGAGTGTGATGGACTGGCTCTTGTTATACTGGCCGCCCATGATCACCACGCTCTCATGCTCCTGATCGATAAGATAGTTGGCGAGCGGCAAATAGTTCGTGATGATTTGTACCGGCTTTCCGCACATCTCCCGACCTAACAGAAACGCCGTGGAGCCGCAGTTGATCACCACGCTCTCGCCGGGGTTCACCAGCTGCGATGCCGCTCTGGCAATACGGACTTTTTCATCATGATTTTGCGCCTGATGAATGTTCATCGGCGTCCAGCGTGGACGCTGCTGGCTAATCGCTTCCGCACCGTTGCGGACTTTTTTCAGCTTACCGCTTTCATCCAGCTTATTAATATCCCGCCGCGCTGTTGCCGGGGAAATCCCTAAACGTTCGATCACTTTCTCAACGGTGACAAACCCTGTTTGCGCCAGGAGTTCCAGTAATATTTGATGCCGTTGCGCTTCCGTCATGAGCTATTCCGATAAGAATTGATTTTAAAAGATGATATTTGAAATAGCGTGAAATTACTAAAAGAAATATGAAACCGCCAGACACTCGGGTCTGGCGATGGGCCTTAATAATCAGAGGAATGACTTGAACGGCAGGTCTGGCTCAAGAGTAAAGCAATCATCAAAGCCACGTGGGTAGTGATACTCGAGATTGTCTTTGTCCAGCGGCCAGGTGAACTTGCCTCCTACCTGCCAGATGAACGGCTTAAAGCCATACTTCAGGCGGTCTTTTTTCATTTCCCACAGTACGCGTATCTCCTGTGGGTCGGCCTGGAAGTTTGACCAGATATCGTGGTGGAAAGGGATCACTACTTTGGTGTTCAGCGCTTCCGCCATGCGCAGCATATCGGCGCTGGTCATTTTGTCTGTAATGCCGCGTGGGTTCTCACCGTATGAGCCGAGCGCCACATCAATCTGATGCTCATTGCCGTGCTTTGCATAGTAGTTTGAGTAGTGAGAGTCACCGCTGTGGTACAGGGAACCGCCGGGCGTTTTAAACAGGTAGTTCACCGCACGTTCGTCCATACCGTCTGGCAGTACGCCTGCGGCTTTCTGATCGGCCGGAAGGGTAATCAGTGCAGTGCGGTCAAAGGCATCCAGCGCGTGGATCTCAACGTCTTTAATTTTGACCACATCGCCTGGTTTCATGACGATGCAGCGCTCTTTCGGTACGCCCCAGCCGATCCATAAATCCACGCAGGTTTGCGGCCCGATGAACGGTACGTCATCGGCACAGTTTTGCATGACCGCTGCCGCCACGTTGACATCAATATGATCGTTATGATCGTGCGTAGAGAGAACGGCATCGATCTGGCGAATGGCGAACGGATCAAGAACAAACGGTGTGGTACGCAGGTTTGGCTGAAGTTTTTCCACGCCCGCCATGCGTTGCATCTGATGGCCTTTTTTCATCAGCGGGTTACCGTGACTCTGTTTGCCGGTGCCGCACCAGAAATCGACGCAAATATTCGCGCCACCTTCTGATTTCAGCCAGATCCCCGTGCACCCCAGCCACCACATTGCAAAGGTACCAGGAGCAACCTGTTCCTGCTCAATCTCTTCATTCAGCCAGCTACCCCATTCCGGGAAAGTGCTCAGAATCCATGATTCACGGGTAATGGTGTTCACTTTACTCATCGTTTTGACTCCTGGTTTAATCAAAAGTAATCAATTGGTGATTTGTTGTGATTAATGCTGTCACCATTTTACGCGCATTGCAACGATCAAAATGTGTAATTTTATCTGCCTGACGTCACGGATGCTCTTCTCCCTTCTTGTTATCTTTTACCGTATCAATCATTAATTGCATGAATTATATGGAAATAATTCTATGTGGCATGCCGAAGTGAAAATCATTACTAACACCAGGGAAATAATTTGCGTGATGCGTCACAAATAATCAGATTTAATCTTGTGGTGATTATTTGTGATTAATAGAGTGTTGTCACCAACCGCACAGGGATTGCCCCTCGTGTTCTCATTTCTGGAGAGAGTTATGGAGATCCTCTACAACGTCTTTACCGTGTTCTTTAATCAGGTAATGACTAATGCCCCGCTGTTGTTGGGCATCGTGACGTGCCTTGGCTATATCCTGCTGCGTAAAAGCGTCAGCGTTATTATTAAAGGCACCATTAAAACCATCATCGGTTTCATGCTGTTGCAGGCGGGTTCAGGCATTTTGACCGGCACCTTCAAGCCGGTAGTGGCCAAAATGTCGGAAGTCTATGGCATCAACGGCGCCATCTCTGACACCTACGCCTCGATGATGGCCACCATCGATCGCATGGGCGATGCCTACAGCTGGGTAGGGTATGCGGTCCTGCTCGCGCTGGCGCTGAACATCATTTACGTTCTGTTGCGCCGCATTACCGGTATTCGCACCATCATGCTGACTGGCCATATCATGTTCCAGCAGGCAGGGCTGATTGCGGTTTCCTTCTTTATCTTTGGCTACCCAATGTGGACGACCATTATCTGCACCGCGGTGCTGGTCTCGCTCTACTGGGGTATCACCTCCAACATGATGTACAAGCCCACGCAGGACGTCACCGACGGTTGCGGCTTCTCCATCGGCCACCAGCAGCAGTTTGCCTCCTGGATTGCCTATAAAGTCGCGCCGTATCTGGGCAAAAAAGAAGAGAGCGTCGAAGATCTTAAACTGCCGGGCTGGCTGAATATTTTCCACGACAATATCGTTTCTACGGCGATTGTGATGACCCTCTTCTTCGGTGCCATTCTGCTCTCCTTTGGCATTGACGTCGTACAGGCGATGGCGGGTAAAACCCACTGGACTGTCTATATCCTGCAGACCGGTTTCTCTTTCGCGGTGGCGATTTTCATTATCACCCAGGGCGTGCGTATGTTCGTTGCCGAGCTGTCCGAAGCCTTCAACGGTATCTCTCAGCGTCTGATTCCCGGTGCGGTACTGGCGATTGACTGCGCGGCTATCTACAGCTTCGCGCCAAACGCGGTGGTCTGGGGCTTCATGTGGGGCACCATCGGCCAGCTGATTGCGGTGGGTATCCTGGTGGGCTGCGGCTCTTCCATTCTGATCATTCCTGGCTTTATCCCGATGTTCTTCTCCAACGCCACCATCGGCGTCTTTGCGAACCACTTTGGTGGCTGGCGCGCGGCGCTCAAGATCTGCCTGGTGATGGGGATGGTGGAAATCTTCGGGTGTGTGTGGGCGGTCAAGCTCACCGGTATGAGCGCCTGGATGGGCATGGCCGACTGGTCAATTCTGGCACCACCGATGATGCAGGGCTTCGCCTCCGTTGGCCTGATCTTTATGGCTGTCATCATCCTCATTGCTCTGGCTTATATGTTCTTCGCTGGTCGCACTCTGCGGGCTGAAGAAGATGCAGAAAAACAAACAGCAGAAGTTTCTGCTCATTAAGGAGTTTCGATTATGACCGTACGTATCCTGGCTGTGTGTGGCAATGGGCAAGGGAGTTCCATGATCATGAAGATGAAAGTGGACCAGTTTTTAACCCAGTCAAACATCGACCACACGGTGAACAGCTGCGCAGTGGGCGAATACAAAAGTGAACTGAACGGCGCGGACATCATCATCGCCTCTACCCACATCGCCGGTGAGATCACCGTGACAGGCAACAAATATGTGGTAGGCGTGCGCAACATGCTGTCGCCAGCCGACTTTGGGCCAAAGCTGCTGGAAGTGATCAACGCGCATTTCCCACAAGATGTGAAGTAAGGACGCAACATGAAACTACGTGATTCGCTGGCAGAGAACAGCTCCATCCTTTTACAGGCCGACGCCAGCACCTGGCAGGAGGCGGTGAAACTTAGCGTAGATCTGCTGGTAAAAGCCGATGTTGTCGAGCCGCGTTATTACCAGGCCATTCTGGATGGCGTTGCAGAGCACGGCCCTTACTTCGTGATTGCACCAGGGCTGGCGATGCCGCATGGCCGCCCGGAAGAGGGTGTTAAAAAAACCGGCTTTGCGCTGGTTACGCTGAAAACACCACTGGCTTTCAACCACGAAGATAACGACCCGGTCGACATCCTCATCACCATGGCGGCTGTTGATGCCAACACCCACCAGGAGGTGGGCATTATGCAGATCGTTAATCTGTTTGATGATGAGGCCAACTTCGACCGTTTACGCGCCTGCCGCACCGAGCAGGATGTGCTGGATTTAATTGATAACGCCACTGCGGCGGCAGTTTAAGAGGGAATTGAAAATGTCATTACCAATGTTGCAGGTCGCGCTGGATAACCAGACTCTGTCTCACGCTTACGAAACTACCCGCCTGATTGCGGAAGAAGTGGACATCATCGAAGTCGGTACCATTCTGTGCGTGGGCGAAGGCGTTCGCGCCGTCCGCGACCTGAAGGCGCTGTATCCGCATAAAATCGTGCTGGCGGATGCCAAGATTGCCGATGCGGGCAAAATTCTTTCCCGTATGTGTTTTGAAGCCAATGCCGACTGGGTCACCGTTATTTGCTGTGCGGATATCAACACGGCTAAAGGTGCGCTGGATGTGGCAAAAGAGTTCAACGGTGATGTGCAGATTGAGCTGACCGGGTTCTGGACCTGGGAGCAGGCGCAGGAGTGGCGTGACGCGGGCATTCAACAGGTGGTTTATCACCGCAGCCGTGATGCGCAGGCCGCTGGGGTAGCGTGGGGGGAAGCGGATATCAGCGCGATTAAGCGTCTGGCCGATATGGGCTTCAAAGTGACCGTGACCGGAGGCCTGGCGCTGGAAGATCTGCCGCTGTTCAAAGGTATCCCAATTCATGTCTTTATCGCAGGCCGTAGCATCCGTGATGCCGCCTCTCCGGTAGAAGCCGCGCGTCAGTTCAAACGCTCAATCGCTCAGCTTTGGGGCTAAGGAGCGGGTATGTTGTCTAAACAAGTCCCGCTCGGCATCTATGAAAAGGCACTCCCTGCGGGGGAGTGCTGGCTGGAGCGGCTGCAACTGGCGAAACAACTCGGCTTCGATTTTGTTGAAATGTCAGTGGATGAGACGGACGAACGCCTGTCTCGCCTGGACTGGAGCCGCGAACAGCGTCTGGCACTGGTTAGCGCCATTGCTGAAACGGGGGTACGTGTGCCTTCCCTGTGCCTCAGCGCCCATCGTCGTTTTCCGCTTGGCAGTGAAGATGATGCTGTGCGTGCTCAGGGGCTGGAGATCATGCGTAAAGCCATTCGCTTTGCCCAGGATGTCGGCATCCGTGTGATCCAGCTGGCGGGGTATGACGTTTACTATCAGGACGCCAATAATGAAACGCGCCGTCGTTTTCGTGACGGCCTGAAAGAGAGCGTCGACATGGCCAGCCGTGCTCAGGTGACGCTGGCGATGGAGATCATGGATTATCCGTTAATGAACTCCATCAGCAAGGCGCTGGGTTACGCGCACTACCTGAATAATCCGTGGTTCCAGCTCTACCCTGATATCGGCAATCTGTCAGCCTGGGATAACGACGTGCAGATGGAACTGCAGGCGGGTATTGGTCATATCGTGGCGGTTCATGTCAAAGATACCCGGCCTGGTGTATTCAAAAATGTTCCGTTCGGCACCGGGGTGGTGGATTTCGAACGGTGCTTCCAGACGCTCAAACAGACAGGGTATTGCGGGCCTTACCTGATTGAGATGTGGAGTGAAACGTCGGACGACCCGGCAGCCGAAGTGGCGAAGGCGCGGGACTGGGTCCGTGAACGTATGGCGCGGGCTGGGTTGATGGAGGCTGAGCATGCATAAGCTTAAGCAGCAGGTCTTTGAGGCCAATATGGATCTACCTCGCTACGGTCTGGTGACGTTTACCTGGGGTAACGTCAGCGCCATCGACCTGAGCAGGGGCGGGTCGTGATTAAGCCCAGCGGTGTGCCCTATGAGTCCATGACCGCCGACGACATGGTGGTTGTGGATCTTCATGGCAACGTGGTTGACGGAAAGTGGCGTCCTTCTTCTGATACCGCCACCCATCTGGCACTGTATCAGCGTTATCCCTCCCTGGGCGGCGTTGTGCATACACACTCGACTCATGCCACGGCCTGGGCGCAGGCAGGGCTGCCCATTCCGGCTCTTGGCACCACGCATGCAGACTACTTCTTTGGCGATATTCCCTGCACGCGGGCATTAACGCAGGCCGAAGTGGAAGGGGAGTATGAACTCAACACCGGTCGCGTCATTATCGACACGCTGGCTGAGCGTGAGCCGCTGCATACGCCGGGTATTGTGGTGTATCAGCACGGTCCATTCTCGTGGGGAAAAGACGCTCACGATGCCGTGCATAACGCGGTGGTGATGGAGGAAGTGGCGCGAATGGCGTGGATCGCCCGCGGCATCAATCCGCAGCTTCAGGGCATTGATGATTACCTTATGAATAAACATTTCATGCGTAAACATGGGCCCAACGCCTATTACGGGCAGAAGTGAATAAGTGCTCTGGAATACCGAAAAACAGTTGTAACCGGTGGTATTTCAGAGCCATTAGCAAAAAAAAGCCCCCGGGCAGGGGGCAAGTTAAACTATGGCTATGTTCTCTTTGTTGGCTTTCCTGGTGCTAGCGTTAAAGCGTTATCGGTAGATATCTGCACTGGCGTGCATATTGCCGTTGCTGCCGGGCTCACGCATCAGTATGACGTGATAATATTGTGCACCCTGAGCATCGGTCTCTTGATTGAGAGCCTGATCTGCTTCACTTTCAGTGGCGAAATTATGATTGATGTAGATTACGCCTAAGCTTTGCACATCATCCATGTTTTGGGCCTGCCGGCCGTCTATCTTGATGGCTGCCATCGCGTTTGCACTGAGCAAAAGTGCAGCCATTACGGCAAATGCGATTTTTTTCATGATATGCGCTCCACGACTGCGTGCTGTGAAAGGGGGTGTTGCTCTCCTTTTATAAATAAGGTCTCTGATTAAAGTGTAATCACTTATCCGGCGGGGATGCGTGACCATTTCTGATGCTGTTGTTCAAAAAAACAACGCTTCCTGATGTGATTAATTTTAAATCACCCACTTAGACCAGCTTTACGCTTTGTGCGAATTATTTGTGCAATCAGCTTGAGTTTCCAGGGGCGCGCAAGTATTATGACGCGTCAATTTTTCAGCCGACCTTTAACACGTTCCTTGCCTCCCCGGGCCTCGGCTGACCCAGACAGGAGGCTGAATAATCCGTAAGGAGCAATTCGATGCGTCATTACGAAATCGTTTTTATGGTCCATCCTGACCAGAGCGAACAGGTTCCGGGCATGATCGAGCGCTACTCTGCTGCCATCACTGGTGCAGAAGGTACGATCCACCGTCTGGAAGACTGGGGCCGCCGTCAGCTGGCTTACCCGATCAACAAACTGCACAAAGCACACTACGTTCTGATGAACGTTGAAGCGCCGCAGGAAGTGATCGATGAGCTGGAAACTACCTTCCGCTTCAACGATGCCGTTATCCGCAGCATGGTTATGCGTACCAAAAACGCAGTGACCGAAGCATCTCCGATGGTTAAAGCGAAAGACGAGCGCCGTGAGCGTCGCGATGATTTCGCAAACGAAACCGCAGATGATTCTGATGCTGGGGATTCTGAAGAGTAATTTCTGATGACCAACCGTCTGGTGTTGTCCGGTACCGTGTGCAGGACCCCCCTTCGTAAGGTCAGTCCATCAGGAATTCCGCATTGCCAGTTCGTGCTTGAGCATCGTTCTGTGCAAGAGGAAGCCGGCTTTCACCGGCAGGCGTGGTGCCAAATGCCCGTTATTATTAGCGGACACGAAAACCAGGCCATTACTCACAGTATAACGGTCGGTAGCGCAGTAATCGTTCAGGGGTTCATTTCTTGCCACAAGGCAAAGAACGGCCTGAGCAAAATGGTTCTGCATGCCGAGCAGATTGATTTGATAGATTCTGGAGACTAGCCATATGGCACGTTATTTCCGTCGTCGCAAGTTCTGCCGTTTCACCGCGGAAGGCGTTCAAGAGATCGACTATAAAGATATCGCAACGCTGAAAAACTACATCACCGAAAGCGGTAAGATTGTCCCAAGCCGTATCACCGGTACTCGTGCAAAATACCAGCGTCAGCTGGCTCGCGCTATCAAACGCGCTCGCTACCTGTCCCTGCTGCCGTACACTGATCGTCATCAGTAATCGGGCACGGTCCATTAATACGACTTTAAGAGGATAAGGTAATGCAAGTTATTCTGCTTGATAAAGTAGCAAACCTGGGCAGCCTGGGTGATCAGGTAAACGTTAAAGCGGGCTACGCTCGTAACTTCCTGGTTCCACAGGGTAAAGCTGTTCCAGCTACCAAGAAAAACGTAGAGTTTTTCGAAGCACGTCGCGCTGAACTGGAAGCCAAACTGGCTGACGTTCTGGCGGCTGCTAATGCTCGCGCTGAGTCAATCAACGCACTGGGCACTGTTACCATCGTTTCTAAAGCTGGCGACGAAGGTAAACTGTTCGGTTCCATCGGTACCCGCGATATCGCTGATGCAGTAACTGCAGCTGGCGTTAAAGTGGCTAAGAGCGAAGTTCGTCTGCCGAACGGTGTTCTGCGTACCACTGGTGAGCACGAAGTGGACTTCCAGGTTCACAGCGAAGTGTTCGCTAAACTGGTTGTTAACGTTGTAGCTGAGTAATTTTACTCTGCTCACGTCGAAGCGCCGGCCTTGTGCCGGCGTTTTGCTTTTTTAAGGGACCAGCCTCGCGCTTTAGTGCTTGTAGGGTCGCTATTCCTGGCGCATTCTCTGATAATAAAATGAAACGCAATTTTATTTATGAGATTCGACATGGAAACCGCTCTGCCTACGCCCGTATTTGCCCGTCGAAAGGTGGCCTATGCCTGCGCCACGCTCTGCTGTCTGCTTTGGGGTAGCTCTTACCCGGCCATAAAAAGCGGCTATGAACTCTTCCAGATTGCCACCGATGATATTCCCTCAAAGGTCGTGTTCGCCGGTTACCGTTTTCTGTTTGCGGGTGTGCTGCTGCTTCTCTTTGCGTTAGCACAGCGCAAGCCCATCGGCAGGTTCACGCCCGGGCAGTTTGGCCAATTGACGGTCCTGGGGCTGACGCAGACGAGCATTCAGTACACCTTCTTTTATATCGGACTGGCCTACACGACAGGCGTTAACGGCTCAATCATGAACGCCACCGGCACTTTCTTCAGCGTGCTGCTGGCGCATTTCATCTACCACAACGACAAGCTCAGCTATAACAAAACGCTTGGCTGTATTCTGGGCTTTGCCGGAGTGATGCTGGTTAACTTCCACGGCGGGTTAAGCGAATTCAGCTTCGTCTGGAAGGGGGACGGGTTTGTGGTGCTGGCAGCCTTTATCCTTTCTGCCGCCACGCTTTACGGAAAACGCATCTCCCAGACCGTCGACCCGACGGTAATGACCGGCTGGCAGCTGGCTATCGGCGGCGCGGCGCTGGTGGCGGGTGGCTATCTCACGGGAGGGACGCTGGAAGTGCATAGCATGACGGCCGTCGCGGTGCTGGGGTATCTGACGTTACTCTCTTCGGTAGCGTTCGCCCTCTGGAGCGCGCTGCTGAAAGTGAACCGCGTAAGTATGATTGCCCCGTTCAACTTTGTGATCCCCGTTGCCGGGACGGTGCTGTCCGCCATTTTCCTCGGTGAAAACATTCTGGACATCAAATATGCGATTGCGCTGGTGCTGGTCTGCTCGGGGATTTGGTGGGTCAATAAGCGGAGTCACTAAGAAGGGCATTGCCGGGGGGCTGGCTCGCCTTACCCGGCCTGAACATTAACGTGCTCTGATAAAACTGCCGTCAGGCTGGCGGGTAAACAGCACCTGCTGGCCATTTCCCGTATCAATCGTGAGCCCGGTGACGACGCCGCTGGCATTCTGACGTATCTGCACCAGCTGGCCGTTCTGCAAATTACTGAGCGGCTTGCCCGCGCCTTCCACCTGCGCCATGGCATACACATCGGTTGGCGGCAGATTGTGGTCGCGGAACAGCTGCGCAAGGGTTTTACCCGGCTCTACGCGATAGGAACGCCACTGCTGCTCAATGCCGGTTGGCTGCTGAGCCTGTGGCTCTGCCGGGGCCGCGGCCTGTTCCTGTGGCTGTTCATCCTGAATGGGTTCCGGTTCAACAGGCGCAACCTGTCCCGGATCGTTCGTCGGGGTGACCAGTTGCGTCTGCACAGGCTGTGTGTCCGGCTGCGGTCGCGTTTGCGACTGAATATCCAGCTGGGCATTGCGGGTCACCGTCGCGGTGTCGGCATCATCGCCACCGGAAGGAAGCAGGAAACCCACGATCACCATCAGCGCGCCAATGATGATCCCTCTGCGATGCAGAGGCGGCAGCGGGTCCATGATGCGAAAATTGTCCGGCGCCTGCCAGATTTTCGCCAGGGTAGGTTTCAGTTCAAATCGCCCGGGCATGGCTCTCCTCCTGCTCCGCGTCTTTTTTATCCTGTGCTCCGAAGTATAGTTTGCTAACTGCCTGAACGGCGTAGCAAACCCGACATCCGTGACATTCGTTCGGGATTAATCCTGGTTCTCTCTATTGTTTCTGTTTCGTCGCGGTTTGTCACCTTAACTTCAGACAAAGTTTTACCCATAAGGGCATGGCTGATATGCTGCCCGCTACTTTAAATGTGATGGAAGGAAAACCCATGACCACCCCGACTTTTGACACTATCGAAGCGCAGGCAAGTTACGGTATCGGCTTGCAGGTAGGACAGCAGCTGAGCGAATCCGGCCTGGAAGGTCTGTTACCCGAAGCGCTGGTGGCGGGTATTGCTGATGCGCTGGAAGGCAACAACCCGGCAGTTCCGGTTGATGTTGTGCACCGTGCGCTGCGTGAAATCCACGAACGTGCTGACGCCGTGCGTCGCGCGCGTTTCGAAGAGATGGCTGCAGAAGGCGTGAAATATCTGGAAGAGAACCGTGAGCGTGAAGGCGTGAACAGCACCGAGTCTGGCCTGCAGTTCCGCGTGATCAACCAGGGCGACGGCGCAATCCCGGCGCGTACTGACCACGTTCGCGTGCACTACACCGGTAAACTGATCGACGGTACGGTGTTCGACAGCTCTGTAGCACGTGGCGAACCGGCTGAATTCCCGGTTAACGGCGTTATCGCGGGCTGGATCGAAGCGCTGACCCTGATGCCAGTGGGTTCCAAATGGGAACTGACTATCCCGCACAACCTGGCGTACGGCGAGCGTGGCGCTGGTGCGTCCATCCCGCCATTCAGCACCCTGGTATTTGAAGTCGAGCTGCTGGAAATTCTGTAATCAGCTTTTCTTATTTCCTCTCTCCTTCGGGGGAGAGGAATATAGTGATAAAACCTATAGTTACGACGGAATCAACATTTTATCTTGCAAACGAAACTGTTGCGTGTATTTTTGTGAGCTGTTTCGCGTTGTATGAGTGATATGACACTCACTTTAAACATATTATTAACATAATATCCAAATCATAGTATTCATCCCGCCGATTCTTACCTAATATCGATGAGTCCTTTCATGGGGACCGTTATTTTTTTGACGTATTTAAAGGCCAGAAGAGCCTTAACAACACAGACAGGCATAAACAGGAAAATATCACATGGTAGATCAGGTTAAAGTCGTCGCCGACGAAGAGGCGTCGTCTGAACAGTCGCTACGGCGCAATCTCACAAACCGTCATATTCAGCTCATTGCCATTGGGGGTGCCATCGGTACCGGGCTGTTTATGGGGTCAGGTAAAACCATCAGTCTTGCCGGGCCGTCGATCATTTTCGTTTATATGATCATCGGTTTTATGCTCTTCTTCGTGATGCGTGCAATGGGTGAACTGCTGCTCTCGAACCTCGAATACAAGTCCTTTAGCGATTTCGCTTCCGACCTGCTTGGCCCCTGGGCGGGCTACTTCACTGGCTGGACCTACTGGTTCTGCTGGGTGGTGACCGGCATGGCGGATGTGGTCGCCATCACGGCCTACGCGCAGTTCTGGTTCCCGGGATTATCGGACTGGGTGGCCTCGCTGGCGGTGATTGTTCTGTTGCTGAGCCTTAACCTCGCCACCGTTAAAATGTTCGGTGAGATGGAGTTCTGGTTTGCGATGATCAAAATCGTGGCGATTATCGCCCTGATTGTTGTCGGCCTGGTGATGGTACTGACGCACTTCCAGTCTCCAACCGGCGTTCAGGCTTCGTTCGCGCATCTGTGGAATGACGGCGGCTGGTTCCCGAAAGGCATCAGCGGCTTCTTTGCCGGTTTCCAGATTGCGGTGTTTGCCTTTGTGGGGATTGAGCTGGTCGGTACCACGGCGGCGGAAACTAAAGATCCGGAGAAATCCCTGCCGCGCGCGATTAACTCCATCCCGATTCGTATCATTATGTTCTACGTCTTCGCGCTGATTATCATCATGTCCGTGACGCCGTGGAGCTCCGTTGTACCGACCAAGAGCCCGTTCGTTGAGCTGTTTGTACTGGTTGGACTGCCTGCGGCCGCAAGCCTGATTAACTTCGTGGTGCTGACCTCCGCGGCCTCTTCGGCCAACAGTGGGGTGTTCTCTACCAGCCGTATGCTGTTTGGTCTGGCACAGGAAGGGGTTGCGCCACGCGCGTTTGCCAAACTGTCTAAGCGTGCGGTGCCGGCGAAAGGGCTGACTTTCTCCTGTATCTGCCTGCTGGGCGGTGTGGTGATGCTCTACGTGAACCCGAGTGTGATCGGTGCGTTTACCATGATCACCACGGTCTCTGCGATCCTGTTCATGTTCGTCTGGACCATCATCCTGTGTTCTTACCTGGTGTACCGCAAACAGCGTCCACACCTGCATGAAAAATCGATCTACAAAATGCCGCTGGGCAAGCTGATGTGCTGGGTGTGCATGGCGTTCTTCGTCTTCGTGCTGGTTCTGCTGACGCTGGAAGACGATACCCGTCAGGCGTTAATCGTCACGCCGCTGTGGTTCATCGCGCTGGGGCTGGGATGGTTATTTATCGGTAAGAAACGTATGGCAGGCATGCGTTAATAAAAAAGGCCACAGATGCTGTGGCCGAATGATAACCTCAGGAAGGCGCTCTCGGGCGCCTTTTTTTATTCACCTGCGAGGGCACGCGGGAACAGGACGTTGTTCTCAAGACTGATGTGCTCCATCAGGTCGTCGATCATCTCGTTAATGCCGTTGTACATCGCTTTCCACGTGGTGCACGCCTCTGGTGGCGGTGTAACGTTATGGGTAGTGTGTTTAATCACTTCCAGCAGCTCGCCTGCATCATCATGTTCGCTTTCCATGACGCTGATGGGCCCCATCGCCTGGCTGCCCATACCCTGTTTGATCATCGGGAAGAGGATTTGCTCCTCTTTCATCATGTGGCTGGAAAGCTCTTCGTGAAGCAGGGTCAGGTATTTCGCCAGACCGCGCGGTACGGAAGGTTTGTCGGCGTGAACGCGCTCCACTTTTGTCGCCTGCAGGATCAGTTCAGGCAGCTGTTCACGGTGACGGTCGTGAAAACGCACGATGATATGGTCGATGATGTCGGCAAGGGCTGCAGTGCGCCAGTCTTTCTCAATAGGCTGCTCAGCCAGTTGTGCCAGCTCCGCTTCAATGAACCCCACATCCAGCTCTTTACGCGAGGCGGCACGTGCCAGGGTTTGCTTACCGCCACAGCAGTAATCCATATCGTATTTACGAAACAGCGCGGACGCGCGCGGGATGGAGAGCGCCAGCTCGCCAAGGGGTTGGTCGCGGAAGGCCATAGCAGTTACCTCATCATCAATAATATAAAGTGCATTTTAAATGCATCTTTAAGGCGACGCTATAACCCTTTAGAGGGAAGGGGCAAAGTGAGAGCTAGATCACAAAAAATAATGACTTTTAACTTGCTGAATGAATGCAGGAAATTACTTTAGAAAGTTTTTTAACGTGGGGAAACAGTAAACAACTCGCCGTGCCTGCCGATATATCCACGTCAGACAAACCTGCATATAAAAAAGGCAACGCATGTTTAAACGTATAAAAGTCATTACCCTTCTTATTTCGGTGCTGCTTGTGCTCGGCATCATGCAAGTCATTTCCGCCGGCATTTTTATCAACGCGCTGAATAACGACAAAGATAACTTCACCGTCTCGCAGCTCTCAAGCCAGAATGTCGCCGAGTTTACCGATGCATGGATCAGCCTCAACCAGGCCCGCGTGACCCTGAACCGCGGCATGCTGCGTCTGCAAAGCAGCATGGCGTCTCAGATTAACGGCGGCCAGTTGAATGAACTGGTGAACACGGCGAAGAACCTGCTGGCGGATGCGCAGTCCCATTACGATAAATACTACGCTTTGCCTAATACTCCGGGTCTGGACGAGAATCTGGCTAACCGTCTGGAAGAGCAGTACCGCATTTACTCCGCCACGCTGACGCAAATGAACGTTCTGCTGGGCCAGGGCAATCTGGAAGATATGTTCAAGCAGAATGCGGAGCAGAAACAGACCGCGATGCAGAACGTGTACCGTGAATGGCGTGAAGCGCAGGCCGTCCTCACGAACAGAGGGATTAAAGACAACGAAAACGATTATAAACGTATCCTGTGGATCCTCTCCGCGGTCATGCTGCTGGTGATTGCCGTGATCGTCTCCAGCTGGATTGCGATGCGCCGCGTTCTGCTGCTGCCGCTGCAGGATGTGATCGGCCATATCCGCGCCATTGCCGCAGGGGATTTGACCCAGCCGATTCAGGCAGAGGGTAAGAATGAAATGGCAATCCTGGCGCGCAACGTTCAGGAGATGCAAACCTCGCTGGCAAACACGGTGGGCGTGGTGCGTGAAGGCGCAGACACCATTTACACCGGTGCAGGGGAAATCTCTGCGGGCAGCAACGACCTCTCTTCCCGCACCGAGCAGCAGGCTGCCTCTCTGGAAGAGACGGCTGCCAGCATGGAACAACTGACCGCCACGGTAAAACAAAACGCCGATAACGCACGTCAGGCTTCCCGTCTGGCGCTCGATGCCTCCTCAACCGCGAAGAAGGGCGGTAATGTGGTGGAGGGTGTGGTGCGCACCATGGACGACATTGCGACCAGTTCCAGCAAAATTGCGCAAATTACCAACGTAATCGACGGCATTGCCTTCCAGACCAACATCCTGGCGCTGAACGCGGCGGTGGAAGCCGCGCGTGCAGGCGAGCAGGGCCGTGGCTTTGCGGTGGTCGCAGGTGAGGTGCGTACCCTTGCTCAGCGTAGCGCTCAGGCGGCAAAAGAGATTAAAGCGCTGATCGACGATTCCGGCGAGCGCGTGAATGCCGGCTCACAGCTGGTAAACGAAGCCGGGGCGACGATGGCGGAGATCGTGAATGCGGTCACCCGCGTGACCGACATCATGGGCGAGATTGCCTCTGCCTCTGACGAGCAGAGCCGCGGTATCGATCAGGTAGGTCAGGCGGTGGCCGAGATGGATCGCGTGACCCAGCAGAACGCCTCGCTGGTAGAGGAGTCTGCGGCAGCGGCGGCCGCGCTGGAAGATCAGGCGGCACGCCTGAACGAAGCGGTGGCGGTGTTTAAAATTACCCGCAACCAGGTGGTCAACGCCGCGCCGGTGAAAAGCTACACTCCAGCGGCTAAACCTGTCGCGGCGACGTCTGAAGCGAACTGGGAAACGTTTTAACTCTCTGAAGCCGGAACGACCATCGGTTTTTCCGGCTTTGCTCTCACCGCCATCACGACCCCAACGACCAGCAATATAATCCCGCAGGCGGTTAACAGCGGCGGTACACTCTGGCGCATCAGGAAGGTGTAAAGCAGCCCGGCCAGCGTTTCGAATACAATCAATGGCCCTAAAATTACCGTCGGCAGCTTCTGGCTGGCGGTATTCCAGCACAGCGCGCCCACCCATGAGCAGAGCACCGCAATCGCCAGCATCAGCCCGACGAAGACCCACGGTCTCGGTCCGAACGGTTGAGCGAAATCCGGTTGCTGGTGGCCTAACCAGAGACAGGCCCCCACATAGCCCATAAGCGAAACCGGGAGCGTGACCAACGCCTGAGCCGTCGCCCACATCATCGGGTGTTTATCCGGGTTTTCCCGCAGCCAGCGCGCATTGCGCAGGGCATACCACGCCCAGCACACCACGGAAACGAATGCCAGCAGGATGCCAGAACCGTAACGCAACAGCGAGAAGTCCTCCAGCCCATGCTGCAGCTCGGCAATGTTGACGCAGACCAGCCCCACGGCGGTACACACCAACGCTGGTACCATTTTTGACCACGCCAGTTTCCCGTCGCGGTGGCTGTAAAGCAGGTTAGCGAAGACCGGGATCACCACGGGCAGCGTGCCGATAATCATGGTAGATACCGGTGCCCCGGTTCGCTGAATGGCGCTCGCCAGGCAAACATAATAGATAAGGTTGCCCATCATGGTCAGCGCCAGCGCGGTGAACCAGTCCTGTCGGCCGAGCTGACGCAAACGTGCACGACCGAGCCACGCCAGCGGGAGAGCAATCAGCCCCAGTGCCAGATAACGTCCGGTCGACTGCAGTATTGCCGGGTACTCCGGCACGATCAGAGGGCCGACAAAAATCAGTCCCCACATCAGACCCGCAAGCAGGGCATACAACACACCACTAATCATTTTTCCTTCCACATCGGTTTATTCTGCGTTCAGTGTAGGAGGGGGAAAGGCGTGCGTATTGTATGAGGTTGCGCATCAGCGCTTAACGACCTGTTTCTGGTAGCGCACGGGGGTAATGCCATAGCGGCGGGTAAAGGCGCGAGTCAAATGGGACTGATCGGTCAGCCCGGTCGCGGCGGCGACTTCGGCGGCGGGCATGCCGCGCGTGAGAAACGCTTTGGCGCGCCACAGGCGGATAGCCATCAGCATCTGATGCGGAGTGACATGGAAATGCGCCTTGAACTGGCGCTGAAAATGGTAGGGGCTCAGTGAGACCACGTTGGCCAGCTCGTCCAGCGTCAGGGCGTGCATGTAGTTGTCGTGCATATACTCACGAACCCGTTCGAACCGGTGGGCACCTTCCCGGGTAATCGGTGCGTGGCGGGCTAACGGCTGGAAGGTCTCGATCAGATCCAGCAGCAAGCCTTTTTGCGCCAGCGGGTCGTCCGTATGCCACAGGCCATAGATAAGCCTGCCGATTTGCTGTGAGCGCAGCGGGTCATGGCGGGTTACGTCGCTAAACCACCAGTGGCGAAGGCCGGTCACCTCTTCCAGCAGATCGGGTTCAATGTAAACCATCCGGTAGCGCCAGCCGCCATCCGTCGCCGATTCCCCGGTGTGGATCTCGTCCGGGTTCATGGTCACGACGGATTTTTCCGCCGCGAGATGCTGGGTACCGCGATAGCGAAAGCGTTCGGCACCGGTTTCAATGGTGCCGATGCCGAAGGCTTCATGCGTATGAGGCTCAAAGGCGTAGTCAGAAATATGCGCGTGATAAAGCTCCAGGCCCGGCAAATGCGCCAGATGGCGAAAGCGCGCGCTGTCTCTCTCATCAATGAACTGTTCCGGTACGCCCTGCACGGTGAACCTCCTCATGAGTCATCTCTCCATTATCAGAGATGACCCGAGGGGATGCTACAAAAAATAACCATTTTGCAACATTTACAGAATGGCTTTAATGCTCTCTGAAAGCAGTGTGGTTGGACGCCCGATCAGTTTGCTCAGCGTATGGCTGTCGTCAAACAGACCGCCTTTAGACGCGCCCACATCGGAGTCCGCCAGCATATCCGCCAGCCCGGCAGGCAGGCCAACGCCCTTCAGCGCCGCGGTAAAATCCGCCTCGCTCATGTTCTGATACGTCACGTTTTTGCCGCTCTGTTTGCTGAGTTCGGCCGCCAGTTCGCTCAGCGTCCAGGCGTGGTCGCCGGCCAGCTCGTATACGTTGCCTGCATGGCCGTCCCCGGAGATGACTTTTGCCGCGGCAGCCGCGTAATCCGCACGGGTGGCAGAGGCGATTTTGCCTTCACCGGCCGCGCCAATAAATACGCCATGCTCCAGCGCGGGCGGTGCGCTCGCCAGATAGTTTTCGGTGTACCAGCCGTTACGCAGCAGGGCGTAAGGGATGCCGGACTCCGCCAGCGCCTTCTCCGTCGCGACGTGTTCAACGTGCAGGCCCAGCGGCGATTTATCTGCATGCAGCAGGCTGGTATAGGCGATGAATTTCACGCCAGCGGCTTTGGCAGCATTAATGACGTTCTGATGTTGGGTGGCGCGCTGACCCACTTCGCTGGAGGAGATCAGCAGCAGCTTTTCTACGCCATTAAGCGCGGAGGTCATTGTGCTTTCGTCAGCGTAATCCCCCTGACGAACGGTAATTCCCTGCTGGCTCAGGGCTTCAGCTTTTGCCGGATTGCGGACAATCGCCACAATCTGGTTTGCCGGTACGGTGTTTAACAGCTGTTCGATAACGAGCTGGCCAAGCTGGCCGGTTGCGCCGGTAATTGCGATCATGATGAATCCTCTTCGTGTTTGTCTGGTGTTGTGGCACACTAGCACCATAGCTAACTTTTAGTAAGTACGTACATAAAGGTAAGTATGAAAACAACGATACCGACACTTAGCGAACAAATGCGCGATGGCAACCTCTTCGCGGAACAGTGTCCTTCCAGAGAGGTTCTCAAACATGTCACCAGCCGCTGGGGCGTGCTGATTCTGGTGGCCCTGCGGCAGGGAACCCACCGTTTCAGCGACCTGCGCCGAAAAATGGGAGGCGTCAGCGAAAAGATGCTGGCCCAGTCGCTACAGGCGCTGGAACAGGACGGGTTTGTTAATCGCGTCTCGTATCCGGTTGTACCACCGCACGTTGAGTATAGCCTGACGCCGTTAGGGACAGAGGTGAGTGAGAAAGTGGCCGCGCTGGCGGACTGGATAGAAGTGCATACGCCGCAGGTGATGGCGAACCGGGAAGAACGCGCGGCGTAAAGGCAGGCCGGGTAAGGCGAAGCCGCTACCCGGCACACACCGCGTTACTTGCTTAAATCCACCTGATAAATGGCGAAGCCAATATCATCCGTTGCAACTTTCTTCATCGGATAGTGGGCTTTATCGTTAATAAACGCCGCCGCTTTATCGGACGGTGAAGTTTCAAAACGGATGTCCAGCGGCGTGTCGCTGTGAATGGGGGCCAGGCGCCAGTTGTTGTCCACTGCCGGATGAATGCCCCCCGCTTTTTTGGACTCCGCGCTGATCCACGCCGCCAGCACCGAGCGGTTCTCGTCCGGTGAGGCAAAGGCAATATGGCCATCTCCCGTGCCGGCAAACTTGCCGCCGTAGGCGCGGTAGTTATTGGTTACCACCAGGAAGGTGGCATTCGGGTCGATGGCTTTGCCCTTAAAGGTCAGGTTTTTGATGCGCTCGGCCTGCGGGTTAATGACCTGGCATTCGCCGTCATATTTTGCAGGCTGGGTAACATCAATCTGATACTCCACGCCGTCAATCACGTCAAAGTTATAGGTCCGGAACCCTTCCCAGTTTATCAGCGACTGCGGCTTGCTGCTGTGCGGGTCAATCTGGTTAAACTGCCCGGCGGAGCACTCCAGCCATTCCTTCACCTCTTTACCCGTCGCTTTCACTACCACCAGGGTGTTCGGATAGAGATAGAGATCGGCGGCGTTACGGAAGGTCAGCTGGCCCTTTTCGACTTCAACGTAGCTTGCCGGGTCATTCTTACGCCCGCCCACTTTGAACGGTGCCGCGGCCGACAGCACCGGCAGTTTTGCCAGGTCCGGGTCGCCCTGAATAACGTGTTCGACATAGGCTTTTTGCGCCATGTTAACCACCTGGACAGTCGGGTCATCCTGCACCAGCGCCAGGTAGCTGTACATGTTATCGGCGGATTTACCGATGGGCTTGCTGACGAAGTCGCGGGTGGCGTCGTGGTCATGCTTCAGCACGTCGACCAGTTTTTTATCTTCGGCGGCGAGTGATTTTTTAGCCGCAGCGTCGTAAATCGGGCGCGCCTCTGCTTTTGACTGAGTGACCTTCCAGTCGCCGCCGTCGTTATTGAGGACCAGATCCACCACACCAAGGTGGTCGCCCCACATGCCCGGCATCACCGACGGCACGCCATTGAGCGTCCCTTTCTCGATGTCTGCACCCTTAATGTTGGCAAAGTCCTTACCCGGGAAGACCGCGTGGGCGTGACCGAATAGGATCGCATCGACGCCCGGGACTTCACTCAGATAATAAACGGAGTTTTCCGCCATGGCCTGATACGGATCGGCGGAGAGTCCCGAGTGCGCAACCACCACCACCAGATCTGCGCCTTTTTCGCGCATTTCCGGCACGTATTTGCGCGCAGTTTCGGTAATATCGTTAACGGTCACTTTACCGTCGAGGTTGGCTTTATCCCAGGTCATGATTTGCGGCGGCACAAAGCCGATATAGCCGATTTTAAGCGTCTGTTTTTTACCGTCCTGATCGACAACCTCGGTCTCTTTAATCAGATAGGGGGTAAAGAGCGGCTTCTGCGTCTTAACGTCGATGATATTGGCGTTAACGTACGGGAATTTCGCGCCAGCCAGCGCATCGTGCAGGTACTTCAGGCCGTAGTTAAATTCGTGGTTGCCCAGGTTGCCGACGGTATAGTCCAGGGTGTTCATCGCTTTATACACCGGGTGGATCTCGCCTTTCTTCAGCCCCTTCGCGGCCATGTAGTCCCCGAGCGGGCTACCCTGAATGAGATCGCCGTTGTCGACCAGCACGCTGTTTTTAACTTCATTGCGGGCGGCAGCGATCAAACTTGCCGTGCGTACCAGTCCGAATTTTTCCGTCGGGGTATCTTTGTAGTAATCGAAGTCCATCATGTTGCTGTGCAGGTCGGTAGTTTCCAGAATTCGCAGGTCTACCGTCGCCGCCTGTACGCTCACTGCAATCAGCGTCGCCAGGAGCGTTGCGCTAAACTTAATCATCAGAGGAGTCCTTTTTTCGATCCAGGCCACAAAAGAATATGTATCTATAGCGTGTTGCTTACATAAATGTGAATCCTGACAGAAAAAAGCGCCATGAAACCAGAATTGCTTCACAGATAGCGGAATTGTTCCCATTACGATATAACTAAAACAAAGAGTTAACCCCACTGCGTTAACAAAGAGGTGGAGAATGTTAGATAAGATTTGTCAGCTCGCACGGGATGCGGGAGATGCCATCATGCAGGTGTATGACGGTGCAAAACCGATGGAGGTCGTCAGCAAGGCAGATGACTCTCCGGTCACCGCGGCAGATATCGCGGCTCACAAGGTGATCCTGCAAGGACTGCAGGCCTTAACGCCGGATATCCCGGTCCTGTCAGAAGAAGCGCCGCAGAGCTGGGACGAGCGTCAGCACTGGCAGCGTTACTGGCTGGTGGACCCCCTCGACGGCACCAAAGAGTTTATCAAGCGTAACGGTGAGTTCACCGTCAACATCGCGCTGATTGAAAAAGGCAAAGCGGTGCTTGGGGTGGTATACGCGCCGGTGATGAAGGTCATGTACAGCGCTGCAGACGGTAAGGCGTGGAAGGAAGAGTGCGGCGTGCGTAAGCAGATTCAGGTGCGTGATGCGCGTCCACCGCTGGTGGTGATCAGCCGGTCACACAGCGACAGCGAACTGCAGGAATATCTGCAACAGCTGGGTGAACACCAGACGACCTCGATTGGTTCATCACTGAAATTCTGTCTGGTGGCGGAAGGTCATGCCCAGCTCTACCCTCGCTTTGGGCCAACGAACGTCTGGGATACCGCGGCAGGGCATGCGGTCGCCACGGCCGCCGGGGCACATGTTCATGACTGGCAGGGTAAGCCGCTGGACTACACCCCGCGCGAATCCTTCCTTAACCCCGGCTTCCGCGTCTCTATTTATTGAGCCAGCAGTTTGTGCAGCAGGGCGACAACCTGCTGCACCTCTTCCTGGGTTAATGCCCCGTCTTTCACCCACTGCACGCGGCCGTCTTTATCCAGCACGATGATTGCGGAACTCTCTTCCTCCAGCTGCCACGCCTTACGCGTCACGCCGTTGCTGTCGACAATAAACTGCGACCACGGATAGAGTTTTTTATTGCTCTCAAGGCTTGAACGCACAAACATTCCGGAGCCAGGAATGGCATCGTCAGTGTTAACGATCGTGGTGGTCTGGTAGCGGTCGTGTGGGAATTTTGCGGCCTTGATCGCTTCCACCAGGTTGGCATTTTTCTCTTTTGCGGATGTACGACCGGCAATATGTTGTACAACTCTCACTTTGCCTGCGAGCTGCGCGCTATTCCACGCTTTGTAGCTAAACTTATCATTGTCGAGAATCAATTCTCCCCGGTCAGCAATGCCGACTGGTGGTACTCGTTGTCCTTTTTCAATCGCGTGAGCGCTAGCCCACAGGGGCAGAAGCAGGCAGGCTGCTGCAAGGATAGTTCGTAGGGTCATGGTGTTTCCTTATTGTTTGCAGGTGATCCGACCACTTGGTCATACGCTTTTAATCATAAGTGCGATCAATGTGGTTTTCCCGCAATCCCGATGCCAGTTTGCGGGTGAACGCACATATCCATGAAAAAACGACGGCTTATACTGCCCTGAGTGAAGCTTTGCAAAGATTATTCTGAATAATTGTAATCAAACGGTAAATAAACTTATGCATACTGGGTAACACCGTAGTTCTGGTCTATAGTCTTTGGGCAACAAAATTTGCGCTCAGGACAGTCGGGCCGATTGTGGCACCGCAAGAGCGTATGATTCGCAGGAGATACAAGAATGAAAATTTTCCAACGCTACAACCCGCTTCAGGTGGCGAAGTACGTGAAGATCCTGTTCCGTGGACGGTTGTATATCAAGGATGTTGGCGCTTTTGAGTTTGATAAGGGCAAGATCCTTATCCCAAAAGTGAAGGACAAGCAGCACCTGTCTGTGATGTCTGAAGTCAACCGTCAGGTTATGCGTCTGCAAACTGAGATGGCTTAACCAACGTGCTATGCAGTAGTTAAAAACGCAGTTGATAAAAAAACGGCTCCCGATGGGAGCCGTTGATGTTTATGGGCCTTACGCCGACACTTTCTCTTCTGCGTCAGGCATTCGCGGCACCAGCACGGTCGGTTTATTATCGATACGCGTCACCAGCAACTGGTCGATGCGGTAGTTATCAATATCCACCACTTCAAACTTGTAGCCAGAGAACTTCACCGAGTCGGTACGTTTCGGGATTTTTCGCAGCATAAACATCATAAAGCCGCCAATGGTCTCGTAATTACCTGACTGCGGGAACTCGTCGATATCCAGTACGCGCATGACATCATCAATCGGCGTACCGCCGTCGATAAGCCATGAGTTCTCGTCACGCTGAACAATCTGCTCTTCCAGCCCCTGGCCAACCAGGTCGCCCATCAGCGTGGTCATCACATCGTTGAGGGTGATGATGCCCACCACCAGCGCGTATTCGTTCATGATAACGGCAAAATCTTCACCGGCCGTTTTGAAGCTTTCCAGCGCTTCAGAGAGGGTGAGGGTATCCGGAACAATCAGAGTATTGCGGATCTGAACGCCGCTGTTGAGCGCCAGGCTCTGGTTGGCCAGCACGCGGTTCAGCAGGTCTTTCGAGTCCACATAACCGATGATGTGGTCGATATCTTCATTACAGACCAGGAACTTGGAGTGCGGGTGCTCGGCCACCTTTTGCTTCAGGCTCTGCTCGTCTTCGTGCAGGTCGAACCAAATCACGTTTTCACGTCCGGTCATGGATGACGGTACGGTGCGGGATTCCAGCTCAAACACGTTCTCAATTAACTCGTGCTCCTGCTTGCGCAGCACGCCCGCCAGGGCACCCGCTTCGAAGACCGCATAGATATCATCAGAGGTGATATCGTCTTTTCGCACCATCGGAATTTTAAACAGGCGGAAAATGCTGTTGGCCAGGCCGTTGAAGAACCACACCAGCGGACGGAACAGGAACAGGCAGAAGCGCATCGGGTTGATGATGCGCAAAGCCACAGCTTCTGGCGCAATCATACCGATGCGTTTCGGGGTCAGATCAGCGAAGAGGATGAACAGGCCAGTCACCAGCGAGAAGGAGAGAATAAAACTCAGTTGCTCGGAGAGTTCAGGTGAAAAGTAGCGTGCGAAGAGGCCATGAAACACCGGTGAAAATGCCGCATCCCCCACGATACCGCCCAGGATGGCGACCGCGTTCAGGCCAATCTGCACCACGGTGAAAAACATTCCCGGGTTTTCCTGCATTTTGAGTATGCGTGATGCGTTAACGTTGCCTTCGTCAGCAAGCAGTTTCAGTTTGATTTTACGGGAGGCGGCCAGCGAGATCTCGGATATCGAGAAAAATGCACTGACGGCAATGAGACAAAGTATCACTAAAATACTGTTTAACATAGTTTATCCGGCTTCAGCCAGATCCTCGGAAGGGAAGTTAATTACATTTGTGTGAAGACACATAGAACGTCAGCTCGTAGCGTTGAGCTGATTATTTCAGCGGGTAGTATAGCGTAAAGGCGTGTAAATCTGCCAGAGGTCACATTTTGGCATAAAGCCGGCCGGACAGCGAAGCGCTGCCCGGTACGTACGGCTATTTGACTGCGGATAAACTGGCGTTTCCTGCCGCCCGGCGCGTGGCATCCCCTCCCCACACCTGGTCATACTCATAGCCGGTGAGCTGTTTGATCACCACACGGGTGTTGGCGTCGCAGTCGCGATAATCTCCGCCCAGCTTGCGGCGCGCAATCTCCTTCAGCAGCAGCTTGTGCGTCTCGCGGGTCAGTTTAAATTTGTAGGTCGTGAAGAAGCTCACGGCCAGAAGGGCCGCCGTCGCGAAAATCAGCAGGCCGATAATGGCCCCCAGCGCGCTTTCAGGCTGTGCGCCGCTGCCCTTCACAAACCCTGACTCCTGTAGCACCAGGCCGATGATCATGATGGCAATCGCCACGGTGCTTTTGCGGGTCAATACCATCACCCCGGCAAAAATCCCTTCGCGGCGCTGCTGCGTCACAATCTCATCGATATCAGGGATGAAACTGTAGATATTCCACGGGATGTAATAAAGACCAGAGCGGGCGGCACCGAGCAAGATAAAGACCCCCGAGAACAGCAGCGTTGGCACCTGCGTTTTGGTGAGGTAGACCGTAAACAGGAATACCAGCACGGCGAAGATACAGCCATAAGAGAGGCGCAGCGCCGCGGACGGCGTGATATTCAGCCGGTTCAAAAGTAGCATAAATCCGTACGTGCCTGGTACCGAGGCAAAGGCGGCAATGCTCAGCCAGCCCGACACTGCCGCCGCATCCTGGCTCAGACAATAAACGACATAATAGGTAAAGACCGAGCCGAAGACGTCCATCGCAGTAAACGAGAAGATATAAATAATGATATGCAGGCGGAATGCGCGGATGCGAAAGGACGAAAAGAGGTCCAGTACCAGATATTTCAGATGATTGGCTACCCCGCAGTTGCGCTGGTTATCTATCTTAAAATCGGACTCCTGATGCACATCTTTCGCTTCCCATGTGGTGTACCACGTAATAAACACCGCAAGGCAAAAAACGCAGGAAAATATCAGTCCGGTGAGCGTATAGGTAAACGGATTGTCTTTCCCGGTGAACTGCATAATGACGCCGGGGACGGAAACGGCAAGAAACCCCCCAAGCTGAGAGCAGATCATGCGCACCCCTGAAAGTCGGCTGCGCTCTTCGTAGCGGTTCGTCATTTCTGCGGCCAGCGTCTCCCAAGGCACCAGCACCATCGCCGACAGCAGTTCAATAGAGAGATAGGTTCCCAGGTAATACCAGTATCCCATATCCGTCAGCCACAGCAGGGCATACAAAAACATTAACGGGGAACTCAGTAATAAAAAGAAACGGCGACGGCCAAATTTACGGCCGAGCCAGGTACCCGCAAAATTATCAGTGATATAACCCATGATCGGGCTTAACAGCGCATCAATGACGCGGGCGATAGCAAATATAGAGCCCGCTTCAATAACAGACAGCCCGCAATAGGTCGTGTAAAAAAATAACAGCCAGGTGCCGATAATGGCGAAAGCGCCTCCGCCAAACAGATCGGTTATGCCGTAGCCAAGCGCCACGCCATAACCAACTCTACGTTCAGTTGGTTTGACCATAATAATATCCAGTGTAGGGTAATGATTAACCCGTTTTACGGGGCGTATTTTTATTAACGTCTGGAATTCAAATTACGTTCTGGTTGTTGATATTTATCCATTGTCTTGTTTGAGATGACCGATAAATAGCCTCCACAAGGGTGAGTGATTTTCCGGCGGTACGGATATCGATATAGTCTCTGTTTTCCGGATGATGAACGGCAGTATAAAACCGGCGGATCGCCTGCTGATGACCCAGCCCCCAGTAGCTTTTTACCGTGCCGTCGGGGGAATCATCGCTTGCCAGTTTTAACCGCTCACCCGGTGTGACGCGCCAGAGAGTGTTGTCATTCAGCAGCAGCGAGCCGTGTTCACAGTGGATCTCCAGCAGGAGAGGGGCGTCCGTGGTGTGGCAATTGCTGGCATAAAACAGGCCGCGGGCGCCGTTGGCGAAGTGTAGCGTGGCCATTGCGCTGTCTTCGCCTTCGGTCACGTCTGCCAGCTCACCGCTATCCACCACGCCTTTCACTCGCGTCACGCCTTCACCGAACCACTGCATCAGGTCGAGCGTATGGATTGCCTGGTTGATCAGCAGACTCCCGCCTTCTGTCGCCAGCCGACCGCGCCAGGGGCTTTGCGTGTAGTAAGCGCCCGCGCGTGACCATGTGAGTACTGCCCTGATGCTGAGCATTTTCCCCAGCTGTCCATGGCCTAACTCCTGCCGAATACGCTGGCTGGTGGGGTTGAGCCGGTTCTGATAGCACACGCCGAGCAGGCTCTGAGCCCGATCGGCGGCACGGGTGATATCAATGAGTTCACGGGTGTTCATGCCCACCGGTTTTTCGCAAAAAACATGCTTCCCGGCGGCGAGTGCCGCCAGAATCATCTCTTTATGCTCGAAATGGGGCGTACAGATGTGTACCACGTCGATGGCATCATCCAGCAGCATTTCCCGGTAATCCTGATAAAAACGGCATTGATAGTCTTTCGCCAGCGCCAGTCCTTTAACGCTGTCGATGTCGACCAGCGCACGCAGCGCGACGTTGGGTATCTGGCGCAGGGCATTGACATGGCAGCCATGAATCGCCCCGCCGCCGATGATAGCGGTATTCAGGATAGTCATCTCCGGCTCCCCTTAACCCGCCGCGTTGGCGAGCATTTGAGCCTTCACGCAGAGCTCCGCAGCCTTGAAAGCGTGCGCCTGCGTCATGGCATTTTCAGTCCGATGGAGACAGTCGAGGATCAGTTCGCCAAAGAACGGGAATCCGACCTGGCCTGCCACCGGATAACGGAACTCCCCCTCTTTATTGACGAGATAAACCACATCCTGCTCGCCACGGGTTAAATCGACGTATTTGCGGATTTCGATGTAGCCCTCGGTGCCGAGCAGCGTCAGTCGCCCGTCACCCCATGTGGACAGCCCGTCCGGGGTAAACCAGTCGCAGCGGAAGTAGCCGCTGGCGCCGTTTTCGCCTTTGAGCATTGCGTCGCCAAAATCCTCAAAGGCGGGGTACTGCGGGTGTTTAACGTTCCGGACCTGGCTTGCCATCACGGTGGCATCGCGGTTGCCGGTGTAAAAAAGGAACTGCTCAATCTGATGGCTGCCGATGTCACACAGGATGCCGCCGAAGTATCGCCGATCGTAAAACCAGTCTGGCCTTCCTTCGCCTTCACGGTGTGGGCCTGTCCCCAGCGTTTGTACCACGTCGCCGATGGCACCTTGCTTTACCAGTTGACCGGCAAAGACAGCACTCTCAACATGCAGACGTTCGCTGTAGTAAACCGCGTATTTCTTACCGGTTTTTTCAACCATCGCTTTGGCATCTGCCAGCTGTTCAAGGGTGGTGAGCGGCGCTTTGTCGGTAAAGTAATCCTTCCCCGCTGCCATCGATTTCAGCCCCAGCGCACAGCGTTCAGAGGGGATGGCGGCGCCTGCCACCAGACGTACCTCGTTATCGGCGAGGATCGCCTCCAGCGAATCTGCCACTCTGGCCTGCGGATACTGCTGGATAAATTTATCCACTCTGGACGGATCGGGATCGTAAACCCATTTCAGCGTGGCGCCGGCTTCAATCAGCCCGTTACACATTCCATAAATATGCCCGTGGTCGAGCGCGGCAGCGGCAAAGACAAATTCACCTTCCCGGACAACGGGCTGAGGTTTGCCGACTGGCGCGTAGTTCATTCCGTCATGTTTATTCATCTTCAGATTCCTCGATCCAGATCTTTACCCAGGGGGATAGCGCCCACTTCGCTGAAGTTGGCCACGCTTGCGGATTTCTCATGAAAACGGGGGGCGAGGGTGTTAATCCCGCCGGTACGGTAAAACGGATCGTCACGTGGAATGGGGAGCGAGACCACGGTGCGGGTGATGGCAGATTTATAAATTGCGGTAATCAACTCCAGCGAGCGTTTTCCCTGTAATCCATCCACCAGCGGTGCCGTGCCGCGTTCAATACTCAGCAACAGGTCGTTAATCTGCCCGGTATGCAACGTCCACGCGAGTGCCGGTGTCTGCGCAAAAACAGCGTTGAGCTGTGCTTCCCGCTGCAGGTCGTGAGTTTCCTGAGGAAAACCGTTATCGGCACTCACGCTGGCACAGGCTTGCCAGGGGGCAGAGATGCGCGCGCGATCGCCCTGGATGACGATCTTCTGATCTTCGCCGTGATGCACCACCGAGGCGGTAAGCTGCGTGAGTGCGCCGCTGGGATATTTGAATATTGCGGCGCTGAGGTCTTCCACTTCGGCATTGTCATGCGCCACGTTGGTCATCATCGCCACCACCTCGGATGGAAACCCGAGCATCCACTGAATAGCGTCGATATGGTGAACCGCGTGATTGAGCGTGCAGCCGCCCCCCTCTTTTTCCCAGGTGCCACGCCACCACAGATCGTAATAGCAGTGGCCGCGCCACCAGAACGAATCCACCTGCGCATGGCAGATTTTGCCCGCGAGGCCGGAATCCAGCGCTGCTTTTAAGCGCCAGAAGGCATCGGTAAAACGATTTTGCGCAATGATGGAGAGCGTTTTGCCGCTGGCCTGCTGAGCCGCAATCATCGCGTCACACTCCTCAAGCGAGGCGGCCATCGGCTTTTCACACAGCACATGGCACCCGGCCTCCAGTGCATCAATGCTGATCTGTGCGTGGACATACGGCGGGGTGCAGACATCGACGATATCGACGTCTGGCTCGGATGCCAGCATCTGCTGATGGCTCTCATACACGCGGGCCTGCGTCAGGCCGTAGCGCGTTTTTTTCTCGTGCGCTTTTTCCGGGTAGATATCCACCAGCGCGACAATCCGGCAGCGCTGACCAAACTGCAAATAACCCTGAATATGGTTATGTGAGATATTGCCTGTACCTACAATGGCGATATTTAGCATCGTGTCGTCTCCGGAGTTACCAGGTGCCTGAGGCATCAAGCGTCACGTTTATGGCCTCTTTAGCAACAGAGGTGCTGATGCGTTGCTGGAGCAGGCGCAAGTAGTGTTTCTCGTTGATCGGCAGTTCGACCCAGTCGTCAGTCCAGGTGGAAAGATGCATGGCATTGGAGAGCGTCAGGCCGTGGATCCCGTCCAGGCCCGGCGCAATCAGCGGTTCACCGCGCAGGATGGCGGCGCAGAAGTTTGCGGTAATGACATAATGTTCGCTGCATTCGGCGGCGACAGGAATGTCGACCTCCCAGCATTCAGGCACCCCAAAACCGTTTTGCCAGCGGGCGTTAAACGCGGTTTCGGACTCACGTAGCCGCCAGTAGCGAAGCCGCCCCTCTTCGACGACCACTTTGCCGCGATCCCCGACGATCTCCAGGCGATTTGTCCCCGGCGTTTCTGCCACGGTAGTGATAAATACACCGGTAGCCCCACCGGCATACTCGGCATAGGCGGTGACCTCGTCTTCCACTTCAATGTCACGATGTTTGCCGAACTGGCAAAACGCGCGCAGGCGGACCGGCATGCCCACCAGCCACTGCCAGAGATCGAGCTGATGCGGATCCTGGTTGAGCAACACGCCGCCGCCTTCTCCCTTCCAGGTCGCGCGCCAGCCGCCGGAGTTGTAGTAGCTCTGCGAGCGGTACCAGTTGGTGATTATCCAGTTAGAACGGCGGATCTCGCCCAGCTCACCGCTATCGATAAGATCCTTAACCTTCCGGTAGAGCGGGTTTGGTCGCTGGTTGTACATGATGCCAAACACCACGTTGCACTCGCGCGCGCAGGCGTTCATCTCCTGCACCTGCGCCGTATAAACGCCTGCCGGTTTTTCACACAGGGTATGAATGCCGTTACGCATCGCCAGCATCGACAGGCGCGGATGTTCGTAATGGGGCGTGGCGACAATCACCGCGTCGATAAGCCCGCTCTGGATCATCTCCTGGGCATCACTGAACAGGGGAATGGACCCCACCAGCTGGCGAATGGCCGGGTGTTTTTCCGGCGCATTGTCACAAACTGCCGTCAGGCAGGCGTCATTGACCGTACCCGCGAGTAAATAACGTGCGTGGACCGTACCGATATTACCTATACCAATAATGCCAAAACGTACCTTCTCCATGTCACACCTTAATTTCAGTTGAAAAGAAGTGATGACCGGAAAATAGGAAAGGCGAGGCGTAGCGACAATGTGTTTTTGTGAGAATACTCGCAAGGTGAATAAGTAATCTCCAGGCTTTCTGAAATTTGGTTTTAAAATCAAAAGGCTGTTTCTGCAAATATTTGCAAAAACTGATTGAGAGCGAGGTCACACTATGCCGGGCAGGTTAAAAATGGAGGAGATCGCGGCCCTCACGGGATATTCCGTTAGCACGGTGTCGAGGGTATTAAGCGGCAAGTCATATACCAGCGATAAAGCCCGGGATGCGATCGTTCGCACCGCCCGAGAGCTGGGCGTGCTGGAGTCCATGGCCAGTGGACGGCTGTTGATTAACGGTATTGCCGTTTTTGCTCCGGAAAGAACCTTTCAGGGGCGCGGCGATATTTTTTATCTTGAGGTGACCAAAGGGATTGCTGAGGCCTGCTCGCCACACAATGTGTGGGTCAGCTGTTGCGGATTAGAAGAACAGCACGCCGATGTAAAATTATTTATGGAAAAGGCCAGCCAGAAGAACATCAACGCGATAATTATTATTGGTACTGATGATGCCACCATATTTAAACTGGCCAGCACGCTCAATAAACCCTGCGTCTTAATTAATTCCGTGGACCGGGAGCGGGTACTGGATTCGGTATCACCCGATCATCGGGCGATCGGCTTCACCGCCATGCAGTATCTCTTTGAACAGGGGCACCGGCGGGTCCTGACGCTGACCTGCCTTCGGCGAGATACGCTTTACGCTCGTCTGGATGGCATTAAAGAGGCGTATCGCCATTTTCACGTCGCCTTTGAGCCGCAGCGTGATTTACTCGTGACGGAGTGGTTTACCGCAGACGAAGCCGAGCGGGCGCTGGATGAGTGGCTGCTGAGTCATGACAGAGCGCAGTGGCCAGAGGTGATTTTCCCGAACAGCACCAGCATGACCGAAGGTGTGGTGAGGGCATTAACCCGCCACGGGCTGCGCGTCCCGGAAGACATCTCTCTGATTACCACCGATTTTGCCTGGAATTTAGCGCACCGGCTGGAAAAACCGGTCACGGGGGTCACGGTGCCCTGCCGCGAACTGGGGATTGAGGCCGTGCACCTGCTGCAGACCCGCCTTAACAGGCCGCAGGCACCGGTTTTTAACCTGCTGTTGCAGGGAAAAGTCATGAATTATGGGTCGGTCAGTAATGCCACGCGCCACGCGGCTCGCGTGGCGCTAGACCAGTAATCAGGCCAGCTGTGGCGGCAGGCAGACGCCGATACCCCCGATACCGCAGTAGCCGTACGGGTTTTTATGCAGGTACTGCTGGTGGTCGTCTTCCGCATAGTAGAACGGTTTGGCAGAGGCGATTTCCGTGGTGACCTCGCGGTTGTCACCGGCATCGTGCATCGCTTTCTGGAAGCGCTCAAGGCTTGCGCGGGCGGCCGTCTCCTGCTCAGGAGTGAGAGGGTAGATAGCCGAGCGGTACTGGGTGCCGTGGTCGTTACCCTGACGCATGCCCTGGGCCGGGTCGTGGTTTTCCCAGAACACATGCAGAAGCTGCTCATAGCTAATGACAGCAGGGTCATACACCACGCGTACGGCTTCGGCATGACCGGTCTCGCCAGAGCACACTTCGCGGTAGGTTGGGTTTGGCGTATACCCCCCCGTGTAGCCCGCCGCGGTGCTGTAAACGCCGGGGAGTTGCCAGAAGAGGCGTTCTACGCCCCAGAAGCAGCCCATGGCGAACAGGGCGATTTCCATTCCATCAGGAACGTTTGTCATTGAATGGCCATTCACGGCGTGTAAGGTCGCCACAGGCATAGGGGTGTTGCGTCCCGGTAATGCATCAGCTTGTGAAACAAGATGCTTTTTGTCGAATAAACTCACGATGGGGGCCTCCCGGGCTGCGATGTTTCGGTTAAGGTTGTCACGAAGCGTTTAATTGAACACAATAAATGCGCTGAATGAGTCTAGATTTAATCATAAGAAATATTTGGGTGTTACACCCGTTTTCAACCCGTGATGTGGGTTTTTGGCTAACAGGCCGTATTTTGCCGCGGAGCGGCACTTCATTTGCTTCCAGGGTGGAAAAAGGGATATTCAGGAGAAAACGTGACAAAAATCCGCCAGTTATGTTTGGTCAGTTTATTGCTGACAAGCGGGGTTGCCAGCGCGGCGAATGTCCGTTTGCAGGTTGAGGGGTTATCCGGGGCGCTGGAAAAAAACGTGCGTGCGCAGCTGTCGACCATCGAGAGCGACGAAGTAACGCCGGACCGGCGTTTTCGCGCGCGCGTGGATGATGCGATCCGCGAAGGGCTGAAAGCGCTGGGTTATTACGAACCCACCATTGATTTCGATCTCCGTCCGCCGCCAAAGAAGGGGCGGCAGGTGCTTATTGCCCGCGTTTCACCGGGTGAGCCGGTGTTGATCGGCGGCACTAACGTCATTCTGCGCGGCGGCGCGCGTACGGACCGGGATTACCTGGATCTGCTCAGCACGCGGCCGAAAAACGGTACCGTGCTGAACCACGGTGACTACGACCATTTCAAAAAAGAGCTGACGAGCGTCTCCCTGCGTAAGGGGTACTTTGACAGCCAGTTCGACAAAAGCCAGCTGGGCATTGCGCTCGACAGGCACCAGGCCTTCTGGGATATCGATTATGACAGCGGCGAACGTTATCGTTTCGGCGATGTGACCTTCGAAGGCTCACAAATTCGTGAAGAGTATCTGCAAAACCTCGTGCCTTTCAAAAAGGGCGATTACTACCAGTCGCGTGATCTGGCGGAGCTGAACCGCCGCCTCTCCGCCACCGGGTGGTTTAACTCGGTGGTTGTCGCGCCGGAGTTTGATAAATCGCGCAAAACCAAGGTGTTGCCGCTGCATGGCGTTGTTTCGCCGCGCACCGAGAACACCATTGAGACCGGTGTTGGTTATTCGACCGACGTCGGTCCGCGCGTGAAAGCCACGTGGAAAAAGCCGTGGATGAACTCATACGGTCACAGCCTGACCACCAGCGCCAGTATCTCAGCGCCGGAACAGCAGCTCGATTTCAGCTACAAAATGCCGCTGCTGAAAAACCCGCTTGAACAGTATTACCTTGTTCAGGGCGGTTTTAAGCGTACCGACCTGAACGATACCGAGGCAGATTCCACCACGCTTGCGGTATCGCGATACTGGGACCTCTCCAGCGGCTGGCAGCGCGCCATTAACCTGCGCTGGAGTCTGGACCACTTTACCCAGGCCAACGTCACCAACACCACCATGCTGCTCTACCCGGGGGTGATGATCAGCCGTACCCGCTCGCGCGGCGGCCTGATGCCAACCTGGGGCGATTCCCAGCGTTATTCCATCGATTACTCCAACACCATGTGGGGCTCCGATGTGGATTTCTCGGTAATTCAGGCGCAAAACGTCTGGATCCGCACGCTGTATGACAAACACCGCTTCGTGATGCGCGGCAACCTCGGCTGGATTGAAACCGGCGACTTCGACAAAGTTCCGCCGGATCTGCGCTTCTTCGCCGGTGGCGACCGCAGTATTCGCGGTTACAAATACAAATCCATCGCGCCGAAAGATGATGACGGCAAGCTGATTGGTGCCTCCAAGCTGGCTACCGGCTCGCTGGAGTACCAGTACAACGTCAGCGGAAAATGGTGGGGCGCGATGTTTGTCGACGGCGGCGAAGCGGTAAGCGATATCCGCCGCAGCGACTTTAAAACCGGCGCGGGCGTGGGCGTACGCTGGCAGTCTCCCGTCGGGCCAATCAAGCTCGATTTCGCCGTGCCGGTGGGTGATAAAGAAGAACACGGTTTACAGTTTTACATCGGTCTGGGGCCTGAATTATGAGTTTATGGAAGAAGATAAGCCTCGGGGTGCTGATTTTTATCGTACTGCTGCTCGGTACGGTGGCGTTTCTGGTCGGAACGACGTCTGGCCTGCATCTGCTGTTTAACGCGGCTAACCGCTGGGTTCCCGGGCTGGAAATTGGCCAGGTGACAGGCGGCTGGCGCGATCTGCGTCTGAAAAACATCCGCTACGAGCAGCCTGGCGTGGCGGTAAACGCGGGGGAATTTCACCTCGCGGTGAAGCTGGGCTGCCTGCGGGACAGCAAGCTGTGCGTTAACGATCTGTCGCTGAAAGACGTGAACGTGGCGATAGATTCGAAGAAAATGCCGAAATCGGCACCCGTTGAGGAAGAGGATAGCGGCCCGCTGAATCTCTCCACACCGTATCCGATTGCCCTCTATCGGGTGGCGCTGGATAACGTCAATGTCAAAATCGACGACACCACCGTCTCCGTCATGGATTTCACCTCCGGCCTGCGCTGGCAGGAGAAAAACCTCACCCTGACGCCAACCTCCCTTCAGGGGCTGCTGATTGCGCTGCCGAAAGTGGCGGACGTGGCGCAGGAAGAAATTGTCGAACCGAAGATCCAGAACCCGCAGCCGGAAGAGAAACCGCTGGGCGAAACGCTGAAAGATCTCTTCTCTAAACCTGTGCTGCCGGAGATGACGGACGTTCATCTGCCGCTGAACCTGAATATCGAAGAGTTTAAAGGCGAGCAGCTGCGTCTCACCGGCGATACCGATCTGACGGTCTTCAACATGCTGCTTAAAGTCAGCAGCATCGACGGCAACATGAAACTCGACGCGCTGGATATCGACACCAACCAGGGCTCGGTTAACGCGTCAGGGAATGCCCTGCTGCGCGACAACTGGCCGGTGGATATCACCCTGAACAGTTCGCTCAACATCGACCCGCTGAAAGGCGAAAAAGTGAAAGTCAAAGTGGGCGGGGCGCTGCGCGATAAACTGGATGTCGGCGTTAACCTCTCCGGCCCGGTGGATATGGATCTGCGCGCGCAAACGCAGCTGGCGGAAGCGGGGCTGCCGCTCAACCTTGAGGTTGTCAGTAAGCAGCTCTACTGGCCGTTCACCGGTGAAAAACAGTTCCAGGCCGATGACCTGAAGCTGAAGCTGAGCGGCAAAATGACCGATTACACCCTGTCGTTCCGCACGGCGGTGAAGGGGCAAGGTGTTCCGCCTGCGACGATTACGCTGGATGCTAAAGGTAACGAGCAGCAGGTGAATCTCGACAAACTGACCGTCGCGGCGCTGGAAGGCAAAACTGAACTCACCGCGCTGCTCGACTGGCAGCAGGCGATCAGCTGGCGCGGCGAGCTGAAGCTGACGGGGATCAACACGGCCAAAGAGGTGCCGGACTGGCCATCAAAACTGGACGGCCTGATCAAAACCCGCGGCAGCCTGTATGGCGGTACGTGGCAGATGGACGTGCCGGAAATCAAGCTTACCGGTAACGTGAAGCAGAATAAGGTCAACGTTGAAGGCTCGCTGAAGGGCAACAGCTATCTGCAGTGGGTGATCCCGGGTCTGCACGTGGCGCTGGGCCGTAACACGGCGGATATCAAAGGCGAGCTGGGGGTGAAAGATCTTAATCTGGATGCCACCATTGATGCGCCAAATCTGGATAACGCCCTGCCAGGGCTGGGCGGTACGGCGAAAGGGTTAGTGAAGGTGCGCGGCACGGTAGAGGCTCCGCAGCTGCTGGCCGATATCACCGCCAGCAACCTGCGCTGGCAGGCGCTGACCGTTGCGCGGGTTCGCGTCGAAGGGGATGTGAAATCCACCGATCAGATTGGCGGTAACCTGAACCTGCGCGTGGAGCGCATTTCTCAGCCCGACGTGAACATTAATCTGGTCACTCTGGATGCCAAAGGTAACGAAAAACAGCACGATCTCCAGCTTAAGGTGCAGGGCGAGCCGGTATCCGGTCAGCTTCATCTGACCGGAAGCTTTGATCGCAAACAGGCACGCTGGAAAGGGACGCTGGACAATACCCGCTTCAACACCCCGGTAGGGCCGCTGGCACTGTCCCGCTCTATCGCGCTGGACTACCGCAACGCCGAACAAAAGATCAGTATAGGGCCGCACTGCTGGACCAACCCGAATGCGGAACTGTGCGTACCGCAGACCATTGATGCGGGGGCTGAAGGGCGTGCGCAGATCAACCTTAATCGCTTCGACCTGGCGATGCTAAAACCGTTTATGCCGGAGACGACTCAGGCCAGCGGCGTCTTTAGCGGGAAAGCCGATGTCGCATGGGACACGACCAAAGAGGGGCTGCCGCAGGGTAGCGTGACGCTCTCTGGTCGTAACGTGAAGGTGATACAGGAAGTGAACGACGCACCGCTGCCGGTGGCGTTTGATACCCTCAACCTGAGTGCCGATCTGCATAACAACCGCGCGGAGCTGGGGTGGCTTATCCGTCTGACCAATAATGGTCAGTTTGACGGGCAGGTGCAGATTACCGATCCGCAAGGACGCCGTAATCTCGCCGGTAACGTTAATATCCGCAATTTCAACCTGGCGATGGCCAACCCGATTTTCTCACGCGGAGAAAAAGCGGAGGGGATGCTCAGCGCGAACCTGCGCCTGGCGGGCAATGCGCAAAGCCCGCAGCTGTTTGGCCAGATGCAGCTTAACGGCGTGGATATCGACGGCAACTTTATGCCGTTTGATATGCAGCCAAGCCAGATTGCGATGAACTTCAACGGCATGAGCTCGACCCTCGCCGGGGTGGTGCGTACCCAGCAGGGACAAATCAACCTCAGCGGCGACGCCGACTGGAGCCAGCTTGATAACTGGCGGGCCCGTGTCGCGGCCAAAGGCAGCAAGGTGCGGATCACCGTACCGCCGATGGTACGTCTGGACGTATCCCCGGATATTGTCTTTGAAGCCACCCCAAGCCTCTTCACGCTGGACGGCAACGTGGACGTACCGTGGGCACGCATCGTGGTGCACGAGGTGCCTGAGAGCGCGGTGGGCGTCTCCAGTGACGAAGTCATGCTCAATGAAAATCTCAAACCCGTTGAGCAGAAGAGCGCCGGTATTCCGATCAACAGTAACCTCACCGTTCACGTCGGCAATAACGTGCGTCTGGATGCGTTTGGGCTGAAGGCGAGACTGACAGGGGATCTGAAAGTCGCGCAGGACAAGCAGGGTCTGGGTCTGAACGGTCAGATCAATATTCCTGAAGGGCGCTTCCATGCCTATGGTCAGGATCTGATTGTGCGTAAAGGTGAGCTGCTGTTCTCCGGCCCGCCGGATCAGCCACTGCTCAATATCGAAGCGATTCGTAACCCGGAAGCCACCGAAAACGACGTTATTGCAGGTGTTCGCGTTACCGGCTCTGCTGATGAACCGAAGGCGGAGATCTTCTCCGACCCGGCAATGTCGCAACAGGAAGCCTTGTCTTACCTGCTGCGTGGGCAAGGACTGGAGAGCGGCCAGAGCGACAGTGCAGCGATGACCTCGATGTTAGTGGGTCTGGGGGTTGCACAAAGTGGGCAGGTTGTGGGTAAAATCGGCGAGACGTTCGGCGTAAGCAATCTGGCACTGGACACCCAGGGCGTGGGTGACTCCTCGCAAGTGGTGGTCAGTGGCTATGTACTGCCGGGTCTGCAGGTAAAATATGGCGTGGGGATCTTTGACTCACTGGCAACACTCACGTTACGCTATCGCCTTATGCCTAAGCTATATCTGGAAGCAGTGTCCGGCGTAGACCAGGCACTTGATCTGCTCTATCAGTTTGAGTTTTAGCAATGCGAATATTTGTCTACGGCAGTTTACGAACCAAGCAAGGCAACAGTCACTGGATGACCAATGCCCTGCTGCTGGGGAATTACAATATCGAGAACTACCAGTTGTATAGCCTGGGCCACTATCCAGGCGCGGTTCCTGGGGAAGGAACAGTACAGGGTGAAGTTTATCGTATTGATAATGCTACACTTGCCGAACTTGATGCCTTGCGCACCAGGGGCGGTGAATACGCTCGCCAGTTGATCCAGACGCCGTATGGAAGTGCGTGGATGTACGTCTACCAGCGTCCGGTCGAGGGGTTAAAGCGGATTGTAAGCGGTAACTGGTTAGACAGAGACCAGTACTGAAAAAAGCAACGCCACCGTCAGGTGGCGTTGCTTTTTATGGGCTTAGCTCTCTTCTGTGCTTCGGCGTCGGGTCAAAAACAGCGGAACAAAAAGCATGATGTACGGAGCAACCAGCCATATCAGACACAGGGCGCGTGAAAAGCCGTAGTAGTTGATGCACCGCGTATTGCTTGAAATGACGGGAATAAAAAACAGTAAAAACAGCAAAATGGCATAATCGCTACGGTAGGGGATCCATAAATAAAACAAAAACCAGGCGAGCTGGAATGTCATGATGCAGAGATACTGCCATTTGCTGTCTTTGCCGTAACAGTCAAACGCCTTTATGTAGCCCATCTTTATGCTGTGAAGAAAGAAACGTAGCATGTAAAACGCCCACAATCGCGACGGTCAGGAGTGTGCTGACCAGCAACTCAATTAAAAAATAGCTATGGGTGATATTAGTAGCACCTGAGCTCAGGGTATGCCGTTTACTCTACCCGCTGTGCATTGCAACAAAAAGGGTAGACACACCTGTCTTCATAAAGACCTGAAGCAGACACGAAACGGGTATATTCGTCGGTAATTGTTTTAACGCAGCGAGTAGGGCAAAAGCAGGCTATTAATAGCGTTAGATAATATCAAAGACCTCTATCGGTAAATATCAGGCCATCACTCTCATAATACCCTGCAAGCTCTTCAAACAGGTCGGCTCTGCCGGGGACAAAACCTGGGGTCACAAGCTCATATATACTGCTGGTTCCTTGAGATGTTACCCGCTATACCGTATTTAGCGTGCCAGTGTCGCGTCAGACGCAAGGCATAAAAAAGCCCCGACTCGCGGGGCCTTATTATTCAACGGTAAGAATTACTTCTTCGCAGCGCGTTCGAAAGAGGAGATGATTTCCGCTTTCGCTGCTTCTGCGTTTTCCCAGCCGTCAACTTTAACCCACTTGCCTTTTTCGAGGTCTTTGTAGTGCTCGAAGAAGTGAGTGATCTGCGCTTTCAGCAGTTCTGGCAGGTCGTTCACATCTTTGATGTGATCGTACTCTTTGCTCAGTTTGGTGTGCGGAACAGCAACCAGTTTCGCATCTTCACCAGATTCGTCGGTCATTTTCAGCACGCCAACAGGACGGCAGCGAATGACTGCGCCTGGCTGCAGTGGGTATGGCGTTGGGACCAGTACGTCAACCGGGTCACCGTCCAGAGACAGGGTGTGGTTGATGTAACCGTAGTTGCATGGGTAGAACATGGCGGTAGACATGAAACGGTCTACAAACAGCGCACCGCTCTCTTTGTCCACTTCGTATTTGATAGGATCTGCGTTAGCCGGGATTTCGATAACTACGTAGATGTCTTCTGGCAGTTCTTTACCCGCAGGGACGTTGAGTAAGCTCATGTCTGTGTCCTTTAAAATGGATGGTAAACAAGTGGCAGGTATTATAGCCAACTGGCGCTGAATGTCTCCGCCTGTTTTCGTCTTCTCTCCACGTCCTCCCCACTTTTCAGACCGATTCCATGACAGGAAAATCCATAAACTCAGCCGCTTTTTTAATGGTGAAATGAAAGCGATTACAAACTTGTGATTAACGTTTTATTCACTTTTCTGAAGTGTGATGTAACGCAATTCGTTACATATTTCATTGGCTATAGTCATTTCGCAGAACATCTTTTAACCAACAATAAACACCCCTACGAGGACGTTCATATGTGGAAGCGCTTACTTCTTGTCACAGCAGTTTCGGCAGCCATGTCGTCTATGGCGATGGCCGCCCCTTTAACCGTAGGTTTTTCCCAGGTCGGCTCTGAATCCGGCTGGCGAGCGGCAGAAACCAACGTTGCGAAAAGCGAGGCCCAGAAACGCGGTATCACCCTGAAAATCGCCGATGCGCAGCAAAAACAGGAAAACCAGATCAAAGCCGTGCGGTCATTTATCGCCCAGGGCGTTGATGCCATCTTTATTGCGCCGGTCGTGGCCACTGGCTGGGAGCCGGTCCTGAAGGAAGCGAAAGACGCTGAGATCCCGGTTGTTTTGCTCGATCGTTCCATTGATGTAAAAGACAAATCTCTCTATATGACCACCGTCACCGCCAACAACGTTCTCGAGGGCCAATTAATTGGTGACTGGCTGGTGAAACAGGTGGATGGCAAGCCGTGTAACGTCGTTGAGTTGCAGGGGACCGTCGGGGCGAGCGTGGCCATCGATCGTAAGAAAGGCTTCGCGGAGGCCATCGCCAAAGCGCCAAACATTAAGATTATCCGTTCTCAGTCCGGCGACTTTACCCGCAGTAAAGGTAAAGAGGTCATGGAGAGCTTTATCAAGGCTGAAAACAACGGCAAGAACATCTGCATGGTTTACGCCCACAACGATGACATGGTGATTGGGGCTATTCAGGCCATCAAAGAAGCGGGGCTGAAGCCGGGCAAAGATATCCTCACTGGCTCTATCGATGGCGTGCCGGATATCTATAAAGCGATGATGGACGGCGAAGCGAACGCCAGCGTGGAGCTGACGCCAAACATGGCTGGCCCGGCATTCGATGCGCTGGAGAAATTCAAGAAAGACGGCACCCTGCCTGAAAAAGTGACGATCACCAAATCGACGCTCTACCTGCCTGACACCGCGAAAGAAGAGTTAGAGAAGAAGAAAAATATGGGCTACTAAGGCCTTTTCCCTCGCCCCTTACCCCACTCCTCTCCCCTGAGGGGAGAGGGTGTACAAGGGCGGGTAGACTGGCATGAACATTTCCCTCTCCCCAACCGGGAGAGGGCGAGGGTGAGGGGGAAACATGACCGACACACAACACCAGGAAATCCTCCGCACAGAGGGCTTAAGCAAGTTTTTCCCCGGTGTAAAAGCGCTGGATAACGTTGATTTTAGCCTGCGACGCGGTGAGATTATGGCGCTGCTGGGAGAGAACGGTGCGGGAAAATCGACGCTGATTAAGGCACTTACCGGCGTTTACCATGCCGATCGCGGCACAATCTGGCTAGAAGGCAACGCCATTTCGCCAAAAAACACCGCCCATGCGCAGCAGCTGGGGATTGGGACGGTTTACCAGGAAGTGAACCTGCTGCCGAATATGTCGGTGGCGGATAACCTGTTTATTGGCCGTGAGCCAAGACGCTTCGGCCTGCTGCGACGCAAAGAGATGGAAGCGCGGGCCACCAGGCTGATGGCATCCTATGGCTTCTCCCTGGACGTTCGCGAACCGCTGAACCGTTTTTCCGTCGCGATGCAGCAAATTGTCGCGATTTGCCGGGCGATCGATCTCTCCGCGAAAGTGCTGATCCTTGATGAGCCCACCGCGAGCCTTGATACCCAGGAAGTCGAAATGCTCTTTACCCTGATGCGCCAGCTGCGCGATCAGGGGGTAAGCCTGATCTTCGTCACCCACTTCCTCGATCAGGTGTATGAGGTCAGCGATCGCATCACGGTGCTGCGCAACGGCAGCTTTGTCGGCTGCCGCGAAACCCGCGAGCTGCCGCAGATAGAACTGGTCAAAATGATGCTGGGCCGCGAGCTGGAAACCAACGCGCTTCAGCGTGCAGGCCGCACGCTGCTCAGCGATAAACCGGTCGCAGCCTTCAGCGATTTTGGCAAAAAAGGGGTGATCTCACCCTTTAATCTGGACGTGCGGCCCGGTGAAATTGTCGGGCTGGCGGGCCTGCTGGGTTCCGGGCGCACCGAAACCGCTGAGGTGATCTTCGGGATCAAACCTGCGGACAGCGGCAGCGCGCTGATCAAAGGTAAACCGCAGACCCTGCGATCGCCGCATCAGGCCTCCTGCCTGGGCGTGGGCTTCTGCCCGGAAGACAGGAAAACCGATGGCATAATTGCCGCCGCCTCGGTGCGGGAAAATATCATTCTGGCTCTGCAGGCGCAGCGCGGATGGCTACGCCCCATCCCGCGGAAAGAGCAAAACGCCATTGCCGAGCGATTTATCCGTCAGCTCGGTATACGTACGCCGAGCGCTGAACAGCCCATTGAATTTCTCTCCGGTGGCAACCAGCAGAAGGTATTGCTGTCACGCTGGCTGCTGACTAAACCCCAGTTCCTGATCCTCGATGAACCGACGCGCGGTATCGACGTTGGGGCGCACGCCGAAATTATCCGGCTTATCGAAACGCTGTGTGCAGACGGTCTGGCGCTGCTGGTTATTTCATCCGAGCTGGAAGAGCTGGTGGGGTATGCCGATCGCGTCATCATCATGCGCGATCGTAAGCAGGTGGCAGAGATCCCGCTGGATAAACTGTCCGTTCCGGCAATCATGAATGCCATCGCGGCGTAAGGAGTTAATCGTGATGCCCCGTTCGCTTCCGCAAACCGGTGCAACCAGGCGCCGCTTCACCTGGCCTACCGGCACGCCGCAAATTATCGCGTTGCTGCTGGTGCTGCTGATCGATAGCCTGGTCGCCCCGCATTTCTTTCAGATTATCGTGCAGGATGGCCGGCTGTTTGGCAGTCCGATAGACATTTTAAACCGCGCCGCCCCGGTGGCGCTTCTGGCCATTGGTATGACGCTGGTGATCGCCACCGGCGGGATTGACCTCTCCGTCGGTGCGGTGATGGCCATCGCCGGCGCCACGGCAGCGTCCATGACCGTCGCCGGGCACAGCCTGCCGGTGGTGCTGTTGGCTGCATTAGGTACCGGGGTGCTGGCCGGACTGTGGAACGGCATTCTGGTGGCGGTCCTGAAAATTCAGCCGTTTGTCGCCACTCTCATCCTGATGGTGGCTGGACGCGGTGTGGCACAGCTTATCACCTCGGGTCAGATTGTGACCTTCAACTCCCCCGGCCTGGCATGGCTTGGCAGCGGTAAGTTGTTCTTCTTTCCGACGCCGATCGTTATTGCGCTGGTCACATTAGTGGTGTTCTGGCTCTTTACCCGTAAAACGGCGCTGGGCATGTTCATTGAAGCGGTCGGAATTAACATCCGTGCGGCGCGAAACGCCGGGGTTAATACACGGCTGATGGTTATGCTGACCTATGTGCTGAGCGGCATTTGCGCCGCCATTGCCGGGGTGATCGTCGCGGCGGACATCCGTGGTGCGGATGCCAACAACGCCGGGTTATGGCTGGAGCTAGATGCGATCCTGGCGGTGGTTATCGGTGGCGGATCGCTGATGGGCGGGCGGTTTAATCTGTTGCTCTCGGTGATCGGCGCGCTGATTATTCAGGGTATGAATACCGGGATCCTGCTCTCCGGTTTTCAGCCGGAACTCAACCAGGTGGTGAAAGCGGTGGTCGTGCTCTGCGTGCTGATCGTCCAGTCGCCGCGCTTTGTCAGCATCATTAAAGGGATCCGTGGCCATGATAAAACGTAATTTACCGTTAATGATCACCCTGGGCGTGTTTGTGCTGGGTTATCTCTACTGCCTGACGCAATTCCCGGGCTTTGCCTCTACCCGGGTGATTTGCAACATTCTGACGGATAACGCCTTTTTAGGCATTATCGCCGTTGGCATGACCTTTGTGATCCTCTCCGGCGGGATCGATCTCTCGGTTGGGTCGGTGATCGCTTTCACGGGCGTATTCCTCGCAAAAGCGATCGGTTTCTGGGGGATCTCGCCGCTGCTGGCTTTCCCGCTGGTGCTGGTGATGGGCTGCGCGTTTGGCGCATTTATGGGGCTTTTGATCGACGCGCTGAAAATTCCGGCTTTTATTATCACCCTCGCCGGCATGTTCTTCCTGCGCGGCGTAAGCTACCTGGTCTCGGAAGAATCGATTCCGATTAACCATCCTGTCTACGACACGCTCTCCAGCCTGGCGTGGAAAATCCCCGGCGGCGGTCGTCTGAGCGCGATGGGGTTGCTGATGCTGGGCGTGGTGGTGGTGGGGATCTTCCTTGCCCACCGTACCCGGTTTGGTAATCAGGTCTATGCCATTGGCGGCAGTGCCACCTCGGCAAACCTGATGGGGATCTCCACCCGCAGCACCACAATCCGCATCTATATGCTCTCGACCGGACTGGCGACGCTGGCGGGGATCGTCTTCTCGATTTATACCCAGGCGGGTTATGCCCTGGCAGGCGTCGGGGTGGAACTTGATGCCATCGCCTCGGTGGTGATTGGCGGCACGTTGCTCAGCGGCGGCGTTGGCACGGTGCTGGGGACGCTGTTCGGCGTGGCGATCCAGGGACTGATCCAGACCTATATCAACTTTGACGGCACGCTCAGTTCATGGTGGACCAAGATCGCCATTGGCATTCTGTTGTTTATTTTTATCGCCCTGCAGCGCGGCCTGACGGTGCTCTGGGAGAACCGACAAAGCTCGCCTGTTACCCGTGTAAACACTTCAGTAACAGAGACATAACACGCTGAATTTGCTTAAAGTCTAAACATTTTCCGGTAGCGGCCGATACTCTTTTTTTATGCCCAGAAATATCTCGCTACCGGAAATAATATCATGCTTAAAACGCTATCGATTCGTACCGGCTTGCTCTCTTTACTGGCCGTTATGACCCTTCTGCTGCTGATTGTCAGCGGCATTGGCATTTATGCCCTCACACAGAGTTCTTCTTCACTCCAGCGCATCAACCACCTTCAGGGTGAGCAGATGGTGCAGCTTAATTCTGGCTATACCCTGATCCTGCGCGCGCGTAATGAAGCGGGTCAGGCGGTCCGGATGATGGAAATCGGCATGCTGGATGACGCGGCCAAATCGGTGAAAAACATCAATCAGGAGATTGCCCAGGCCCGTAAAACGCTGAAAGGCGTGATCGACGGCGGGGTGGCGGATGAGCAGGGACAAAAACTGCTGGATAAGGTGGCCGCGAGCCTGGCGACCTATAACCAGCAGGGGATCGACCCGATGCTGAAAGCCCTGAACGATCAGAGCGCAGACAGCTATTACGATCTGCTGGAGAACACGCTGATCCCGGTGGCGGCGCAGTTTGATAATGATATGCAGGTCTTTCAGAAATGGAGCGAAGCGCGCGGGAAAGCGGAAGTGAAGGCCGTGCAGTCGAGCAAAAACCGGGTACTGATCCTGATCGTGGTGGCCGCGCTGCTGACGGCTGGCATTATTGTGCTGGCGTGGCTGGTACTGCGTCACATGCTGCTCAAACCGCTTTCGGCCTCCATTGCTCAGCTGGAGAACGTGGCGGCGGGCGATTTAACCCATACGCTGAATGACCCGGCGAGCCAGGAGTTTAACCGCCTGAACGCGGCCATTGAGGGGATGCGGCAGTCTTTGATGAACTCGGTTTTACGGGTACGTGATGCCAGCTCGCAAATTGATACCGGCAGCCGCGAGCTGACGGCGGGGAACATGGATCTTGCCCAGCGCACGGAATCCACCGCGACATCGCTTGAGCAGACGGCCGCCAGCATGGAAGAGATCACCGCCACGGTGAAACTCAATGCAGACAACGCCGAGCAGGCGCACCAGCTGGCGAAATCCGTGTCTGACACCGCCGATCACGGCAGCGAAATGGTCTGCTACGTCATTGAAAAAATGCGTGATATCGCCGGCAGTTCGGCACGCATCGCCGATATTCTGAGCGTCATTGACGGCATTGCCTTCCAGACCAATATTCTGGCGCTGAACGCCTCGGTGGAAGCGGCGCGCGCGGGTGAGCAGGGGCGCGGGTTTGCCGTTGTCGCCGGTGAAGTGCGAAACCTCGCCAGCCGCAGCGCTGACGCAGCAAAAGAGATCCGTTCGCTTATCAGTGATTCTCAGACCCACGTAAACGAAGGCAGCGAGCTGGCGCAGCAGGCTGGCGAAACGATGGATGAGATCGCAACAGAAGTACTGCGCATGACCAAACTGATGCGCGAGATTGCGACCGCGTCCCAGGAGCAGAGTCGCGGCATTGAGCAGGTGAATATTGCCGTGAATCAGATGGACGAAACCGCGCAGCAGAATGCGGCGCTGGTCCAGCAATCTTCTGCCGCGACGCGCTCGCTGGAAGAGCAATCGCGTCAGCTGATGGACGCCATGGCATCATTTAAACTGACGGCTCAGACAGCGGCATAATATTTTCCCGCCCCGGCGCATTCTGTGTCGGGGTTTTATGTGTCGCTGAATTTAATGCGCCAATATTATCGTGAATGTCGCCCATTAATATTTCCAGAGACTGGGTTAATGCTAATGCATTTTCAGTCGGCTCAAGATATAACCCTTTGCGGAAAAATAGCGGCTCGTCAAACAGCTGATTAAAGCGTTTTAATGCCAGACTCACCGCGGGGCGCGACATCTCCAGACGTACGGAGGCTTTTGCCATACTGCCGCAGCGGACCACTTCAATAAAAACAGGGATAAGATTTAAATCAATGCCGGTATTAGCACGGGAATAATTTTTCATGACGATTAGGCTCCAGGAAATATTTGTCAAACTGTTATGGAAATAATGCAGGAGCAAAACCGAATATTAAAGCGTGTTTTTTATAAACACTTATACGGTAAAATATATAAATGAAGCGGGGAGCCTGAATGGCTCCCCGTGTTATGGGTTATGCGTCCGGATACTCACGGATAAAACGTTCAACGTCATCAACCATATGGGTGTTGCCGACAAAGAACGAACGACGCTGGTGCAGGCTTTCCGGCACGATGTCCAGAATACGCTCTTTACCGTCGCTCGCCTTGCCGCCAGCCTGTTCGGCCAGGAACGCCATTGGGTTGCATTCATACAGCAGACGCAGCTTGCCGTCAGGGTGGCTAGCCGTGCTTGGGTAGAGGTAGATACCGCCTTTCAGCAGGTTGCGGTGGAAGTCAGCAACCAGCGAGCCGATATAGCGGGACGTGTACGGGCGCTGAGTGGCTTTATCTTCTTCCTGGCAGAACTTGATGTATTTCTTCACGCCGTTCGGGAATCGGATGTAGTTGCCTTCGTTGATGGAGTAGGTGTTACCCTTCTCCGGGAAGCGCATACGTTCCTGACTCAGGCAGAAAACGCCCAGCGAGGGATCGTAAGTAAAGGCGTGAACGCCGCAGCCCGTGGTGTACACCAGCATGGTGGAGGAGCCATAAACGACGTAACCGGCCGCCACCTGGTTACTGCCCGGCTGCAGGAAATCTTCCTCTGTCACCGGCGTGCCAACAGGCGTGACGCGGCGGTAGATGGAGAAAATGGTACCGACAGAAACGTTAACGTCGATGTTAGAGGAACCGTCCAGCGGATCCATCAGCACAACGTATTTAGCGTGTTCACACCCTTCGAAAACGACAATTTCATCTTCTTCTTCGGAGGCGATACCCGCCACGATGTCGCGCGCGCGCAGTGCAGCTTTCAGTTTTTCATTTGCGAACAGATCGAGTTTCTGTTGAACCTCGCCCTGAACGTTCTCGGCACCGCTGGCACCCAGGATATCGACCAGACCGGCCTTGTTGATATCACGGTGGATGATCTTAGCGCCCAGCTTTATTGCCGACAGCAAAGCAGTGAGTTCACCCGTAGCATGAGAAAACTCGTGCTGCTTTTCGACAATAAATTCACCTAACGTTTTCATAACACTTTCCCTGCATCTTTGTGAGTAGAGCGATTGTATGTTCACTAAAACGACTAAAGCCCAACAATCTTAACAAACATTCAAATATTAGCGCAGAGGTGAATCGCGCCAGCAATATACGGATTTACCTGAAATGCGTTTCGCTGTCGCTGACATGTGAGTAAAATGTGCGCCACATTGAAGAAGGATAGTGACGTATGCGCATTCATATATTGGGGATTTGTGGCACTTTCATGGGCGGACTGGCAATGCTGGCGCGCTCTCTGGGCCATGAAGTGACAGGTTCGGACGCCAATGTGTATCCGCCGATGAGCACGCTTCTGGAGAAACAGGGCATCTCTCTGATTCAGGGATACGATGCCAGCCAGCTGGATCCTGAGCCGGATCTGGTGATCATTGGCAACGCCATGACCCGCGGTAATCCGTGCGTTGAGGCGGTTCTGGAACGCAACATTCCGTTCATGTCTGGCCCGCAGTGGCTGCATGATTTCGTGCTGCGCGACCGTTGGGTCGTTGCCGTAGCCGGAACGCATGGCAAAACCACGACCGCCGGAATGGCGACCTGGATCCTCGAAGCCTGTGGTTATAAGCCAGGTTTTGTTATCGGGGGTGTGCCGGGTAATTTCGATGTTTCTGCGCGTCTGGGTGACAGCCCGTTCTTCGTGATCGAAGCCGACGAGTATGACTGCGCGTTCTTCGACAAGCGCTCCAAGTTCGTGCACTACTGCCCGCGGACGCTGATCCTCAACAACCTTGAGTTCGATCACGCCGATATTTTTGACGACCTGAAAGCGATTCAGAAACAGTTCCACCATCTGGTGCGCATCGTTCCGGGTCAGGGCCGCATCATCCTGCCGGAAAACGACATCAACCTGAAGCAAACCCTGGCGATGGGATGCTGGAGCGAGCAGGAGCTGGTGGGCGAGCAGGGGCACTGGCAGGCGAAAAAACTCAACGCGGATGCCTCCGAGTGGGAAGTGCTGCTCGACGGCGAGAAAGTGGGTGAGGTGAAGTGGGGCCTGGTGGGCGAGCACAACATGCACAACGGCCTGATGGCGATTGCCGCGGCACGTCATGTGGGCGTTCAGCCTGCGGATGCGGCGGATGCGTTAGGCTCGTTCATTAACGCCCGCCGTCGTCTGGAGCTGCGCGGTGAAGCCCACGGCGTCACGGTGTATGACGATTTTGCGCATCACCCGACCGCCATTCTGGCGACGCTTGCGGCCTTACGCGGCAAAGTCGGCGGGACCGCCCGCATTCTGGCCGTGCTGGAACCGCGTTCGAACACCATGAAAATGGGCATCTGCAAAGACGATCTTGCGCCATCCTTAGGGCGTGCCGATGAAGTCTTCCTGCTGCAGCCGCAGCATATTCCGTGGCAGGTGGCCGAAGTGGCCGATGCCTGCATTCAGCCTGCGCACTGGAGTGCGGATGTGGACGCGCTGGCGGATATGGTGGTGAAAGCCGCACAGCCTGGCGATCACATTCTGGTGATGAGCAACGGCGGTTTTGGTGGGATCCATCAGAAGCTGCTGGACGGTCTGGCGAAGAAAGCGCAGGCGGTCGTAGAGTAAAAAAAAGCCCGGTAGCGCTCACGCTTACCGGGCTTTTTCTCCCTCGCCCACAGGGAGAGGGGCGGGGTTAAGGGCACTCAACGATGCTGTGCTTACTCTTCGTTTTCAGACAGCTCACGCAGATACTGGAAAATCAGGCGTGCAGACTTCGGCGGCTTGTTCGCTTCTTTCTCTTTCTGGGCATTGCGGATCAACGAACGCAGCTGCTGGCGATCGGCATCCGGCCACAGGTTCAGTACTTCCGGTACCGCATCATCACCTTGTTCAATCAGACGATCGCGGATCTGCTCAAGCTTATGGAACAGCGCAACCTGCTGGTTGTGGCGGTTTTTCAGTTTGTCCAGGGCCTGGCGGATCGGTTCAACGTCACGCTGACGCAGCATTTTACCGATAAGCTGAAGCTGACGGCGACGGCCTTCTTTCTTGATTTTCTGTGCCAGTTCAATGGCATCGCGCAGATCCTGGTCGAGCGGGAGTTTATCCAGCGCGTTTTTACCCAGTTCTACCATTTCCGCGCCAAGCTGTTTTAACTCTTCGGCGTCACGTTTAATTTCACTTTTACTGACCCAGATGATCTCATCATCTTCGTCTTCGATGTCATCACCGGGAACGTCGTCGAGCCAGTCTTCGGGCTGCTTAGTCATGTCAGGCTCCTTAAAAAAAGAGGCTAATGTTACCAGTTAAGACGCGCACTGAAAAACGGTTCTCTGTTAGACTTCAATTAACTCTCTCTTACAGTATGGCATTTGCGATGAAAGTAACCTCACAAGTTGAAGCGCAGCGTAAGATTCTGGAAGAAGCCGTCTCCACCGCGCTGACGCTCGCTTCAGGTAAATCAGATGGCGCCGAAGTGGCGGTAAGCAAAACCACCGGCATCAGCGTCAGCACCCGCTACGGCGAAGTGGAAAATGTAGAATTCAACAGCGATGGCGCCCTGGGGATCACGGTTTATCACCAGAATCGCAAAGGCAGCGCGTCATCGACCGATCTCAGCCCGGATGCCATTGCCCGTACGGTGCAGGCTGCGCTGGATATTGCGCGTTACACCTCGCCCGATCCTTACGCCGGCGTTGCCGACAAAGAGCTGCTGGCATTCGATGCCCCGGATCTCGATCTTTTCCACCCGGCGGAAGTGACGCCGGACGAAGCAATCGAACTGGCTGCCCGTGCCGAGCAGGCGTCTCTGAAGGCCGATAAACGCATCACCAATACCGAAGGTGGAAGTTTTAACAGCCACTACGGTATCAAAGTGTTTGGTAACAGCCACGGGATGCTGCAGGGCTACTGCTCAACGCGCCATTCGCTCTCCAGCTGCGTTATCGCTGAAGAGAACGGTGATATGGAGCGTGATTACGCCTACACCATCGGTCGCGCGCTGGGCGATTTGCAGTCACCTGAGTGGGTTGGCGCAGAATGCGCGCAGCGCACGCTGTCCCGTCTGTCGCCACGTAAACTCTCCACCATGAAAGCCCCGGTCATTTTTGCCAATGAAGTGGCGACCGGCCTGTTTGGCCACCTGGTGGGGGCGATTGCCGGGGGCTCCGTTTACCGTAAATCGACGTTCCTGCTCGACTCGCTGGGCAAGCAGATCCTGCCGGAATGGTTGACCATTGAAGAGCATCCGCACCTGCTGAAAGGGCTGGCCTCGACGCCGTTCGACAGCGAAGGTGTGCGCACCGAGCGCCGCGATATCATCAAAGACGGCATTCTGACGCAGTGGCTGCTGACCAACTACTCTGCGCGCAAGCTGGGGCTGAAAAGCACCGGTCACGCGGGCGGCATTCACAACTGGCGAATCGCGGGTCAGGGCCTGAGCTTTGAGCAGATGCTTAAAGAGATGGGCACCGGTCTGGTCGTCACCGAGTTAATGGGCCAGGGCGTAAGCGGCATTACCGGCGATTACTCGCGCGGCGCGGCGGGCTTCTGGGTTGAGAACGGTGAAATTCAGTATCCGGTAAGCGAAATTACCATCGCCGGCAACCTGAAAGACATGTGGCGCAATATTGTTACTGTCGGTAACGATATTGAAACACGTAGCAATATACAGTGTGGTTCAGTCCTCTTACCGGAGATGAAAATCGCCGGGCAGTAATACCCGTAAAGGCGTTTTAATAATAAAAAAGGAAGTGAGCAATGCGTAAACACCTGTTAGCGATCGTCGCAGCGTCAACGCTGGTTCTTGGTTCTTCTGCGTTTGCTGCCGATCTTGAAGACGACATGGGCATCCTCAGTGAAAACCTGAAGGTGGTGCAGAAAACGGACAATGCGGCGGAAATGAAAGGCGCATTGACCAAAATGCGTGAAGCGGCACTGGACGCGCAGAAATCCACGCCGCCAAAGCTGGAAAATAAAGCGGCAGACAGCGCTGAGATGAAAGACTACCGCCACGGCTTTGACGTGCTGGTCGGTCAAATTGACGGCGCACTGAAGCTTGCCAATGAAGGCAAAGTGAAGGAAGCCCAGGCGGCAGCCGACCAGTTTGTGACCACGCGTAATACCTATCACAAAAAGTATCGTTAATTCTCGGTACGCGCTTTCCCCGTGCGGGGGCGGTTAATCGCCCCCGCATGTTTGCTCTCCGGGCATAAGAAAACCTTATCCACCTCACATATTTGCACGCCTGCCCATAATCTTTTTCGCTCCCACGCCCCCTTAATTGCCGTCAGATAGCGTGATATTCATCACGTAAATACAGTGATTTATCTATATTCAGCATATTTATGTGGCACAGATCACTGCCGGTGCTCGCCTTTCCACTTCGAAGTGGAAAACAACTCGCTACAAACAATTCCCCCCCAACGTTAGTTTTATTCCAGAGCCATTAACGGGGTAAGACGAGTGATTAACGGAGCGGTAATGAACGACGTTGGAGATCAGGCGGTGCAAACAGAGCAGCTCGCTAACACCATGCTGGCGCAGGTGTATGCCCTGCTGGCCCGGCACAACATCATCCCCAACGCAGTACAGGAACAGATGCTCACCTCCCACGTTCGCGCGATGGCGCACCGGTCCGTGACCGGCGAGCCGCTGCCGGAGGTTGAAGCCGAGCTGTTCGACGAAATTTCTCCCGATTCAATGCGGCTTGCCCGTGAAGTGGTCGCGCAGTTTGGCAACCTTCCTGATGAAGAGGCCTGGCTGCTTTCCGTTCACTTCGAAGTCGCGAAAGACAACCTTTAAGGAGCAACACATGGAACAGATTACAGTCGTGATTGGCGATCGCCTGGGTAAAGGTCAGAAAGTGGCGGCAGGCGTTGAAAAAGCCGGTGGACGCGCGGTTGTCGTGCCGGGTGTGGCGGCAGACATGAAGCTCGGTGACGTGATGAAAGCGGAAAATGCCACCTTCGGCATCTCCTTCTGCGGCAGCGGCGGCGCGGGTGCCATCACCGCACAAACCAAATATGGCTACAAAGCCAAATACGGCATGCGTTCAGTGGATGAAGGTGTCACCGCCATCAATGAAGGCTGCAATGTGCTGGGCTTTGGCTTTATGGATAAAGAAGAGCTGGGCGAGCGTCTGGTTCAGGCGTGGCAGAAGAAACACGGCGCATAAGCATGAAAGAACAGTTCACAACCACGGTGAGAGTGAAGGGCAAAGGCGACGCTAAAGCGCGCGCCTTTGCTGATGCGCTCAACCACGTTCAGGCCGCGGTGATGAAAGCCTCACCGCATATCTTACTGCGTATTGAGCCACAGGATGTGCAGGTCGTTCAGGCGCAAGAAGCGGTGCGTAAAGAAGCTTTTCTGTTCTTCTTTCTGCGCCGGGAAAGACGCACCTACAGCGTGGAGCTGGATGTGACCGTCAACGTGACTGCCATCAATCTCGACCAGGTGGATTTCGTCACGCAACGCTGATTATTCATAAAAGGGCAGACTGATGTTCTTAATTATATTAATAAAATCGCTCATCATTGGCGGCCTGGTTGGCGTCGGTGTGGGGGCCGGGGCTGCACGCATGTTTCATGCGCCTACCACTCAGGGTATGGGCGCGTTTCGTACGTTGGGGGAACTGAACTCCTGTGAAGGGGATCCGGCTTCTCACTTCTCCTTTGGGTTAGGCTTCTTCTTTAACGCCTGGGCCTCTTCCGTGGCCGCAGGTGCATTCACACAAGACGTTGATCACCGCATCATCCCGAACTGGGGTGCTGCAGCACTGATGATTAAAAACCGTAACGTCGGCGAAACGCTGCACGATCCGCGCAAAATGGCGATTGCCTGCGGCGTAATCGGCATGATTGTCGTCACCTTCCTTAACCTCACCGCCTCTTCTGTTCCGGCTGCGCTTCAGGTGACCGCCGTGAAGGTGCTGGTGCCTGCGGCAAACCTGCTGGTCAACACCGTGATGCCGGTGATCTTCTGGCTGGCCGCCATCGATGCGGGTAAAAAATCGGGCTTCTGGGCCACCATTTTTGGCGGCGCGGCGCAGCTGATCATGGGTAACGCCGTACCGGGTCTGGTGCTGGGTATCCTGATTGGTAAGGGCGTTGAAGAGAGCGGATGGAACCACGTCACCAAAGTGATGATGGCGGCCATCGTGGCGCTGTTCGTGCTGAGCGGTTTCTTCCGTGGCTTCGACATGAAGATGATCGAATCCTTCCATCTGACCGTGCCGAACTGGCTCGACATGATCCACAACGCGCTCAGCGGTAAATAACAGGAGCCTCGACATGGAACAGAATAAAGGTTTTTGGTATGCCGACTGGTCGTTCCCGATCTTCGTTGGCCTGCTCTCTTCCGGGGTTTTCGCCGGGACGCATATGTACTACCTCTACGGCATCGGCGCGTTCAACGAAGTGGCCTTCGTGGCGATGCTGAAAGCGGGGATGGATACCGGCGTTTACGGCGCGGTGGCGGCGTTCGGTGCGAGCTTCCTGTTCGCCCGTATTATCGAAGGGTCGCTGGTCGGTATCCTTGATATCGGCGGGGCGATTCAGACCGGGGTGGGCCTCGGGGTTCCGGCGCTGCTGCTGGGCGCGGGCATCATGTTCCCGGTGACCAACTTTATCGCCGCGCTGATCACCGGCCTGGTGATTGGCCTGGCAATTGGCTACGTCATCATTCTGGCGCGTAAGTTCACCATCAATCAGAGCAACTCCACCTACGGGGCGGACGTGATGATGGGCGCCGGTAACGCCTCCGGTCGTTTCCTCGGGCCGTTGATTATCCTCAGCGCCATGACTGCCTCCATTCCTATTGGCGTCGGCTCTCTGGTGGGTGCGCTGCTGTTCTATATCTGGCAGAAGCCGATTACCGGTGGCGCCATTCTCGGTGCAATGATTCTGGGCTGGCTGTTCCCGGTCGCCCTTTAATGCCCGCGGGCGCTCCGGCGCCCGCCTTATCAGGAGATCCTCATGTTTGATTTACTCCTGCGCCGTGCGCGCCTCACCGACGATACCCTGACCGATATCGCCATTCAGGACGGAAAAATCGCGGCGGTGGGCGACATTACCGCGCCCGCCCGCAAAACGGTTGAGTTGAACGGTGAAGTGTTCGTCAGCGCAGGCTGGATTGACTCCCACGTTCACTGCTACCCGAACTCCCCTATTTATCACGACGAACCGGACAGCGTGGGCATCGCCACCGGCGTGACCTCGGTGGTGGATGCCGGCAGTACCGGCGCGGATGACGTGGACGATTTTTATGAAATCACCCGTAAAGCCTCAACCGACGTTTATGCCTTACTGAACATCTCCCGCGTGGGGCTGATTGCCCAGAACGAACTGGCCAATATGGCCAACATTGATGCGAAGGCCGTGAAGCAGGCCGTTACGCGCTACCCGGATTTTATCGTTGGCCTGAAAGCGCGCATGAGCAGCAGCGTGGTCGGCGAAAACGGCATAACGCCGCTTGAGCGCGCGAAAGCCATCCAGGCAGAGAACGGCGACCTGCCGCTGATGGTGCACATCGGCAACAACCCGCCCAACCTCGATGAAATTGCCGACCTGCTCAGCTCAGGCGACATCATCACCCACTGCTACAACGGCAAGCCGAACCGCATTCTGACGCCATCCGGTGAACTGCGTGCGTCCATCACCTCCGCCCTGAAACGCGGTGTGCGCCTGGACGTCGGACACGGTACGGCGAGCTTTAGCTTTGAGGTGGCGAGACGCGCCATTGCAATGGGCATTTTGCCACACACCATCAGCTCGGATATTTACTGCCGCAACCGCATTAACGGCCCGGTAGGGTCGCTGGCAAGCGTGATGTCGAAGTTTCTCGCCATCGGCATGTCGCTGCCGCAGGTGATTGAGTGCGTCACCGCGAACGCCGCCGACGGGCTGCGTCTGACGCACAAAGGCCGTATTCAGCCAGGTCTTGATGCCGACCTGACGCTGTTCACAATAAAACGCCAGCCAACGCTGCTGGTGGATGCTGAAAATGACAGCCTGCAGGCTGAACACATTCTGGTGCCGCTTGCCGCCATCCGCGCAGGCAAGGGCTACATGACCGAACAAGGGAGCACGGAACATGCCTTCGATTTATGAGAAGTATCACTTAAAGCTAGTCATCAACACCTCAGGCCGTATGACGGCGCTGGGGGTTTCCACGCCGCGCCCGGACGTGGTGCAGGCGGCGATGGATGGCATGAATCACTATTTCGAGATGAAGGATCTGGTCAACAAAACCGGCGAATACATCGCGAAGCTGCTGGATGTGGAAGGGGCGACGGTGGTCTCCTGCGCGTCAGCGGGCATCGCCCAGTCCGTGGCGGCGGTGCTGGTCAAAGACAGCGACTGGCTGCTGGAGAACCTGCACGTCACCCCGATTGAGAACAACGAAATCGTGCTGCCGAAAGGCCATAACGTTAACTTTGGCGCACCGGTAGGCACTATGGTGGCGCTGGGCGGCGGCAAGCTGGTGGAAGCGGGTTACGCGAACGAATGCTCCGCCGATCAGCTGGCGGCGGCCATCACGCCACGTACCGCGGCCATTCTTTACATCAAGTCTCACCACTGCGTGCAGAAAAGCATGCTCAGCGTAGAGCAGGCGGCGGTGGTGGCGCGTAAGCACGATCTGCCGCTGATCGTGGATGCGGCCGCGGAAGAAGATCTTCACGTTTACTACCGCTCCGGTGCCGATCTGGTTATCTACAGCGGTGCGAAAGCGATTGAAGGGCCAACCAGCGGGCTGGTGATCGGCAAAACGCAGTATGTTGAGTGGGTGAAACGCCAGACGGCGGGGATTGGCCGCGCAATGAAAGTGGGTAAAGAGGGGATCCTCGGCCTCACCTGTGCCATCGAACACTACCTGACGGCGACCAAAGAGAGCGGCGAAGAGATGGTGGCGAAGATGACGCCATTTATTGACGCGCTTAATACCCTTAACGGCGTGACGGCACGCGTGGTCTGGGACAGTGCCGGTCGCGATATCGCCCGTACCGAGATTAAGTTTGATGAAGCCACCACCGGTGTTGGCACCGGCGACCTGGTGACCGCGCTGAAGCAGGGCGAGTACGCCATTTACTTCCGTGGCTACAAGGCCAACGAAGGGATTATCGAAGCGGACGTGCGCAGCGTGAATGCCGATCAGCTGAACATTGTTTATCGCCGCATGAGTGAAGTGTTAGGACAGGAGAAAAAGGCATGAAACTGACCCCCAACTTTTACCGTGACCGCGTCTGCCTGAACGTGCTGGCAGGATCGAAAGCCAACGCCAGCGCCATTTACGAGGCGGCGGAAGGCCACGTGCTGGTGGGCGTGCTCTCCAAAAATTACCCGGATGTCGCCAGTGCGGTTGCCGATATGCGCGACTACGCTCAGCTTATCGATAATGCGCTCTCTGTGGGCCTCGGCGCGGGCGATCCGAACCAGTCCGCGATGGTCAGTGAGATCGCCCGTCAGGTGCAGCCGCAGCACGTTAACCAGGTGTTCACCGGCGTGGCAACCAGCCGTGCGCTGCTGGGGCAGAGTGAATCCGTGGTCAACGGCCTGGTCTCTCCGACCGGCACCGTTGGCAAGGTGAAAATCTCCACCGGTCCGCTGAGCAGCACGGCGCCGGACGGCATTGTGCCGGTTGAAACCGCGATTGCCCTGCTGAAAGATTTTGGCGGCAGCTCCATCAAATACTTCCCGATGGGCGGTCTGAAGTGCCGCGATGAGTACACCGCGGTGGCGGAAGCCTGCGCCCGTCACGACTTCTGGCTCGAGCCGACCGGTGGGATCGATCTGGAGAACTATGAAGCGATCCTGCAGATCGCCCTTGATGCGGGCGTGAGTAAAATCATTCCGCATATCTACAGCTCGATTATCGACAAAGCCAGCGGCGACACGCGTCCGGAAGATGTGCGTACGCTGCTGGAGATGACGAAGAAGCTGGCTAAGTAGTCTTTACCCCTCACCCCGGCCCTCTCCCCTTTGGGGAGAGGGTTAGGGTGAGGGGCAAAAACCGCACAAAACCAAAGGAGCCACCATGCACACCCGCAATCTGCTCGTCGCTTCACTCTCGTTACTCGCTACCACCGCCATCGCCCAGACGCAGTACGCCTGGGTCGGGACGTACAACCCCAACGGTGAGGGGCTGTACCGCTTTACGGTCGATCCCCACACTGGCGCGCTGTCGAATAAAACGCTGGTCAGCACGCTGCCAAACGCCGCGCAGCTCACCGTCTCGCAGGATGGTAAGACGCTCTATCTGGCGAGCGAAGTGGAGCAGGGCGTGGTGCAGGCGCTGCGCGTGGGCGATAACGGTGAACTGAGCGAGCTTAATCAGGTGGCGTCCGGCGGGGCGGGGCCGGTCTATCTCTCCCTGACGCCAAAGGGTCACCACCTGCTGGTGGCGAACTACGTCAGCGGCTCGATTGCTGTTCTGCCCGTTAATGCAGACGGCAGTCTGGGGGAGGCCACGGACACGCATCAGGATCGGGGAGAGCCGGGCGCGGCGAAACCGGCGGCGGTGGAAGGCAGTTTTGCCATTAGCGATCACAATGGCCCCCATGCGCCCATGATCGCCGCCGATCCGCGCGGGAAATACGTTTTTTCTACCGATCTGGGTCTGGATCGTATCTATCAGTACCGTTTTGACGATCAAACAGGCAAGCTGACCCCGAACGATCCGCCGTTTATCAGTGCCTCCTCGAAAGGGGCCGGTCCGCGGCATTTCGTCTTTACGCCGAAAGGCGATGCGTTATGGCTGATTAACGAAGAGGCATCCACGCTCACGCACTATACGCTGGATGCCCGGGGCAGGCTGCAGGAGGGGAAAACCCTCTCCGCCCTGCCACACGGCTATAAAGGCACCAGCTTTGCCGCCGGGCTGGCGCTCAGTGCCGATGGCAAACAGCTGTATGTGGCTAACCGTTTGCATAACAGCATCGGGCACTTTACCGTAACAGCGGATGGCACGCTGACGCATCAGGATGATGTGTGGACGCGTGGTGATTACCCGCGCACCCTGACGCTCGACAAACAGGGGCGCTGGCTGTACGTCATGAATCAGCGCAGCGACAACATTACCCGTTTTCGCGTGGCGCAGGACGGCAAACTCAGCGCCGAGCCGGACTATACCCCGGTCGGCAGCCCATCCCAGATGGTCATTTCACCCTAAGCCGTAAGAGGACAACCCCGTGCGATTTCCGAACCAACGTTTAGCGCAACTTTTCGATCTGTTGCAAAACGAGACGCTGCCGCAGGACGAACTGGCGCAGCGGCTGTCGGTCTCCACGCGAACCGTCCGCGCTGATATCACCGCCCTGAACGCGCTGCTGGCGAGCCACGGCGCGCAGTTTATTCTCAGCCGCGGCAATGGCTATCAGCTCAAAATTGACGATGCAGAACGCTATCAGCAGCTTCAGTCCTCACACCCGCGCGCGCTGCGCATTCCCCGCACCGGGCCGGAGCGCGTGCACTATCTGGTGGTCCGTTTTCTCACCTCCGCGTTTTCGCTCAAGCTGGAGGATTTGGCGGATGAGTGGTTTGTCAGCCGTGCGACGCTGCAAAGTGACATGGTGGAAGTGCGCGAGTGGTTCCACCGCTACAACCTGACGCTGGAAACCCGACCGCGCCACGGCATGAAGCTGTTTGGCAGCGAGATGGCGACCCGCGCCTGTCTCACCGATCTGCTCTGGGAGCTGGCACAGCAGGATAGCCTGAACCCGCTGGTGACCGACGTTGCGCTCAATGCGGGGGTGGCGGAGCAGATGGTTCCCGTGCTGCACGATGCGCTGACGCGACATCACATTCGTCTGACTGACGAGGGCGAGCTGTTCCTGCGCCTGTACTGTGCGGTGTCGGTGCGTCGTATCAGCGAGGGCTATCCGCTGCCGGAATTTCACGCAGAAGATGTGGCCGAGAATGTCCGTGAGGCGGCGAAAGACATCGCTGTGACCATTCAACAGCTGGCGGATAAAGCGCTTTCGCCTTCAGAAGAGAGCTGGCTCTGCGTTCACATCGCGGCACGTCAGATCCAGGAGATTGCCCCCAGTGCCATTAATGCCGATGACGACGAAGCGCTGGTCAATTACATCCTGCGCTACATCAATACCCACTATAACTACAACCTGCTCAGCGACGAGCAACTGCATGCGGATCTGCTCACCCACATCAAAACCATGATCACCCGCGTGCGCTATCAAATCATGATCCCGAATCCGCTTCTGGATAACATCAAGCAGCACTACCCGATGGCGTGGGATATGACCCTCGCGGCAGTGTCGAGCTGGGGGAAATACACGCCGTATGTGATCAGCGAAAACGAGATCGGTTTCCTGGTGCTGCATATCGGTGTCGGGCTGGAGCGCCACTACAACATCGGCTACCAGCGCCAGCCGCGGGTGCTGTTAGTTTGCGATGCCGGGAATGCGATGGTCCGGATGATTGAAGCGGTGCTGCAGCGCAAATATCCGCAGATTGAGGTGACCCGCACGCTCACGCTGCGCGAGTATGAGCTGGCGGAACCGATCGGCGAAGACTTTGTTATCTCGACCGCCCGCGTGAGCGAAAAGTCTAAACCGGTGGTGATGATCGCCCCGTTCCCGACGGACTACCAGCTTGAGCAGATAGGTAAGCTGGTGCTGGTGGACCGAACCCGCCCGTGGATGCTGGATAAATACTTCGATGCCGCCCATTTTCGTATTATCGACAGGCCGATTGACCAGCAAACGCTGTTCCGGGAGCTGTGCGAGCAGCTCGAAGAAGAGGGGTTTGTTGGCGCGGAGTTTCTGGATTCGGTGGTTGAGCGAGAGGCCATCGTCAGCACCATGCTGGGCGACGGCATTGCGCTGCCGCACTCCCTCGGGCTACTGGCACAAAAAACGGTGGTTTACACCGTGCTGGCACCGCAGGGTATTGCCTGGGGGGATGAAACTGCCCACGTGATTTTCCTGCTCGCCATTAGCAAGCGCGAGTACGAAGAGGCGATGGCGATTTACGATATTTTCGTGACTTTCCTGCGTGAGCGCGCCATGTCACGGCTGTGCAGTTGCAATGATTTCGCTGGGTTTAAAGCGGTGGCGATGGAGAGTGTGAGCCGGTTTTGAGAGACGTTATCCAGAATTCGATGTAATGCTAAGATGCATTACACATTCGATTTCACTGGAGGCATAATGGCCACGCTGAACGTCCGTCTGGATGACAAACTCAAAAACGAGGCTTATGCCGTGCTTGAAAAACTCAATATCACGCCAACGGAAGCCGTTCGGTTACTGTTTCAGTACGTTGCGGAGACGGGGCGTATGCCGGTGAAAACGGTCACTGTTAGCGACAGTGAAGATGAACTCATACAGACAGTCCGGGAGCGGCTGGCTAATCCGCAAAAAGGAATTAAGGTTAGGCTGGATGACTTATGAACTCGTATTTGATCCGAGGGCGTTCAAGGAGTGGACCAGGCTGGGTGATACCGTAAAAAATCAGTTTAAGAAGAAGCTTGCGAACGTGTTGGTGAACCCCAGGGTTGAATCGGCTCGCCTGCATGGCCTGCCTGATTGCGACAAGATAAAACTCAGATCCCAGGGTTATCGTTTGGTCTATCAGGTTCAGGACAACGTTGTGACGGTATGTGTTATTGCTATCGGTAAGAGAGAGAAATCAGCCGTTTATCATGACGTAAACAAACGGCTTTAGCGATCACCGCAAATGATGCACAACCTGGTTGCTGCTGCCGCGCCAGATCAGCGCAGGGTCTTTTAAATCCTGCACAAACTTGCCGTCAACCAGCACGTTAATCAAATCCACCACTTCCCTCTGTTCAGCATTCAGTTCTTCGAGCTTATAACCCGTCCAGACCCAGATATCCTTTCCTGCACATTCGCGGCGAATGCGTTTTATCAGCTTCAGAATGTCCGGCACGTTTTGCGGGTGAAGCGGGTCGCCACCGGAGAGTGAAATCCCCTGGCGGGGAATGCGCGTGTCGTTGAGATCGTGGATGATCCGCTGTTCCATTTCCGCGGTGAACGGCAGGCCTGAATTTACGCGCCAGGTGCTTTTGTTGTAACAGCCGGGGCATTCATGGACGCAGCCTGAGACAAACAGAGTGCAGCGGGTGCCGGGGCCGTTGACGATGTCGACGGGATAGTATTGATGATATCGCATAAGAAGATGTCCAGAGTGTGTGTGCGCGGGTGCCCTCACCCCAGCCCTCTCCCACCGGGAGAAGGGGAAAACGTAGGTGCGCGTTCGGTTCCCTCTCCCTGAGGGAGAGGGGTAGGGTGAGGGGAAACCCCCGACGCCTTAACCGATCTGCCCATTCCCCAAATGCTTCACGCGTCGCTTAACCTCTTCCTGCTTACCGGCGTTAAACGGACGCGCATCGGGACTCCCGAGATAGCCACACACGCGGCGGGTCACCGAGACGCGAGCCGCATCGTGGTTACCGCATTTCGGGCAGGTGAATCCTTTGCTGGTGCACTCAAACTCACCGGTAAAGCCACACTCGTAGCACTCGTCAATCGGGGTGTTGGTCCCGTAATACGGTACGTGCTGATAGCTGTAATCCCAGACATCTTCCAGCGCCTTCAGGTTGTGCTGAATGTTCGGATACTCGCCGTAGCAGATGAAGCCACCGTTCGCGACGGGCGGATACGCGGCTTCAAAGTCGATCTTGTCGTAAGGGTTCACCTTCTTCTCCACGTCGAGGTGGAAGCTGTTGGTGTAGTACCCTTTGTCGGTTACCCCATCGACAATGCCAAATTCAGCGGTATCCAGGCGGCAGAAACGGTCACACAGGTTTTCACTCGGGGTGCTGTACAGGCTGAAGCCGTAGCCGGTTTCGTCTTTCCACTGGTCAACCGCATCGCGCAGGCGCTGAACAATGGCAACACCTTTTTTACGCAGGGCGTCGCTGTCATACATGTGCTGGTTGCCGAACAGCGCGTTGATCGTTTCGTGAATACCGATGTAGCCCAGAGAAATTGACGCGCGACCATTTTTGAAGATCTCCGACACGTCATCGTCCGCCTTCAGGCGCACGCCGCAGGCCCCTTCCATATACAGGATGGGCGCAACGCGGGCTTTCACCCCTTCCAGACGCGCGATACGGGTCATGAGGGCCTTTCGTGCGAGCTGCAGACGTTCGTCCAGCAGCGCCCAGAAGGCCGCTTCGTCGCCTTTGGCTTCGAGGGCGATACGCGGCAGGTTGAGGCTGATCACGCCGAGGTTGTTACGGCCGTCGTGAACCTGTTCGCCGTTTTCGTCTTCATACACGCCGAGGAAGCTGCGGCAGCCCATCGGCGTTTTAAACGAGCCGGTCACTTTGACCACCTGGTCGTAGTTCAGGATGTCCGGGTACATGCGCTTGCTCGCACACTCCAGCGCCAGCTGTTTGATGTCGTAGTTAGGATCGCCAAACTTGTGGTTCAGGCCGTCGCGGATAGCGAACACCAGTTTCGGGAACACCGCTGTCTTACGGTTTTTACCAAGCCCGGAGATACGGTTTCGCAGGATCGATTGCTGAATCAGGCGTGATTCCCAACTGGTACCCAGACCAAAACCGAAGGTCACAAACGGCGTCTGACCGTTGGCGGTATGCAGGGTGTTCACCTCGTATTCCAGCGACTGGAACGCGTCGTAGCACTCTTTTTCGGTACGGGAGTGCGCGTAGCCATCGGCGTCCGGGATTTGCCACTCTTCAGCGGTTTGACGGTGTTTATTGAAGCTTGCCGTGACGAACGGTGCCAGTACTTCATCAATGCGGTTAATGGTGGTTCCGCCGTAAATATGGCTGGCGACCTGAGCGATAATCTGCGCCGTGACCGCTGTGGCCGTGGAAATCGATTTTGGCGGCTCAATCTCGGCATTCCCCATTTTAAAACCGTGGGTCAGCATGCCTTTCAGGTCGATGAGCATGCAGTTGAACATCGGGAAGAAGGGCGAGTAATCGAGATCGTGGTAGTGGATCTCACCGCGCTCATGCGCCGAGACCACGTCGCGCGGCAGCAGGTGCTGACGGGCATAGTGTTTGGCAACAATACCGGCCAGCAGGTCGCGCTGGGTGGGGATCACTTTGCTGTCTTTGTTGGCATTTTCATTCAGCAGGGCGGAGTTGGTCTGCTCAACCAGGCCACGAATCTCCTGATTAAGACGACCGCGTTTCTCACGCTGTACGTCCCGATCGTGGCGGTATTCGATATAGGCGCGGGCTAACTGCTTGTAGGGGCCCGCCATCAGCTGGTTTTCAACCGCGGTCTGGATCTCATTGATATCGACCTGGCTGCGTTCGTTCATCTGGCTGCTAACGACTTCTGCGACGGTGGCGCAGTAATCTGCGTCATCGACACCCGCTGCTTTAGCTGCACGCAGAATGGCTTCCTGGATGCGCTCTGATTTAAACGGCACTTTACAGCCATCACGTTTCATCACATGCGGTGTCATGATCACTCCATTTTTAAAAACAGGTTATCCACAAAGGTGGAGAAGTGTTCACCGGGCGTATTGTCAGCCAGGCCAGAGACTTCCCACGTTCCCAACGCGTGTTATCCACAATTCCGGAGAGCTGAGTCGCCGTCTTGTTGTTGGAATAGTAGACGATAAATACAATATGTTGGGTCGGCGTGCATTTTAAGTGCTACATATAGTGATTTGCATCAAACATGTTTGCGATTTATTTGATTCAGAACAAAGTAAAAAGACGAGAGTACAAACGACGGGCACTCCAGCGTTTGTAAAGACGAGAGGGAAAATTCTGATTAATTATTCAACAAAAACAAGCGCTCAGCAGCATGTGCCGAGCGCCAGTCGGTTAACTCACCCCGCATGCCCAGTTCAGTCCGGCCTGGAGAAAGGCTGCCGCCGCAATACCCCCCAGTATCAGCGGGATAACAAGTGAGCGCCCGGGTTCGGCGTCCGCGTTTTGTGGCATTTCTCTGCGCAACGCGGACAGCGCTTCTTCGCCGGTGCGCGCCGCCAGAAGCGCGTTACGCACGCGCTCTTCCGCCAGCGAACTGGTCAGCGTCGTCAGCAGCTGCATATGCGTACTGCCGGCCTCGGCGTGCGGGATGGCGAGCAGAAAAACCATCCTGACCGCTTCATCGCCTTCCAGCCCCGGCCAGATAACAGGCTCATCAAAAAGCGCCAGGCAAAACGCCGCCTGCTGCACCGCGTCTGATTTACCGTGCGGAACGGCCAGCGCTTCGCCCAGCGCGGTGGGACCTTCACTTTCGCGGTGTAAGACGCTCTGGATAAAGGCGTCTTTATCGGTGATGACGTTTCGCCCGACAAGCGGTTCGGAGAGCCAGCGGATCAGCGCTTCAGGCGTGCGGCAGGGTGGGTTAATAAACACCAGTTCGGGGTGCGTGAGTTCAAGCAAGTTCATGTTAAGCCTCAATCAAAAAATCACAGGTCGCAGAAGGGGGGATCATCGTCACCGATGGCACGTGTTCTTCCAGATAATTGAGCTGGGGACGCTCTGCCAGGCCAGCCGGAACAGGGACAGGCTGCGTCCCGGCGTTGAACACGCGGGCGATCGTGCCAGGCGATCGTTGCGCATGAGGCAGGGCAGAAAGAACGAGCGGTTCCGGTAAGGCGAATAACGAAAATTCTGCCGGCAGCGTGCGTTCGGGCAGGCGCAGCGAAAAACGCTCAAGCCGGTTATCGAGGGTATGCAGCGTTTGCCGTTGATAGGTGAAGGGGTGACCCGTCGCCTGATTCTCCAGCTGGCGCAGCGTCAGATGGTCTGCGTTATCGGCCAGCGCCACGGTGAAGGAAAAGTGCAGCGGTTTGAGCAGCTGCGCATCGGGCGTGTCGACCACCGTATTGTTAATGCCAGACGCCCGGCCGGGTCGCCAGTCAAGATCGCTGCGCCCCAGTACGCCGGTTGATTTGAATAAGGTCAGGGCAATGACTGCCGGATCGCGTCCAATAACCTGAAACTCTTTCATGCCGCGGCTATTCACGACCAGCGCTTTGCCCGCTTGCGCGATAGCGATAATGCCCTCGCTGGTTTCAATATCCACGGGCTTCTCGCGATAGCGCTCCTGCCAGTGAGTCTCGTCGTACCCCGTTTCGCGCTCGATTATCGAGAACGGCTGCGAGGCGAGGGAGTGACGGGTGCAAATATCGCTGTTGATCAGTAAACGCAGCCGGTGATCGCAGTGGCTGTTTATCAGCGAGCTATCAACATGCAGGTTCGGATCGTCGTGACGTAATTCGCACACTATGCGCATCGATAACGGGGTGCGGGTATTTTCCCGGCGTCCAGCGAGATCCGGCGGCAGCGACATGACCGCCTCAAGCACTATCGTTTGGCAAAGAGGGGTTTTGCTGCAGTCGATCAGCGTGAAATGCGCGCAACGCGTCGGTTCATCGCCCGGGAGCGGCGAGAAATCATAGCTGTCTCCGGCATCCGCGCAGTCTTCAAGACTGAATAACGACGTGATGCGCCTGGCGCTGCGCTTGTCTTCAAGCACCAGCGTACCGGCCTCCAGCGTCAGTCGATAAACCGTATTCTCTATCGCCTCTCCTTTCGCGGCGCAGGTCATGGCAAACGGAGCCGGCGTGTCTTTTAGGTTGACGGTGATATAGCCCACCGGCGGCAGGAGAGGCGTCTGCAGAACAACATGCCAGCGGAAATAAGGCGGAAGGTGTGTTTCGCGTTCGCCCTCACAGGTGAGGGAGATGGCCGTTCCTCCGGGTAACGTCTCGCGTTCCAGAACGTCGAAGGGCAGCGGCTGGCCCTGATACGTCAGGGTGATATTGTCGGCCCGACTGTACAGGGTGGTGTGGATCACGCAGCGGGTCGGGGTGGCCAGCGGGTTGAAAATGAGCAGGTCACCCTCCTGACAGCATGCGGCGGCCAGCGACTTCACCACCAGATTCCACAGGCTGTGACAAAGTTGCTCTGTCTGCTCGAGCCGATGAAGAATGTCGCGGTTAGTGGCATCGCTGTTGCAGCCGCCCATGGAGTCGTGGGCATGGCTTCGCAGAAGCTTCTTCCAGAGGGTGTCCACAATCGGGAGCATGACCGGAATGCCCTGATGACGCGCCATGGCGATGGTGGGCTCCAGCTGTCGCAGGATAAACTGCTCAATATCGGCATTTTTCTTTTTGATATCGTAACGCACAGACCCGATCGTTTTGTGAATGCGGGTGTAGCGCGGCGATTTCAGCTCACCTTCCCATAACGCCAGTTGTTCCCGTTTTGTGCGCAGCAGAGCGACGTACTGCTCCAGCGAGCTGAGGACGTAACGGTCCTGCGTGGGAGAGTGCGCGCTGGCAGCCTGCAGGATATGCGGCAGCGCCGGGTCGATGCTCACCTGATCGCCGCCGCAGGGCAGGAGCAGGTCGTCAATCTGCGACCGTGAACGCAGCAGATCCACCATCGGGTAGATCTTGCCGTGCAGATGGCTGGCCTCCGCGCGCATGTTCTTGGCCGCACCATACCCCAGCGCCATTGCACAGGCGATGATGGTTGCACCTGACGGCGCGCGCCAGAGAAACTGGCTGTTTTTGGCCTGAGTGTCGTGGTCGATACCGCGCCAGAAAACGATGTTATCGATATTGCAGCCCTGCAAAATCGTGGGCATCTGCGCGTTATGCCCAAAGGTATCCGGCAGATAACCGACCTGCATGGCATGCCCCAGCGCCCGAGCGGCGAAGATGCCGTACTTGAGGTTGCGGATAATCGATTCGCCGTGAACGTTGTAGGTATCCGTCTGGGTGAACCACGGCCCGACAAACACGCTTTTCTCCCTGACCAGTTTTTCCAGCCGGGGCCGGTAATCGGGATTGATGGCGAGAAAGTCATCCACCACCGCCATCTGCCCGTCAAGGTGATAGCACTGCCAGGCCGGGTCCTGCTCCAGCGTCTCGATGACCTCCGCAAAGTTGTATGACGCCAGCACCATGCTGTCCTGGCGGGTGAAATACCACTCCTGATCCCAGTGGGTATGGGCTATGACGTGGATCTGGCTCATTGCGCTCTCCTTATCTGGCGTTCTTTGGGCTGAGATAAAGCACGCCCAGGGCGCAAATCAGTGCGCCAATAAAGACGCTTGCCAGGTACCCGACCACATTGGTCGCCAGCGGCCAGCCCCAGATAGCCGGCAGGGGCAACGTCTGCTTCACGCCGAGGGCAATCGCCACCAGCGCACCTGCGACGGCTCCTGTCATGAACACGGGGATCAGGCGTGGGTTTTTCAGAATGAACGGGATAGCGCCTTCTGAAATACCGATAAAGCCCAGCAATAACGAAGTGCTGCCAACGGTTTTCTCTTCACGGCTGAACACATCCGGCAGGCCAAAACGCCCATTGAGGAACGCGGCGAGGCCTACCCCAATAGAAGGAATCACGATGGAGAGCTCGCGGGCGGTTAAATCAAATGTCTCGCTCATGCCGTTCAGGCCGAGCGCGACCGATCCTGCCGCCTTGTTGACCGGGCCGCCGAGATCGAACGCGGTACCCGCGGCGATCATGGCCGAATAGAAGCCGCGTCCGGTATCACCCGCCGAGGTAAAAAAGACCACCATCAGCTGGTTAAGCGAACCAAAAATCGGGTTGATCAGATATTCCATTACCATCACCAGCGTAATACCGGTGATCAGCGGAACGACCAGCATGGTTTTTAGGGTGGTAAGCTGCTGTCGGACGTGAATGGCATCATTCAGCCAGCGCACCAGATAGCCGACAAAAAAGCCAATGCCAATTGCGCCGAAAAAGCCGGAGGGCATAAAGCCTTCAATATCAAAGAAGCGTTTGTAGACCTCATCTGACATGATGCCGCCGATCAGTCCGGGGATCAGCGCCGGTTTACCGGCAATGGAAAAGGCCAGATACATCGCAAAGACCGGGTACATGAACTTGATGGTCATAAAGCCCATTTTATCCAGCACGCTGAACGGCGAATGCTCAATGTTTATAAACTGCCCGGTAATTTTGGCCGTCGCCATCATCAGGCCGCCCATTACCACGACCGGTAACATATAGCTGATGGCCGCCATGATATGGCCGATAAAAATCTGGTAAGCCGAACGCTGAATGGCGTCTTCGTCCGCCACAGTGGTGACGTTTTTCTGCATGGCCAGCGCCTGACGCAGGTAGCGGTCGGTATTTTTGATCAGCTCCTGCGTGCGGGTCTGAAGGTGAGGAACGTGTTCAAAACGTTCTGCATCCTGAATGGGAACGTCGGTTGCAAGAATAATGGCCGTGGCGGAGGCAATATCCTGTTTCGTTAATCTGTTTTTTACGCCGTCGCTGCCCTGCGTTTCGACCTTGACCTCAATATTATGCTCTTTTGCCCATGCAATAATTTTACTTGCCGCCATAAACGTGTGCGCGATCCCTGTAGGACAAGCCGTTACAGCGATAATTTTTTGATTCATCATTGTAATAATTCCCTGGGTGTGAAAATAGCGAAAGTATAAAGAGAACTTAAAACAGTGTTTAAGGTTTGCTAATACTAATTACGTATCGTCATACGCTATGTTGCAATATGTGAAGCGCCTTCCAGAGACTATTTCGCTATTCTGCTAATATCCTGTTAGGTTTTAACAGGACGTAATAAATGAATTCATTTCAGGGAAGTGAACGGTTGATATTTGAATACATTCAGCACCACGCACGCAATATTTCTGATATATCGGCAAAAGAGATTGCGCGTGATACTTTTACGACAACCACCTCGGTGAATCGTGTCTGTAAGAAAATGGGCTATAAGAGTTATACCGAGCTTCGCTATCGGTTTTTACGCGACCATTTTACGTCTGTCCCTGCCGAGCCTGCGATGGGGCCGCAGGCAGACGATATCGTGGTGGACGTGTCCCGGTTACTGACCCATTCCAGCCATATCTATTTATATGCACGCGGGGCATCTCTCACCAGCCTCAACTACCTGTCGCGTTTTTTGTCACTGGCGAGCCTGCCGCACCTGATTCTGAATGATATGCACCAGTTGACCCGGGTATCGAAGGGCACGCTGGTGTTGATCAGTAAATCCGGGGAGACGCAGTCGCTGATAGAAATGGCGCGTAACGCGCTGCGTAAGGGGCTAAAGATTATTGCGATTACCCGTCAGGGTTCGACGCTGGCCGGGCTTTCTACGCTGTGCTGGCCATTGTCGATTGATATGAATGCCGTCTCGTTATATCAGCGAGAGGGACAGCTGGACCTGTTAAGCGCCGTCGATCGTATCGGCTGCAGGCTTCTGCAGCACGATACGGAGTAGGCAGGCCGTCAGAGCTGTTTCACGATACCCAGACGAATGGCGTAATCATTTTCATGATTGCCATCCTGAGTGAGGTAGGTTTTATCCAGCGACACCAGTTCGACGTAAGGCGTCCAGCCGTCGTCGAGCTTGTAGTTGAACGCTACGGTGTGCTCCCAGTAGGTATCATCCCCGGTTCCCTGATCGACATTATCCTGCCAGCGGAAGCGCGGGTTATAGGACATGCCGAATTTCCCGATGTTGTACGCGAACCACAGGTCGAACTGGTGTGACTCGCGGCGGGTGTAGCCGCTGCCGTCCAGGCGTTTGTCACTGTGCGCGTCGTTAACGGTGTTATAGCGGTAGCGGGCAGACAGGTTCAGGCCGTTATCGAATGCTTTCCAGCCCTGGATGAAGGGGCGGTAATGCGTATTGCTGGCGGTAAAGACGGTCACCATCCCTGGCGCGATGGCGAACCCCTTTCCCAGATCAAAACGCCAGCGCGTTTCGATTTCCTGTGCTGCCTCCGTTAACCCTTTTTCGTCCGGATTATATCGGTCGGTATCACCAAAGAACGTATCGTTATGGTTTTGCGCCGCTTCGACGGAGAAGTAAAAACCGTTATCAGCCTGATGCATCACTTTAATACGTGAATCATTTACGTCTGAGCGCGTATTATGACCAAAGCGAAGATCGACGGAGGTATTTCCGCACCATCCCTGGGTACTTAATAATAATGCGCTAATACATGTTGCTTTAATAATTGTCTTTTTCATAATGTCCTGCCGAGGTTATTTAAATGGCAGGGCTATTCTTATTTTGGCACACCGTGAAGTAAAAGTTATCGTCGTACATTTAGCGTATCGCTAAACATAAAAAAAGAGATACAGCTGGCTGTATCTCTTGAGGGTTATTCCTGTATCCACCAGATGGCTTCAAACGGGCGCAACAGCAGGTTGTCGGGCTGAGGGGGAGCATCCGCATAGTTGCTCAGTGCGACCCGCCAGGCTCCCTGTACTGACGCGGGAACCCATTGCTGGCGCTCATGGCTCAGGTTTGCCACCACCATCAGCGTCTGGCCCTGCGACCGCCGGCGATAGCACCACAGGGAAGGGTGGTCAGGCAGCAGATCTTCATAATCTCCCCACGTCAGCACCGGCAGGGTTTTGCGCAGGCGAATCAGCGTCTGGTAGGTGTAAAACACCGAATCAGTATCGTCCAGTGCCGCACGGGCATTGACCGTCTCATAGTTGTCGCAAACGCCAATCCACGGCCCACCCTCGGTAAAGCCCGCACTGTGTGTGGCATCCCACTGCATTGGCGTGCGGCCATTATCGCGGGATTTACTCGCCAGAATAGCCAGCAATTCTTCGGGGGTGCGACCGTTGGCCCGCAGTTCAGCGAACATATTAAGGCTTTCAACGTCGCGGTAATCGGTAATACGGCTAAAGTGCGGGTTGGTCATACCCAGCTCTTCGCCCTGGTAAATATACGGGGTGCCCTGCATTCCGTGCAGCACCATGCCGAGCATTTTCGCGGCGTGGGGACGGTACTCCCCTTCATCGCCAAAGCGCGACACAATGCGCGGCTGATCGTGGTTACACCAGAACAGCGCGTTCCAGGCTTTGTTGTGCATGCCCTGCTGCCAGTGGCGGAAGAGGGTTTTCAGCGCCACGAAGTCCGGCCTGGCCAGGGTCCACTTTTCGCCGCCGGGGTAATCCACTTTCAGGTGGTGGAAGTTGAAGGTCATCGACAGCTCGCGCCCGTCGAGAGAGGCGTATTGCTGACAGTTTTCCAGCGAGGTCGACGACATCTCGCCTACCGTCATCAGGTTTCGCGGGGTAAAGACGTCGCGGCTCATCTCCTGAAGATACTCATGAATGCGCGGTCCGTCGGTATAGAAGCGACGGCCATCGCCCACGGCGTCATCCGGGAAATCCTGGTCTTTAGAAATCAGGTTAATCACATCGAGGCGTAAACCGTCCACGCCACGGTCGGCCCAGAACTCGCATACCTTTTTCAGCTCGGCGCGCACCTGCGGGTTTTCCCAGTTGAGGTCCGCCTGCTCGGGGGCGAACAGGTGCAGATAGTACTGCTCGCTCTCGGCGTGCCAGCGCCAGGCGTTGCCGCCAAATTTGGAGCGCCAGTTATTGGGCAGTTGTTCCGGCGTACCGTCGCGCCAGATGTAGAACTGGCGATACGGGCTCTCTTTATTCAGCGATTCCCGGAACCAGGCGTGCTGCGTTGAGGTGTGATTGAACACCATATCCAGCACGATACGAATGCCGCGTTGATGGGCCTGCGCGACCAGCTCGTCAAAATCATCCAGCGTGCCGTAGGCCGGGTCGATGGCGGTGTAATTCGCCACGTCGTACCCGTTATCTACCTGCGGGGAAATATAAAACGGCGTCAGCCAGATGGCGTCGATGCCGAGGGTTTGCAGGTAGTCCAGCCGCTGCGTGACGCCGCGTAAATCGCCGGTACCGCTGCCCGTCGTGTCCTGAAAACTCTTTGGGTAGATCTGGTAGATAACGCCGTTCTGCCACCAGTGAGGAAGGGTATTCATAATGCGTTCCTGCAAATGCGAAGGGGCGCAACTGCGCCCCGAAAGATGAAGTTAAACAATCTGCAGCGCGCCCTGACGGTACTTACGCTGGTAAACCACGGTGGTGAGAGCCATTGGGACGACAATCGCGATGACCATTGCCAGGGAAAACACCTGCCAGAATGCGGGCTGGATGGAGAGAATACCAGGCAGACCGCCGACACCGATCCCGTTCGCCATCACACCGTACAGACCGCATACCAGGCCTGCCAGACCGGAGCCGATCATCGCGCACAGCATCGGGAAGCGGTATTTCAGGTTGATACCGTACATCGCCGGTTCGGTGACGCCGAGGTAGGCGGAGATGGCGGCCGGAACAGAAATCTCACGCTCGTTATGCTTGCGGCTGACCAGGATAATGCCCGTGACCGCCGAGGCCTGCGCAATGTTAGACAGCGCGATGATAGGCCAGACCGGCGTACCGCCCAGGCTCTGAATCATCTGCATATCAATCGCCAGCGTGGTCTGGTGCACGCCGGTGATCACCAGCGGGGCGTACAGGAAGCCAAACAGCATGGCACCAATCGGCGCGAAGCTGCCGGTCATCAGGTGACGTACCGCGAAGGCAACGCCGTCGCCAATCATGCGGCCAAACGGACCGATAAACGCATGGGCGAGGAAGACGGCCAGAATAAGGGAGCAGACCGGCACCACCACCAGATAGAGGTAATCCGGTACGATGCGTTTCAGGCGCGTTTCAATAAAGCCCAGCGTCAGACCGGCCAGCAAGGCTGGGATAACCTGCGCCTGATAGCCCACTTTCGCGATGGTGAACAGACCGAAGTTCCACACCTCAGGCACCTGCTGACCAAGTAAGTAAGCGTTCATTAACTGCGGAGAGACCAGCGTGACGCCCAGCACGATACCCAGAATCGGCGTACCGCCCATTTTGCGCACCGCTGACCAGCAAATCCCGACCGGCAGATAGAAGAAGATCGCTTCGCCAATCAGCCACAGGAAGTCGTAAACGGTTTTCAGCGCCGGGTACATCTGCGCCAGGGTTTTGCCGTCGCTCATCGGCACATCACCGATAACGTTGCGGAAGCCCAGAATCAGACCCCCGCTGATCAGCGCCGGGAGCAGCGGGAAGAAAATCTCCGCGAAGTGGGAAATCAACTGCTCGTGCCATTTCATATTCTGGCGTGCAGCTTTCTTGGCTTGCTCTTTGTCGGCTGAACTGTGCCCGGTTGTCGCCAGCAGAGCCTGATAGTAATCGCCCACTTCGGTACCAATGACGACCTGGAACTGACCGGCGTTGGTGAAGCAGCCTTTAACCATGGAAAGCGCTTCAATGGCTTTCGGATCGGCTTTGGCCGGATCGTTCAGCACGAAGCGCAGGCGGGTAATGCAATGGCTGACGGTCGCGATGTTTTCACGGCCGCCTACCAGGACAATCAACTGGTCGATATCTTCTTGTTTGACTTTACTCATCATGAAACCTCATGACCGATGGTGAGGGGGGTAATGACCTGAGCGCAAGCCTACTCCTTCAGCGTGACGGCGAAAATGGGAACGTTCCCTAAATCGGGCGAAGATCACAATAAACTGATAAGCGAGGGTTATGAAAGGTGGGCGGGAATCACGATCTGACGCGGCTCAGCACGCCCGTTAATCTGCTCGATCAGCTGTGCAGCGGCCTGCCTGCCTGACTCGGCGTAGCCCGGGTCGACGGTGATAATCTCCGGGTGCAGAAACTTCATCAGCGGCGTACTGCCTACGCTCGCGATCTGCAGCCCTTCTATGCGTTGCTCCTGAAGATATTTACTCGCGCCCAGCGCCAGGGTATCGGTGGCGCACACCAGCGCCGTGGTCTGCGGGGTCAGCACGCTGGCGACCTGCTCGTAGCCCTGTTTCATTCCCAGACCCGGCAGAGACGCGACGGCGGAAAGGTTGTGCTGTTTACAGAAGGTCAGGTAGGCCTCGTGACGCCGTTTGCCGGTGGTAACGTCCGCATGCGGTACGCCGAGGTAGCTGATATGGCGATGGCCTTTATCGTACAGACGCTGCATCAGGGTAATAATCGCCCCCTCATCGTCGTAACAGACGGAGGCAAAACCGTGGGCATCGCGCGCCAGCATCACCATCGACGCCTGCCAGGGCTTCAGCATCTCCTCTTTGATGCCGGTAAAACCGAACAGCACCACGCCGTCAATGTTGCGCCGCTGGAGCATACCCAGATGCTCTTCAACCAGCTGCGTGGAGAACTGGCTCTCCATCATGATTGGGTCGTAGCCCTGCTCATAAAAGGCGGGCAGCATGGTCTGAACGGCGAGGTTCTCGGACAGGGAATCCAGACGCGAGACGATAATGGCAACCACTTTGTCACTTTGCCCGCGCATGGCGCGCGCAGAGCGGGAAGGGGAAAAACCGTGCTGATTCATTACCGCCTCGACGCGCTCGCGGGTGCGTTCGCTGACACCGCTCTCATTGTTGAGCACGCGCGATACGGTGGATTTCCCCACGCCGCTTAAACGCGCGATGTCTTTTATCGTAAGGCGGTTCTGCATGCTGTATTCCCTGTAACAATGACAACGTGGTCAGTAGAGCCTAATGCTATAGCGTGTTTTCGCTATGGGCAAAGTCTGGTTTACGTTCGGTTTATTTGCGGGGGAGTATAATACCGCCCGAATCGCCGCAAACGGTACGGTTAAATCCTTATACTGCGCGGCGGCACCCTACTTTTTTACTTACCGGAGGTGACATGGATCCCGATCCCACGCTTCTCCTGAACGGGAGCGTTCTTTCTTTCCGGTAAGCCAGCCTTTGTGCTGTCTCACCGGTATGTGAGGCAGCAACGTCCTGCACGTTCCTGCTTAAAACATTAAGTGCCTGTCAGGTACGGCCTTGCCACGCCTGCAGGAAATACTGTGTCCGCGTTTGCGGGCGCGGGGGAATGACTATGTTTAAAAATATCACCCGGCAGCTGCAGGCGATGCTGAGCCGCCACCTGCCACATCGTCTTGTTCAGCGCGACCCGCTGCCAAATGCCAAAAATATGGCCTCTGCAGCGATCCCTGCTTCCCTGAGCCAACGCTGCCTGAACGTGGCGGCGATGGATGAAAACGAAGTCTGGCGTGCCTTTGGCGGGCATCCGGAGGGGCTGAACGCGGCGGAAGTGGAAAAAATCCGTGCCGTGCATGGCGATAACCAAATTCCGGCGCAAAAACCGGCGCCGTGGTGGGTGCATCTGTGGACTTGCTACCGTAACCCGTTCAACCTGCTGCTGACCGTGCTTGGCATTATCTCCTATGCCACCGAAGATCTGTTTGCTGCCGGGGTTATCGCCCTGATGGTGGGGATCTCCACGCTGCTGAACTTTATTCAGGAGGCCCGCTCTACCCGCGCGGCAGACGCCCTGAAAGCGATGGTAAGCAACACCGCAACCGTCTCGCGCGTCATTAACGATCTCGGGGAGAACGCCTGGGTTGAGCTGCCCATCGACCAGCTGGTGCCGGGCGATCTGGTGAAGCTGGCGGCCGGCGACATGATCCCCGCGGATTTACGTATTCTTCAGGCGCGGGATCTGTTCGTGGCGCAGGCCTCGCTGACCGGTGAATCTCTGCCGGTGGAAAAAGTGGCGCGCACCCGCGACCCGCAGCAGATGAACCCGCTCGAGTGTGACACCCTCTGCTTTATGGGCACTACGGTGGTCAGCGGCACGGCGCAGGCAATGGTCATCGCTACCGGCGGCAACACCTGGTTTGGACAGCTGGCCGGGCGCGTGAGCGAGCAGGAGAGCGAACCGAATGCCTTCCAGAAGGGGATTGGCCGTGTCAGCATGCTGCTGATCCGCTTTATGATGGTGATGACGCCGATTGTGCTGCTGATCAACGGCTATACCAAGGGCGACTGGTGGGAAGCGGCGCTGTTTGCGCTCTCCGTCGCCGTGGGGTTAACGCCTGAAATGCTGCCGATGATTGTTACCTCCACGCTGGCGCGCGGGGCGGTCAAACTGTCAAAACAGAAAGTGATCGTCAAACACCTGGATGCCATTCAAAACTTTGGCGCGATGGACATTCTCTGCACCGATAAAACCGGCACGCTGACCCAGGACAAAATTGTGCTGGAGAACCACACCGATATCGCCGGCAAAACCAGCGATCGCGTGCTGCACAGCGCCTGGCTGAACAGCCACTACCAGACCGGGCTGAAAAACCTGCTCGACGTCGCCGTGCTTGAAGGCGTGGATGAAGAATCTGCCCGCACGCTTTCCGGGCGCTGGCAGAAAGTGGATGAGATCCCGTTCGACTTCGAGCGCCGCCGCATGTCGGTGGTGGTGAGCGAGCATCCGGACGTGCATCAGCTGATCTGCAAAGGCGCATTGCAGGAGATCCTCAATGTCTCAACCCAGGTGCGCTATAACGGCGACATTGTGCCGCTGGATGAAACCATGCTGCGCCGTATCAAGCGCGTCACCGATAACCTGAACCGTCAGGGGCTGCGCGTGGTGGCGGTGGCGAGTAAATTCCTGCCTGCACGCGAAGGGGACTATCAGCGTATCGACGAATCCGATCTGATCCTCGAGGGTTATATCGCATTCCTCGATCCGCCGAAAGAGACCACCGCGCCTGCGCTGAAAGCGTTAAAGGCCAGCGGGATCACCGTGAAAATCCTTACCGGCGACAGCGAGCTGGTGGCCGCCAAAGTGTGTCATGAAGTGGGGCTGGATGCGGGTGACGTCGTTGTGGGAAGTGATATTGAGCACCTCTCCGATGATGCGCTGGCGACGCTTGCGCAGCGCACCACGCTGTTCGCCCGGCTGACACCCATGCACAAGGAGCGCATTGTCACCCTGCTGCGTCGCGAAGGGCATGTGGTGGGCTTTATGGGCGACGGCATTAACGATGCGCCCGCCCTGCGTGCGGCGGATATTGGTATCTCCGTAGACGGTGCGGTGGACATTGCCCGTGAGGCGGCGGATATCATTCTGCTGGAAAAGAGCCTGATGGTGCTGGAGGAGGGCGTTATCGAGGGACGTCGTACCTTCGCCAACATGCTGAAGTACATCAAGATGACCGCCAGTTCCAACTTCGGTAACGTTTTCAGCGTGCTGGTGGCGAGTGCGTTTCTGCCGTTCCTGCCGATGCTGCCGCTGCACCTGCTGATCCAGAACCTGATGTACGATGTCTCTCAGGTCGCCATCCCGTTTGATAACGTGGACGACGAGCAGATCCAGAAGCCGCAGCGCTGGAACCCGTCCGATCTGGGGCGCTTTATGCTGTTCTTTGGCCCGATCAGCTCCATCTTCGACATTCTGACCTTCTGCCTGATGTGGTTTGTGTTCCATGCCAACACGCCGGAACACCAGACGCTGTTCCAGTCCGGCTGGTTCGTGGTAGGGCTGCTGTCGCAAACGCTGATTGTGCATATGATCCGTACGCGTCGCATCCCGTTCATTCAGAGCCGGGCCGCGTGGCCGCTGATTGTCATGACCGGCATCGTGATGGCGCTCGGCATTGCACTGCCGTTCTCGCCGCTGGCCAGCTACCTCCAGCTGCAGGCGCTGCCGCTGAGCTACTTCCCGTGGCTGGTGGCGATCCTCGCGGGCTACATGGTGCTGACGCAGATGGTCAAAGGCTTCTATAGCCGTCGGTATGGGTGGCAGTGATTTCTCCCCTCTCCCGGCACGGGAGAGGGGTACGTTTCCTCCCAAATTCAACAACCTGTGATCTCCGTCAGCGCATTCGCTTGACGACAAAATGAGCGCATGTTAACTGAATGTTTTGCCTTTATTTGGCCCGTCAGATAAGGAACATTCATGTTACGGTACAGTCTCTTAACCGCCGGGCTGATGCTCGGCGCGTCAGCGTTTGCCGCTCCGGCAGGCGACCTTCCCCTGATGCCCTGGCCTGCGAAGGTTGAACGTCCCGCGACGCAGGGCGCACTGGTACTCAGCAACACCCTTTCCGTCAGCGTTACCGGAGACGACCTCGGCGACGCGGTCAACCGTCTGCGCCAGCGCATCGCCCTGCAAACCGGCTGGACGCTACAGCCGCAGGCCGTTAAACCGGACAAGCCCACTATCCGCATTGCCATTACCAAAAAAGTGAAGCCGCAGCCGCTGCCGGACAGCGATGAGCGCTATACGCTCACGGTCGATGCCAGTGGCGTGGATATCACCGCCAACACCCGTTTTGGCGCGCTGCGCGCCATGGAAACCCTGCTCCAGCTGATACAAAACGGGGCGGAAAACACCTCTCTGCCGTGGGTTACTATTGAGGATTCCCCCCGTTTCCCGTGGCGTGGGCTGCTGCTTGACTCGGCACGACACTTTATCCCGCTGCCGGATATCAAACGGCAGATTGACGGTATGGCGGCGGCAAAACTCAACGTGTTGCACTGGCATTTGACCGACGATCAGGGCTGGCGCTTCAGCTCGACACGCTATCCAAAGCTCACGCAGCTCGCCAGCGACGGGCTGTTTTACACGCCGGAACAGATGCGCGACGTTGTGCGCTATGCCACCGAGCGCGGCATCCGCGTGGTGCCGGAGATCGACATGCCGGGCCACGCCTCGGCGATTGCCGTGGCCTACCCGGAACTGATGAGCGCCCCGGGACCGTATGTGATGGAACGCCACTGGGGCGTGCTGAAACCGGTCCTGGATCCGACAAAAGCGGCGACCTATCAGTTTGCGGAGGCGATGGTCAGTGAACTGGCGGCGATCTTCCCCGATCCGTATCTGCATATTGGCGGCGATGAGGTGGATGACAGCCAGTGGAAAGCGAACGCTGCCATTCAGCAGTTTATGCGCGACAACACACTGGCAGACAGCCATGCCCTGCAGGCCTATTTCAATCGCAAGCTGGAAAATATCCTCGAAAAACACCACCGGCAGATGGTGGGCTGGGATGAAATTGCTCATCCTGATCTGCCAAAAAGCATCTTGATCCAGTCCTGGCAAGGGCAGGACGCGCTGGGGCAGGTGGCGCAGAAGGGCTATAAAGGCATTCTCTCGACCGGCTTTTACCTCGATCAGCCCCAGTCCACCGCCTATCACTACCGCAATGAAATTGTGCCGCAGGGGTTAAACGGCGAGGATGTGATTGGCGACACCGACAGCGCCCAGAGCTGGTCATTCACCATGCCGCGTCTGAAAGGCAAGCCGGTGGAGGGGAGTTTCACCCTGGTGAAAGGGGATTCCGGCTGGCGCGGATTTATTGATTTCGCCGGGAAATCCCGGCGTGCGGTACAGGATATTGCGTGGCGCGACGACAATCAGGTGACGTTTACCGTCGATACCTGGATGGGCGAAACGCGCCCGGTGGTGTCGGTGGACAACGATAATCTGAGCGGCTATTTCCTGGTGGGCAATGCCCGCTATCCCATTAGCGGCAAGCGGCTGGACGATATCCCCAAAGGCATCCCGCCGGTGGTACCGGACGCCGCTCATCAGGTGAACCTGCTCGGCGGGGAAGCCGCGCTGTGGGCGGAAAACGTGGTCGCACCGGTGCTGGATATCCGCCTGTGGCCGCGCACCTTTGCGGTGGCGGAGCGGTTATGGTCCGCGCAGGACGTTAACGATGTCGACAATATGTACACCCGCCTGCAGGCGATGGACAGCTGGTCGACGGTCTCGGTCGGGCTGCAGCAGCATACTCAGCAGCAGGTGCAGTTCACGCGTCTGGCGAATAACGCCGATACCCTTCCGCTGCAAATCCTCGCGCAGGCAATCGAGCCGGCGCAGTATTACACCCGTCAGCATCTTAAGTTCCAGGCCGGAAATTACCATCAGTTCGAACCGCTCAATCGGTTTGCTGATGCGCTCAACGCCGAAAGTGCCACGGTGCGCCAGATGAACAAATGGGCTGACCGCCTGGTCAGCGACGCGGAAGACACGGAAAGCGCCGACGCGCTGCGCCACGTCTTCAACCGCTGGCAAAGCAACACCAGCGATGCGCTGGCATTAAGCGAAAACAGCTACGCACTGAAGGCGATTAAACCGGTTATTCAGGAGGTGGATAAACTGGCCTCGATTGGCCTGCGGCTGACGGATCTGGTGGCGCGTCAGGGGACGCTGGATGACAACGAGATTGCCTCTATTCAGGGCGAGCTGGATAACGCGGCGAAAATACAGGATGAAGTGGTGATTGCGGCGGTGTATCCGCTGGAAACGCTGCTACGGGCGACGCGGAATCAGTAGCAAAACGCCCGGTAGCGCGTTGCCTGCCGGGCGTAAAGGCAGCCCCGGCTGCCCCCTGACTGAAACTTAGCGACGTACGGCGATCGCTTCGATTTCAATTTTCACGTCTTTAGGCAGACGCGCAACTTCCACACAGGAACGTGCAGGGAAAGTGGCGTTGTGCTCAGTGAAGAACGCTTCGTACGTGGCGTTAACGGTCGCGAAATCGTTCAGATCTTTCACGAACACGGTGGTTTTCACGATGTCGCCCACTTTCAGACCCGCAGACTCCACGATAGCCTGTACGTTTTCCAGCGACTGACGCGCCTGCGCCGCCACGTCTTCTGGCACTTCACCCGTTTTTGGGTTCACCGGGATCTGGCCAGAGGTAATAATCATGCTACCCAGATCAACGCCCTGAACGTATGGGCCGATAGCCGCTGGTGCATTTTCCGTCGCGAGTACTTTGGTCATGATTTCTCCAGAATAACAGCTGATTAAATGTTCCCGGCCATTATAGGGAGGCCGGGATCCTTTACCAACCTCAATTAGTTGGCCAGCACCACATAATGAGAAAACTCTTTTTCGCAGTATTTGCATTTGAGTGCGATGTCATCGGCACGTTTTTTCACTGCAAAACTGGACGAAACCGGCTCAGCATGACTGATGCAGTTGCTGTTCGGGCAGACCAGCACATTTTCAATGCGATCCGGCAGATTAGGACGGGATTTACCGACCACTTCGTACTCGTCGATGCGGTTCACGGTGGCATCCGGCGCGTACAGAGAGAGCTGGTTAACCTGCTCGTCGGTCAGGAAAGTGTTTTCAATCTTGATCAGGTCTTTGCGGCCCATTTCACCCGACGGCAGATTCAGGCCGATGGTGATGCGCTGGTCGGTTTCGGTCAGCTTGAACAGCGTCAGCAGCTTAAAGCCGATCTGGGCAGGGATGTGGTCAATCACGGTGCCACGTTTGATGGCTTCAACCTGGAGTTTGTTATCGTGTGTCATTGTCATTTCCCCTTACAGAGCCAATTCGCGATTCAGAACCAGTGCCAGTAACGCCTGGCGGGCGAAGATGCCGTTTCCGGCCTGCTGGAAGTACCAGGCGTGCGGCGTTTTATCCACGTCGGTGGTGATCTCATCGATACGTGGCAGCGGGTGCAGCACCTTCATATTCTCGCGTGCGCCGTCGAGGTCGCTGGCGCGCAGCACAAACTGTGCCTTCACGTTGGCGTATTCAGACGGATCCAGACGCTCTTTTTGCACGCGGGTCATATACAGAATATCGACGTTGCCCATCACCTCTTCGATGCTGGCATGCAGACTCCACGGGATCCCTTTTTCGTCCAGCATGTCGAGGATGTACTGCGGCATTGCCAGCGCGTCCGGCGCGATGAAGAAGAAGTGGTTGCCGTTAAATTTCGCCAGCGCCTGGGTCAGCGAGTGAACGGTGCGGCCATATTTCAGGTCACCCACCATGGCGATGTTCAGGTTTTCCAGACGGCCCTGCGTTTCCTGAATGGTGAACAGATCCAGCAGGGTCTGTGTCGGATGCTGGTTGGCCCCGTCTCCGGCGTTCAGCACCGGAATACCGCCGGAAAATTCGGTCGCCAGACGCGCCGCGCCTTCCTGCGGGTGGCGCATCACAATCGCATCAACATAGGTACTGATAACTGAAATGGTATCCGCCAGCGTTTCGCCTTTTTTACCCAGCGAGGTGTTGCTGCTGTCTGAAAACCCTACCACGCTCGCGCCGAGGCGGTGCATAGAGGTTTCGAAGGAGAGGCGGGTGCGGGTCGACGCTTCGAAGAAGCAGCTCGCAATCACCTTGTGCTTCAGCAGTTCCGGTTGCGGATTTGCCTTCAGTTTTGCCGCGGTTTCCAGAACCAGTTCCAGCTCTTCGCGGCTGAGGTCGTTTATGGAAATGATGTGTTTTTGATAAAGCGGATTCATGTTTATCTCCTGACGCCGGGCAAAAAAAAGCCCCTCAAATGAGGGGCTCTGGGAATAGATTGTGCAACGGGAAGAAAAACGGCAGGCCAGCGTCTGATTTCAGACGCGGTAAGACGTTATGTCGTACACGCTTGACCATGCTTCCTCCCGGCAAATTGTCGGGCATTATACGCAGCTCGATTTTCGGATCAAGGGGTTTAATGCACACTTTACTCAATGCAAACGGTTCTTTATGAATATTAATTCGTTCTGAGTAAATAATTAATTTGTTTATGCACCAGCGCAGTACGCTTTACCACCCGGGGAGCGACCCAGACGATACTGCTTCCGGCAACCACACCTAAAATTTCCGGTAACTGGTGATAATCCAGAATTCGCGCCACCGCACGGCCATATCCGGCCACGGTATGAACAAGGATAAATTCGCTATTATGCTCCACGCTCACCACCATTTCGGAAACGGTACGCGCGGCATCGGGGGCAGGGCGCAACTGAGGATTCAACGAATAAATCTTTAGCCCTTTGGCATTTCGAATTTTTATGACACCGAGCAATTTCAGCAGACGCGAAACGGTCGACTGGCTGATGCTGTCAAACCCTCTCTCCTGCAAATCGCGGCGGATTTCTTCCTGGGAGAGATAACTCTTTTCGGCGATCAGCTGCTGGCACACCGTTAGCTGCAGTTGTTCTCTGGGAGAGCAGTCTTCGTAATCCATCATATTTCCCATATCAGTTCCCGACATAACCGGTGGCACCGCACCGGTCCGTAGGCCGGACAGGCGCAGTGCCAGCCGGCAAATTACAACAAGGCACCCAGGCTTAACGCCACCATAATCACCACCGTCAGGATCGCCAGCAGCGGCGCAACCCATTTCAGGTAACGCACGTAAGGCACACGGGCAATCGCCAGACCGCCCATCACAACCGCTGAGGTCGGCGTGACCAGGTTAACGATGCCGGAGGCCGACTGGTAAGCCGTAACCACCAGGTCGCGGTTGACGTTAGCGAAATCAGCAAGGGGTGCCATGATCGGCATCGTCAGAACGGCCAGGCCGGACGAAGAAGGCACAAGAAACGACAGCACGACCTCAAGCCAGTACATCACGTTGATAAACGCCACCGTGGACAACCCGCTGACCAGCCCTTCCGCGCTGTGCAAAATGGTGTGGGTAATCATGCCCTTATCCATAATGACTACGATACCGCGCGCAATGCCGATAATCAGCGCGACGCCCAGCAAATCTCGCGCGCCGTTGATAAACGTCGAGGTCAGCTCCTCTTCGCTCATGCGGGCAATCAGCCCGACGATAATGGCGCTGGCCAAAAATACCGCCGAGATCTCCGCCATCCACCAGCCCAGCACCGCTACGCCGTAGATCATCACCGCGAAGGCGAGGGCGAAGATCAGCAGAATGATTTTGCGCACCGGGGTAAATTCCAGCGACTGCTCGCCTTTATTGCCGAGGAAGTGGGCGAGGTTCTCTTCCTGCTTGTCTGCGACGATAGAGCATGACGGATCCAGCCGCACTTTACGGGCATAGCGCATCACCCATGCCACGCAAATGATCCAGCCGATCACCAGCAGCGCCACGCGCAGGGCGATACCGTTGGTAAACGGGATCCCGGCGGCGTTAGCGGCGATCACCGTGGCAAACGGGTTGATGGTGGAGCCGAGCGTGCCGATCCCCGCTCCGAGCAGCACGGTGGATGCGGCGACAACCGGATCGAAACGGGCGGCCAGCATCACCGGGACCAGCAGGGTATAAAAGGGCAGGGACTCTTCGGCCATGCCGTAAATGGTGCCGCCAGCCGCGAACAGCGCCATCAGGATCGGGATCATCCATTCTTCACGTCCGCGAAGGCGGGTGGTTACGCGTTCGATCCCGGCGTCGATCGCCCCGGTTTTGGTGACGATCCCGAGAAATCCCCCGATGATCAGGATAAACAGCGCGACGTCGATCGCCCCGGCCTGGCCGGAAACGGGATCGTACAGCCCGGCAATGGGGGCCATCAGTACGGAAACCAGCCCCTGCGGATGCGCTGCCACGTGCGCGTACGTTCCGGCAATCGGCACTTCTTTACCGAGGGTTTCATTCATTGCCATCTGATACTGACCGGCAGGCACGACCCAGCTCAGTGCCGCCACAACGGCAATCAGAAAAAAGAGAATGGTGTAAGCGGAGGGAAACTTGAACTTGCCCATGATGTTCTCCTGTACCCGGCGCACCCCGTGGCGCGCCGGGCGGTGATTAGTCGCCGAGTGTCGCCACCATGACCGCTTTAATGGTGTGCATGCGGTTCTCTGCTTCGTCAAAGACGATTGAGTTCGGTGATTCGAAGACCTCTTCCGTCACCTCCAGCCCTTTCAGACCGTAGGCCATCTCGATTTCACGGCCGACTTTGGTGTGTTCGTTGTGGAACGCCGGCAGGCAGTGCATGAACTTGACGTTCGGGTTGCCGGTGGCTTTCATCACCTGCGCGTTAATCTGGTAAGGCTTCATCAGGCTGACGCGCTCGGCCCAGGCCTCTTTCGGCTCGCCCATCGAGACCCACACGTCGGTGTAGAGGAAATCGGCACCGTGTACGCCTTCCTCCACGTCGTCGGTGAGCGTGATGCGTGCGCCGGTCTCTTTGGCGATGGCGCGGCACTGCTCAACCAGCCCGGCTTCCGGCCAGAACGATTTCGGTGCGACGAGGCGGATATCCATCCCCATTTTGGCGGCACCGACCATCAGGGAGTTGCCCATGTTGTTCCGCGCGTCGCCAAGGTAAGAAAAGCTCAGGTCCGGCAGGGTTTTGCCCGGAGCATGCTCCAGCATGGTCATCAGGTCGGCGAGGATCTGCGTGGGGTGAAACTCGTCGGTCAGGCCGTTCCACACCGGCACGCCCGCATACTCGCCCAGCTCTTCCACGATGGCCTGGCCGTAGCCGCGATACTCGATGCCGTCGTACATCCGCCCCAGCACGCGGGCGGTGTCTTTCATCGACTCCTTGTGGCCAATCTGCGAGCCGCTTGGGCCGAGGTAGGTCACCTGTGCGCCCTGGTCGAAGGCACCGACTTCAAAGGCGCAGCGGGTGCGCGTGGACGTTTTTTCAAAAATCAGGGCGATGTTTTTCCCGACCAGGGTTTGTTTTTCACGTCCGGCTTTTTTGGCGGCTTTGAGTTCGATGGCCAGGTCGATCAGGTACTGGATTTCTGCCGGGGTGTAGTCCAGCAGTTTGAGGAAATTACGGTTTTTCAGATTGATGGTCATTGGGTCGTCCCTTTTAAAATGGTGTTGTCTGGTGCCCTCACCCCGACCCTCGCCCACAGTGAGAGAGGGAAGGTGAGGGGAAAATACGGTTCAGTGGCGAATCAACGTGCCTTTCTCGCCCGCCAGAATGTCTGCCCCGTCGGCCAGCGCGCCGATCCCGGCGATGCCGTTGCAGGCCTCGACAAACTCGCGGCAGGCGGCCACTTTTGGCCCCATCGAACCGGCGTCAAACTGCATGCCCCTGAGCCGTTCCGGCGTGACCTGTGCCAGCGGACGCTGGGTTGGTTTGCCCCAGTCGAGGTACACCGCGTCGGCATCGGTCAGGATCAGCAGGGCATCGGCTTCAATCTGGCGCGCCAGCAGGGCGGCAGAGAGGTCTTTGTCGATCACCGCTTCAATGCCGTGATACCCATTGGCGTTTTCCACCACCGGCACGCCGCCGCCGCCGTTGCAGATCACCAGGTGATCGCGCTGTATCAGTGCCGTGATGGCGTCGCTCTCAACGATGCGTTTCGGCTGTGGAGAGGGAACCACCCGGCGGAAATAGCTGCCGTCGGCCTTGAACACCCAGCCTTTCTCCGCCTGCAGCGTTTTTGCCTGGGTTTCGCTGTAGACCGGGCCGATGTATTTGGTCGGGTTAGTAAATGCCGGATCGGCGGCGTCCACTTCCACCTGGGTGAGCAGGACGCTCACCTCACGCTGGGGCAGATTGTTTTTCAGCGCCTGCTGGAGCATGTAGCCAATCATTCCCTGACTTTCGGCGCCGAGGATGTCCAGCGGGTAGGGGGTGACTTTGTCGTACGCGCTGTTTTGCAGCGCCAGCAGCCCAACCTGCGGCCCGTTGCCGTGAACCAGTACCACGCGCCACTGTTCCGTCAGCCCAGCGATGGTGCGGGCCGCTAGCTCGATGTTCTGGCGCTGGATCTCCGCTTCCAGCGGCTCGCCGCGTTTCAGCAATGCGTTACCGCCAAGCGCCACAACCAGAGTGGGTTTTCGTTCCATGATGGCTCCTTTAAATTCCGTCGCGTTCCAGTGGGCAGCTCATGCAGCGCGCGCCGCCGCGGCCGCGTCCCAGTTCGTCACCCGGGATAGGCAGCACGGTGATACCCGCTTTGTCATATTTCTCGTTGGTCCAGACGTTACGCTCGTAGCCAATCACCACGCCCGGGCGGATGGTCAGCACGTTATTCGCGTCATTCCACTGTTCGCGTTCGGCTTCAAAGGCGTCGCCGCCGGTGGTGATCAGGCGTACCTGATTAATGCCGAGCGCTTTTTCAATGGCGTGCAGCAGATCCGTTTCCTGGGTGCGCAGCAGGCCACCGCGGCCGTCCGGGGTGAGCGTCCAGCACTGAGCGTCTTTGCGCACCACTTCCGGGTAGACGGAGAAGGTGTCCACGTCGATGTGGGTCATGACGGTATCGAGGTGCATGCAGGAGCGGTGTTTTGGCAGTTCCACAGCGATGACGCGCTCGGCCTGGCGGTGTTTGAACAGGCTATTGGCGAGGAACTCAACGCCCTGCGGCGTGGTGCGTTCAGACATGCCGATTAACACTGCGCCGCGGCCAATAACTAATACGTCGCCGCCCTCTAACGTGGCGTGGTCGTAATTAATGTTTTCATCGCCGAAATACTTAATAAAATCGCCATCGGCAAATGCAGGGTGCCAGCGATATATGGCCCGGAGATTATTGGTTTCACGCTGGCGGGCCGCTTTGGCCATCGGGTTAATTGACACGCCGTTATAAATCCAGCACGAGGTATCGCGGGTAAATAAATGGTTAGGCAGTGGCTTCATAATAAAATCATTTGCCGTGTGGGTATCCACCACCATATTTTTAAAGGCCGCCGGAATTTCACCGTAGGTTAATCCGCCGCTTAATCTGCGTGCCAGTTCACGGTGTGGCATATCTGCCAGCCAGCCGCGCACGTCGCCGGCAAAGGTTGGCCCGAGGCGATAGTCAGAGATTTGCGTCTCCAGCAGCCAGGTTTTGGCCTCCGCAATATCAAGCGTTTGCGTGAGAAGGTCGGTCAACAGCAGGACTTCCACACCCTGCTCGCGCAGGGTGTTAGCGAAGATGTCATGCTCTTCACCCGCCCGCTCAACCGAGAGCACATCATCGAATAGCAGCTCCTGGCAGTTCGATGGCGTTAAACGTTTCAGACTTAAATTTGGGCGGTGCAGCATAACGCTACGCAATTGACCAATTTCAGAACCGACGTAATGCTTTTCCATAATTATTCCTTTAACTGTTTTTCAGAATAAAAAGGGCATGCGCCATGTGATGTCTTTATTTACATGGCGGCTAAGCTCAATTGATTTCGAGATTTATAGTAGGCGCTTAAATAATGAATATTGTGACGTTGCTCACGTGAGAATAGCTATTAAGGAGTTTGTTTTCATTTGCATGATTCGTATCAGATAATGATTAATTTGATTATATTTGCGGGTGAATAGCTAAGCAGGATCCGTTGGCATTATTTGGAGTTGTTATTATTTTGTAGAATTTAATGTTTTGACATATTTAGCTATGCTATTGATTTTGAAGATAATTAAATGGCGAGCAGAATGACTATGCACTATTATCAATTAACTATTTTTGGCTTAAGAAAAATCAATAAATAATTATGGGATTTAATAGCAAATTATCAAAATGATAAAGTGTGAAGTCACAGAGAGTTTTGCTATGAAGCGTATACGATCAGTAAGTTAGCATCACGTCCTGAAAGCGGAGGGCTGGGGTTATGCATAAAGACTGCATAAATGCCTGTGAGCGATTAACAGTGGAGTAACACATTTCCCGATAAACATGCGCTCGCGCAAAACTCATCGAAAAAGCGGTGGTAGGACAGTCTGAATTCTCGTATAAAAGATTAAAATGAAACGCTGTTTTATATTGAGGGTTTATTTATGATCGCTGGCAACATCCTTCATCAGCAGTCCTGGCTACCTGAAGAACTGCGTCAGGCTATCGAGTACGTCAAGGCGCACGTTACCGATGCTACCCCCTGCGGCAAACACGACATCGAAGGCAACAGCCTGTTTTATCTGGTGTCTGAAGATATGACCCAGCCGTTTGCCGAGCGCCGCGCTGAGTATCACGCCCGCTATCTGGATATTCAGATAATCATGAAAGGCCAGGAGGGGATGACCTTCAGTACCCTGCCGCACGGTACGCCGGACACCGACTGGCTGGCGGATAAAGACATCGCGTTTTTGCCCGAGGGCGGGCAGGAGAAAACGGTGGTGTTAAGTGAAGGTGATTTTGTGGTGTTCTATCCAGGCGAAGTGCACAAGCCGCTGTGCGCGGTGGGCGCGCCTGCGAAGGTGCGTAAAGTGGTGGTGAAAATGCTGGTGGGGTAAGCCCTGTTAGCGTAAGAGAAGGGTGAAATGTTCCCTCTCCCGGTGGGAGAGGGTGAAAGCATCAGGCCGCAGCCCGTCATTATGTGATCCAGCTAATATTTTCCGCACTCCCTCATCGCCTCCCATTTACCTGCGCTTTTTCTGCGTCATAGTATGATCGTTAAATTAATGAACGCTGTTCTATAATGTAGAACAAAATAATTCAGCAAGGAGATCTCATGCCGCAGACCGCGTTGTTCACGGGAATCATTCCCCCTGTCTCCACCATCTTTACCGCCGATGGACAGCTTGATAAACACGGCACCGCCGCGTTGATCGACGACCTGATCGCCGCAGGCGTCGATGGCCTGTTCTTTTTGGGCAGCGGCGGCGAGTTCTCCCAGCTAAACGCCGAAGAGCGTAAAACCATTGCCCGGTTTGCTATCGATCATGTCGATCGCCGGGTGCCGGTGCTGATTGGCACCGGTGGCACCAATGCCCGGGAAACCTTTGAACTGAGCCAGCATGCGCAGCAGGCCGGCGCCGACGGGATCGTGGTGATCAACCCGTACTACTGGAAAGTGTCCGAAGCGAATCTGATCCGCTATTTCGAACAGGTGGCAGACAGCGTCACGCTGCCGGTAATACTGTATAACTTCCCGGCGCTGACCGGGCAGGATCTGACTCCGGCGCTGGTCAAAACCCTGGCCGACTCGCGGAGCAATATTGTCGGCATCAAAGACACGATCGATTCCGTCGCCCATCTGCGTAGCATGATCCACACCGTCAAATCTGCCCATCCGCACTTCACGGTGCTGTGCGGCTATGACGATCATCTGTTTAATACGTTGCTGCTGGGGGGCGATGGCGCGATCTCGGCCAGCGGTAACTTTGCTCCGCAGGTGTCGGTGAATCTGCTGAAGGCCTGGCGTGACCAGGAGGTGGCGAAGGCGGCCGAATACCACCAGGTCCTGCTGCAAATACCGCAGATGTATCAGCTCGATACGCCGTTTGTGAACGTCATTAAAGAGGCGATTGTGCTGTGCGGCCGCCCGATCTCCACATACGTGCTGCCGCCCGCGTCGCCACTGGATGAACCGCGTAAGGCGCAGCTGAAAACCCTGTTGCAACAGCTCAAGCTCTGCTGAGCCGGAAGACGACGATGACCATTGAGAAAATTTTCACCCCACAGGACGATGCGTTTTATGCCGTCATCACCCATGCGGCCGGGCCGCAGGGGGCGCTGCCGCTGACGCCGCAAATGCTGATGGAATCCCCCAGCGGTAACCTGTTTGGCATGACGCAAAACGCCGGTATGGGCTGGGACGCCAACAAGCTGACCGGCAAAGAGGTGCTGATTATCGGTACGCAGGGCGGCATTCGCGCCGGGGACGGACGACCTGTTGCGCTGGGCTACCACACCGGGCACTGGGAGATTGGCATGCAGATGCAGGCGGCGGCGAAGGAGATCACCCGTAATGGTGGGATCCCGTTTGCGGCCTTCGTCAGCGATCCGTGCGACGGACGCTCTCAGGGCACCCACGGCATGTTCGACTCCCTGCCGTACCGTAATGACGCGGCGATCGTGTTTCGTCGTCTGATCCGCTCCCTGCCGACGCGGCGCGCGGTGATCGGCGTGGCAACCTGCGATAAAGGGCTGCCCGCGACCATGATTGCGCTGGCCTCCATGCATGATCTGCCGACCATTCTGGTGCCGGGTGGGGCGACACTGCCGCCGACCGTGGGGGAAGATGCCGGAAAAGTGCAGACCATTGGTGCGCGTTTCGCTAACCATGAGCTGTCGCTGCAGGAGGCTGCCGAGCTGGGATGCCGCGCCTGCGCATCACCCGGCGGCGGCTGTCAGTTTCTCGGCACCGCGGGAACGTCACAGGTGGTGGCCGAAGCGCTGGGTCTGGCGCTGCCGCACTCCGCGCTCGCCCCGTCCGGGCAGGCCGTGTGGCTGGAGATTGCCCGTCAGTCTGCGCGGGCGGTGAGCGAGCTGGATAACCGTGGGATCACGACTCGCGATATCCTGACCGACAAAGCCATTGAAAACGCCATGGTGCTTCACGCGGTGTTTGGCGGCTCCACCAACCTGCTGCTGCACATCCCGGCGATTGCCCATGCGGCGGGCTGCACCATTCCGGATGTGGCGCACTGGACGCGCATCAACCGTAAGGTTCCGCGTCTGGTGAGCGTGCTGCCAAACGGCCCGGACTACCACCCGACGGTACGTGCTTTCCTGGCGGGCGGCGTGCCGGAGGTGATGCTCCATCTGCGCAAGCTGGGGCTGCTGCATGAAGATGCCATGACCGTTACCGGCCTGACGGTCGGGGAGAACCTCGACTGGTGGGAAAACTCAGTGCGTCGGGCGCGTTTTCGTCAGTGCCTGCGCGAGCAGGACGGCGTCGATCCGGATGACGTGATCCTGCCGCCTGAGCGCGCCCACGCGAAAGGCCTGACCTCGACGGTCTGCTTCCCGACCGGCAATATCGCGCCCGAAGGATCGGTGATCAAAGCCACGGCCATCGACCCGTCTGTTGTGGATGACGATGGCGTTTACCGCCATACCGGCCGGGTGCGGGTGTTTGTCTCTGAAGCGCAGGCCATCAAGGCCATCAAGCAGGAGGCTATCCAGCAGGGCGATATTATGGTGGTGATTGGCGGAGGCCCGTCCGGCACCGGCATGGAAGAGACCTACCAGCTAACCTCTGCGCTGAAACATATCTCGTGGGGCAAGACGGTATCGCTGATCACCGATGCGCGCTTCTCGGGGGTATCAACCGGGGCGTGCTTCGGCCATGTGTCGCCGGAAGCGCTGGCTGGTGGCCCCATCGGCAAGCTGCGCGACAACGATATCATTGAGATCAGCGTCGACCGCCTGTCCTTAACGGGCAGCGTTAACTTTATCGGCACGGCGGAGCAGCCGCTGACGCCGGAAGAGGGGGCGCGCGTGCTGGCGTCGCGTCCGGTGCATCCTGATCTGCACGCCCACGCATTTTTGCCAGACGATACCCGCCTGTGGGCGGCTCTGCAGTCGGTGAGTGGCGGCACCTGGAAAGGGTGTATTTATGACACCGATAAAATCATCGAGGTAATTAACGCCGGTAAAAAAGCGCTCGGTCTTTAATTATATTTCTGGCTCTTGTCGTCTACGGAAAATATTCCGTGGACGGCTTTTGCATGTCTGTTTTTTATTATTGCGTAAATAATCTAATTACATGAAAAGCAAGGTCTTTAAATGATATCAGGATGTCGAGTGGTGTCACAAAAGCAAAATATCATAATTCAGAAATAAGATATGACCATTGTCGGTTAATTGAACACTTAATTACACTCTATTAACACGATGTTGTGAATTCAGCACACGAAATAAGGGTGTATTCCTGATGATGCACCGGGCATTTATTTGCCTGAATCAGGACCCTGGCGTTTGCACTGTTCCACGTACTGCCGTTGGGGGTAATGATGCAATTAACCATGAAAGATAAAATTGGCTACGGGCTGGGTGACACCGCCTGCGGCTTTGTCTGGCAGGCCACCATGTTCCTGCTGGCCTATTTCTATACCGACGTGTTTGGCCTGTCGGCGGGCATTATGGGGACGCTGTTTTTAGTTTCCCGCGTGCTGGATGCCGTCACCGATCCGCTGATGGGGCTGCTGGTTGACCGCACCCGCACGCGTCACGGCCAGTTCCGCCCGTTCCTGCTGTGGGGCGCGATCCCGTTTGGGATTGTCTGCGTGCTGACCTTCTACACGCCGGACTTCTCCGCGCAGGGTAAAATCATCTACGCCTGCATAACCTACATTCTGCTGACCCTGGTTTACACCTTCGTTAACGTCCCTTACTGCGCCATGCCGGGCGTCATCACCGCTGACCCGAAAGAGCGCCACGCGCTGCAGTCCTGGCGCTTTTTCCTCGCGGCGGCGGGATCGCTGGCCATCAGTGGCATTGCCCTGCCGCTGGTGAGCATCATTGGTAAAGGCGATGAGCAGGTCGGTTATTTCGGCGCCATGTGCGTGCTGGGGCTGAGCGGCGTGGTGCTGCTCTACGTCTGCTTCTTCACCACCAAAGAGCGCTACATCTTTGAGGTGCAGCCGGGGTCGTCGGTGTCGAAAGACCTCAAGCTTCTGTTCGGCAATACCCAGTGGCGCATTATGTGTGCGTTCAAGATGATGGCGACCTGTTCCAACGTGGTCCGCGGCGGGGCGACGCTCTACTTCGTGAAATACGTCATGGATCACCCGGAGATGGCGACGCAGTTTCTGCTTTACGGCAGCCTCGCCACCATGTTTGGTTCGCTCTGCTCATCCCGCCTGCTGGGGCGCTTTGACCGGGTGACCGCCTTCAAGTGGATTATCGTGGCCTACTCCCTGATCAGCCTGCTGATTTTCTTCATCCCGGCCGAACATATCGCCCTGATTTTCGCCCTTAACATTCTGTTCCTGTTCGTCTTTAACACCACCACGCCCCTGCAGTGGCTGATGGCCTCTGACGTGGTGGATTACGAGGAGAGCCGCAGCGGTCGCCGCCTCGACGGGCTGGTGTTCTCCACCTACCTGTTCAGCCTGAAGATCGGTCTGGCGATTGGCGGCGCGGTGGTGGGCTGGATCCTGGCGTATGTGAACTACTCCGCCAGCAGCAGCGTGCAGCCGGTCGAAGTGCTGACCACCATTAAAATTCTGTTCTGCGTGGTGCCGGTGGTGCTCTACGTGGGCATGTTCATCATGCTGTCGTTCTACAAACTCACCGACGCCCGCGTGGCGGCCATCAGCCAGCAGCTGATTAAGCACCGTGCAACGCAGGGTGACGCCGTGCCCGAGGCTGCGACAGCCGCATCCCATTAACAGGAGGCAACATGACAACGATAACAAACCCGATCCTCACCGGCTTCAACCCGGACCCGTCCCTGTGCCGTCAGGGGGAGGATTACTACATCGCCACCTCGACGTTTGAATGGTTTCCGGGCGTGCGCATCTACCACTCCCGTGACATGAAGAATTGGTCGCTGGTCAGCACGCCGCTGGACAGGGTGTCGATGCTGGACATGAAGGGCAACCCGGACTCCGGCGGCATCTGGGCGCCGTGCCTGAGCTACGCCGATGGCCAATTCTGGCTGCTGTACACCGACGTGAAAATTGTCGATTCGCCGTGGAAAAATGGCCGTAACTTTCTCGTCACTGCGCCCTCCATCGAGGGGCCGTGGAGCGAACCGATCCCGATGGGCAACGGAGGGTTTGACCCGTCGCTGTTCCACGACGATGATGGCCGTAAATACTACCTCTACCGCCCGTGGGGGCCGCGCCATCACAGCAACCCGCATAACACCATCGTGATGCAGGAGTTTGACCCGCAGACCGGCACCCTTTCGCCCGAGCGCAAAACCCTGTTTACCGGCACGCCGCTCTGCTACACCGAAGGGGCGCACCTTTATCGTAAAGAGGGCTGGTACTACCTGATGGTCGCCGAAGGCGGCACCAGCTATGAACACGCGGTGGTGGTGCTGCGCTCAAAAACTCTCGACGGGCCGTACGAATTGCATCCGGACGTGACGATGATGACCAGCTGGCATCTGCCGGAGAACCCGCTGCAGAAGAGCGGCCACGGCTCGCTGCTGCAGACCCACACCGGGGAGTGGTATATGGCCTACCTCACCAGCCGACCGCTGCGCCTGCCGGGTATACCGCTGCTGGTCTCGGGCGGGCGCGGCTACTGCCCGCTGGGACGCGAGACCGGCATTGCGCGCATCGAATGGCGCGACGGCTGGCCGTACGTTGACGGCGGTAAACACGCGCAGCTGACCGTCCCCGGCCCGCAGATAGCGGAGCAGCCCGCCGCCTCCCGGGACCGCTGGCGGGAGGATTTCGACGGCAGCACGCTTGACCCGGAGCTGCAGACCCTGCGCATTCCGTTCGACGACACCCTCGGCTCGCTCAGCGTGCGACCGGGGTATTTGCGGCTTTACGGCAACGACTCGCTTAACTCGACCTTTACCCAGTCGACCGTGGCACGCCGCTGGCAGCACTTCGCCTTCCGGGCAGAGACGCGCATGCAGTTCTCGCCGGTTCACTTCCAGCAGAGCGCCGGGCTGACCTGCTACTACAACAGTAAAAACTGGAGCTACTGCTTTGTGGACTACGAGGAGGGGCAGGGCAGAACGATCAAAGTGATCCAGCTTGACCACAACGTGCCGTCGTGGCCGCTGCATGAACAGCCGATCCCGGTACCGGACAGCGCAGAGAGCATCTGGTTACGGGTTGACGTCGACACCCTGGTTTACCGTTACAGCTACTCGTTTGACGGTGACACGTGGCACACCGTGCCGGTGACGTATGAAGCGTGGAAACTGTCGGACGACTACATCGGTGGGCGCGGCTTCTTTACCGGCGCGTTTGTCGGCCTGCACTGCGAAGACATCAGCGGTGACGGCTGCCACGCTGACTTTGATTACTTCACCTACGAATCGGCCGCGAAATAGCGGCTCAGGCCGGGTAACCCAGCGCGCGTGAGAGCTGGAGCCCGGCCTGCTGAAGCTGCTCGCGGAAGCAGGCCAGTTCGGCGTCATCCACCCGCGACGTCAGCGTCGACAGACTCAGGGCGGCAATCACGCGGGATTCATGGTTCCACACCGGTACCGCCACGCAGCGCACGCCCTGCTCGTTCTCTTCGCGGTCGAAGGCATAACCCTGCTCGCGGGTCTTGGCGAGGGCCTCCAGCAACGCGTCGCGGGAGGCAAGGGTGGAAGGGGTATAGGTGGTGTACTGATAGCCCTCAAGCAGGGCGTTCAGCTCGGCCTCGCCAAGCCAGGCAATCAACACCTTGCCGATGGCGGTGGCGTGAACCGGCAGCCGACGACCAATGCGCGAATAGGCGATAGCCGCCAGCTTGCCTTCAATCTTCTCGATATAAACGCCTTCACGACCGTCCAGGATCCCCAGATGGGTGGTCTGCCCGGTACGCTGCGACAGCTCCGTCAGCCAGCCTTTCGCCTTCTGGCGAATATCGATTGAGCCCACCACAAAATGGCCGCGCTCAACCAGCTTCATGCCGAGGCGATATTTACCGTTTTCCGGATTCTGATCGATATAGCCGTGAAGCTGCAGGGTTTTCAGCAGCGAGTGGAGGGTACTTTTGCTCAGCCCCATCAGTTTGCTGATGTCGGTGATCTTAAGCTCGGTGGCCTGCTCGTTAAACAGGTCGAGGATCTGCAACGCACGTTCAACAGACTGAATAATCGGCATAATGCTGGTATGTCCACGCAGGAATTAAGGCGAAAACGTACCTTTTTCAGGCGGAAAAATCAATGAAGCGGCGCCGGTTTACGCCCTCTCCCGGTGGAAGAGGGCCGGGGTGAGGGCACCAGACTACAGAGGATCACTCCCCAAGCGTCGCCACCATCACCGCCTTAATGGTATGCATCCGGTTTTCTGCCTGGTCAAACACAATGCTCGCCGCCGATTCAAACACCTCGTCCGTCACTTCCATCCCGCCGTGCAGATCGAACTCTTTCGCCATCTGCTTACCCAGCGTGGTCTGGTCGTCATGGAACGCCGGCAGACAGTGCAGGAACTTCACGTCGGGGTTACCGGTCAGCGCCATCATCTGCGCGTTCACCTGATACCCGCGCAGCAGGGCAATCCGCTCGGCCCACTTCTCTTTGGCCTCGCCCATCGACACCCACACATCGGTATAGATGAAGTCCGCCCCTTTCACGCCGGCCGCTACCTCTTCCGTCAGGGTGATCTTCCCGCCATTCTTCTCCGCCAGCGCGCTGCACTCCGCCACCAGGCGCTCTTCCGGCCAGCAGGCTTTCGGTGCCACGAGACGCAGATCCAGCCCGGTTAACGCCGCCGCTTCCAGCATCGAGTTACCCATGTTGTTACGCGCATCGCCCGCATAAACCAGCGTCATCTCATTAAACGCTTTGCCCGGCAGGTGCTCATGCATGGTCAGCAGGTCCGCCAGCAATTGCGTCGGGTGGAACTCGTTGGTCAGCCCGTTCCACACCGGTACGCCCGCATACTGCGCCAGCGTTTCGACCACGTCCTGACCGTGACCGCGATACTGAATGCCATCGTACATCCGCCCGAGTACCCGCGCGGTGTCCTTAATTGATTCTTTATGCCCAATCTGGCTGCCGCTCGGCCCTAAATACGTGACGCGCGCGCCCTGGTCAAATGCGGCAACTTCGAAAGAGCATCGTGTACGGGTTGAGTCTTTTTCGAAGATGAGCGCGATGTTTTTGCCAGTAAGCTTTTGTACTTCCTTACCCTTTTTTTTATCGGCTTTGAGCTGAGCGGCAAGGGTCAGCAGGGTATTGAGCTGTGCAGGGGTAAAATCGAGCAATTTCAGAAAGTGTTTCTTGTACAGATCAGACATTTTATCCTCACATGGCAAACGCCACTTATTGAATTAAAATTCACTTTATATGTGTAATTATTCATTTGCAACCCCGTTTCACAAATCTTTCCAACAAAGGTGGAGGCAAACCCGTCCGTGTGTGAAAATAGAAGTATCTGCCGCACTTTAAAGAGGAATGAGCCATGGCAAACCCGGAACACCTGGAAGAGCAACGCGAAGAGACGCGCCTGATTATCGAAGAACTGCTGGAAGACGGTAGCGATCCGGACGCGCTGTACACCATCGAGCACCATTTCTCTGCTGACGATTTCGACGCGCTGGAAAAACTGGCGGTAGAAGCTTTCAAACTGGGTTACGAAGTGACCGAGCCGGAAGAGCTGGAAGTGGAAGAGGGCGACACCGTCATCTGCTGCGATATTCTGAGCGAAGGCGCGCTGAAAGCAGAACTGATCGACGCTCAGGTCGAACAGCTGATGAACCTGGCCGAGAAGTTTGAAGTGGAATACGACGGCTGGGGAACCTACTTCGAAGATCCGAACGGTGAAGACGGCGAAGAAGGCGACGACGAAGATTTCATCGACGAAGACGACGACGGCGTGCGTCACTAAGCGTTTCAGGCGGTGGCGCGTGCCACCGCTTTTTCAAGGCAGAACCATGGATTACCCGCAGATACTCGCCCCCGTTCTTACCTTCCTCCAGTGCCCAACCCCACCAGCATGGATTGATCACGCCCGCGACCCGGCGAACCTGCCGCTGCTGCTCACCGACCACATGGTGTGCGAGCTCAAGGCCGCCCAGACCGCGCTGCTGCTGGTGCGCAAATATGTCGCCGACGAAAGCGGTGCCGACGCGCTGCTCGACTGGCTCAAACCCTACGAAGCGTTCACCTTCCGCGAAGGCCCGGAACCGGATTTTGTGGCCCTGCACAAGCAGATTGGCAAAAGCGTCATGCCCAAAACCGACGACCCGTGGGGCCAGGCGCTTATCGACAGCATGGTGCTGCTGATTAAAGAAGAGCTGCACCACTTCTGGCAGGTGCGCGAGGCGATGCTGGCGCGCGACATTCCGTACGTCAAAATCACCGCCAGCCGCTACGCCAAAGGGATGCTGAAAGCGGTGCGCACGCACGAACCGCTGACGCTTATCGACAAGCTCATCTGCGGTGCCTACATCGAAGCCCGCTCCTGCGAGCGTTTCGCCGCGCTGGCCCCGTTCCTCGACGACGATCTGCAGAAATTCTATCTGTCGCTGCTGCGCTCGGAAGCGCGCCACTATCAGGACTACCTGACGCTTGCCCAACAGGTGAGCGACGACGATATCTCACCGCGCATACAGCTTTTTGGCGAAATTGAAGCCACACTTATCTCGACACCGGACAACGAGTTTCGCTTTCACAGCGGCGTGCCGGTGTAAACCGGCATAGCGAAAAGAAAAGGATGCGAGATGAATAAAACGTGGATCCGTATAGTCGTGGTGACTCTCCTGGCCGCCGTCGTGGCGTTCTGGGTCTACTTCGACAAACAACGCCAGCACACCCCCGAACAGCAGCTTGATACCACCCTCAACGCAATGCCCGCCTGGCAGGTGATTAAAGAGCAGGAGCCTGTGCTTCATCAGCGCATTCTTGACCAGATGGCGGCCCTGCAAAAAGCCGGCGAGCCGGAGCAGAAGATTATCGACACCATCCAGCCGCAGATCCTGCATCTGCAGATGTCGCGCCTGCAAAACGCGCCGGACGCTAACGTGGTGAACTATATGACGATCAACATGGAGCAGACCGCCGCCATCCAGAAGGTGAGCGACGACGCCTGTTTCCGCTTCCTCTACCCGGCGGTAAAAGGGGGCGTCAACCCGATGCGCATGCTGGATAAAGACCTGATGACGCGGCGCATGCAGGCCGACGCCGACATGATGCGCGCGGCCTACGGCAAAAATCGCCACACCGTGACCCCGGAAGAACGCGAAGCCGCGGTGACGGATGTCCGTCCGATTATGAAAACGCTGGCCGACAAGTACGGCGAGGACATCCAGCTGCTGCAGATGCCGGAGAAGGCGGTGGGCAAAGAGAAGCTCTCCTGCGACATGGTGCAGGAGATGTGGGCGAAGGTGCTGGCGCTGCCAGAGCAGAAGGCGGCAGGCGTGATTCGGCTGGCGGTTTCCGAGGTAGAATGACAGGGCGCTGGTTTTTTGGGCACTTAGCGTAGGTTTAGCGCGTCGCCGCTTGCATGGCGGCGCGCGACAGGTATAATCCACAACGTTTCCGCATCCCCTTCAGTGCCGAAGTGGCGAAATCGGTAGACGCAGTTGATTCAAAATCAACCGTAGAAATACGTGCCGGTTCGAGTCCGGCCTTCGGCACCATCGGAACATCAATAGACGTCAACGGACGTCTTTTTTTGTGCCTGAAATCCAGTATCCGCAAGGCTTTCCTCGCTTTTTCACTCTACCTAAGTCAACCTGATTCAATCTACATCAACTTACTGATGCGGGTACAACTGCGGGTATATCGCGGTTCGATAATGTTTGTACCCACACAGAACCCTTGAAAGGATACTCATCATGGCTCTGAGTGATGTGAAGGTTCGTTCGGCTAAGCCTGAAGCAAAAGCCTATAAACTGACTGACGGTGACGGCATGGTATTGCTGGTTCACCCTAACGGTTCTAAATACTGGCGACTTCGTTATCGCTTCGGCGGCAAAGAGAAGATGCTGGCGTTGGGGAAATACCCCGAAGTCTCGCTGGCGGATGCCCGGGCACGCAGGGATGAAGCCCGTAAGCTAATAGCTAATGGCGTCGATCCAAGTGAGAACAAGAAAGCCGTTAAGGTAGAGCAGGAGCAAGAGGCGATAACGTTTGAAGTGGTCGCCAGAGACTGGCATGCCAGCAATCAAAAGTGGTCGGCATCGCATAGCGCTCGTGTATTGAAAAGCTTGGAAGACAATTTATTTGCTTCAGTTGGGAAGCGAAATATCAAAGATATTGGTACTCGTGACTTACTGGTCCCAATTAAAGCAGTGGAAAAGTCAGGACGCCTTGAAGTGGCTGCGCGTCTTCAACAGCGAACAACGGCAATAATGCGCTTTGCGGTACAGAACGGCTTAATTGATTACAATCCTGCACAAGAGATCACTGGTGCGATCGCAACAGCTAAACGAAAGCATCGCGCTGCGCTAGATCTCAATCGCATTCCTGAGTTACTCCATCGCATTGATAACTACACCGGCAGACCATTAACGCGGTTAGCTGTGGATTTGACGTTACTGGTTTTCATCCGTTCGAGCGAGTTACGTTTTGCTCGCTGGACAGAAGTGGATTTTGAAACGGCTATGTGGACGATTCCGGGCGAGCGTGAGCCACTGGAAGGAGTTAAGCATTCTCAACGTGGTTCGAAGATGCGTACTCCACATCTTGTTCCTTTGTCGCGACAAGCTCTCGCTATCTTGCAAAAGATCAAAAGCATGAGTGGAAACCGTGAGCTGATCTTTGTGGGCGATCACGATCCGCGTAAACCTATGAGTGAAAACACGGTGAACAAGGCGCTGAGAGTGATGGGTTATGACACGAAAACGGAAGTATGTGGGCATGGTTTCAGGACGATGGCGTGTAGCTCGTTGATCGAGTCGGGATTATGGTCGAGGGATGCGGTAGAGCGGCAGATGAGTCACCAAGAGCGTAGCTCTGTGCGAGCAGCTTACATCCACAAGGCGGAGCATCTGGGAGAGCGCAGGTTAATGCTGCAGTGGTGGGCGGATTATCTGGATGCGAATCGGGAGAAGGGGATTACGCCGTTTGACTATGCGAAAATTAATCGGGGTAATGGTGGATAAATAGTTGGGCTGAAGTGGGAAGCATCTCTGGTTGCAGCAATTGACTGCAATATATGTATTAGCTCAAACTTAGCCTAACAACTTTATATGTTGAAACCAGTAAAACCTGACTGTCAGGTTTATGTAAAAAACAGGAATACGGTATGCATGCTTACTTAGAGGGGCCTGAAGTAATAGGGAACTCACAGCTTGTTGTGAGCTCAGCTTCGTATTCACGATATATGGTGTTTGTTAAGATTGTTATTATTTTAGAGGCCATATCTTTCTGGTTTTTAAGAAACTATCGTCAACAGTGTAACTATAAAAATGTTCATTCAGACCAAAAAAACCTTCGATATTATATTTATAGCAAGCGATCTGAGAAAGCTCAGATAAAATTGTTGCAAGCCATCGAGCGATAGTTAGAGAATAGTATCTTCCCCACTTTTGTACGATAACGTTTTGCCCAGTACGTGTTGAGGAAGACTTAACATCTTGCATAATATTTCCGGTCTCATCTGTATGCAATACCATTGTAAAACGTGACATCATAGCATCGATTAATTCAGCATCCCCTTCAACACGTCTTTGAGCAGTTGTACCGTAATAATGTTTTTCTAGTATGCACTCAGCTACTTCTCCCCACCACTTGTTAATAGGTTCATCACTGGTTAAAGAGGGGTTACCTAATGTAGCAAAATTTGCATACCTACCTCTCCGAGCATCAGCAAATGAATCTAAACATTCAAGTATCTTGTGAGGAATTTTTCCTGTAGGCATTTTATATTCAAGTAATAGTTCCATTTTTTTGGAAATATTCTCAACCTCATTGGTCAAGTCGATTAGTTTGTGTCCAAATTTTCTCACAACTTTCTCATCAGGCATTCTTCCTTGGTTCTCAATAGCATAATGCGCAACCAATATTAACTTTGAAAGCCTTTCTAACCCAACTGAAAGTCCAAAGAACGCAGTGTAATATTCTCCCATCTTGTCAGCATAATTGGCCCTACCTATAGCTGTTGCACCTGATCCAATGAGATGACAGACTAATGATGCTTCTCGGCCTAGAGCATGCCATTCAGGAACTTCCCATGGGTTTCTACTCACTTTGCTATTTTCCTTTTATAATCAAATGAGATTTTTTTGAGACTAAAATTCACCGTCATCCTCGGCGGATAGAACTCATCAGTTGCTATACCGTCCAATGATTCGAGATAACCTCAGCCTGTTTTAAAATCAGCTCCACCGTACCCGGTGTTTTATCCGGCGGATACTTATATTTGCGTAGTGTCTGGCGCACCAGAATACGTAACCTCGCACGCACGCTTTCTCGTACCTGCCAGTCTACAGTTGTGGATTGACGCAATTTTAACGTGACTTCGATAGCCAGTTTCTTAAGGACATCATCACCCAGCTCTCGTACCGCGCTATCGTTTTCCGCCAGTGCATCGTAGAACGCGATTTCGTCCGGGTTTAGCCCCAGCGCTTCATCACGCGCCATCGCTTCCTGGAACGCTTTCGCCATCTGGATAAGCTCTTCAATCACCTGCGCGGTTTCAATCGCCCGGTTATTGTATTTCAGCAAAACGGCTTTCAGGCGGTCAGAGTATTTTTTCTGCTGCACCACGTTATTACCAGAACGAGCATGGATGCCGTCATTTAGCAGTTTTTCCAGCAGTTCCACCGCCAGATTACGCTGTGGCATTTCCCGCACTTCTTCCAGGAACTCATCCGACAGCAGCCCAATATTGGGTTTATCTAACCCCGCCAGAGCAAACACATCCTCAACGCCGGTTGCAACAACGGCGTTATCGAGAATCTTGCTCAACAGGGAGTTTTTTTCTGACTGGCTAAATTTTGCCTTCGGATCAAGTTTGATAAGCCCCACTCTGACGGCAGAAAGAAACGCGAACTCCTCCTGTAAGGGCTCAGCTTCATCAAGGGTGTTACAGAGCGACCAGGCTTTGCTCATCGCCAGTGAAACGTCGAGGTAGCGTTTTTTACCGTCATCCAGACCCAAAATGTAGTTCACGGCATCGCGTAAAAATGCTAATGGATCGCGAGAAAATCCTTCGTAGCTAAAGCCGGGTTTTCCTGCTGAGGATGCGAACATCCCATGAATGACATCGATTTTTTCCAACAGAATGGCTAAGGCTTCCCGCGCATCTACCGTGGTCTGCCCTTTCCCTTTCGAGTCAGTGTACGTTTTCAGAGCCTGCTTCAGCTCGTTGGCAATGCCAATGTAATCCACCACCAGCCCGCCGGGTTTATCCCGGAACACGCGGTTAACGCGCGCAATGGCCTGCATCAGGTTATGGCCGCGCATCGGTTTATCGATATACATGGTGTGGCAACACGGCGCATCAAACCCGGTCAGCCACATATCGCGGACAATCACCAACTTCAGCGGATCGTTCAAATCTTTAAAACGGGCTTCAAGACGCTTTTTGGTCTGCTTGTTGTATATATGCGGCTGGAGATGGTCTTTATCAGATGCCGAGCCCGTCATGATGACTTTGATGGCACCTTGTTCGACATCTGTACTGTGCCAGTCCGGACGGATTGCGACGATGGCATCATAGAGCTTCACACAGATATCACGGCTCATGGCGACAATCATCGCTTTACCGTTCATGGCCGCGTTGCGCGTTTCAAAATGCTGAACCAGATCCGCAGCTACCTGTTTGATACGTGGCTCAGATCCCACCAGTTTTTCCAGACGGCTCCAGTCACCTTTGGTTTTCTCTTGCTGGTCCGTCTCTTCATCTTCCACCAGCTCATCTACCTGGTCGGAGAGCGTTTCCAGTTCCTCATGATTCAGATCGAGTTTTGCCAGACGGGATTCGTAGTAGATAGGTACTGTCGCGCCATCATCCACCGCATCCTGAATGTCGTATATCGAGACGTAATCACCGAACACGGCACGGGTATCTTTATCTTCAGAGGCAATCGGCGTACCGGTGAAGCCCATAAACGACGCGTTCGGCAGTGCATCGCGCATGTGCTTTGCATAGCCGTATTTATAGACCCCGGTTTCACGGTCCAGCGTGGCACTCAGGCCATACTGGCTACGGTGCGCTTCATCGGAAATCACCACGATATTGCTGCGCTGATTGAGTGCCGGATGGCTCCGCTCGTTGTCCAGCGGCGCAAACTTCTGCACGGTGGTAAAGATGATGCCGCCGGATTCACGAGCATTGAGCAACTCGCGCAGCTCGTCGCGGTCGTTAGCCTGTAACGGCATCTGTTTCAGCAAATCCTGCGCCTGGCAGAAGGTGGCGTAAAGCTGCCCATCCAGATCGTTACGGTCGGTCACCACCACGATGGTCGGGTTGTTCATCTCCGCCTGTTGCAGCAGCTTTCCGGCGTAGCAGCACATAGAGATACTTTTGCCAGAGCCCTGGGTATGCCACACCACGCCCGCTTTTTTACTGCCGGGGGTAATGTTGCTGCGCAGCGGCAGGTGTTTGCCGGTAGACGCCACAATCGTGGCCGCAACCGCTTCACGCACCGCGTGGAACTGGTGATAGGCGGCAATTTTCTTGATCAGCCGTTTACCGTCAGACTCAAACAGCACAAAATAACGAATGTAATCGAGCAGAAGCGCACGGTTAAAGAAGCCCTTCACGACGGTTTGTAACTGCCAGTCAAACTGCGGTTTATCATCTTCGTTAGCCACGGTTTTCCATGGCAGGAAGCGCTCTTCATCGGCAGTCAGCGAGCCGATACGCGCATTCTGCCCGTCACTCACCACCAGCGCTTCGTTGCAGATAAACAGGTCGCTCAGTTCATTTTTATAGGTCTGTAACTGGTTAAACGCCGCCCAGATATCGGCGTTAGCATCAATGGGACTTTTGAGTTCGAGCACCGCTACCGGCAGGCCATTGATATAGCCAATGACATCCGGGCGACGCACCTGTTTTATTCCCTGAATGGCGACCTGGTTCACCACCATAAAGCGGTTGTTGTCTGGATGGTTGAAATCCATTAACAGCGCGTTGTCGTGAATCACCTTGTCTTCATGCTTATATTCAACGGGTACGCCATTGAGCAGCAGGTGATGAAAGGCTTTATTGCTGACGATCAGATCCGGGCTTTCGGGGCGGGTAATACGCAGTATCACCTCTTCCAGCACGGTAACAGGGAGATGGGGGTTGATGGTTTGCAGCTGCTCCAGCATCACCGGGCGCAGAAACACATCATGAAATGAAGCACGCAGCGGGTTGTCTCCATCCGGTGCGATATCTGGCCCGTGCAGCACTTCCCAGTCCTGTTCAGCAAACCATTTCAGGCATTGCTGCTCTAAATCGTCTTCGCTCAGCATTACTCTTCCTCTCCCTCGGTGATCATACCGGTCTGTTTCAGCTCAATCGCCAGTTCCAGCAGGCTCGGGCGGATCGCTTTTTCCAGACGGTTCATGCTATCCATCATCCAGTTGATAATGGCAGGCCAGATCTCTTTATTGCCGCCGTCAAACGCCTTTGAGCAGACGATCTGGCAGCTTTTTCGCTCTGGCAGCAATCGCCAGTCGAGCGGCTCGCCAAACAGCGATTCAATGTGCGTTTTGCGTTCCTGCAGGCGTTCAAATAACCAGGTGTTTTCCAGCGCATCCCCGCGCGAAATATTGAGCTGCACGCGAGCGTCTTTCTGGGAAAAGATCAGCTCAAACGGCACGCCGCTGACGCCCGACCCGGCGGCCAGCCAGTGATCGGTTGAGGGGGCACGGTTGTTAAACAGTGTACAGGGGCTGGTGCGGAATTTTTCCAGCGCCATCGTCCAGAATTCGCGGCGCAGATAATGACGCTGTTGCAGTTCGCTACTGCTGGAGGTTGACTGCTCTTCCGCCTCTTTCTGCGCCATGCCGATCATGTATGACTCCGCTTCCGGGGTTGGGATAACCTGGCGGATATCGACAAACACGTCTTCACCAAAACGGTAAGGGGTCACTTTGAAGCACTGGGCGCGGATACCAAACTGCATCAGCCACAGCGCGGTATTGGTGACCTCTTTGCGGAAATTGGCCGCGACCATGATGACCCGCTGGGTGCCTTTACGGTTGAGCACCCCTTCTTTCAGGCTTTCCCAGCCTATAAACTCGGCGATGACGTCTGCTGCCTGGCGGTTCTCGCTGGGATCGTACTGATCCAGATAGAGCTGGAAGATCTCCACCACGCTCTCCTGACGCAGGTTGGCGCAGTATCCGGCGTATTTCAGCGCCTGCCAGACTACGTCGCGCCCGGAGTCATCGAGTTTGTTCTCGATGATCACCAGGTTGCCTTTTTTATCGAGTGCAAGCAGATCGAGGCGCTCTTTGGTGTCGTCAAAGCCGGCGAACTCTTTCTGGATAATCAGCAGTTCGTCTTCTTTGTCGTCTTTTTTGGTCAGCGTCTGCGGATTTTTCGCCAGCCACTCCTGCAAATGATCGCGCTCGCGAAAGCCGAGGCTGCTGAACGACACTTCTTGCAAGGAGTGCAAGCTATTGGTCGGCGTATCGACTTTATACATTTTCCGCCTCGCTTACTGCCTGCTCTGCTTCGGGCAGGGTGATTTCGCCGGAGAGGAGTTTGGGGAGAAGGGTATCGCGGAGTTGGGTTAAAGTCTTATTCTGAGCATGATTGCTTTCAATTAATGAATAATAGTTACCAACAGCCTTTGAAAAAGCGTGTGAGATTTTCTTCTCAGGGCAAATACACTGCCAACCCATTATCGCTTTTTTATCTCCCCTAGGCATTTTCACACCTTTAGAAGTCAGCATCATAAAATCAAAGAACGATTCTTGATAAAGCAAATTGTAAATGTACTCCACGGTAACAGAGTCTCTTGCTTCAAAGGCTAACACGTCCGCCGAACGGCCTCCCTCGAACCGAGCTAACCAAATTTTCTTGAAATAAGGGCGAATATTGGAAATCAGAACATGTCCACGTCTAAAATTAGGAACGCTGTTTACAGAGGGTAATGAAGAAGCGCTAGAAATACCGGCTCGATTTTCAAGCATATTCTCAGTAGAAACATATGTAGCCGGTGTCAGAGAAGAAACGTCCACTTTACCGTTGGCAAAAATTGCAATGTCACTTAATGTCCCCAAAGCCCAACCTTCTGGAATCGCCCCCATCTCACTATCCTGCATCGCGGACGGAAATAGCTCTGCCGTGGCTTTTAACTCGGCATATTGCTCAGGGTGTTCACGCTCAAAAACTGCCAGCGCATCGACATCTTTCCCGGAAATCGTCATCATGGCTGCAAGCGTCGCGTCTTCCTGCGAGCCGCCTGCTTCCAGTACTGCCATTTTGGCTTTTACCGGTTCAAAATCGACAAACCAGCTTTTGAAAAGGGCTTGTGCCATTTGTTCGAGGGTTTGGTTGATACATTGATTAAGTATGATTTTTTCATCAAGCCCTTCTAAAATATCAGCTACAACATTCTGAAACTGAAGTGGTGCGCAAGGGAAAGGGTATTCTTTAATAGTTTTTGCATTAAGATTCTGCTGTGCTCCTCCATTCTTCAAATCAACTAAACGCTGGTACTGTGTACGGAGAAAATAAAAAACATAGCGATAGTCAGCTTTGCTGTTATCTATAATTAAATTACAACAGGCTTGATTGGTTGACACTGGTATTTTATTTATCGCAACTCTACCAGCAGTATCTCCATTCCCATACATTGCGATAATTACTGAGTTTGCAGGGATTATTTTTGCTGAAGAACTTTTAAGACCAAGTTCCGTAATGTAATTTTCAGAGACATAAATTCTATTATTGTTAACTTCCTTGGTTTTTACCCAAGGAATAGTCCCATTGTTATAAAAGTCTGGGTTAGTGCTCTTGGGCGTTCCCCCTGAGACAATTTTTTTGCAAATTGATTGGAGTTGCACTATTTCAAAACCCATAACCCAGCCCCTCCAGATTCGCCTTAATCTGTGTTTCCAGCTTCGCGCTCTCTTCCAACTGATCTTTCAGCTGCGCCGTCAATCGAGCCATCTTCTCGGCAAAGGGCTCAACGTCTTCGTCCTGCTCGGCCGCTCCGACATAGCGCCCAGGGGTCAGCACAAAGTCATTTTTCTGAATATCTTCCAGTGTTGCCGAGAAGCAGAATCCGGCTTCGTCTTCGTAGTCTTTATCTGATTGCCATGCATGGAAGGTCTCGGCAATTCTGGCGATATCCTCGCGGGTAAAGTCACGCAGCACGCGGTCTTTCATATAGCCAATCTGGCGGGCATCAATAAACAGCACTTCGCCTTTACGGTGTGCTTTGCCGTTGCCGCCGGATTTATCTTTGGTCAGGAACCAGATACAGGCCGGGATTTGGGTATTGGTAAACAGTTGCCCTGGCAGCGCCACCATGCACTCGACCAAATCGGCTTCGATCAGGTTGCGGCGGATTTCGCCTTCGTTGTTGGTGTTAGAGCTCATCGAACCATTCGCCAGCAGCAGCGCCATCGAACCTTTTGGCGCGAGGTGGTGGATCATGTGCTGCATCCACGCAAAGTTGGCGTTGCCCTGCGGCGGGGTGCCGTACTTCCAGCGCACATCGTTTTCCAGCTTGGCACTCCACCACTCCTTCATATTGAACGGCGGGTTAGCCATCACGAAGTCGGCGCGAAGATCCGGGTGCTGGTCGTCCAGCAGCGTATCTGCGTTTTTGCTGCCGAAGTTGAAGTCGATGCCACGGATTGCCATGTTCATCGCCGCCAGTTTCCAGGTGGTCGGGTTGGATTCCTGGCCGTAAACGGAAATCTTCTGCTTCTGCTCGGCGGCGTTGTACTGCTTCTCGCCCGCATGCTCTTCAATGAAGCGATCGCTGGACACGAAGAACCCGCCGGAACCCATCGCCGGGTCATAAACGCGGCCGTTATAAGGCTCGAGCATTTCGACAATCAGGGTCACGATGCTTTTTGGCGTGTAGTACTGCCCACCCTGCTTACCTTCTGCCAGCGCGAACTGACCGAGGAAATATTCGTATACGTGGCCGAGAATATCTTTGCTCTTTAAATTGAGTTTCTCGCCGTTATATTCCGGGTTGCTGAAGTTAGCATCCGAGAAGGTATTAATCAGACCGGTTAACACCTCGTTGCCCAGTTGATACTGGCTGATGCGGTTCAGTATGCCTTTCAGCTTCGGGTTGGTCTTTTCGATTTCATCTAACGCATTGTCCACCAGCCAGGAGACGGATCGCAGCTTGACGTCATTTCCAGTGGTTTCATCCACCCACAGCACGGTGCCGGTTGGCAGCATGGCTTTGTTTTTCAGTGTGTCCCAACGCGCTGCTTTTGGCACCCAGAAGATGTTCTTTTCGGTGTAGTAATCTTTGACTTCCAGTTCATTAGCAATCGCCTGTGCGTAATCTTCGTCGGAGTCGTAATCATCGTGCGACATGGCGTAGATGTTGTCCGGGTTGCCGATGTCGCGGAACAGGGTTATCAGCTCCTGTTGACGGGCCTCAAATGCATCGGAGACATATTTCAGAAAGATAAGTCCTAGCACCACGTGCTTGTAGTTGGCGGCATCCATGTTGGCACGTAGCTTATCAGCGGCCTTCCAGAATTTGTTATCCAGCTCGTTCAGAAAGAGTTGTTCAGCGTTGTTCATGAAAATCCTCGGGGGAGATCGCAGCGAAAAAGCAGCCATGCTTTTCCGCAAATTCATTTTTGGAATGCAGTTCGCAAAATGATACCCGGAACGGGGGAGATTACAAACGACACGGCTTCAAGAAGTTTGCCTTTGCAGGGTAAAAAAGAGGAAACTAGATCACCGTCTCGCTTGCTTATTCTTAAAGAAATGGGACGTTGCTCGTCTGCAAGCCACTTAGAAAAGAACCCCCTCACTTCTGCAATCTATCTGTATTAATGTAAAGCATCTCGACTAGTTCTTTCGCATTTTGACTGTAGTGCAAGGCCCTATGGCAATTGGGACAAAGTGCAACGCAGTTGCTTGTGGTATCAGCACCTCCTGAAGATAGAGGTATCACGTGATGTACTTCCAGGTATGGGCTACCATCGTTTAAATAAAAAGGTGCCTTTGCACCACAGTTTTCACAAACACCCTTACTTTGCTGCAAGATCCAAGCTTTCACCGCAGGATCTCTAACATAGACCTTTTGAAGTCGCTCTACCGCGCCTGGTACTTTATATCCTTTGGGCTTACTCAGAGGTTTTTTTATTAATTTGCTAACTCTTGTATTCAGAACGTTCTCATCATCTGTAGGTTGCAAGAGATCTGATGATTCTCCATGTATTATTTGTTCCCAAAATTCGCCACTGTTGACTTTAGGAACACTTATCATTATTCGTTTGGTCCTGTTACCAGAAGGAACTTCTTTTCTACCTGTGCTACTGAAATGAGCTTGATAACTACACATTTCTTGGCGAATATCTCGAGAGCTATTACCTACTAGAGAAAAGTATTCACCAGGATGGATTTTTCTTTCAGTTATGGACGGCATATGCTTTCTGGCTGTCGATGAGGCAAGATATACAACGACATTATCTACATCGGAATTGATCAGTCGCTCAATGATACAATCGAGGGCAATATTGTAGTCTTTGTTTCTGTGTGCTGGTCCCCAAGACTCAAGGATTAGGCCATAAACCCCATCTTCTTCATCTACTGTGCATTCCGCGTTCAGTTCAGTACCGTTTTTATCAAAAACAAGCATTATAATGATCTTATGTGAGGGTTTTCTATAAAACTACTATCTATCTATATAAATACGCAACGTTTTATTGAAATTTGTCCTGTCCATCATTCTTTTAAGAACGTTTTCATTTTTTCCAAAAGGATATCTGTTTCTTTAAGTTCGCACTCCCAAACCACCAACTTCTGCCACCCCATTTCATGTAGTTTTGATAAATGCAAAGTATCTCTGACTTTGTTTTTCCCCAACTTAACAAACCAGTATTCCTGGTTTGACTTTGGCATACGATTTCGCTGACATCCCTCATGACCATGTCAAAAACAGCTATGCACGAAGATAATTTTACGCTTTCCCCAAAACACTAAATCTGGCTTGCCCGGCAATCGCGGATCGCATAAACGATAACGAAATCCAGCATGATAGACGAGACGTCTAACGATTCTTTCTGAATTGCTATCTCTCCCCTTAACCTTGGACATAACATAGCTTCGTTTAGCAGGAGAAACCGTATCCATCGTAAACCTCGCTATGTTATGTCGTCACTTAAAAGCGCTTTCGCATTGAAAGCGTCTTCGGCAAAAAACACCAGCCAGTAACAATAAACGCTACTGCAATTTTTTAAGATTCGTCAGCGCACGCAGTGGTCGTCTTTCCAGTTCAAATGTATCGATGAATCGTAGCGGCGACTTCCCATCAACCAATCCAAAAGTGTTGATAAGGGCATCACGTTCGGCGTCTCTCCATTGCCATAATGGATGCGTTACGGCCGCTCGCCAAAGCTCTTTTCCGTCCTGTATTTCGATAAGAACAGGTAATGAATGCTCTTTTGACAATTTGATTGTTCCTGGTCGTAGCGCCTCGACGTCTTCCGCTAACTCAAACGCTCTTTCTCGCCAGCCTTTCATTTCCGGTTGGTTCCAGTCGACGGAGTTCAGGCCGCATGCGAATTCAGGCATAACCATCGCTCGTAAATAGGCCATACCTAAACGCCAGTCCAACAAGCCGTGATACTGACGGTTGCCATAGCGCTGTATGCACTTGTAACACGCGGTTTTGCACTGAGTCGGGTGATCATTTTTTAGAAAATCAACCATCGGCCAGTCGTTTTTCTCTTCGAGAATCTCATGTAATAATTTGACTATCAAAGGTAAGCCGTTAGCAGTTGCTGGTTCGGCAAGCCGTCTGCATAATCCTGAACCGTTGATTAACGCGTCGGCGATTTGCAATATGGGTTTACCAAGATGTAGTCGGGGTTCAAGTATTTCAAATTCATCTGGCGAAACATCCAGATAGAGCGCTGCTTTATGCGTCAATATCTGGGTTGCGCTGATAGCCGCGGCGCGCGTAGGCAAATTCATGTACTCTCCGTATCTGGCGACCATATTCAGATTAAGGCGAGTATCGAATTTCGTTAGTTCAAGATGAAGCGATTCGGTCTCTTTGCTCGATATAAGCCCAAAACTTTTTCTCTTGCCGCTAAACTGCCAGCGCGGGTTATTGTGCGATTCCAGCCATCCTGAATCGATAGCCTGCTCGCCTTTAACTGACGAACAATATGTAGAAAAGGGCATCGGTGCTTTTTGATCGGTTACCAAGTCGACAGTAAATCGTTCACCTTCCTTTTCTCCATTAATAGGACCATCGTTGAGGCGCAGGATGGTCACTTCGCCGCGTTGCACAGTGAAAGAATCGCATTTTGTTGGAATGCCTTCATGCAACACTGTCGCCGTGGTTTTCAACGACATGCGGATAAAACTATCTATATCGTCTTTGGGTTTGAAATCCGTGCGAAAAGCGGCGGGCGTGATATAAAGCCTGAATTCGTCAGGACTAATAGGAGCGCGGCAATCCTCGCAATTAATATCGCTGCCAGGCTTATGTAACTCCAGCTTGGCGGAGCCACATGCCGGGCAAATTGCTACATGGCTGCATGACTCCTGCCAGGAGCCTACCGTCGATAGATCCGATATTCGGTTATTTTTGACCTGTGGTTCCTGGTAATTGCCTGTAAAGCCTATAACCTCATGCTTTTTCTTATCCTTAATCAATACAGAACCGGGAGCATATTCGAAAACTGCGAGATCAAGATCTCGATCCATCGTCGACCATTCGTATTCTTCTTGAGCATTTAGACCTTTTGTTTTACGCAATCCCAAATAAAGGTTGCGCACCCGTGTCGGCATTCCATACATCGGCAGTTTACCGTGTTCGGCCAGGAAACGAGCGAGCCCCATATCTTCTTCAGGGACATAAGCATTCAGTTCAGCGATTTCATCAATTACTCTTTCCGCATTTAATGCGGAATAAAGACGTTGTTTTTGCTCTGGAGCGAATGTTGCTGCTTCAATAAAACGATCATGTATATTCTGAGTCGCTTTCAATGCTCCCAGCAATCGTTCAGCCCAATTTGTTTCATCGCTATGATAGTAATCATGCGTAGAAACATATTCGCCATGAATATCAGGAGGAACGAGCTTATCTCCAGGGAAAGTTGTTCCGTTTTTATGATCCTCTTCGCGTAAAAGATTAAATGCAGCTCTAAGCCATACTTTCCGCATAAGTCTTAATGGAATGGCATCGTGATCTACCGCCAGAAAGGGCGGCGGCGGTGGATCACCGGTGATCGCATGAGGATGGGCGAAATAGTAAGCATCATGAGTACGTCCGCGACAAAATGTGATAACGAAAGAAAAAGCTTGACCGCGTCGCCCAGCTCGACCGACGCGCTGCTGGTAGTTAAACCGTTGAGGCGGCATGTTCGCCTGATAAACAGACTGAAGTGAACCGATATCAATTCCAACTTCCATTGTCGTGGTAACAGCAAGCATATCTATTTCCGCATCTAGCTTTTCAAGTTCACTCATCTTATCGACGAAAATACCCTTGAACTTACGCAGACGATCGGAGAAATCATCCGTTTGTCCCGTCAATTCTTCGACGTTCAGCCGGAAACGTTTAACTCCGTCTCGCTCTCCACGTACAATGCGTTTACCAAGAAAATTTTCTTCCCATAGCTCTTCGACAACTCCGCTGGGTTTAATGTCGAGCGGGTTTACGCAACGGGTACAATGATTGAACCCTAAATGTAAGTGAATTCGCCCACAATTACCGCATTGCCAGTAATTATCGCCAGGTTTAGCAACTTTAAGAAACAACTTGCCGATACTAATTAATCCTGCTGGATGTTTCAAATCAGTAAACTGCTTTAATATACGCGTCAACCCATCTTGATAGTTGTTATCACCGAATAAAACTCTCGCGACTCGCTTAATTTTCTCTTTTTCAACATCTTTCCCAACATACCAATCACGAGTACGGCTTGCATCGAAATATTTATTCTCTTTAACACGATAGGCACCGGAAAACACCCTTAGCCAAGCATCAATTTCCGGCATGTCATCTTTATCTGAGATACATGGGTATGCCAGTCCTGTTTCTTCCAGCGCGAAAAAAGTATTGGCGAAGATAACGTCATCTATCAGTTCAGATTGATCGTAAGATATTTTCGTCTTTATTTTCATTAGTTCATGAGAAGGAAGTCTTTCACTGAATCTAACCGATTCCTCTTCTTTAATGAAATTAGCATGCCAAACAGCGCTATCATTCTCATCTGAATTAGAACGGTATTTATAGGGTGATATTCCCAGTCCGACTAGCTCAGATGTGATTCTTCCGATTGAGCCGCCTTCAGACTCCAGCAATTTGTCTATTTTTACCCGTCGATATTTACAAAGCTCGGTAATTCCGACTTGGCTTTTTTGAAGGTTATCTAGTTTGGCATACTCATCGTAGTCTCCAGATTGTATAGCTTTGGCTTTCCTTTCTTCAATATCCTTGTCTGAAATGTACCCGCTTTCGGCCTCGTTAATCATCGCCCTGGACGCTGCGATCAATATTTCCCTGCGTAGATCGCGCAAGTGCAGCCGTTCGATTTCCAGCGCCATTGATGCCGCATCCTGTCGACTGTCTGAGAAAACAATACTCTTTGCTTCTGCGCCGATCGCATGCAGTAATTCAAATAGCTCCGTTGCTACCAGTTGGGATGATTTCGTCACACCGGTACGAAATGCGCGAATGGGCGATCTGGAACGATTGCTGGCAGGCCGGCTGGAATAGTCAATACCGCAGCTAGGGCAGCAGAAAGGTTGCGCAGAGGGTTTCTTCGGCGGCTCACCTTTTTTAGGCTTAACCTGATTCTGGAAATAGATATACCCGCGAACTACGTCAGTATTCGTCGTTGATGTTTCCTGACCAGTGGTCACTATGCCTGTAACAGGATTAAGCGCCGCTTTTTCCCAGACATCCCAACCTTTTTCGCAACCTACCGGCGGTCGATCAGCTATATCGACAGGCCAGAAAACCGCGAACTCATCCAGTGTCATATCATCGTAATATTCAGCGCTAGGGCGTTCTGGAAGATTTTCCAGATTTGTCGCAGAAGGTAATAATTCGATGATTTTACCGTGATTCTGTCCCTTCTGCCCCCCGATCAGTAACTCGCCACACGCTTCACAATACAACATTTCGAACAAACGGCGACCACGTTTTCCGGCTGGTGTTGATGGCGCATGCGACAGCCCTCGCTCTAGGCAAAAGTCTGCGAATTTCGCCTTTTGCTTTCCCGCCGATACGGAGGCAAAGAAACCTTCAATATTTCTGACGAATGTATGCACGCGAAAAGCTGGTGTGACGTTGGCGGGCTTCTCGCAAACCACTCCACATTCCGGCAGCGCGCGCACCAGCATTAACCCGCGTAATGCTAATTCCAATTCATCTGGTTTATCCGAGTCTTCCTTCAGAAAAATCTTATCTATAATAAGTCCTGGAGGCATTGCTCGTGGCAACTCGCCGTCTTCTTCTATACAAGCGTTGGTCAATAGCGCAGCCGCTTTTTCCGCCGCTTGTTTAATGCCTTGTATATCATTTTGCGCATTCACGCTCAGAGCCAGGAATACATCAGACAAAGCCTGACTCAGCGCGTCCGTCATATTCAAATTGCGAATGACATTTCCCTGATTCTCAAGGGCAACCCGCATTAATGCGGCAAAAGGCCGCACGGCGATTTTTCCTTCTGGCTTCAACGGTATATAAGGTTTTCCCTGAATGACGCAGTTAAGCCAGAAATCAGGCTTATCGCTACCGGGATCCAGAGAATCGCGGCAAGTGCCAAAGGGCGCAAAGAGATCTCGAAGGTATTTCCGTGATTGTTCTCCATCAGCTCCATCCATCGGCAGCGATGCGGAAGACGCCAGCAAACGCAGTTTGTAGCGATGTTTCGGATCGTCAAGCCCAAGTCTGATAATCAGCGACTTAATCAACATTGCGGTTTCGGTTCCAGCGGAACCGCGCATTAAATGCAGTTCGTCGAATACCAGATAGAAGTACGCATCGTTGTTATTCATCAACCATTCGCGCGTTGCATCAAAAATACCGTCTTCGACTTCGCGCGAAAGCATTGCCCCTAGCATTGAGGCGTTAGTGACAAGAACGTCAGGCGGGGCAGCCTGCATATCCCAGCGAGACATCATTTCCCCGCCGTCTGTAGAAGGAAATATATATCGGGTCTTTTCCGAAGCGTTTTCTTTTTCGTCGAATGCGCGCGCAGCCTGCTGATCGCTATCAATTCGTTTCAACGCCTTACGTAATTTTTCAAGATTACGAGCCCGGCGGCTTTTTTCCGAACTGATGCCAGAAAGACGAGGATGGTTAGAGTAGCCGGTAATCGGTGTGGCGCTGGTATATTGCCCGAAGAAGATCTTGTTTCCGGCGAAACGCTGCTCCATGACCTCTCGCGCATCGTCGGAATCCAGTGTTTTACGCAAACGCGCCATTTGATCTTCAACCAGAGCGTTCATTGGGTAAAGCACCATCGCCCTGACCGCTGCAGGGCGTCTTTCCCCTTCGCGACGAGAAACCCAGTTTGTTTTTTCGCCATTCCACCACCGATTTTGCAGATAGCCATCGCAAGGCTTGGCCCAGTTGACAGCCTCATTCGATAATGCAGCCAGTATCGGCAACATAAAACTTTCCGTTTTTCCCGAACCTGTTCCCGATGTCACAATGCCGGGGCAGCCGGGGCGAATACCGCGCTCTAGCATTTGAGTCTGGTGGCTATAGGGCGCATGGACCGAACGACGCGGCCAGACTTCGTCGCCTGGTTTAGAATCGAACAGACCGGATAACGCTAGTTCGACGAACGCTTTACGGCCTTTGGAAGACAAGCTATTCAGCGGCCCGCTGTCCATCTCGGCCAAAGCTTCAAGCGTTTTATCCGAAGACTCATACCGTAAAACAGGTTCAATGTAGGGCTCTGCGGCAAATTCCCCGCTGCTATTCAAGAGACTGCGTCTTGAGTCCGCGACTGAAGGATCGGCAATTCGAAAGCTGGTTTCTATATATGAAATGAAGAAGTCCTGAATGCGGCGAAAACCGCCAATTGGATCTAACATGATTTCCTTCTCCTGTAATTTATTGGGCGTACAGCTCGTTATTCTGCAAATCAGCGTATAAATCGACTAACTGCTTCTGATGTATCGCTTTGTTTTCATCATCAAACGGCGCGACTTCATGTGCCGTTCGCATCGCCCGTAGGGTATTTGCCAGATCTAAACGTCCGGCTGACATTTTATCCGTGATAGCGAGTTTATCCGGGAGTGAACCTTGCGATGCTATGCCAGGATCCAGTTCACTATGATTTTCCGGGGAAAGGTGCAAAGGGGACAGCGCAATCGCATTCTGAATGACGACGTTTTCCATCCGTAGGCGAAGATGTTGTTCCTTCATTTTCTCTGCTTCTTCACAATCTTCGTTCTCAATGGTGCCGCAAATCAGAAAGCGTCTGGGCAAATCGCCGCCGTGTAATCGGTCTTTCAGCGTTGGCAGCCAGAAACGCGCAGCGGAACATTCGACACGTTCAATGACGGCGAGAATCGTTCGAGGACAAGAGGCTTCGCTCAACAATAAACCCTGATAAAACGGCGTTGCCATATTATTTCCCGCACGAACCCAAAGATCTTCACAGGAAATCATCGTTGGATCGGCGATCTGTCGGATGGAGCGGCCTGAAGAAATCAGCGATTCGGCAATAGCAAGGAAGTCTTGTGTCTCCGGGCCATATAGCAATGGACACTCGCCGGCCAACATCAACGCCAGAAATTGCGTCATGAGTATCTTTCCGTCAGACGTCAGTAGCTTGTTCTCTCTGACGGTATGACCGAACTCTTCGCAAGATACGACTCTCGCTTGCACCGGGAGGCGTACTTCGGGGATCGCTGAGTAAGCCATACGACGAGCCTTCTCAGCAATGGCGATATCTATTTTTTCGAGTTCAATTTGCGCCTGAGCGGTATGTTCTTCGATATCTGTTAAAGATGCCAAACAGTCTTCATGTTCACAGGTCAAAGAAGCCAGTATCTGACGCTGGTTTTCGTTCTGAGCGCATAAATCAGCGTTGGCGTCTTTCAGACGGCTAATTTCGCTTTCGAGATACGCTTTTTCCTGTTTGAGCGTTTGTTCTATATTCGCTTGCTTTTCTGCAAAATCAATGTGTAATTTTTCTTCTTCGAGTTGCCGTAATTGTGCGAGCTTCTCTTCGATCTCGCTTTTACTTGTCTTCTCAAAAACGGCCATTTCCGTTTCAATAACTTCACGACGTCGCCGTCGTTCAATAGAAAACTCTTTCTCGAGCGCCTTAATCTGTTCGGCGCGCAATGCGACTCGCTCTTCTTTCGCAATGTTTTTTATCTGATGGTCGAGAAGGCGGGTGATATGCTGGTCCTTCAACACCGCTTCAGTAAATTGACGAGCCAGTGAATCCTCTTCTTCCAGTTTCTTCGCCAGCTCTCCAGCCCGGAGCGTTTGAGCGGCAGCCAGAAGCGCTTCGGTGCCGGATGTTAATTCCCCATTTTGCTCGTTTGTATGCACCCGAAGCCACGAAGCTACCGCGGCTGTTGAATCAGCGCAGGAAAGTAGTCGAATAACGTTTTCGATGTATTGCTTATCCGGCGTCCAGTCATGGACCTGGGTTGGTGATGCATCGACATCGGGCATATAAAATAAATTTTCGCTTTCAGATATACCGGATACGATAATTACGCCGTTTTCATTGAAATCATATTCGTAAACGTTCTGATTTCTGGACAGGATAAGGCTGCCTGATTTCGATTCCGCCAGATTAGCCAGAATAAGCGCATCGGACCCGAAGCGGATAGCCCATAATCCCGGTTCGCCGTCTGCCGTTATGCCATCGAAACTTAATCTACGACGCGCCTCCAGCAGTGATTGCCCGGAAGATAAATCATAATAAGGATAAATACGACGGGTGTGTTTCGCCTGAGTCTTGTTTCGAGGACCTGGACCCACCTGAAAGGCAGCCCATTCTTGCGGGCGAAATTGTAAAAGGTCAGTTCCGTTAAACTCGACTTCCCCTGTACGAGGAAATTTCTTCTTAGGATTGTCGATCACACTCCAGCCATCTTGGGTTTCCTGCGCGACAACTTTGAAGTACGACTGGTAATTTCTGCGGTCATATTGACCAAGATACCATGGAATTTCACTCATTGTTATTTTCCTTATTATCTCGGACCCAGCATGAGTCGCCCGTCTCGCCATGTCAGACGTATTTTCCCGCCGGAATGGCGAGCGGAGGAAACCAAATTGCTTGCTTCCTTCTCGCCGTCCGGCGCGAGGGAAGAAAAACATCCCGGAAGCAGCGATTTCAACCAGAAGAAAGAGGCGTCATCGACAGGATAAACATAACCAGAATCCGTTGGGCCTCCGTTTCTGAGTGTGTGACGCCGTATTCCCGCGGCAAGCGCGTCAGGCAGACCGCAATCAGTGATAAGACATAGCAGATGATTTTTGGTGATGCGTTTAAACACGGGTTGCCGGTTTTTTGCGCCAGCAGCGATAATAGCTGCAGTTCTAGAAAGATAATGTATTGTTTTTTTTCCGGAAACAACCCGATAAATATCATGATCTCGCCCGCCAGGGTGATTATGATATGACAGCGAAGCAGACTCTTTATCCTCAGAACCATGCTGCTGAAATCTTCCTGAACGCCAGTTCCAGACAGCCGCTGGCTCGTGTAGTTCAGCTGTGCGCTCCGTTGAGACCAGTGAAAGTGGTGTTGTATCGGATGACAACGGTGCTTCGATAAGCGGCCATCCCATACGTTGGGATAATGCAAGAGGATTAGCTAGTGCTGCTCCAAATACGGGCGGCGACCAGAGGCTTACACCGCAACGACGAAAACTATTTCCACCCAGCCCAGCGACCGCTTTTTGAAAATCATCCATCAGACTGGCGCAGACTGCGCCTTCCACAACAATCAGACTATTTTCTCCATTGCGAATATAAAACAATGAAGGTTTAACTAATGTCCATACCCGACCTTTCCAGCCTGGCCGCAAGCGCGGCTCGATCAGACCCGCATGATGTAAACAACGAATCAAATGCCATACGTTGAGATCACCGGTCACAGACTTGAGAAGCTCGATTAATTCAGCTTCTTCCCAGCCGCTGGCTCCACTCGCGTAAATCGCTTCGAGGAGGTGATCGCAACACGCTTCGCTATCTTCCCACTCAAACAATCCTTCGAAATTAAACGCCGGTGCCTTTAGTGAAGACGTCAACCAATCGCAAAGCAGTTCAAACCGGTATCTTGCGCTTTCACCTAAAGTAGGGTGCGGTATGGCGCGGGTGAAAAAACGCGCGCGACGCCGCCAGAGCGGCGTTTGTTCACCTGCCTTAAGGACTGGCTCGATGAAAAATTCACCGTTAAGCGGCTCAGAAGAATTCAGCCGACCATCTATTACAGAAATATTGGTTCCTGCTTCATCATTCATGGTTGAATATATTTTGTAGCGCCGCGTATCTGACTCAACATAAGGCAAAAATGCCGGTAATCCCAGCCATCCGCCAGGGACGCGTATTCCTCCGTATAGCTGAGGGCGTGTAACGACATCATCCTGATTAGCCGAAGAGGATCGTATTAATCGGAATAAATCAGCCGCTGAAACCCTGCTCAGCGGCTGCGACGTTAAAATCCACTCGTCCTCTGAAATATATTCATTCAAGCGCTTGCTCATCTGTACAGAATGTTTACTGGATAAAGCGATATGAAACTGTTGGGTGTCTACGTCGGGTGACGATTTAGCTCTCCAGCGTCCGTGTCCTATCTCGTAAAAAAAGAGTAAGCCAACCTGCGTCGCCTTCCCCAGATTTTCGCTACTCTCTGCGTCGCGGGCGATAAGAGCTTCGGATAATGTAGGATGAAAAACTCTTTCGTCGCTCTTGTCTGCGACACTGAAATAGCACCGCGAGCCATCGAAATCGACGTACATATCAATGATGGCCTGATGCGGTGTTACACAGGAAGATAGCTGGACTGCTCGTTGGCGCAGGTGCCAGAAAGGCATATCGAACAGCGCGCGATGACCCAACAACCAAGCGTCGCTGAATTCGGCAAAAGCCTCTTTCAGCGCAGGAGAAACACCGTATCTCTGAATAACGATTTGAAAGTATTCAATTAGCTGGCGCGGGTTCGCGCCAGCTTGTGGATAGCTTTCAAGACATTCTCTCATTAGGCGTAGATCGGCTTTATTCGGGAATGCCAATCGCAGTGTGTGACCGATCTGGACCCAGCCATCCCGCGGCGGCAGGACAAGACGCCTGTAGGGCTCGCCTTCCTGAATACGTTGGTCAAGCCATTCGGTTAATGCCTCCCACATCTTGTTGACGCCGGATAAGTTCTGAAAACTATGCGTGGTCTGCAACCAGCTCTGTAGTTTCAGGCGAAAATCATTGCGTTTTTCCTGTACGTCGAATTTACTGCTAATAAGTAACGTCATGACCAGATAAGTAAAATATCCGGGCGAACGACGAGTTGACTTTTCCATCATGCCGCCTGCAAGGCGCTGCGGCAGCTCCCGTATTTTCGACATGCAGGTTCGAAACGCTTCCTCAACATCATCCGCGCTAACGCCGCTGTCGGCGAATGCTGCCGCGAGCGTCTCCGGCGTAACTTCAAACCAGCGAATATCCTGCGCATCGTCGTCAGCACCAAACCGAAGAAAATAATCAATCAGTTTACTTTCCCAGCCATCGAGCGTAACCGGTGACGTCCAGTTCATTCGCGAATATCCTCCGTTCAGTGGGTATTATTAATTCTGACGGCCATCACCAGTGGCTCCAGAATACGTTCGGCCAGGAAACGGACAGAAGGAACGGCGAGGCCGTCGCCGATCACTTTAAACGCCGACTGATACGCCGCCGGGAGGATAAAATCATCTGGCAAACCCATTAATGCTGCCGCTTCCTTAACCGACAACAAACGCGTTTTCACCTGATTATTCTTGACAACAATAATACGAGGACGAGAAGCTCCACCTTTTGGCGTTCTAAGGCAACCAAGAACGGTCGAGAACGTAATTTCGGTCCGTTGCCTGTTTACACCTTTTTCTTTGCGCATGCGTAAATAAAGGCTGCCTATTATTGTTGCGCCGGATGCCTGAGCGTTCGCCAGGCGCGCCATGTTTGCCGGTGCCATCATACTGATAAGCCGTTGTGTTTCATCAACAGAATGCCATAGCGCATTTTCGTCTTCAAAATCGATTAAGTCGTCCAGCTCCTTCGTTCTAGCGTCTGGCATATTGCCAGGCGACCACCAGATCCAGTCATTGCGATCTTGCTTCGATAGAGCATCGCAGGCGCGAAGGAGTGAAGGTGAATGCCATTGCGACAAAGGTTCTTCTGAAACCAAATATTCGGGAATGGAAATATGACGACTAATCGCCACAAGAAATACGCGGGGCCTGGACTGTGGAAGAAAGTACTTTGCATCAATGATTATTGCACCATATCGGTAGCCCGTTTTACTTAATTGATGGCATATCGCGGCGAAATGGCTCCCTTGATCCAGCGTCAGCAACCCAAGAACATTTTCAAGAACAAGAATCGGCGGCTTACGGTTTTCCTCGCCGAGCCTGCTTATTAAATCGAGGAACGGCCATACCGCGCCTGAACGGGTGGTTTCATCCGCGCTGGAATCTCTTTCGCCAATTCCCAAGCCGTTGCCGGCCAGTGATAAATCTTGACAGGGAAATGAGGCCCAGCTTAAATCAGCGTGAAGCGGCAGTTCATCGGGTGCAATTTCGCGTACATCGCGTATGTCGAAATGTTCGTCGCCCCAGTTGTCGATGTAGGTCGATGCTTTTATCGGGTCCATATCGTTGGCGAACAGGCATTGCCACTGTTTTCCCAACCCTGCCCTGGCCATACCACCCCCCGCGAAAAACTCATAGAAAGTGAATCCCGCCTCATTAGGTTCCGTTAAATGATTGTGGCTCGTGACGGCTTTAGTGCTCATGACCTGACCATAAAATAGTATTGCTGAATCTGGGCATCGATCAATTTCCTGAAAGGGATATTCTTAACTAGATAGTCTATAAAATCATGAAGATAATATCTATATCGATAAAGGTACTGTCTACGTGGCAAAGTATAGAAACTGACTGAAAACAAAGATAATCTTTTGCTTTCAGCAAGTGAGGTTGTTGATACGACGACAAAAAATGCAAATAGTTAGCACCTGCGCTGTAAAATGTTTTTTATTTTAAAAATTCACTACTGGAGCGGATAGCTAAAATGTCGTTTACCATTCTCCCTTGGTCTGAGCTAGCACCACGATACGATGGGACTATTTTGCTGGGCAACGGCGCAAGCATCGCCGTCAGTCCTCGTTTTGCATATGGATCTCTGCTTGAATGCGTCACACAAAGAGAGAGTCTGGAGGCGGATGTACGCAAACTTTTTGATTTTTTTAATACTAAAGATTTCGAACTTATTCTGCGTATTGTTTGGCAGGCGTCTAACGTCAATAAATCTTTAGACATTGAGGATGCCCGTACCCATGAGGCGTACGTCCGGATACGTGAATGCCTTATTCAGGCTGTACGAGATGTGCATCCTGAGCATGATGAAGTTGATGAACAACTGCCATACATTTACGAGTTTCTGAAAAGATTCAATAAGGTTATTTCTCTTAACTATGATCTGATCGTTTACTGGACAATGACATATGGTTTAGATATCAACGATCATCATCGATTTAAGGACTGCTTTCTTGCCAGAGGTCGTTTTGAGCAGGATTGGCAACGGTTAAGAGGAATGCTTGGAAATGAACAATCTAACACGCTTGTTTTTTACCCACATGGCAGCCTCATATTGTGTCGAAATCGTATCGAACAGGAGAGTAAAATTCATATTCAGAATGCGGGCTTACTTGAATCGATTCTGAAACGTTGGCAAAGCGAGGAGGTCGTTCCGCTGTTTGTGAGCGAAGGAACGCATGAACAAAAAGTAAACTCTATTCAGAGCAGTTTCTATCTTTCAACGGTTTACCGGGAAGTTCTCGTCGAACAGTGTGAAAATCTTGTGATTCTAGGCTGGGGCATAGGCGAACATGATGTACATCTGCTAAAACGAATGGCTGGAGCGGGCATAAAGCGAGTTGCGGTATCCGTTTTCAGAAAAGACCAGGCGTATTGCAATAGAGCCAATCAATTAATCAAAGATAATCTTGGGCAAAATATTCTGATAGAGTTTTTTGACAGTGAAAGTCCGAGCTGCTGGAATAAGCCACCCGAAATTTGATGCAGGGACCCTAACCCTAACTAGTAACGACGTAGCGACATGGCTAAAGTGGCGCGTTACTAGACTGTGTTCCTTATATAGATTTAAGTAGATTAAAATTATTATTTTTCAAATGGATACTTCAAACATTCGTTATGAGCATCTCGACATGGAATAGGAGCTGATTTTGTAAGTATCCCACCTAACCGGACAAGCCACTCTTGTCCTACAGGGGCTGCTAACGCATATACTTCAATAAGAGACTTACTTGTCAGGTTATTCTCAACAACAACTCTCTCTGACGTGGATTGCATAAGCACTATGGAATCCTTGCCCGTAATGCGGCCTGTGATCCGGCGCATCTTCATCCGCGCCTCCCAGACTAAGGGCAAGCGCATGCAACTGTCTGATATCTGATATGTCCAATAGAACGGGCGTTCAGCGCCACCATCGTGCCATTACCAACCCCGGCGGGTTGTCTGTCAAAGGGCCTGCCGACGCACAATCCGATGGTATGATTTTCGCTGAACGTTCCCAAGATGCGCCTTCTTCATTCCGGCCTACCTTTGGATGTGCAAGCAATTCCATCAACGGATCGTAGAATCGGATGGCGCGTGACAGATCATTGGTCCCTGGCATAATGTAAGAAAACATCTGCTCTCCTTTATGGAACTAGGGGAGAGAAGATAGCCTGCCTAAATCATGCAGGCTTTGTTGCTTTATGAGCCCAGGCGGGCATTGCCGTCAGGTAACGCTTTGCTCGCTTCCGAGCTTCCTCCGGGCCGACTTTTTGCCAGGAATCAAGGAAGCAGGCTAAACCTGATACCGCTTCTTCCCAGGGTTTGAGATTGCCGTTGCTGTCGCTGCAGTACGCACAATATTGATCACTGGCACTGTGTGCATCTGGTGCCGACATCGGCATCCCGCAAGCCTGACAGAACTGTTCATGTTGTGACATATGATGCTCCTTATGGTGACGTGCTGATTAATAAACATACAGAGTATGTATTGTGCAGGTGATGCATCAGATCAAAGCCAAGGCGAAGCCCCCGGTATCTCCAGTCAGAAATACCGGGAACCTGTTGTTACCTGGCGATGAGCGCGAACACGCCCCAGCCAAAGTATTCCCGCGCGTACGTTACGTGGCGTTTTGGCGAGATGTTTAGCTCGGCCCTGACTTCGGCGGCGAAGTCGTCGTCAGGATTGGCTTCCAGCCAGCGGCGCATGGTCAGCCATTTCGCGGCCTCATACCGGTCCCAGCCTTCCTGGTCCGCCAGTACCATTTCCACCACGTCGTAGCCGAGGTCGTCAAACGCGCTGACAAGCCCTGGAAGCGTCAAGAAATCGCTTGTCGAGCTGACGCCGCAGGCCTGGGCAATCTCGTCCGTTGCCGGAAGCTGACGCCAGTAAGGTTCACCGATGAGCATGATCCCGCCCGGTTTCAGGCTCTGCGCCAGCAGTTCGACTGACCCGGCAAAGCCTCCGGCAATCCAGGTCGCGCCGACGCAGGCTGCCACGTCACATTTTTCATTGGCGACGTAACCCGCCGCATCATTATGAATAAAATGTACGCGTTCGCTGACGCCGAGTTCTTCCGCGCGGTGTCTGGCCTGCGCGGTGAAGAGCGAACTCATGTCGATGCCAGTCCCCGTAATGCCATGATCCCGGGCCCAGGTGCAGAGCATCTCGCCCGAGCCGCTGCCGAGATCAAGAATGCGGGTGCCCGGCTTCATGCGCAGCACGCGACCCAGCGTGGCATACTTCTCTTCTGTGAACGGGTTGTGGATGCGGTGTTCGCTTTCACTGATGGTAAAAATACGTGGGATATCCAATTTGGAATTCCTTTTATTGCGTTGAGTATTAAGAGGAAGTTCCTCTGAGGTTTTTGCTTTTTCAGCCAGCAGAGCAAACAGCTTTCCTTCAAATGTTTCGCTGACTGGCCAGTCGTGGCTTTCAGGAGGAGGAAGCAGGTTAAATCCGGCATTGTCGAGCAGGCTGACGTACTCGTCATCGCGCCATGCCGTCATCTGGCTGCCGAAACGGGTGGTTTGGCCGTTTGCCTCTATGGCCCAGAACTTTGTTGAGCTGGTCTGGGCTTCTTCATCCCAGTCATGTTCAGTCAGCAGCAGATGAGGGACGCCCAGAAACAGCCCGTCCGGACAGCGTTGCCAGCTTGCTTCAGCCATTCCCTGACGTTTAACTTCGTCGAAAGTATGGACTTCAGTGAGCAGCCTTCCACCCGGCTCCAGCCACAGCGCGCATCGGCTGACGAGCGAGCGCGCATCTGCCGTGCTAAATACATTCAGTTCCCCGAACGTTATCATGATGAAATCGAACGATTTATCCGGGCAGTATGCGCGGATATCCTGCTGTACATAGTCGATATTCAAGCCGGCTTTCTGCGCCTGCTGACGGGCCCAGCTCACGGATGCCGGTGAGAAATCCACGCCGGTGCAGTGAAATCCGCGCTCCGCCAGGCGCTGGGTATAAAAGCCGGGTCCGCAGCCGAGATCGAGGATATGTGCGCCAGGGGATAACTGGCTGGCGATCCACTCGACCTGCAGCTCAATGACCTCCTGCCTGCGGCTGGCCCAGTCGTGGTCCTGCGACAAATGGTTCGCCAGCATGCGCTGGCTGAAGGCCGGTTCGTCCCAGGGGATTTTGCTCTCCTCTGCCGACAGTTGAATGTGCCGGGATGAGGAAATAAGGGTGCTGATATCCATCATGCTCTCCTTAGCGGTTATCAAGCTGCGCACGAACGTTATTCAGCCCGGTGGTGTTGATGCGGTACGGCTGACCGTTGACGGACTTGATCAGCTTTTTGGTTTTGAGTTTTTTGAAGGTGGCAAGGGTGCAGTCGCTGAGCAACAGCCCTTCGCGGCTGTAGCATTCAACGGCGGTGACGCGGCCAGACGCATCGCGGACGTGCGCAATACGGCCACCTTTGGCGAGAACGTGTAAGGTACGTTGTTCCTGACGGGATAAATTCATACTGGAAAACCTGTTTAATCATCATATGCAAAACGTGCAAACACACAGCGGTGTCCGCATTCGATTTCGGCGCATTGATAATCAGTCCGGCCTGAAAAGGTCGGGAAACTGATTATCGGATGATTACATTCTCCAGCATCAAAGCCTCGGGTTGAGTTGAAAGGTATTTACGCGGTGAATAATAACACCTGATTTTTGTAAGTGAATATCCTGAGCTGAAAAGTGTGATCCAGACAGGGTCCAGTGAGAGCTCACTTTTTAAATCGACAGAGATTCTTAGCTATAAAGAGACTGTCAGGAAATGAACACTTCTGCTCCTAAAAGCGTAATACACAAATGCTAACTTATTCCCGTCCGGATCGCGTACATAAGCACTATGGAATCCTTGTCCGTATTGCGGCCTGTGATCCGGCGCACCTTCATCTGCGCCTCCCAGACGAAGGGCAAGTGCATGCAACTGCTGGATGTGTTCAAACGAGCGGGTATTCAGCGCAACCATCGTGTCATTACCAGCGCCTGCTGGTTAAAAGGACCTGCCGATGCACAATCCGATGGTATGGTTATCACTGAACGTCCCCCAGGATGCGCCCTCTTCATTACGGCCAGCCTTTTGATATCCAAGCAATTCCATCAGTGGATCGTAGAACCTTATGGCTCGCTGTAGATCGTTAGTACCCAGCATTACGTAGGAAAACATATATCCTCCTCACTCCTACTTACCTTATTGCTCCTGGCAACTTGCCGGTAATGCGGCCTGGACCTGCTGCTGCAGTCTTAGTTTTAGAAGCCGGGATACCAGAATAACGACGGCAATGCCGGCCATCAGCGCCATGCTGTGAAAAGCTATCCTGCCGCCGGCATGAACGTAGATCCAGCGGGTCGCTTCGATTGAAACAGCAAAGGTGCCCAAGAGCAGGATATTCAGCGTGGCTGATACGGTACCTTTCGGCAGGCTGTGGGAAAAGAGCGTGAAGCGGAACAGTACGGGGTAGAGCAGCCCAATCCCCAGAGCGTAGAGACTCGTACCCAGTACTGACCATACCCAGGCGTGCGGCCATAGAAGATTGCCAACCAGCAGCGTCAGCAGGCCGGACAGTTGTATTGGGAGGGTACACCAGATAAAACGTGGCGACGTCGGATCTTTGATAAAATTTGCGACGATTGCGCTGGCAATAATGATCCCGCTGAACACCGGCACCTGTGTCCAGGCATAGGCTTCGGGAGACATACCGCTATGCTCAATCAGGATAACAGGAGAGAGCGCCACCCATGTGATGATCGGCAGGTTACCAAAGGCCACCGCCAGTGAGCCGGTCAGCACCACGGGATGGCGGAACGCCGCGATGAAATCAGACAGCACTTCACGCGGCTTAAACCCGCGTCCCCGAGAGACGACGGTTTCCGGCATGTTGAAGAATAGCAGGGCCCATGCGACCAGACCAAACGCGCCAATAATGGCAAAGAGCAGCTTCCAGTGCATGACTGCCATCAGCGCGGCGCCAGCCACCGGACCGATAACCGGCGCGAGCAGGACGATGGATGTCAGCATGGCCATGATCCTGATGGCGTCCTTTTCACCAAATACTTCCTGAATCGAGACGTAGCCCACGGTCGAGATAAAGCAGATGCTGGTGCCCTGAATAACACGGGCGACAAAGTACTGCTCAATTGAGGTGACAAGCAGCATACTCAGGCAGGACAAGGCGAAAACCAGCGCGCCGGTTAACAGCACAGGCCGGCGGCCAATACGATCTGAAAGGGGGCCCAACAGCCATTGCAGCGCCAGTCCACCGGCCATGTACAGGCTGACGGATGCCGGTGCCAGCGTCACATCCGCCTCTAGCTCATTGATGATGTTAATGATACCTGGCTGAATAAGATCTGTTGTCAGGTAGGCCGAAAAATCATAAATCATCATCGCCAGCGGAAACAACATCACGCTGCCGTAGTGAACTAAACGTCGTGCTGGGCTGTTCATGCGGGGCTCCGGTTAATATCACGTCCTGTGTCTTTTTATCTGTAAATCACCTTCCGGTCAGGCTTTCGAATAAGTGTGGTTTACTCGTTCGCTTTATGAGCCCAGGCGGGCATTGCCGTCAGATAACGCTTTGCGCGCTTCTGTGCTTCTTCCGGGCCGACTTTTTGCCATGAGTCGAGAAACTCAGCCAGGCCATTTACGGCCTCTTCCCATGGTTTCAAGTTACCATCCGCATCGCTACACCAGGCGCAATATTGCTCGCTGGCTACATTGACATCCCGTTCGGATATTGGCATTCCGCAAGCCTGACAAAATCTTTCATTCTGTTCCATAACGCGCTCCTTCGGTTGTTTATTTGTCTACTAAATATACAAATTTGTCGCGCTACATTCAGTGGTTCAGATCAATAGAACCCGCGGTAAACTTCATGAATATTGATTGAACTCATTTACCGGATAATTGCCGCTTTGCTAGTCTCGGCATATCACTATGGACGCCGACAGGATTTTTGCGTTGGAAATCTTTTTTTAACCCGCTGAAAAATATCTCTTAAATATTTTTCATACATAAACATTCATAGTCCGTTTCGTACGGATTAGGTCTTGTATGGGTTAAAAAAGGTACGTTATGAAAGTAACATGGACCGTCACGCCTGTGGGGTATCAGCGCATTGCGAAACGATGCCCTTCTTGCAAGATTAAACGGGACTTCACGCCGTCAGGTGCATTTCGGGTTAATTCTCAAAAGAAGCTGCTGGATGTATGGAGTATTTATAAATGCACACACTGTGATTACACCTGGAATATCTCCCTGTTTTCGCGCCTGCACGTCAGCAAAATTGACCGCCAGCTTTTTCATCGGCTAATGACAAACGATGCCGCCACGGTACAGCACTTTGCAAATGATATCGCGATGCTGAAGCGAAACAACGCAGAGCTATCGGGTCGGCCTGGCTTTACCGTTCATGAGCGCTCGTCGCTAGGCATCACTGCCCACCAGCGGGTCCGCGTTCGTGTCAGGACTTCCCGTTCATTTCAGGTCAGCCTGCTGTCGATTTTGAAGCAACAGCTCATGCTGAGCGCTGGTGAAATTCAGAGAAAGGTGGAAGCAGGTCAGATTTGGGGCGTTACGATGAAGATGCTTAAATCGAGAAAGCTAAAGGCAGCGGAATATGAATTCCAGCTGTCTGCGGAAACGTTGTATGCCCGGCGCAGGATTGTTCTGACACGTTGTTAAAAATAAGAAGCTCACCCCAGGAAATAAACGTCAGTATGGCAGCCGTTCAACATAATAACGGATAGGCCAGGGATAGGGTGGGCTTCTGTTTTTCAGCTTCTGAATTGAGAACTTTAGTGAATGGGGTGATAGAGCATATCGTTTGAATTATGCCGAGTCTAATGGTGCTTTAAGGATTGGGATATCGGGAAAGGCGTAGCTTATAACGAATGGTTTGTATCAATGGCCGCGTGAATCGGCAATGCGTTGTTGTAACCATAATTCGACTTCGCTTTTCTTCCAGCGGGAGCTGCGGCCCAGCTTAATTGGCTTCGGGAATAGTCCGTCTTTTATCAGCTTGTAAAACCACTTGTCCGTCAGCCCAGTAAGCTTCGTGATGAATCGCATATCCACCAGTTGGTCATCAAGCAAAGAAATTTGTTCTGTCATGATGCAGTCTTCCATTGTGGGATTATCCTGAGCTGGTGGCTGATTACTCGTTACCACCAGCCCTTCCACATCAATGGATTGATACGTAAAAAAGTGCAGAACGTGAGTTACACCGTGCGAGGACGCCCCAGTCCGCTGGGCGACGGTACCTCACTGGCTCCGTAGTAATAGTGACCGTGCTTTTGCTCTTCTTTGGCGAGGTAGCTGATAATGTAGCGCAGGTTATCGATGGCTTCGGTATCACCGTAGTTCACCGGCCTATTAATACTGACTTCATAAGTGGGTTTGAACTCGCAGCGGTTGTAATAGCCTTCTCGTTGCGTTATTTCCCGCCATATTGTTCCTACTCTCTCAGCTATTGGGTAGGTAGCCTGGTTAAGGTGCCTGTCGAGATAGAACACGATATGGGCATGGCAGCCGTGGTCTACAGAGTTCTCGAGTACCCAGAAATACCCAGCCAGATTTGTGTGCTGCAGGGTGCGTTCAACCAGCATACGTACTTCTTGCTCAGTTTCATTCCATGAATGACGTTTATAACGCTCTGTACCTTTCTGATAGAACAGGTCGAGTCTGAGTGCCTGTATTCGCGAGTATCGGTTCAATAGCTGATTCAGGTGGTCATTGAGTAGAGACAGTAGAAACCAGTTCATCGTATATCTGGAATTAAAAGGGTAAGGTGTGTGCATTGATTCATCCTTTGTCAAATGGAGTACAAAGGATTGGGATGAGGTGTAATTTTTAAGAGAAGCGGGGATGCAGCAGATAAAGGAAACTGTGTATCCAGCGGAAGACTGGCAGGGTTGCTTGTTGGGGGAAGGAGCTATGACCAGGGTGGTATAGAAACAGGGAGTTCCCCCTTAATTATACTAAAAACCCAAATGTTCATATCTGTTGTTGAACGATTCTAATGAGGTGAGCAGAGGAGGGGCGTAGAGTGAAAACAACAGGAATAATGCAGTAAAGCGTCATGGTATTATCACAATGAAATCAGTAGGATATCAATAAAAAATCAGCCATTCCTCAGCCTGTGACCCGCCTCCCTCTACCTAAAAGATGCTCATGCTAATCTGTGTTCAGGAGCCAGAGTTAGAGGGAAGAGACGATGTTGCATTACGATATGATCCGCTACGAGATAATGTATCTAAAAATGCTTGGTGCGCTTTCCAACACTGATTACTCCTTACAGTGGAGTACTTATGATTCGCCGGATCAGTTTCGACGTTTAATCTCTCAGATCCTTGAACGGCATTTCCTAGGCGATCAGGACAGGATCAAAGTTGGCCGGAAAACTCTTAAAGAATGGGCTGAGCTGCTACTAATTGATAAAGATTATTTTGATTGTTTCAAAGGTACACCAAGAGCATTGTGGTTTGCTCACCATTATATTTTTGAATATCCAGTATTACCTGCAGGGCTGACGCTTGGTGGGTTGGGGAATGACGTCGGTTGTTCAGGAAGATTTAATTCTCTTTTAATGGATAATAATATCTTCACAAATCTTGATTTCCCTAATTTGAATATCGACCTGGACGATATCGATTGGGACCTGATAACCAATCCAAAGGCCACAGCCTCGAAAAAACCGAAACGTGTTTTCTCCCGATTTTATCTGAACGCGGGAGCAAGTACCGATCTGTACAACCCCACCCCGGTAACTGAGCGTGAACTCATCAATGGTGTGATGAGATACATTGATGAAGCTCCATGCTCACTTGGAGATAAGATCTCTTATTTCAAAAAACTGCATGAGAGCTGGCTTGAGCAATATGATTTTTTTCTGACAGATTTTGACTGGATGTCACGTGATGATGAAATTCAGTTAGTCTATCTCTGGGACTATCTCAAAGGAAAAGAACGAATAGCGGGCTATCTTCGCCCTTATAATACGTCCATGCGTTATGACATGATTATTGCGGCTATGGATGTGTGGAACGTCCAGCCTGAAGAGAAGCTGGATTTTATTGAGAAGATGAAACATGCCTGGCAAGCTTCAAAATCTTATCGGCGATCTGCTAAATAGCGTTGTGATCTCAGTGGTTTCTTCGTCTGATTTCTCATTGTAGTGATGAATCTGAGTCGACCCTTTGAGTCGATATAGGGTCCTCTCACTATCTCCTCCTTGTCCCGTTACGTACAGAGCACATAGTCGAGGTATGAAAATTAGAACGTTTACTTCTGGCTCGAAGCGTGCAAGCTAGCTGATCTGAAGGTCCGCTATGAGCGAGGAGCGGACATGTCTCCCTTGCGGTGTAAAAAACTATCTGGTAACAAGGTGGTATTGGTGTATCAGTGGCCGGTAAAATTAGGCGCAGCCCCTGCCGGTACCATTTTGAATAATAAAGGATGACACTTTGAGACTTAATGATGTAATTACTGACTGCATCAAGCTTAAATTAAATGGAGCTGCAACGGATAATGTTATTCAATGCTTCGGTGGCAATATACTGAGAAAAGGAAAGCCAGTTTTGGCAATTGAAGTTTCGAGTAAAGAAATATTGCTTTGGATGATGCAAGGAGCAACGAATGCACATGTTTATATCAGCGCAGGTACTTTTTATATAAATGCAATGTATGCACCAACTGTCCGCTTTCCAGCAGCCAGAATTTATTTTATGAAATCAAAAGACCTTTTCTGGTTTGGCCATATTGGTGTTTATCTCGAACAACACGGAATCAAACTCATTCCAGTAGATGATGCCAGCTTCTCAAAGCTCATTGATGATACGGGGTATGTACAACGTTATAAGCCGTGGTACGAAAAAAGGAAAGCTGACTCGAGATTATTCGATGGTCTGCTAGGAGGGCGGATTAAGAATACTGCTGTAGATCAAGCTATATGGCTGTCCACCGGTGGAAAGTGCTTGGTTTGCGGTGAAAAAGCCGATCGCATGGCGACCAGTACTGTTTGGGGAAAGTCAGGGATGATGATTGGTATGCAGCTATGTTTGATACATGAAGAGGAATCTCAGAAGCAATCAATTCTTCTCAACTATCTCTCGAATCATTTGGGTGGAATAGTTATGTTCTCAAATATGCGTCCTCTGACTACTGAAGAAATGCTTGAGCAGACCTGCGAAATACTTAAAGTAAATTTTAAATGCACTATCATGAAAGTTGTAGGGGAAACTGTAACCGCCCGAAGACAGTCGGGGATCACAATAGTAATCAGACACCAATCTCCGTCGAATTATGCCTATATAATAATGACCCCTGAAGGAAAACAGGTGTCTAGGGTCGATTCAGCCGATCATCACAAAGTACCTTACGGCCCTGATCATGTACATTCTGATCTGCGTAAATCTACAAAAAATGTCGTCGAGACAAGCTTTACATACGGACATATTTGTCTAGATATGAAACTACTTTTAAAACTGATCCAAGAGGCTGAAGATAAATTATAAGATGATCTAATGATGTTAGTAATGTCCGCTACAGGCTCGCAGCCGATAGGCTGCGTGGCTATCAGGTCCGTTGTCAGCGAGGATCGGAAGTTAGCAACTCCAGCTTCCGCTCCTGGCACACAGCAGTCATTACTCTCATTCGTGACGCTCCTTTTAAACTGCCCCGGAGGACGGATCGTTTTGACTAAATGCACTATCTATTAACCTCAGCCATTCACTAAGAGCATATGTTACGGGCTTAGCGGCTGTCAGGCCGAAAATCAGCGTGAGGTAATACAAAAGCGGTTACCAAACGTATTGAAAAGCCTGCCAGGATGCAAAAGATGCTGTTCCGGCAGGCTATCAAAACGGTCTTAAAACAGAACGCTGCACTGTAGTTGAAAGTAATTCATGCAGTATAGACGTCTATCGTTGGTGTTATTTCTTACAATGAGTTTCCCATTCCTTGACGGCGAATGTGTCCATCATGCCTGAAATGTAGTCAACCACAGCCCGCGCTTTTTTGGTTTTTAACTCATTCGGCTCTGTTTCAGATAACGAAGACTTGAGCTCAGGTGACAGAAACTTATAGTTGTCACCGGAATTATAAAACGCATATAAATCACTGATGATCTTATTTCCTTCAAACTCGTAAGTCAGTATGTTTCTTTTGCGCATGATGACTCTGAAGAGCAGCTTTTTAAGACCTTCAGCAAGTTCCTGTAACGTTTTGTACCCAAGCTCTTCATAACCATTTTTACTTTCAACGACGCCAATATCCATGACCAAGCGGTTAACGATATTGGACGTCAGCTCTTTTCGAAAAATTATGGCAAATTCTTCTGATGACTTCAGTAATGTTGCCTCAGATGCAGTTTTCTTGGACGTACTGACAATCTCATTGAAGTGTTTAAGAGCAACGTTGTAGTCTGGTGACTTGAGAAATTCATACTCAATATCTTCGATAGTCACCATGTTCCTGCTCAACGCATCTTCCAGGTCATGCGCTGCATAGGCGATTTCATCGGCGAGATCCATAATCTGTGCATCAATGGTTTTTTCACCCGCCTTCATGTCTAGTTGTTTATCTTTCAGCAACTGCGTATAGAAGGCATAGTCATCATCATAAATGAATTTATCTGAAGTGGATTTTGTATTTGGATACTTGATGACAGACAATAAGCTGCGGTAGGTGAGATCTAAACCTGCACAGCGAGCATATTTTTTCTCGAGTTTTCTCAAGATACGAAGCGCTTGGGCATTTCCTTCATATCCGCCGATTTCAGCAGATAAGTTGTTAAGCTTTTTTTCCCCTGAGTGCCCGAATGGAGGGTTCCCAATATCATGGGCCAGTGCTGCCAGCTCAACAACAACGGGGAATTGCAATTTAAGATCTGATGCAATACTGCGTGCTATCTGTGCGACTTCAAGGCTGTGGGTTAAGCGGTTTCGGTTAAATTTCTCAGGATCTACTTCAAAAAGCTGCATTTTCCCCTGAAGCCGTCGGAATGAGGATGAGTAAAGAATTCGTGCATAGTCTCGCTGGTAATCATCTCTGTTTCGGGCTTCAGAGCTGACATCAGTATGCTCACGGCTATGTCCCAGCGCATCAATCAGTTTTTGCTCTTGCTTCTTCGCAAAAGCTATTGTTTTGTCATCGTACATATTACATCCTTGCTGTATTTGAAAAATCTCAACAGATAACTTCCCCTCTCTGTTCGAAAAGGGTGGCGGGTGAAGTTGAAATGCATAATGAGTGTTTTACATAATTCTTTATATTTTTATCAACTGCGTTTTGTGCTCTTTTGTATGCGGTCTGCCAAAAGCCCAGCAATTAGCCCTAAGAATCAGTTTTTATCGCCATGTTTTGCGTATACGATTGCCTGATACATCGGTGTAGAACGGGATTTGAGAGATTTTCTATTGTTCTGGTGAGCTGCCCTAATTTTGAAAATTTGTTGAGTTAACGGTTTCCGCTTTTGGCACGAAGCGGACCTCGTTTAGTCCTGGGCTACACAAGGTCCTTTACGTATTAATCTAAAATTCCAAATTATTTCAGACAGATATTATCTCAGTGAATCCCCGCCTTCCTGACTGGAACGCGGGATTTTTAATTTTTCACGCTGAGACTACTGTATGAATAAACCTGATGGCCTTCAGGCCTTTGAACAACCGCTTGCGTCGCTTCCGCGCACGCTTCGCCAGCTTATTCTTGAACGTATCCAGAACCTGACTCACTACGAGCCGGTGATTGGCATCATGGGCAAAAGTGGTGCTGGTAAATCCTCTCTCTGCAACGAACTTTTCCGGGGCGAGGTGTCCCCGGTGAGTGACGTGAATTCCTGTACTCGCGACGTACTGCGCTTCCGGTTGCGCAGCGGTCGTCACAGTCTGGTGATTGTCGATTTACCGGGGGTAGGTGAAAACGGGTGGCGGGATCACGAATACCGTGCCCTGTACCGTCGAATGCTGCCGGAGCTGGACCTGGTGCTGTGGGTCATTAAGGCCGATGATCGGGCTCTGACCGTGGACGAGCAGTTCTGGCACGGTGTGATGCAACCTTACAGGCAAAAGGTACAGTTTGTGATTAACCAGGCCGACAAAATCGAACCCTGTCATGAATGGGATACTCTCACCAGCAAGCCTTCACCGCACCAACTGGGAAATCTTAAAGCGAAGCAGGCTGCGATTATGGCGATGTTTAAACCGCATCATCCGGTCTGCGTGGTGTCAGCCCGCACTGGATGGGGCATTGAGGAGATGGTGGCAGCCATGATGCGCTGTCTGCCTGACCGCGCCACCAGTCCGGTGGTGACACAACTGCACGGGAGACTCTGCACAGAGCCGGTAAAGTCGCAGGCCCGTGACAGTTTCGGCGAAGCTGTGGGCCGGGTTTTCGATACCGCAGAATCATCTTCGTTCATGCCTGCATCGCTGAAAACGGTGATTCGTAGCGTGCGTGATGCGGTGGTGTCGGTCGCACGGGCCGTCTGGGACTGGATATTCTTCTGATATCGCAATTTTTTCTGCGAATGATGAACGGGTTGTTAATGATGTGTTGATTGTGGACACGTCCTTTCCACTGCGTTTTATCATCCATTAAATCAGGCGAAGCATCATTATCTGTCAGACGAGCGCTCACAAGCCCGGACTGCGCATAAAAAATAGTTCCGATGTTGTCCATACCCTGTCCACCCCTTCCTTTAAAGTAATCATTATTAATTCAGAGAGTTAACTTCGCAGGAGAAATCTTTCATGACGCTTCAGGAGCGGCGACATGACCGGCTTGCCGTCAGGTTGTCGTTGATTATCAGCCGCCTGGTGTCCGGTGAAACTCTGTTTATTCGCAAACTGGCAACTGAATTCGGGGTGTCAGAGCGCACGTTACGTCGTGACTTTCGGGAACGTCTGATGTATCTCGACCTGGATTATTACCAGGGGCAGTGCAGTTTGCGCTCGGATATTCACAGTACGCGGCAGGAAATAGATATTCTGACCTTTGCTCACCGCACGGGGCTGGCCGGGGTTTTCCCGGGCTTTGACCGGCGACTGGTCAGCAGCCTGCTGGACTGTGATGATCGACCCTGTCTGGTATGGCATCAGGACAGACCTCATCCCCCGGCAGGAAAGCTCTGCTTCTACAGGCTGGTCAGAGCTATTTCTGGATGTCAGCGCATCACCATTCTGACTGAAGGGGAGCGTCATGAGGCCATCGCACCTTACCGGCTAATCGCCCTTGACGGTTACTGGTACCTTGTCGCTGAACATAACAGGCAATTACGTGTCTTCCGGCTGGATGAGATTCATCTGGTAAGGCCATCCCGGGAAACATTTATTCGCAGTGAGCTTCTCTATCAGTTGTCGGAGGATAAGCATTTTATCTCTGCCTTACCTCATTTCCGTTTTATTCAGCAGTCGCTGAATTCATTTTCTCCATCAGAAAATCGGGGGCAATCCGGACAAACTGATTAGAGATGGTCTCCACAATTGAATGTAAGGTTAATCTAATGAAAATATTGAAATTGTTGTCTTTACTGCCAGTCATGTTGTTCCCCTTACTCATCATAGGTAATGCTCACGCAGCACGTCCTTATAGCGGATTCCTGCCTGCGGCAGTGAATAATAAAAGTGGGAATATATTCTGGTGTGATGCCCATCGACAGGTCAGAAAACTGTGTACAGCGACGGAGGTAGATTCAATGGGATGGTTTATTGTTGTTCGCTCGAAACCTTCCAGAGATTGTCCGGGGGGAATATGGGGGTGGATTACTCCCAGTAAAGACGATGTGGCAACAGGGTATACCATTACGCCAGGTAAAGAATTCAATCTCACCATGAAGGAAATGTGCAGTCCCGATATGAAAGTAACGTTCCGCCCGAATAAAAAGGACCCTCGTTATGACGATCTTGTCGGGATTTATGCCGGGAAAGAAGCGTTTCGCTACAAACAAATAAAATAATCCAACTGTTTTTTCATTACTTTTTGTTTTAAACAACAAAAGCTTTATTACATGATTTGAGGACAACATTATGCGACTGCCTTACGTAATATTTACATTAGCTATGCTGGCTTCTGTATCAACAGCACAGGCTATTCCCAATATGTGGACGAGTGGTTTTGGGATGGGCGTGACCGAATATATCATTACCAGCCCGGAGAAGATGGTGTTTAATCTGAACTGTACTGGCAATCCGGATGCGCAGAATATTCTGCAACATGGTGTTGATCTCACTCTGCCAGATGGAACATCAGTAAGTTCTCATGACGACGGGACGGAAATAACGGTCGTCATTGATAACAGTCAGTTCTCATTACCTTCATCCCTCGGCTGGAGGAATGGCGATAATGCCTGGGTGTCATTTATTGACGCACTGGGGCAGGCAGCAAATTTCGATGTTTATGTCAGCGATAAAAAAGTAGGCACTTTCAGTCCGGGTCTGAAGAATACGCAAAAAGAGCTGTCTGACCTCAGTGAGTGCCGGACCACACACTACAGCGATTAGTTACTTACATTTCAGACCTCTCCACCCCACAACATACCAACACCAGATAGCAACAGGCCATGCTCCTTCGGGAACATGGCCTTTTTGTTTTTAATTCATTATCAGATAAGGAGTTAGCTATGCGATTAGCCAGCCGCTTTGGTCGTATAAACCAGATACGCCGTGACCGGCCTCTGACCCATGAAGAGCAGATGAGTCATGTACCCAGCGTGTTCGGGAGTGACAAGCATGAATCTCGTTCAGACAGGTACGCCTACATCCCGACCATCACCATCCTCGAAAGCCTGCAGCGTGAAGGCTTTGAGCCGTTCTTTGCCTGCCAGACAAAGGTCCGTGACCAGAGCAAGCGGGAACACACCAAACACATGCTTCGCCTGCGTCGTGCCGGTCAACTTACCGGGCATCAGGTACCGGAAATCATTCTGCTTAACAGCCACGACGGCTCATCAAGCTACCAGATGCTGCCGGGGCTATTTCGTGGCGTCTGTACCAACGGCCTGGTCTGCGGTCAGTCGTTCGGGGAGGTACGGGTGCCACATAAAGGCAATGTCGTTGAGAAGGTGATTGAAGGGGCTTACGAAGTGCTCGGGGTGTTTGACTGGGTGGAGGAGAAGCGCGATGCAATGCAGTCACTGGCGCTACCTGTACCCGCCCGTCACGCACTGGCGAATGCTGCACTGAAGTATCGATTTGGTGAGGACCACCAGCCGGTCACGGTATCGCAGTTGCTGACCCCACGTCGCCGGGAGGACTACAGCGATGACCTGTGGACCGTCTACCAGCGCGTGCAGGAGAACCTGATGAAAGGTGGTCTGTCAGGGCGAACCGCACAGGGGAAAAGCAGCCGCACCCGTGCTGTTACCGGTATTGATGGCGATGTGAAGCTCAATCGCGCCCTGTGGGTGATGGCAGAAAACATGCTCGAGTTTTTCGGGCGTTAAACAACCGTTCCGGCATAAGGAGATAGTTTAATGAATACACAAAATCATCAGTTCGCGGAGCATACCGCAATTACTGCCTCAGTGGTCCCGGACGAGTTACGCATCGGCTTCTGGCCGCAGCACTTTGGCTCCATCCCACAATGGATAACCCTTGAACCTCGCATTTTCGCCTGGATGGATCGGCTGTGTGCTGATTACAGCGGCGGCGTCTGGAGTTTTTATACACTCAGCAACGGCGGAGCATTTATGGTTCCAGAGCCCGACGGTGAGAAATGGACATTCTTCAACAGCATGAACGGCAATGGCGCAGAGCTTACCAGTGAAGCTGCAGGGATGGTCGCCTGTCTGATGGCTTACAACCACCACGCCTGTCGCACCGAGTGTGACGCTATGACTGGACACTATTATCGCTTACGCGACTACGCGCTAAACCATCCGGAATGCAGCGCCATTATGCATCTTATCGACTAAGGAATGCCTGACATGAATACTGTATTATCCCCAGAGTCATCGCAGCCTGAACTCTTTCCGCTGGCGGTTATGGCCCAGCATAGTTGCCTGCTCCCCGCGACCTCCGGATTGACACCTTATGCCCAACGGACCATTCGACGTGCTATCAACCTGCTGGATAAATATCTGCGCCAGCCCGGCATGTCCTTTACCTCAAGCACGGCTGCCCGTGACTGGCTTCGGTTACAGCTGGCAGGACAAGAACGAGAAGTGTTTATGGTGCTCTATCTCGATAACCAGCACCGTTTACTGGAGAGTGAAACGCTATTTGCCGGTTCGGTTAACCATGTCCAGGTCCATCCCCGTGAGGTGGTGAAGTCAGCGCTTCGCTTCAATGCTGCTGCTGTTGTGCTGGCGCATAACCATCCATCCGGTGATCCGGAGCCCAGCCAATGTGATCGCAACATTACGGGCAGGCTTAAAGAAGCGCTGGCACTGGTTGATGTGAACACTCTCGATCATCTGGTTATCGGTTCAGATGGAATTGTGTCGTTTGCAGAGCGAGGCTGGATATGAGGGCACTTCAATGAAATCTACTGACTCAGAGAACGATTCATTTCTCAAGTGGGGTCTGAATCGTAATGTAACACCTTGCTTTGGCGCTCGTCTGGTACAGGAGGGAAACCGGCTGCACTATCTGGCTGACCGGGCCAGTATCACCGGTAAGTTCAGCGAAGCAGAATGTCTTAAGCTGGATGTGGCATTCCCACATTTTATCAGCCAGATGGAGTCGATGTTGACTACTGGTGAAATGAATCCTCGCCATGCCCACTGTGTCACCCTGTACCACAATGGTTTCACCTGCGAAGCCGATACCCTTGGCAGTTACGGCTACGTATACATCGCCGTTTACCCCACTCAACGTTAACTAACTCCACAAGAGCAAATATGAAAACTCTACCTGCAACAACTCCGCAGGCGGCGAAGCTATGTCTGTCGCCCGTGGCAGTGTGGCAAATGCTGCTTGCACGCCTGCTGGAACAACATTATGGCCTGACACTCAACGACACGCCATTCAGTGATGAAACGGTAATTCAGGAACATATCGATGCCGGTATATCTTTGGCCGATGCCGTTAATTTTCTGGTGGAAAAGTACGGGCTGGTTCGTATTGATCGCAGGGGATTCAACTGGCAAGAACAGTCCCCATATCTGCGGGCGGTCGATATTCTGCGGGCGCGACAGGCAACTGGTTTATTAAAAAGAAATCGTATTAGCGCGGCACGGTGAACATTGGGAATAGCCTCCCTGATTCACATTGCAGTCTTACTTATTTACTCACTCCAAAAAGCACCTGCCGATGCTGGTTGGTGCTTTTACTTATATGGACGAAACATCATGCAAATTGAAGCTGTAATTTTAACTGGGCACATTATCGCAAGCACAATCCGGGAATGCTGGGCCGTCGTTGTTGATGGTTTTGACGCATACTACGAACAAGCTTATGATCCAGCATAATTTCTTTTCCTCATGAAGGGACGGCTATGGGCAACAGAATGTGGATGATCCGTGGTGACGGCGGCAAGCTCTATGACGATTTTCGCGATAAGCAAATTGTAGGCATCGGCTGGTCTCAGCTGGCTCCATTAGTCAAACCCGGCCTGTCCCGAGCTCAGTTACTCGCCTTATACCAGGAGGCAGATCCATTAACAAAGCTGGGTACTGCGCGTTCTGGTGCATCGCAGGTCTGGCGTTTTGTGAACGAAATCCAAAAGGGTGATTGGGTTATTACCTATTCGCCAGCCAACCGTACTTATCTGCTAGGTAAAGTTACATCTGATTTCCAGTACCACCCTGAATGGGTGGAAGAGGGGATGGGAATCGCTCGACAGGTAAAATGGAATACTGAAGAAATCGATCGCGATCGATTGTCTGTTGCTACCAAAAACACATTGGGCTCCACGCTGACGGTTTTCCAGCTTCCAGAATATGCTCTAGAAGAGCTTTTGCAGGATAAGAAACCCACTGCAGATGTAATTACTCAGAATCCAATTGTAATAGATGAAGATGAGGTCGTTTCTGATCCGCTCCGCGATATGGAAATGCTGGCGTTTGAGGGTATCAAAGATCGCATCAACTCTCTTGATTGGGACGAGATGCAAAATCTGGTTGCCGGAGTTTTACGCAGTATGGGCTATAAAACGCAGGTTTCACCAGCGGGAGCCGATCGGGGTAAAGATATCATTGCTTCACCTGATGGATTCGGCTTTGAAAATCCACGTATTATCGTTGAGGTAAAACATCGCAGGGAGCAAATGGGAAGCCAACAGATCCGTAGCTTTATTGGCGGTCGCCATAAAGACGATCGCGGGCTTTATGTCAGTACCGGTGGTTTTACAAAAGATGCTCGCTATGAGGCCGATCGTTCGACGATACCACTGACGCTCTGGACGCTTGATGATCTCGTCCGTGCTCTTATTGAGAACTATGAGCAAGTCGATATCGAGACCAAACTTTTGGTGCCTCTAAAGAAAACTTTCCTACCTGCCTGAACCTTGCTTTGATAGCCATATCGGTGTTCTACTGATATGGCTTTATACCCATTAGTAAGGTCTATTTTTTATACAGATTTTAACTTGTGGGTACAAGTGCGGGTATAACTATTTATCCCTGCCTATAAACTACATTGATATCAGTCTATTAGGTGTGAAATTCGAGTCCGGCCTTCGCACTCACCCCCTATACACCTCCCTCCGATGCCATTCCACAAACCCCTCCCCTGGATAATTCCCTTTCACCATTGGCAGTGCTATCTGCTTCCCGGCGAAATCCCAGAACAGTCTTCCTACAATCCCATTCCCGTTGCCATTTACCGCCTCAGACACCAGAACCCGCAAACTGTCATCCAGCCCAATCGATCCCTTATCAAACGCTTTATGATGAATTGCACACAGCGCCAGCCCGTTCGGGATTTCACACGGCCCGCCAAACTGTTTCCACTTGATATGCGCGGCTTCAAGCGCAACGGAGGTGTTATCATGTCGCATGTTGAATCCGCAGATTGCACATTCATAGTTATAGGCGCGAAGCACTTGCTGGCGAAACAACGGATCGCGAACCTTACGGATCTGTTGAATATCAAAACCCATCTCATCTGCGATCTCTTCCTGGATGCTTTCCGGGAAATGCGCCTCAAGGATCTTCTGTGCCAGCGAGCCGATCAGCTTCTTGTTCTTTCTCAGTAGCGCATAGTGTTCTTCATCAAAACCGCCAGCGACCTTATGTTCAACAAGCTCTTTTACCGGTGGCTGTTTGCTGCCAGTGGTGGAACAGAGTTCACTGTTCTCAAGATCCCAGAATCCATCCCGTTTGAGTCGCCAGAAGGGCATGTTCGGGTAATGTTCTTTCCTGTCTGGACCAAAGCGTTCTAACAGGCTTAGCAGTTGAGCATGTACCTCGGTACCGTAGTCAAACAATCGTGCATGCCCCTGCTGATAGTTCGCCAGCACGTACAGAAGCAATAAGGGTTTATGTGGCGCACGTTGTTCGCCTTTGCGCCAGATGGTGATGTCGGCAATTGCCTGTTCGAGTGTTTTGCTGGAAGCCATCGCGTTACGGAAGAAGGTAAATAATTGCGATGATGCTCGCAAAACCCAGACCAATCAACCCGCAATCAGCAAAAACATGACCTTACCGCATGCTAACCTTTTTCCTGAATCCCCCTCGCAAATTCCAAATTTACCCCACCCAAAACCGCTGTATTTATATTCAGCCTGGTATAATACGCATCAGAAATAACGCCGAACGGCAGAGTGAGTTTCACAGGAATTATTTACAACGAGACGCGATATGAAGGTGCTGCAACACCCCCATACCGCTAACCACAAGCAACTGAAAAGGAGTTGAAAATGGCTGCGCCGAATTTTATGCCAGAGTTTACGGTTTGCAAAACAGAATCAGATGCTTTCACCGGCATGATTGAAAACCGCGAGCTGGTACGCAAAAACAGTACCCGCCGACTTCACGGCAACCAGACCAGTGCCGCGCCTGTTCATCCCCGCGCAGAAACGCCGGAAGCAAGCTCTGCCTGCTGTGAACTCTATGCCCGGATAGATAATAAATATCTTCCGCTGGGGGGAGACTGGCTAACACGAGCAGGGTTTATCAGCGGTATGCCGGTTAAAATCCGGGTGATGAAAGACTGTATTGTGATCACGCCGCAGCATACAAGAGAATTATGGGGATGCCTGGAAGGGATGAGTGTGGTGAATATCAATAAACAAAAAGTCGCTCAGTGGTTAAAAACATTTCCAGGGGCGTTAAATGATACGGGCGATATCCCGGTGATTAAGCGCGGGTAAACGTGACGGAATCCGCGTTCATATTATTCTGAGCCGCCTTAATACCTGATGCGTGAAGGCGGTATAGTCGTTAAGGCTATACCGCCTGTTTCAGGCTATCGGGCAATCAACGCAAACACCCCCCAGCCAAAGTACTCTCGTGTGTAGGTGACGTGGCGTTTGGGCGCAATTGTCAGCTCCGCCCGAACTTCTTGTGCAAAGTCATCGTCAGGGTTTTCCGCCAGCCAGCGACGCAGGGTCATCCATTTCGCCGCTTCGTATCTGTCCCAGCCTTCCTGGTCTGCGAGGACCATTTCCACCAGGTCATAGCCCTGCGCGTCGAACGAGGCGACCAGGTCGGGCAGGGTGAGAAAGTCTGCGATGGACGAGACGCCGCAGGCCTGGGCTACCTCATCGCTCGCAGGAACCTGACGCCAGTAGGGTTCACCGATGAGTATCATCCCGCCAGGCCGGAGGCTTTTTGCCAGCAGCGCCATTGTTCCGGCGACGCCGCCGGCAATCCAGGTGGCGCCTACGCAGGCCGCCACATCACATTTTTCATCTGCGACGTATCCGGCCGCATCGTCATGAATAAAACGCACGCGCTCGCTGACGCCGAGTTCATCAGCACGGCGCGTTGCCTGTTCGGTGAAAAGTCGGCTCATGTCGATGCCGGTGCCGGTAATGCCGTGATCGCGCGCCCAGGTGCAGAGCATCTCCCCCGAGCCGCTGCCGAGATCGAGAATGCGCGTGCCTGGCTTCATGCGTAACACGCGGCCCAGCGTGGCGTACTTTTCCGGGGTGAACGGGTTATGAATGCGGTGTTCGCTTTCGCTGACGGTAAAAATACGTGGGATATCCATCATCCTCTCCTTAACGATTATCTGGCTGGGCACGAACGCTGTTCAGCCCGGTCGTGTTAATGCGGTAGGGCTGACCGTTGACGGACTTGATCAGCTTTTTGGTTTTGAGTTTTTTGAAGACGGCGAGCGTGCAGTCGGCGAGCAACAGCCCTTCGCGGCTGTAGCATTCAACGGCGGTGACGCGGCCTGAGCTATCGCGGACGTGCGCAATACGTCCACCTTTGGCGAGAACGTGTAAGGTACGTTGTTCCTGACGGGATAAATTCATACTGGAAAACCTGTTTAATCATCATGTGCAAAACGTGCAAACACACCGCGGTGTCCGCATTCGATTTCGGCGCATTGATAATCAGTCCGGCCTGAAAGGTCGGGGAGCTGATTATCGGATGATGACATTCTCCAGCATCAAAGCCTCGGGTTGAGTTGAGAGGTATTTACGGGGTGAATAATATCACCTGTTTATTTTAAGGGAATGGTCGGGGGGGAAAAGTGTGATCCAGGTGGAAGCTCAGGCTGCGCCATCAACGGATCGTAGAACCGGATGGCGCGATGTAAATCAGCTGAGATCGTGCAGCGCTTTATCCATGGCCGGCGCGAGACTGAAATCACTAAACTCGACGGCTAAGCCGCTGCGTTCAGGCGTGCAGCACATGACACCGACTTTCACTGGCCCCGACGGGAAATGGCATAAACGCAGCAAAGGCCACGACAGCCCGTCTGCTGAGTACTGTAACCGCAACGCGTCTCCCTTGCGGGTCAGGCGAAGCCAGAACTCCCGGGGGTTACCCGGGAAGATACCGGTTGCCCAGTCGGAGGCCTGTAACGTCAGTACGCTGCCAATGGCCGGCGCGCCATCATTGTATTCAATCCCGGCCTTGAGCCAGTGTTGCTCGTCCGACATCAGCATGATTCCCGCCTGGTCATAGAGCGTGCTGAACTCAGCGCGGATGTTAGTCTGAAACGTGAAATCACCTGCCGCGTCAGTCGCGTAGATGTGGCCCGAGAAACGCTCGAATCCGTACCACGTATGGCGCCAGAAATCGGTGTGGTCGTCGGTCACGACCGATAACGTGTTGTTCTCGCTATGCCATTCGGCAGGTTCGTTTATCCAGTAAAATTCGTTTTGCATAATGTCCCCAGGTGACTGTCAAAAGGTCGTCGGTATTCGGCCTCTCTTGCTCAGCAGGATTCGCGCCTGAGCCAGGGGCTCTCGACCAGCACCTTATCCCGGTGGGTGTCGCCATTGATAATGTGCAGTGTACTTAAGCGCCCAATCTCATAATGCGGCAGCTGGACCGTGGATAGCGGGGGTAAAAACAAATTTCCGATGCCGACAAGATTATCGTAGCCAAGAACGGCAATATCCTGTGGGATTCGGATCCCCTGCGTTAACAGCGTCTGATACACCATGAAGGCAATACGGTCGTTACCACAGATGACCGAATCAAATTGCGGTTTCCCCTGAACGATATGCGCCAGCAGCATCTCCGGAATATCCCGGTAGTGCTCATCGCCAAATTGCATATAGCAGTGTTCAAGCGTATCAGGATCGATACCGGCTTCACGGCAGGCGCGATCAAGCCCCTGACGGCGGCGACGCGTCGCCAGATGGTTGACAGGTAAATGCAGGCAGAGAGGGCGGCTGTATCCCGCCGCCAGCAAGGCCTGTACGGCCGTATACTGGCCTTGTTCATCGTCAGGTATATAGCTGGCAACCGGTTCTCCCATGTTCTCGCAGTTGGCCAGAACGCAAGGGTGCTCCAGTAGTCGGGGCGGGATGCTCACTTCACGCAGCCCCATGGTGGTGAAAATGATCCCCCCGGGCCGGTGGGCGAGCAGCAGGTCGACAATATCGTCAGGGTTATCATCGGTAAACATATTCACCACGAAGCTGTTCCAGCCGTACGCCCGTGCGGTTTCTTCGATAGATAGCGTGATTTCTACCGAAAAAGGGGTGGTGACGGTATCCAGCGCCAGCACGCCGATGGTTTTGTTCCGGGAGCCGACACGACGAACCTGCCGGGCTGAGAGGTCAGGCACGTAATTTAACTGCAGGATCGCCTCCTGCACCCGGGACAGGGTTTCAGGCTTTACGCGTTTCGGGTCATTGAGCACCCGGGAAACCGTCATGAGCGATACATTGGCCAGTTTGGCCACATCTTTTAAAGACGCCATAGCTTTCCATTATCTGAATGCATTCGACCCGGTAAGGTGTTGTGAGCCAATGCGAATGTCCTATTCTAGGCACCGACACCCAGGGTTACGCAAGTCACACTCAAAAGTTTGAGCGCGATCTCAACACATTAATGTTAACGTTAACTTTTGTGATTAACATCGAGTATCACATCAAAATCGAGTGTACGCCTGAAATGTTAACGTTACCATCTTAGCATATCCTTCTTGCGAGATTACGTAGATGAAAAAACGGCCTACTCGAAGTTACATGCTGCTCAGCGCTCTGCTGTTCTTTTTCTTTGTGACCTGGTCCTCATCAAGTTCACTTCTCTCAATCTGGCTTCACCAGGAAGTGGGGCTAAAGGCATCGGAAACCGGCATTATTTTTTCCGTGTTATCTGTCTCCGCGCTCTTCGCGCAGGTCTGTTATGGCTTTATCCAGGACCGACTCGGTCTGCGCAAACATTTGTTATGGTTTATCACCGCGTTGTTGATCCTCTCCGGCCCGGCTTATCTGCTTTTTAGCTACCTGCTGAGCGTTAATATTCTGCTGGGCAGCGTATTCGGGGGTTTATTTATCGGGCTGACGTTTAATGGCGGTATCGGCGTTCTGGAGTCCTATACCGAGCGCGTTGCGCGTCAGAGTACCTTTGAGTTTGGGCGGGCACGCATGTGGGGGTCTCTGGGCTGGGCGGTCGCCACGTTTTTTGCCGGGTTACTGTTTAATATCAACCCTGACCTTAACTTCCTGGTGGCGTCATGCTCAGGGTTAATCTTCTTCTGTCTGCTGGCCCGCTTAAAGGTGGCCGCGCCGGCAAGCATGGAGAAACTCGAAATTGGCGCTAAAAAAGTTTCTCTGGAGGACGCCCTGCGTCTGCTGACTCTGCCGCGCTTCTGGGCGCTGATATTCTTCGTGGTCGGAACCTGCATTTACGGCGTATACGATCAGCAATTCCCGGTCTATTTCTCGTCACAGTTCCCGACATTACGAGAAGGGAACGAGATGTTTGGCTATTTAAACTCTTTCCAGGTCTTTCTCGAGGCCGCGGGTATGTTTTGTGCGCCGTGGCTGGTTAATCGCATTGGCGCTAAAAATGGTCTGATATTCGCAGGTATGGTAATGGCGCTGCGCATGATTGCTTCCGGGCTGGTGGAAGGCCCCTTGCTTATCTCCATTACCAAACTGCTTCACGCGGTCGAACTGCCAATATTGTTAGTCGCCATATTTAAATACAACAGCCTGAATTTCGACAAACGTCTCTCCTCCACCATTTATCTGGTGGGATTTGCCTGCACCAGCTCCGTCATTGGCACCGTCTTGTCCCCGCTGGCAGGCTTTAGCTATGAGAGATTTGGCTTCGCCCAATCCTATCTGATCATGGGCATCATGGTATTCAGCACCACGTTTATTTCCATTTTCCTTTTGCGCTCAACTAAATCCTCATCTGAGCCATCTTTTCTGCAGCAAAACGCTGTGTAATGTACTGAGAATAAAGACGATGACATCCTTATTAGAACTGGCTGAACAGGTGCTTGAAAAAGCACAATCCGGGATTAATCCGCGCTGGTATCCGCGCTATCACCTCGCCCCTCGCGCAGGCTGGATGAATGATCCTAATGGCCTGGTATGGTTTGACGGCTGGTATCACGCCTTTTATCAACACCATCCCTATTCCCCGAAATGGGGTCCGATGCACTGGGGGCACGCCCGAAGCAAAGATCTGGTGCATTGGGAACATCTGCCCGTCGCGCTAGCACCAGAAGGCCCGGCGGACAAAGACGGCTGTTTCTCCGGCTCCGCCGTGGTGGACGGCGATACGCTGGCGCTCATCTACACCGGACATAAATTTCACGGCCCGTCGGACACAGACGACAACCTCTACCAGGTGCAGTGTCTGGCGACCAGTCGTGACGGCATCCATTTTGAACGGCACGGCAGGGTGATTGATACACCGCCCGGACTGCATCACTTTCGCGATCCGAAGGTGTGGCGCGAAGGTGAGTTCTGGTACATGGTTGTCGGCTCCCGCGTGGAAAATACCGGCCAGGTGCGCCTGTACCGTTCCACCGATCTCCGCGAATGGCATGACGAAGGTATTTTCGCCGAGGCTGATGCAGGCAAGGGCTTTATGTGGGAATGCCCGGATTTCTTTACCCTGGGAGAGAAGCGTGTCCTGATGTTCTCGCCGCAGGGCATGGCGGCGGAAGGGTATCACTATCGCAACCTGTTCCAGAGTGGCTATTTACTTGGGGACTGGCAGCCAGGTCAACCGTTCACCCACAGCGGACAATTTACTGAGCTGGACCACGGCCACGACTTTTATGCCCCGCAGAGTTTCGTGACCCCGGATGGCCGACGCATTGTCATCGGGTGGCTCGATATGTGGGAATCACCGATGCCCGAACAGCAGGATGGCTGGGCCGGAATGCTCTCGCTTCCACGCGAATTAAGCCTTGTCGATGGCCGGGTGAGAATGAAACCGGCTGCCGAAGTGACCGCGCTGCGTGGCAGCTATTATCCCACGCCCGTCCGCTGCCTGAACAATCAGAACGTCCTTGTCGCGGCAGATGCCGACGCGGTCGAAGTTCAGCTGGCATGGGATTTGAGCGCATCGACGGCTGAACAGTTTGGTATCGCATTGGGCGACGGGCTGAGAATTTACGTCGACGATCAGGCCGGGCGTCTGGTGGTGGAGCGTCGCTATCCGGAATATTCGCTGGAAGGCACGCGCAGTATTCCGCTGCCAGCAGACAGCGTTCTGTCACTGCGAATTTTTATTGACCGCTCATCGGTGGAAGTTTTTGTTAACGATGGTGACGCTTGCTTAAGCAGTCGTATTTATCCGCAGCCGGGCGAGCGCGATATTTCATTGTTTGCACATCAGGGTGTGGCCTCATTATACGATGCGGGATACTGGTCTTTAGATAAATAATTCTCCGTTCCGACCTGTTTCTTGCAGGGTGAGTTTTTATTTCTGCCAGTCTCTGGCTGGCATGTTATTGTCTGGAATAATGAGAGAGCAAAATGGATGAAAGCGTAATACCTCAAAATTGCATTACCGCGAAAGATAAAAACATATTTGTTCCAGGAAAACAGACGCTGGCATTAATGGTGACATTAGCGGCATTTCCTGCCATTGCTGAAGACGTTACAGGAAACTATCAAAGCTATTTTCAGGATGAATCAGACACCAACGGTACGAGTGTATCATCAGCCAATAACGGCAAAGAACAATCGTCCCTTCGTGCTTCGTCTTCTCCGGTTGCTGCAGGTCAAAAACCTGAACTCACGACCTCGTCAAAGCCCGTGACGTTATCGGCGCAAACGGAGAATAAAAAAGCGGAAGTGAAAAAGCGTCCTAAAGGGGATAACCCCGAAGACGTCAGTCTGTTGCGTTTAAGGCAGGAAGATCCACCGGTTCACTGGAACAGTATCGGTCGTAATATGGAAGTGGGTGGCCTGCATGGAAACATCGGGTCTCAGATAGAAATTGACGATGTTCGCTGGAGCAATAATAAGAAAAACAGCGGCAAGTTTAAACTCGCCACCATTCAGGCTTTTTTAAGGCACGATGAATTGCCTAACTGGTATTTCGGTTTCTGGAATGCCAGAGAAGACAGTTATAAAGGACAGTTTAGTAATCAGGACTATCAAGGCACCAATACCATCAATGAATTTTTTGTGGGCCATATTTTCGAAACCTGGCGAGGGAATATCGGTACGGAAGTTATGGTCGGCTCCGAAACGGCAACGAAACGCTGGAAAAACCGGTTCAAAGTCTGGCAGGACCTGCGACTGTCCAGCAAATGGAGCCTGGCCGGATACGCGTATGGCGAATACCAGCCTCAGGGGAACGAACCGGGGAATGGCGATCTGGAACAGTACATTTTCGAAATTGAGCCAGCCATTCAATACCGCGTGAATCCGGATCTCGGACTCTATTTGCGACCCTATTATTATCATAACCGTCAGGAGCGTCAGAGCTGGGGCGATATTGTCGAAGAAGAATGGAAAGTCACGGCCGGACTCTGGCGAAACTGGTATCCATTATTAACCTCCCTGTATGTTGGATTTGGCCAGGACAAAATAGATAACGCCAGCAATGCCAGCGAAGTTTTCTATGACGGTCGGTATAAGTTTATCGGTGGCACGCTGAGTTATCCGGTATTTGGTGAAGTGCGATTATACGGTGAATTCAAAGCACAATTTACGAAAGAAACCGGGCTTTGGACATCGACCGGTCACTCATGGAACCCGTTTACCGTGGTTGGCGTGAATTATAACTTCTGACATTCAGGTGTAGCATGAAAAAATTAATAGTCGCGGCATCTGTCGCGCTGCTTGCGCTTTCACTCGGCAATAATCCTGCCTGGTCGCAGCCTTCGAAAGAAACATTACAGAATAAAAGTATCACCCATATTAATGGCTTTTTCCCGCGGGTTGACGGTTCATTTGTGGGCGACCCTATGCCCGTGTTTAACGATGGCAAATTTGATATTTATTATCTTAATGATGTCCGCGGCGGCAGCGATTTGGGGGTACATGCTTTTCATCTCTTATCGAGTGCCAACTTGTATGATTATCAGAACCATTCCGAAGTGATCCCCTACGTTAACGACGTTGACGATCCTGAACTGTTATTGGGAACCGGTTCGATTATTAAAGTAGGCGATACCTGGCATGCCTGGTACACCGCGCACAATGAAAATGTGTTCCCGGTTGAGTCTATTATGCACGCGACCAGCAAGGACCGCCTTCACTGGGTGAAACACCCGCAAGACACCATTTTACCCGGCGGTAACTATCGGGGTAATGATTTCCGGGACCCTCACGTCGTTTGGATTGAGGAAAAGAAAGAATACTGGATGTTAATTACTACGCGCAGTAACGGTCGTGGGGTTATTGCCCGGTACAGTTCAACGGATTTAACGCACTGGGAAGATCGCGGCGTATTTTTTGATAACGACACCATCACCAGCAATGCCAACCTCGAATGCCCGACACTGGTTTACTTCAACGGACGCTGGTATCTCAGCTTTAGCGATCAATGGCCGTTACGCCTGACACAATACCGGGTTGCGGATAATCCGGAGGGGCCGTGGCGGAAACTGGGCAATTATGTGGTCGACGGCTCGGGTTTTTACGCGGGTAAACTGGTACTCAAAAACGATCGGCTGTTTGTTTTCGGCTGGATCCCGACGAAAGCCGGTAACCGTGACAGCGGCAACATTGACTGGGCAGGGAATCTGGTTGCTCATGAGCTCACCGCAGATGAGCAGGGCCAGCTCAACAGCATCCTGCCCCAGGAGCTTCAGCAGGTCATCAGTGAGAATCCTGGTCCGGTGACCACCTTAACGAGCACCAAAACGCTTAAAACGGCCACGTCGTTCGGCCCCTTACAGTCGGCGCTGTACCCGGCCTTGCCTGAACGTGGTGAGTTGAGCGCAACCATTGATGTTCCTTCTGCCGGAATGGTGATGAGCTTTGGTCTGACCGACGACAGAGTCAGTGATGCGATGCTGAACGTTGTGTTCAATAAGAGCAAAGGAAAAGTCTATTTTTTCAACGCGCCGCTCGCGTCGATTCATCAGGCTAACGCGGAATCCTGGGTGGATGTTCCGATCGGGGAAAAAATTGAGTTACGCGTTCTCATTCAAAACTCAATTGCTGTTTTTTATATAAACAATAAAGCGGCATTCAGTACCCGGATGTATTCCATGCAGGAGAAGCCGTGGAGTATTAGCCTGCCTCAAAACGACCATTTTCACGCGACGTTGAAAATAAAAGAAATGATTTAACGGGATATTATTATGAAAAACTATCATGCCCTGTCTGTTATTTTTGCTCTTCTGTTTCCCGCGCTGGCGAATGCGAGCATGAGCATCATGAAGGACCCCTCGGGAAAGGTTGTTGCCGTGGACCCGTGGTCCTATCTGGATGAAGAGGTTATGTGGACCTCAGCCCGCTCCTCCAATCCTGCCGGTGGCCGCGTTCATGGCCAACTGAAGATGAAATATGCCATTGAGGACAATAACTGGCGTAACAGCCATTTCCACAACGGGAATGATTCACTGACGTTTGTACAAGGCGTGATGCGACACGATGCGTTACCCGGTTGGTATCTGGCTTTTTCTGAGGGCAGAACCACCCACTATAACGGGACGTGGGAGGATCAGTCTTACCTCAGCCAAAACCAGTGGACTCAGTTGATCATCGGCCATGAATATTTTTACAAACGTCTGCGCTATGGCTGGGATGTCATGGGTGGAAGCGCCTCAATCGAGGACCGCTGGCAAGGCCGCGTTAAGTTCTTTACCGATCTTCGGGTTACGGACAATTTCTCATTCTTTAACTATTTGTATCAGCAGATCGATCACCGCCGCAGCGGTGGATCGCAAAATGACCGCGACGTGCGTTCATTTCAGATTGAGCCTGGCGTGCAATATATTATTAATAACACCACCGGCGTCTGGTTCCGCCAGCAATTTGCCTCTGCCATTTTAGACAGGGCGCAGTGGGGCGATATTGACGAAAAAAGCTGGACCACGTCTGTCGGCGTCTGGCGCAACTGGGGGAAATTATCCACAACGCTCAGCGGCGGGTATGGCCATTATAAGAAATACAATGCGCAGCCTGAAGATGGCGAAGTCTTCCAGAATACCCGCAACCGCTTCCTGAAGGTATCGGCGAATTATCCGTTGACCTCTCGCTTTACCGTGTCCGGAGAAGTTACTGGCTCGTTGATAAAACAGGACGGAAGCTGGGTGACCCACGGTGAGGCTGTTACCACCGAATATAAGCTGATGCTGGATTATAACTTTTAACCCGTATGCCTGGATAATCCATGGCACCTGTTCACGCTTAAGCGCTATTAAAAAACTGACCTTCCCGCAGGTCGCATTTAAAAAGTTAATTATTATTGAGGAAATGTCATGAATATCTGGACTCTTGGCGATGCAGTGGTGGATCTTCTACCGCTTTCAGACATGCAATATCAGGCCTGCGCAGGAGGAGCCCCGTTCAATGTGGCAATTGGCGCTGCGCGTCTGGGCTGCCAGAGTGGTTTTATTGGCCGGGTCGGTGAGGATGACTTTGGTTATTTTCTGAAGAAAACGCTGTCTGACGCAGGCGTTTCAACCGAAAGTCTGCAGTTGGATAATCAGCACAGAACCAGCACGGTATTGGTCTCTCTGGGCCGCGCTGGCGAGCGTGGATTTACGTTTTTAACCAACCCTTCCGCGGATCAATTTTTAACGCCCGATGCGCTGCCCGGTTTTAGCGACGATATTCTGCACTTCTGCTCTCTGGCCCTGGTCGCCGAAACGTGTCGTCATACGCTCGTCACCGCCATCAACCATGTAAAACAGCGTGGAGGATTACTGAGTTTCGACGTGAATTTACGGGAGCAAATGTGGCCCGATAAGCATGAAATGCTCGAGACGGTGCGCCATTTTGCCGCCCAGGCCGACATTCTTAAACTCTCGGAAGAAGAGTGGCACTGGATGACCGGCTCTCACGATTTTTCCCATGCGCTTAACGCTCTCAATGCTCTGCCCGCGCAACTCAAAGTCGTGACCTACGGTGAGCAAGGTGCCATGGTGCTGTGGCGCAACAGCGTTATTCATTTCGACGGTTATACCGTCAACAGTGTTGATACAACCGGGGCTGGCGACGCGTTTGTCGCAGGGTTGCTGGCCTGGATTGCACATCGCGGGATGCCGCAGAATGTTGAACAACTCCACCAGGCCATGGCTCAGGCCAGCGCCTGCGGTGCCCTCGCGACAACGCGCAAAGGGGCGCTGACCGCGCTACCTGATACCAACGCACTTAATACCTTTATCACTCGATTCTCGCTACCGGATTACGAGGTGAAAAAGGGCTAAACAGGATGAGAACATGTTTTGTTCTCATCCTGGATATCAGCGCCGTCCAGACCATTGAGCAGGGCGGCTAGCCGCATCCGTAGAGATATCCCCTGACGCTATCCCTCCAGACTTACTACCGCCGCCACTGCTGCGAGAGTGCGGTGGCTCTGGTTGTGAAGGCCACAGATGCGGCGCCGACTGAGGAGAAGACGACTGTAATCGCGAGTTCAAAACACCGGCACCCCCAGCCCAACCTTCACCTCTTTCAGCGTCCCCTGCGTCACCGCCTGCGCCCGTTCGGTCCCGCGCTTCAGCATCGCCATCAGCTCCCCTTTATCCTGCATGTACATCGCCCTCCGTTCCCGCATCGGTGCAATCAGCTCCTGCAGGCACGCCTCCAGCTCATTCTTGCATGCCCGGTCACCCAGTCCGCCCGCCTGATAATGCGCCTTCATCGCTGCCACTTTGGCTTTGTCCGGATGAAACGCGTCGAGGTAGGTAAACACCACGTTTCCCTCAATCTGCCCCGGGTCGCTCACCTTCAGGTGGTTCGGGTCGGTGTACATGGCGCTGACCGCACGGTGAATCGTCTCTTCACTGGCGGAAAGGTGCAGGGTGTTGCCCAGTGATTTTGACATCTTGGCGCTGCCGTCGATGCCGGGCAGGCGGCCGGTGTCGCTGAGCATCGCTTTGCAGTGGCGCAGCACCGGGGCAGGCAAGAGGCTGTTCATCTTGTGCACAATCTCATTGGTCTGCTCAATCATCGGCAGTTGGTCGTCGCCGACGGGGACGCACTCGGCTTTGAACGCAGTGATGTCCGCCGCCTGGCTGATGGGGTAGGCCATAAAACCGACCGGCAGCGAGCGGGCAAAGCCTTTCTGCGCAATCTCATTTTTCACCGTCGGGTTACGCTCGACGCGGGCGACGGTGACGATGTTCATATACAACATTGTCAGCTCGGCGAGAGCGGGCAGGGCGGACTGCAGGCAGAGTGTCGTCAGGTTCGGGTCGATGCCGGCGGCGAGGTAGTCGGCGAGCACTTCAGGGATGTTGTCGCGGATTTTTTGTGGGTTGCTGCCGTTGTCGGTCAGCCCCTGCAGGTCGGCAATCAAGACATACTGGTTATGCGTCTGCTGTAGCGCCACGCGCTGGCGCAGCGAACCGACGAAATGGCCCAGGTGCAGTGGGCCGGTTGGGCGGTCGCCGGTGAGGATGGTTTGAACGTTCATAAAGACTCCTTAATGTGCAAGTGCCGAAAGGGGTCTTAGAAATGTGAAAGCCGCCTTTCGGCGGCTATCTGAAAATGGGGAAAACTACTCCGTGCCGCCTTTAAGAAGGCAGCCACCAGCGGTTTACGGTGAGCACGGCGTGGTTTATGTTCATAAAGTTACCGTACCACGTCTGGCGCAAAAAACAAAAGGGCACGTCATGCTGCAATCACTCAACCATCTGACCCTCGCGGTCAGCGACCTGCAAAAAAGCGTTACCTTCTGGCACGAGCTGCTGGGGCTGACGCTGCACGCCCGCTGGAATACCGGGGCCTATCTTACCTGCGGCGATCTGTGGGTCTGCCTGTCGTACGACGAGGCGCGCCAGTATGTGCCGCCGCAGGAGAGCGACTATACCCATTACGCGTTTACCATTGCGACGGAAGATTTTGAACCGTTCTCGCACAAGCTGGAGCAGGCAGGCGTTACCGTCTGGAAGCAGAACAAAAGTGAGGGGGCATCGTTCTATTTTCTCGACCCGGACGGGCACAAGCTGGAGCTGCACGTGGGCAGCCTCGCCGCGCGGCTGGCGGCGTGCCGGGAGAAACCCTATGCCGGAATGGTCTTCACCTCAGACGAGGCTTGATGTCCGTACCTTCAGCCTGCCCGCCAGCGTCACGTGGGTGGCGGCATCTTCCTGATTGCACAGGTACTCCACCGCCAGCCGTCCCAGTTCGCTGTAGGGGAGCTGGATACTGGTCAGCGGTGGGGTGAGTTGCTCGGAGATCTTCTGGTCGTCGTAGCCCGCCAGCAGCATATCCTGCGGGATGCGCACGCCGTTTACCGCCAGCGCCTGATAGCAGCCGATCGCCAGCCAGTCGCTGGCGCAGAAGATGGCGTCCGGGCGTTCGACCAGCGACAACAGAGAGGTGGTGGCGGTAAAGGATTCGCTGAACTGCCAGTTGGTCTGGCGCACCAGACTCTCGTCACAGGCTAAACCGGCCTGCTGTAAAGCGGCCTGATAGCCGGCCAGCCGCTGGCGGGAGGCCTCCATCCAGCTCTCGCCGGTGATGTGGGCGATACGCGTTGCACCGCAGGCGATCAGGTGTTTGGTCACCTGGAAGGCGTTGGCGTAGTCGTCCGGAATAAACGACGGCAGCAGCGGCGAACCGGGGTCGCGCTGATTGAGCAGCACCAGTGGAATGCGGGTGCAGTCCTGAAAAGCGGTCATGTCGACAAGGGTGGTAACGGGGGAGGCGAGGATAATCCCCACGCAGTTGCGCTTCTCCAGCTGGCGGATAATGTTCAGCGCCAGCTCTACGTCATCACCGTAGTCGTACACCGTCAGCAGCGCTTCGTTGCGCCATGCGGCTTCCCGCGCCTGGCTGATGGCATCGATAAAGGGATCAAAGCTTTGCAGGGAACTGACCAGCAGGGCGATTTCCTCCTGGTTGCGCGGGGCGTGAATGGCAGGCAGGCGGTCATAACCGAGCTCGGTCGCCACGCCGATCACCCGCTGGCGGGTCTCGTCGCTGAGCTTGATGTTACGGGACTGGTTGAGCACCAGCGATACCGTCGCCTGCGACACCCCCGCCGCCCGCGCAATATCGTTCATCGTGACTTTTGTTTTTCGCTTCATCCGTCCTCTCCCTCTCGCGACACCGCATCATACCCTAACTGTTCGCTTACGCGCCGTCGATCACGTTTCTTATTCGCGCCTGCATGAACTTTGTGAAGGCTGTCGCTTTTCGGAGCGTCATGAATTGCGCATTTATCCCGCAGCTAATATTTATTAGCTAAATATTATCAGTAAGAGGACGCGTAATGAAAGAGCAGTGGAGCAGGGAGCAGGCACAGGCGTGGTATCAGCAAAAAGGCTGGCTGTGTGGGTTTAACTATTTACCGTCGACGGCGGTGAACTGGACCGATATCTGGCAGGAAGAGACCTTCGATGCCGATACCATTGACCGCGAACTGGGCTGGGCGGCGGAGGCGGGCTACAACACCCTGCGCATCAACCTGCCGTTTATTGTCTGGGAACACGATCGCGACGGCCTGATGGCGCGCATCGACGCGTTTCTGGCGATGGCCGACAGCCACGGGTTCAGCACCATGCTGACCCTGATGGACGACTGCGGTTTCTCCGGCGATGAACCGTATCTGGGGCCGCAAAAGCCGCCGGTGCCGGGCAAGCACAACAGCCAGGCGGCAGCGAGCCCGGGGCGCGATAAAGTCTGCGATCCCGACTGCTGGCCGCAGATTGAGCGCTATATCCGCGACGTTATCCGCCAGTTCCGCGACGATGAGCGCGTACTGCTGTGGGATCTGTATAACGAGCCGGGCAACCGCGGCATTTTTGCGACCGGTACGCAGGAGGTGCAGTACGACGCGAAGCTGGAGACCTGCGCGCATGAGCTGATGAAGCTGGCGTTCCGGTGGGTGCGTGAAGAGGATCCCACTCAGCCGCTCACCGTCTGCGCGTGGCGTCTGCCGGCGGAAGAGGAGGGCGAGACGTTTTATCAGCATCCGCTGGATCAAACCGCGCTGGCGCTATCCGACGTGGTGAGCTTCCACGCTTACACCAACACCGGACGCATGACCGCGATTATCCAGCAGCTGCAGGCGCTTGGGCGGCCAATCTTCTGCACCGAATGGCTGGCCCGGCACGTGGGCAGCACCCTCGAGGAGCAGCTCCCGTTGATGTACACGGCGAAGGTCGCGCCGTATCAGTGGGGGCTGGTGCGCGGTAAAACCCAGACGTGGCTGCCGTGGCCGGTGGTGATGAAGGAGTCTACGGACTACTGCCGCCTCTGGTTCCACGACGTCTTTGAGGAGAACGGTATCCCGTTCTCGCGCAGTGAAATGGCCTTAATGAAGAAGCTCCGTAAGATCGCCCCGAAAGCGCAGGGCTAATAATATCGACCCGGCGGCCTGCCGCCGGGCAACCAGGTACGCACTATGGCAATGACAATGAAAATACCGTCTCGCGAATTGTGGTCTTATTTTGGTTATGGATTAGGTCAGTGTTTTAGCTTTGGTTTAGTGGGTTCGTTTATTAACTATTTTTACACCGACGTGCTGGGGATTTCGGCGCTGGCGGCGAGTACCATCTTCCTGATTGCCCGCGCGTGGGATGCGGTTCACGACCCGCTATTTGCCAGCATAATGGACACCATTAACACCCGGTTCGGCAAGTTTCGCCACTTTTTGCTGATCGCCCCATTACTCATTACCGGCGTCACGCTGCTGTCGTTCTATAAAATCGAAGCGGACATGACCACCAAAATTCTCTACGCCGGGGTGACGTACATTCTGTGGGGAACTCTGTACGCCATCTCTGATATCCCGTTCTGGTCGATGTCGTCGGTGATGACTAACGACTCCGGGCAGCGCACCCGCGCGGTGACGGCGGCCATGCTGGGGGTTAACGCCGGGATCGCCTGCGCCAACATTTTCTTCCCGAAACTGGCGGCGTTCTTCGCCCAGTACAGCAACGACAAAGGCTATTTTATGGCGGCGCTGGTGATGATGCTGGTCGGCCTGCCGCTGATGCTCAACGGCTTTATGCAGATTAAGGAGCGTGTGCCGCCGAGTCCGGAAAAGGTGACGATACGTGACACCTTCCATAACCTGCGCCAGAACAAGCCGCTGTTTATCGTTCTGCTGTCGTTCTTCTTCTGCGTGTTCCATAACGTGGCCGGCGGCCTCTACATCTATTTCTTTATCAACAATATGGGTGACGGCAGCCTGCAGATGGCGATCGGCGTGATGGGGATTATGGCGGCGGTGGTGTGTCTCGTCGCCCCAATGCTGACGCGCAGGATGCAGAAGCGGAAGCTGTTTATGATCCTCTGCGGGCTGGATGTTGCGGTACGCGTGGTGATGTGGTTTGTGGGCTATCAGCAGACGGCGATGCTGTTTATCCTGCTTGGCCTGAGTACGCTGTTTGTGATGATGTCCAACATCCTCACCTCGTCGATGATTGCCGACACCATTGAGTATGCGGAGTACCACACCCACAAGCGCTGTGCGGCGATCACCTTCTCCGGACAGACCTTTACCGGCAAGATGTCGGTGGCGGTCGGCGGTGGGTTAATCGGCGTGTTTCTGACGATGATCGGTTATGTCCCGCAGGCGCAAACCCAGAGTGACGGCGTGCTGTCGGGGCTGTTCTTTGGTATCTGTCTGCTGCCGGCCATCGGCTCGCTGATCCGGCTTGGGTTTATGTCGCGCTTTACCTTTACCGAGGAGAAGCATGCGGAGATTTGCCGGTTGCTGGCGGAACGTCAGCACGAGAAAGCGCAGCAACGTGAGGGCGAGGAAAATCTGGCGCGCCCGGCCACGGTGAATTAAACATTAACGCCTGCATGGCAGGCGTTATGTCTTTTACTCTCCTGTGAGCTCAATCCGGTTGCCGTCCGGGTCCGCAATCACCGCCTCATAAAACCCATCCCCGGTCATGCGGGGGGCGCTGAGCAGGGTGCCGTTTGACTGCGCCTGCGCCGCCATACGGTCCACATCTGCCTGGCTGCCGACGTGAATGGCGATATGCGCCCAGCCAATAAACTCCGGATGAGCCGGGGCGTCGGGCAGGTCCGGAACCGTCATCAGTTCAAGGGTTGGCCCGCCATCCAGGGTAATAAAATGTGACGCAAAGCCCGGGCGATTTTTGCTGAGGTAGCGTTCATTACGGCGTCCGCCAAAAACCGTTTCCCAGAACTGTACCTGTGCATCAAGGTGTCGGGTCCAGAGTGCAACATGGGCAATGTTCATTGTTATCCTCGCGGTGAGTGCTGATTGACAGAGCACGCGCAGTGCAACATTATGCGCTTTGATGCTCGGTTTTGTTATTTTAAAGGACTTATAATGCTCGATTATGCTGCTTTTCCGGAGCAACGACAAGCGCTGATCCGTCAGATCCTTCAGGAGAGCGGAAGGGTGGTGTGCACCGAACTGGCGACACAAATGAAGGTCTCCGAGCACACCATTCGCCGTGATTTACATGAGCTTAGCAAAGAGGGCTTCTGTAAAAAGGTCTACGGTGGCGCGGTACTTCAGCTGCCGGATGCGGGGACATTTAGCCGCCGCGAGCAGGAAAACAGTGCACAAAAAGCCACAATCGCGCAGAAAGCGGCAACGCTGATCAAGGCAGGTGGCTGTATCTTTATGGATACGGGCATCACCAACCTGGCGCTGGCGAAAGCCCTTCCTGCCGAACTCAGCGTGACGGTGGTGACCAACTCCCCGGCCATCGCGACCGCGCTGCTGCAACATCCGCTGTGTGAGGTGATCATCACTGGCGGGCAGATCCAGCGGGCGTCCGGCGCGACGGTGGGTGCCACGGCAGCGAGCCAGCTTGAGGGGATTATCTTTGATCAGGCCTTTATCGGTGGCTGTGCGATGGATCCTGAGATGGGGCTGACCGGCTTTGATTTTGCCGACTGTGCGTTCAAAAAAGCAGTGATCGCCCAGAGCAACCAGACCATCGTGGCGTTGACTGCTGACAAGCTTCCCGGCGTGGCGCGCTTTGTCGTGGCAAAGAGCCGCGACATTGATGTGCTGGTGGTGGCCGCGAATATTAAACAGGACGTTATCGACGCGTTTGCAGCGCAGGATGTTCGCATTGTGTGCGCCTGAGGACTTTGACCGGTAAAACAGGCTACACTCTGGTTTTGAGCGCTAAATGCTGAGGACATAACAATGCACTACACACTGAAAGAAGGCGATAAGGATAAAGCGGAAGGGTCAAACGGCGCGGGCGCGCTGCAGCAAAAACTGCTCGAGTCCCGCTCGATTGTTATCTCCGGTGAGATCAACCAGGAACTGGCGCAAAAAGTCATTACCCAGCTGATCCTGCTGCAAAGCGTGAGCACCGATCCGATCAAGCTGTACATCAACAGCCAGGGTGGCCACGTGGAAGCGGGTGATACCATCCATGACTTCATCAAGTTCATCCGTCCGGACGTACACATCATCGGCACCGGCTGGGTGGCGAGCGCCGGGATCACCATCTTCCTGGCGGCGAAAAAAGAGCACCGCTACTCTCTGCCCAACACCCGCTTTATGATCCACCAGCCGCTGGGTGGCGTGCGTGGTCAGGCGACGGATATTGAGATTGAAGCGCGCGAGATCATCCGCATGCTGGATCGCGTGAACAAGCTGATTGCTGACGCCACCGGCCAGCCGCTGGAAAAAGTGAAAAAAGACACCGACCGCAACTTCTGGATGTCTCCGGCAGAAGCGCTGGACTACGGCATTGTGGGTAAACTGATTACGCATTATGACGATCTGAAGCTGGATTGATCCCTCAGGGCCGGACGTTTGAGCCGGCCTTCTCCTCTCGTTTGACCCATGACAAGTTCCCCCTTGACCGTCTCCCCTATAATCGCGCCTGTTTACCCTCTCACTGGTGCTACCCATGGCGTATCAACTGAACCTGAACTGGCCGGAATTTCTTGAGAAATACTGGCAGAAACAACCCGTAGTGCTGAAAAATGCCTTCCCCAATTTTGTTGACCCGATTACCCCGGATGAACTGGCAGGGCTGGCGATGGAGCCTGAAGTCGATAGCCGTCTGGTCAGCCATTCCAACGGTAAATGGCAGGCCAGCAATGGTCCGTTTGAGCACTTCGATGGCCTGGGCGAAACCGGCTGGTCGCTGCTGGCGCAGGCGGTAAACCACTGGCACATGCCTGCAGCGGAGCTGGTGCGCCCGTTCCGCGTCTTGCCAGACTGGCGTCTGGATGACCTGATGATCTCCTTCTCTGTCCCTGGCGGCGGCGTGGGTCCGCATATCGATCAGTACGATGTGTTTATCATTCAGGGGATGGGAAGCCGCCGCTGGCGCGTGGGTGACAAGCTGCCAATGCGCCAGTTCTGCCCGCATCCGGCACTGCTGCACGTTGATCCGTTTGAGCCGATCATCGACGAAGATCTGGCCCCGGGCGATATCCTCTACATTCCACCTGGCTTCCCGCACGACGGCTTTACCCACGAAACGGCGCTCAACTACTCCGTCGGTTTCCGCGGGCCGAACGGCCGCGATCTGATCAGCAGCTTTGCCGATTACGCGCTGGAAAACGATCTGGGCGGCGAGCACTACAGCGATCCGGATCTGACCTGCCGCGAACATCCAGGACGCGTGGAACAGTACGAACTGGATCGTATTCGCCAGATGATGATCGACATGATCAGCAAGCCTGATGATTTCACGAAATGGTTCGGTAGCTTTGTCTCGACGCCGCGCCATGAGCTGGATATTGCCACCGCGGAACCGCCGTACACGGCAGAAGAAGTGCTTGATGCATTGCAGGGGGGCGAAACGCTGTCTCGCCTGAGCGGTCTGCGCGTGTTGAATATCAACGGCAGCGTCTTCATCAACAGCGAACTGCTGGAAACGGTAGATGCGAAGGCTGCGGACGTGCTGTGTCGCTACACGGAACTCGGCCAGGCTGAGCTGGGCGAGGCGCTGAACAATCCGGCGTTTATTGACGAACTGACCGGACTGATTAACCAGGGCTACTGGTTCTTCGACGAGTAATGGCTGGCGGCGTTTAGCCAGGCTAAACGCCGCCTCGTTCAGACCAGCATATTACAGGCTTTCCAGTAATTCAGGAGCCGCTCATCGTCGCGCTCCTTCTCTGCTTTTGTTTTCATCGCCTGCGCCAGATTTTCACGCGACAGCTCGTGGCCTTTTTGCACAATGTCTAAAACCGCCTCACCAAGAGCCAGTGAAATTTCTGTACGATTATTACGAATATTATGAATCGTCATTAATGCCTCCTCGTTGGTTGCGATAATGTAATTATGAAATAAAAAATAAACATCGAGAATAATTCATCTTATTCTTATTTTTTCATTATGCTTCGCTATGCCTCGCGGTAGTCATAATATCCTGTTGTGTCAATGATGTTTCAAAATGCTAATAAGCGGCCGTAAGCCAAATTTATGCGCTACAGTTAATTCCGTGCAACGGCCAAATAACCAAAACGGGAGAATTATTATGGTAGATAAAAACGCAATTATGGATCACGCTCAGGTTGTCGCCAGCTGCGGAACACACGTCGGTGTTGTGGACCATCTGGATGGTGAGCGCATCAAGCTTGCGAAAAGCGATCCGGAATCCGGTGGGAAGCACCACTTTATACCGCTCGGCTGGGTGGACAAAGTGGATGATAATAAAGTTGTCCTGACCAAAAACCATAAAGAGGTTTTTGCTGAGTGGCAGCAAGCATAAATATATCTCTTTAACTGAAATATATTTCTTCGCTCCGGCTCAGACCGGAGCGTAATACGTTTTATGCCCGGTGATTGCTGCCACCACCAATGAATGGTACTGTTTCGTTTGTCCTTTCCCCGATGCAGGCACCGTCATATGCTCCAGCGTGAAAATAGATCAGCGAAACGCCTGTTTTTTGTTGAGGATTTTCAGATATTCGGTGAGCGCTACGGCATCGACTACCGGTTCCCGCAGTTAAAAGATGCGCAGGTCAACAACCGCGCCGTGCTGCAGGGGAATGTGGAAGAGATGACGCTTTCATCCGGCATTTCACTGACCCACTCCAACGTTCGCGTTTTACAACCTTACGAAACCACCTCTCGCCATAGCAGCCCACTCTATATGCTGGTGGTGCTGGAAGGCGGCGTCACGATCGCGCTCAATGGCGTTGAATATGTCGTACGATCCGGCATGGCCTTCAGCTCCCGCCTGAGTGAAGAGCAGATAATGTGCGCGCGTCACGATGCCGACAGCACGCTGAAAACGCTCTCGTTTGGTCTGTTCCCACACGATGCCAGGCGCGAGACCCTGCTTGAGTCGCTGCTCCAGGAATGGCAAAGCCTGAATGCGCCCACCCTGGTCTGGCACGTTCCTGAGTTTGTCCTTGCGGGGATCCAGCATGCTCAGCAGCAGGGTCTAAGCGCGTTATCCCGTCAGCTGTTGCTGGAAGGGCTGATGTATCAGCTTCTGGGCCAGGGTTTGGCGCAGCGCCAGCAATCCTTCCCGTGCCGGCCAGAGCATGCGCGTCTTGAACGCGTGCGCAGCAGGCTGGAACAGTCTCCGGAGCAGGATCATACTCTTGCGCAGCTGGCCGCCCTCGCCGCCATGAGCCCGAGCAGCCTGCGCAGCAAGTTTCGTCAACGCTACGGCTGTACCCTTTTCGATTACCTGCGCGAATGTCGGCTCGCGCAGGCGCGTCGCTATCTGCTTGAAGGCTACAGCGTGCAGCAGGCGGCGTGGATGTGTGGCTATCAGCACGCCACCAATTTCGCTACCGCGTTTCGTCGCCATTACGGTATTGCACCGGGCGACGTGCGCAAACGCCGCTAACCTACTTTTTCTCTTCACGCGAACGCAACCCGTGCGGTTTAGCACCGCGCATACGTATCCTGGCGGCGCGCATAGCTGTTTGCCCTCTCAAAAAGGTAATAATTCTTATTAACAATAAGAAATACCTTTGGAGAGGGTTATGTTTGCTAAGTCACGTCTGGCACTGCTGGTGGGATGGGTTACCGGTAGCGTCGCTTTTCCTTTACTGGCGCAGGATGCACAACAAACGGACACCGTTGTGGTCACGTCGCAGATGCAATCTGCTGCCACCAAGCTTGAAACGCCGGATATAGAGACTCCGCAGTCGGTCTCAATCGTTACCCGCGAGCAGTTTGAAGAGCAGGGCGCGACCAGCGTGCGCCAGGCGGTGAGCTACACGCCGGGGGTTTACAGCAACCAGATTGGCGCGTCAAACCGCTTCGACTACATGGTGCTGCGCGGTTTCTCCGACGGCAGTCTGGATAACGTCTACCTCGACGGCCTGAAGATGATGGGAGACACCAACTCTCACAGCTCGCTGGTGGTGGATCCCTGGTTCCTCGACAATATCGAGGTGGTGCGTGGCCCGGCCTCCGTGCTGTACGGCCGTTCATCGCCGGGCGGTATCGTGGCGCTGACCTCCCGCAAGCCGTCGTTCGATCCGGGCGGGGAGATTAAGCTATTTGCCGGGAACAATAACCAGCGCGGGGCGATGTTCGACGTTACCGGTCCGGTCGATGATAACGACCGCGTGGCGGTGCGCCTCAGCGGGATGACCCGCTATGCCGATTCCCAGTTTGATCCGCTGAAGGAAGAGCGCTACGCGCTGATGCCGAGCCTGACCTGGCGCATCACTGATAACACGCGTCTGGATCTGATGGCCTATCTGCACCGCGATCCGGAGGGGGGGAGCCACTCCGGCCTGCCTTATGACGGCACCGTGGTGCCGCATAACGGTAAGAAAATCACCAACACCTTCTTTGAAGGTGAGGATGATTACGACAAGTACGATCGTCGGGAAAACATGGTGGGCTACAACATTGAGCACATGTTCGACAGCGGCTGGACGGTGCGCCAGAAGCTGCGCTATCTGCACACCAAAGTGGAGCTGAATCAGGTATATGCCGCGGGCTGGCTGAACGATACCGAGCTCAACCGCGGCTATTCCGGTTCTGACGAGAAGATGAATGCCATCACGCTGGATAACCAGGTCGACGGCAGTTTCGATACCGGGGCAGTTAACCACCGTGTGCTGATCGGCCTGGATTATCAGGACCGTACCAATAACGTGACCGGCTACTACGGCGGTTTCCCGCCCATCGACGCGTTCCACCCGGTTTACGGTGCGAAACCGGATTACATCACCCAGTACAGCAAGGAAAAACATAAGCTGCGCCAGACCGGGTACTACCTGCAGGATCAGATGTCCATTGACCGCTGGCGCCTGACGCTGGGCGGGCGTTATGACCAGGTAAGCGTGTCGAACGTTGATAACGTTAACCATACCCGCAGCGACCTGGATAAGAACAACGTCAGCAGCCGCGCGGCGTTGCTGTATCTGTTTGATAACGGTGTCGCGCCGTACGTCAGCTACTCCACGGCCTTTACGCCGACCAGCTTCGCCGATGAGCAGGGCAACATTCTGGACCCGATGAAAGGCAAGCAGTGGGAAGCGGGCGTGAAGTATGAACCCGAGGGGATGAACAGCCAGTTCAGCGCCTCGGTGTTCCGCATCAACCAGAAGAATATCGCCACCAAAGAGGAGCCGACCGATCCGTACCGTTCCATCGGTGAAATCGAGTCCGAGGGCGTTGAGCTGGAAGCGGTGGGTCAACTGACCGACAGCCTGCGCATGCAGGCGGCGTACACCTATACCGACATTCGCTACAAGAAGAGCAGCCCGGAAGAGGAGGGCAAGCGCGCCGTCTATGCGCCGCGGAATATGGCCAGTGCCTGGCTCAGCTACGACGTGAAAACGGGCCCGCTGGACGGCCTGACCGTCGGCTCCGGCGTTCGTTACGTCAACGGCATTACCAGCGATCGCCAGAACACCCATACGCTGCCGTCGTATACGCTGGTGGATATGGTGGTGGGGTATGACCTGTCGAAGGTGGGGCTCACGGGCATGAGCGCGCAGCTGAACGTCAATAATCTGACCGATAAACGCTATGTGGCGGCGTGTAACTCACTCTCCTACTGCTATTTCGGCGCGGAACGCAGTATCGTTGGCAGCGTTTCATGGACGTTTTGAGTCGGTGACAGTGCCGGGCGGCGGTGACGCCTTGCCCGGCCTGGCGGTGGAGGGCATCAGGCCGCACTACTCCTCCATCGCAATCACAATTGCCTCACCCATCTTCTTCAGCGCCTCGCGATGCTTCTCCGTTGGCGGTAACGCAACGTTGATCCGCAGGCAGTTGCGGTACTTGCCGGACGCAGAGAACAGCGACCCGGCTGCCGCCTGGATCTTCAGCCGGCACAGCTGCTTGCTGACGCACACCATGTCGACGTTTTCCGGTAACTCCACCCACAGTAAAAAACTGCCCTGCGGGCGCGTCACGCAGATCTCCGCCGGGAAATACTGCCGCACCCAGCAGGTATAGGTTTCCATATTCTGCTGATAAATCTGGCGCATACGGCGAACGTGACGATGATAATGGCCGTCGCGAATAAACGCCGCCACCGCCATCTGCGTTCCCGGCACGTTAAAGCCGCCTGCGGCGTATTTCATGTGCATCACCCGGTCGTAATAGCGCCCCGGCACAATCCAGCCGACGCGCAGGCCCGGTGCCACGGTCTTGGTAAACGAGCTGCACAGGAGCACGCGGCCATCAATGTCCATGGAGTGAATGGTGCGCGGGCGCGGGTATTCCGCCGCCAGCTCGCCGTAAATATCATCCTCCACGATCACGATATCGTGCCGCTGGGCGAGAGCCAGCACCTGCTTCTTCCGCGCTTCCGGCATGATAAAACCCAGCGGGTTATTGCAGTTGGGCACCAGGATCACCGCTTTAATGGGCCACTGCTCCAGCGCCAGCTCTAACGCTTCAATGCTGATCCCGGTTTCGGGATCGGTGGGAATTTCGATGGCTTTGATGTTGAACCCGCGCAGCATCTGCATGGTGCCGTGAAACGACGGGGATTCCACGGCCACAATATCGCCCGGTTTGCATATCGAGAGCAGGGCAATCGACAGCGCGCCGTGGCAGCCATTGGTGATGACAATCTCATTCGCAGCCACGGTAGAGCCGCCGTCCAGCATCAGCCGTGCGATCTGCTCGCGCAACTCGAGCCGACCGTCGAGCACGTCATAGCTCAGCATCTCGCCCGGGTTGTGCTGCGCGATGCGGCTCATTTCACGCCACAGCGGTTTCAGGCTCGGTTGATTGACGTCCGGCGAGCCGCCGCCAAAGGAGATCATCTCTTTGTCGGCACGGGCATCCAGCAGCATCATCACTTCATCCCACTGGGTGACGTCTACCGGACGCTGCACCGGACGCGTCATTGCCGGTACGGGCGGCATGGCCATACGTTGCGAGACAAAATAGCCGGAGCGTGGCTGAGGCGTGATCAGCTGCAGATTTTCGAGGATCTGGTAGGCCTGCTGTATGGTGCTGATGCTAACGCCATGCTCCTGGCTCAGCGCGCGCACCGACGGCAGACGTTCACCGCTGCGATACAGCCCTTGTTGAATGCGTTCCGCCAGAAGATTGGCGAGATGTTGGTAGCGCGTCATGCTGTATCCTTTGTTTTCACCATACAGATTGTAAAACCAGTACAGATTGCCGCAAAAAACGGCATGCAGATACAGTTTTAGCGGATCTGTATGTTAAACAAAAGATGTTTTTGAATCTGTATTGTACGCCCTGAATTCCATGATGATAACGCTACTGGCACAGTGAGGAGAGCATCATGGAATTTTACGAGAACCGTTCAAAACGTCCGTTTATTGTTTTTGTCTGGATCGGCAAAACGCTACGCAACTGGTACCGTATTCACCGCACGCGTCGCATCCTGAGCAAGATGAGTGACGAGCAGCTCAAGGATGTCGGGTTGTCGCGCTATGATGTGTAAGCGGGCAGGGTCGGCGCTGGCCGGGTAAGGAGAAACCCCTACCCGGCGCAACGGAGAGATTATTCGACTGATTTCACCGCGGTGTTTTCAGCGATGCGGCGCAGATATTCGTTATTCTTAAACGCAACCATGATCAGTTCGAACGTCACGCGACAGCCGATCAGGCTGAAAATCATCCCGATAAATCCGGTGATCAGATGGTCGGTAAACATGGAATACACGCCGGCAATCAAAATCACCAGCATGACGATCCAGTAGAAGAAGACCAGCACGCGTGGCGTTAATAAGTAGTCAAATCCCAGAATGGCTTTCATTTTCTTTTCCTTAGAAATATAAAAAAGGCTCAAGATTGTATCTTTATCACGTTCTTTTATGGCGTGGATAGCTATCTGATTTCAGAGTAGTAATTCCAGCGTTTCTTGTTTTGGCCTTTCAAGTAGTGCCACCGCCTCCTGATACGTGCGCACGTTGTTATAGCCCATCACCAGTCCGTAACGCTTGCCGGAGCCGCGATACCACTCCGAGAGCGCGTTAACCTGCAGCTGCTGCGCTTGCCAGCAGTGTGCGATTTCCCGGTCACAACTCCCCTTCGAAAGGAATGCCACGATGTGCATCCCACCGTCGTTTTGCTCGGTGAAAAACAGGTCGCCATACACCTCCTGTAAAGCCTTAATCATCCACTCCCGCCGGGTCTGATACAGGGCCCGCATCTTCTTAAGATGTCGGAAAAAATGGCCTTCGTTGAGAAAGGCGGTGAGGATCTTTTGCGTCAGCACCGGCTGGCCGCTGGTAACGATGTCCGCGCAGTCGGTAAACGCCCCGAGGGTGCTGGCGGGCATCACCACGTAGCCCATGCGCAGCGACGGCATAATGGTTTTGCTGAAGGTGCCCATAAAAATGACCCGGTCGTGCCGGTCGAGGCTTTTTAGCGACGGCAGCACCTTGCGGGTGTAGTGAAATTCCCCGTCGTAGTCATCCTCAATAATCCAGGCCTCGTTCTGACTCGCCCAGTCGAGAAGCTGTTGTTTACGCGGCAGAGAGAGGGTGACCGCCAGCGGGCTCTGGTGCGACGGGGTGACGATGGCGAAGCGGGCATCGCGATGGTGGCGCAGCAGGTATTCCGTATCGATCCCGGCGCGATCGACCGGCACGGTGTGCAGGCGCGGCACGATCCGCTTGAGCAACTGCTGGCCCATAAAGTAGCCCGGATCTTCAAACACCACCTTGTCGCTGCGGCTGGCCAGCGTATCGAGGATCAGGCGCAGGCTACCGCTGTAGCCGCTGGTGATCAGCACCTGCTCGGCGGTGCAGGCGAGCCCGCGTGAAATATTAAGGTAGCTGGCAATCGCCTGGCGCAGGGGATACCAGCCCAGCACGGGCGGATTCAGCATCTCTTCCTGGCGCATGGCGCGCGTCGCCTGGCCTGAAAGCAGCAGCCATTTTTTATAGGGAAAGCTGTCGAGGGAGGGAATGCCGGGGCGCAGAAAACCTGCCCGTTCGCGCTGGCCGATCAGCGAGGCCGGAAGCGTGCCGGTGGTCTGCTCCGCAGGGGCGTGCTGCGCAGGCAGTAACAGGTCCGGATTGACCCGCGTGCCGCGTGCCCCCTGGCTTACCAGATACCCTTCGCCCGTCAGGATGGCGTAAGCGGTTTCAACGGTTTTGCGCGCCACCTTCAGCTCTTCCGCCAGCACGCGAATGGCGGGGACTTTGTCGCCAGGCTTTAGCACGCCACGCGTGATGTTGTCGCGATAGCGGGTATAAATAGCGTGATAGCCCGGTTTCATGTCCTACCTAGTTTGACGGTTTTTGTGTCTTTTTACTATGTCATTATCCGCGTAGATTGTCCTCATCGCATGACATATGCCGCACAAAAAAGAGGAAAGACAATGAGCACTCGCGTAAACCACCATAAGATCACACCTGCCCTCGCCAACGCGCTGTCCAACCTGAGCATGGAAGTGGCGAAAACCTCTCTCGACCCGGCGCTGAAGCACCTGATCGACATTCGTGTCTCACAGCTGAACGGCTGTACCTTCTGCCTGGATATGCACTCGAAAGAGGCCAAAATCGCCGGAGAACGCGAGCTGCGCCTGTACCATCTGGCGGCATGGCGCGAGTCCCCGCTGTTCAGCGCCCGTGAGAAAGCGGCGCTGGCCTTCGCCGAAGCGCTGACGCAAATTAGCGTGCATGGCGTGAGCGATGCGCTCTACCGCAGCGTGGCGGAGCACTTCTCGGACGTGGAGATTTCAGAGCTGAACTTTGCCATTGTGGCGATCAACGCCTGGAACCGTCTGGGGATCACGTCCCGCATGGAGCCGGGCTCGCTGGACGCGGCTTACGGGCTGAACAAAGCTAACCTCGAATAACCCCGCGCTCACGGATCATCGCCACCAGCGCCCGTAACCCTGGCGGGACGTGGCGATGCCCCGGATAGTACAAACGCAGCCCGGCAAACGGCTGCGTCCAGTCGTTTAACACGCTCACCAGTTCCCCGCTTTCAAGCTCTTCCCGGATATACAGTTCCGGTAAAAACCCTATCCCTAATCCCGCCTTCACGGCCCGGATCGAGGCGAAAAGATCGGACGTGGCAAAGCGCGGCGGTACCGCCAGGGCGTACTGTTCCCCGTGACGCGCCAGCTCCCAGCGGTAGATCCCACCGTGCGCCATGCGCATACCGATCCCCTGATGTAAGAGCAGATCCTCCGGCGTGTGCGGCGTGCCGTGGCGGGCAAAGTAATCCGGCGTGGCGGTGACAAGCTGGCGGATTTCACCGGTCAGCGGCACGGCGATCATGTCCTGTGGCACGGATTCTTCAAGACGGATCCCGGCGTCGTAACCTTCTGCGACGATGTCGATCATCCGTGCTTCGCTTAGCGTCTCGACGCGCATTTTCGGGTAGCGGATCATAAAGTCGATCAGCAATTGATCCAGAAAGAGCGCACCGATATGGTTCGGTACGTTTAAGCGCAGGGTGCCGGCAGGTTCGCCGGTATCACTGTGGATCTCTTCGCTGGCCTGGCGTATCGCCTGCAGTGCCGGGCCGATACGGGCCACGTAGCGCTGCCCGGCGTCGGTAAGCGCCACGCTGCGGGTCGTGCGGTTAAACAGGCGCGTCTCCAGGCGGCTCTCCAGCCCGGCGATAGCGTTACTTACCGCCGTGGCGGACATGCCCAGCTCCTGTGCCGCACCGCGAAAACTGCCGCGCCGCACCACCGCCATAACCACTTCCAGCTCTGTCAGACCCGAACGATGCATAGATTATCCTGAAAATCGAAACAACCCTTGCAGCATAGCGTGGATTATCGCAACGGAGAAGCCGTGCCAGACTGTGTCCATACAGCCTGAGGAGGTTTATATGCACAACATCGAACAGATCTTTATCAACGGCGAATTTGTTACCCCGCACGGCACCGAACGTTTTGATTTATACAATCCGGCGACGGCGCGGGTGATTGGCCAGGTTCGCCTGGCCGATGAGGTAGACGCTGAGCATGCCATCGCGGCCGCGAAAGCGGCATTTCCGGCATGGTCGCAAACCCCCCGACAGGAACGTATTGCCGCGCTGAAACGCATGCATGCCGCCGTGGCCGCCCGTCATGACGCGCTGCTGGACGCGGTGATTGAAGAGTACGGCGCGCCAGCCTCGCGCTCGGCGTGGATGGCCCGCTACCCGGCAGATGTCATTGCCCAGGCCATCGAGGCGCTGGAAGCCTTTGAGTTTGTGACCACAGCGGGGGCGGCAACGGTGCAGATGACGCCGCTTGGTGTCGCCGGGCTTATTACCCCGTGGAACAGCGACGCGGGGTTTATCTGCGGCAAACTGGCGGCTGCGCTCGCGGCGGGCTGCACGGCGGTGATTAAACCGAGCGAGATGAGCGCATTGCAAACCCGCATTGTCACCGAGGCGCTGCGCGATGCCGGGTTACCGCCGGGCGTGTTTAACATTGTCACCGGACGGGGTGATACGGTCGGTGAGACCATCAGCCGCCATCCGGACGTGGCGAAAATTTCGTTTACCGGTTCGACCGTTACCGGCAAAGCGATACTGCGCAACGCGGCGCAGAGTGTTAAGCGGGTGACGCTGGAGTTAGGCGGTAAATCGCCGACGATCCTGCTTGATGATGTCGATTTGGCGCAGGCTATCCCGCTGGTGGTGCAGGCCGGGTTTATGAACAGCGGGCAGGCGTGCGTGGCCGGAACGCGCATTCTGGTACCGCGGTCGCGTAAGGCGGAAATCGAAACTGCGCTGGCGCAGGCCGTCGCGGCCGTGAAATCCGGCGATCCGCGGGATAACGCGACAGAAATTGGCCCGATGGTCAGTGAAAAACAGTGGCTGCGGGTGCAGGGCTATATCCGTAAAGGTCTCGACGAGGGGGCAAACCTGCTGGTGGGGGGCGAAGGGCGTCCGGAAGGCACGCAGGACGGCTGGTTTGTGCGCCCGACGCTGTTTGCTGATGTCACAAATCAGATGGCGATTGCCCGGGAAGAGATCTTCGGCCCGGTACTGTGTGTGATCGCTTATCAGGACGAGGCCGAAGCCGTCGCCATTGCCAACGACACCGAGTATGGCCTGAGTGCGATGGTGCTGGGCAGGGATGTCGAACGTGCGCGTCGCGTGGCGCAGCAGATTGTCGCGGGCCGCGTGCTGGTGAACACGCTGGCCCATGAGCCTAAAGCGCCGTTTGGCGGGTTCAGGCACTCCGGCGTGGGGCGTGAGATGGGCGAGTGGGGGATCCGCGCGTTTATGGAGCCGAAGTCGATTCTGGGATAACCGTTTGTCGCCCTCCCGAAAAGAGGGCGACAATACTTCGCCCTTCACCGAAGCATCCGCATTTTCTTTCCTGCATGCTCTTCGCACCCTCACAACGGAGAGACAACCATGATTGCAGTCCTTTTCGAAGCCCAGGCCGCGCCTGCCCACCAGGCGCGTTACCTGCAGCTCGCAGCCGAACTCAAGCCCCTGCTGGCGGATATCGACGGGTTTATTGATATCGAGCGTTTTCAGAGCCTGACCACCGACGGCAAAATTCTCTCCCTCTCCTGGTGGCGGGATGAAGAAGCGGTCCGCCGCTGGAAGCAGAACGTCTTTCATCAGGCGGCGCAGAGGGAGGGGCGGGAGGCTATCTTTACGTACTACCGCATTCGGGTGGCGCAGGTGGTGCGGGAATACGCCTCAGAAACCGGAGGGCATGCGGATGTATGACGTTCATGTGATTTTCGACGCTACGCCAGGGGAACTGGCGCGATTTGGCCAGCTGTTGGGGCGCAATGGTGTGGGGCTGGAGGGCGGCGGCGTGTTTGGTACCGAAGCCCATTTCCTGGTGGAAGAGGGCGAAAAAGCCCGTCGCGTGCTGCTTGAGGGCGGGTTTAACGTCCGGTCAGTCCGTAAACCGCTGATCAGAAAACTGCAGCAGGCGCGCCCCGGTGAGCTGGGCGAGATTGCCGCGGCGTTAGCGGCTCACGGTGTGTCTGTACTGACCCAGTACAGCGACCATGCGAATCACCTCATTCTGCTGACGGATAATGATAAGCTGGCGGCAGAGATCACCAGACCATGGGCAGTCCATGCTTAAGACCCGTTTACCCCCTGACAACAGCGCGCTGCTGGAACAGGCCATGGCGGCAGTGGCCGCCGCCATGGCGGATCCGTCGCGTGTGAAAATGCTCTGTGCGCTGATGGATGGCAGGGCATGGACCGCCACCGAGCTGAGCGCGGCGGCGGATATCGCCCCCTCCACTGCCAGCGGGCACCTGACCCGTCTGCTGGACGGCAAGCTGATTACCTGTCTGTCACAGGGGCGGCATCGCTATTACCGCCTGGCAGGACACGATGTGGCGGAACTGGTCGAGCAGATGATGGGGCTGTCGTGGAGCCGCATCACCCCGCCGGAAACCTCCGCCCCGAAAGCCCTGCGTGAAGCCCGCACCTGTTACGACCATCTGGCAGGGACGGTGGCCGTTCAAATCTATGATTTTATGCAGGCGCAGGGCTGGCTGGAGACGGACGGGTCGGCCCTGACCGTGTATGGACGCGAACAGTTCCTGACGCTCGGTATTTCATTAAGCGCCAATCCGCGCCGTAAGGCCTGCTGTGCCTGTCTTGACTGGAGCGAGCGGCGGTTTCACCTTGGGGGCGAGGCGGGCGCGGCGCTCCTCGCGTATCTGGACAGCAACGGCTGGATCCAGCGGGTGGCGGGATATCGGGACGTGGTGGTCACCGCGTCGGGAAACGTTGCGATTAAAAAACGTTTTAGCCGCTAAATTCTCGGCGGTCTGATGCCCTTTCCCACCGGGAGAGGGCATTCGTCTTTCGCAATTCCTGCTCTTTTGTCTCTCGTTTCTTGATACTTACCCTGGTAACTATTATCTTGACCGCGTGTTACGAGAGGATATCCCATGCGTGAAGAAGAACTGTTTAGCCGCAGACCGATGGGGATGCGGATGGCCATGATCGTGCGTCAGTGGCGCGCCGTGATTGACGACGCCATTCTCGAGACCGGGTTAACCCAGTCGAGCTGGACGGTGATGATGCAGCTTCAACAGCTTGGGGATAACGTCTCGGTGAGTGAACTGGCGGAGGTGCAGGGTATTGAACTGCCGCCGCTGATGCGCACGCTGACACAGCTGGAAAAACAGGGTTACCTGTTACGCACTGTATCGCCTTATGACAAGCGTATCCGGCTACTCACGCTGACGCCGGCGGGGAACGCCGTACTCAGGACGCTCTCCCGGGTGATCGAGACATTTCAGGCGCGCGTATCGCAAAACATCGCGCCGGAGCATCTCGATATTTTCAGCGCCACATTGAATCAAATCGCCTGCAATTTGCGGAAAATCCGCGAAGAAGATAACAAGACCGAAAAATAATGACTCCTGAACAAAAGTTTGCCCGCTGGGTAAGGGTAAGTATTGCCTCTTTCCTGCTGATGTTTGTCTACTTTGTCGTCGCGGACATCTGGATCCCGCTGACGCCGGACTCCACCGTCATGCGCGTGGTGACACCGGTTTCTCCGCGCGTTTCCGGCTACGTGGCGGCTGTCCATGTACACAACAACAGCCAGGTGAAGCGAGGCGACCTGCTGTTTGAGCTGGATGACACGCCGTTTCGCAATAAAGTGGAAGCAGCGCAAATCGCGCTGGAGCAGGCACGTCTTTCTAACGAACAGCTGGATGCGCAGATCGCAGCCGCACAGGCCAGCCTGAAAACCGCCGTGCTGACCGCGCGTAACGACAAGGTGACCTACGATCGTTATCAGAAACTCAGCACGCTGCAGAACGTGTCGCAGGCGGATCTGGATAAAGTCCGGACCACCTGGCAGAGCAGCGAGCAGTCCGTCAGTTCGCTGCAGGCGAACATCCGTAACCTGCGCATTCAGCGCGGTGAGCGGGAAGAACACCGCAACGTCACCCTGCAGAAATACCGCAACGCGCTGGATGAAGCGGAACTGAATCTTGGCTGGACGAAGGTTTACGCCCAGGCGGACGGCACGGTCAGTAACCTGCAGCTTAGCCCGGGTTATTACGCCTCCTCCGGCTCGGCCGCGCTGGCGCTGGTGAATAATCAGGCCGATATCGTGGCCGACTTCCGCGAGAAGAGCCTGCGCCATACCCATCAGGGAACCGATGCCGCCGTGGTGTTTGACGCCTTCCCGGGACACGTCTTCCGTGCGCATGTGACCAGCAGCGATGCGGGGATCCTCGCCGGACAGGAGGCGGTGAACGGCGAGCTGTCCGAGCCAGAAACCTCCAACCGGTGGGTTCGTGATGCCCAGCGTATGCGAATCCACGTGGCGCTGGACGAGGCGCTACCGAAGCAGCTTCCGACCGGTGCGCGTGCCACCGTGCAGCTCTATAACAGCGAAGGGCCGTTTGCGCGCTTCTTCTCCGGGATGCAGATCCACCTGGTGAGCCTGCTGCACTATGTCTATTAACACTCTGGCGCGGGTGTTTACCCCGCACGGCAACATCGTCTATACGGCAAACGACTTTCGCCAGACCCTGCGCATCGTCTTTGCCGGCATGATTGCGCTGAGCATTTCGAGTTTTTACAACACTCACTACGGCGTGTTTTTCGTGGTCTACCCCATCATGCTGCTGTCGCTGGTACCGGTCTTTAACCGCCACGTGGCGAAGCAATTTATCTTTAGCGCCTCGCTTAACTGCGTTGAAATGGTCATTATCATCGGCTATCTGTCGCAATGGCCGGTGATCATGACGTTAGTCGTGTTCGCCCTGTACGTCATGCGTTTTCGCTTTATGAGTAAGGGACCGCTGTTTCTGTTTGGTTCGATGGGCGTGGTCTGCCAGAGCGTGATGCTCAACTTTATGAGCTATCCCACCACCGACTGGCATACGTTGCTGTTTTCCAATATCGAAGCGAGCGTTATGGCGGTGTGCCTGAGCGCGCTGATGAATTACCTGCTGCCGGACGTGGAGCCGCGCAAGCCGCCGCCGCTGATTGAAAAAGATGACGCCCGTGTGCGCCACGAGTCGCTGCTTTCCGGGACCGTTGCCACCCTGATTTTCGTCATCTTCCAGATAAGCGACCTGAGCGACTCACTTTCCGCGCTGATGGCCGGGGTATTGATTCTGTTTCCCATGCACTATCGCGGCGCCGTGATGAGTTCCCTCTGGCGCGTGGTCGGCGTGGTGCTGGGCTGCCTCTACATTCTGGTCGTCCAGCTTATCCTTTACGATCACAGCAGCCATATGCTGCTGATGATGCCGCTTATCGGCCTTGGGCTGGCATTTGGCGCGCGGCTGCACGTGATGGAGAAGGTTGGCGCCGGGGTCGGGTTTTCCAGCATCACCACCATCGGCATTATGTTCGGGCAGAACATGCACCCGGACAGCGACCTGGTGTTCAGCGATCTCTATCGCATTACCTCGGTGACCTTTGCGCTGGTGGCGACCCTGACAATGGTCTTTCTGGTGCATATGATCCTCAATCGCTTTGCCCCTACGCGCTATGTGATCGCGCCGCCTGAGGCGAATTAATGCGCGAGCACGGCAGGCAATTGCGAGAGTAAAAACAGGATCAGGCCAATGGTCCCGCCCACCAGCGTGCCGTTCACACGGATGAACTGCAGGTCTTTGCCGATGTTAAGCTCAATCTGGCGCGACATATCTTTGGCATCCCAGCTCTTGACCGTGTCGCTGATATGCCGCGTGAGGAACGCGGCAAAATCCGGTGCTACGCGGTGCGCCGCCTGCTCCAGATGCTCGTTCAGCGATGCCTGCAGGCTGGCATCGTTCGACAGCGTTTCACCAAACCACAGTCCGGCGTTGGCGATGCGCTGCCTGACGCGCGAGTCCTCGCTTTGCATATCCGCTTTCAGCCACTGACGCAGGTCGGCCCACATCTCGCCCAGATAACGGTTAAACGCCTCGTCGTTCTTCAGGTAGTGCTTGATGTTATCGGCTTTGGCGGCCATTTCCGGATCGTTTTTCAGGTTGTCGATAAACTTCAGCGTGGCGCGGTCAAACGCCTGGCGGATCTGGTGCGTGCGGTCGTGGCTGATATCATCCAGCAGCGTATTCACCGCATTCGACACCATCTCCGCACTCTGATCGCCGAGCCACTCGGTAGGCAGCACCATGGCCTTGCGCGGATGCTCGGTCTTCAGCCAGTGCACAATCTGGTCGGCGATAAAGTCCCGCGTGCTGTCACGCTGGATAAGCGCGATCAGGCGGTTGATGATGGCGTCCAGCAGCACCTGATGGCGATTGTTCCGGGTCATGCTCTCCAGCATCACCGCGCTGGTTTCGGTGAAGTCGACCTTGTCGATGGCCTTATGCACCGCCCGTTTGAGCAGCCGCTGAATGCGTCCGTCGTCGGTCAGTTCAAGAAAACCGCTCATCACCTGAATCAGATGCAGCCCGACGCGCCGGGCGTTGTCGGGCTGGCTGAACCAGGTGCCAATCATTTGTGCCGGTTCATAGCGGCGGATCAATGCCACCAGCGACTGGGTATCGAGAAACTTTTCCTGCACGAACTGACCCAGATTGTCGCCAATGCGGTCTTTGTTGCGCGGAATGATCGCCGTATGGCGTGAGATAAACGGGATAGGCACCCGGCGAAACAGCGCGACGACGGCAAACCAGTCCGCCAGTGCGCCGACCATCGCCGCCTCGGCAATGGCCTTTACGCCGCGCACCCAGAAGGTTTGCGGCAGGAACAGGGTGGTGATAAACGCCGCGGCGGCAATCAGCAGCAGCGACAGCGCCAGCAGCTTGGCGCGTTTAAGTTCAGCTATTTTTTCCATGGCTTAAGAATAGAGGGAGGCGGGAAGAAAATGCAAAAAACGCCACACGACCCACCCACCAAACGCCATCAGCACCATGCCAGCGGTTCGCTCAATCAGCCAGAGTGAACGGCTGAGCGTCCGCTGAACCACGGGCAAGCCCATCAGCGACACCAGCGCTAAATCCCAGACCAGCACCACCATTACCATCCAGACACCGCAGGTTGACTGCTGAAGCAGCGTGACATCCGGCCCTAACAGCGCCGTCATGAGCGCCAGATAAAAAAGCGCATTCTTCGGGTTTAACAGTGCCGAACCAAGCCCCAGCAGGATTTGCTTACGCAATGAGGGGCACCGCTGATGAGTCTCATTGAGCGCAAGCGTCTGCGGGCGGCTGCGCGCCAGCCGCGATCCAATCCAGAGCAGGTAGAGCGCGCCGGATAATTCGATAAGGGTGAACAGCCACGAAAACGTGCGCAGGGCACTCCAGCCGATAATCACCAGCACAATATAGAGCGCGTTACCCGCGGCGATACCGAGGCACAACCCGGCACTGCCGCGCAGCCGGTAACGCGCGGCGTAACCGACCAGCAAAAAGAAATCCGGACCGGGGCTTAACAGGGCTACAAAATGCGCCAGCGCCAGGGCGAGAAAAGCGGAAGGGAAGAACAGTTCCATCGTGACCTCCAGAGCAAAAACGGAGATCACCTTACGGCGTTACGTATCCTGATTATTGTCTGATATTGATCGGCCCGTCGCGTACTGGCGAGGCGTGGCGGCCGTGTAGCTGACGAAGGTTTTATGGAAATGGCTCTGGTCGGCAAACCCGCTCTGGTAACCGACATCGGCGAGATCATCTCCCGCACGCAGTCGCGCTTTGGCGTATTCCACGCGAGAGATGCTGAGAAAGCGTCCTGGCGTCAGGCCGGTGTCCTGTTTAAAGGTGCGGATTAACGTCTCTTTGCGCAGTGAAAACCGCCGGGCAAGGTCGTCAAGGGAAGGCGGGGCGGTGAGGTTCGACAGAAACGCCTCTTGCACCTGCTGACTCAATGAATGGGGCTTATCTGTACGGCCTGTAGAGGGAGGAAGGGCGCAAAGCAGTGCGTTCAGGGAGGCCGCGGTCATGTTCTCAACCACGTCAAGATAATGATTAAACAGCGCTTGGTCGCGAATGATCTGCAGTGCCAGCGAAAGGTCAGTGTCGATATACAGCATATGGTAGCTGCGTGGTTGCCCCGCCACCGGGTTGCAGCTGTGGGGAGCATGCGCCGGGATGACGATGATGTCGCCAGGGGTCAGGATATACTCCCTGTCATGGATTGTGCAGCACGTCTGGCCTTCCAGGATCGCGCCAATAGAGAGCTGTGGGTGACAATGACGTTTATACGCCTGGGTGCTCTGCCACGTGCTGCGCAGCTCGTGGCCGCAGGCGCGATGAAAGGTCTGGCGGATGTGTCGGGTCTCGGTCATGGGGGACTCCTGTCAGGAACGTTTTTTATACCATGCCCGCGCGACATGTTGCAGTACCACGCTAAGAACCTTCCGGATATACCCAACTTTACGTCCATCGCCAGTCATATTGTCTACCCTTAATACCCTAAGCGGTAAAACAAGGAGATTCGACATGGCTTACCAGACAGTAAATCCTGCCACAAACCAGCTCATCAAAGAATATCCCTCCCATACCGACGCGGATGTTGAAGCGGCGCTGAAGGCGGCCGATGCGCTTTACCATTCGGACTGGGCAAAAGGCGACATTAACCAGCGCCTGCCGGTACTGCGTAAACTTGCGGACCTCATCGACGAACGTACGGAGGATCTGGCCAAAATTGCCAGCAAGGAGATGGGTAAGCTCATTGAGCAGAGCCGCGGTGAAGTGAAACTGTGCGCGCAAATCGCCCGCTACTACGCGGATAATGCCCAACGGTTCCTCGCCCCGGTGAAGTACAACTCCGAACTCGGGGAAGCGTGGGTCGAGCACCACCCTATTGGCGTGCTGATGGCCGTTGAGCCGTGGAACTTCCCTTATTACCAGCTGATGCGTGTCCTCGCCCCGAACCTGGCGGCCGGTAACCCGGTGATCGCCAAACACGCCAGCATCGTGCCGCACTGTGCAGAGACGTTTGCACATCTGGTGCGTGAGGCCGGTGCACCGGAAGGGGCGTGGACCAACCTGTTTATTTCGTCGGATCAGGTGGCGAACATCATCGCCGACGATCGTGTACAGGGTGCCGCGCTGACCGGTTCCGAAAAAGCGGGCAGCGTGGTCGCGGCGCAGGCGGCGAAGCACATCAAAAAATCGACCCTGGAGCTGGGCGGTAACGACGTCTTTGTGGTGCTGGATGATGCCGATCTGGAGAAGGCCGTGAAGACGGGCGTGAATGCCCGACTCAATAACGCCGGCCAGGTCTGTACGGCGGCGAAGCGTTTCATCCTGCATGAGAAGATTGCGGATGCCTTCCTCGCGAAATTCACCGAGGCATTTAAGCAGGTGAAGATTGGCGATCCGCTGGACGAGAGCACCACCCTGGGGCCGCTGTCCTCTCAGGATGCGCTGGACACGTTGACCAGACAGGTCAACGAGGCGGTGAAAAACGGCGCGACGCTGCATTACGGTGGCAAACCGGTGCAGCGTGACGGGTGCTTCTTTGAGCCGACGATCCTGACGCATATCTCGCGCGACAACCCGGCCTACTTTGAGGAGTTCTTCGGCCCGGTGGCGCAGATCTATGTGGTGAAAAATGATGACGAAGCGGTCGCACTGGCGAACGATTCCCACTATGGTCTGGGCGGCGCGGTGTTCAGCAAGGATATCGAGCGGGCGAAGAAAATGGCGTCGCGTATTGAGACCGGCATGGTGTATATCAACTGGCTCACCGATACCGCGCCAGAGCTGCCGTTTGGCGGCGTGAAGCGATCCGGTTACGGACGCGAACTGTCGGACCTGGGGATCAAAGAGTTTGTGAACCAGAAGCTGGTGGTGGTGCGTAAGTAACTCCGCGAATAAAAAACCTGCCATCCGGCAGGTTTTTTTTGGGGTTATTGCACTTCAATCTTGTCCCAGCCGCTTTTGAACATGCAGCTGTCGACTAAGGTATCCCGGCGATATTCATTCGCGTCTTCAACCGTGTAGCTCGTGGAAATATCCTTTTTCTTTTTCGATTTGTCCATTTTTTCCGAGCTCGAACCGGTCACAACATTGTCCGGGGGCAGATCAATCAGGGCCTGTGCTTCGCATTCCGTGAGCCTTTTATTCATCTCAGCGTCACTGACTCCCGGTTTCACCCATTTATACTGGACGCAACCGGTGAGCAGAAGCGTGATGCTCAGAACGCAAAGCGCGGTAATGCGGTGTTTCATCAGAAGGTGACTCCACCGCCTACATATGCGCCGTCGATCAGCGTGTGGCCAGGGCGACCGTCTTTGCCGTCAACGCTTACGTGACGATAACCCACTTTCAGCGTCACAGGCGTGATTGGCGTCCAGCTCACACCGCCGTTGGCTTCCACGTAGTTTTTCACGCTGTTGTTCAGACCTTCTGGTGCGGCATACCCTTCGCCAAACACGTGGATGCTGTCGGTCAGCGCAACGTTAATACCGCCACCGATGGGGAATGCCACGCCGTTATCGCCTTTTTTCGGGCCAAGGTAGATTGCTTTGGCACCGGCATTCAGCATCACCGGGCCCACTTCCAGGTTGTAACCGGCGCCAACGCCACCTGTTTGCGTGCCGTCGTCAGTGTTTTTGAGCCAGTTGCTTTCAAGGTACACACCGGATGAGGATTTACCCATTTCCAGATTAAGGTTAGTAAAGTTTTTACCTTGCTCAATCGTGCCGCCCATAGCCAGTGCAGAACCCGACAGGACGGTCAGAGCAGAAAGAAGAAGAACATTCAGTTTTTTCATGTTTTGTGCCTCGTCATTAATTTCATCTGAGGCCACCTTAACAAGCGAAGTTTATGACTGCAAATGTGATTAAGGTCGTGTTTTTATGCTGTTTTTGTTAATGGCTGGATTTTGAAATGTTGCTTTCATGTTTAGTTATCGCCGGGTCAATATGTATTACCTGGACGTTTAGGACAGGTTTAGTTTTTTGACTAAATAGACACTGAACGAGACAGAGGATAACCGTTTGACATGAATTAATTGGCTTTCTAATAATTTCCAGAAACATTTCAAATTTTACACTTTGTGGTTTAGTTTTACATTTATGGCGGTTCATGCGCCTGCAATTGCCTGCCCGCGTCTCTCTGCGGTGTCATTTTCCTGACACGTTTGTTCTTTACGTTGTTGGCTTCACTTTCTGGATACTAACAATATGAAAAGAAAAATTATTCCTGTGCTTATCGGTTGTGCGCTCTCTTTCTCTGGCCTGGCGGCGCAGCCCACGGCCGAACACTATGTTGTCAGCTTCCCCGAAGGCACGCGCGTGAGCTACAGCGGCGCGTTTGCCGGTGCGTTCCCGAAGGGGCTCCCGGTCGGGATTGGCTCTGGCCTGCTGTTTACCGGTAAACAGGGCGATACCCTGACGTTTGCGACCGTGACCGATCGCGGTCCGAATGCGGATTCGCCGAAAGTGGGGAAAGATGAAGCCAAAATCTTTGTCACGCCCGATTTCGCTCCGCTGCTGATGACGATTCGCGTACAAAATGGCAAAGCGGAGGCCGTCGATGCGCGCCCTCTGCATGATGATAAAGGCGAGATCAACGGTCTGCCGCTGCAAAGCGGCGTGATTGGCTCGACCAATGAAGTGGCGTTCAGTGACACATTAAAGGTGCTGAAGGGCGACAATCGCGGGCTGGATACGGAAGGTATCACGCCGGACGGTAAAGGCGGTTACTGGCTGTGTGACGAATACGGTCCGTTCCTGATTAACGTCGACAGCAAAGGCAAGATCCTGGCGATTCAGGGTCCGCAGGCGGCGCAAGGCGAGAAATCCATCGCGGGCGGCTTGCCGAATATTATTAAATGGCGTCAACCAAACCGGGGCTTTGAAGGCCTGACCCGTATGCCGGACGGGCGTATCATTGCCGCGGTGCAAAGCACGCTGGATATCGACGGCAAAAGCAAAAAACAGGCGCTGTTTACCCGCCTGGTGAGCTTCGACCCGGCGACCGGGAAAACCGCGATGTACGGTTATCCCATCGACAGCGCGGCCTACAGCAAAAACAGTGACGCCAAAATTGGCGATATTGTGGCGCTTGATAACCAGCACCTGCTGCTGATTGAGCAGGGCAGCGATAAAAACGATGGCATGCGCAACCTCATCTACAGGGTGGACCTCAGCAAGGCGAGCGATCTGACACGCTTCGATAAGCCGGGCGAATACCCGGAGTTTGATGACGAGAAGACGCTGGCCCAGCGCGGCATTACGCTGGCGGCTAAAACCCAGGTCGTGGATTTGCGCGCGCTTGGCTGGCAGCAGGAAAAGGCCGAAGGACTAGCGCTGATTGACAACAACACGCTGGCGGTCGCGAACGATAACGACTTTGGCGTGAAGGTGGCGATGGAAAATCCGGTCGAGGGCAAGAAGCTCAAGGATTATCGGGTGAATTCGCAAGGCGCGCTCACGATTGATGATAAACCGGTTGCGACCACCCTCGCCGTGAAGCCGCTGGCGAAGCCGGCGTCAGAAAGCGAACTGTGGATTGTGACGCTGCCCGAGGCGCTGAAATAATCTCCCAGCCCTCTCCGCAACTGCGGAGAGGGCTGCGTTCGTACGGTTATTTGCGCAGTGCTGCAAACGCTGTCCGGATCTCATCTTCCGGCAGCTGTAGCCCAATAAACACCATGACGCTTCGCGGCGTTTCATCTCCCCACGGTCTGTCCCAGTCCGCGCTGTACAGCCGCTGTACGCCCTGGAACAGCAGGCGGTTCGGTTCGCCATCAATCCACAGCATCCCTTTGTAGCGCAGCAGCCTGTCGGCAAAAGAGAGCAGCAGGTTTTCCATGACGCGGGAGACGTCGCTGATGTCCACCGGGTAATCCAGCTCGACCACAATCGACGAGACGTCGTTTTGCTTATCTGCCATAAAGTGGAAGCGCGGCGTCGAGGTGACATGCTCTTCCAGCATAAAGCCGTTGGTGTTGAACAGTTGCGAGAGGTCGATATCACCGTGCGTCGCGATGTAAATCGGCGCGCGCGAGTTGATATGCGTCAGGCGCTCGCGCAGTTTTTCGCTGTCGCCCGCCACGTCGGTTTTGGTCAGCAGGATGCGATCGGCGTAGCCCACCTGCGACTGGGCGAGGGTGAACTGGTTCATCTGTTCGTCGGCATGAACCGCGTCGACCAGCGCAATGACGCCGTCCAGCAGGTAGCGCTGGCAGAGGATCTCATGGGCGAAAAAGGTCTGAATAATCGGGCCGGGGTCGGCCATACCGGTGCATTCAATCACCAGGCGGTCAAAATCGATTTCACCGCGATCGCGGCTGTCGAGCAGATCCAGCAGGGCATCTTCTAATTCATTCGAGCGGGTGCAGCAGATACAGCCGTTAGTCAGGGTTTTGATCTGCGTGGCGCGATCGCCAATCAGCTGATCGTCGACCGAGACTTCGCCGAATTCGTTTTCGATCACGGCGATTTTGAAGCCGTGCTGCGCGTTCAGAATGTGGCGCAGCAGGGTGGTTTTACCGGCGCCAAGGAAACCGGTCAGCAGGGTGACGGCAATCGGGGTCATGGTCTCTCCTTTAGCAGCAGCGTACGCCGCCTTCTCCACTCCCGCCGTAGCGCGCTTCCTGACGCTCGCGGAAGAATTCGGTATAGGTCATGTACGGTTTATCCGGATGGTTGGTCTTCATATGCTCAACGTAGTTGTCATAGTCCGGAATGCCAATCAGCATTTTCGCCGCCTGACCGAGGTATTTTTTCGCTTCGCCTAAGTTACCAAACATTGTGCCTTCCAGATAGAAAAAGCCCGGCAGGGGCTGCCGGGCGTTGTTTCCCTTCACCCTAACCCTCTCCCGCAGGGAGAGGGATGCGAGGGCGGATTAGTGGTGTGAAGAGGTCTTCACGCCGCCTTCCGGTACCGGGACATACGGGGTTTCTTTATCCGTACGACCCTCGGCGTTACGCACGTTCAGCCAGGTTTTAATGCCGTAGAAGATGATGCTGTACACCACCACCAGGAACAGAATGCTCAGACCTGCGTTGGTGTAGTTGTTCACCACGATATGGTTCATGTTGGCAATCTGCTGGGCAGTGAGGTCCGCGCCGCCTGCGGCAATTTTCTCTTTGTACTGGTTAGCCATGAAGAAGAAGCCTTCCAGCTGCGGATTGGCGCTGAACAGTTTCAGACCAAGCGCCCAGGTGGTGCAGAGCAGCAGCCACAGCGCAGGGATCACGGTGACCCAGATGTATTTGGTGCGTTTCATCTTCACCAGTACAACGGTGCCAAGAACCAGGGCGACAGCGGCCAGCATCTGGTTAGAGATACCGAACAGCGGCCACAGGCTCTTCACGCCGCCCAGCGGGTCGACAACGCCCTGATACAGCAGGTAGCCCCACAGACCCACGCAGCCCGCGGTTCCCAGAATACCCGCCACCAGAGAGTCGGTTTTCTTCAGGAACGGCACGAAGTTACCCAGCAGGTCTTGCAGCATAAAGCGTCCCGCACGGGTACCGGCGTCCAGCGCGGTGAGGATGAACAGCGCTTCAAAGAGAATACCGAAGTGGTACCAGAAGCCCATGTCCGCCCACGGCAGCACTTTGTGGAACACGTGTGCGATACCCACTGCCAGCGTCGGTGCGCCACCGGCGCGGTTCAGGACTGACGGTTCGCCAATGTCTTTCGCAGTCTGCATGATCTGCTCAGGCGAAATCACGAAGCCCCAGGAGCTGACGGTTGCAGCAGCATGTGCGCTCGCATCTTTCAACTGTGCCATGATCAGCGCCGCGTTATCACCGCCCATCTCATGCAGGTTTGGCATGGTAATGCCCAGGCCTGCCGGAGGGGTGTTCATCGCGAAGTAGAGACCCGGTTCGATGATGGACGCGGCAACCAGCGCCATGATCGCCACGAAAGACTCCATCAGCATTGCGCCGTAGCCAATCAGACGCGCGTCTTTTTCGTTAGCCAGCAGCTTCGGTGTGGTACCGGAAGCAATCAGGGCGTGGAAGCCAGAGACCGCACCGCAGGCAATGGTGATAAACAGGAACGGGAACAGCGCACCTTTCCACAGAGGACCGGTACCGTCGATGTACTGGGTCACTGCCGGCATTTTCAGATCCGGGTTAATCACCAGGATGCCGATCGCCAGACCGACAATAACGCCGATTTTCAGGAAGGTCGCCAGGTAGTCACGCGGTGCCAGGATCAGCCAGACCGGCAGCAGAGCGGAGACAAACGCATACCCAATCAACGCGAAGGTGATGGTGGTGTCCTTGAAGGTCAGCGCCGGGCCCCAGTACGGGTCGTGCGCAATCACGCCACCGAAGTAGATGGATGCAACCAGCAGCACAATACCAATCACCGACACTTCACCCACGCGACCCGGGCGGATAAAGCGCATGTAGATACCCATGAACAGCGCAATCGGCACGGTAGAGCAGACGGTGAAGACCCCCCACGGACTTTCGGCCAGCGCTTTCACCACGATTAATGCCAGCACCGCGAGGATGATGATCATAATCAGGAAGCAGCCGAACAGCGCGATGGTCCCCGGCACGCGGCCCATCTCCTCTTTCACCATCTCACCCAGAGAGGCGCCGTTACGGCGAGAAGAGATAAACAGCACCATAAAGTCCTGCACCGCCCCGGCCAGCACTACGCCCGCGAGCAGCCACAGGGTACCAGGCAGGTAGCCCATCTGCGCGGCCAGAACCGGGCCGACCAGCGGACCCGCACCGGCGATAGCGGCAAAGTGGTGACCAAACAACACGTAGCGGTTGGTGGGCACGTAGTTGAGGCCGTCATTATTAATGACCGCCGGAGTGGCACGCGTTGGGTCGAGTTTCATGACCTTCTGCGCGATGTATAAGCTGTAGTAGCGATAAGCAACAAGATAGACGGAGACAGACGCAACGACGATCCACAGGGCGCTTACGTGTTCGCCCCGGCGTAGTGCGACAACCGCCAGACAAAAAGCGCCGAGGATCCCGAGTAACGCCCAGGGCACGTGCTTCAGTAGTTTTTTCGTATCCATAGTAAGACCTGGTTTTTTATGTAATGAAAAAGGGTCAGGGTTCGTTATGAGGAGGTATTGATTAATGCTGGAGCGATCGTGCCAGAACCACGCGCGTGTAAAGACAGGTAAATGAATGAGCGGTTGAAAGGGCCAGGTGAGCGGTCAAAGAGGGCGGCGAGTGGTTCCGTCTCGCCGCCGCCGGGAGAAATTATGTGATTGAGATCACGTGGTTATCTGCTGTGCGCTCTACCGCCAGATAATTTTCCAGCGTTTTAAGCAGCTTCTCTTTTAGCCAGTTGGGCTCCAGAATTTGAATGTTCGGCAGCCAGTAGAACAGCAGCGGCAGGATCTGGTTCTCGTGTGCCGCCTGACAGCGCAGCGTGACGCCGTTGTGCTGCTCACCGACAAGCTCTTGTTCTGGCAGCAGGTCGCGGCGCATAAAGTAATGTGAAATAGTATCTTTAATGAATATTTTCACTTCGAAAGTGTCTTCCGACACCCACGGATCAAGGCTTTTTTCCAGCAGTTCGAGCGCATTTTCTTCCGGCGTGAAGGTTTTTTGTTGAATATCAAACCAGCTAATCTGACTCAACGAGAAGGATTTTAGCCGGCTATTCTCGGTGGCTTGTAAATACCATATATTTTTATTGTTAATGAGTTTATAGGGATTAATCAGGCGGGTTTTACCCTTATAAACGATCTGGCATACATTACGATTCTTAATCGATTTCTCGATTTTCGATAAATAGCGACGAATATCACGTTCTACCGTGTGCTCTGCTTCGTTGCCAAGAATAAGAATATGATTTTCGTCAACGCGTGTCTCAAGTTTCTGCCAGAATTCCGTATTTCTTTCCGGGAAAAAGCTATCGGCATTCAGGAAGTTAGCAATCGTGTGATGTAATCCTTGTCCACCGGGAGATTGTGCGGAGTGGATCAGACGATACAGTCCGTTACCGGTATGTTCCACAATAGGTGAAAGCGCATTTAAATCCCGGTAGACGGTGCGCTCGGTAATTTTAAATTTTTCCATGAGCGCACTGCGGTTTACCACACCATTTAAATGTAACTCAACCAGAATATCGACCAGACGTTCAGCCGAGCGGCTCCGCGTCGATTTAGCCATAAGGTCTTCCTGTATATTAGGGTATGCGCTGAATGATGCGGGTCGCACTGACATGTATTGTCAGTATTCAGACACAGAAAATTTCTCTTATGGCTATATAACGGCGTGATTAAGCGGAAACCTTAGGAATTTTTGTGGAAATTGGCGCTGGCCGGGAAACGGCCAGCGCAGGAGGGGGTCATACTGCGGCTTCAGTCTCCATCATGACGGGGTGGAAACGGCGTTTAAAATAGATCAGGCCGTGTCCCGCTTCGCTCAGAATGATATTTTTAATTTCAACGAGATAAACCAGATGGGTGCCGATGGTTTGCACCTGGCTAATCTCGCCTTCAAGGCTTGCCAGCGCGCCCTTCAGCACCGGTTGCCCCTGCGGACCTTTCTGCCAGCAGGAGAGGGCAAAGCGATCGTCCATTGCCATGCCGGTCATCCCGGCGAAGTGGCGGGCCATGATCTCCTGCTCATGGTTCAGCACGTTGACGCACAGCTTACCGTTACCCTGGAAAACCGGGTTCATGGCGCTGTTGGCATTGATGCAGACCATCAGCGATGGCGGGGTGTCCGTGACCGAACAGACGGCGGTGGCGGTGATACCGCAGCGTCCTGCATCGCCCTCGGTGGTGACAACGTTAACCGCCGCCGACAGGCTGGCCATCGCATCGCGAAAACGCAGGCGTTGTTCTGTATGCATTGAAACCTCCCGCTGCGTTATTTCAGCAGCTTATACAGCATGTTGATATCGGAATTATTGTGCAGGTGCGGCACCGTCCAGCCATGCTGGTCGTACTCGGACATGCAGCGGTCGACCATTGCCATCATTTTGTCCATGTTGCCAGAGCTCTGTGCCTGACGCAGACACTGCAGACGGATTTCGTCCTGGCTGCCGGAGTAGTTGATCTCATACAGCTCGTGACGACCACCAAACTCGCTGCCGATGGCATCCCACATCAGTTTCAAAATCTTAATACGTTCCACGTGATCCATGCCGTTGGAGCCGCGCACGTATTTCGCCAGATACTGGTCGATCTGCGGATTGTTCAGGTCTCGCGCGCTGGACGGCAGATAGATCAGGCCGCTGGTGACGTTACGCTCGATGATGTTCTTGATCTTCGCATAGGCCATCGGGGCCATGACGCGGTAGGTCTGCAGCGCCGCGTGATCCGGCAGGTACGCGCCATTCACCCACGGCGTGGCTTCATAACACATGGAGTCGCTCAGCGCCCAGAACATGTTGCGCCAGGCCACCACTTCCCCGAGATCCGCCTGCACGCCGCGGAACTCCAGGGTGCCGGTACACTCCAGCGATTTCTTCAGCAGCGCGGTAATGAAATCGAGCTTCACCGCCAGACGTACGCAGGCCTGCAGCGGGTACATGCGGGCAAAACCGCCTTCCATGGTCCAGCGACGGCAGCGATCGAAATCGCGGTAGATCAGCACGTTTTCCCAGGGGATCAACACATGATCCATCACCAGGATCGCGTCGTTTTCGTCGAAACGGCTGGAGAGCGGGTAGTCGTACGGAGAGCCGGTCGCACCTGCCACCATTTCGTAAGAGGCGCGAGAGATCAGCTTCACGCCTTCGGCGTCCATTGGCGCAACGAACATCAGCGCGAAGTCCGGGTTTTCGCCCATGACCTGCGCGGAGCCAAAACCGATCATGTTGTAGTGAGTCAGCGCCGAGTTGGTTGCCACCACTTTTGCGCCGCTAACGATGATCCCGGCGTCGGTCTCTTTTTCCAGCTTGATGTAGACGTCTTTTACTTCGTCTGCCGGTTTGTGACGGTCGATGGGGGGGTTAACGATGGCGTGGTTGAAGTAAAGCCCGGTTTCCTGAATACGGGTGTACCAGTTGCGGGCGTTCTGTTCGAACTGGCCGTAGAACGCCGGATTGGCACCGAGCGCGCAGCCAAACGCCGCCTTGTAGTCCGGGGTGCGGCCCATCCAGCCGTAACTCAGGCGCGACCACTCGGCGATGGCGTCACGCTGCTGACGCAGGTCGTCGGCACTTTTTGCCACGCGGAAAAACTTATGGGTGTAGCCGCCGCTGCCGGTATCGGTGCCCCAGCACAGCGTGTCCTGCATGTCAGGCTTGTGCAGCGCATCGTACATCTGCGCGATGGAGGCTGCCGCATTGCGAAACGCCGGATGAGTGGTCACGTCTTTGACGCGCTCGCCGTAGATATAAATCTCACGGCCATCCTGCAGGCTTTTTAAATACTCTTCACCGGTTAACGGACGTTTGGCATCAGCGCGGAAATCTTCAGGCTTCATAGGGACCTCGTATCGGAACAGTGATGTTAAATTTATGTTTTGTTTTTGTTGTTTAATTGAAGCCTGAGCGGGGGGGAACGTGAAGGGACGATTGGGACAACGGCTGGTACTTTTCGCATATGATCGCAGAGTGTGATTTCCCTCACCCTGAACCCGGGCGAGGGTCAGGGCTGGGGTGGGGTAACAGACGACACCGGCACTTTTTGCGCCCGATACGCGCTCGGCGAACACCCCACTAACCGATTAAAAAACCGGGCAAAATAGGCCGGGTCTTTAAACCCCAGCTGCCAGGCGATTTCGCTGACCGCGCTGTCGGAGAAGAGCAGCATCCGCCTCGCTTCACGCAGCTGACGGTCAAAAATCAGCCGCTTCGGCGGGCGGTTGGCGAAGCGCCGGCAGATATCGGTCAGACGCGATTCGGTCAGGTGCAGCTCGCTGGCATATTCCGGCACCGTCCAGTGCTCATGAAAATGGACGTCAATCAACTGGGTAAAGCGCTGGAACAGTTTCAGCTCGCCGCGCATGCCGCTGGCGGCGTGATCGTCGAGCTTCGCGTTGCGCAGCAGCAGGGTGAACACCGCCTGGGCTAACAGAACCAGCATGTGTTCGCGCCCGGGCAGTTGTTCCGTAGATTCCCGGGCAATCAGCGGCCAGTAGTGCTTCAGTGCCGCCAGTTCGTCCGGCTTATCGGCCAGCGAGAGGCAGATCCCCGGCAGGCCAAAGGCTTCCCGCGTGCCGGGGTAGAGCACTTCCAGCAGCGGCCAGATCAGATCCTCGCGCACCGTCAGAACGTGCCCGTCGCTGTCGGATTCGGTAATAAACGCGTGCGGCACCGACGGGGGCGTGAGCACAAATAGCGGAGCCTGCACCGAGTAGCGGTGATCGTCGAGCTGCAGTTCGATCTGTCCGGTATCCAGAAAGTGCATCTGAAAATACTGGTCGTGACGGTGAGCCTGCATGTCGCGGCCAAAAAAGGCCGCCATGCGGGCGAACGACTGATAGTGAACATCATCCGTTCCCAGACTTTCGTCGTACTCTTTGCTGATGTCGATATTCGCGATCGGGTTCTGGCACATAGCCGCTCCTTACGGGATTTTCTGCGCCGCCATACCCGGCTCGTGCTCAAGGCTTTCCCGCTGCGTCATCGGGATACGTGTCAGCACCAGCGCGCCGACCACCAGCAAGCCGGCAACAAACCACAACCCGGAGCTGAAGCTGCCGGTGCTGTCACGCAGAATGCCGATCAACAGCGGGCTGACGGCGGATCCGACGTTACCGATGGCATTGATCACCGCCAGTGCGACCGCCCGCGACTGCAGGCTAATAACCCGATCCGGCGTGGTCCAGAAGATCGCCATGGCGGTAAACGATCCGGTTGAGGCCATGATGATGCCAAGCAGCTGGATCAGGCTGTGGTGGGTCGCTGAGGCCAGCAGCCATCCTGCCGCCGCAAAGAGGTACGGCAGAATGGTGTGCTTTTTTCGCTCTTTCAGCCTGTCGGAGCGGCGGCTCCACCAGATCATCCCGAGGATGGTGCAAAACTGCGGGATCGCCGCCAGCAGGCCAATCACAATGTTGCTGCTGCCGGTGTTGAAGCTTTGCAGGATCTGCGGCGTCCAGATATTAATCGCGCTCAGGGTGTTCGTGAGGCAGAAATAGGCCAGGGTATAGAGCAGCACGGCCGGGGTAAACACTTCGCGCAGCGTCGAACGCGGCGTGACGGGGCGGGCGATGGCCGACTCCTGCTCGCGGGCGATCATTGTTTTAAGCGCCTGCTTTTCGTCGTCATCCAGCCAGCTGGCCTGATCCGGCGTGTCGTTCAGGTAGAACCACGTCACTACGCCGAGCACTACGGACGGTAGCCCCTCCAGCAGGAACAGCCATTGCCAGCCTTTCAGGTTCCACAGCCCGTCCATGGCCAGAATATAACCGGAGAGGATCGAGCCGAGCATCATGGTCACCGGCATGGCGATCATAAACAACGCATTGGCGCGGGCGCGGTGGTAGGCAGGGAACCACCAGGTGAGATAGACGAGGATCCCCGGCAGGAATCCGGCCTCGGCAATGCCCACCAGCATGCGCAGCACATAGAGCGTGTGCGGGCTGGTGGCGAACATGGTGCAGGTGGAAGCGATGCCCCACACCACCATGATCCCGGCGATCCAGCGCCGGGCGCCGACCTTCGCCAGCATGATGTTGCTGGGGATCCCACATATCACGTAGGTGACGTAAAACAGGGTGGCGGCCAGGCCAAACATGGTCGAGGTGAGGCCCAGATCTTTGCCCATCGTCAGCCCGGCAAAGCCGATGTTTATGCGGTCAAGAAACGAGAAGACAAACAGGATAAAGAGAAACACGATCAAACGACGAAACAGCTTCTGAATAACGCGGTGTTCTACAGCTTTATTATCATGGGTTTGCAGGGTAGAGGTCGTCATGTTGCGCTCCACATCGTACGTTTAGTAGACGGATTTATTGTTATTTACTGACGTAACCGGGATATCGATAAAACGTGCCGCCAGCGCCTCGGCGCTGCGTGCAAGCAGGGTTGTGTCGACCCCGACGGCGACAAACAGCGCGCCAAGCTCGAGGTAGCGTTTTGCCAGCGGCTCGTTAGCCATCAGGATGCCGGGCGCTTTGCCTGCCGCACGGATCTGCGCAATGGCCTTCTCGATGGCGGCCTGGACTTCCGGGTGCTGCGGATTTCCGGCAAAGCCCATGTCGGCGCTCAGATCCGCCGGGCCAATAAACACCCCGTCCACGCCTTCCACATCGAGGATGTGCGGCAGATTTTTCAGCGCCTCGCGCGTTTCAATCTGCACCAGCACGCACATGGCATCGTTAGCGCGCTGCAGGTAATCAGGCGTGCGGTTCCAGCGCGAGGCGCGAGCCAGCGCGCTGCCCACGCCGCGGATCCCCGCCGGTGGATAACGCGTGGCGCGCACCGCCAGCCGGGCTTCATCGGCGTTTTGTACCATCGGCACCAGCAGGGTTTGCGCCCCGACGTCCAGCAGCTGTTTGATCTGGACCGGATCGTTCCACGACGGGCGTACCACCGGCTGGCTGGCGTAAGGCGCGATCGCCTGCAGCTGGGTCAGGACGGTTTGCACGTTATTGGGCGCGTGCTCTGCGTCGATCAGCAGCCAGTCGAAACCCGCACCGGCCAGCAGCTCGGCGCTGTAACTGCTGGTCAGCCCCAGCCAGAGGCCGATTTGCGGTTTTCCGGCGCTGAGCGCCGCTTTGAATCTGTTTTCCATGGTGGTCTCCTAAACAAAACGGCAGCTGATGGAGCCCATCTTGCCGTAGTCCACGTGGAAGGTATCGCCCTTGCTGGCCGGCACCGGGCGGGTAAACGAACCGCCGAGGATGATTTGGCCAGGCTCCAGCTGAACGTCGTACGGCGCGAGTTTATTAGCAAGCCATGCCACACCGTTGGCCGGGTGGTTGAGCACGCCCGCGGCGACCCCGGTCTCTTCAATGACGCCGTTGCGGTAGAGCAGGGCGGAGATCCAGCGCAGATCCAGCTCGTCGGGCTTAATCGGGCGACCGCCAAGGATCACACCTGCGTTGGCGGCGTTATCGGAGATGGTATCGAACACCTTGCGTGGACGCTGGGTCTCGGGATCGATGTTGTGGCAGCGGGCGTCGATCAGCTCCAGCGCGGGGATGACGTAATCCGTGGCGTTGTAGACGTCGAACAGGGTGCAGTTTGGGCCGCGCAGGGGTTTTGCCAGCACGAAGGCCAGCTCCACTTCGATGCGCGGGACGATAAAGCGGTCGGCAGGGATATCACTGCCGTCGTGGAAGAACATGTCGTCGAGCAGAGCGCCGTAGTCCGGCTCGCTAATCTGCGAGCTGGCCTGCATCGCTTTGGAGGTGAGGCCAATCTTGTGGCCTTTCAGCACGCGACCTTCGGCGATTTTCAGGCTCACCCATTCGCGCTGTACGGCGTAGGCGTCGTCAAGGGTGATCGTCGGGTAGTCGAGCGAGATCTGGCGGATCTGCTCCCGGGACTGCTCCGCCTGATGCAGACGATGGGCGATCAGGGTATGGGTGTGTTTATCGAGCATGGCGATTTCCTGTTGTTGCCGGGTGGCGTGCTGCTCACCCGGCTTGCGTTCAAAGCCGTTGTCGGCCCGGTAAGGGCGCTACTTAAACAAAGCGTGCACGTTGTTTTGTTTGTAATTGAGCGTCGGGTGCAGCTCGTCTATTTCAAAAGAGAGCGCCAGATAGCGCGATGCCATCAGGTCGGCGAAGTGGGTTTTAATCAGCTCAAACAGTGCCTTTCCCACCGCCTCCCGGCTCTCCAGACTGCGCCCGGCGCCAATCTTCAGCGTCATATGCACAAAGGCGTAATCGTGCTTACCGTCGGCCATCTGCCAGGTGTCCAGCCAGTGCGCGCGGCTACGGATACCGCCGAGTGGGAAGATTCCCGTGGCGGCAAGCGCGTCGTTCACTTTGGCGAACAGTCCAGGCAGGTCCGCCTGCTCGCGGATGTTGTCAGTGCATTCAGCAATAAAGTGCGGCATGGTGGCTCCTTACGCGGACGCGGGCAGGGGGAAAACGGCGTTAACCTGGCCGGTGCCGGAGCTGGGGAACAGCTCGGTGAGGAACTCCACCTTGCCGTCGTATGTGTCCCAGCCGAGCATCCCCAGCAGCATCACCGTGTCGTGCATGTTGCCCTCGCCGTAGCAGTAGTGGGCATATTCCGGCAACATGCTGCAGAACTCCCTGAACTTGCCTTCACGCCACAGCTTCACCACGCGTTCGTCCATCTGACGGTCGAACTCGCGGGTGTAGCTGTTCATTCCCTCTTCGGCGCGCTGGTCGTCGATAAAACGGTGCGACAGCGAACCGCTGGCGAGCACCGCCACGGTGCCGTCGTATTTCTGAATCGCGCTGACGATGGCCTCGCCCAGCCTGCGGCTGTCGGCGAAGTCGTGGACGGTGCAGAACGCGGCGATAGAGATCACTTTGAAGTGCTTATCGCTGTTCATGTAGCGCATTGGCACCAGCGTGCCGTACTCCAGCTTGAGGCTCGGGATGTTGTGCGCTTTGGCACGTACACCGAGTTTCACCGCTTCGTCGGCGATAAGCTGGCCGAGCGCCGGGTTACCGTCGTAGTCGTAGGTCATGTCGCGGATAAAATGCGGCAGCTCGTTGCTGGTGTAGATGCCGGAGAAATGATCCGCGCAGTTGATGTGGTAGGCGCTGTTCACCAGCCAGTGGGTATCGAACACAATAATGGTGTCGACGCCCAGCTCCCGGCAGCGCTTGCTGATTTCTTTATGTCCGTCGATGGCGGACTGGCGGCAGCCGTGGTTTTTTCCCGGCAACTCAGAGAGGTACATTGATGGAACGTGGGTAATTTTTGCCGCTAACGCTAACTTGCCCATACTCAGATCCCCCATTTTGGAATCGGATGGTCGCCCATGGAGATGCAGACGTTTTTCATTTCAGCGAACACCTCGAAGCTGTATTCGCCCCCTTCGCGCCCGGTACCGGAAGCCTTCACGCCGCCAAACGGCTGACGCAGATCGCGCACGTTCTGGGTGTTTACAAACACCATTCCGGCTTCGATATTGCGCGCCAGGCGCAGCACTTTGCTGACGTCCTGGGTCCAGATGTATGACGCCAGGCCGTACTCCACGTCGTTAGCCAGACGCAACCCTTCGGCTTCGTCCTTAAACGGCAGCAGGCAGGCAACCGGCCCGAAGATCTCTTCCTGGGCCACGCGCATCCGGTTGTCGACGTCTGCCAGCACGGTCGGGCGCAGGAAGTTGCCGTTTTTCAGGTGAGCAGGGAGATCGGTGGGTTTGTCAGGGCCGCCCGCCAGCAGGGTCGCACCCTCTTCAATGCCAAGACGGATATAGCCGGAGACTTTTTCCCAGTGCTGTTGGCTGATCAGCGCGCCAACCTGAGTGTTCGGATCGGTCGGGTCACCCACGCGCAGACGGTTCGCGCGCTCGGCAAAGCGCCTGACGAATTCCGGGTAGATGCTCTGCTGAATGAAAATGCGTGAGCCAGCAGTGCAACGCTCGCCGTTGATGGAAAAGATGGTGAACAGGGCGGCGTCCAGCGCGCGTTCGATATCCGCATCTTCAAAAATCAGCACCGGAGATTTCCCTCCCAGCTCCATGGAGTATTTCTTCAGTCCGGCGTTTTTCATGATGTTGCGCCCGGTGGCGGTGCCGCCGGTAAAGGAGACGGCGCGCACGTCGTGGTGACGTACCAGCGCATCGCCCGCCGTTGCGCCATAGCCCTGCACCACGTTCAGCACGCCCGCCGGAATACCGGCCTCCAGCGCCAGCTCGCCCAGACGGTCGGCGGTCAGCGGGGAGAGCTCAGACATCTTCAGCACCGCGGTGTTGCCCAGCGCCAGGCACGGCGCAACCTTCCAGGTGGCGGTCATAAACGGCACGTTCCACGGCGACACCAGCGCGCAGACCCCCACCGGCTGCACCAGGGTGTAGTTGAGCATCTTGTCGTCGACCGGGTAGGTTTTACCGTTCATCTGCTGGCACACTTCGGCGAAGAACGCGAAGTTGTGCGACGCGCGTGGTATAAGCACGTTTTTGGTCTGGTGGATCGGCAGGCCGGTGTCGGCGGTCTCGAGGGCCGCAATCTCCGGAACGTGTTGATCGATAAGATCCCCGAGGCGACGCATCAGGCGTGCGCGCTCTTTCATCGGCAGGTTAGCCCACGTCGGGAATGCCTCTTTGGCCGCCGCCACGGCCTGATGAATTTCAGCTTCACCGCCGGACGCGACCTCCGCCAGCACCTCTCCGGTGGCCGGGTTAGTGGTGTGGAAGTAATCACTTCCTGCGACGTTTTTACCGTTAATCCAATGGTTTATTTTTTTCATTTTGCAGTCTCCTCACTGACAATGCGGTTCACCAGGCGGCCCACGCCCTCTACTTCCACGACCACTTCGTCGCCAGGCTGTACGTCAGACAGACCCTTTGGCGTGCCGGTGGCAATCATGTCGCCGGGCTGCAGGGTCATAAACTCGCTGAGATAGGCAATCAGAAACGGGATGCTGAAGATCAGATCGGCAGTGGTCCCTTGCTGGCGCAATTCACCGTTCACGAAGGTGCGCAGGGTTAAGTTATGCGGGTCGGGAATGGCCTCTTTCGGCACGATATGCGGGCTGAGGGGGGTCAACCCGTCGCGGCTTTTCACCCGCAGGTTCGGGCGGTAGTAGTTTTCCAGGTAGTCACGGATGGCGTAATCGTTGCAGACGGTATAGCCCGCGACATAGTCCATCGCCTCGCGCTCACTGACCTTGTGCGCCGTTTTGCCGATGACCACCACCAGCTCCGCCTCGTAGTGCATGTACTCAATGTTGTTCGGGCGGACCGAGGTCTGGTTATCGCCGGTCACGGTGTTGGGGGCTTTGATAAACACCAGCGGTTCCGTTGGCGGCGTAAACGCCAGCTCACTGGCGTGATCGGCGTAGTTCAGACCAAGCGCGAACAGCGTGGCGTGCGGATGTGGGCCTTGCGCATGGGCGACCTCGCGTTCATCAACCACCGGGTTTTCCAGGGACGGGAAGCCTTTCGCCAGAATGCGTACGCGATCGCCCGGCTGCAGCGGGACGCGCGAGTGTGGGGTGCCGAGCAGAATGGCATCGCCCGGACTGAGGGTGGCGAACTCGCTCAGGGCGCTCAGCAGTTCGGCGGCATTGCGCTGCAGGTCAGCGGTGTTCCAGTGGTCCGCTTCCCGGCCGTTAATTTCGGTGACGATGGTCAGGTTATCAACGTGGTCGACGGCGGCCAGCTCTCCCAGCGGACAAAAGCCGTCACGGCATTTGGCCTTGATCGCCGGGCGATAAAAACTCTCTTCCGGCAGGCTCACCTCGTTGGCAAGCGCGTAACCGGCGATGAACTCCGCCGCCTCGTCCACGGGAACGTTACGCGCCGTTTTGCCCACAACCAGCGCAACCGTGGCACCGCTTAACACGGTTTCTCCCTGCGGGAAGGGAATGGGGTCGCCCGTGCGGATCACGGTGTTATGCGGTTTGATAAACCACACGGCGGTTTTTGGCGGCGTGTGGTAGGGGGCTTTTTCAAACGCGTCGCGCCAGGCATCGCGCTGGCTCTGGTGGTTCAGCGCTACGGCAAAAACAGTACCTTTCATTCACTTACTCCTCAGGCCGGACGTCCGGCCTGTGATTTCATTAATATGTTAATGATCAGGTTGTATGCCTTTGCTGTTTATTTCGCAACCAGAAGTGAATAATTTGTGATATGAATAACAATAAATTTACATAAAGAGATTAAAGGCTATATTTATCATTGCGTTAAAATATCAGGCTTGTTTCTGTTAGACTTTTTGTCGTAAAACGCGTTGTGTGTAAAACCAGCAGAACTGAATTGTTCATGTGTTAATGATTACCGGGAGAGGCTATGCATGATTCATTAACTATCGCCCTGTTACAGGCGCGGGAAGCGGCGATGTCTTACTTCCGCCCAATTGTGAAACGGCATAACCTGACCGAGCAGCAGTGGCGCATCGTGCGCGTGCTGGCCGAACATCCGTCGATGGATTTTCACGATCTGGCGTTTCGCACCTGTATCTTGCGTCCCAGCCTGACGGGCATTCTGACGCGCATGGAGCGTGACGGTCTGGTGCTGCGCCTTAAGCCCGTAAACGATCAGCGCAAGCTGTACGTGTCGCTGACCAAAGAGGGGAACAGGCTATACGAGCGTGCCCAGGCGCAGGTGGAAGAGGCGTATCAGCAAATCGAGGCCGAATATACGCCGGCGAAGATGCAACAGCTGACAGCGCTGCTGGAAGAGTTTATTGAACTGGGGAACCGGCATATCACAGCGCGCGAAGAAGAGTAAAAACCACAAATTTAAGGATGATTTTCGTAAAGTTTTCCCTTTCCAGGCCGAAAATCCTGTTATCTGTCTGATGGAAAGCGAAAACATGTTAAACCGTATCAAGATTGTCACCAGCTTAATGCTGGTATTAGCGATATTTGGCCTTTTACAACTCACATCCGGTGGTCTTTTCTTCAATGCCCTCAAGCATGACAAAGAGAATTTCACCGTCCTGCAAACCATTCGCCAGCAACAGTCCACGCTGAACGCCAGCTGGGTTGCCCTGCTGCAAACCCGTAATACCCTGAACCGTGCGGGTATCCGCTACATGATGGATCAGAGCAATATCGGCAGCGGCGCGACCGTGAACGATCTGATGCAAATTGCGGCGGCTTCTCTGAAACAGGCAGAAAAAAACTGGGCTGAATACGAAGCCCTGCCACGCGATCCGCGTCAAAACGACGCCGACGCGACGGAGATCAAGCGTAACTACGATATCTACCACGGTGCACTGGCGGAGCTGATCCAGCTGCTGGGCGCGGGCAAAATCAACGCCTTCTTCGATCAACCTACCCAGAGCTATCAGGATGGTTTTGAGAAGCAGTACGTGAACTATCTGCAGCAGAACGACAAGCTGTATCAGATGGCGGTGGAAAACAGCAATAGCTCCTACAGCCAGGCAATCTGGGTGCTGATTAGCGTACTGATTGCGGTGCTGGTGGTGATCGTGGCCGTGTGGCTGGGTATCAAGCAGGCGCTGATTTCGCCACTTACCCGTCTTATCGACAACATTCGTCATATCGCCAGCGGCGATCTGGTGAAGCGCATCGAGGTGCAGGGCGCTAACGAGATGGGTGAACTGGCCGACTCGCTGCGTCATATGCAGGGCGAGCTGGTCCGTACCGTTGGTGATGTGCGTAACGGTGCTAATGCCATCTACAGCGGCGCGAGTGAAATCGCGATGGGTAACAACGATCTCTCTTCCCGTACGGAACAGCAGGCCGCATCCCTGGAAGAGACCGCTGCCAGCATGGAGCAGCTGACGGCGACCGTTAAGCAGAACGCCGAGAACGCCCGTCAGGCGAGCAACCTGGCGCTGAGCGCGTCCGAAACCGCGCAGAAGGGCGGTAAAGTGGTGGATAACGTGGTGCAAACCATGCGTGACATCGCGGGCAGTTCGCAGAAAATTGCCGACATTATCAGCGTGATCGACGGCATCGCGTTCCAGACCAACATCCTGGCACTGAACGCCGCGGTAGAAGCGGCACGTGCGGGCGAGCAGGGCCGCGGATTTGCCGTTGTTGCGGGGGAAGTCCGTAACCTGGCACAGCGCAGCGCCCAGGCAGCACGTGAGATCAAGAGCCTGATTGAAGACTCTGTTGGCCGCGTGGAAGTCGGGTCTACCCTGGTAGAAAGCGCCGGCGAAACCATGGGTGAAATCGTTAATGCGGTAACCCGCGTGACGGACATCATGGGCGAAATCGCCTCTGCGTCTGATGAGCAGAGCCGCGGTATCGATCAGGTGGGTCTGGCGGTGGCTGAGATGGATCGCGTGACCCAGCAGAACGCCTCGCTGGTGGAAGAGTCTGCCGCGGCGGCGGCGGCACTGGAAGAGCAGGCGAGCCGTCTGACTCAGGCCGTGGCCGTGTTCCGCATTCAGCAGGAGCAGATGAAAGCCCGCGAGCAGGCTTCAGCGAAAACCGCTGCAGCCCCTATGATGGCGCGTAAAGCCGCGACCACCGATGCGGGCGAAAACTGGGAAACGTTTTAATCCTGCCACAGTGCCGGGGGGCGGCTACGCCTGACCCGGCCTGTAATGGGGCGTTTTGCAGGCCGATATCACAGAGGCAGGCGCATGGCACAGCGGGAGTCATACGCGAAACCGTGCGCCGCTTCTTCCTCTCTTTTCTGACGCAGTTCAGGCGTTAGCATCGTCACCGTTTCAAACCCGAGTCGCGCATAAAACGGCGCATTCCACGGCACCTCGCAAAAGGTGGTCAGCGTCAGCGATGTCAGCCCCAGCGTGCGGGCATGGTCTGCGACGCAGGCGATAAGTCGCCGACCTATTCCTCTTCCCTGCCACTCCCGATGAACCGAGAGTTCGACAATAAACAGCGATGACGGATGGGCTTCTGCAAGAATAAACCCGACGGGCAGGTCGTTTGCCAGCGCCAGCCAGCTTAACCCGCGTTTCGCGTAATCAAGATGATGTTCCGCGCAAATGACGTCGGCGTCAGCAAGCCAGGCCAGTTCGGGGACGTCCCGAAAACGCTCGCCTGCCGCGCGCTCGATGGCGGGCAGGGCAGCAACATCTTTGGGCGTCGTCGATCGAAAGAGAATGTTCATGGCGGAAAGTATACCCCGACCAGCCGTGCCTATTCTGAACAAATCAGGACCGGCGCATAGAAATTGCTGATCACCAGCGCGTCTTCCGGCGTGCGTTCAATCTTCAGAAGTCTTTTGTTCCCCGGCGTCAGGCCGGCGACGTACTTTTCAAAGACCCCCGGTGGCAGGGTGTCATGGCTAAAGCGCGCCACGCTTTGTATGAATATTTCATAGAGTGAGCCCTCAACGTGCCGCCACGTGAACATCTCCTGGCGGGAAACATCCCAGTGATGTGGCTCGTTAACCACGTCGCCGTTAAGCGTAAGGTACCCTGTGTTGTCGGGCTGAAAGCGCAGCGTAACCTCCCCTTCAAAGGAGAAATCATGATCGTCATGTCGGGCTGAAAATGTCAGGTTTCCTGCACAGGTTCCGGACAGCGGAGGCGTGTAGACGTACCACGCCAGCGTCACGCCAATCAGCAACAGATTGAGCGCCAGAATAAGCCACACTTTTTTTTGTTTCATATCACCACTCGTAAAAGTAAAGCGTTCGGCAGGCGCTGGCTTTACCGTCCGTGAGAGAACACTGGGAAAGGACCAGCCGCCCTTCGTGGCCATAGAAAAGTGTTCTCTGGATGTGCATATAGAAAATAGAGTTTTTCAGGCAGGGCAGATTACCTTCGCGCTGAAGCGTCTGCGCCAGCGCCATGGCCTTAGAGTGAAACACATCTGCCAGCGGGGCGAAGGTGTAGACCGGACAGGTGCCAATGTGGGTGAGCAGATGAGTGTCACTGTACTGGTGCGCCTGTTTCGTCAAACAGGCGCCGATGCACAGCGCCACGACCATCAGCGTAAGTACACCGCAGAATAGCCATTCTGGCTGAATGCGTCGTGAGGCCGGGACCGACTCCACGACGGGAAAATCGTCCTCCAGGGGCGTTACCGCGATATCAGCACTGAGCATAAAGCCCGTTTTCGGCACGGTGACGATAAACAGGGTGTCGGGCAGCAGGCTCGACAGCATTTTGCGCACAATACTGATGTATTGATTTAACGAATTGTTGGACCCCTGGAGCCCACGTTGATCCCAGACATCACTCAGAAAGGTGTCACGTTCGACGACGTTGCCGTGATGCTGAACCAGCAGCTTCATGATGGCGTTGGCGGTACAGGTGAGGATTTGTCTGTCCAGATCGGGTGCATTGATAAGAGAAACAGAACCGTCTTCGTCGTTATAGACGATGGCGTCAGCAAGCAGGTATTTCATAAGTTATTGTAATACAGAAAAAATAACAAAAAAGAAGATAAGGCTGTGCCTTGTCGGACATAACACGCTGGCTATTTTAGCGTCATTGTTACCGATAACATTGATCCAGACAAGATTTAAGGCAATTTACTCGTGCAGTCGGATTACCACGTCATCCCAACGTGGCGGGAAGGGCATAGCGAGACAGCAGCGCCAGCATCAACAGCCAGAGAATGAGACAGGGAAGATGACGCCGCATGATCTTATTTCCCGACGTGATTAGCCGTGCAGTTACAAACACGATGCCGGGTAGTCGAGCAGGAAGAGTTTGCGATGGAATTCCGCCAGGTTCTGGCAGTGAAATTTGTTCATCGCGTTACGCTTGTGGGTGTAGATCGTTTTCGGGGATTTATTCAGGATCTGCGCGATGCGAACCGGGCTGAACCCGTTGCGGAACAGCATGCAAACCCGAAGCTCCTGGCAGGTGAGCGTGGCGTTTTTTACGCTTGCGAACGGCGTGTTCTGAAAACAGCGGCTGAGCTGCGCGAGTGACAGGTTTCCCGCCACCACGTGGACACGCTCACCCCCCAGAATGATTTTAATATCGTTGACGCGGGACGCATCGGTGAATACCAGCCACCCTTTTTTGACGCGGATATTCAACATCAGTTGCCGCAGGGGTAGGATCCCCTCAGGGCTCACGTCGTTAATCCAGAAAATTTCAGGGCAGGGGTCCACACTCTGCGAGATGAACGTCTTCAGGCCCAGCCACAAGAAGGCATTGCCGCTTAAAACGATGACCTTATAGTCGGCATTCAGTGTCTGCGGCATCAGGGTTTTTTCCCCTGATAGCGCTGGTCGTACTCCGCTGCGCTGTGCCAGGGTGGATTCGAACGTATTGCCGGTTAGCATGATAAAAAGTGGGTAACTCGCTCAGGGTGTAAGGAGTTACACATTCTGGGATATGATGTCGTTCTGGTGAATTTATAAATAGAAATGAGAGATATATGGTGTCTCTGTCTTATTTTTAATGGTTTTATAGGATTATATATTTACATAAAGCGCCCGACAGAACGCCGGGCGCAGAAGGGATCAGCTCTCTTTACTGACAATTTTAATCTCTACCATCCCGATGCCGAGCTCGCGCGGTGAATGGCCAAGAATATTTCCCTCATTCGTCGGCTGCGGGTCCGGCGGAACAATCACCAGCGTATTGCTGCGGGAAGGATTATCAAAATGCAGCGTGGTGGTGGTGACGTCATTTCCCAGCGTCAGCGTTTGCTCTTTATCGCCCACACGCACCGGGATGGGACGGTTCGCGTTTGGACCATAGGCCCGGGCGGTGATCACCAGGTCGAATTTTTCCGGCAGAGGATGCGCGTACTCAATCTTCACTTCACTGCCCAGCTGCGCATTAGACCAGCGCCCCCAGGATTCCGGACGCGAGATGCCGCTGAACTGTTTGACCTCTTCCGGTGCCCCGGCCACGTTGAAGATAAAGCTGTCTGCTTTATAGCGAATATCGTTATCCACGATCTTCAGCATGTCGACATTTCGCTGATAGCGCGCGGTATCGATGACCGTATCGTTGAATGCGGTTTTGCCTTTCCACTGCGCTTTATCGACATGCTGCACGGTTTGCTCCCCGCCAAGCTGTCCCTGAGAAACGCACCAGTCGGTTGAGAGAGCCAGTGGCTGGGACCAGAGCTGGCCCATTTTGTAGCACCTGTCGACCCAGACAAAATTATCGCGAGGGGCGAAGTCGGCCAGCTGGAAACGCAGCGGCGCAGAGTATTCGCTTTCCGGCAGCGGTTCGACGCGCGTATCCGACACGCGCAGCAGCAGCGGCAGACGGAAATGGCTGCCGGAGAAGGCGATGGTGTTTTTATCCTGATCGATGGTGAAGTCTTTCATCTCTTTCGGGAAGTTCCACAGGCGGATGATGTCCGGCTTCCACGCAAGGATTTTCTCCTTCATGTTGAGGAACACTTCCGACAGTGACTGCCCCGAGAGCGTACTGCGGCCAAGGCCAATAAAGTTATCCCCGCCCAGAATGTCCAGCACGGTTGCGCCGTTATCCATGGAGTTGCGTTTGGTGGCGATCACGTCCTGTTGCGGCTGGTCGCCGCGCAGAATGAAGAACAGATTGCTGCGATCCTGTTTGCTGAGCTGATCCCAGGCGCTGTTTTTCATCGCCAGATGGTCAGATGAGACGACGATGACCGTGTTTTTAAAATACGGCGAGGCTTTGATTTTCTCGACCAGAGCGGCGATATGCTCCTGGCTGCAGGTTACCGCGCTGAACGACGTGTTGTTTTTGCCGTCAATCTCATAGCGTTTGCGCTTACAGGTGCGCGAGACAAACCCGTCCGGATGGTGGGTATCTACCGTCAGGGCAAAGAGGGAGAAACGCTTGCCGGCGCGGGACAGTTCCTCGAACTTTTTCCAGGTTTCGTCCAGTACCGTGTCGTCGTAAAAGCCCCAGTCGTTGCGGTAATGCGGGTCGGCAACGGTCGTTTTTAACTCTTCTGAGCCATACAGATGGTCAAAACCGTGGGATTTCAGGAACACGTCTTTTCCGGCAAAGCGCAGGTTGGCCCCCTGTACGAAGTAGTTTTCGTAGCCGGAGTTTTTCAGGATATCGCCGAGGCAAACGTTCTGCGGGAAGAAGCTCGACATTGAGGCCGAGGCATTACCCTCAAAGGGGGCGAAGAGCGGGATACCGCATTGCGAAGCAACCATCCCGGCGATGGTGTAATCCGTACCGGGCAGCTGCGCGGTGTGGCTGAAATCAAGGCTTTCGTTTTTCAGCGCGCCCAGCTCCGGCGTCAGGTTCGGAAAAGCATTGTTATCAAACCAGGTGCGTTCCAGACTCTCGCCGTAGATATACACCAGGTTAAGCTTCGGGTTGGCTATTTTTTTGGACGGCTCTTTATACCAGGCCATGAAATCCGGGTCGCCGTCGCGCGACTGTGACTTTACCAGCTCGGTTATCTGATGAAACGCCGGGCTGGCATCCACGGACGCCAGCGCCAGACAGAGTGCCAGCAGGCTGTAGCCGCCATGATGCGGAAGATGTCGACGGCGGCGCAGCACCCAGGCCAGGGCACCAAAAATAATCACCAGCGCCGCAATCAGCCCAAGCCCGGGAAGAATGTATTTACCCACGCCCGCGCCCGTCAGGCTATTCGTCAGCGTGTAGAGCACCGCATCGTTAATGCCGTCACCGGTAAAGTAATCGCTGGCGTATAAGGTAATGTTTAAAATAATAAAAATGCCGAGCACCACCAGCGTGGCGATAAACCACCAGGTGTTACGGCCCGCTTTGCAGGCGTAAACGCCGACAGAGGCCAGAAAAAGGACAAGGGACATTAACTCTGACAACAGTCTATCCTCATGACGCCAGGCGCTTAGCTGGCTAACTGATTATTTTTTGGGTTATACAATGTAATTGCGTTGTCGTGTAGCTGCAATTTTAGTGTCACGAAAGTGTGCTGTTGTTAGGATTTGGTTTAGAAAATCGTTTTTTTGAAGGGGGTCGCATCCTGACATACGGACGCTCAGACGGTGGCAGGCAGGAAAAAGACGGCTTTAACGCCGCGTTAAAAGAATAACGTCTTAAACGCGGCGTGTAATGGCAATACAGGCGGGGATCAGGAGATGAAATTAACGCCTTGTTTCAGCACCAGATCGCAGGCTTTGGTTTTCACCTGTTTCGCCAGCGAGGAGTTGCCGATGGTGCTCAGGTTGAGCTGTTGACCGTTTTGCGCATTCAGCAGGCCCTGAATACCATCCATATAGTTGGTGTCCTGTTTCTGCTCCTGTGTATCCAGACCGAGTTTGCCCAGCACCTGATTTTTCACGTTTTGCGCGTCGGTCACGGAGGCCAGTTTTTGCTTCGCGCAATATTCCAGAATCCCCGCGGCGTTGTTCATTGTGCCTGCGCTCAGGCTCTGGGTGCTGTTACCCAGCAGGCCGGTAAGGGAAGAGGCTGACAGCCCGCCCTGGGTGCTGCTGCTCTCTTTGGTCAGTTCGCTCGCTGCGCTGGACAGCGAATCCTGCCAGGATGCGGCCTGTGCCGCGCCGGTAACCAGCAGGGCGCCTAATACGGTGCTGAAAAGAAACTGTTTTTTCATAATGGCTTACTCAAAAAAGGTCCGTTTTGGGGCGAAAGTGGAGTCAGTATATACCTCCGGGCCACCGGTCTTTCCTGGAAATATCTTAATACTCTTTACCGGTGACACGGCTGCGGTAACTTTCCCAGTCGAAGATGACATACAGACTGTTCCCGAGCTTCATGCGATCCATGACGCGTTCGCCCAGCAAGCGGGTCATTTCGTCGATGTTGTGGTTAGTCAGCATGCCGGTGGGGCGTTTGGAGGAAGAGCGGCGATCGACAATCTGGTTAATGATCACTTTTTCATAGCGGGATTCGGTCTGGACGCCAATCTCATCAATAACCAGTAAATCGACATTACTCAGGTCGTTAAGCAGTTGCTCTTCGCTGGTTTCGCGGTTGCTGAAGGTGTCTTTCATGGCGGACATGATATCGGCCACGGTGATGATCAGCACCGATTTCCCGCGCAGCAGCAGCTCGTTACAGATAGCGGCCGCCAGGTGGTTTTTCCCCGTGCCAGGCTTGCCGCTAAAAATGAAGCTGGCGATATTGCCGTCGAATTCATCCACGTACTGACGCGCGGCAGCGAGTGCATTCATCTGCCCGTTGGTCTCAATTTTATAGTTATCAAATGAGCAGTTCTGGTGCAGGGGGCGAATACCGGAACGGTTAAAGGTGCGCTGCATTTTCATCGCCCGGTTTTCGCGGGCCAGCGCGGCGGCGCGGATCTTACCCTGCTCTTTTTGCCACGCCAGGAGTTCTTCACCCGTCGTGAAGGCGGGCTTCACGTTGGCTGGCATCATCTTTTGCAGACGTTTCATCAGGTCGCCGACGTTCTTCATTTCGCACCTCGGAATCCATTAGGGATCTGTTTATCCGGTTCGGAAAACGCGTTGATATCACGTTTTGGCTGGCCGTTATTGCTGGCGCGATTAATTTGCAGATGACGCGCGAGCTTCTGTTGCCACTGAATATGAGTGAATACTTTGCCTTCCGCCTGCCACCAGGCGGTAAACGCGGCCAGCTCTTCGGGGGTAGCCGGTTGCGTTAACGCTATGCCCCACAATGCCGCCTGCCGTTGAAAATCAGCATCTGGTTGCCAGCCCGCATACAGGGCAAATTTTCCCATGGGAACGGCCATGGGGACGTTAACCGGCTCGTCAAAGAACTGGTTATCGAGGGTTACGTCGCTCGCCGGGCGGGACAACTGCGCTTCAATCTCCAGAAGCTGTGCCAGACGTTCCGGTGTGATGGCATAAAACGCCGGAGCGTTGTCAGCAAATACCGCAACCGTGCCGCCTTCGGCGTGGGTCAGCACACCGCGGGGATCGCGCATAAAGGCATCAATACCAGCAATGCTGGTGGTCAGAATTCTGGAGGACATAACGCTTACTCTACTGATAACTACGGGCGTGATATGGGCTTATGGTAGCACAGAGAGCGGGAAGGGAAGGAGGGGTTTTCCCCGGCGGCGCGATGCCTGCCGGGGCGACAACGGCTGGCCTGATAAGCGTAACGCCATCAGGCAGTTATCAGGCGATAATGTTCAGCGTTACGTCGATGTTACCGCGGGTCGCGTTAGAGTACGGACACACAATGTGTGCTGCATCGACCAGTTTTTTGGCTTCTGCAGGATCCATACCTTCAACGTGGATGTTCAGTTTTGCTTCGATACCAAAACCGGTTGGCAGCGGCCCAATCCCCACTTCGCCTTCAATAAAGGCCTCTTTCGGCAGGGTAAATTTGTCGCGAGCGGCTACAAACTTCATGGCACCCAGGAAGCAGGCAGAGTAGCCGGCAGCAAACAGCTGCTCAGGGTTGGTGGCGTCACCGCCCATGCCGCCCATCTCTTTTGGCACGCCGAGTTTAACGTCCAGTACGCCGTCGGAAGAGGTCGCACGGCCATCACGGCCTCCGGTTGCTTTTGCTTTGGCAGTGTAGACAACTTTTTCTAAAGACATGGCAGATTCCTCATCTTACATTAATGTGCGCTATTAAATAGCGTGCGATATATATGGGTAAATAAATACGCGTAAAGTATAGCCTTACGCGCGTTGGATCTGTTGTCGCAAACGTTCCAGCTGCTGCTTAAGTGACAGCATGGTCTCAGTATCACACTGGGCGGCGCATCCCACTGCATGGGGGATCCCGGAAGCCTGCTGCTGGAGATGGCGTCCCGCATCGCTCAGGGTGACGGCGACCTGACGCTCGTCTTTACGTGAGCGGTGGCGGTTTATCAGCCCCGCGCTTTCCAGACGCTTCAACAGCGGCGTCAGCGTGGCAGAGTCAAGGAACAACCGTTCACCGATGTCCGACACCGTAATGTCATCCTGCTCCCACAGCACCAGCATCACCAGGTATTGCGGGTAAGTCAGGTTCAGCGGTGCCAGCAGTTGCCGGTACAGCTTGTTCAGCGCCAGATTTGCTGAATAGAGAGCAAAGCAGAGCTGGTTATCCAGCAGGAGCGCAGCGGTCGTGTCGTTCGTTTTCGCGTTCATGAGATGAATATAGATAGTGCGCGATTTAATTGCAAGCTATTTTATGGGCAGGTATAGCGGAGCGCCACCTGAACGGCCATTTTACGGTAGTGCTGGCGCTGTGCCTGTTCGTCCGCACCCTCTTCAAACAGCAGGGTGAAGGTGTAGCTGTTGGCAACGTAGTGGAAGCTGAAACTGCTGATCAAACGATGCAGATCGCGGGCTTCAACCGTCTGATTGAACAACTGCTTTTCTTTCCCGCGACGGAGGATCGCTTCCAGCAGATCAAGCGCGCTGCGGTTGACCTGGCGGAGGTAGCTGGACTGCTGCATAAAACGGCCACGCTGCATGTTTTCCATGCAGATAATGCGGATGTAATCCGGATGGTCGGCATGGTAGTCAAAGGTGGCTTCAACCAGATGAACCAGCGCTTCGACAGGGGGCATTCCCGCCAGGCTGAGCGCCTGTTCACTGGCGCGGATCTGGGTGTAAACATACTCCAGTACGAGAAGATACAGGTTCTCTTTGTTTTTGAAGTGGTAAACAACCATGCGTTTGGTGGTGCCGGCTTTCTCCGCAATTTGTTCCATGCGGGCACCGTTCAACCCGTATTCGGCAAACAGCGTGATAGCGCTCTGAAAGATTTTCTCTTTCAGGCTGGATTCTTCATTGTGCTCGGGGAGTTCGCTGCCTGGGTTAGCCACATCCTTTCCTTATCGTCACCAAACGGATTGGAGTGATTATCCTCACGGCAGCGTAATAATACAAATCTCAAACCCGTGGACGTTTGCGGTACAGCCACAGTCCGGGGATCGACAGTCCGATAGAGAGCGCACCGACAATGGACGAGGCCTTAAGAAAGTTGCTCAGAAGGAGGATCATTTGCGGTTCGGTGTAGCCGAAATGGCTGATTTTCACCGCGGAAATCATGGCCGTATAGGCAGATATGCCGGGGAACATCGGGATAACGGCGGCGACGGTGAACACCTTGGGATGCGCCAGATACCAGCGCGACCACTGAATTCCGATGCTACCGACCAGCATTGAGGCCATAAATGTTGACCATTCAATGTTGAATCCCGCCGTCATCATCACCATTCGCGAGCCATGACCAATAGCACCCAATAGCGCGCACCACGGTAACGCGCGTTGCGGAACGTTAAAGACCATCGCAAAACCGACGGCAGGGATCGCGGCCAGCAGCATATCCTGCGCCAGCGCCAGCAGAAAATCGATCACGCCCATCCGCGTAACCCCCAGAGTGTCATGGCCATTACCACACCAATGCAGGTTGCAAGCGTCAGCAGGCTGGCAATCGCCCAGCGTGCCAGACCGGTATTGATGTGCCCCTTAAACATATCGGCTACGGCGTTAATCAACGGGAAGCCGGGCACCAGCAGAAGCACGCTGGCCGCCATGGCAATCGTCGGCGTGTTGGCAAACTGCGGCAGACGAAGCAGCAGGCCAGAAACCGTGGTGGCGACAAAAGCGGTAATGCAGAAATTAATTTGCGGGTGGAGTTGGCGGTGCGTCAGGAGCTGGCGCACGTACATGGCGATGCTGCTGGCGAAAAAGGTGATGACCGCGCCGTCCCAGCCGCCTTTGTTGAGCTTACAAAAACAGGCGCAGGACAGCCCGACCATTAACACCACCAGCCAGCGGGGATAACGTAAGGGCTTAATCTGGTTGAACCGTTTTTCAATGTCGTGCAGGTCGAGAAGCTTATGCTCAGCAAGAATGACGATATGCTGAACCTCGGTTACAACGTGCATATTGATGCCGCGGTCGTGGTTTTTGCGGGTGGAGGTCAGGCACTGACCGTCTTTTATGGTGGTCAACACGATAGCATTGGATGAAATGGCGCTCTCAACGCTGTCCATACCCAGCGCCAGCCCCAACCGGGTGGAGAGTTCCTCGACCAGCGCGCTTTCCGCCCCGTGCTGGAGCAGAAAAAGACCGCACTGAATACAGAGCCGCGTGATGGCACGCTGCGTTGATCGATCTGCCTGCATGTCATGTCCTGAAGAGAAGGTGAATAGCTTGCCTGTTGGCCCGTCATGCTTACTTTTAGCACAAACTGCAGTGCCTCTAGCTGTGGGTCAGATCAAGCTTTATGCAAACAGTTGCGGGCTGTCTGACGGCGAGATGCGGTTTTGGGCCATAAATATGATGAATTATTAATTGAGAAATATAAGATATTTATATTTAGTTTTACTAAGTTTATATTTTAATTATTTTAAGGCCTTTATAATTAAATTTATCTGTGCTTTGTGAGATATTACCGCTGTTTTAGGCATTTCTTAAATGAAGCACACATCTCATCTTCTGCTTGTATTAATCAGTTTTACACTCAGGGACGAATACACTTATACCTTGATGCGTTTTAACGTTACTCATCATATGAAAATGGACACGGAGGGTCTATGTCGTCATTGAATGGTAAACATGGCGTCGTCATTAGCAGGATACCCGTAATGCAAAACGGGTTGGGGGGCGTGATGACACGCCATTTTGCCGATTTTGATTTAACGTTTTGCCGTTCGCTGCAGGAATTAACCCTGCTGCAGTTAAGGCGTGCAGACGTCATTATCGCTGATATTTCAGGTGAATACAGGAATCCCCGGGGCACGCTCGAAGAATATTACGGTTTATTAAATCAATATCGGGATATTCACTGGATTTTTTTAGTCTCCCGACCGCTTTACCCTATTGCCGTTGAGCTGCTGATGCGTCCGGAAAGCACGTTGCTTTCTGATATGGAGCCGATAGAAGGCGTAATTAACGCCATCCGTGCAGGCAGTGAACGGGCAGAGCGGATAAGCCAGACGTTATTAACGCCCGAGCCTGCCTGTAACGATGATGAAGACGACCGCGTCATTGCGCTCACCCACTCTGAACGCAAGGTATTGCGTCTGTTAGGCAAGGGCTGGGGGATTAACCAAATTGCCACTTTGCTCAAGAAGAGCAATAAAACGATCAGTGCACAGAAAAACAGTGCGATGCGACGGTTGTCATTACGGAGTAATGCCGATCTGTACGCCTGGATCAACAGTACTCAGGGATTGAGAGAGCTGAGTTTAATGTCAGCCTATGGAGAGTTCGAGGAATGGATAAAACCGGTTCAACAAGACATATTGCCGTCATCGAAAATTGCGCGATGAGTGCCGTCGGGCTGGAGCATCTGTTTGCACTGCCCACGCTCAGCCATTATCAACTGCACATGTTCAGTGAATTTGACAGCTTTAAGAAGGCGCTTCCTCATGTCTCTTTTTTCTCGCTGATCTATTCACTTTCTGATGCGCGAGAAGAGCGTCGAAACTGTCTGGCATCCCTGCGGGATCTCGCGTTTACGCATAATCATATTCAGCGCATCATCCTGGCGGCAGATGAAATGGAAGCGCGGTTAATCAGCCATCTTTCCCCTTCACGCCTTCACGGTGTCGTCAGTAAATCGGTGTCGCTCGACCGCCTGCAGGAGGAACTGCTGGTGTTGCTGAGTGAAACGCTGCACATCAATGACAATATGCTCAACCACTGGTACAAGAGTCAAAACAGGATGTTAAGTCCAACGGAGCGGGCGATTTTGCGGTATATGTCCTGCGGGTTTTCTATTCCTGAAATCGCCGCGCAGCTTGAGCGCAATATTAAGACCATCCGGGCGCACAAGTTTAATGCGATGGTGAAGCTTGGGGTCAATTCTGACGTGGGGCTGCTTGATGCGGCAGATATTCTGACTCATCTCCCGGCCCGGGATCCGCGAACATCAGTATTAAGCCAGCCGACATTTTTATAAGCTGATATCTGTGCGCCAGACAGGCTCTGGCGCCTCATTCAGATGCAAACATCTACCCATTTTGCGGACGTCAGTTCTGCCATTCTGTCTGGTGAAATACGCACGGCACTGTGAATTGCACCCGCGGCCGGCAGCACTTCAGCATACTGCTTCAGTGAAATATCGCAATAAACCGCGAGCGGATTTTCCAGCCCAAACGGGCACACGCCGCCAACAGGATGACCCGTGATGGTCACCACTTCATCACAACTGAGCATGCGTGCTTTTGCGCCAAACGTGTCTTTCAGTTTTTTATTATCCAGACGCGCATCCCCTTTCGCGACCACCAGAATGACGTCATTTTTAACCTTCAACGACAGCGTTTTGGCGATTTGTCCCGGCTCAACACGATGGGCGGCAGCAGCCAACGCAACGGTTGCGGTACTCTGGCTAAGTTCAATAACCTCTATATCCGGAGCGTTGTCGGCAAAAAACTGCTGTACAGACTGCAAACTCATTGTTTCCTCCTGACAAATATCCCGCGTAATCTGTCATAAGAATTTATGCTCTGTAAATATCTCTTCAGTAACAAATATCCCACACGGCCGATTTCTGGATCGCCTTCACATTCACGGAAACCGGTTACAGTAACCGGTTGCAGACCGTGAGTGAGAGATTAATACTGACTATGTAACGTCCCCTGTATCCAATAATAAGAGCTAAATATGAAACCATTCCGTCTGAGCAGTACCGCTGGTAAACGCGCCGGCAAGGTTGTGAAGGTGATGTATGGACCAACGTATGGCGTGTATGCGCCCGTCATAAACGTCTGAAAGGAGATCTGCTATGTCTGCCAACCATGCTGCGTTTAATCTGATATTTCGTTTTGTAGAAAATTACGTCAGCCCGATTGCCGGGCGGATCTCCTCCCAGCGTCATGTTATGGCTATTCGTGATGGCTTTATCTCCGCGATGCCGTTCATGATTGTGGGTTCATTTTTACTCGTCTTCGCGTATCCACCGTTTTCGCCTGATACCACCTGGGGTTTCGCGCGCGCCTGGCTGGACATGGCGAAGCAATTTGAAGGTCAGATCCTCACGCCGTTTGATATGACCATGGGCGTTATGTCCCTGTATATCTGCGCGGCCATTGCCTATAACCTTGGCAAACACTATGTCAAATCGCATCAGTTAGACCCGTTCATGTGCGCCATGCTGTCGCTGATGGCGTTTCTGCTGGTCGCGGCGCCGAAAACCAAAGGCACGCTTCCGGTCGACAGCCTCGGTGGGACTGGCATTTTTACCGCGATTCTGGTGGCTATCTACTGCGTTGAGATGATGCGTTTTCTGAAAGCGCATAACATCGGGATCCGTCTGCCGGACCAGGTTCCGCCGATGATCAAAAACTCCTTTGACCTGTTGATCCCGGTGCTGGTGGTGGTGTTGACGCTCTACCCGCTGAGTCTGGTGATTCAGTCTGAGTTTGGCATGCTGATTCCGCAGGCGATTATGTCTGTTTTCAAACCGCTGGTTTCAGCCGCAGACTCCCTGCCGGCAATCCTGCTGGCGGTGTTGATTGGGCATTTGCTGTGGTTCGCCGGGATTCACGGCGCCGCGATTGTCTCCGGGATGTTGCAGATGTTCTGGCTGACCAACCTGGGCGCTAACCAGACCGCGCTGGCCGCCAGCCAGCCGCTGCCGCATATTTTTATGGAAGCGTTCTGGACATTCTTTATCGTCATCGGGGGGTCAGGTGCCACGATGGGGCTGGTGTTCTGCTACCTGCGCAGCCGCTCCGCTCATCTGCGTTCTATCGGCCGTCTGAGCGTGGTGCCAAGCCTGTTTAACATCAACGAACCCGTTATATTCGGTACGCCGATTGTCATGAACCCGGTGTTCTTTATTCCGTTCCTGCTGGCACCCATGGTTAACGCCGTGCTGGCCTGGTCGGCGATGAAGTTCGATTTGATTGGCCGCGTGATCTCCGTTGTGCCGTGGACGGCACCTGCACCGGTAGGTGCCGCATGGGCGCTGGGCTGGGATTTCCGTGCAGCCATTCTGGTGGTGGTCCTGGCGTGCGTATCGGCCATCATCTACTTCCCGTTCTTTAAAGTGTACGAGAAGCAACTGCTGGAGCAGGAAGCGGAAGAAGCGCAACGTAATGCGGAAGAGGAAAATCAGCAGATAGCGTGAGAAACGGGTGCCGGGTCAGCGTTAATGCGGCCCGGCAACACCTGACCTTACTTGAGCGTACAATCTCCACACTGCTGAACGTCCGGCAGGCGATAACGCTGGCAGCAGGTGCGACGAACCAGAAGCCCGTCACGAAGGACCACGGTGCGGAATAACGGGTTATCGCGACCATCGGAAAGCTGTTTTGCAAAGAAACAGGACTGGCGCAGGGCCTCGACCTTCTCATCACCGAGCAGAGGTTTCATTTCCGTCAAATACCAGTGGATTAAATACCCGGTATTGCTCCAGATAAGCTTCCCGTTGATTTCCCCCGTCTCTTCCAGCGCATCCACTACCGGGATCAGGGCGCGAGTTATGAGCTGCTCCATACGTTCCTGAGCAGAGAGGTGCTCCGCGTTCTGGTCTTCGTGGAGATCAATCCAGAAACAGGCCGCTCGGCCGGTCTCGTGGAACTCGACATGAAAATATTCCGGGGAGAGTTCAAGCATGCCCTTTTGAGTGAGCAGCGCCAGCATGAGTGGGGGCACCATCAGCCCGATATACCACTGCGCCCAGAGGGAGAGCAGGGGTTTGTTTTCCCGCGTAAGGGTCGGTTGATTGCGATAGATATGGTCGGAATAGGTTGCCAGCAACGACTGCAGTGTCGACGGCTGTCGCCACTCTTCCAGCGTCATGGCGTGGTGCGGGTGCGCTTCATCCAGCCTGATAAAGTCCAGCAGGTGGGCGCGGGTTTTAGCGATCTTATCCCTGATGGCATCCGCAAGCGAAACATTCCCGGTGGGGAGGCGGGCTCTCCAGAGAAGTGGTTCAACGATTTGTGCGGTATGAGTGGCCATAGTAGAGATACAAATCTAAATGATAATGATTGCCAATCCTAACTATTGCTCATACCGATGGCAAGACTTTTGTCCTCGTTATATGACGCCGCGCTTACGCGGTCTGAAGCTCTTCGCTCAGCAGGATGTTATTGCGCCCCATATGCTTTGCTTCGTAGAGGGCTTTGTCCGCTTTCTCCAGTGCGCCTTCGGCGTCTTCATCCTCAAAAATGGCAATTCCAATGCTGATGGTGACGTTTGTCGCCACGCTTTCATTGAACATATGCGGGATTTTTAAATCGTAGACTTTCTGGCGGATCCGCTCTGCCGTCTGGCGGGCATGCTCGAGAGAAATATTGGTCAGCAGAACCATAAATTCTTCCCCGCCGAAGCGCGCCACAATATCACGTGAACGCACGGCATCACGGATGGCAGCAGAGACCCGGATCAGCGCCTGGTCGCCCATCATATGGCCGTAGTGGTCATTGTAGGCTTTAAAGTGGTCGATATCCATCAGCAGGACAAAGTGCTCGCCGTTCTCCACTGCCGGAAGATTCTCCAGCCGGCTTTGCAGTCCGCGACGGTTATAAAGGCCGGTAAGCGGGTCCATCATGCTGAGATCGGTGAGGGTCTCACGCTCCTCCAGCAAACGGGAGAGCAGTTCCTGCGCGAAGCGATCGTTACGTCTTTGCAAAATGTTATGAATCGCAATTGCTACCACAGGAAGTGCGAAAGAATAGGTCATTCTCAGCCATATATCATGATTACTTAACCACAGGCAGACAATAAAGGTGGGGAAGGAGTGCAGCGTAAATGCTTTGATATTACTGGCGAAGGCCAGCGTACCAATAAACAGTACCGTTAATAATGCCATGATCAAATAGGTCGCCTGATCGTGGGTAATTAACGAAAATTTCGAGGCCACCTGCCACGCCCATAAAATACCGAAGATCGCTGAAACGGCAGGAATATTTACCTTGCGCGTTCTCTTTTTCCAGTGCCAGACGAGCAGCCCGGTGCTGATAACAAAAATAGAAATCAGGGGGACTGATAACAGGCGAATAGAATAGAGCGGGTTTGTTACCGAGAACACAGCAGAGGTCGCGTTCAGAAATAAAAATAAACGTAACGATAATTGATATTTACTGTGGACCAAAGACCGCCAGGATTGTGATGTCATAGTAGTGCGTTTTTATTAATATTTAATTAAAACAGGTAAATAGGTGTTGTTTCGCAATGAAAGATGCAAAAAACTCAAAGAGTAATTATCAGAAAATCTTTAGGTCTAGTTAACAGGTGAGCAATTTATCACCTTAGGCATTTCCTGTCATTACAGGAAAGGTAAAGGGGGAGAGTTTTTGATTAATCGTGCTGACAAATGATAATTGATATCATATGATATTGGTTATCATTATCAGTGGGGGAGGGCGAACCATGTTGAACAGGGCGCTGGGAAGTGGTTGGGGAGTGTTACTGCCGGGGGCGATTCTTGGCGGTCTGATGTTTGCCGATCTCTCCATTGATGTCTGGAAAGCGCTCATTGTGTCAGGACTGTTAGTGACGTCAGGGATGATCTGGCATAAACAGCTACGCCACTTTGTGTTACTGCCGTCATGCGTAGCACTGGTCAGTGGAATTCTGGTGATACTGATGAGTTTGAAATAAGCGGAAAGTGAGAAGAACGTCAGAAAGGATGTAAGATAATTGGTGCGAGGGGGGGGACTTGAACCCCCACGTCCGTAAGGACACTAACACCTGAAGCTAGCGCGTCTACCAATTCCGCCACCTTCGCACAGTCATCTTACTTTTTTGATATCGCCTCGTTGGTGCGAGGGGGGGGACTTGAACCCCCACGTCCGTAAGAACACTAACACCTGAAGCTAGCGCGTCTACCAATTCCGCCACCTTCGCCCAGTGCGAGCAATATCAACGTGATTTATGGTGCGAGGGGGGGGACTTGAACCCCCACGTCCGTAAGGACACTAACACCTGAAGCTAGCGCGTCTACCAATTCCGCCACCTTCGCATACCATCGACACTGTAAAAGTATCGTAACCACGGAGGCGCATTCTAGATGTTTTCAGCATTACGTCAACAGAAAAATGCGCACGCTGTTTTGATTGCTGCAAAAATGGCCGATGGTGGCGCCAGGTTTTGCCGGATAGCGGTTACGCGTATCCGGCCTGCCAGATAAGGGGATTACTTCTTAGCCTGACGCGTCATCACGGTGCGGTAAACCTTAAAGCGACCCGTCTGGGCGATGACTTCATGGAAGCCAAAGGTTTCATCCAGCACTTTCGGGTACGGCAAGAAGGCGTTAGCCACGATACGCAGTTCACCCCCGCTGTTCAGATGACGTACTGCACCACGGATCAGCGTTTGCGCCGCTTCAAGGCTGGTTTCCATACCATCGTGGAACGGTGGGTTGGAGATGATCATGTCGAAACGGCCATTCACATCAGAGAAGACGTTGCTGGCAAACACGTCGCCTTCCAGGCCGTTTGCGGCAAGCGTTGCGCGGCTTGCTTCAACCGCCGGGGCGCTCACATCGCACAGGGTTAAGCGCACTTTTGGCGAATGGCTCGCCAGTACGGTCGCCAGTACACCCGCGCCACAGCCGACGTCCAGCACTTTGCCTTTCGTATGCGGCGTCAGGGTGGAGAGCAGCAGCTGGCTGCCCACGTCCAGACCGTCGCGGCTGAAGACGCCTGGCAGAGTTTTAATGGTCAGACCGTCAAGCTGATACTCATCCCAGAATTTCTCAGCATCAAAGGTCGCCTGTTTTTCCAGACGGCCGTGATACAGGCCACAGCGACGGGCGCTGTCGATTTTATTCAGCTGCGCATAGCCTTCCAGCATCTGTTCTGCGCTACGAACGCCGCTGCGGTTCTCACCGACCACGAAAATATCGCAGCCAACGGGCAGCAGAGAAAGCAGGTTCATCAGCTGGAACTGGGCTTCTGGCTTGTTCTTCGGCCAGTAGTAGATGAGCGTGTCGCAGTCGGCGATGTCGCTCTGTTCAGCGACCAGGCTAAAGCGCGCGCGGTCGTCCATCTGGCGGCTCAGTACCTGCCAGTGGTGGTAGTATTGGGTGTGGGCACGGCTTTCAGCACAGTCGAAACGTGCGGGCAGGTCATCCTGCATATCTCCGGCAAACAGAATACGGCTTTCTTCGAAATCATCACTGTGACGCAGCAAGACTTCACTTGCCGGGGTAAATGCAGACATGAATTGTTCCTCAATTAACTCAGGCGGGGATTATAGTAGGTAGATGGCGCAGTTTCGACACATTTGCTATATTTGCGCGCCTGAGAGACAGGAGTTTTCCCTATGACATCCCGACGAGACTGGCAGTTGCAGCAACTGGGCATCACCCAGTGGGCCTTGCGTCGCCCGACGGCGTTGCAGGGCGAAATCGCCATCTCCATCCCTGCGCACGTCCGGCTGGTGATGGTGGCGGAGGAACTGCCTGCCCTGAATGAACCCCTTATTGGTGATGTCCTTCGTAGCCTGAAGTTGACCACTGAACAGGTTTTACAGCTTACGCCAGACAGGGTCACCATGCTGCCATCCGACAGCCGCTGCAACAGCTGGCGTATGGGAGACATCGATGAGGTCTCCCTGGAAGGGAGCCAGATCTGCTCGCCAGCGCTGGACGAACTGAAAGCCAACCCAAAAGCGCGCAGCGCGCTATGGCAACAAATCTGCGAATATGAACACGATTTCTTCCCTCACGACGCCTGATCTGACCGCGGCGTACGCGATTGAAACGCGCGCCCATGCTTTTCCATGGAGCGAAAAAACCCTCGCCAGCAATCAGGGCGAGCGGTATCTGAATTACCGTCTGGACGTCGACGGCACGATGGCCGCTTTTGCCATCACGCAGGTCGTTCTGGACGAAGCGACGCTGTTTAATATCGCGGTTGATCCCGCGTATCAGCGCCGGGGGCTGGGAAGAGAACTGCTTGAGTATCTCATTCGCGAGCTCGAAACCCGTGACGTTTTCACCCTGTGGCTGGAGGTGCGCGCGTCGAATGTCGCCGCCATCGCACTCTATGAAAGCTTAGGCTTTAACGAGGCGACTATCCGCCGTAACTACTACCCCACCGCAGAGGGACGTGAAGACGCCATCATAATGGCTCTGCCGCTTGGATAACTAAAATAAGGTTGTAACGATGAAATGGGACTGGATTTTCTTTGATGCCGACGAAACGCTGTTTACGTTTGACTCGTTTGGCGGCCTACAGCGGATGTTTCTCGATTATAGCGTTACCTTCACCGCTGAAGACTTTCAGGACTATCAGGCGGTAAACAAACCGCTGTGGGTGGATTACCAGAACGGTGCCATCACCGCGTTACAGCTGCAGCACCAGCGCTTTGATGTCTGGGCCGAGCGGTTAAACGTCAGCCCGGGTGCGCTTAACGATGCCTTCCTTAATGCCATGGCGGATATCTGCGCGCCGTTGCCGGGCGCGGTTTCCCTGCTGGACGCCCTGAAGGGCAAGGCGAAGCTGGGCATTATTACCAACGGGTTTACCGCCCTGCAGCAGATCCGCCTTGAGCGTACGGGCCTGCGCGATCATTTTGACGCGCTGGTGATCTCTGAAGAGGTGGGCGTACCTAAGCCGGATCCGCGTATTTTTGATTATGCGCTGGAACAAGCGGGCAATCCCGATCGTGAACGAGTGCTGATGGTCGGGGACACCGCGGAGTCGGATATTCGTGGCGGGATGAACGCCGGCCTGTCGACCGTCTGGCTGAATGCACACGGTCGCACGTTGCCGGAAGGTATCCAGCCGACCTGGACCGTCACGTCATTGAACGAACTGGAGCAGCTCCTGTGTAAACAATGATTGCCTGCCCCCCATTGATGGGTAAAATAGCCGCATTTTTCGTATCCCATGATGCGCGGCCTGACGCCGCGCTTATATAGAAGATTTCATTATGACGTTGTCTCCTTATCTGCAAGAGGTGGCCAGGCGCCGTACTTTTGCCATTATCTCTCACCCGGATGCCGGTAAAACGACCATCACCGAGAAGGTGTTACTGTTCGGACAGGCGATTCAGACTGCGGGTACCGTAAAAGGTCGTGGTTCCAACCAGCATGCAAAATCTGACTGGATGGAGATGGAAAAGCAGCGTGGTATTTCCATTACCACCTCCGTGATGCAGTTCCCGTATCATGATTGCCTGGTCAACCTGCTGGATACCCCGGGGCACGAAGACTTCTCGGAAGATACCTACCGTACGCTGACGGCGGTGGACTGCTGTCTGATGGTCATCGACGCCGCGAAAGGGGTAGAAGATCGTACCCGTAAGCTGATGGAAGTTACCCGTCTGCGCGATACGCCGATCCTCACCTTTATGAACAAACTCGACCGTGACATCCGCGACCCGATGGAGCTGATGGATGAAGTGGAAAACGAGCTGAAAATTGCCTGTGCGCCTATCACCTGGCCCATTGGCTGCGGCAAGCTGTTCAAGGGTGTCTACCACCTTTATAAAGACGAAACCTATCTCTACCAGACCGGTAAAGGCCATACCATTCAGGAAGTCCGTATCGTAAAAGGTCTGGATAACCCGGAGCTGGATGCGGCTGTGGGTGAAGAGCTGGCCGCGCAGCTGCGTGACGAGCTGGAGCTGGTTCAAGGTGCATCTCACGAATTCGACAGAGAGCTGTTCCTGAGCGGTGAAATCACCCCGGTCTTCTTTGGTACCGCGCTGGGTAACTTCGGCGTTGACCATATGCTTGACGGCCTGGTGGAGTGGGCGCCACAACCGATGTCACGTAAAACTGACACCCGTGAAGTGGAAGCGAAAGAAGAGAAGTTCACCGGTTTCGTCTTTAAAATTCAGGCCAACATGGACCCGAAACACCGTGACCGCGTCGCCTTTATGCGCGTGGTGTCCGGTAAGTATGAAAAGGGCATGAAGCTGCGTCAGGTACGTATCGGTAAAGATGTGGTGATCTCCGACGCGCTGACCTTTATGGCGGGCGACCGTTCGCACGTTGAAGAGGCCTATCCGGGCGACATCATCGGTCTGCACAACCACGGTACGATTCAGATCGGCGATACCTTCACCCAGGGTGAAATGATGAAATTCACCGGTATTCCAAACTTCGCACCGGAACTGTTCCGTCGTATTCGCCTGCGCGATCCGCTGAAGCAGAAACAGCTGCTGAAAGGGCTGGTTCAGCTTTCCGAAGAGGGCGCTGTCCAGGTGTTCCGCCCAATCGCTAACAACGATCTGATCGTAGGCGCTGTCGGTGTGCTGCAGTTCGACGTGGTCGTTGCGCGTCTGAAGAGCGAGTACAACGTGGAAGCGATCTATGAATCGGTTAACGTGGCGACCGCGCGCTGGGTAGAGTGTTCTGACGTGAAGAAATTCGAAGAATTTAAACGTAAGAACGAAGTGCAGCTGGCGCTGGATGGCGGTGATAACCTGACGTATATCGCCCCAACCATGGTCAACCTGAACCTGACTCAGGAACGTTATCCTGATGTCCAGTTCCGCAAAACGCGCGAACATTGATCCCCTCTCAGAGCACGGCAATCGCCGTGCTCTTCTTTATTTCCTGTCTTATTAATCTCTTGCGGAATGTTCTTAATTCAACATTATTTCGCGTATTTTGTTCGTTTTTTACCCAAATCTGAAAGCGGCACTGTGAGAGTGATCTATATTTAACTCAGTGTTTAACACCGGGCGTGGATGAATTAACTGTTCAATGCATGACTTTGGGTTCTCCATTTTGCCCGTGTGTTCATTCGCAATATATAAAACTAGCAATTAGGGAAGTATGTCGCCCGAATGACGGGTATACACAGGAATACATCGATGAATATGACAAGACTGAAGATTTCTAAAACTCTGCTGGCTGTGACACTGGGTAGCATCCTGGTAAGTGGTTCTGCTCTGGCTGAAACCAGCACTATGGATAAAGCGCAGTCCACCGCCGATACCGCAGGGCAAAAAATCGATAGCTCTATGAATAAAGTCGGTAATTTCATGGATGACAGCTCAATCACAGCAAAAGTGAAAGCCGCACTGGTGGATGATGAAGCTATCAAGAGCACCGATATTTCCGTTAAAACTGACAAGAAAGTTGTCACCCTGAGTGGTTTTGTAGAAAGCCAGGCCCAGGCCGAACAGGCGGTAAAAGTGGCGAAGGGTGTTGAAGGTGTAGCGTCCGTGAGCGACAAACTGCACGTTCGGGACAGCAAAAACGCGTCGGTGAAAGGGTATGCCGGAGATGCAGCCACCACCAGCGAAATCAAAGCTAAACTTTTAGCAGATGACATCGTGCCATCTCGTAAAGTGAAAGTGGAAACCACCGATGGCGTGGTTCAGCTTTCCGGTACGGTCGATTCTCAGGCGCAAAGTGAGCGCGCCGAGTCCATCGCGAAAGCGATCGATGGTGTTAAAAGCGTTAAAAACGATCTGAAAACGAAGTAAATCTGCACCATTCGCCCGTCTGGCTAACGTCAGCGGGCGAAATAAAAATGACTCTGGAAAATCGCCGGTGAGTGACCTGAGCGCGCTCACATTTAGCGGCCGACATTAACTATGGTAAAGGAGAAGCTTATGTTTCGTTGGGGCATTATATTTCTGGTTATCGCGTTAATTGCCGCCGCATTGGGCTTTGGTGGTCTGGCAGGTACAGCGGCATGGGCAGCAAAAATTGTCTTTGTCGTGGGTATTATTCTGTTCCTGGTCAGCCTGTTTACGGGTCGTCGACGTCCGTAGCAAACGCAATATTCCTTCAACAAAAAAAAGCCAGTCCTCGTGACTGGCTTTTTCTTGTTTCAGTCGCTGGTCGGGTGCGCTACTGTGTCATAACAGAAAAATGAAAACAGGAAAGCAGAGGTGGGGCAACGAATTCCCGTTACGCTCGGCAATATTGCGCCGCTGGCGTTAAAGCCGTTTCGCGCAGGCCCGCTTGCGCTGGTGTGTGAAGGTGGCGGACAGCGCGGCATTTTTACGGCCGGTGTGCTGGACGAGTTTATGCGCGCGCAATTCAACCCGTTTGACCTGTACTTCGGGACCTCTGCCGGGGCGCAAAACCTCTCTGCTTATGTCTGTAACCAGCCCGGCTACGCGCGAAAAGTGATCATGCGCTACACCACGGCGAAAGAATTTTTCAACCCGGTGCGCTTTGTGCGCGGCGGGAACCTGATTGACCTCGACTGGCTACTGGATTCGACCTCAAGCCAGATGCCGCTGGCAATGGATACGGCGGCGCGCCTGTTCGACAGCGGAAAAGAGTTCTGGATGTGCGCCAGCCGTGGTGATGACTACACGCCGGGGTATTTCTCTCCTCAAAAAGAGAACTGGCTGGATATCATTCGCGCCTCCAGCGCCATTCCCGGTTTCTATCGTTCCGGCGCACTGCTGGACGGCATCAGCTATCTGGACGGCGGCATCAGTGACGCGGTGCCGGTACAGGAAGCTGCGCGACGCGGGGCAAACACCATTGTGGTGATCCGCACCGTCCCGTCGCAAATGTACTATACCCCGCAATGGTTTAAACGCATGGAGCGCTGGTTAGGCGACAGCAGCCTGCAACACCTGGTCAACATCGCGAAGCAGCATGAAACGACCTACGGCGCTATGCAGCGCTTTATTGAAAAACCGCCGGGTAAGTTGCGTATATTTGAAATTTATCCGCCTAAACCGCTGGTCAGCATGGCGCTGGGCAGCCGCGTTCCTGCGCTGCGTACCGATTACAAAACGGGGCGTCTGTGCGGACGTTACTTCCTGGCGACAATAGGCAAACTGCTGGCTGAACAACCGCCTATACATCGTCATAAAGCCATTATTACCCCACCGGCGGTGGTGGCGAATGATGCGCTGGCGATGCCGCTGGTGGATGCTCCGCAGGCGAATGACGCATTGTTAGATAATGAGGATCTGGCGTGACGTACCGGTTTATCGATACCCACTGTCATTTTGATTTTCCACCGTTTACGGGGGATGAAGAGCAAAGCATCACGCGAGCTGCACAAGCCGGCGTAGAGGCGATAATTGTGCCGGCGGTTGAAGCGGCATACTTTGAGCGGGTACTGGATCTCTCAAGGCGGCACCAGGCGCTGTACGCCGCGCTCGGCCTGCATCCCATTGTGATTGAACACCATCTTGATGAGCATATCGACGCGCTGGACGCCATTGTGCAGACGGCTGGCGACAAACTCGTCGCCATCGGTGAGATCGGCCTCGATCTCTATCGCGACGATCCGCAGTTTGCGCGCCAGCAGACGATCCTTGATGCGCAGCTGCGTCTGGCGAAGCGCCACGATCTGCCGGTGATCCTTCACTCCCGTCGAACCCATGACAAACTGGCAATGCATCTGAAGCGTATCGATCTTCCGCGAAGGGGCGTTGTGCACGGTTTTTCAGGGAGCCTGCAGCAGGCGCAGCGCTTTATTGCGCTGGGCTATAAAATTGGCGTCGGGGGTACCATCACCTATCCACGCGCCAGTAAAACCCGCGATGTGATGGCGCAGCTGCCGCTCGAAGCATTATTACTGGAAACCGACGCACCGGATATGCCGCTCAACGGTTTTCAGGGGCAGCCAAATCGCCCGGAGCAGGCCGCTCGGGTCTTTGACACGCTCTGTGAGCTGCGCGAGGAGCCGGAAGAGGTGATTGCGCATGCCCTGCTGGAGAATACCCGCGCGGTATTTGGTATTACGTTATAGATAAAGCGCCGGTCGGATCACCACGATTTGCTGTTGTTCCAGCGCCCGCGCCAGCGGCTCAATATCTTCGGGCGTGGCGCTGCGCCAGGACGCCGCTTCACCGTAAACGCCGTGAGCATGAAAGGCGTTAATGCGTACCGGGACATTGCCCAACGCGTGGATAAACGCCGTCAGTGCTTTGAGATGCTCCAGATAATCACACTGCTCCGGGATCACCAGTAATCGCAGTTCCGCCAGCCGCTGGTGGTGTGCCAGCCAGCGGATACTGTGCTTAATCTGCGGATTTTCGCGTCCGGTCAGGAAGCGATGGTGTTCGTTCCCCCAGGCCTTCAAATCCACCATTGCCCCGTCGAATACCGGCAGCAGTTTTTGCCAGCCGGTTTCCCCTAACAGACCGTTGCTGTCCACCAGGCACGTCAGGTGTTGCAGGGCGGGATCGGCTTTGATCGCCGTGAAGAGCGCCACCAGGAACGGTAGCTGCGTTGTCGCTTCACCGCCGCTCACGGTAATGCCTTCAATAAAGGGTGCGGATTTAGAGAGCTGAGTGAGGATCTCGTCGACGCTAAAACGGTGCGCCATTGGCGTTGCCTGCTGCTGGCACAAATGCAGGCAGGTATCACACTGCTGACACTGACTCTCCTGCCACCAGACCCGCCCGGCCTGTATATTCAGTGCATCGTGCGGACAGTGGGGTACGCAGTCGCCGCAGTCGTTGCAGCGTCCGATGGTCCACGGATTGTGGCAGGTTTTGCAGCGCAGGTTGCACCCCTGGAGAAACAGAGCCAGGCGGCTGCCCGGCCCGTCCACGCAGGAGAAGGGGATCACCTGACTAACTAAAGCGCATCTGCTGTTCATGGCTTATCACGCGTGGCTGGCGCTCCAGGATGCGGGTGTGTCGGGCGGCTTCTTCTCCAAGCCAGGTGGTGTTAGTGCGTGACCCTGTTTCACGGTATTTCTCCAGGTCGGACAACCGCACCATATATCCGGTCACGCGTACCAGATCGTTACCGGCCACGTTGGCGGTGAACTCCCGCATTCCCGCGTTGAACGCACCCAGACACAGTTGCACCACGGCCTGCGGGTTGCGTTTGACCGTCTCGTCCAGCGTCAGGATGTCGCTAATCCCGGCGTGATAGTGCTTGTGGTGTGGCGCCACGCTCAGCAGGTGGCTAATCGGGTCCGGCTCCTCCCCGTAAGGCAACCGCGCGCCCGGCGTCGTACCGATATCAGAGCTTATTCCGGACTGGGCATGCAGCATCGCACGCTTTTTCCAGCCGTATTTCACCGGCGTGTTTTCAACAAACGCCGCGAGCTGCTCGCTGATGCGATACCCCAGCGCGTTGGCCTGGTCGTCTTTACCGTAACGGCCCGGGGAACCCGCTTTCTCACACAGCACGTTCACCGCTTCGGCCAGGCCGTACATGCCGAACATCGGCACAAAGCGGTCGGGATCAATCAGTCCCTCTTTGACGAGGAAGCTATTCTCAAAGAAGCCGGATTTTTGATACAGGAACTCGCAGCGGGCATTGATGACGGCCAGTTGCTGCTGGCAGTAGTGGGGCAACGTACGGCTAAAAAAGTCTTCGGGCGAGTCGCTATGTTCGGCAATGGCCTTCAGGTTCAGGCGCACCAGCGTGCTGCCGCCGCCTGCCAGCGGCAGGGAGTTGTAACAACTCACGATGCCATAACGGCCTTTTGTGAAAATTTTATCATTCACCGGGCCGTTAGAAATATGGGGTTTGCTGCATTCACAGAGGTTTTCGGCCACCCTGAGCAGCAGCGAGTCTGGCGTGATATCGGGATCATAAATAAAGGTCAGATTCGGTGCGACCTGCTTCAGCTCTGCATCAGCGCGTAAAATCGCGCGGGTAACGGGCGTGTCCGCCGGACCAATATTGGCATGCATAAACGCATCCGGAAGCGTTCTGTCGAGATAGCGCCAGAAACGTTTTATTCGGCTATCGATTTCTTCTTGTGTTAGAATATTAACATACGGTTGCAGTAATGCATCAAGATGACCGAGGAAGACCGGCATCGATGTGACAGAAGGAACATGGTGGTACAGGATGGTCAGCAGTGAGAGCGCGTCATCCAGATCCTTTGCCCCTTCCAGTTCCAGCCATGCCGAGCCGTTGGCGAGGAATCTGGCGTAATCAGGCAGAACATAGCGCGGTTTATAAGGCGCATGGCCTTCGAACATGTCGCAGATAAATCCCTCTTCCAGCGCGGTGCGAGCGGCCTGAGGCAGCGCGGGGTAGGGAAGATGGTTCTCCGCTTCCAGCGCCAGAAAATGACGTTTTTGCTCGGGGGTCAATACCGGGCTTGTCACAATTTGCTGGCAACGTTGTTGCAGTGCGTGAGGGCTGGCGTGGGACATATTCGCTTCCTTTATGGTTCTGCGGATGATGACCGAATTGTAGGAAGTCATCCCGGGGGGACTTTTGATCCCACACCGGGTATCGCTGCTTTAATCAGCAGCGACAGCAGTAAAATTTGAAGTTCATCTCATTACAGTAATGCAAATTTGTACGCAGTTTTCATTAACTGTGATGAATGTCGAAGTGTAAGTGCGGCTGAATGTTAGAATAGTCACAGACCGCAAGGTGAAATTTATACGGCGATGCCGTTGGAGAATGTTATGACCGATTTAACTGCAAGCAGCCTGCGCGCGTTGAAACTGATGGACCTGACCACCCTGAATGATGACGACACCAATGAGAAAGTCATCGCCCTGTGCCATCAGGCGAAAACGCCCGTCGGGAACACTGCAGCCGTCTGTATCTACCCGCGCTTTATCCCCATTGCCCGTAAGACGCTGAAAGAGCAGGGCACGCCGGATGTACGCATTGCAACCGTGACTAACTTCCCGCACGGCAATGACGACATCGAGATTGCGCTGGCTGAAACCCGCGCGGCCATCGCGTACGGTGCTGACGAAGTGGACGTGGTATTCCCGTACCGTGCGCTGATCGCCGGTAACGAGCAGGTTGGTTTTGACCTGGTGAAAGCGTGTAAAGACGCTTGTGCTGCGGCAAACGTGCTGCTGAAAGTGATCATCGAAACCGGTGAGCTGAAAGAAGAAGCGCTGATCCGTAAAGCGTCTGAAATCTCCATCAACGCGGGTGCGGATTTCATCAAAACCTCTACCGGTAAAGTGCCGGTGAACGCAACGCCGGAAAGCGCGCGCATCATGATGGAAGTGATCCGTGATATGGGCGTGGAAAAAACCGTAGGCTTCAAACCTGCGGGCGGCGTGCGCACGGCTGAAGATGCGCAGCAGTTCCTGGCGATTGCCGACGAACTGTTCGGCCCGGCGTGGGCGGATTCCCGTCACTATCGCTTTGGTGCATCCAGCCTGCTGGCGAGCCTGCTGAAAGCGCTGGGTCACGGCGACGGTAAGAGCGCAAGCAGCTACTGATTTTTATCCTGCGGCGGGCCATCCGCCGCATTTAACCTGTTTTCTCGGGGGTTACCGTGTTTCTCGCACAAGAAATTATTCGTAAAAAACGTGATGGTCATGCATTAAGCGACGAAGAGATCCGCTTCTTTATCAATGGCATTCGTGATAACACCATCTCTGAAGGGCAGATTGCTGCTCTGGCGATGACCATTTTCTTCCACGATATGTCGATGCCTGAGCGTGTATCGCTGACCATGGCGATGCGAGATTCAGGAACCGTTCTGGACTGGAAAAGCCTGAACCTCAACGGCCCGATTGTGGATAAACACTCAACCGGCGGTGTAGGTGACGTGACGTCATTGATGCTGGGCCCAATGGTGGCGGCCTGTGGTGGTTATATCCCCATGATCTCCGGGCGTGGCCTGGGACATACCGGCGGTACGCTCGACAAACTGGAAGCCATCCCGGGCTTCGATATCTTCCCGGATGACAATCGCTTCCGCGACATTATTAAAGACGTTGGTGTGGCGATTATCGGCCAGACCAGCTCTCTTGCTCCTGCCGACAAGCGCTTCTACGCGACCCGCGATATCACCGCGACCGTTGACTCTATTCCCCTGATTACCGCCTCTATCCTCGCCAAGAAACTGGCGGAAGGCCTGGATGCGCTGGTCATGGATGTGAAAGTGGGCAGCGGCGCATTTATGCCGACCTATGAACTTTCCGCGGCGCTGGCAGAAGCCATTGTGGGCGTCTCCAACGGAGCGGGCGTGCGTACTACCGCCCTGCTGACGGACATGAACCAGGTGCTGGCGTCCAGCGCAGGCAACGCCGTGGAAGTGCGTGAAGCCGTGCAGTTCCTCACCGGTGAATACCGGAACCCGCGTCTGCTCGATGTCACCATGGCCCTGTGCGTGGAGATGCTGATCTCCGGCAAGCTCGCCAGCGATGATGCCGACGCACGCGCCAAACTTCAGGCGGTGCTGGATAACGGCAAAGCGGCAGAGATCTTCGGCCGCATGGTAGCAGCGCAGAAAGGCCCGACCGACTTCGTTGAACACTACGCGAAATACCTGCCAACGGCGACGCTCAGCAAAGCGGTCTACGCCGATACCGAAGGCTTTGTCTCGGCGATGGATACGCGCGCGCTCGGCATGGCGGTCGTGTCGATGGGCGGCGGTCGTCGTCAGGCCTCGGACACCATTGATTACAGCGTCGGCTTTACCGATATGGCGCGTCTGGGTGACAGCGTCGATGGTCAACGTCCGCTGGCCGTGATCCACGCGAAAGATGAAGCCAGCTGGCAGGAAGCGGCGAAGGCGGTGAAAGCGGCCATTACGCTTGATGATAAAGCACCGCAAAGCACACCGACTGTCTATCGCCGTATCACCGAATAGCGGTATACTGATCTGATCGATAATTTTTGAAGCACTACGTACGGAGAACAATTATGAAACGTGCATTTATTATGGTGCTGGACTCATTCGGCATCGGCGCAACCGAAGATGCAGAACGTTTTGGTGACGTGGGTTCCGATACCATGGGTCACATCGCTGAAGCCTGTGCGAAAGGCGAAGCGGACAACGGTCGTAAAGGCCCTCTGACTCTGCCAAACCTGACCCGTCTGGGTCTGGTGAAAGCCCATGAAGGTTCTACCGGTAAAATTGCAGCCGGTATGGACGGCAATGCGGAAGTGGTAGGCGCGTACGCCTGGGCGCACGAGCTCTCTTCCGGTAAAGATACCCCGTCTGGCCACTGGGAAATCGCCGGCGTGCCGGTTCTCTTCGACTGGGGTTACTTCTCCGATCACGAGAACAGCTTCCCGCAGGAGCTGCTGGACAAGCTGGTTAAGCGTGCCAATCTGCCGGGCTACCTCGGTAACTGCCACTCTTCCGGTACCGTGATTCTGGACGAACTCGGTGAAGAGCACATGAAAACCGGCAAGCCGATTTTCTACACCTCTGCCGACTCCGTGTTCCAGATTGCCTGCCACGAAGAGACCTTTGGCCTGGATAAGCTTTACGAGCTGTGCGAAATCGCACGTGAAGAGCTGACCGAAGGCGGCTATAACATCGGTCGCGTGATTGCACGTCCGTTTATCGGTGATAAAGCGGGTAACTTCCAGCGCACCGGTAACCGTCATGACCTGGCCGTTGAACCACCGGCACCGACCGTACTGCAGAAGCTGGTTGACGAGAAAGACGGCCACGTGGTGTCCGTGGGGAAAATTGCAGACATCTATGCCAACTGCGGTATCACCAAAAAAGTGAAAGCCACTGGTCTGGATGCGCTGTTTGACGCCACCATCAAAGAGATGAAAGAAGCGGGTGACAAGACTATCGTCTTCACCAACTTCGTGGACTTCGACTCCTCCTGGGGCCACCGTCGTGACGTGGCCGGTTATGCCGCGGGACTGGAACTGTTTGACCGCCGTCTGCCGGAGCTGATGGAGCTGGTGGGGGAAGATGACATTCTGATCCTGACCGCCGACCACGGCTGCGACCCAACCTGGACCGGTACCGATCACACGCGCGAGCACATTCCTGTGCTGGTGTACGGCCCGAAAGTGAAACCTGGCTCACTGGGCCACCGTGAAACCTTCGCCGATATCGGTCAGACTATTGCGAAATACTTTGGTACGTCCGACATGGAATATGGCAAGGCCATGTTCTAAACACATCCGGGCGTATCCCCTCTCCCTCCGGGAGAGGGAGAACACCATGCAGGCCGGGCAGGCGCCGCCGCCACCCGGCAAAAACACGATAAAAGGAACTGAAGATGGCAACTCCTCACATTAATGCCGAAATGGGTGATTTCGCTGACGTCGTATTGATGCCGGGCGACCCGCTGCGCGCGAAGCACATTGCAGAAACTTTCCTCGAAGACGTGCGTGAAGTGAACAACGTTCGCGGCATGCTGGGCTTCACCGGTACGTACAAAGGCCGCAAAATCTCCGTGATGGGTCACGGTATGGGTATCCCATCCTGCTCCATCTACACCAAAGAGCTGATCACCGATTTCGGCGTGAAGAAAATCATTCGCGTAGGCTCCTGCGGTGCAGTACGTATGGACGTTAAGCTGCGTGATGTGGTTATCGGCATGGGCGCGTGCACGGACTCTAAAGTTAACCGTATGCGTTTCAAAGACCACGACTTTGCCGCCATCGCTGACTTCGGCATGGTGCGTAACGCGGTTGACGCCGCAAAAGCGCTGGGCGTAGACGCACGCGTGGGTAACCTGTTCTCTGCTGACCTGTTCTATGCACCAGACGGCGGCGAGATGTTCGACGTGATGGAAAAGTACGGCATCCTGGGTGTGGAAATGGAAGCGGCTGGGATCTACGGTGTTGCGGCTGAGTTTGGCGCGAAAGCACTGACCATCTGCACCGTGTCTGACCATATCCGTACGCACGAGCAGACGACCGCTGCTGAGCGTCAGACCACCTTCAACGACATGATCAAAATCGCGCTGGAATCCGTTCTGCTGGGCGACAAAGAGTAATGTTGTACTGCCGGGCGGCGTTCGCTGCCCGGCATGCTCTTCCCGGTTACAAATACACCACGCTGATGGTCGCCTGACCGTCAAACTCCGTATCTTCCGTTAAAGACAGATTCTTCAGATTCTCGACCGCCAGCGACACGTTCAGCGGGAAAGAGACGCTGGTGACCGCCATCGGGTCGTTTTTGCCCGCCGGTGCAACGCTCATCAGACCCAAATCTTTATTGGCGATGGTACCACCGTTGGCTTTCTGCCAGCGGCTCACGCCCGCTCCCGCGGTCACGGCCGTACGGATAGGCTCAGCGTTATTGCCGTTCGCCGTCACATCGCCTGGCGTGGTGTAAATGGAGTACGCGCCGATGTTTTTACCATCGTGCGTTTTGCCCAGCCCAAAGGTGCTCATCGCACCGCGAAGCTCACCGCCGTTAGCATTGGCGTTTTTCACCTTCAGGTTACTGCTGCTGCCCGTGCTGGCGTTGGAATCGGTACGGTTATCCGCAATGCTCCAGCCCACCTTTGTTGGCGTTGGGCAGTTGATCGTCAGCATCACCCCTTTTTCGCCCAGCTGCGTAGCCTGGGTTTGCGACAAATCGCCAATCTGAATCCTGCCAAAATCGATCACGCCATTATTGCTCAGCTCCGGTACACACGAGGCACCGGCAAGCGAGGCTTTGACTTTCAGTACGGCGGTATCGCCCGCGTGTGCGGATGTGGCCGCCAGGGCCAGCGCGACAACGAGTAAACATTTTTTCATTGTTAATCCTTAACATAAATAAAAAGCATGACATTGCGGGGTATTAACCCGTCAGTATTTGTAACGGTAGTGCTTTTCTACGCTTCACGCAGGCAGGTACCTGACGCGTGAATGGGGTTATTCCTGTGTTAATAATTCCCAGGCCATATTGCTCTCAAGAAGGGTATTGTCAGCAACATGACGAAGCTGGCTGTTATTAATGACGGGAACAATCTTAAGGGTGAAGCTCATGTGTTTACCCCGCACCGGCGCGGCATTTTGCCGGGCAACGAGACCTTCATTATTTTTGATAAACGCGCGTTGCGTCGGGCTGGAGGAGGGCGTAAAACCGATACGGTCCGTCGTTTTCGCCAGCGTGCAGGCATGCCCGTCAACCACCATACTGTCGGCAATAATGGCCAGTCGCCCGTCCTGACCAAAGAGAACCCCCCCGTTGACGCCGGCAGTGGACTGTACAAACAAGGCCATCACTCTCGGCTCCGGGCAGAAAACGTTGGCCGTAATTTCTTTGGCCGGCATTCGGTTCCAGTTCTTCTGCGAGGCGGCGATATCCGACGGTTTGAGTTGTCCAAACGAGACAACAGGCTGCGAAAACGTAACCTGACACTCTTCACTGGACGCGCGTGCGGAGAAGAGCAAAATCATGCTGGCAAACGCCGCGAATAAAAGGGAATAACAGGTTTTCACTGGCACATTCCTTCTGCTTTTTCGTAATAGGACTCGGTATTTTTGTCTTCGCTGAGCGAATACGTGATGTGGCAAATTTTTGCCATGTTGTCGTCCACCACATACAGGGCGGGCGCATCCGTGGCGTCGGGAATAAACACGCTGCCGTTATCCATTACGCTGACGATATAACGGCTGTCTTTATCCACCACGCTAAGCCCTCTGGCGAGCCATGACCCGTCAGGGCGTTTCACGCTCAGCATTAGACGACGCGTGTTCAGCACGTGGAAATCCACCTGCGCGAATGAGCCGTAAGCTGCGGAAACGGTCTGTATCCCGTTCGATAAATCCATTCCCTGTGGCAGGGAGCTGGCATCAATGACAATCTGAGAGGTTTGCCACTCGCGCAGACCCGGCACCACGGCTTGTCCCCACGCATCGGTCCAGACGGTTCCATCGGGCGTGGTGATTTGAATACCGCTTTCCGGCTCGCTTAATCGCGCAATGCCAAAGGTGTCTTTAATCGGGTAGGGTGCAAACGTAATGCCATGACCATGCAGGGCGATGCCGCCGCTGAGGGAGGTGCTGTAATTATGCTGGTTCCCGTCATTCAGCCCTGCGGCCATGCCCAGCTGTGCGTAGTGCAGGTTGGTGCTGACATTGCCGTTAAACGACTGGGTCTTGTCCTGATTGTCGCGATCGACCGAGAGGTTGTAATTGGTGTTTTGACCCCACGATCCGCTATCCTGAATACCGAGGTTTTGTTTTTCACCCTGGCTGCGCATATAGGTACTGATGCGCTCAGTGCCAAACGGAATGACCAGATTAAGATAGAGCAGGTCGCCATCACTTGTGCCGCCCTTCTCCGTCTCACTGCTGCTGAGGGCGTGCTGCCAGTTCACTGAGAGCGACGTGTGCCCCAGACTCTTGCCCCAGGAGACCATCAGGTAGCGGGAGCTACTGCTCTCTTCATCCCCGGCATTCTCGCTGTACTGGAATGAAAGCGAGCCAACCCACGCGTTGTTCCAGTTGAGGCTGGTATTCCAGGCGCTTTGATAGCGCTGGGATTCAGCGTCCATCGCCTCGTTTAACTCCCGGTAGCCGGTGCTGTAGGTTGATGCGCTGACCCCAAGCGTGAGTTGCTCGGGCAGGGAAAGGTGACTTTGCAATTCTATCTTGCGGCCATTTTGTTGACCGTAGAACTGCGCGCGGCTCATCTGAACGCTGGGAGAAAGCAGCCAGTATTCGGCTGGCGACCATTCCAGCATCGCCCCGAGGGCCTGATACTGCTCTGCCAGCACGCCCGCCGTGACGCCGGTGAGCTGGGGCGTAAACCGGGTTCCGTCAGAAAAATTAAATACCCAGGGCGACCCTTGTTCATCCCCGGTATCGCGAACTTTACCCAACGAGACGCTGAGCCCTTCAGTGCGCGTCATCCCGCTCACGTTCAGTGAGGAGGAGGGAACCGTAAACGTCGTGGTGGAACCGTCGGTTTCGACCACGCTGATGTCCAAATCCATGTTGCCACGCACCACCGGGACATCGGTCAGAGTAAACGGACCGGCATTCACCAGCGAAGAGTAGATAACCTGCCCGGACTGACGAACGTCAACGCGCGCCTGGTTGGTGCGGGCGATGCCGGAAATGGTCGTCGCCGGAATATTCGGTTGCAGGCCCGTTTCCGGCATGAACTGTACGCCATTAATTTGTGCGCCACTGAACAGCGCCGAGTTGACGTTAATCTGCCCCGCCTGAATGCGAAGTTTCCGTTCTTCGAAGACGTGTTCCGCGTAGGTATAGAGATTCTCTGTGCTGCGGGTTCCGTTATCGTCGGTCAGGATAAAGTTGCTGCGCAGCGTCCAGTTCGCCACGTTGAGACCGGCGCCAATATTGCCCTGGGAAAAGGTACTGTTTCCGCCGCTGCCGTACTCGTTGTAGTTGCTGAACGCACTGTAATTGATAAGACCCGCCGCACCGCCGTGCGCGTAGTATTTCGCGGCATAAAAACCATTGTCCATCGCCTCTGCGGGAACATAAATCTCAAGCGACTCCGCGTTGGGCAGCAGCGTGACGGTGGCCGTCGGGTAATCTTGCAGAAGATTATGGCAGGGCTCTTTTGCATCGATATTCAGCGGGAGAAGACCTGCCGCACGGGTAAAGTCATCATCCAGACACAGTTGCCCTTCCTCTCCCACGCGGATCGCAAGCGTACCTTTATCGACACCGTTAATTTTTACCTGCACGGCATGCGGCCCCGGCAGGTATCGCTGGGCCTGGGAGAAGTAGTGGGCGAGGTTGGTGCTAATACCGCGGGTCGCCAGAATATCGGTATTAAAATCCATACCGGCCGCCGATACCGACTGGGCGGGCAAAGTCAAAGCCCCCAGTATGGCGGCGCGAAGCGTCTGATTACGCAAAGAGAACTCAATCACCAAAACATCCCTGTCTTACTGGCGCGTCAGGGAAGCGGTAAAGCTCTCAACTTCAATCCCGTAGCGGCTGGCCGGATTGAACTCAATGGCGTTATCGGTGCCATTAACCGGGGTGTCGGTCTGCACCGTCATGGTCTCTCCCGGCAGGATAAACGTCTTGTTGACCAGACCTTCCGTATGCGAAGGCAGTAAGGTGACAGAGGTGGAGAAACGGACCACGTAGGCGGACGGATTCTGCACCTTGACCTCTTTCCCGGTGACTGACCAGGTCAGTAATTTCCAGGCGTCGGTGACCACCGGCAGATCTTTGGGATGGATCAGGACCGGTAAATCCTGACGCAGGTTGATCCCGACCTTCACGTTTTTATCCGTGCTCTTGGGCGGAATACCTTCGAACACCACGCGTTTGTACTGTTCAACGCTAAGCGGTTTGTCGGTTTCAAGAATAAAGCGAACCTGTTGCTCCTGGCCTGGCTCGAGGCGCACCACCGGCTGGGTGACGTTGAGTTTTACCCCCTGGTCGCCCCCGATATCCCGGATGGAGGTGTAAAGCAGGGTGGGAATGCTGTCGGTGTTTTTCACGCTCATGACGCCGCCGTGGTTCGCTTCGTCAATCAGCAGCAGGGTGGTTTCAGGCACCATTCCGGCGGCAAAAAGCGAAGCCGGAAGGGCGAGGCACAGTGAGCAGATCAAACGTGTTGATGTGTGGATCGTAGACATAGTGGGTTTCATTCGCTGGTCAGGAAAAAAACTCCCCATGTAACTGGAGAGTTTTGCGTCAGGGGGCTGGATTAGAGGTAAACCAGGGTGATCGTTGACTGGCCTTCAAGCTCGGTTTTGTCGGTCAGGGTCAGCTTGTCGCTTGGGGCTACGGCCAGCGCAATCTTCAGCGGGAATGCCGCGCTCATGAAGGCTAAAGGTGCACGCTGGCCGCTTTTGGAAACGGTCATGACGTCGGTGCCATCGTTGGAGAGGATGCCGCTGGTCCACATGTTCATCCAGCTTCTGCTGCTGATCGTGCCGCCGGTATACAGGGTAGCCGCGATAGGCTGTACCGCCGCGCCGTCTGCGGTAACGGAGGTCAGGTAGGTAGAAATGGCATACGCACCGATGTTCTCGCCGGCGCTGGTTTTACCTACGCCGTTCAGTTGGCTGGAGCCAGATGCCTGGCCACCGTTTGCGGTAGCGTTATCCACGTGGAACTGGTTAGCTGGCAGGCTGGCACCGGCGTTGGAGTCCGCGCGATCGTCGTGAAGCGTCCAGCCCACGCGTGTGGCGGACTGGCACTTGATGGTCAGGGTGACATCTTTATGGCCTGCCTGATATGGCACGCTGGAGGAGAGGGAGTCCAGACCGATTTCACCGAAGTTGGCCAGACCCCCGTTGCTGATTTCCGGCACGCAGCCTGCGCTGGTCAGTGAGCCCTGTACTTTGAGCATGGCGGTCGGTTCTGCGCAAACGGCTGTTGCCGCCATGGATAGCACGGTGGTAAGAAGAAGCTTTTTCATTGTTATTCCTTAACCTGAAAGAGAGTGACTAAAAAAGATATTTTTAGTCCGCAAAGTGCTTGCATGAATACACGTGTTAAATAACAAGCGCCGCTGATTCTATTAATGATTCACAGAATGCAATAATTAGATTTTCTAACGAGCACATTGAGATTTTATTAAGTCATTACAATCAGATATGAATGGATTTATATTCTGCTTTAAAACGGCGGAATATCCCGCCGGAGAAAAGAAAACATGACCTTAACGTATCAGAGATAAACCAGCGTAATGGTGGTTTCGCCGCTCAGTTGAGCTTCATCGGTCGTGGTCAGGCGATCGGTATTCACAATGGCCATCGAGACTTTAAACGGGAAGACGACGTTGGTAATCGCCAGCGGAGAAGATTTGCCTGGGGTGGTCGCCGTCATAATTTCTGCGTTACCGTTGGCAATAATACCGGTACTCAGGTTACGCCACATGTATTCGCCATTGCTGTTGACGTACGCCGGGGCATAAATGGCCTGAGCCGGAAGACCATTGGCGGTAATTTCATTCACGCGCGTTGCGATGGCATACGCCCCAATCTTTTCGCCCGCCGCCGTGGTGCCAACGCCATAGGTCGTACCAGCGCCCCAGGCATCACCCCCGTTATCCGCCGCATCGCGGATGTAGAACTGGCTGGACGTCAGGTCATTTGCCGCATTGGTATCTTCTTTATTGTCCGCGATGCTCCAGGCCACTTTGGTCGCTGAAGGGCAGGTAATGGTTAACGACATGTCCTTTTGACCCATCTGATTCGTCTGGGTAGGCGAAAGTTGATCCAGGGCAATGGTGCCAAAATCGATAGAACCGCCATTGCTTAATTCAGGCGTACAGGACGCATTATTCATTTTGCCCTTCACCTTCATCACAACGGTAGAGTCGGCGAGCGCAGCGTGAGAAGCCACGGCAATCAGAGTGGCGAGAAGAAGTTTTTTCACTGTTATTCCTTAACCAAAAAGTGGACATTTTCTTGTGTGCGTGTAATTAACGTATTGATTCACAAGCGCGGGAATTCTATTAATGGTCAGAGTTATTTGTGAAATGAGAAATTCTACACTCGGTTGTGAGTTTAATTAAGGGCTGTAAATACAATCATGTATGTATTTACGTCTTGCGAATAATATGATGGATGCAGTATGAATAAAGGAATAAAAAACGGCGAATTAAATTCGCCGTCAGAGATACGTTATCGCCTGAGCGATAATTTAATTAGAGGTATTTCAGCGTAATGGTCGCCTGACCATCCAGTTCGGTATCTTCGGTAATGCTCAGTCTGTTGGTATTCCTGATTGCCATGGAGACTTTCATTGGGAATACGGCTTCGGTAAAGGCCATCGGCACGAGTTCACCCGGTTTGGCGACGGACATGGTTTCGTAGTCATCCAGAACAAGACGACCCGTCGTATTTTTTTTCCATTTAGTCAGATTAGTGCCTCCCGCGGTAATCGCATCAGCAGGTGCGCCGTCTACCGTGACATATGGCAGGTTGGTATACACTGACCATCCGCCAATCTTCTGACCTTCTTTGGTAAAACCTAAACCGCTTGTGTACTGGGGGCTGAATGTCGAGCTGCCATCAACGGCAGAATCATCGACTTCAATATAATGGCCGTCAGCCAGACTGTCTTTGCGGTTGTCGTACATTGTCCAGCCGACTTTGGTCGCAGAATTACAGGTAATTGTCATGGTGATATCACGCTGGCCGAGCTGGTTATCCTCAGTCGCGCTCAGTGAGCCCATTGATATTTTGCCATAATCCACTGCGCCGCCGTTGCTCATTGTAGGAGTACATGACGCGTTGGTCAGTTTGCCTTGCACTTTCATGACGGCGGTGTTAGCCGCATGGGCTGCGGTCATGGACGTTGCCGCAGCGATGGCCGCGACAAGAAGAATTTTTTTCATTGTTGTTCCTTAACGAAGAGAAATTATAGAGCTGTCGACTAGTAATGTAATCAATAGGTTTTATATATGGGTGTAACCACGGGCAGTAGTATATTGTGGCTGCTCTAAATGGTGTATTTAGAATTTCTAAACGGGCAGTAATGAAAATATAAAAGCATAGATGGTGTGAATATTTTCACGCATTTTACGGGCATATTTCCGCTTTTATTGTTCAATTTATTATTGAAAGTTATTAGCGGTTTTCGTAAGGCCGGGAAGCATTCAATGCCCTTCCCGACGATAATATAATATTTTTTAATAAGATGGGGCAGGCTGGATCCCTGAAGCCTGCTTAAAAAATAAGAATAAGAGGTTATCGCGTAAACAGGTTACATCACTCACCCGGCGAAGCACGCCGGGCAACATAGTTTAGCGTACGGCCTGCGAAAGCCAGGCAGAAAGCTCGCCCAGCTCGATTGCCTGATCGGGGAACTCGCCACGTAACGCCTCACATGTCAGCTGCACCGTGTCGGCACGATACAGGCAGCCCTGTAAGCGGCTGGCCAGCGCCTCCAGCGGCGCAGGGTTCAGGCTGTCCGTAAAGACCTGCGCCCGGGTAATGTGGCCTTTTTCCACGTCAAAATGAAGCTCCACGCCGCCCCAGGTGAAGCGCTCGTCCAGCAGGTGCGAGAAGGCCGGCGCCTGACCAAAGTTCCACTCCCAGCTGCTCTGACGGGCAAAGGTTTCTGCAAAGTTTGGCAGGTCAGGGGTGTTATCCGGGGAGATCACTTCGGCTTCGACCCGCTCACCGTAGTGATCGAAAAACGCTTCGCGGATAGCATCGCAGATCTGTTCGTGGGTGATGCCCGGCAGTAATTCGATCAGGTTGGCGACACGGCCTCGCACGGAGGTGATACCTTTGGCCTGCAGCTTTTTCTTATCAGGATTAAGGTAATTCGCAAGACGGCTGAGGTCGGCATTCAGCAACAATGTCCCGTGATGGAATCCCCGGTCCAGGGTTTCACGGTAGGCGGAGCCGGAGACTTTGCGATCCCCGTCGGGGGTTTTGACGACCAGATCGTTGCGGCCTGACGCTTCGGCAGTCACGCCCAGCGATGTCAGGGCGTTAAGCACAATCGCGGTGGAAATGGTTTTATCGTATTCAGGTTTGCCCGCCATAAAGGTAAAGCAGGTATTGCCGAGGTCGTGAAATACCGCGCCGCCGCCGCTGCTGCGTCGCGCCAGGCGGACGTTATCCTCTTCCATACGCCGGGTATTACACTCTTTCCAGGGATTCTGCGCACGGCCAATCACCACCGTATCGGCGTTGCGCCATAAAAATAACACCCGTTGAGTGGCTGGCATCTGACGGAAGATGCACTCTTCTACCGCGAGATTGAACCAGGGATCGTGAGAGTCAGAGATAAGCAGGCGTAACGTCGTCATGGCAAAGTTCCTTTTCCGAATCGTAAGCCTACTTTATCACTATTCTTTCTTATCGCCCTCGTCCTCTTCGGGCACCGATTTACTGGCGGTCAGGAGGAAAGGCGATTGCTGCCAGCGGGTGCGTTTACCCTGCAGCAGCGTGCGTGCCAGCACCACACCGATGGCCAACGAGAGCAGCAGCATCAGGCGCAAAATATTGGTGGTGTTGTCCACCTGTTTTGCTTCTGTGGGCAGGGTGTGGGTGTCGAGCGTCAGGCGCAAATACCCGAGCGGACCATTTTTCCCCTGCACGGGTTCGACGATCTGCTGATTGAAATAGCCGCCGGCTTTTTTGCCGTCCAGCGCCAGCCTGTCACGGACGTCAACGTGCTCACCGGCACGGGCGATCAAGTCGCCCTGTTCGTCGTAGACACCGGCATCAAGAATGCGGCTGTTTTCGGTTAACTGGCGTAATATCTGACCTATGCGCTTCTCGTCCGGCGTTTCGGTGCGCATCACCGGGGCGATGTTGAGCGTGACCTGACGCGCCAGAGTACGCGCCAGTTCCTCAAACTGCGGGTTACGTTGCCGCTGGTGATTCTGGCTGAACCACGATGCTCCTTGCATCAGCGCGACCAAGAGTGCGAGACATATCAGGACAATCACGGCACGATGAAGTCGGAATTTCAGTTTTGCGCGAGCCATATTCCACCTGCTGAAAATTTACGGCTTAATGTTGCCAGAAGTGATGGTTACAAGGTAGCCTCATGCGTTATTTTCCCTCTGGAACCTTCCGGCGCGAACGAATTCACAGGAGCTTCAATGCCGAACATTACCTGGTGCGACCTGCCTACGGATGTCTCTTTATGGCCAGGATTGCCGCTCTCTTTAAGTGGTGATGAGGTGATGCCTCTGGATTACCACGCTGGCCGTAGCGGCTGGCTGCTGTACGGACGCGGCCTGGACAAGCAACGCCTGACCCAATATCAAACCAAACTGGGTGCAGCGATGGTCATCGTGGCGGCCTGGTGCGTAGAGGATTATCAGGTCATCCGCCTGGCAGGTTCCCTGACGCAGCGCGCGACCCGCCTGGCGCATGATGCCGGCCTGGACGTGGCGCCTCTCGGCAAAATTCCACACCTGAAAACGCCGGGTCTGCTGGTGATGGACATGGATTCCACCGCCATCCAGATCGAGTGCATCGACGAGATCGCCAGGCTTGCCGGTAGCGGCGAGCTGGTGGCCGATGTGACCGAACGCGCGATGCGCGGCGAGCTGGATTTCACCGCCAGTCTGAGACAGCGCGTGGCGACCCTGAAAGGGGCCGACGCGAACATCCTGCGCCAGGTGCGTGATGAGCTGCCGTTAATGCCGGGGCTGACGCAGCTGGTGCTGAAGTTAGAAACGCTGGGCTGGAAAGTGGCTATCGCCTCGGGCGGGTTCACCTTCTTCGCCGACTACCTTCGCGACACGTTGCGCCTGACCACCGTGGTGGCGAATGAGCTGGAAATCATGGACGGCAAGCTGACCGGCCAGGTGATCGGCGATATCGTGGATGCCCAGTACAAAGCCAATACCCTGACCCGTCTGGCGGAAAAATATGAAATTCCTGTCGTCCAGACCGTTGCCATCGGTGATGGCGCGAACGACCTGCCGATGATCAAAGCGGCAGGCCTTGGCATTGCCTACCATGCCAAGCCTAAAGTGAATGAAAAGACGGAAGTCACCATCCGTCATGCTGACCTGATGGGGGTGTTCTGCATTCTCTCCGGCAGCGTGAATCAGAAATAACGAGGTAAACCGTGGCGAAAGCTCCAAAACGCGCATTTGTCTGTAATGAATGTGGTGCGGATTATCCGCGCTGGCAGGGGCAATGTAGCGCCTGTCATGCCTGGAACACCATCACCGAAGTGCGTGGTGTGGCGGCTTCGCCGAGCGTGGCCCGCAATGAACGCCTGAGCGGTTATGCCGGCAACGCCGGTGTCGCGAAAGTGCAAAAGCTCTCGGATATTAGCCTCGAAGAGCTGCCGCGTTTCTCGACCGGATTCAAAGAGTTTGACCGTGTGCTCGGCGGGGGAGTGGTGCCGGGCAGTGCGATCCTGATCGGCGGTAACCCGGGAGCGGGTAAATCAACACTGCTGTTGCAAACGCTCTGCAAGCTCGCCGAACAGATGAAAACCCTGTACGTCACCGGTGAAGAGTCCCTGCAGCAGGTGGCGATGCGTGCGCACCGTCTTGGCCTGCCAACCGGCAACCTCAACATGCTTTCGGAAACCAGCATCGAGCAAATCTGCATGATTGCCGAAGAAGAGCAGCCGAAGCTGATGGTTATCGACTCCATTCAGGTGATGCACATGGCGGATATCCAGTCTTCACCGGGGAGCGTGGCGCAGGTGCGTGAAACCGCCGCCTATCTCACGCGCTTTGCCAAAACGCGCGGTGTGGCGATTGTGATGGTCGGCCACGTCACGAAAGATGGCTCGCTGGCGGGGCCGAAAGTGCTGGAGCACTGTATCGACTGCTCCGTCATGCTCGACGGCGATGCCGATTCCCGTTTCCGCACGTTGCGCAGCCACAAAAACCGTTTTGGTGCGGTGAACGAGTTGGGCGTGTTTGCCATGACCGAGCAGGGGCTGCGTGAAGTCAGCAACCCGTCTGCCATCTTTCTCAGCCGGGGCGATGAAGTGACCTCCGGTAGCTCGGTGATGGTGCTCTGGGAAGGGACGCGTCCGCTGCTCGTGGAAATTCAGGCGCTGGTGGATCACTCAATGATGGGTAACCCACGGCGTGTGGCCGTTGGCCTGGAACAAAACCGCCTGGCGATCCTGTTGGCCGTACTGCACCGCCACGGCGGCCTGCAGATGGCGGATCAGGACGTGTTCGTCAACGTGGTCGGCGGGGTCAAAGTCACTGAGACCAGTGCGGATCTGGCGCTGCTGCTGGCAATGGTCTCCAGCCTGCGTGACAGACCGCTGCCGCAGGACCTGGTGGTGTTTGGTGAAGTGGGTCTGGCCGGGGAGATCCGCCCGGTGCCAAGCGGCCAGGAGCGCATCTCCGAGGCGGCGAAGCACGGCTTTCGCCGCGCCATTGTGCCCGCCGCCAACGTGCCGAAAAAAATCCCGGAAGGGATGCAGGTCTTTGGCGTGAAGAAACTCGCAGATGCGTTAAATGTCTTTGACGACTTATAATTACGTATTCGATTTTGCAGGAGGCACCGTAATTTATGTCATCATTTGACTACATCAAGACCGCAATCCGCCAGAAAGGCTGCACGCTGCAGCAGGTGGCGGATGCCAGCGGCATGACCAAAGGCTACCTGAGCCAACTGCTGAACGCCAAAATCAAAAGCCCCAGCGCACAAAAGCTGGAAGCGTTGCACCGCTTTCTGGGGCTTGAATTCCCGCGTATGCAAAAGAACGTCGGCGTGGTATTTGGCAAGTTTTACCCGCTGCATACCGGGCACATCTATCTGATCCAGCGTGCCTGTAGCCAGGTGGACGAGCTGCATATCATCATGGGTTACGATGAAACCCGCGACCGTCAGCTGTTCGAGGACAGCGCCATGTCGCAGCAGCCGACCGTGCCGGACCGCCTGCGCTGGCTGCTGCAGACCTTTAAGTACCAGAAAAACATTCGTATTCATGCTTTTAATGAAGAGGGCATGGAGCCGTATCCGCACGGCTGGGATGTGTGGAGCAATGGCGTCAAAGCGTTCATGGACGAAAAGGGGATCACCCCGAACTGGATCTACACCTCTGAAGAGTCCGATGCGCCGCAGTTCCGCGAGCATCTGGGCATTGAAACCGTGCTGATCGATCCAAAGCGTACCTTTATGAACATCAGCGGGGCGCTGATCCGCGAAAACCCGTTCCGCTACTGGGATTACATCCCAACCGAGGTAAAACCGTTCTTTGTGCGCACCGTTGCGATTCTGGGCGGCGAGTCGAGCGGGAAATCGACGCTGGTCAACAAGCTGGCCAACATCTTTAACACCACCAGTGCGTGGGAGTACGGGCGTGATTACGTCTTCTCACATCTGGGCGGTGACGAGATGGCGTTGCAGTACTCCGACTACGATAAAATCGCGCTGGGTCATGCGCAGTACATTGATTTCGCGGTGAAATACGCCAATAAAGTGGCCTTCATTGATACCGATTTCGTCACCACCCAGGCGTTTTGCAAAAAATACGAGGGACGCGAGCATCCGTTTGTGCAGGCGCTGATAGACGAATACCGCTTTGACCTGGTGATTTTGCTCGAAAACAACACCCCGTGGGTTGCCGACGGGATCCGCAGCCTCGGCAGTTCCGTCGACAGAAAAGAGTTCCAGAGCATGCTCATCGACATGCTGCACGAAAATAACGTGGAGTTTGTGCATGTGGAGGAGTCAGATTACGACAGCCGTTTCCTGCGCTGCGTAGAGCTGGTGAAAGAGATGATGGGGGAGCAGGGGTAATTCCCTCATCCTCACCCTCTCCTGAGGGAGAGGGCCGGTGTGAGGGGGAACACCCCCCTCAATACTCCACCACCACTTTGCCACGCATATGCCCGTCCAGCACTTTTCGGTGCGCTTCGGTGATGCTTTCGACGCTCAGCCCGTGTAGCGTTTCGCTCAGTGAGCTTTCCACCACGCCGTTATCCACCAGCTTCGCAACCTCGTTTAAGATCTCGCCCTGACGCGCCATGTCGGCGGTCTGGTACATGCTGCGGGTGTACATAAACTCCCAGTGCAGCGCGGCAGATTTGGATTTCAGCTTGTCCTGGTTCAGCGGATGTGCGTTCTCAACGATGGAGCAGATATGCCCCTGCGGTGCGATCAGTTCACTGACGGCATCCCAGTGGCCGTCGGTATCATTGAGAATGAAAATGTAATCCACAAACGTCAGGCCCTGTTTAGCCAGTTCACCTTTCAGGTCACGGTAATTCACCACGTGATCGGCACCGCGATCGCGACACCACTGAGCAGAATCTTCCCGCGAGGCGGTCGCGACGATCTTCACGTTGCTGCGATGTTTCGCAAACGGGATCGCCAGCGATCCTACGCCCCCCGCGCCGCCAATAATGAGCAGCGTTTTGTCCGGGCCGGCATCCTGGATATTCAGCCGTTCAAACAATCCTTCCCAGGCGGTGAGGGCGGTTAACGGCAAGGCGGCTGCGGCAGCCCAGCCGAGGCTTACCGGCTTATGCCCGACAATGCGCGCATCGATCAGCTGATGGGTGGTATTGCTGCCCGGGCGGGTAATATCGCCCGCGTACCACACTTCATCCCCCGGTTTAAAACCGCTAACGCCTGCACCCACGGCTTTCACAATGCCGCTGGCGTCCCAGCCGAGAACGCGTGGTTCCGTCAGGCCGCTTCTGACGATGCCCGCGTGAACTTTGGTATCGACCGGGTTGATGGAAACGGCTTTTACCTCAACCAGCAGATCGTGCTCGCCGGGCTGCGGCATCGGTTGGGTAATTTCAATGAAATCAGCAGGACTGTCTGGATTAACGGCAATGGCTTTAACTGACATGGTGAGCTCCTTAATGGAAAGCGTGTTGTTGAGACTAGTCTATTAAGTGCTCAGCCGCGTGATAAGATGGACAATTAAGAACGAAGTGTTCGTACAGGATGAACAATCATGTTTAAACAACTTCAGGATATGGCGCTGTTTGCGCTGGTGGCAGAGCTGGGCAGCTTTACCGCGGCGGCGCAGAAAGCTGAGCTGCCGAAATCCAGCGTCAGCCAGCGAATCAGTCAGCTTGAGCAGCAGGTGGGGATCCGCTTGCTCAACCGTACTACGCGCAGGCTGAACCTGACGTTCGCCGGCGAGCACTATCTGGTTCACTGCCGCGAGATGCTGGCGGCAAGTGAACGGGCGGAGTACGCCATTCAGAGGCTGCGTGAAAACCCCAGCGGTCGGCTGCGCATCACCTGCCCGGCCGGGATCGGCGCGACGCTGCTGGCGCATTTGAATGCGGAGTTCCAGCTCCGCTATCCGGACGTTTCGCTTGACGTGTCTATTTCTGACGACGTGCTCGACCTGGTCGAGTCAGGTTTTGACGTGGCGCTGCGTACCGGTAAGCCGCAGGACTCCTCCCTGATTGGCCGTATGATCGGTCATTGCCCGCGCTATATGCTGGCCTCACCGACTTACCTGGCGCGCCGGGAGCCGCTGACGCATCCCCGGCAGCTGGTGGATCACCGCTGTATTACCCACAAGGCGTGGTCTGAGTGGCTGCTGCAAAGCGAAAGTGAGGATTACCGTTATCTGCCGGATAACGCCCATCTGACGGATAATCTGGTGTATGCGCGCGAATGTGCCATCGCCGGCGCCGGGATCACGCTGCTTCCCGCTTTTTTGCTTGAGGATAAGGTTGAAAAGGGCGCGCTGGTGAAGGTGCTGCCGGAGTGGAACGTCGAGGGGAACGATCTGTGGCTGGCTTACCCGAGCCGCAAGCTGAACTCGCCGGCGCTGATGCGTTATATCGACTTTGCGATGCAGTGTGATGAGGTGAAGCGGTTTTACGTGGGGGGGTGAACGGTGCGTCACTCACAGGGTGTAGGAACAAACAAAAAAAACGGCAACTGACGTTGCCGTTTTACATTTATTTCGCGATACGTTTGTACTTAATACGTTTCGGCTCCAGCGCATCCGCGCCCAGCGTACGTTTCTTGTACTCTTCGTATTCGGTGAAGTTACCTTCGAAGAACTCCACTTTCCCTTCGTCCTGGTAGTCCAGGATGTGGGTTGCGATACGGTCAAGGAACCAACGGTCGTGCGAGATAACCATTGCACAGCCCGGGAACTCCAGCAGGGCGTTTTCCAGTGCGCGCAGGGTTTCAATGTCCAGGTCGTTGGTCGGTTCATCGAGCAGCAGCACGTTACCGCCAACCTGCAGCAGTTTGGCCAGGTGCAGACGACCACGTTCACCACCGGAGAGCTCGCCCACGCGTTTACCCTGGTCGGTGCCTTTGAAGTTAAAGCGGCCAACGTAAGCGCGGCTTGGCATTTCGGTGTTACCGATACGCATGATATCCAGGCCGCCGGAGACTTCTTCCCACACGGTTTTGCTGTTATCCATGGCGTCACGGAACTGGTCAACGGAAGCCAGTTTCACGGTTTCACCCAGAGTGATTGAACCACTGTCTGGCTGTTCCTGACCGGACATCATGCGGAACAGGGTGGATTTACCCGCGCCGTTCGGACCGATGATCCCCACGATGGCACCTTTCGGTACGGAGAAGGTCAGGTCGTCAATCAGCAGGCGATCGCCATAAGACTTACGCAGATTGGTGACTTCAACCACTTTATCCCCCAGACGTGCGCCAGGCGGAATAAACAGTTCGTTGGTCTCGTTACGTTTCTGGTATTCGGTGTTGTTCAGCTCTTCAAAGCGTGCCAGACGGGCTTTGCCCTTAGACTGACGGCCTTTAGCGCCCTGACGAACCCACTCCAGCTCTTTCTCGATAGACTTACGACGCGCGGCTTCCTGAGAGGCTTCCTGCGCCAGACGCTGGTCTTTCTGCTCCAGCCAGGAGGAGTAGTTGCCTTCCCATGGAATGCCTTCACCACGGTCAAGCTCCAGGATCCAGCCTGCAACGTTGTCGAGGAAGTAACGGTCGTGGGTGATCGCCACAACGGTACCTTCGAAGTCGTGCAGGAAACGCTCCAGCCATGCCACGGATTCCGCATCCAGGTGGTTGGTCGGTTCGTCGAGCAGCAGCATGTCTGGCTTTTCCAGCAGCAGACGGCACAGCGCCACGCGGCGGCGTTCACCCCCGGAGAGGTTCGCGATTTTCGCATCCCAGTCTGGCAGACGCAGGGCGTCAGCGGCGCGCTCAAGCTGCACGTTCAGGTTGTGGCCGTCATGTGCCTGGATAATCTCTTCAAACTTGCCTTGCTGAGCGGCCAGTTTATCGAAGTCCGCATCCGGTTCAGCATATTTGGCATACACTTCATCCAGACCTTTCAGTGCGTTAACGACGTCAGAAACCGCCTCTTCAACGGATTCACGAACGGTGTGTTCCGGGTTGAGCTGAGGCTCCTGCGGCAGGTAGCCAATTTTGATGCCAGGCTGCGGACGGGCTTCACCTTCGATGTCTGTATCGATGCCGGCCATGATGCGCAGCAGGGTGGACTTACCGGCACCGTTGAGACCCAGAACACCGATTTTTGCGCCCGGGAAGAAGCTCAGCGAGATATTTTTAAGAATATGACGTTTCGGCGGGACAACTTTGCCGACACGATGCATGGTATAAACGAATTGAGCCACGTTGGACTTCGCCTCTTTTATCGTGATGAGAAAGAATATCAGCCTCGAAGTGTAGCCTTTTTCCCGTCCTAATCCCAGCCAGGAACGTCGGGAGTGTTAAAACGCGCAAGAAAGGTAAAAAAGTGTCCGCGACGTGGCGCGTTGCAGGATGCCTGGTTAGCATAAGTTAATTAGACTTTGACGTGGCAAGACGCTGCAATTGACGAAAAAACAATGAGGAAGAGCTTGTGGGAAAAGCCAAACAGGTGGTCTGGCGTCTGCTGGCTGCCAGCGTATGCGTGATGGCGGCAAGCCAGGCGGTGCATGCCGATTCACTGGATGAACAACGTAATCGCTACGCCCAGATTAAACAGGCGTGGGACAATAAGCAGATGGATACCGTGCAGGCGCTGATGCCGACCTTAAAAGCGTATCCTCTCTATCCGTATCTGGAGTATCGGCAGATCACTGACGATCTCATGAATCAACCCACGGTCACCGTGAATAACTTTATTCAGGCGAACCCGACGCTGCCACCCGCGCGGACGCTGCAGTCTCGTTTTGTGAACGAACTGGCACGTCGTGAAGACTGGCGTGGGCTGCTGGCGTTTAGCCCGGAAAAACCGAACACCACCGAAGCCCAGTGTAACTACTACTATGCGAAGTGGGTTACCGGACAGCAGGAAGAGGCCTGGGCGGGCGCGAAAGATCTGTGGTTGACCGGAAAAAGCCAGCCAAATGCCTGTGATTCCCTCTTTGGCGCATGGCGTGCGTCAGGTAAGCAGGATCCGCTGGCGTACCTTGAACGTATTCGCCTGGCGATGAAAGCCGGAAACACGCGGCTGGTTACCACGCTTGCGGGACAAATGCCGTCTGATTATCAGACGATCTCAACCGCCGTCATCGCCCTGGCGAACGATCCGAACAGCGTACTGACCTTTGCCCGCAACACCGGCGCAACCGACTTTACCCGCCAGATGGCCGCGGTGGCTTTTGCCAGCGTGGCGCGTGACGACGTGGAAAATGCGCGGCTGATGATCCCGCAGCTGGTGCAGGCGCAGCAGCTCAATGAAGATCAAACTCAGGAGCTGCGCGACATTGTGGCGTGGCGACTGATGAGCACCGATGTAACCGACGAGCAGGCGCGCTGGCGAGACGATGCGATTATGCGTTCGAACTCCACGTCGCTGGTGGAGCGCCGCGTGCGTATGGCGCTGGGGACGGGCGATCGCCGGGGGCTGAATACCTGGCTTGCGCGTCTGCCAATGGATGCCAAAGAGAAAGACGAATGGCGTTACTGGCAGGCGGATCTGCTGATGGAGCGCGGGCGTGACGATGAAGCCAAAGAGATCCTTCATGCGCTGATGCAGCAGCGTGGGTTCTATCCGATGGCGGCCGCGCAGCGTCTGGGTGAGGAGTACACGTTCCGCATTGATAAAGCCCCTGCTAACGCCAACCCGGCGTTGACTCAGGGGCCAGAAATGGCGCGCGTTCGCGAGCTGATGTACTGGAACATGGACAATACCGCCCGTAGCGAATGGGCGAATCTGGTGACCAGCCGTACGACCGATGAGAAGGCACAGCTTGCCCGCTATGCCTTTGATAACCACTGGTGGGATCTGAGCGTGCAGGCAACGATCGCCGGCAAGCTGTGGGATCATCTCGAAGAGCGTTTCCCGCTGGCCTATAAAGATCTGTTTGAGCGCTACACCAGCGGTAAAGACATTCCGCAAAGCTACGCCATGGCCATTGCCCGTCAGGAGAGTGCGTGGAACCCGAAAGTCCGTTCCCCGGTCGGGGCCAGCGGCCTGATGCAGGTGATGCCGGGAACCGCGACGCACACGGTGAAGATGTTTAACATCCCGGGATACAGCAGTCCGTCGCAGCTGCTGGATCCGGAGACCAACATCAATATCGGTACCAGCTACCTGCAGTATGTTTATCAGCAGTTCGGCAATAACCGCATCTTCTCCTCGGCGGCGTATAACGCAGGCCCGGGCCGCGTGCGCACCTGGCTTGGCAACAGCGCCGGGCGCATTGACGCCGTCGCGTTTGTGGAAAGTATTCCGTTCTCGGAAACCCGCGGCTATGTGAAGAACGTATTGGCTTATGACGCCTACTATCGCTATTTCATGGGACAAAAAGATACCCTGATGAGCGATGCTGAGTGGCAGAGACGTTACTGATGGGGCGGGTTGTGTTATGCTGTACTCGTTAATGAGTACAACAGGCGGCATAACATGACCCAGCATTCCCCGTATTCCTCGGCAATGGCCGAACAACGTCATCAGGAGTGGCTTCGTTTTGTGGAGTTGCTCCGCCAGTCTTACGACCAGGATCTGCATTTGCCTTTATTGCAGCTGATGCTGACGCCGGATGAGCGTGAAGCCCTGGGCACACGCGTGCGGATCATCGAAGAGCTGTTGCGCGGTGAGATGAGCCAGCGTGAGCTTAAAAATGAGCTGGGCGCGGGTATCGCGACGATCACCCGCGGATCGAACAGCCTGAAATCCGCGCCGGTGGAGCTGCGTCAGTGGCTGGAGTCTGTGCTGCTGGGCGCTCAGCGATAAATCGCGTTATGGAACGGGCTCAGGGCCAGAATCACCGCCTGGTGGTAAACGCCTGAACGCGTCAGCGCGCCAGCGGTAAAGACGCCAATCGCGCCTTCTTTGCGGCCAATTTCATCGATGCCGGTGTACTGAGACATCACCGGCCCGAGCGCTTCACCCGCGGACACTTTTTCCAGAATGATTTTTGGCAGCGGCAGGGTTGCTGAACGCGCTTCTCCACGCTGTTCACGGTTCTCGATGACCACCCAGCTGAACGTCGCGCCTTCGTCGATACCCGCTTCAATTGCCACCCAGAAGTCAGCATCCGGTGCGGCAGCCCTGGCGTTTGCCACGCGATTTCGTGCGCCAGCGCGCGTTTCCTCGCTGCCAAACGGCTGTTCAGGCACGCCGCTCTCGACGCCGATGGCATCAATATGGCAGGATCCTTCGCCGAAAATCTCTTCGAATGCCCTTAGAATTGCCTGAATTTTGGCAGGATTGGTGGTAGCAGAGACAACATGGTGCATAATTAAGCTCGATTCAAAAAAACTCATCGCAGTATAACGGAAAAAAAGCATGTTACAGGTATACCTTGTTCGCCACGGTGAGACGCAGTGGAACGCCGAGCGACGTATTCAAGGCCAGTCAGACAGTCCTCTTACTGAAAAGGGTGTGCAGCAGGCGTGGCAGGTGGCAGAACGCGCCAGAACGCTGGGCATTACGCATGTTATCACCAGCGACTTAGGTCGCACACAGCAGACGGCGCGCATCATTGCCGATGCCTGTGGTTGTGATGTCATGATCGAGCCGCGTCTGCGCGAGCTGGATATGGGCGTGCTGGAAAAACGGCATATCGATACGCTGACGGAAACGGAAGAGGGCTGGCGTCGCACGCTGGTCAACGGCACCGAAGATGGCCGTATTCCGGAAGGCGAATCCATGCAGGAGCTGAGCGTGCGCATGCATGCCGCGCTGGCGGAATGCCTGAAGCTTCCGGCCGGGAGCCGTCCGCTGCTGGTGAGTCACGGTATTGCGCTGGGCTGCCTTGTGAGCACGATTCTGGGGTTACCTGCGTATGCAGAGCGCCGTTTGCGTCTGCGCAACTGCTCTATTTCCCGTATCGACTATCAGGAAAGCGCGTGGCTGGCGTCAGGTTGGGTCGTAGAGATGGCAGGGGACATTTCGCATCTTGATGCCCCTGCACTTGACGAACTTCAGCGTTAACGACGTATCGGAATTAAGAATTCCATACGCAGATTGATTGGGCCTTCTTCCGGTTTAGCATCGCTTGCCGGATAGTAGCGCTCAATATCCTGACCTTTACGGCGATTCAGGTTCAGCATTGGCATGCAGGTTCCGTAAACGGTCAGGATAAATTCCTGTACACCCGTTCCCAGCCCTTCATAAGCGAACATCACGTATTCGCCGCCTTCCAGCACCACGGGCTTTGAACCCTGAATATAGCCATTCGCCAGTTCTGGCGTTAACGCGGTGGTGTAGAACACCTCCTGCTCGTCGTCTTTTTCCTGGCTTGGGTGCGTTTCGTTGAGACCATACAGGATGGGCGGGATCGCCGGCGCATGGCTCAGGAAGTCGCGCCAGAACTGAACGCGCATCTGATGACGGAATTCGGAAATCTGCTCCAGCGAACAGGAGTAGCTTTGCGTCGTACCAATCAGGTGCGTTTCTGGCAGGGTGATAAATTCATATTTCGGCATTGCAAACTCACCCAGACGCAGCGGCGGACGCATGCCAAACGAGCTCCAGTCAGGCGAGCGGCGATAGAGCGCTGGCGTTAACGAGAACTGTTTTTTAAAGGCGCGGGTAAAGGTTTGCTGCGAGTCGAAACGATATTGCAGTGCAATATCCAGAATCGGCCGCGCGGTCAGGCGTAATGCCACCGCTGATTTTGACAGACGACGTGCGCGGATATAGGCCCCGATAGCATGACCGGTGACATCCTTGAACATCCTTTGCAGATGCCACTTGGAATAGCCTGCTTTAGCCGCCACATTATCCAGTGACAAAGGCTGGTCGAGGTGACCTTCCAGCCAGGTGAGCAGGTCGCGAATAATTCCAGCCTGATCCATATACTATCCTCATCCTTAAAACAGCAGGTGCCTGATAACAGGTTAGCGGATAATAGCATTTTTTGATGTTTTAGCATTCAGTGTTTTTTTTGCTCATTAATGCCTTTTGTTCCTCGTTTTGGGTGAATATATTCTAATCCTGTGATCTTGCTACATTTTTGTCTACAGTGTTGAATAATCGCTCAGCGTAATTCTTAAAAATGGTAACAATATGAAATACAAGACTTTGATCTTCACTGCCCTGATGTTGACGGTGGGGCACGCCGCGCAGGCGGAACAGATTGGTTCTGTCGATACCGTTTTCAAAGTGTTCGGCCCGGACCACAAGATTGTGGTGGAGGCGTTTGACGATCCGGACGTGAAAAACGTCACCTGCTACGTTAGTCGGGCGAAAACCGGGGGCATTAAAGGCGGGCTTGGGCTGGCTGAAGATACCTCCGATGCGGCAATCTCCTGCCAGCAGGTCGGCCCGGTGGAGCTGAGTGACAAAATCAAAAACGGCAAAGCGCAGGGCGACGTGGTTTTCCAGAAACGGACCTCGCTGGTGTTTAAAAAGCTGCAGGTGGTGCGTTTTTATGACGCCAAACGCAACACGCTCGCCTATCTGGCCTATTCCGACAAAGTGGTTGAAGGCTCACCGAAAAACGCCATCAGCGCCGTGCCGATCATGCCATGGCACTAATTCAGGGATGAATCATGCAGCAACCTCTGGTCTGGCTGGTTGAGGACGAAATCAGTATCGCCGACACGCTACTCTACATGCTTCAGCAGGAGGGGTTTGCGGTGAAGGCTTTCGGGCGTGGGTTACCGGTACTGGAAGAGGCGCGGCGGCAGGTCCCCGCGCTGGCGATTCTGGATGTCGGGTTGCCTGACATCAGCGGCTTTGAACTCTGCCGTCAGCTTCTGGCGCAGCATCCGTCACTGCCGATCCTGTTTCTGACGGCGCGAAGTGACGAGGTGGATAAGCTGCTCGGACTGGAGATGGGCGCGGATGATTATGTCGCTAAACCCTTCTCCCCGCGTGAAGTCTGTGCCCGGGTGAGGACTATTCTACGGCGGTTACAAAAATCCACCGCCCCCACCGAGATCGTGCGTATCGGGCAGTTTGAACTGAATGAACCCGCCGCCAGAATCAGCTGGTATGGGGAGCCTTTACCGCTCACGCGCTATGAATTCCTGCTGCTCAAAACATTGTTGCAGGCGCCGGGCAGGGTCTTTTCTCGCCAGCAGCTTATGGACAAAGTGTGGGGTGAAGACGGCGATAGCTTCGATCGTACCGTGGATACGCATATCAAAACCTTGCGCGCCAAGCTGCGCGCGGTCAATGACGGGCTTTCGCCCATCAGTACCCATCGCGGGATGGGTTACAGTCTGGGGCTTTATTAATGCGTATTGGCATGCGTCTGCTGCTGGGCTATTTCCTGATTGTCGCTATCGCCGCGTGGTTTGTGCTGTCTATCTTCGTGCAGGAGGTCAAGCCCGGCGTGCGCAGAGCCACCGAAGGCACGCTGATTGACACCGCGACCCTGCTGGCGGAAGTGGGGCGAGACGACCTGCTCGCAGGCAATCCGCAGCAGGGCCAGCTGGCTCAGGCCTTTTCACGGCTCCATCAGCGGCCGTTTCGCGCCAACATTGGCGGCATTCATAAAGTCCGCAACGAGTACCACGTCTACATGACCGACGCCACGGGCAAGGTGGTGTTTGATTCGGCGGGCCTGGCGGTAGGAAAAGACTACTCCCGCTGGAATGACGTCTGGCTGACGCTTCGCGGGGAATATGGCGCGCGCAGCACCCAGAGCAACCCTGACGATCCGGAAAGTACGGTGATGTATGTTGCCGCACCGGTGATGGACAGGGGCAACATTATCGGCGTGCTGTCGGTCGGAAAACCTAACAGCGCCATGGCGCCGGTTATTCACCGTAGCGAGCGGCGGATCCTGTGGGCGGGTGGGGCACTGCTCGGCATTGCCCTGCTGATTGGTCTGCTGGTGGCGGGATGGATCAATCGTTCCATTGGCAGATTGTCGCGCTACGCCGATGCGGTGACCACGGACACGCCTCTCCCGCTGCCTAACCCCGGCAGCAGTGAGCTACGAAAGCTGGCGCAGGCGCTGGAAAATATGCGCATTCGCCTCGAGGGTAAGAATTACATCGAGCATTATGTGCATGCGCTTACTCACGAACTCAAAAGCCCGCTGGCGGCAATCCGCGGCGCGGCAGAGATCCTTAATGAGCAGCCGCCGCCGGCGGTGGCCGCGCGGTTTATCGATAATATTCTGGTGCAAAACGCGCGTATGCAGTCGCTGGTGGAAAAACTGCTCTCTCAGGCGCGTCTTGAAAACCGGGTAGAGATAGAGCCGGTGAGCGTGAGTGTCAGCACGCTGTTTTCACGGCTTGCGGATTCACGCTCCGCCGTTATCACGGCGAAAAATATCATCCTGACCTGCCAGCCCACTTCGCTGCAGGTGCAGGGCGACCCCGAGCTGCTTGAACAGGCGCTGGGTAATTTGCTGGATAATGCCATCGATTTTACCCCGCAGGGCGGGACGCTTCAGCTGGCTGCCGAGGAGACGCCAACCGAGATCCGGCTTACCGTAAGCGATAGCGGAAGCGGGATACCGGACTATGCCATGGCGCGTATTTTTGAACGTTTTTACTCGCTCCCCCGCGAGAACGGGTTGAAAAGCAGCGGGCTGGGTCTGGCATTCGTGCAGGAGGTGGCGCGTCTGCATCAGGGGGACATTGCTCTGCATAACCAGCCAGAAGGCGGCGTGAAAGCCACGCTGACACTTCACCGTCACTTCACATAACTTCAAACTGGCCCCACATAGCCCCGGTACGCTCTCCTCATCACAAAGGAGACGTAATGATGAAATCCCCCCTGTTCTGGAAAGTAAGCACCCTGCTGGGGTGCATTCTGCTGTTGTTAGTCCCGCTCTTTATGGTCAGTAACCTGATTTCGGAGCGTGAGAGCTACCGTAACGATGTTGAACACTCGCTTCGTCAAAGCACCAGCGGGCCGCAAAAGCTGGTAGGACCGCTGATTGCCATTCCTGTCACAGAGGTTTTTTACAAACTTGAGGATGAGAAAAAGGTCGAATACAAAAAAAGCTACCTGCACTTTATCCTGCCGGAATCTCTGCTCGTTGAGGGAAATCAGCACGTGGAGTCCAGAAGCATCGGTATTTATGACGGGCAAATCTGGAACACCGATCTCAAAATAAAAGCGCAGTTTTCGACGGAGAAAATGGCGCAGCTGAAGGGCGAAACCATGACGCTGGGGCAGCCATTCCTGGTGATTGGCGTGGGTGATGCCCGGGGCATTGGTACGGTGAAGGTCGCAAAAATCAACGGTGAGACGCTCAGCGTAGAACCGGGAACCGGCGTGTATGGCACACTTGCCGGTATTCATATTCCGCTGAGTGATAAAGCCCTTGAGCCGAAAACGCTCGCCCTTGATATGTCGTTTAACCTGGCGGGGACGGGCAGTTTTGCGGTGGTGCCTGTCGGGCGTAACAGCGAAATGACGCTGAGCAGTAACTGGCCGCACCCGGGATTTATGGGATACTACTTGCCTGTTAAACATCAGATTAGCGAGTCTGGTTTCCAGGCAAACTGGCAGAGCAGCTGGTTTGCTAACAACATGCAAAGCTGGTTCGCCGAGGGCGAGTCACCGGAGTGGAGTTCTATCCCGGCCTTTAGCGTGACGGTTGCCACGCCAGCGGATCAGTACCAGCTGACAGACCGCGCGATCAAGTACGCTATTTTACTGATTGCCCTGACGTTTATGGCCTTCTTCGTGTTCGAAACCCTCACCGGATTGCGTCTGCACCCAATGCAGTATCTGCTGGTAGGGTTGTCGCTGGTCCTCTTCTATCTCGTCTTACTTGCCCTGTCTGAGCATGTCGGGTTTACGCCGGCCTGGATTATTGCAAGCCTTGTCGGCGCGATGATGAATGGTGTGTACCTGCAGGCGGTACTGAAAAGCTGGAGGCGAAGCGGGGTGTTTATTCTGGCGCTGCTGGGGCTGGATGTCGTGATGTGGTTCCTGCTGCGTTCTGAGGACAGCGCGTTGCTGCTGGGAGCTGCCGTACTGGCGATGGCACTGTTTGCGGTCATGTACCTGACGCGTCACCTTGACTGGTATTCGCTCTCTCAGCCGAAGCGTCCCGTCCCCCCCGTTGAACCTGATGCGGATACGATGCGAGTCTGGAAATAAAAAACGGCGCGAAAGCGCCGTTTTTTTTACTTCAGTTGCCGGATTACTCCTGCAGGTCGCCGCAGAAACGATAACCTTCACCGTGAATAGTGGCGATAATTTCCGGCGTATCAGGCGTAGATTCGAAATGTTTACGGATACGACGGATGGTCACGTCTACGGTACGGTCGTGCGGCTTCAGCTCACGGCCGGTCATTTTCTTCAGCAGTTCTGCACGGGACTGAATTTTGCCCGGATTTTCACAGAAGTGCAGCATCGCGCGGAATTCACTGCGCGGCAGTTTATACTGCTCACCGTTCGGGCTAATCAGTGAACGGCTATTGATATCAAGTTCCCAGCCGTTGAACTTGTAGCTGTCTACGCTACGACGCTCTTCGCTGACCGTGCCCAGGTTCATGGTGCGCGACAGCAGGTTGCGTGCACGAATGGTTAACTCGCGTGGATTAAACGGTTTAGTGATGTAGTCATCCGCACCGATTTCCAGGCCAAGGATTTTATCAACTTCGTTATCACGGCCTGTCAGGAACATTAACGCGACGTTCGCCTGTTCACGCAGTTCGCGCGCCAGAAGAAGGCCGTTTTTGCCCGGCAGGTTGATATCCATGATCACCAGGTTGATATCATTTTCAGAAAGGATCTGATGCATCTCTGCGCCATCGGTCGCTTCAAAGACATCGTAGCCTTCTGCTTCGAAAATGCTCTTTAACGTGTTGCGTGTTACCAACTCGTCTTCAACGATAAGAATGTGCGGGGTCTGCATGTTTGCTACCTAAATTGCCAACTAAATCGAAACAGGAAGTACAAAAGTCCCTGACCTGCCTGATGCATGTCGCAAATTAACATGACCGGCCTAACGTGACTAAAGTACGTAATTGCGTTCTTGATGCACTTTCCATCAACGTCAACAACATCATTAGCTTGGTCGTGGGTACTTTCCCTTTGGACCCGACAGTGTCAAAAACGGCTGTCATCCTAACCATTTTAACAGCAACATAACAGGCTAAGTGACACCAGACACCCAATAAAACTACGCTTCGTTGACATATATCAAGTTCAATTGTAGCACGTTAACAGTTTGATGAAATCATCGTAGCCGAATGCTAGCCTTTGTCACAATTTTTCAATAAACCAACTAGTTGCGTACCTTGATTTATAAACGATACGAATCCAATCAGAAAAGAGTATTCATGAGGTCATTACCATTATAAAACATAAGGATAATAGCCTTCTGTTAACATTCTAACTGATTGTTCAGCCACAAAATAGTTTAGCGTTTTTAATTTGTTCTGAAACGCTATTTCGGTGATTTGTGTTGCATTTTTGTAAATTCGCGCCGCGTAATATGTTGAAGTGCATCACATTTTCACCCGCTAACTGATTAAAAAGAGAGCATAAATGCATCTGTCGATTGTACTGGTCGCCCCAGCCAGAGCCGAAAATATAGGCGCTGCGGCGCGTGCTATGAAGACCATGGGGTTTACCGATCTTCGCATCGTGGACAGCCAGGCGCACCTAGAGCCCGCGGCCCGTTGGGTGGCGCACGGTTCAGGGGATATTCTCGATAATATAACCACTTACGACACGCTCGCCGCTGCGCTGCACGACATTTCCTTTACCGTGGCGACCACGGCACGCAGCCGGGCAAAGTTCCACTATTACGCCACGCCGGCGGAACTGGTGCCGATGTTAACGGAGAAAAGCCAGTGGCTGACGAAGGCCGCGCTGGTCTTTGGGCGGGAAGATTCCGGTCTGACGAACGAGGAGCTGGCGTTGGCGGACGTCCTGACCGGTGCGCCGATGGTGGCGGATTATCCGTCGCTGAATTTAGGCCAGGCGGTAATGGTGTATTGCTATCAATTAGCCTCCCTAATACAAATTCCTCAACCCCAGGCTGAAGGGGCAGATGAAAACCAGCTGGCCGCGCTGCGCGCTCGCGTTGACCATCTGTTATTACAACTCGGTGTCGCGGAAGATCAAAAAATGGCGGACTGGCTGCATCAGCGACTTGGGCGCCTTGAGCAGCGAGACACGGCAATGTTGCACCGTTTGCTGCATGATATTGAAAAAAAATTGGCCGAGTAAAATGCTGTCATAAGTTTTTACTATGGCGTATCCGTCTGTCTGGGTGGGGTGCGTCTGGGGGAATCGGATGAAAATAAATCTGCAAGCAGCGGGACGTGAGAGCGTCCCGAATTGTGATCAAATTAAAAATTCATTGACTTAAGGTGCCCAATCCTTTAACCCTAAAAGAATACAGCACAGACAGATAATAATGACAGAGTACACAACATCCATGAAACGCATCAGCATCACCACCATTACAACAACAACCATCATCATTACCACAGGAAATGATGCGGGCTGACGCGTACAGGAAAAACAGAAAAAAGCCCGCACCCAAACAGTGCGGGCTTTTTTTTCGGCTAAAGGAAACGAGGTAGAACCATGCGAGTGTTGAAGTTCGGCGGTACATCAGTGGCAAATGCAGAACGTTTTCTGCGTGTTGCCGATATCCTGGAGAGCAACGCCAGGCAGGGGCAGGTCGCGACCGTGCTCTCTGCCCCGGCAAAAATCACCAACCACCTGGTGGCGATGATTGAAAAGACCATCGGTGGCCAGGATGCACTCCCGAACTTGAGCGACGCCGAGCGTATCTTCGCTGAGCTGCTGCAGGGACTGGCGGAGGCGCAGCCGGGTTTCCCGCTCGCCCAGCTGAAATCGTTTGTTGAGCAAGAGTTCGCCCAAATCAAACACGTGCTGCACGGTATCAGCCTTTTAAGTCAGTGCCCGGATAGCATCAACGCGGCGTTAATCTGCCGTGGTGAAAAATTGTCGATTGCAATCATGGCGGGCCTGCTGGAAGCGCGTGGCCACAATGTGTCGGTTATCGATCCCGTTGAAAAACTGCTGGCAGTGGGTCACTACCTCGAGTCTACCGTTGATATAGCCGAATCAACCCGTCGCATTGCCGCGAGCAAAATTCCGTCTGACCATATGATCCTGATGGCGGGCTTCACCGCCGGAAACGAGAAGGGTGAACTTGTCGTACTGGGCCGTAACGGCTCCGACTACTCTGCTGCCGTGCTGGCAGCCTGTTTGCGCGCCGACTGTTGTGAGATCTGGACTGACGTCGACGGTGTATACACCTGCGATCCGCGCCAGGTGCCGGACGCCAGGCTGCTGAAGTCGATGTCATACCAGGAAGCGATGGAGCTTTCCTACTTCGGCGCTAAAGTTCTCCACCCTCGCACCATCTCTCCCATTGCCCAGTTCCAGATCCCTTGCCTGATTAAAAACACCGGTAACCCGCAAGCGCCAGGCACGCTGATTGGTGCCAGTACCGATGAAGACGGCCTGCCGGTGAAAGGCATTTCTAACCTGAACAATATGGCCATGTTCAGCGTTTCCGGCCCGGGAATGAAAGGCATGGTCGGTATGGCGGCCCGCGTTTTCGCGGCCATGTCCCGCAACGGTATCTCGGTTGTACTGATCACTCAGTCCTCTTCTGAATACAGCATCAGCTTCTGCGTACCGCAGGGGGATTGTCTGCGCGCCCGTCGTGCGCTGGAAGAAGAGTTTTACCTTGAGCTGAAAGAAGAGCTGCTGGAGCCGCTTTCTATCCAGGAACGCCTGGCGGTTATCTCGGTGGTGGGCGACGGTATGCGTACGCTGCGCGGTATCTCGGCCAAATTCTTTGCCGCGCTGGCCAGGGCCAACATCAACATTGTGGCCATTGCCCAGGGATCATCTGAGCGTTCAATCTCGGTGGTTGTTGATAACGACGATGCAACAACCGGCGTTCGCGTGGTTCATCAGATGCTGTTCAACACCGATCAGGTGATTGAGCTGTTCCTGATTGGCGTGGGCGGTGTGGGTGGCGCGCTGCTGGAGCAGGTGAAGCGTCAGCAGGAGTGGTTGAAGAAAAAGCACATTGATCTGCGCGTGTGCGGTATCGCGAACTCAAAAGCGCTGCTGACCAACGTTCATGGTCTGAACCTGGAAAACTGGCAGACTGAGCTGAATGATGCCAAAGAGCCCTTTAATCTGGGCCGGTTAATCCGTCTGGTGAAAGAGTATCACCTGCTTAACCCGGTCATTGTCGACTGTACCTCGAACCAGGCGGTGGCCGATCAGTACGCCGATTTCCTGCGCGAAGGTTTCCACGTGGTGACGCCGAACAAAAAGGCCAACACCTCGTCGATGGATTACTATCACCAGCTGCGTCTGGCGGCGAGCAAGTCACGGCGTAAGTTCCTCTACGACACCAACGTGGGCGCGGGCCTGCCGGTGATCGAGAACCTGCAAAACCTGCTGAACGCGGGGGATGAACTGCAGCGTTTCTCCGGCATTCTTTCCGGCTCGCTGTCGTTTATCTTCGGCAAGCTGGATGAGGGCATGAGCCTGTCGGAAGCGACCCGTGCCGCGCGTGAACTGGGGTACACCGAGCCGGATCCGCGAGACGATCTCTCCGGTATGGATGTGGCGCGTAAGTTGCTCATACTGGTGCGTGAAACGGGCCGTGAGCTGGAGCTTTCCGATATCGTGATTGAGCCTGTTCTGCCTGCCGGGTTTGACGACAGCGGTGACGTGAACACCTTTATGGCCAATTTAGCGCAGCTAGACGACGCCTTTGCCGCACGCGTTGCGAAAGCCCGTGATGAAGGTAAGGTATTGCGCTATGTTGGCAATATTGAAGACGATGGTATGTGCCGCGTGAAGATTGCTGAAGTGGATGGCAACGACCCGCTGTTCAAAGTAAAAAACGGCGAAAACGCCCTCGCGTTTTACAGCCACTATTATCAGCCACTGCCGCTGGTGCTTCGCGGCTATGGCGCAGGGAATGATGTTACCGCGGCGGGTGTATTTGCCGATTTGCTGCGTACCCTGTCATGGAAGTTAGGAGTTTAACATGGTGAAAGTTTATGCCCCGGCTTCCAGCGCCAATATGAGCGTCGGATTTGATGTGCTGGGTGCGGCGGTGACGCCGGTGGATGGTTCGCTGCTGGGCGATACGGTAACGGTTGAAGCGGCAGAGAGCTTTAGCCTGAATAACGTGGGCCGCTTCGCCAGCAAACTGCCGACAGACCCGCGCGAGAATATCGTTTATCAGTGCTGGGAGCGGTTCTGTCAGGAGATCGGCAAAAATGTGCCGGTCGCCATGACGCTGGAAAAAAGTATGCCGATTGGCTCTGGCCTGGGTTCCAGCGCTTGCTCCGTGGTCGCCGGACTGGTGGCCATGAATGAGCACTGCGGCAAGCCGCTGAATAATAACCGTCTGCTCGGGTTAATGGGCGAGCTGGAAGGGCGCATCTCCGGCAGCATTCATTATGACAACGTCGCCCCCTGCTTCCTCGGTGGTATGCAACTGATGATTGAAGAAAATGGCATCATCAGCCAGCAGGTGCCAGGGTTTGATGAGTGGCTGTGGGTGCTGGCCTATCCCGGCATTAAGGTATCCACCGCTGAAGCGCGTGCGATCCTGCCTGCGCAGTATCGTCGTCAGGACTGTATCGCTCACGGACGTCATCTGGCCGGCTTTATTCACGCCTGCTACACCCGTCAGCCGCAGCTGGCAGCAAAATTAATGAAAGACGTTATCGCCGAGCCGTACCGCACTAAGCTGCTGCCTGGCTTTAACGAGGCGCGACAGGCGTCAATGGATACCGGCGCACTGGCGTGCGGTATCTCCGGCTCCGGCCCGACGCTGTTCGCCCTGTGCGATAAGCCAGACACGGCGCAGCGCGTGGCGGACTGGCTCTCTAAACACTACCTGCAAAATCAGGAAGGCTTTGTTCATATTTGCCGTCTGGACACGGCTGGCGCACGAGTACTGGGATAACGAATGAAACTCTACAACCTTAAAGATCATAACGAGCAGGTCAGCTTCGCGCAGGCGGTGACTCAGGGACTGGGCAAAAATCAGGGGCTGTTCTTCCCCCATGACCTGCCGGAATTTCAGCTGACCGACATTGATGAACTGCTGAAGCAGGACTTTGTCACCCGCAGCACTAAAATTCTCTCTGCCTTTATCGGCGATGAAATCCCGCAGGAGCTGCTGGAAGAGCGCGTGCGTGCAGCGTTCGCTTTCCCGGCACCGGTTAAGCAGGTTGAGCCGGATGTCGGCTGCCTTGAGCTGTTCCACGGTCCAACCCTGGCGTTTAAAGACTTCGGTGGCCGCTTTATGGCGCAGATGCTGACCCACATCAGCGGCGACAAACCGGTAACGATTCTGACGGCGACCTCCGGCGATACCGGTGCGGCCGTTGCCCATGCGTTCTATGGTCTGAAGAACGTTCGCGTGGTGATCCTCTACCCGAAAGGCAAAATCAGTCCGCTGCAGGAAAAACTGTTCTGTACGCTCGGGGGCAACATTGAAACCGTGGCGATTGACGGCGATTTCGATGCCTGTCAGGCGCTGGTCAAGCAGGCCTTCGATGATGAAGAGCTGAAAGTGGCGCTGGGTCTGAACTCGGCGAACTCCATTAACATCAGCCGTCTGCTGGCGCAGATCTGCTACTACTTCGAAGCGGTTGCACAGCTGCCACAGGAGGCGCGCAATCAGCTGGTCGTCTCCGTACCAAGCGGCAACTTTGGTGACCTGACGGCGGGCCTGCTGGCGAAATCGCTCGGCCTGCCGGTAAAACGCTTTATCGCCGCCACCAACGCCAACGACACCGTGCCGCGCTTCCTGAAAGACGGTAAATGGGCGCCGAACGTCACGCAGGCGACGCTTTCGAATGCGATGGACGTAAGCCAGCCAAACAACTGGCCGCGTGTGGAAGAGCTTTTCCGCCGTAAGGTCTGGCGTCTGGGCGATCTGGGTTACGCCGCGGTGACGGATGAGACCACCAAAGCCACCCTGCGTGAGCTGAAAGCGGCGGGGTACACCTCTGAACCGCATGCGGCGATCGCTTACCGTGCGCTGCGCGATCAGCTGAATCCGGGGGAGTATGGCCTGTTCCTGGGAACGGCTCATCCGGCGAAGTTCAAAGAGAGCGTGGAAGTGATTCTGGGTGAAACGCTGCCGCTGCCAAAAGAGCTGGCCGAGCGTGCGGACCTGCCGCTGCTTTCGCATGAATTGCCCGCGGATTTCGCCGCGCTGCGTAAGTTGATGATGACGCGCGGATAACGATTCTGTCACCCTATGCAGGCCGGGTAAGGTGAAACTTACCCGGCTTTTTTTATGGAGAAATTAAGGAGAAAAATAGCAGTAAAAAAGCAGAAATTCCCAATAAATGCGGTCACTTAGCGATTAGGATTGCAGAGAATAACATCCCCCGTCCTCCTCACGTATTCTCCTTACATCGGCCCACATCGGGTAAATGAATAAGGAGTCACCTATGTCTAAACTGAAACCTGCTCTGCTGGTGCTTTCAATGATGCTGGTCGCTCCGATGGCGGTTCAGGCCTCTGAAATCACCCTCGTCCCTGCGGTAAAACTGCAGATTGGCGATCAGGATAATCGTGGTCACTACTGGGATGGTGGCCGCTGGCGCGACCATGACTGGTGGAAGGCTCACTATGACTGGCGCGATAATCACTGGCGCCCACATGACGAGCATCACGATCGTCATCATGATGACCACCATCACGATCGTCACGACGACCCGCGTCCTGGCCCGGACTGGAAACACCATTAATGCAAAACCCCGCCATCTGGCGGGGTTTGTTTTACTGCTCGTGGCGCTTAAACACCAGTTCGCCTTTCCCTGACGCTTCTTCATCGAAGAAGTAGCCTTCGCTGTTGAAGGCGGTCAGTTGCTCCGGCTTCGTCAGGCGGTTCTGAATGATGTAGCGGCTCATCAACCCACGCGCTTTTTTGGCGTAGAAGCTGATGACCTTGAACTTGCCGTTTTTCTCATCGAGGAAAACGGGCTTAATAATTTCCGCATCCAGCTTTTTCGGCTTCACCGATTTGTAGTATTCATCGGAGGCCAGATTGATCACCACATTATCGCCCTGAGCACGCAGCGCAGCGTTCAGTTTGTCGGTGATGATATCGCCCCAGAAATGGTACAGATCTTTGCCTTTAGGGTTTTCCAGGCGGATACCCATCTCCAGACGATACGGCTGCATCAGGTCCAACGGGCGCAGCACGCCGTACAGACCTGACAACATGCGCAGATGCTGCTGGGCGAAGTCGAAATCGGCTTCGCTAAAATCTTCCGCCTGCAGGCCGGTATACACATCACCTTTAAACGCCAGAAGCGCCTGGCGGGCGTTGTTCGGCGTGAAGTCCGGGTGCCACTCGTGGAAACGGGTCGCGTTAAGATCCGCCAGTTTGTCGCTGATGCTCATCAGCGAGGCAATTTGTGGCGCAGAGAGCTTACGCGCGATGTGAATCAGCTGTTGCGAATAGTCCAGCAGTTCAGGCTGGGTATAGCGCTCGGTGGCGAGCGGGCTCTGGTAATCGAGCGTTTTAGCAGGTGAAATCAGAATCAGCATATCCAGTCCTTGCAGGAAATTTAGAGCGACTTTAGCAAAAAATCGCCCTCAATTGATCGATAGCTGTTATTGCCGTGGCAAATCATCCCAGGTGCCGGGCGCAATTTGCGCCTGGATGTCGGGATAGCGCGAGGCATCAAAGACCGGCGGTACGCCCAGTTTGCGCTGACGAAGATAGTCCCGTGCGATAAGCGTAACCACGGGTGAGAGCAGCAGAATCGCCGTCAGGTTAGTGATGGCCATGAGCGCCATAAAGACATCCGCCAGTTGCCAGACCAGCGGCATGCTGAGCAGCGAACCTGCTAACACCATCAGTATCACCCCGAGGCGCAGCAGCGTGATCATACGGCGGGAGTCCACTTTCAGGAAAATAAGATTATTTTCGGCGTAGAGGTAATTCACAACAATCGAGCTGAAGGCGAATAACAGCAGGATGAGCGAGACAAACCCGGCTCCCCAGCCGCCCGTCAGATTCACCAGTGCCTGCTGAAGCAGTTGTATGCCGGCTGTTTCCGATGAGTGAGGTACCGGGCCGGCCAGCAGCAGGATCATGGCGCTGGCGGAACAGATAATAATGGTGTCCGTAAAAACGCCAATCATCTGAACAATGCCTTGTGCCGCCGGGTGGGGCGGCCAGGACGCGGCGGCGGCGGCGGCATTGGGGGTTGACCCCATACCGGCTTCATTGGAGAACATTCCGCGCTGAAAGCCCGACATCAGCGCCTGGCTGAAGGTATAGCCCAGTGCGCCCGATGCCGCCTCGCGCCAGCCAAATGCGCTTTTGAAGATGGTTGCAATCACTTCCGGCACCTGCTCGATATGCCGTGCGGCGACGAACAGGCTGGCGGCAACCCACAGCAGCGCCATGACAGGCACCAGCCACTGCATCAGGCGGGCGACACCTTTTAGGCCGGTCGAAATCGTCAGCAGGATACAGAGGGCTAAAACAAGCCCGGTGATCCACTCCGGACACGCAAAGGCATAGCGCAAGGCATGGGCGACAGAATTCGCCTGAACGGTATTGAAAATCAGACCGTACGCGAGCAGTAAAAACAGCGAAAACAGCACGCCCATCCAGCGCATTCCTAAGCCACGTGCCATGTACCAGGCCGGGCCGCCGCGAAACTGTCCGTTTTTATCTTTTTCTTTGTAGAGTTGGGCGAGGGCGCTCTCGGCAAAGGAGGTGGCCATCCCGATAAGCGCCGTGACCCACATCCAGAAAACGGCGCCCGGGCCACCGGCGCTGATGGCCAGTGCCACCCCCGCCATATTACCGCTGCCGAGGCGTGCGGCAATGCTGGTGCAGAGGGCCTGGAAAGAGGTTAATCCGCCCGGCTGGGGCGTGACGCTGTTTTTCAGACTTCTGCCAAATTTGCGAATATAACGAAACTGGATAAACCCGCTGCGTAGCGTAAACCAAATACCTGCACCCAGCAGCAGGTATATCATTATCGAACCCCAAAGGACTTCATTAATAAAGAAAAGGAAATCAGGCATTAACGTCCCTCTTGTTGATGCCAAAATGAATATGTAAGCGCTACCACTGATTGGACATGCTGTTACTTAGCAGCCTGTTAATATTCTGAGTTTATCATACTCTGTCTAAGCGCACTGTCTGCGGTTGCGCTACCCCTCCGTCGTGTTATCATCAGGGCAGACCGGTTACATCCCCCTAACAAGTAAACCTGTCATTTTTCCGCTGCAGGCATGCTGTCGGTAGCGTGAATTATCCAGGGCACGTTAAAAGAGAAACACTATCATGACGGATAAATTGACCTCCCTTCGTCAGTTCACCACTGTCGTAGCTGACACCGGAGATATCGCGGCAATGAAGCTGTACCAGCCGCAGGATGCCACCACCAACCCTTCTCTGATCCTTAACGCCGCACAGATCCCTGAGTATCGCAAACTGATTGACGACGCAGTGACCTGGGCGAAAGCACAGAGCAACGACCGCGCGCAGCAGGTTGTTGATGCCACTGATAAACTGGCCGTGAACATTGGTCTGGAAATTCTGAAACTGGTTCCTGGCCGCATCTCTACCGAAGTTGACGCACGTCTCTCCTACGACACCGAAGCGTCTATCGCCAAAGCAAAACGTCTGATCAAAATGTACAACGATGCCGGCATCAGCAATGACCGCATCCTGATCAAACTGGCGTCAACCTGGCAGGGTATTCGTGCAGCTGAACAGCTGGAAAAAGACGGTATCAACTGTAACCTGACGCTGCTGTTCTCCTTCGCACAGGCGCGTGCATGTGCGGAAGCCGGCGTATACCTGATTTCTCCATTCGTTGGCCGTATTCTGGACTGGTACAAAGCCAACACGGATAAGAAAGAGTACGCGGCATCTGAAGATCCAGGCGTCGTTTCCGTGACCGAAATCTACGAATACTACAAACAGCACGGTTATGAGACTGTGGTGATGGGCGCAAGCTTCCGTAACGTAGGTGAAATCATCGAACTGGCTGGCTGTGACCGCCTGACCATCGCCCCGGCACTGCTGAAAGAGCTGGCTGAAAGCGAAGGTGCTATCGAGCGTAAACTGTCCTACACCGGTGAAGTGAAAGCGCGTCCGGAGCGCATCACTGAATCTGAGTTCCTGTGGCAGCATAACCAGGATCCAATGGCTGTAGATAAACTGGCGGACGGTATCCGTAAGTTTGCTATCGACCAGGAAAAACTGGAAAAAATGATCGGCGACCTGCTGTAATCATTCTGCGTGACCGGGTTCCCGGTCACGCTACTTCTTTCGTACTCTGTCTGAATTTCCCCTCTGCGTGTATCATTCCCTTTAATCAGTACTTTTTTGAATGGAATGGATATGAATACCTTACGCATCGGCTTAGTGTCGATTTCTGACCGCGCCTCCAGCGGTGTTTATCAGGATAAAGGCATCCCCGCGCTGGAAGAATGGCTGGGCAGTGCGTTGACAACCCCCTTTGAGATCCAGACCCGCCTGATCCCTGACGAACAGCCAATTATCGAACAGACACTCTGTGAGCTGGTGGATGAGATGAGCTGCCACCTGGTATTGACCACGGGAGGCACCGGGCCTGCGCGCCGGGACGTCACTCCGGATGCCACGCTGGCGGTTGCCGATCGTGAGATGCCTGGCTTCGGTGAGCAGATGCGCCAGATCAGTCTACACTTTGTCCCGACGGCGATCCTCTCCCGTCAGGTCGGGGTAATCCGCAAGCAGGCATTGATTCTGAATTTGCCGGGCCAGCCGAAGTCCATCAAAGAGACGCTTGAAGGACTGAAAGCGGAAGATGGCAGCGTGATCGTGCACGGGATTTTTGCAAGTGTACCGTATTGTATACAGTTACTTGACGGCCCGTATGTAGAAACCGATGAGAAAGTGGTAGCAGCTTTTCGTCCGAAAAACGCCCGTCGCGAGACAATCTCCTGAAATTAATCAATATGTGACATTAGCTGAAGCGACGGTGGCGTGGTAAGGGTTTTACGGTATAGTAATTTTTTCTTTACGTTTGCTGTAAAAATAAATCCACAACATAAGCCAAATGGTTCGCTATGTCACATAACACCCGACTTCTGAATCGACAGGACTATAAAACCCTCACGCTCGCGGCCTTAGGCGGTGCGCTGGAGTTTTACGACTTTATCATCTTCGTCTTCTTCGCCGCCGTGGTGGGGGAGCTTTTCTTCCCGGCAGATATCCCGGAGTGGTTGCGCCAGGTGCAAACCTTCGGCATTTTTGCCGCCGGGTATCTGGCGCGACCGCTGGGTGGCATTGTGATGGCCCACTTTGGTGACCTGGTCGGGCGTAAGAAGATGTTCACGCTCAGCATTTTACTGATGGCCGTGCCGACGCTGGCCATTGGTCTGCTGCCCACTTACGCCTCAATGGGCATTGTTGCTCCGCTGCTGCTGTTGCTGATGCGCATTCTTCAGGGGGCGGCAATTGGCGGCGAAGTGCCGGGGGCCTGGGTGTTTGTGGCGGAGCATGTGCCGGCGCGCCGCATCGGCATCGCTTGTGGAACCTTAACGGCGGGGCTGACTGTCGGTATCCTCCTCGGTTCAGTGGTGGCCACTATCGTGAATACCAGCATGACGCAACAGGCGGTTCACGACTGGGGATGGCGCGTACCGTTCCTGCTCGGCGGGGCGTTTGGCCTGGTGGCGATGTATCTTCGCCGCTGGCTGCAGGAGACACCTATTTTCCTTGAGATGCAGCAGCGCAAGGCGCTGGCACAGGAGTTGCCGGTAAAAGCCGTGGTGGTGCGCCACCGGAGCGCGGTTGTGGTGTCGATGCTGCTCACCTGGCTGCTGTCGGCGGGCATCGTGGTCGTTATCTTAATGTCTCCGGTATGGCTGCAAAAGCAGTACGGTTTTGCGCCGGCGGTAACGTTGCAGGCAAACAGTATCGCCACCATTATGCTCTGCTTTGGCTGTCTGGCCGCGGGGCTGGCCGTTGATCGTATCGGTGCCGGCCTGACTTTCATCATCGGCAGTCTGCTGCTGGCTGCGTCGAGCTGGGCGTTTTACCACCTGGCAGGCAGCCATCCTGAACAGCTGTTCCTGCTCTACGGTACGGTCGGGCTGTGCGTGGGGGTTGTCGGTGCAGTGCCGTATGTGATGGTGCGAGCTTTTCCGCCAGAGGTCCGCTTCACCGGGATCTCTTTTTCCTATAACGTCTCTTACGCCATCTTTGGCGGGCTGACGCCGATTGCGGTCACGGTGTTGATGGGAGTATCCCCGATGGCACCCGCCTGGTATGTGCTCGCGCTGTCGGTGATGGGGCTGGTGTTAGGCATTTGGCTTCGGCAGAAACAGGGATGTCGTGCCCGCGAGGCGGACACGACAGATGGATCAGTGTTTTTCACCAATCGGTAGGATGGTGCGGTCAAACTGCTCGTTCAGCACTTCACCCATTGCCAGGTAGATAGCGCTTGCGCCGCACACCAGACCAATCCAGCCGGCAATATGCACGATGCTTTCGTTATCCACGAGGTGGCCGATCGCCAGCAGGGCGAACAGCACGGTCAGGCTCAGGAAAACAAACTGCAGTGCGCGGTTGCCTTTCAGGGTGCCGAAGAACATAAACAGCGTGAAGACGCCCCACAGACCGAGGTAAACGCCCAGGAAATGTGCGTTTGCCGCGTCTGCCAGGCCCATTTTAGGCATCAGCAGGATCGCGACCAGGGTCAGCCAGAAAGAACCATAAGAGGTGAATGCGGTTAAGCCGAAGGTGTTGCCTTTCTTATATTCCAGCAGGCCCGCGAAGATTTGCGCGATACCGCCGTAAAAAATGCCCATCGCCAGGATAATGCCATCCATCGGGAACATCCCGATGTTGTGCAGGTTCAGCAGGATAGTGGTCATGCCAAAACCCATCAGGCCCAGCGGAGCCGGATTAGCCAACTTAGTGTTGCCCATAAGTCCTCAAAAAAATCATCATTAATATGGTGAAATGGTTAAACCCGCGTCAGTTCTCCCTGACGGGGCGCGGCATCATAATGGGCGCAATCAATGCCGTCTATGATCTCATCAGGGTGAAATTAAAAATTTTTTTTACCGTTCCCCCTTGATGGACGCTGGCGCGACCCCATCTTGTAGTCAACCGCAGTGTGTGGACCTGAAAAAAATCAATTGTGGGCAGTTGAAAAAGCACGTTCTGCCCTTATTACAGGTACACAACCACATGTTGACTGAATTTTAAGTGGAGACGTTTAGATGGGTAAAATTATTGGTATCGACCTGGGTACTACCAACTCTTGTGTAGCGATTATGGATGGCACTACCGCACGCGTGCTGGAGAACGCCGAGGGCGATCGCACCACGCCTTCTATCATTGCTTATACCCAGGATGGTGAAACTCTGGTTGGTCAGCCGGCTAAACGTCAGGCAGTGACAAACCCGCAAAATACCCTGTTTGCGATTAAACGCCTGATTGGCCGCCGCTTCCAGGACGAAGAAGTTCAGCGTGACGTTTCTATCATGCCTTACAAAATCATCGCAGCAGATAACGGCGATGCATGGCTTGATGTGAAAGGCACCAAAACGGCACCACCGCAGATCTCTGCTGAAGTGCTGAAAAAAATGAAGAAAACCGCAGAAGATTACCTGGGTGAACCGGTAACTGAAGCTGTTATCACCGTTCCTGCTTACTTCAACGATGCTCAGCGTCAGGCAACGAAAGATGCTGGCCGTATCGCAGGTCTGGAAGTAAAACGTATCATCAACGAACCAACCGCAGCGGCACTGGCTTACGGTCTGGATAAAGAAGTTGGCAACCGTACTATCGCGGTTTACGACCTGGGTGGTGGTACTTTCGATATCTCTATTATCGAAATCGACGAAGTTGATGGCGAAAAAACCTTCGAAGTTCTGGCAACCAACGGTGATACCCACCTGGGTGGTGAAGACTTCGATACCCGTCTGATCAACTACCTCGTTGACGAGTTTAAGAAAGATCAGGGCATTGACCTGCGTAACGACCCGCTGGCAATGCAGCGCCTGAAAGAAGCCGCTGAGAAAGCGAAGATCGAACTGTCTTCCGCTCAGCAGACCGACGTGAACCTGCCGTATATCACTGCAGACGCGACCGGTCCTAAACACATGAACATTAAAGTGACCCGTGCGAAACTGGAAAGCCTGGTAGAAGACCTGGTGAACCGTTCCATCGAGCCACTGAAAGTTGCTCTGCAGGATGCTGGCCTGTCCGTGTCTGATATCAACGACGTTATCCTCGTCGGTGGCCAGACCCGTATGCCAATGGTTCAGAAGAAAGTGGCTGAATTCTTTGGTAAAGAGCCACGTAAAGACGTTAACCCGGACGAAGCAGTGGCTATCGGTGCTGCCGTTCAGGGTGGTGTGTTGACGGGTGATGTGAAAGACGTTCTGCTGCTGGACGTTACCCCGCTGTCTCTGGGTATCGAAACCATGGGCGGTGTGATGACGGCGCTTATCACCAAAAACACCACTATCCCTACTAAGCACAGCCAGGTGTTCTCTACAGCTGAAGACAACCAGTCTGCAGTAACCATCCATGTGCTGCAGGGTGAGCGTAAGCGTGCGGCGGATAACAAGTCACTGGGTCAGTTCAACCTGGATGGCATCAACCCGGCGCCACGCGGTATGCCGCAGATCGAAGTAACCTTCGATATCGATGCTGATGGTATCCTGCACGTTTCCGCGAAAGACAAAAACAGCGGTAAAGAGCAGAAGATCACCATTAAGGCCTCTTCCGGTCTGAACGAAGAAGAGATCCAGAAAATGGTTCGTGAAGCAGAAGCAAACGCGGAATCTGACCGTAAGTTCGAAGAGCTGGTTCAGACCCGCAACCAGGGCGACCATCTGCTGCACAGCACCCGTAAGCAGGTTGAAGAAGCCGGCGATAAACTGCCAGCTGAAGACAAAACGGCTATCGAAGCTGCACTGAGCGCGCTGGAAACGTCTCTGAAAGGCGAAGATAAAGCGGATATCGAAGCGAAGATGCAGGAGCTGGCACAGGCTTCTCAGAAGCTGATGGAAATCGCTCAGCAGCAGCACGCCCAACAGCAGGCTGGCGCTGACGCTTCTCAGAACAACGCGAAAGACGACGACGTTGTCGACGCTGAGTTCGAAGAAGTGAAAGACAAAAAATAATCGCCCTGATGCAGGGTAATTAATCGGCACGGGCGTAGGAGAACTCTCCACGCCCGTGCTCGCATGTTAAGGGGCTTAAAAAAACCAATGGCAAAGCAAGACTATTACGAGATTTTAGGCGTTCCGAAAACTGCGGAAGAGCGTGAAATCAAAAAGGCGTATAAGCGCCTGGCCATGAAATTCCACCCGGACCGCAACCAGGGTGACAAAGAGGCTGAAGCCAAATTTAAAGAGATCAAAGAAGCCTACGAAGTCCTGACCGATGCACAGAAACGTGCGGCCTATGACCAGTACGGTCACGCAGCCTTCGAACAAGGCGGCATGGGCGGCGGTGGATTCGGTGGCGGCGGCTTTGGCGGCGGCGCTGACTTCAGCGATATCTTTGGCGATGTTTTCGGCGACATTTTTGGCGGCGGTCGTGGCCGTCAGCGCGCGGCGCGCGGCGCCGACCTGCGCTACAACATGGATCTGACGCTGGAAGAGGCCGTACGCGGCGTCACCAAAGAGATCCGTATTCCGACGCTGGAAGAGTGTGACGTTTGCCACGGCAGCGGCGCGAAAGCAGGCACCCAGCCGCAAACCTGTCCAACCTGTCACGGTTCCGGTCAGGTACAGATGCGTCAGGGCTTCTTCGCCGTGCAGCAGGCGTGTCCGCACTGTCATGGTCGCGGTACGCTGATTAAAGACCCCTGCACAAAATGCCACGGCCATGGTCGCGTTGAGAAAACCAAGACGCTGTCCGTTAAAATCCCGGCAGGCGTGGACACGGGCGACCGTATCCGTCTGGCAGGTGAAGGTGAGGCCGGCGAGCACGGTGCACCAGCAGGCGATCTGTACGTTCAGGTTCAGGTCAAGCAGCACGCCATCTTTGAGCGTGAAGGCAACAACCTGTACTGTGAAGTGCCCATCAACTTCGCCATGGCGGCACTCGGTGGCGAAATTGAAGTGCCAACGCTTGATGGTCGCGTCAATCTGAAGGTTCCAGGCGAAACCCAGACCGGCAAGCTGTTCCGCATGCGTGGTAAAGGTGTTAAATCCGTTCGCGGTGGTGCGCAGGGCGACCTGCTGTGCCGCGTGGTGGTTGAAACCCCGGTTGGCCTGAACGACAAGCAGAAACAGCTGCTGAAAGAGCTGCAGGAAAGTTTTGGCGGCCCGACGGGTGAGAAAAACAGCCCGCGCTCCAAAAGCTTCTTCGATGGCGTCAAAAAATTCTTCGACGATTTGACCCGCTGATCCGTTAGCTGGTGTTCATCTCAAAAAGCCCGGAAGCGATTTCGGGCTTTTTCTTTTTGTAGCTGTCCTCATGGCTATCATTCGGTAAAACTGAATATATACTCAACATTAATCTGCTTTTGCCGAGCTGTTTGGCCTGGTATTATGGTTTTACCGAAGTATTGCTGTAAGAGAGAGCCTACGTGAAATTAATACACCGTTTTTTTAGCAGTGAAGCATCAGGCGGCATCATCCTGATTATTGCCGCTGCGGCCGCGATGGCGCTGGCCAATATGGGTTTCACACGCGACTTTTACCACGCGTTTCTGGAAACTCCCGTCGAGCTGAAAGTCGGGGCGCTGGAAATTAATAAGAACATGCTGCTGTGGATCAACGATGCACTGATGGCCGTGTTTTTCCTGCTGGTAGGGCTGGAGGTTAAGCGTGAGCTGGTCCTGGGCTCGCTTGCCAGCCGTCAGCGTGCCGCGTTCCCGGTGATTGCCGCATTCGGGGGGATGGTCATTCCGGCGTTGCTCTTCCTGGCGTTCACCTGGCAGGATCCAGTATCGCGTCACGGCTGGGCCATTCCGGCGGCAACGGATATCGCGTTTGCCCTGGGTGTGCTGGCCTTGCTGGGAAGCCGCGTGCCGGTGGCACTGAAAATCTTCCTGATGGCGCTGGCGATCATTGATGACCTGGGCGCGATTGTCATTATTGCGCTGTTCTACACCAGCGACCTGTCGATCCTGTCGTTGAGCGTTGCCGCAGGAGCGATTGCGGTACTGGCGCTGTTGAACATTTGCAACGTGCGCCGCATCGGGATCTACGTGCTGGTGGGGATGGTGCTGTGGACCGCGGTACTGAAATCAGGCGTGCACGCTACGCTCGCCGGGGTCATCGTCGGCTTCTTCGTTCCGCTTAAGCCGCAGGAGGGGAAATCGCCTGCTAAACAGCTGGAGCATGTACTGCACCCGTGGGTCGCCTTTATGATCCTGCCGCTGTTTGCTTTCGCTAATGCAGGCGTTTCGCTGGAAGGGGTAACCCTTGAGGGACTGACCTCAATGTTGCCGCTGGGCATTATTGCCGGACTGTTTATTGGTAAACCGCTGGGCATTAGCCTGTTCTGCTGGCTGGCGCTGAAGCTGAAGCTGGCGTCACTGCCGCACGGTACTACGTTTAAGCAGATCATGGCGGTGGGCGTGCTGTGCGGCATTGGGTTTACCATGTCGATCTTTATCTCAACGCTGGCTTTTGGTGCCCATGCGCCTGAGCTTATCGTCTGGGCGAAGCTGGGCATCCTTATCGGATCGTTACTGGCCGCAGTCACTGGCTATACCTTATTGAAGGTCAAACTGTCCGGACCGGTCGTTCAGGCATAACAGGAAACCGGGAGAAGAACACCTTCTCCCGCTACACGATCAGGGAGCGAAGACACGATGTCTCATTTGAATTACAACCACCTTTACTACTTCTGGCACGTCTATAAGCAGGGCTCGGTCGTGGGGGCGGCAGAGGCGCTCTACCTGACGCCGCAGACCATCACCGGGCAAATCAAGGCGCTGGAAGAGCGGCTACAGGGCAAGCTCTTTAAGCGCAAGGGCCGTGGGATTGAGCCAAGTGAGCTGGGCGAACTGGTTTTCCGCTACGCGGATAAGATGTTTACCTTAAGTCAGGAGATGCTGGATATCGTTAACTACCGCAAAGAGTCAAACCTGCTCTTTGACGTCGGCGTGGCGGATGCGTTGTCAAAACGGCTGGTCAGCGGCGTGCTGGATGCGGCGGTGGTCGAAGATGAGCAAATCCATCTGCGCTGTTTTGAATCCACGCACGAGATGCTGCTGGAGCAGCTGAGCCAGCATAAGCTGGATATGATTATCTCGGACTGCCCGATCGACTCTACGCAGCAGGAAGGGCTGTTCTCGGTGAAGATTGGCGAATGCGGGGTCAGCTTCTGGTGCATTAACCCGCCGCCGGAAAAACCGTTTCCTGCCTGTCTGGAGGAGCGTCGTTTGCTGGTGCCAGGCCGGCGCTCCATGCTTGGGCGCAAACTGCTGAACTGGTTTAACTCTCAGGGACTGAAGGTGGAGATCCTCGGCGAGTTTGACGATGCGGCGCTAATGAAAGCCTTTGGTGAGGCGCATAACGCCATCTTCGTTGCACCGACGCTGTACGTGCACGATCTCTATTCAGATAACAAGATTACGGAGATTGGCCGGGTCGATAACGTGATGGAGGAGTATCACGCGATATTTGCAGAAAGGATGATTCAACATCCGGCAGTACAGCGCATCTGTAACCGCGACTACTCGGCGCTGTTTACGCCACCGGCAATCTGAAGATATAAAAAAACCCGCGTTAAGCGGGTTCTTTTAAAACAAGCAACAACAAGTGGCGATTAAGCCAGTTTGTTGATCTGCGCGGTCAGGTTTGCTTTATGACGCGCTGCTTTGTTTTTGTGGATCAGACCTTTAGCAGCCTGACGATCCACGATTGGTTGCATTTCATTAAATGCGTTCTGCGCAGCAGCTTTGTCGCCAGCTTCGATAGCTGCGTATACTTTCTTGATGAAAGTACGCATCATAGAGCGACGGCTTGCATTGTGCTTACGAGCCTTTTCAGACTGGATAGCACGTTTCTTAGCTGATTTGATATTAGCCAAGGTCCAACTCCCAAATATGATCTATGTGGACAATTCAAAGGCCGAGGAATATGCCCTCTATACCTTCTTTTGTCAATGGATTTGTGCAAATAAGCGCCGTTGATTGGCGACGCTACGTTACGTAGTGATGGCGCAGGATTCTACCAGCTTGTCGCTCGTGAATACAGCTTTTCGGCACAAAAAACGCAGTTCACGGGCAGATTTTTTTGCTGTGAAAGGTCAGCCTGATGAAATCATTACGGCTTTCTGTTTTGCGCGAACAATCGCCGGTTAACCTTAACCGCTGTACAAGGTATACTTTGGCGATTTTCACTGTTTTGAGCCAGACATGAAGCTGATACGCGGCATACATAATCTCAGCAGAGCACCGCACGGGTGCGTGCTGACCATTGGTAATTTCGACGGCGTGCATCGTGGTCATCAGGCGCTGCTGCAGGGATTGCGTAAAGAAGGGGAGGCGCGTGGCCTGCCCGTTGTAGTGATGATTTTTGAGCCGCAGCCGCTGGAGCTGTTTGCCGGCGATAAATCACCGGCTCGCCTCACTCGCCTGCGCGAGAAGTTGCGCTACCTGGCAGAGTCCGGGGTGGACTACGTATTGTGCGTGCGTTTCGATCGCCGCTTTGCCGCGCTCACAGCACAAAATTTCGTCAGTGACCTGCTGGTCAGGCGCCTTGGCGTGCAGTTTCTGGCCGTGGGGGATGATTTCCGCTTTGGCGCTGGTCGTCAGGGCGATTTCTTGCTATTACAGAAGGCTGGCCTCGAGTACGGCTTTGATGTCACCAGCGCAATGACCTTTTGCGAAGGCGGCGTCCGGGTTAGCAGCACTGCGGTGCGTCAGGCGCTGGCCAACGATGAACTGGATACGGCGGAAACGCTGCTGGGACATCCGTTTAGCATTTCAGGCCGTGTGGTCCATGGCGATGCGCTGGGCCGCACCATAGGTTTCCCGACGGCGAATATACCGCTACGTCGTCAGGTCTCCCCGGTTAAAGGGGTATATGCGGTGGAAGTGGCTGGTCTGGGCGATAAACCGTATTTCGGTGTCGCCAATATTGGCACACGTCCTACAGTCGCCGGTGTCCGTCAACAATTAGAAGTGCACCTACTGGACGTTGTAATGGACCTTTATGGTCGCCATATAGATGTGATACTGCGTAAAAAAATACGCAATGAGCAGCGATTTGCTTCGCTGGATGAACTAAAGGCGCAAATCGCGCGAGATGAATTAACGGCCCGCGAGTTTTTTGGGCGAGTAAACCCGGCTTAAATGCCTACGTGAAAAATACGGAACCGAGAATCTGATGAGTGACTATAAATCAACCCTGAATTTGCCGGAAACAGGGTTCCCGATGCGCGGCGATCTCGCCAAGCGCGAACCGGGAATGCTGGCGCGTTGGACCGATGATGACCTGTACGGCATCATCCGTGCAGCCAAAAAAGGCAAAAAAACCTTCATTCTGCATGATGGCCCTCCATATGCGAATGGCAGCATTCATATTGGTCACTCTGTAAACAAGATTCTGAAAGACATTATCGTGAAGTCCAAAGGCCTCGCGGGATATGACTCGCCTTACGTTCCGGGCTGGGACTGCCATGGTCTGCCAATCGAACTGAAAGTTGAGCAAGAGTTTGGTAAGCCGGGTGAGAAGTTCACCGCGGCAGAATTCCGCGCAAAATGTCGCGAATACGCGGCTACGCAGGTTGACGGTCAGCGTCAGGACTTTATCCGCCTGGGCGTGCTGGGTGACTGGTCACGTCCGTACCTGACCATGGACTTCAAAACCGAAGCCAACATCATCCGTGCGCTGGGTAAAATCATCGGTAACGGCCATCTGCACAAAGGCGCGAAGCCGGTGCACTGGTGCGTGGACTGCCGTTCTGCGCTGGCAGAAGCGGAAGTGGAGTATTACGACAAAACCTCTCCGTCTATCGACGTGGCCTTCCACGCGGTCGATCAGGAGGCGGTGAAAGCCAAATTTGGCGTGACCTCTGTCAACGGCCCCATCTCGCTGGTTATCTGGACCACCACCCCGTGGACGCTGCCAGCAAACCGCGCGATCTCCCTGTCCGGTGAGTTCGAGTACGCGCTGGTGCAGGTTGACGGTCAGGCGCTGATCCTGGCGAAAGATCTGGTCGAAAGCGTGCTGAAACGCGCGAACATCGCCGACTACACCGTGCTGGGCACCGTGAAAGGTGACGCGCTGGAGCTGATGCGCTTCAAACACCCGTTCCTTGACTTCAATGTGCCGGCGATCCTGGGCGATCACGTGACGCTGGATGCGGGTACCGGTGCGGTACATACCGCCGGTGGCCACGGTCCTGACGACTACAGCATCAGCCTGAAATACGGTCTTGAAATCGCGAACCCGGTGGGTCCTGACGGCTCTTACCTGCCTGGTACCTACCCGGCGCTGGACGGTATCAACGTCTTCAAAGCAAACGACATCATCGTTGACATGCTGCGCACCAGCGGCGCGCTGCTGCACGTTGAGAAAATGCAGCACAGCTATCCGTGCTGCTGGCGTCACAAATCACCGATCATCTTCCGTGCGACCCCACAGTGGTTCATCAGCATGGATCAGAAAGGCCTGCGCGAGCAGTCCCTGAAAGAGATCAAAGGCGTGCAGTGGATCCCGGACTGGGGTCAGGCGCGTATCGAATCCATGGTCGCTAACCGTCCTGACTGGTGTATCTCCCGTCAGCGTACTTGGGGCGTACCAATGTCTCTGTTCGTGCACAAAGAGACACAGGAACTGCACCCGAACACCCTGGCACTGATGGAAGAAGTCGCGAAGCGTGTTGAAGTTGACGGCATTCAGGCATGGTGGGATCTCGATTCCCGCGACATCCTGGGCGCTGATGCAGACAACTACGAGAAAGTGCCTGATACCCTGGACGTGTGGTTTGACTCCGGTTCAACGCACGCGTCTGTTGTTGACGTGCGTCCGGAATTTGCCGGCCACGCGGCAGATATGTACCTGGAAGGTTCTGACCAACACCGTGGCTGGTTCATGTCATCGCTGATGATTTCCACCGCCATGAAAGGTAAAGCACCGTATCGCCAGGTGCTGACCCACGGTTTCACCGTGGATGGTCAGGGCCGTAAGATGTCTAAATCGATCGGTAACACCGTCTCTCCGCAGGATGTGATGAACAAACTGGGCGCGGACATTCTGCGTCTGTGGGTTGCTTCTACCGACTATACCGGCGAAATGGCGGTGTCGGACGAGATCCTGAAACGTGCTGCCGACAGCTATCGTCGTATCCGTAACACCGCGCGCTTCCTGCTGGCGAACCTGAACGGGTTCGATCCGGTAAAAGATATGGTGAAACCGGAAGAGATGGTGGTGCTGGATCGCTGGGCAGTAGGCTGCGCGAAAGCGGCACAGGAAGATATCCTGAAGGCTTACGAATCTTACGATTTCCACGAAGTGGTGCAGCGTCTGATGCGCTTCTGCTCCATTGAGATGGGCTCGTTCTACCTCGACATCATCAAAGACCGCCAGTACACCGCGAAAGCGGACAGCGTGGCGCGTCGTAGCTGCCAGACTGCGCTGTTCCACATCGCAGAAGCGCTGGTTCGCTGGATGGCACCGATCATGTCCTTCACCGCAGATGAAATCTGGGGTTACCTGCCAGGCGACCGTGAGAAGTATGTCTTCACCGGCGAGTGGTATGAAGGTCTGTTCGATCTCTCCAGCACCGAAGCGATGAACGATGCCTTCTGGGACGATCTGCTGAAAGTGCGTGGCGAAGTGAACAAGGTTATCGAGCAGGCGCGTGCTGACAAGAAAGTCGGCGGCTCGCTGGAAGCGGCAGTTACCCTGTACGCCGAGCCAGAGCTGGCGGCGAAACTGACGGCGCTGGGCGATGAATTACGATTTGTCCTGTTGACCTCCGGTGCGAAAGTTGCGGATTATGCCCAGGCGTCTGCTGATGCACAGCAGAGCGAACTGCTCAAAGGACTGAAAGTCGCACTGAGCAAAGCCGAAGGTGATAAATGCCCGCGTTGCTGGCATTACACCACTGATGTCGGCCAGGTGGCGGAACACGCAGATATCTGCGGACGCTGTGTCAGCAACGTCGCCGGTGACGGCGAGAAACGTAAGTTTGCCTGATGAGTAAAACTCTCTGTTCAACAGGACTGCGCTGGCTGTGGCTGGTGGTGGTAGTGCTGATTATCGATCTGGGCAGCAAGTTCCTGATCCTCCAGAATTTTGCTCTGGGGGAGACGGTGTCGCTGTTCCCGTCGCTTAACCTGCATTACGCACGTAACTACGGTGCGGCGTTTAGTTTCCTTGCTGACAGCGGTGGCTGGCAGCGCTGGTTCTTTGCAGGTATCGCTATCGGTATCTGTGTGGTGCTATCGCTGCTGATGTACCGTTCGAAGGCAACACAAAAGCTAAATAACATCGCCTATGCGCTGATTATCGGTGGCGCGCTGGGCAACCTGTTTGATCGCCTGTGGCACGGCTTTGTGGTCGATATGATCGACTTCTATGTCGGCGACTGGCACTTCGCGACCTTTAACCTCGCCGACAGCGCAATTTGCATCGGCGCGGCGTTAATCGTGCTGGAAGGCTTCTTGCCGAACGCGGCCGCGAAGAAACAGGCTTAAATGTAAATGCCGGGTGGCGCATGCGCCCCCGGCCTACAGAATGTCTGGCCTCCCGTCTCTCACCGGTGGGTCAAAACAAGCGAGCAATTTGCATGTCTAAATCCGTACAGAGCAACAGCGCGGTTCTCGTTCATTTCACGCTGAAACTGGATGATGGCTCCACGGCTGAATCCACCCGCAATAACGGCAAACCCGCCCTGTTTCGTCTCGGCGACACCTCTTTGTCTGAAGGTCTTGAGCAACAGCTGCTTGGCCTGAAAGAAGGCGAGAAAAAGGCATTTTCGCTGGAGCCGGATGCCGCGTTTGGCGTGCCAAGCCCGGACCTTGTTCAGTACTTCTCGCGCCGCGAGTTTATGGATGCAGGTGAGCCGGAAATCGGGGCGATCATGCTCTTTACCGCTATGGATGGCAGCGAAATGCCTGGCGTGATCCGCGAAATCAATGGTGACTCCATCACCGTTGACTTCAACCATCCGCTTGCCGGGCGCACCGTCCATTTTGATATTGAAGTGCTGGAGATCGATCCGGTACTGGAGGCCTGAAATGCAGATCCTGTTGGCTAACCCGCGCGGCTTTTGCGCCGGTGTAGACCGCGCTATCAGCATTGTTGAAAACGCGCTCGAGATTTACGGCGCGCCGATTTATGTGCGTCACGAAGTGGTGCATAACCGTTATGTCGTCGACAGCCTGCGCGAGCGTGGCGCGATCTTCATTGAGCAGATCAGCGAAGTGCCTGACGGCGCGATCCTGATTTTCTCCGCGCACGGGGTTTCTCAGGCGGTGCGTAACGAAGCGAAAAGCCGCGATCTGACCGTGTTCGACGCCACCTGCCCATTAGTGACCAAAGTGCACATGGAAGTGGCGCGCGCCAGCCGTCGTGGTGAAGAGTCGATCCTGATTGGCCATGCCGGCCACCCGGAAGTCGAAGGTACCATGGGCCAGTACAGCAACCCGGAAGGGGGGATGTACCTGGTGGAGTCGCCGGAAGATGTGTTTACGCTGAACGTCAAAAATGAAACGCGTCTCTCGTTTATGACCCAGACGACGCTCTCCGTTGACGATACGTCGGACGTGATTGACGCCCTGCGCCAGCGCTTCCCGAAAATCGTCGGCCCGCGTAAGGACGACATTTGCTACGCCACCACCAATCGCCAGGAAGCGGTGCGTGCTCTGGCTGAACAGGCGGACGTGGTGCTGGTTGTCGGTTCGAAAAACTCCTCTAACTCCAACCGTCTGGCTGAACTTGCGCAGCGAATGGGGAAAGCGGCCTATCTGATTGATGATTCCAGCGATATCCAGGAAGCGTGGGTGAAAAACGTGGCCTGTGTCGGGGTAACCGCCGGCGCCTCGGCACCTGATATCCTGGTGCAGAACGTGATTTCCCGTCTGCAGGAACTGGGCGGCGGCGAAGCGGTCCCGCTGGAAGGACGCGAAGAGAACATTGTTTTCGAGGTCCCGAAAGAGCTGCGTATCGACGCACGCGAAGTCGAGTAAGTTTCCTCGCACATGACCCGAATGCCGGCCACGTCAGTGGCCGGCATTTTTATTGCTGATTAACTGTGATTCACCTGACACATTGCGCCTTTGATGCGCAGGTTAATCGTTTAAATTGTTATGCTGGGCGGGTTGTTCTCCTCGGGCCGGAGAAGACGATGACTTCAGATATTATCCTGCCGCCTCTGGTGGCCTGGGCCAGTAGTACACTTGCCCGCGGCGCACTTATTCTCAAATCCACACGCCTTGCCGATCTCAATGGTTTGTTTGCCGATCGAGACGCCTGGGCACAATGCGATCCGCATCAGACGGTGTATGACGTCGAAATGCTGGAATCGCCTGCACAAGAAGGGGCGTTGTTTGTCGGCGTTACCCATTTACATGCAGGTAAAATTGGCCGGGAATTTTTTATGACCCGCGGCCATTTTCATCAACGTCGTGAACAGGGCGAAGTCTATTTTGGACTGCGGGGAAGTGGCCTGCTTTTACTCCAGACGACATCCGGCGAAACCCATCTGGAGTGCGTGATGCCGGGATCCGTCCATATTATTGCGCCTTTTACCGCCCACCGTTTAATCAATACCGGTGAGACCACGCTCTCTTCACTCGCGGTCTGGCCCGCCGTCGCCGGACACGACTATGCCGCGTTACCCCACGGTTTTGCCGTGCGGGTATTGGCCACTGACGGTGGCTGGGAGGTTCAGAATGGATAACTTTGGACTCGACATGACCATCACCCGGCACCCGCTGGGGTTCAGCTACGGTGAGGACGTCACTGGCCCGATGCCAGAGATCCGTAAGCTTGATGAGATCCGCGCGTCGTTACGGGACCCTGACTGCTCAGGGCCGGAAGACGTTTATGCTATTGCGATGGATGTCGCCCGTCTGGCAGACCGGCAGGAGCTGAAAAAACGCATGCTGCTGTTTGGGGTCGTGACCTACGCGACGGGAACGCTGGGTGAAGAGCCGATCCGCAGCCAGGGGCATGTTCACCGTAAAAGCCGTCACAGCGGCTGGTCTCCGCCCGAGCTGTATGAAATCTGGCAGGGGCGCGCCATTATCTATATGCAGGAGTATGTTGCGGACGATCCCGGGCGCTGTTTCGCCGTACTGGCCGGGCCGGGTGAAAAGGTGCTGGTTCCGCCCGGCTGGGGGCATGCCACTATCTCTGCCTCGCCGGATGAACCGCTGACCTTCGGTGCGTGGTGCGACAGGGAATATGGTTTTGAATATGATGCCGTGCGGGCGCGTAAAGGACTGGCCTGGTATCCGCTGCTGCAGGGGAGCCATATCATCTGGCAGCACAACACGCATTATCTGCCGGGGCGGCTACAGATAATTACACCGCGTCGCTACAGCGAATTCGGCCTGACGGATGAGCCTGTCTATACGCAATTTATTGCCGATCCTGCTCGCTTTCAGTTTATCTCTCGCCCGGATAAAGTGGCCGAACTGTGGCATAACTTCCACCCATAAAAAACCGGGGCATTGCCCCGGCTGTCTTATCCGGCAAACAGACCTGATGCGACGCCCAGCGCCGCCAGCGCAAGCAACACAATCATGGCCCTGACCGGGGAGACGCCACGTTTCGCCATCAGATACCAGGTGCCCAGAACCACCAGAAGCGGTAATAGCTGCGGGAAGATACCGTCAAGCATCTGCTGAACATGGATGTTAACCCCGTCACGGGTGATAAATTCCAGTCCGGTGCCCAGCTTAACGTAGCTTGCCGCCACGCCGCCCATCACAAATACACCCAGCAGAGACAAAGCTTCGCGCAGTCGCGTTGACTTGCTGCTCACCAGCATCTCGACCGACCCTGAGCCCATCTGGTAGCCTTTCAGAAACAGAAACCAGGATCCCGGGATAATGATGGCCAGCCAGGCGACGGTGTAGAACAACGGGCCAAGAACATTTCCTCCGGCGGCAAGCGCCATACCGATGCTCAGCAAAATGGGGATCAGCATGCCGGGGATCATTGAGTCACCAATCCCCGCGATTGGTCCCATCAGCCCCACCTTCAGGGTATTGATCGTTTCGCCATCAATGGGCTCGCCGTTGGCTTTTTTCTCTTCCAGCCCAAGCGCCATACCGTTTACGATGGCACCGATCTGCGGCTCCGTGTTGTAAAACGAGGCGTGGCGGCGCAGCATCTCGGTGCGCTGGGCGGCATCCGGGTAGAGTTTTTTGGCGACCGGTAACATGCTCAGACAGAAGCCGAACGATTCCAGACGCTCGAAGCTCATCGAAGAGAGGTTATGCATCATCCACGCTCGCCAGCAGCGGCGCAGATCTTTTCGGGTCAGTTTACGGTCTTCCATCAGAATTCATCCTCATCGTCGGCGGGCCTACCCGGCGTGACAGCCTGCGGCGCTTCCGGCTTGTAGTTGTAATGAATTAACGCCAGCAGGGTGCCCACAATCACCAGCGCCACCATGTTGAGCTTCAGGAACACAATGCATATGAAGCCCACCAGGAAGTAGATCAGCATGCTGTAGCTTTTGATGATCTGCTTAAGCAGGATGGCGATCCCAACGGCCGGTAAGATGCCCCCCAGCACGTTCATGGTCGAAAGCACGATGCCGGGCAGACTGTCCATAAACCCGCTGATGTACTGTGCGCCAAAATAGACGGCGATAAACGTCGGCACAAAGCGCAGAACAAAGTTCATCACCTGCGGCCAGACCGCGCTGTTAAAATAAATTCCGCGCTCATCCCCGAGCTCAAGCGCCACGTCGGCGCGGTGGTTCCAGAACGAGTTCAATACCATCATGGCGTTAAACAGTATCGTTCCGGCAATGCCAATGGTCGCCGCCAGCGCCACGGCCACCTCTGGCCCTTTGCCCGACAGAATCCCCAGCGCGATAGCAGGATAAGCGACAAAATTGAGATCGGCAGGCATTGAACCGCCGGGGGTGACCATCGCGATATAAACGGCCTGCACCGCCACACCAATCATGATCCCGGTTTTAACGTCGCCCAGAATCAGGCCCACCAGCATCCCCGAAACCAGCGGGCGGGAGATGAGATACCAGCCGCCCGTCAGGCCAAACAGCCAGGGACTACTGAGTGCACCGAGATAGCAAAGCAGACCGATGAGAGAAGCTTCGAAAATCATCATGCGCTCCTTATTTCAGTTTTTGCCGGGCGTCCTGCCAGTTGTAAAAACTGGCATCGGGCACCAGACGAAACTCGATGGCATGCCCCTGTTCAGTCAGCCAGTCAAAGGCTGCTGCCTCCTCTGGCGTTACGGACTGATTAGGGCCAATGGTGGTGGTATTGGCGCGGGCACTCATTGGCCCGACGTTAATTTTGCCATTGCCGTTCTTCAGGCTTATGCCTGCCTGTTCAAGACGTTGCAGGGTGACAGGCGATTTGCCAATCACGAAGTAGCGCTTATCGCTGGCAATCACTTTCGGCAGCTTTTCGATGGCGGTCAGGGTATCGAACAGCCACACTCTGGTATCTGACACCGCGCCTTTCATTACCGACGAGAGCAGCGGATCGGCCGCGACGGCATCGTCAATTGCCACGATGCCATCACAGGGCAGCTCTTTGGCCCAGCGTGTGACGAGCTGCCCGTGGATCACCCGGTCGTCAATACGTACAAACGAAATGCTCATATAAGCTCCTTAGAAATCGTCGTTCTGGGCGGATTCCACCCGTTTTGCCTGAACCAGGGTGGGCTGCGTTAATTCGATGAGCTGCGCGGCGGCGGCATGGACATCCCGGGCCATCAGGATGTCGTCGGTGAGCAAGAGCATGGGGAAGTTGACTCCTGCCACCACGGCGACCGGCGGGTGCGTCTGGGGATTAAACGCGTATTCGCAGGCCACATTCCAGGGCGTTCCGCTCTGCATATCGCACAGGACGACGATGCCGTCTGCGCCCGCATCTGCGCGGTGGTATGCCGCAGCGAAATCACGGCGAAACCCCGCTATGCCAGCCTGTGCGTTCAGACATACCGCCTGTCGATGAGGAAGATCGCCATACACCATTTTTCCGCTTTCCAGCAGGGCGGTGGCCAGCGGGCCGTGTGTCGCCACAATAATGTGAATCATGGTTAACCTCTTACCCAGGCTTTAATGGTGGCAATGGATTTACCGCAGCTCGGCCCTGACGGAGAAATACGGTATTCGCCTGCGTCAGCAGGGACGATAAACGTTTCTGCGTAGTGCACGACGAAGGGGGCGAATGCGCCGCCGGGGCTGTCTACCGTCGCCTCTTCACCTTCAACAAGATTAAGGACATTCATGCCTCCGTGGGGGGAGTGCGTCACCGGTTCACTGAACCAGTGGCGACGCGTTTCGATGAATTCACGTTCGTGAAGCCCGGTCCGCTCTTCGCGCCAGCCGGTGCCTTCGCCGAGGGGTTCACACTGATTCACAAGATGCTGTTCGACCCACTGCGTATCGCGTTGCCAGTCGATCACCTTTTCGCCATGCGCCAGATGAACCGGGCGGGGCTGCCCATCCATCCCCAGCCGTCCCCAGTCCCAGAGCTTGAAGGTGAAAATGTAAGGCGTGGCGCTGATCTCAAGTACCACGGTTCCTGCTCCAGAACAGTGAACCGTACCGGCGGGGATCAAAAAATGATCGTGCTTGTTCGCCGCAAGATGATTGACGAAGCGGGCGTCGTCGAACGGCTTTTCACCGCGGCTGGCCCGTCTGAGGTCGTCCATCATCGCTTCGGGCCGGGTACCCGTTCGGGTCCCCAGATACACCTGAGCCCCTGGCTCTGCCTCAAGGATGTAATAGCTCTCATCCTGGGTGTAATGCATACCAAAATGCTGCTGTATGTACTCCGTGGTCGGATGCACCTGAAAACTCAGGTTCTGCCCGCCGAAGGTATCTAGCAGATCAAAGCGGATGGGAAATTCCGCGCCAAAACGGGCATGCACTTTTTCACCCAGCAGCGCCCGGGGGTGCAGCAGCACCAAATCCTGAGAGGGGATCTCGATCCGCACCGCGCCGTAACGAAGCAACAGGCTGTTTTCCTCGGGCACGCAGTCAAAACACCATGCGTAGTTAGGCGCAGAGGGATCGAGATCGAATTTCTGTTTCATCCATTGTCCGCCCCAGACGCCGGGGTCGAAAAAGGGCACTACACGAAAAGGACGTTGAGTGGTGTGTTGCAACCCGGCGCGCAGCGCATCGCCGCCGACCATCGCCGGATCATCCGCCTGGGTGGTATCCAGGAGATAATCAGTACGCCGTAGCAGCGGGGTTTTGTGACGATCGAATACGCGCCACTCAATGAAAAAGGCGCGTTTGTAGCGACGCAGAATATCCTCGTGTTGGTTCGCTGCGCCCCAGTTAGCCAGTTCACCGCTGCGCATGCGCTGCTGGATCTCCCAGCGCGGTAAATCGGCGTAGACCAGAATATCGCCTGCATTAACCAGCGCGGCACCCGGCCCGTAAATAACGATTATCCCTTCGCGGCACAGTTCGACCTGCGCCTGCAACGCCTCGCGTTTCACCGGGTCGATGAATTCCTCGAGCTGGTGGCAGGAGAGCACGCCGAAGACGCGGTCGTCAGTGAGATGTCGGGCCAGCAACCCGCTTAAAGCATGTTCGTCGAGACGCATCTGTTCGGCATTGAGCGTCAGCGTGGCCCCCAATGCTGGCAGCAGTTTTGTCTCCAGTTCCTCCAGCCTGACGCCGGGGTAGCAGTCAATGACCAGCACGGTGCGTGTATATTGACCCGCTCTGTGGGTAAGCTCGCGCACAATCGCGTCCCAGCCCTGCCAGGCACAATCGTCATACCCCTCTACTGCGACTTCCGGGAATTTATCGTAAGTTGCCATCTTTTCTCTCCGTCTTCGTTGCTTAAGGTTATTCGATTAACCTTGTTTGGGAAGGGTGATTAACGCGATTAACCCGCCAGTTCTGGCGATAAGTGGCGAAAAGGCGGCCATTATGTGAAGAGGCTCACGCGCAAAAGTGCAAAATTAAGGTTATTCGATTAATCTGATGTGAACGACAAGGAGCGATCATGACGGGTATCACGCTGGCTGATGTGGCAAAACGCGCCGGGGTTTCAACCGCCACCGTATCAATGGTGCTGTGTAATAAAGGGCGGATCTCGCAACGGACCCGGGAGCGCGTACTTCAGGCGCTGGATGAATCGGGCTATGTTTACAATCAGACGGCAGCCAACCTGCGAAACCGCAGCAGTAATCAGGTGGGGCTCCTGTTGCATGACATCACGAACCCTTTTTATGGCGAAATGACGGCAGGTCTAAGCCATGAGATGGAACGCCACGACCTTCTGCTGTTTCTGGCAAACAGCGAAGAGTCGTCCGAGCGACAGCAAAAGTTTGTGGATTCGCTGATGCGTAACAACGTCTGTGGCATGGTGCTGTGTGCCGCGCGAGAAACTCCGCAGGCCTTTTTCGATGGTCTTAAGCGACGCAATATTCCGGCAATTATGGTCGTGCGACCGCTAAACGATCCGGACTTTGATTTTGTGGGAACCGATAACTTCCTTGGCACCCAAATGGCGACAGAGCATCTTCTGAGGATGGGGCATCGTCAGATTGCCTTTATCGGCGGTAGCCTGAATTCGGGGTCTCGCGCTCAGCGTATCGGCGGATTTACCAGTAAATTACTGGAGTATGGTGTAACGCCGAATCCCGAATGGATCGTCACCTCACAGGCAAGCCAGAGTGATGGCGCGCGCGTGGCGGAAGCGTTGTTGATGAACCATCCGCAGATTACCGCGGCAGTGTGTTATCAGGACATTGTTGCCCTTGGCGTTATGCAGTGTATACGCAAAATGGGGCGCGAGCCGGGACGCCATTTTGCCCTGGTGGGCTTTGACGATATTACCGAGGCCGGGCTGGTACAGCCTGCACTGACTACCGTCTCCGTTGCCGCGAAGGAGATAGGGCGTAAGGCCGGCGAGTTGCTTTTCAGCCGGATACAGGGGAACCGGGAGCCGGCGAAACGCATTATTTTACCGCCCGCGCTGGTGGTCCGCGAATCGTGCGGTTTTCGCTGAAGATTATGCCTTTTGCTGATATTTCTTCCTGTTTATCATTAAATTCTAATTATCGTCGTTTTCAGTTGGCAGCATCTGCAAAGGCTGGTTAATCTGAAAACGGTTTACATCATTTTAACGTAAGAGAATAACTATGCATGATGCACAGATCCGTGTCGCCATTGCGGGCGCGGGTGGACGTATGGGTCGCCAGCTGATTCAGGCGGCACTACAGATGGATGGCGTGGCACTGGGCGCGGCGCTGGAGCGTGACGGCTCATCGTTGCTTGGCGCTGACGCGGGTGAGCTGGCGGGCGCGGGTAAGACAGGCGTTACCGTGCAGAGCAGCCTGGAGGCGGTAAAAGATGACTTTGATGTGTTCATCGATTTTACCCGTCCGGAAGGCACGCTCACGCATCTGGCATTTTGCCGTCAGCACGGTAAAGGAATGGTGATCGGCACCACCGGTTTTGATGATGCCGGGAAGCAGGCCATTCAGGATGCCTCACACGAGATTGCGATTGTCTTCGCCGCAAACTTTAGCGTGGGGGTGAACGTCATGCTGAAGCTGCTGGAGAAGGCAGCGAAGGTCATGGGCAGTTATACCGACATTGAGATTGTTGAAGCGCACCATCGTTATAAAGTCGACGCGCCATCTGGTACGGCGCTGGCGATGGGGGAAGCGATTGCTCATGCACTGGATAAAGATTTGAAAGACTGCGCGGTCTACACCCGTGAAGGGTACACCGGTGAACGTGTTCCCGGCACGATTGGTTTTGCTACCGTCCGCGCGGGCGATATCGTCGGCGAACATACGGCGATGTTCGCCGATATTGGGGAACGCGTCGAGATTACGCATAAGGCATCCAGCCGGATGACGTTTGCAAATGGCGCTGTACGCTCCGCCTTGTGGTTAAAAGGCAAGAAAGAGGGTCTTTTTGATATGCGAGATGTGCTCGATCTCAACAATTTGTAATCGTTATTACCCATCGTGATGTGGTTATTGCAGTCGTAAGGCTTTGATTGCATAGGGCAATATTTTATTGCCCTTTTATTTTATGTATTTCATGGTAATTTTATTAATTTTTACACTAAAGTTCATCTCTTCCACGTGTTTTGTGTTATCTGAATGTAAATTTTGACCGTCTGGTCCACTTTTTGATGCCACGAAGCGGCCTTTCCCATTAAACTTGCCGCGCAAGCGTTTCCCGCAGTGATTTACCTGATCTTTTTGCCGCTTAAGCTCTCCTGGCTCTCTCAGGCTCGCAAAAGAATATGACAAATCTCCCTTTTAAGTTGACTTTTAGCCACCAAATCCCCAGAATGCCGCCGTTTGCCAAAAATCCGCTGGCAACACATTTGCATTGATTCATGACGCGGTTATGAATTAATATGCAAATAAAGTGAGTGAATATTCTCTGGAGGGTGTTTTGATTAAGTCAGCGCTATTGGTTCTGGAAGACGGAACCCAGTTTATCGGTCGGGCCATAGGGGCAACGGGTTCGGCGGTTGGGGAAGTCGTTTTCAATACTTCAATGACCGGTTATCAAGAAATCCTCACTGATCCTTCCTATTCTCGCCAAATCGTTACTCTTACTTATCCTCATATCGGCAATGTCGGCACCAATGCTGCTGACGAAGAATCCTCTCAGGTACATGCGCAAGGCCTGGTCATTCGCGACCTGCCGCTGATTGCCAGCAACTACCGCAATACCGAGGACCTCTCTTCCTACCTGAAGCGCCATAACATCGTGGCGATTGCTGATATCGATACCCGTAAGCTGACGCGTCTGCTGCGCGAGAAGGGTGCACAAAACGGTTGTATCATCGCAGGAGATAACCTCGATGCAGCCCTGGCGCTGGAAAAAGCGAAAGCTTTCCCGGGTCTGAACGGCATGGACCTGGCGAAAGAAGTGACCACAGCAGAAGCCTACAGCTGGACGCAGGGAAGCTGGACGCTGGCGGGAGACCTGCCGGAAGCGAAAAAAGAGAGCGACCTGCCATTCCACGTGGTGGCGTACGATTTTGGTGCCAAGCGCAACATCCTGCGTATGCTGGTCGACCGCGGCTGCCGCCTGACGGTCGTCCCGGCGAAAACCTCTGCTGAAGAGGTACTGAAGATGAATCCGGACGGTATCTTCCTGTCCAACGGTCCTGGCGACCCGGCACCGTGCGATTACGCTATCGACGCCATCAAATCCTTCCTGGAAACCGATATCCCGGTATTCGGCATTTGTCTGGGTCATCAGCTGCTGGCGCTGGCGAGCGGTGCTAACACAGTGAAGATGAAGTTCGGTCACCACGGTGGGAACCACCCGGTGAAAGATATCGATAACAACACGGTAATGATTACGGCACAGAACCACGGCTTCGCAGTGGATGAGGCGTCAATGCCGGCTAACCTGCGCGTGACCCACAAGTCTCTGTTCGATGGCACCCTGCAGGGGATTCATCGTACCGATAAGCCAGCGTTCAGCTTCCAGGGCCACCCTGAAGCCAGCCCGGGCCCGCACGATGCCGCACCGCTGTTCGATCACTTCATCGAACTTATTGAGCAATACCGTAAGACCGCTAAATAATCAGGAGCCGAGAAGACCATGCCAAAACGTACAGACATAAAAAGCATCCTGATCCTTGGCGCTGGCCCGATTGTGATCGGCCAGGCCTGCGAATTCGACTACTCCGGTGCCCAGGCGTGTAAAGCCCTGCGCGAAGAGGGTTACCGCGTTATTCTGGTGAACTCTAACCCGGCCACCATCATGACCGACCCGGAAATGGCTGATGCAACCTACATCGAGCCGATTCACTGGGAAGTGGTACGCAAAATCATCGAAAAAGAGCGTCCGGACGCGGTTCTGCCTACCATGGGCGGCCAGACGGCGCTGAACTGCGCGCTGGAGCTGGAGCGTCAGGGCGTGCTGGAAGAGTTCGGCGTGACCATGATTGGTGCGACAGCCGATGCCATTGATAAAGCTGAAGACCGTCGTCGCTTCGACGTGGCGATGAAGAAAATCGGCCTCGACACTGCGCGTTCCGGTATCGCACATACCATGGAAGAAGCGCTGGCTGTGGCGGCTGACGTTGGTTATCCGTGCATCATCCGTCCATCCTTCACCATGGGTGGCACCGGCGGCGGTATCGCCTACAACCGCGAAGAGTTCGAAGAGATTTGTGAACGCGGTCTGGATCTCTCCCCCACCAAAGAGCTGCTGATTGATGAATCGCTGATTGGCTGGAAAGAGTACGAGATGGAAGTGGTGCGTGATAAAAACGACAACTGCATCATCGTCTGCTCCATCGAAAACTTCGATGCGATGGGTATCCACACCGGCGACTCCATCACCGTAGCGCCAGCCCAGACGCTGACCGACAAAGAGTATCAAATCATGCGTAACGCCTCGATGGCGGTACTGCGTGAAATCGGCGTAGAAACGGGTGGCTCTAACGTTCAGTTTGCGGTGAACCCGAAAAACGGTCGCCTGATTGTTATCGAAATGAACCCGCGTGTTTCTCGTTCCTCCGCGCTGGCCTCGAAAGCCACCGGCTTCCCGATTGCGAAAGTGGCCGCGAAACTGGCGGTGGGATATACCCTCGATGAGCTGATGAACGACATCACCGGTGGCCGCACTCCAGCGTCCTTCGAGCCGTCCATCGACTACGTCGTGACCAAGATCCCTCGCTTTAACTTCGAGAAGTTCGCTGGCGCAAACGACCGTCTGACCACGCAGATGAAATCTGTTGGCGAAGTGATGGCGATTGGGCGTACTCAGCAGGAATCCCTGCAGAAAGCGCTGCGCGGCCTGGAAGTGGGAGCCACGGGTTTTGACCCGAAAGTGAGCCTGGAAGACCCTGAAGCGCTGACCAAAATTCGCCGCGAGCTGAAAGACGCAGGCGCAGAGCGTATCTGGTACATCGCCGATGCGTTCCGTGCGGGCCTCTCTGTTGATGGCGTGTTCAACCTGACCAACATCGACCGCTGGTTCCTGGTGCAGATTGAAGAGCTGGTACGTCTGGAAGAAAGAGTCGCGGACCTGGGCATCAATGGCCTGGACGCTGACTTCCTGCGCGTACTGAAGCGTAAAGGCTTCGCCGATGCGCGTCTGGCCAAACTGGCGGGCGTACGTGAAGCGGAAATCCGCAAGCTGCGTGACCAGTATGACTTGCACCCGGTCTACAAACGCGTGGATACCTGTGCAGCGGAGTTCGCGACCGACACCGCTTACATGTACTCCACGTATGAAGATGAGTGTGAAGCGAATCCGTCCGTCGACCGCGACAAGATTATGGTGCTGGGCGGCGGTCCTAACCGTATCGGCCAGGGCATCGAGTTTGACTACTGCTGCGTTCACGCCTCCCTGGCACTGCGCGAAGACGGTTACGAGACCATCATGGTCAACTGTAACCCGGAAACCGTGTCGACCGACTACGATACCTCCGACCGCCTCTACTTTGAGCCGGTAACGCTGGAAGATGTGCTGGAAATCGTGCGTATCGAGAAGCCTAAAGGCGTTATCGTGCAATACGGTGGCCAGACCCCACTGAAACTGGCGCGCGCGCTGGAAGCCGCTGGTGTGCCGGTAATCGGTACCAGCCCGGATGCAATCGACCGTGCAGAAGACCGTGAACGTTTCCAGCAGGCGGTTGACCGTCTGAAGCTGAAACAGCCGGCCAATGCCACCGTCACCGCTATCGAGATGGCTGTTGAGAAGGCGAAAGAGATTGGCTACCCGCTGGTGGTACGTCCTTCGTACGTGCTGGGCGGCCGCGCGATGGAAATCGTCTACGACGAAGCTGACCTGCGTCGCTACTTCCAGACGGCAGTGAGCGTGTCCAACGATGCGCCGGTTCTGCTCGACCGCTTCCTCGACGATGCCGTTGAAGTGGATGTGGATGCCATCTGTGACGGCGAAATGGTGCTGATTGGCGGTATCATGGAGCACATCGAACAGGCAGGCGTTCACTCCGGTGACTCCGCATGTTCCCTGCCAGCGTACACCCTGAGCCAGGAAATTCAGGACGTGATGCGCCAGCAGGTGCAGAAGCTGGCCTTCGAACTGCAGGTTCGCGGTCTGATGAACGTCCAGTTCGCTGTCAAAGACAACGAAGTCTACCTGATTGAAGTGAACCCGCGTGCAGCACGTACCGTACCGTTCGTCTCTAAAGCTACCGGTGTTCCGCTGGCGAAAGTGGCGGCGCGCGTGATGGCGGGCCAGACGCTGGCACAGCAGGGCGTGACGAAAGAAATTATCCCACCGTACTACTCGGTGAAAGAAGTGGTACTGCCGTTCAACAAATTCCCGGGCGTCGACCCGCTGTTAGGGCCAGAAATGCGTTCTACCGGGGAAGTGATGGGCGTGGGCCGCACCTTCGCAGAAGCGTTCGCGAAGGCGCAGTTAGGCAGTAACTCCACCATGAAAAAATCTGGCCGTGCGCTGCTCTCTGTTCGCGAAGGTGATAAAGAGCGCGTGGTTGACCTTGCGGCTAAGCTGCTGAAACAGGGCTTCGAGCTGGATGCCACCCACGGCACGGCCATTGTGCTGGGTGAAGCGGGCATTAATCCGCGTCTGGTGAACAAGGTGCATGAAGGTCGTCCGCACATTCAGGATCGCATCAAGAATGGCGAATACACCTACATCATTAACACCACCGCAGGTCGTCAGGCGATTGAAGACTCCAAGCTGATTCGCCGCAGCGCGCTGCAGTACAAAGTGCATTACGACACCACCCTTAACGGTGGTTTCGCCACCGCGATGGCACTGAACGCCGATGCCACCGAGAAGGTGATTTCCGTTCAGGAAATGCACGCTCAGATTAACAAGTAAGCCAACATACCCGGCAGTATTCGCTGCCGGGTATTATTCCCACCTTCAGAACCTTCTGGTTTTCCAACCGCATTCAGTCAGTTAGCCTAAAATGGTTAGGTCGATAACGAAATTCAACTGAGAGCAGGGGAAAACACCATGCAAAATAAACTTCTGATCGCGTCCGTTCTGGCTGCCACCGCCATGTTTACCGTTGCGGGCTGTTCATCTAATCAGGCAGTAAAAACCACGGATGGCCGTACGATAGTGACTGACGGTAAGCCGCAGGTCGATGATGACACCGGTCTGGTTTCCTATAAAAACGCCGAAACGGGTCAAACTGAACAGATCAACCGTGACCAGGTGAAATCCATGGGCGAACTGGATAACTAGTTCAGATTTCTGACGTTAGCCCGTCAATAATATTCACTATTAGCCTGTTGAATTACTGACTACACTCTTTTGGTAAAAGAAGGCAGTAAAACAACAGGCTAATTAATGATTCTGATAATTTACGCACATCCGTATCCGCATCACTCGCATGCAAATAAACGGATGCTTGAGCAGGTAAGGACGCTTGATAACGTAGAGATACGTTCCCTCTATCAACTTTATCCCGATTTTAATATCGATATCGCCGCCGAACAGGAGGCGCTCTCTCGTGCCGATTTAATTATCTGGCAGCATCCGATGCAATGGTACAGCACCCCTCCGCTCCTCAAGCTGTGGATCGATAAAGTCTTTTCCCACGGCTGGGCGTACGGCCACAACGGTCACGCGCTTAAAGGTAAAAGCCTGATGTGGGCCGTGACCACCGGCGGGGGAGAAAGCCACTTCGATATTGGTGCTTTCCCGGGCTTTGAGGTGCTGTCACAGCCGCTGCAGGCGACGGCGCTCTATTGTGGGCTGAACTGGCTCCCTCCTTTTGCGATGCACTGTACGTTCGTTTGCGATGATGAGACGTTGCAGGCGCAGGCACGCCATTATAAACAACGGTTACTTGAGTGGCAGGAGGCGAACAATGGATAGCCATACGCTGATACAGGCGCTGATTTACCTCGGCGCGGCTGCGCTGATTGTGCCCGTGGCGGTACGTCTGGGGCTGGGTTCGGTGCTGGGTTACCTCATTGCCGGCTGTGTCATTGGACCGTGGGGCTTCCGTCTGGTGACCGATGCCGAGGCGATTCTCCATTTCGCTGAGATCGGCGTCGTGCTGATGCTGTTTGTAATTGGCCTGGAGTTGGATCCCCGGCGGTTATGGAAACTGCGTGCTTCGGTATTTGGTGGGGGAGCGTTGCAGATGGTGGCCTGTGGTCTGCTGCTGGGTGGGTTCTGTATCCTGCTGGGCATGGACTGGAAAGTCGCGACACTCATCGGCCTGACGCTGGCACTCTCTTCTACGGCCATTGCCATGCAGGCAATGAACGAGCGCAACCTGACGGTCTCTCAGATGGGGCGCAGCGCGTTTTCGGTGCTGCTGTTCCAGGATATTGCCGCCATCCCGCTGGTGGCGATGATCCCGCTGCTGGCCGCAAGCGGTGCTTCAACGACCATGGGGGCTTTTGCGCTTTCTGCGCTGAAAGTGGTTGGTGCCCTGGCGCTGGTTATTCTGCTTGGCCGCTACGTGACCCGTCCGTTGCTGCGCTTTGTCGCTCGCTCCGGCCTGCGTGAAGTTTTCAGTGCCGTTGCGCTGTTCCTGGTGTTTGGCTTTGGTTTGCTGCTCGAGGAAGCCGGCCTATCGATGGCTATGGGGGCGTTCCTGGCAGGGGTGCTGCTGGCCAGTTCTGAATATCGCCATGCGCTGGAAAGTGATATCGAGCCGTTTAAGGGATTATTGCTGGGGCTGTTTTTCATCGGCGTGGGGATGTCTATCGACTTTGGCACTCTGGTAACGCATCCGCTGCGGATCCTCATCCTGCTGGTCGGTTTCCTGGTCATTAAGATGGGCATGTTGTGGCTGATAGCGCGTCCATTAAAGGTGCCCAACAAGCAGCGTCGTTGGTTTGCCGTACTGCTGGGGCAGGGGAGTGAGTTTGCATTCGTGGTCTTTGGCGCGGCACAGATGGCCTACGTACTGGATGCTGAGTGGGCGAAAGCGCTGACGCTTGCCGTCGCACTGTCGATGGCCGCAACGCCTGTTCTGCTGGTGGTGCTGGCGCGTCTGGAAAAAACGGGGAGCGAGCAAGAACGCGAAGCCGATGAGATCGACGAGGAGCAGCCGCGGGTGATCATCGCCGGGTTTGGTCGCTTCGGGCAGATCGTGGGCCGTTTGCTGTTGTCGAGCGGGGTCAAAATGGTGATCCTCGACCACGATCCCGACCATGTTGAGACCCTGCGGAAATTCGACATGAAAGTGTTTTACGGGGATGCGACCCGTGTCGATCTGCTGGAATCCGCCGGGGCGGCGAAAGCGGAAGTGTTGATTAACGCGATCGACGATCCGGAGACCAGCATGCAGATGGTGGAGCTGGTCAAGGAACACTTCCCCGAGCTGACCATTATCTCTCGCGCCCGCGATGTGGATCACTACATCCGGCTGCGTCAGGCAGGTGTGGAGGCGCCAGAGCGTGAAACGTTCGAAGGTGCGCTCAAGTCTGGCCGGATGGCGCTGGAAAATCTGGGGCTAGGGGCCTATGAAGCCCGTGAACGTGCGGACCTGTTCCGCCGCTTTAACACCGAGATGGTGGAAGAGATGGCGGCGATGGCGGGCAGCACAGCCACCGAGCGTGCAGCGGTGTTTAAACGCACCAGCGCGATGCTGACGGAAATCATTAACGAGGACCGCAATCACCTGTCGCTTATCCAGCGTCACGGCTGGCAGGGCACGGAAGAGGGCAAGCATACCGGCGATCCGGCGGACGAACCGGAGAGTAAACCTTCCGCGTGAAGTGGAGTTGCCAGCAATATTAAAAAATTTCTCTATCTTTACTCAGCCGCCAGTCGACGAAAGATTAAGCTTTCCGTATAGTGGCGGCAATTTTTTGCATCCGGGAAATTTTCAATGATCAGTCTGATTGCAGCGCTGGCGGTGGACCGTGTTATCGGTATGGAAAATGCCATGCCGTGGAACCTGCCTGCCGATCTCGCATGGTTTAAACGTACTACGTTAAACAAGCCGGTAGTGATGGGCCGCCTGACCTGGGAGTCGATTGGTCGTCCATTACCGGGCCGTAAAAATATCGTTATCAGTAGCCAGCCTGGCACTGACGATCGCGTCGAATGGGTGAAGTCCGTAGACGAGGCCATTGCCGCATGCGGTAATGCCGAAGAGATCATGGTGATTGGCGGTGGGCGTGTGTACGAACAGTTCCTGCCGAAAGCACAGAAGCTGTATCTGACCCACATTGATGCGGAAGTGGAAGGGGATACGCATTTCCCGGACTACGATCCTGATGAGTGGGAATCTGTCTTCAGTGAATTCCACGACGCGGATGCGCAGAACTCCCACAGCTACTGCTTCGAAATTCTGGAACGTCGCTAAGTGAATTTCCCTCTCCCGTCCGGGGGAGGGAAATCCTCATCAGGAGGCAACGGCCTCGTCTTCCCCTAAGTCCAGCTGTCGGTTGGATGGCTGAACAAAGTACGTTTTATCTTCCCAGCGCAAGCAGGTTAACTCTCCACCCCAGCAGCAGCCGGTATCGAGACCGTAGATCCCCTCCGGTGTGCCTTTTCCTTCAAGCGACGCCCAGTGGCCAAACACCACGTTATAGGCGTTGGTCACCGGACCGGGAATGGCAAACCACGGTTTAAGAGGCGCAGGGGCGCTTTCCGGTGTCTCTTTGCAATACATATCCAGTTGCCCGTTCGGGAAGCAAAAACGCATGCGGGTGAAAGCGTTCGTAATAAAGCGCAGGCGGGCCAGACCGCTAAGATCTTCGCTCCAGTGATTCGGCATATCGCCGTACATCGCGTCGAGGAAGAAAGGATACGAGTCGCTTGCCAGCACCGCTTCAACGTCACGCGCACAGGTTTTCGCCGTCTCAAGATCCCACTGAGGGGTGATCCCGGCATGCGCCATGACCAGTTTTTTCTCTTCATCGATCTGCAGCAGCGGCTGGCGGCGTAGCCAGTTGATGAGAACATCCGCGTCCGGGGCTTCCAGCAAAGGCGAGAGACGATCTTTGGGTTTGTTGCGACTGATCCCGGCAAAGACGGCCAGCAAATGCAGATCGTGATTGCCCAGTACCATGCGCACGCTGTCGCCCAGTGATTTGACGAAGCGTAGAACGTCCAGCGAGCCAGGGCCACGCGCCACTAAATCGCCCGTCAGCCAGAGCGTATCTTGTCCAGGCGTAAAGTCGACCTGTTTTAACAATGCGATCAGTTCATCGTAGCAACCGTGAACGTCGCCAATCAGATATGTAAACATTAGATTAATGAATGAGTGTTGTAACGGCGAGACGGAACACAGGAATAGCAACGCGGAACACATTGCCATCGACGTCGACCATTTCGTAATGGCCCTGCATGGTGCCCAGCGGCGTTTCGATCACGGCACCGCTGGTATATTGATACTCTTCGCCAGGGTCGATGTGGGGCTGTTCACCAACCACACCTTCACCCTGAACTTCGATTTCGCGGCCGTTGCCGTTGGTGATAAGCCAGTAGCGCCCAAGCAGTTGCACAGGCATCCGCCCCAGATTGCGAATGGTCACGGTGTAAGCGAAGACAAAACGTTCTTCATCCGGTGAGGACTGGGATTCAACATAAACGCTTTGTACATGGACACATACGCGGGGCGAATCAATCATGGCTTAACTCTCCTTCGGCGGCGCATTTTCGCTGATGTAATTAGCCAGCTTGCAGTACTGTTCTACGGAAATATTTTCTGCACGCATTGCCGGGTCAATACCCAACTCAGTCAGCACTTCAACGGTAAACAGATTGCCCAGGCTGTTACGGATCGTTTTACGGCGCTGGTTAAACGCTTCCGTAGTAATGCGGCTCAGCACGCGCAGGTCTTTCACCGGGTACGGCATTATTTTATGCGGTACAAGACGCACTACCGCAGAGTCCACTTTTGGTGGCGGCGTAAAGGCGGTTGGCGGTACTTCGAGCACCGGGATCACGTTGCAGAAATATTGCGCCATCACGCTCAAACGACCATACGCTTTACTGTTCGGCCCTGCAACCAGACGGTTAACCACCTCTTTTTGCAACATGAAGTGCATGTCGGCAATGGCATCAGTATAGCTAAACAGGTGGAACATTAGCGGTGTGGAAATGTTGTACGGCAGGTTACCGAACACGCGCAGCGGTTGGCCCATTTTTTCCGACAGCTCACCAAAGTTCATGGTCATGGCATCCTGCTGATAAATCGTCAGCTTTGGCCCCAGGAACGGATGAGTTTGCAGGCGTGCGGCGAGATCGCGATCGAGTTCGATAACGGTCAGTTCGTCCAGGCGTTCGCCTACGGGTTCAGTCAGAGCGGCAAGACCCGGGCCGATTTCGACCATAGCCTGACCTTTCTGCGGATTAATGGCAGACACGATACTGTCGATCACGAACTGATCGTTGAGGAAGTTTTGCCCGAAGCGTTTTCGGGCTAAGTGGCCCTGATGGACTCGATTAGTCATTGAGTATTAACAATCATTTTGATGGCGAGATTAAGCGCCGTAATAAAACTGCCGACATCCGCTTTCCCCTGGCCTGCCAGATCCAGCGCAGTACCGTGGTCAACGGACGTTCGAATAAAAGGTAAACCGAGGGTGATATTCACCCCGCGGCCAAAGCCCTGGTATTTTAGCACGGGCAGGCCTTGATCGTGGTACATCGCGAGCACGGCGTCCGCATTATCCAGGTATTTTGGCTGGAAAAGGGTATCGGCAGGCAACGGCCCGCTTAAGTTCATCCCTTTTGCCCGCATTTCTTCAAGCACCGGAATAATGGTGTCGATCTCTTCGGTACCCATATGTCCGCCTTCACCGGCGTGCGGGTTCAGGCCGCAGACCAGGACGTGCGGCTGTTTGATGCCGAATTTGGTTTGCAGGTCGTGATGCAGGATCCCAATGATCTCCCGTAAAAGAGACGGAGTAATGGCATCCGGAATGGCCCTGATGGGCAAATGGGTCGTCACGAGGGCAACGCGCATTGCTTCTGTCGCCAGCATCATGACCACTTTCGGGCTGTGCGAGCGCTCTTCAAAGAACTCCGTGTGCCCGGTAAACGGTATCCCCGCCTCGTTGATAACGCCTTTGTGCACGGGACCGGTGATCAGGGCGGCAAATTCGCCCTTCAGGCAACCGTCGCAGGCACGCGCCAGCGTCTCTACAACATAGTGGCCGTTTTCGGTACTGAGCTGACCCGGGATGACGGGAGTACGAAGTGGAACAGGAAGAAGCGTAAGCGTGCCGGCTTGCTGTGGTGCAGGCTGCTGGCCTTCAACGTAGGGGATGAGCGTTAAAGGCAGACCGAGCAGCGTTGCCCGGTCTTGTAACAGTGTTGCATCAGCACAGACAACCAGTTCCACCGGCCAGCTGCGCTGGGCGAGCTGGACAACGAGGTCAGGCCCAATCCCGGCAGGTTCGCCGGGAGTGATCACAACACGATGCTGTTTCATTAGTTGCTCAGTACTTTCACATAAGCGCTGGCGCGTTGTTCCTGCATCCAGGTTGCTGCTTCTTCAGAGAACTTACGGTTAAACAGCATGCGGTAGGCTCTGTCTTTCTGCGCCGCGTCCGTTTTATCAACATTGCGGGTATCCAACAGTTCGATCAGATGCCAGCCGAAGGAGGAGTGCACCGGGGCGCTCATCTGGCCTTTGTTCAGCTTCATCAGTGCGTCACGGAACGCAGGATCGTAGATATCCGCGGCCGCCCAGCCCAGATCGCCGCCCTGATTAGCAGAGCCGGGATCCTGAGAGAACTCTTTCGCGGCATTCGCAAACGAGGTTTTTCCGCTCTTGATGTCTGCAGCAATCTGTTGCAGTTTCACGCGCGCCTGATCGTCAGTCATGATAGGTGACGGCTTGAGGAGAATATGGCGAGCGTGAACTTCGGTAACCGAAATGTTCTGACTCTGACCGCGCAGATCGTTCACTTTCAGGATGTGGAAGCCCACGCCTGAACGAATGGGACCCACGATGTCACCTTTCTTCGCCGTGCTCAGCGCCTGGGCAAAGATGGAAGGCAGCTCCTGGATACGTCCCCAGCCCATCTGGCCGCCTTTCAGCGCCTGTTGGTCAGCGGAGTAGGTGATGGCCAGTTTGCCAAAGTCACCGCCGTTACGTGCCTGCTCGACAATCGAACGCGCCTGGCTTTCAGCTTCCGCAGCCTGGTCGGAGGTTGGGTTCTCTGGCAGCGGGATCAGAATGTGGCTCAGGTTCAGTTCGGTGCTGGCGTCGTTCTGGTTACCCACCTGTTTTGCCAGCGCGTCCACTTCCTGAGGCAGGATCGTGACGCGGCGGCGGACTTCATTGTTACGCACTTCCGAAATCAGCATCTCTTTACGGATCTGATTACGGTACGTTGCATAGCTGATGCCATCATAGGCCAGACGGCTGCGCATCTGGTCCAGGCTCATGTTGTTCTGCTTCGCGATGTTAGCAATGGCCTGATCGAGCTGCTCGTCAGTGACCTTCACACCCATTTTCTGACCCATTTGCAGGACAATCTGATCCATGATCAGACGTTCCAGGATCTGATGGCGCAGGGTTGCGTCATCCGGAAGTTGCTGACCTGCTTCACCCGAATTGAGCTTCACAGATTTCATCAAACCGTCAACGTCGCTTTCGAGCACGACGCCGTTGTTAACCACAGCGGCGACCTTATCAACAACCTGGGGGGCCGCGAAGCTGGTATTCGCAACCATAGCGACACCGAGCAGCAGCGTTTTCCAGTTCTTCATACTTTTTCCATTTCAATTAACCGCAAAGCGGATTACGTTGCAAATTAAGCACATTACAAGGAACTGCGGTACGGCAGAATGTTCGAGCGCAGCATCTGCTGCGTGCCCAGGCCGTAGTTGGAGCTCAGGCCGCGCAGTTCGACATTAAAGCCAATCACGTTATCGTATTTGCTCTGATTATTCTCAGTATTCCAGCCGTTAAGCTTACGTTCGTAACCGACACGCAGCGCGTAGCAGCAGGAGTTATATTGCAGACCAACCATCTGGTCAGCAGGTTTACTGGTGTTGGTGTCAAAGTAGTAAGCACCGACGATTGACCAGCGATCGGCGATTGGCCAGCTCGCTGCGCCACCCACCTGCGAGATGCCGTCTTTGTACTGTTCCGCGGTTGCATAGTTTGGCAACGTGGCCTGAATATATTCCGGGCTGGCGTAACGATAGGTCAACTGCAGCATACGGTCTTCATCACGACGGTATTCAATCGCCGCACTGCTTGTCGCAACGTTGTTGAGACGCGTATCGTACTGCACACCCCCGCGTAAACCCCAGCGATCGCTCATACGCCAGTAGGTATCACCCGCCCACACCAGAGAACCCGTTTTGTCGTCTTTCTCCCAGTTAATGTTGTCATCACCGGTCCGGGACTCGGTGAAATAGTAGATTTGACCAACAGAAACGTTAAAACGTTCAACGGCGGCATCATCATAAACGCGTGTTGTGACGCCGGTCGTTAACTGGTTTGCTGACGCAATACGGTCGAGGCCACCGTAGGTACGGTCGCGGAACAGACCGCTGTAGTCAGACTGCAGGAATGAGGAGTCATAGTTCTGAATGTTGCTCTGATCGCGATACGGGACGTACAGATACTGCATACGTGGCTCAAGCGTCTGGGTATAACCCTCCGCCAGAAGACCCATATCGCGTTCGAAGATCAGTTTTCCGTCCATTTTGAACTGCGGCAGGACGCGGTTCACGGATTCTTCGAGATCGGTGCCGTAACGGGTGTTATACCAGTCAAGATTCTTCTGCTGGTAATGGGTGGCCATCAGTTTGGCCTCGGTATTCAGGCTCGACCAGTCATTTGACACCGGCAAATTGATGGTTGGCTCGAGGTGAACACGCGTGGATTCCGGCATATCCGAGTTGGTGTTAACGAAGTGCACGGCCTGGGCGTACACGCGGGTGTCAAACGGACCAACATCGTTCTGGTACCAGTTAACGTCCAGCTGCGGTTCTGCACCATAAGTGCTTCTCGTCTGGGTATCAAAGACCTGGAACTGCTTGGTAGAGACCGTGGCGTTGAAGTTCTGAATAGCGTATCCCACGCTGAATTTCTGCGTGGCGTAGCCATCGGTACTGGACCCGTATTTGGAGTCAAAGTCGTTGAAATAGTAAGGGTCGCTGACTTTGGTGTAGTCGACGTTAAACCGCCAGACCTGGTCCATTACCCCGGCATGTTGCCAGTAGAACAACCAGCGGTGTTTATCACCTTCTGTTGGATGCTCATCCTGGAAGACTTTGTCCGACGGCAGATAATCCAGTTCCATCAGGCCAGTACCCGCCTGCGTCAGGTAGCGGAACTCGTTTTCCCACATAACGTTGCCGCGCTTATGGATATAGTGCGGCGTGATCGTGGCGTCCATGTTGGGCGCGATGTTCCAGTAATACGGCAGATAGAACTCAAAGTAGTTCGTGGTGCTGTATTTGGCATTCGGGATCAGGAAACCTGAGCGGCGTTTGTCACCCACAGGAAGCTGCAGGTAAGGGCTGTAGAAAACAGGTACCGGACCGAGCTTAAAGCGGGCGTTCCAGATCTCGGCAACCTGCTCTTCACGATCATGGATGACTTCACTTCCGACCACGCTCCAGGTATTAGACCCGGGCAGACAGGACGTGAAGGAGCCGTTTTCGAGAATCGTATAGCGGTTTTCGCCGCGCTGTTTCATCAGGTCTGCATCACCGCGCCCCTGGCGACCTACCATCTGGTAATCACCTTCCCAGACGTTAGTGTCTTTAGTATTCAGGTTTGACCAGGCTTTCGGACCTTTCAGGATGACCTGATTGTCGTCATAGTGCACATTACCCAGCGCATCCACCGTTCGTACCGGCTCGGCCGCACCTTCCGGCTGCTTCTGGTGTAATTGCACTTCATCTGCCTGCAGACGGCTGTTGCCCTGGTTAATATCCACATTGCCAGTAAATGTCGCATTGTCAGGATATGTGCCTTTAGAGCTATCGGCAGTAATGGTTACCGGCAAGCTATTCGTATCGCCCTTTACCAGTGGACGATTATAACTTGGGACGCCAAGCATACACTGCGAGGCGAGATCGGCCGCCAGTCCCTGTTGGCTGTACAGGGCGGTGCCAATCATTGTGGCCAGGAGGGTGGGGATACGTTTTTTCATACGTTGTATTTTATTGTTCCGTCATCAGTGGCTACGGCTTACAAACGCTCAGAGACTATCTTACTCATCAGCGCAGTACCAGCGTTAATCCTGCCCGTTTGCGCGCCAGAGTGTTAGGCTCGCTATCGAATGACGAGTATGATAAAGCAAATTATAGGCGATGTCCTTCAATTGACCGTGGCTTGAACACTGTGATGATGACGTTGCGTCGGCCAGGAACATGACTAACCGGGGAGTATATGCAGTATTGGGGTAAAATAATCGGCGTTGCGTTCGCCATCATCATGGGTGCCGGGTTCTGGGGGATCGTACTGGGGCTTATTATCGGCCATATGTTTGATAAGGCTCGCAGCCGCAAAATGGCCTGGTTTGCCAATCAGCGTGAGCGTCAGTCCCTCTTTTTCTCCACCACGTTTGAGGTGATGGGGCACTTAACCAAATCAAAAGGGCGTGTGACGGAAGCCGATATTCAGATAGCCAGCGTCTTTATGGACCGCATGAATCTGCATGGTGACTCCCGTCTCGCGGCACAAAATGCGTTTCGCATCGGTAAAGCGGATAATTATCCGCTGCGCGATAAAATGCGTCAGTTCCGCAGCATCTGCTTCGGCCGTTTTGATTTAATTCGGATGTTTCTGGAGATCCAAATCCAGGCGGCGTTTGCCGATGGTTCACTTCATCCGAATGAACGCGATGTTTTATACGTTATTGCGGAAGAACTGGGCATCTCCCGTATGCAGTTCGACCAGTTCCTGCGCATGATGCAGGGCGGTGCGCAGTTTGGCGGCGGCTATCACCAGCAGTCCTCTGGCGGTGCCTGGCAGCAGGCGCAGCGGGGGCCGACGCTGGAGGATGCCTGTAACGTGCTGGGGGTGAAGCCATCGGACGATGTAACCACCATCAAGCGTGCCTATCGTAAGCTGATGAGTGAGCACCACCCGGACAAACTGGTCGCGAAAGGCTTACCGCCGGAGATGATGGAGATGGCGAAGCAAAAAGCGCAGGAAATTCAGAAAGCGTACGAGTTGATTAAAGAGAAGAAAAGTTTCAAATAAAAAAAGGCCCGACACTGTCGGGCCTTTTTTTCAGAAGTCGACTGGGGCTTTAAACGTCATTGCATTGCCAAAAACCGGATGGGTGATGGTGAGCGTCTGCGCATGCAGCTGCAGGCGTGGCGCCAGCGCCAGTGCATCGGGCGGCGCGTAAAATCTGTCCCCCAGAATCGGGTGCCCCAGCGCAAGCATATGGACACGCAGCTGGTGCGAGCGCCCGGTAATCGGCTTAAGCAGCACGCGCGCAGTGTTATCTGGCGCGTACTCCAGCACTTCATACTCGGTTTGCGCTGCTTTGCCGGTTTCGTAACAGACCTTTTGTTTTGGTCGGTTTGGCCAGTCGCAGATCAGCGGTAAATCCACCAGACCTTCCGCCGGTTGAGGATGCCCCCAGACACGTGCGACATACTGTTTTTTCGGCTCGCGATCGCGGAACTGGCGTTTCAGTTCGCGTTCCGCCGCTTTATTCAGCGCCACTACAATCACACCGCTGGTGGCCATGTCCAGACGATGGACAGACTCCGCCTGAGGATAATCGCGCTGAATACGCGTCATCACACTGTCTTTGTGCTCATCCAGACGCCCTGGCACGGACAACAAGCCGCTGGGCTTGTTGACCACCATAATGTGCTCATCCTGATAAAGCACCACCAGCCAGGGATCCTGAGGTGGATTGTAAGGCTCCATCACCATCTTGCGCTCCGTTTACTGATGCGTCACAACGATAAGACGCAGGGCATCCAGACGCCAGCCAGCCTGATTAAGGCTTTCCAGCACCTGCTGACGGTTGCTCTCGATCGCCGCCAGTTCGTCATCGCGGATGTTTGGGTTTACCGCTTTCAACGCTTCCAGACGGGAGAGTTCCGCGGACAGTTTGTCGTCGGCTTCTTGACGTGCGGCATCAATCAGCGCCCGGGCCGCTTTTTCGATCTGCGTTTCACCCAGCTGCAGAATAGCGTGCACATCCTGCTGTACCGCGTTGACCAGCTTACTGCCGGTATGACGGTTCACGGCGCTCAGCTGGCGGTTAAAGCTCTCGAATTCAACCTGAGCGGCGAGGTTCGTGCCGTTTTTGTCCAGCAGCAGACGCACAGGCGTTGACGGCAGGAAGCGGTTGAGCTGCAGCTGTTTCGGCGCCTGCGCTTCGACAACGTAAATCAGTTCCAGCAACAGAGTACCCACTGGCAGCGCTTTGTTTTTCAACAACGAGATGGTGCTGCTGCCGGTATCGCCTGAGAGGATCAAATCCAGACCGTTGCGGATCAGCGGGTGCTCCCAGGTGATGAACTGTGCATCTTCGCGCGACAGCGCCACATCACGTTCAAAGGTGATGGTGCATCCATCTTCCGGCAGGCCAGGGAAATCCGGGACCAGCATATGGTCGGACGGGGTCAGGACAATCAAATTCTCGCCACGATCGTCCTGATTTATGCCAACGATGTCGAACAGGTTCATGGAGAAGCTGATCAGGCTGGTGTCATCATCCTGCTCTTCAATGCTTTCAGCGAGCGCCTGGGCTTTTTCACCGCCATTGGAGTGGATCTCCAGCAGGCGGTCACGGCCCTGTTCCAGCTGAGATTTCAGCGCTTCATGCTTATCACGGCAGGCTTTGATCAGTTCATCAAACCCGTCGGTGTTCTCTGGCGCAGCCAGATAGCCGATCAGATCGGCGTGCACCTGATCGTAAATCGGGCGACCGGTCGGACAGGTATGCTCAAACGCATCCAGACCTTCGTGGAACCAACGCACCAGTACGGACTGAGCGGTTTTTTCCAGGTAAGGAACATGGATCTGAATATCATGCGCCTGGCCAATACGATCCAGACGGCCGATACGCTGTTCCAGCAGATCCGGATTGAACGGCAAATCGAACATCACCAGGTTGCTGGCAAACTGGAAGTTACGGCCTTCAGACCCGATTTCAGAGCACAGCAGAACCTGGGCACCGCTGTCCTCTTCTGCAAACCATGCCGCGGCACGGTCACGCTCGACGATGGACATCCCTTCGTGGAACACGGCGGCGCGAATACCTTCGCGTTCGCGCAGGACCTGCTCCAGCTGCAGTGCGGTGGCTGCTTTGGCGCAGATCACCAGCACTTTCTGAGAACGGTGCGCGGTCAAATAGCCCATCAGCCACTCAACACGCGGGTCGAAGTTCCACCAGGTGCCGGTATCGCCTTCAAATTCCTGGTAAATCTGTTCCGGGTAGAGCATGTCGCGTGCACGCTCTTCTGCAGTTTTGCGCGCGCCCATAATGCCGGAAACTTTAATGGCCGTCTGGTACTGCGTCGGCAGTGGCAATTTGATGGTATGCAGTTCGCGTTTCGGGAAACCTTTCACCCCGTTACGGGTGTTACGGAACAGGACGCGGCTGGTGCCGTGGCGATCCATCAGCATATCGATCAGTTCTTTACGCGCGGAATCCGCGTTGTCACTGTCGCTGTTGGCCGCCTGCAGCAGAGGCTCAATATCCTGCTCGCCAATCAGATCGCTCAGGGTGTTGAGCTCGTCATTCGAGAGATGTTTACCCGCCAGCAGCAGGGCAACGGCATCGGCGACCGGACGGTAGTTATTTTGCTCTTCAACGAACTGCTCAAAGTCATGGAAGCGGTTTGGATCGAGCAGGCGCAAACGGGCGAAGTGGCTCTCCAGACCTAATTGCTCCGGCGTTGCGGTCAGCAGCAGGACGCCTGGCACGCGCTCGGCAAGCTGTTCGATAGCCATGTATTCCCGGCTTGGTGCATCTTCGCTCCAGACCAGATGGTGCGCTTCATCGACCACCATCAGGTCCCATTCGGCGTCGCACAGATGCTCAAGACGTTGCTTGCTGCGGCGTACGAAATCCAGAGAGCAGATCACCAGCTGTTCCGTTTCAAACGGGTTGTCCGCATCGTGCTGGGCTTCTGCATAGCGCTCGTCATCAAACAGAGCGAAACGCAGGTTAAAGCGGCGCAGCATCTCGACCAGCCATTGATGCTGCAGGGTTTCGGGTACCACAATCAGTACGCGTTCGGCTGCGCCGGAAAGCAGCTGTTGATGCAGGATCATGCCCGCTTCAATGGTTTTCCCCAGGCCCACTTCATCTGCCAGCAGAACGCGAGGTGCGTGACGGCGGCCCACGTCATGGGCGATGTTCAGCTGGTGGGGAATAAGACTGGTACGCTGACCGCGCAGGCCGCTCCACGGCATACGGTACTGTTCACTCTGGAACTTGCGTGCGCGATAGCGCAGGGAGAAGCGATCCATACGGTCGATTTGCCCGGCAAACAGGCGATCCTGCGGCTTACTGAATACCAGTTTGCTGTCGAGCAGCACCTCACGCAGGAGAACATTGGCCTCGTCGGTGTCCAGGCGAGTCCCGATGTAGGCGAGCAGTCCATTCTCTTCTTTTACGTCTTCGACCTTTAGCTGCCAGCCGTCGTGGCTGGTCACGGTGTCACCCGGGTTGAACATCACGCGGGTCACAGGGGAATCATTGCGGGCGTACAGGCGGTTTTCACCGGTAGCAGGGAAAAGGAGGGTAACCATTCGTGCATCCACGGCAACCACGGTTCCTAATCCAAGTTCGCTTTCTGTATCGCTGATCCAGCGTTGACCAAGTGTAAAAGGCATATTTGTTCGGCTCTAATCGTAAATTGCAGGCAATAGTTCAACCACCGTCAAAAAAGACAGTCATTGAAAAATGGGTCCGGGAATGGAAAGGGCGCTATGGTACTGGATGGCAGCCATTTCGTCACGTGTCAAAATAGGCCAAGTTGCCCTGTCACTAGTGTAGCAAAGTCGTCGTCGATGAAGGGCAAAATTCCGTCCGCGACCGGCTGAAGCTGACGCGTAAGATAGTGCTCGTAATCCAGAGGCGAGTGCTGGTAATCCACGGGTTCCGGGCCGCTGGTGGTCCAGAGGTATTTGATGGTTCCCCGGTTCTGATACTGTGGGGCACGCCCCCGGCGCACGTTCTCCTCATCCGCCAGACGCGCCGCGCGGACGTGCGGCGGAACGTTGCGCTGGTATTCCGCCAGCGGGCGGCGCAGGCGCTTGCGGTACACCAGCTGGGCGTCGAGTTCACCGGCCATCAGACTGGCAATTGTTTCACGCACGTAGTCCTGATAAGGCTCGTTGCGAAAGATACGCAGATAAAGCGTTTGCTGAAACTGCTGTGCCAGTGGCGTCCAGTCGGTGCGTACGGTTTCCAGCCCTTTAAAGACCATTCGCTGCTTATCACCTTCCTGAATAAGACCGGCGTAGCGCTTCTTACTGCCCTGGTCGGTACCGCGAATGGTGGGCATTAAAAAGCGGCTGAAATGGGTTTCAAACTCCAGTTCTAACGCGCTGCTTAACCGCTCTTTTTGCAAACTTTCCTGCCACCAGGCGTTCACAAAAGTCACCAGTGATTTGCCGATTCGCGCGGCATCCTCTTCTGAATGCGCGCCCTTAAGCCAGACAAAGGTGGAATCCGTATCGCCGTAAATAACGTCATAACCCTGGGATTCAATCAACGCTTTGGTCTGGCGCATGATGTCGTGCCCGCGCATGGTGATAGATGACGCCAGTCGTGGGTCGAAGAAGCGGCAGGCGCTGGTCCCCAGAACCCCGTAAAACGCGTTCATGATAATTTTCAGCGCCTGAGAAAGGGGCTTGTTGCCATGACGCTTAGCCTCGTCGCGACCGTGCCAGATGTTTCCCACGATTTCCGGCAGACAGTGCTTTTCCCGTGAGAAGCGGGCCCCGAGAAAACCTTCTGTGCTGTGCAAATCGTCAGGCTGCGCCATCCCTTCCACCAGCCCAACGGGATCGATCAGGAAGGTGCGAATAATGGACGGATAGAGGCTTTTGTAGTCCAGCACCAGCACGGAGTCATACAACCCGGGCCGGGAATCCATCACGTAACCGCCTGGGCTTGCCTGCGGCGGCACATCACCGAGGTTGGGGGCGACATAGCCCGCCCGGTGCATACGCGGGAAATAGAGGTGGCTAAAGGCGGCCACGGAGCCACCGTGCCGGTCAGCGGCGAGGCCGTTCACCGTCGCGCGCTCGAGCAGGAAGGGCATGATCTCCGTTTTGTGGAAAATCTGCGTCACCAGCTCACAATCTTTCAGGTTGTAGGTGGCGAGCGCCGGTTTGTCTTCGTTAAAGCGCCGGTCGATTTCATCCATCCTGTCCCACGGATTGTCGATGGATTTCCCTTCGCCGAGCAGCTCCTGCGCCACCGCTTCCAGAGAGAAAGAGGAAAAATTCCAGAAGGCAGATTTGAGCGCCTCAATGCCGTCGATAATCAGGCGGCCATTGGCCTGCGCGAAAAACACACCGTTTTTAAAACCGTGCTCGCGCCATTCCAGCTCGCTGTTTCCGCGCCCCAGCATCAGGGGGATGCGGTAACGTTCAGCATGTTTTTGCAGCACGCGCAGATCGAACTGCACCACGTTCCAGCCGATCAACACATCGGGATCGCGATCGGCAAACCACTGGTTTAGCTTTTCCAGAAGCTGTGGCCGGCTGTTGACATACTCCAGCCGGAAATCCAGCGCGGACGCGTTGCCATTCGGGGGGCCAAGCATATAAACAACCCGATCCCCGCAGCCTTCAAGGCCGATACAGTACAGCTCACCGTGGCGAGTGGTTTCGATATCCAGCGAGACCCATTTCAACGGCGGCCGGTAGGTGGGGTTGGGTTTGAGACGGGCGTTAATAAGGCTGCCGTTTTGCGCGGTGCCGTCGACCCAGACGGGGGCAGTAATAAACCGCTCCATCAGAAAACGTTCTGGCGGGCGGATATCGGCTTCGTACAGCGTCACGCCAGCGTCGCGCAGCAGTTTTTCATAACGCATCAGCTGGCGATGGGCGCGGCAGTAAAGGCCATGTACGGGCTGACGGTGGAAATCTTTCAGTTCAAGCGGCGTCAGGCGCCAGCCATTTTCACCGCGCAGCAGTTGCTTTACTTTCTCAACGTGATCGTTCGGGATAAAAGCCACGGACTCCTGCGGCGGCAGGGTCACGTGCAGCGGGCCGTTGTCCGTCGCCAGCCAGAATGCCACCTCGGTGCCCTGAGGAGTATCCCGCCAGTGTCGGGTAAGTAAAAAACCTTCTTGCGCCTGCGCCACGCCGCTATCCCATAAAACAAAACCAGGCTTGATTATAGCCTGGTTGAATATTTTATGCTGGGTATATATACAGTTTACTGCCCGTAATAGGCTTTTGCGCCATGTTTACGCAGGTAGTGTTTATCCAGCAGGGTTGGCTGCATATCCGGAAGTTGCGGAGACAGCTGGCGGCAGAAAATGCCCATATACGCGACCTCTTCCAGCACAATCGCGTTATGTACCGCATCTTCGGCGTTTTTGCCCCAGGCAAAAGGTCCATGGGAGTGCACCAGCACGCCGGGCATTTGCGCAGCGTCGATACCCTGTTTTTCAAACGTTTCGACGATAACGTTGCCGGTTTCCCACTCATACTCGCCGTTGATCTCTTCATCAGTCATCAAACGGGTGCAGGGAATGGTGCCGTAAAAGTAGTCTGCGTGCGTGGTTCCGGTCGCCGGAATGGACTGGCCGGCCTGCGCCCAGATGGTCGCATGACGCGAATGGGTATGCACAATACCGCCAATGGTCGGGAAGGCCTGGTAGAGCAGGCGATGCGTTGGCGTGTCGGAGGAGGGTTTTTTCTTTCCTTCCACCACTTCGCCCGTGGCGATGCTGACGACAACCATATCTTCTGCGGTCATTACCGTGTAATCCACCCCTGACGGCTTTATCACGAAGACGCCGTGCTCGCGATCAACGGCGCTGACGTTGCCCCAGGTCAGCGTCACCAGATTGTGTTTGGGCAGCGCCAGGTTGGCTTCCAGTACCTGACGTTTGAGATCTTCTAACATGCAATCCTCCAGGAAAAGAGGCCCGCCCTGCGGCAGGCCAAAGGTTCCCCTGTTAACGTTTTGAACCGTAATAGACTTCGTTCCAGCGCAGCGCGTCTTTGAACGCGGGCAGGCGGGTATCGTTATCAATGACGGTCAGTTCGATGTCGTGCAGTTCGGCGAACTGACGCATGTCGTTCAGATCCAGCGCGTGGCTGAAGACGGTGTGGTGCGCGCCACCGGCCAGGATCCAGGCTTCCGAGGCGGTTGGCAGGTCAGGCTGCGCTTTCCACAGGGCGTTGGCGACCGGCAGTTTTGGCAGAGAATGCGGGGTTTCAACCGCATCCACACAGTTCACCAGCAGGCGGAAACGGTCGCCCAGGTCAATGAGGCTGGCGTTGATGGCAGGACCGGTACGGGTGTTGAAGATCAGACGTGCCGGGTCGGCTTTTCCGCCAATGCCAAGGTACTGCACGTCGAGGATCGGTTTCTCTTCAACGGCAATGGAAGGACACACTTCCAGCATATGCGAGCCCAGTACCAGGTCGTTGCCGTTTTCGAAGTGGTAGGTGTAGTCCTCCATAAAGGAGGTGCCGCCCTGCAGACCGGTTGACATCACTTTCATAATGCGAAGCAGAGCGGCAGTTTTCCAGTCGCCTTCGCCGGCAAAGCCGTAGCCCTGCTGCATCAGACGTTGTACCGCCAGGCCGGGCAGTTGTTTCAGGCCGTGGAGGTCTTCAAAGGTGGTGGTAAAGGCATGGAAGCCACCCTGTTCCAGGAAGCGTTTCATGCCCAGCTCGATACGTGCTGCATCCAGCACGTTCTGGCGTTTGTCACCGTGAATTTGTGCCGCAGGGGTCAGACGGTAGCTGCTTTCGTATTCGTCGACCAGCGCGCTTACGTCGCCATCGCTGATTTCATTCACCACCTGCACCAGGTCGCCCACGGCCCAGGTATTCACCGAGAAACCAAATTTAATCTGTGCGGCAACTTTATCGCCGTCGGTGACCGCCACTTCACGCATGTTGTCGCCGAAACGCACCACTTTCAGGTGACGAGTATCTTGTCGGGACACCGCCTGGCGCATCCAGGAGCCGATACGTTTTTGCGCATGCTGATCCTGCCAGTGGCCGGTAACGACCGCATGCTGCTGGCGCATACGTGCGCCGATAAAGCCGAACTCGCGGCCGCCGTGCGCGGTCTGGTTCAGGTTCATAAAGTCCATATCAATGCTGTCCCACGGCAGGGACGCGTTGAACTGGGTATGGAACTGCATCAGTGGTTTATTGAGGATGGCCAGACCGTTGATCCACATTTTGGCCGGCGAGAAGGTGTGCAGCCACACCACCATGCCAGCGCATTTATCGTCGTAGTTCGCGTCGCGGCAGATGTTCGTGATCTCATCCGGGGTCGTGCCGAGCGGTTTGAGCACCAGTTTGCACGGCAGTTTAGCCTCTGCATTGAGCGCGTTGACCACGTGCTCAGCATGTTTCGTCACCTGTTGCAGCGCTTCCGGCCCGTACAGATGTTGGCTGCCAATGACAAACCACACTTCATAATTATTAAAAATGGTCATTATTGTGTCCTTAATGTGTCAGGGTTGCCGTAGTGTCCGCGGTGTGTTTGGCCGGGGCGGCGACAGGGAGATAGTGAAGTTCGGCGCTTTTTGCCCATTGCTGATAGCGCTGATAAAGCTGTTCAAAACGCTGCGCCTGCTGAGCACGCGGCTGGAGGGTATTTTCGACAGCGCTCGCCATGTGCTGCTGCGCGGTCGGGATATCGGCATGAACGCCTGCCGCAACGGCCGCGAAGATCGCTGCCCCGAGGGCACAGCACTGATCGGAGGCGACAATCTGCAGCGGACGGTTCAGCACGTCACAACAGGCTTGCATGATTACCGGGTTTTTACGGGCGATGCCGCCCAGTGCCATCACGTTGTTGACGTCGATGCCCTGCTCGGTGAAGCACTCCATAATGGCGCGCGCCCCAAAAGCAGTTGCGGCAATCAGGCCGCCAAACAGCGCTGGCGCGTCGGTAGCGAGGTTAAGATCGGTGATCACCCCTTTCAGGCGCTGGTTGGCAAATGGCGTACGGCGACCGTTGAACCAGTCGAGCACTACCGGCAGGTGATCGAGAGAAGGATTCTTTGCCCACGCGGCGGTGAGCTGCGGCAAAAGCTGCTTTTTACTTTCGGCAATCTGGGTCTTCAGCTCAGGATGCGCCGCCGCCAGCTGATCCAGCGGCCAGCCCAGCACGCGGCCAAACCAGGCGTAGATATCGCCAAAGGCGGACTGACCCGCTTCCAGACCGATAAACTCCGGTACGACGCTACCGTCAACCTGGCCGCAGATGCCTTTTACCGCCCGATCGCCTACGCTGGCTTTATCCGCGGTAAGAATGTCGCAGGTGGAGGTGCCGATTACCTTCACCAGCGTGTTTGGCTGGGCACCGGCACCCACCGCGCCCATGTGACAGTCAAACGCCCCGCCGGAGATGGCCACGTTTTGCGGCAGACCCAGGCGCGTCGCCCACTCTTCACAAAGCGTACCCACCGGAATATCGGCGGTGAAGGTGTCGGTGAACAGCGGGTATTGCAGACTCTTGTTGATGACGGGATCGAGTTCATCGAAGAACGCCGCCGGTGGCAGGCCACCCCAGCTTTCATGCCACAGGGATTTGTGTCCGGCGCTGCAGCGTCCGCGGCGGATATCCTGCGGACGCGTGGTACCGGAGAGCAGGGCTGGTACCCAGTCGCACAGTTCAATCCACGATACCGCGGCCTGCGCAACGGATGCGTCCGCGCGGGTTACGTGGAGGATCTTGGCCCAGAACCATTCACTGGAGTAAATACCGCCGATGTAGCGCGAGTAGTCCGTTTTCCCTGGCTGGTGACACAAGCGGGTAATGGCTTCGGCCTCTTCAACGGCGGTGTGATCTTTCCACAGCACGAACATGGCGTTTGGGTTATCAGCAAACTCCGGACGCAGCGCCAGAACATGGCCTTCGGCATCCACAGGGGCAGGCGTTGAGCCGGTACTGTCGACGCCAATCCCGACGATCTCTGCCCGCTGGGCGTCGGTCAGTTCAGCCAGCACGGTTTTGATTGCCGCTTCCATCGACTCAATGTAGTCACGTGGATGGTGACGGAACTGGTTATTTGGCGCATCGCAGTAGCGCCCCTCTTGCCAGCGTGGGTACCACTCAACGCTGGTTGCTATTTCCTGGCCGCTTGTACAGTCCACTGCCAGAGCGCGAACCGAGTCGCTGCCAAAATCGAGGCCAATCGCAATTGCCATGGTGTTGCTCCATCAAAAAACAGGTATGAGAGAACATTAGAGACTGGAGGCGAAAATCGTCAGGCAGGATCCGCTAATCTTATGGACTAAATTGCTGTTGCAATAGAAAGTGTGACGCCGTGCAAATAATCAATGTGGACATTTCTGCCGCACTTATAGACACTTTTGTTACTGCTGATCTGCCCCCGTGGGCGGACAAATCAGGGGGAAAGGCTGAAACATGGCGGACGTAAAAGAGGCGTGATGCTTTTTGGATCTTTTCGCGGGCCATTTTTATACTGCTTTTATCGATATGGACAATTGGTTTCCTTCAGGACCCTTGGGAGAACTGAATCTATGGCCGAAACGCAAAACGATCCCTTATTACCGGGCTACTCGTTTAATGCTCACCTGGTGGCGGGGCTGACCCCTATCGAGGCTGAGGGATATCTCGATTTTTACGTCGACCGACCGCTCGGGATGAAAGGGTATATTCTGAACCTGACGGTGCGTGGGGAAGGGATTATCAAAAATAACGATCAGCAGTTTGTCTGCCGTCCGGGCGATATGCTGCTGTTTCCGCCGGGGGAGATCCACCACTACGGGCGCCACCCGGAGGCCAAAGAGTGGTATCACCAGTGGGTCTACTTCCGCCCGCGCGCCTACTGGCAGGAGTGGCTCTCGTGGCCGGCTATTTTTGCGCACACCGGTTTTTATCGCCCGGACGAGGTTCATCTGGCGCAGTTCCGCGAACTCTTTGCCCAAATTATTGAAGCGGGGCAGGCGGGTGGCCGGTATGCCGAACTGCTGGCGATTAACCTGCTTGAACAGGTGCTGTTGCGCCGGATGGAGGCGATAAACGCGTCACTTAATCCTCCGCTGGACAACCGCGTGCGCGACGCCTGCCAGTACATCAGCGACCATCTGGCCGACAGCCAGTTCGATATCGCCAGCGTCGCCCAGCATGTGTGTCTCTCACCGTCGCGGCTGTCACATCTGTTCCGTCAGCAGTTGGGCGTTAGCGTCCTGAGCTGGCGTGAGGACCAGCGTATCAGCCAGGCGAAGCTCCTGCTCAGCACCACCCGCATGCCCATTGCCACCGTGGGGCGCAATGTGGGCTTTGAAGATCAGCTCTATTTCTCCCGGGTATTTAAAAAATGCACCGGTGCCAGCCCCAGTGAATTCCGGGCAGGATGTGAATAAACGGTAAAAAAAGATAAACAAGCAGGTGAACTGTGGAAGCAACCTGTAAACTATTCAGACAATTGTTGTCTTGACGCGGTGCAGGGCGCTAAGCAGAATCCCTGATTCGTTTTCTGACCGGAATAGTTATGCAGGCATTGCTGGAACATTTTATCACCCAGTCCGTTATGTATTCGCTTATCGCCGTTGCGCTGGTGGCGTTTCTGGAATCGCTTGCACTTGTTGGGTTGATCCTCCCCGGCACGGTGATGATGGCGGGGCTGGGCGCGTTGATTGGCAGCGGTGAAGTGAATTTCTGGCAGGCGTGGATGGCGGGGATTATCGGCTGTTTACTTGGCGACTGGATCTCCTTCTGGCTGGGCTGGCGCTTTAAGAAACCGCTTCACCGCTGGTCGTTCATGAAAAAGAACAAAGCCTTGCTGGATAAAACCGAACACGCGCTGCATCAACACAGCATGTTCACGATCCTCGTGGGTCGCTTTGTTGGACCAACGCGTCCGCTGGTGCCGATGGTCGCGGGGATGCTGGATCTGCCTGTTGCGAAATTCGTGGTGCCGAACATCATCGGCTGTGTTTTCTGGCCGCCGTTCTACTTTCTGCCGGGGATCCTGGCTGGGGCCACCGTTGATATTCCTGACGGAATGCAAAGCGGTGAGTTTAAGTGGTTGTTGCTGGCTACGGCCCTGCTGTTGTGGATCGCTGCCTGGTTGTGCTGGCGACTGTGGCGCAGCGCGAAAGCGAATGTTGATCGCCTGACGCGTTATCTGCCACGCTCGCGCCTGTTGTGGCTCGCGCCGTTAATGCTGGGGGTTGCCGTGGTGGCGCTGGTCGCCCTGATTCGCCACCCGCTGATGCCGGTGTACGGTGAAATCCTCTTGAAGGTGGTGAGCCGTTAATCTGTTTCCCTCTCCCGTGGGAGAGGGTCAGCCCGCACTAATGCCCAACAATGAAGACGCCCCTGCGTGACCGCTGAGCAGTTCCTCAGTGCCGCCATCCCAGGCAATTCGCCCTTCTGCAATGACCACCGATCGTGGCGCAATCCGCGCGGCATCCTCAATGCTGTGCGAAACCATCAGCATTGTCAGTTGCTGACGCTGGCACACGTCCTGCACCAGGGTAAGCATCTCCTGGCGCAAGGCAGGATCGAGTGCAGAGAAGGGCTCATCCAGAAGCAGTATGGGCTGCTCGCGCACCAGGCAGCGCGCCAGCGCCACCCGCTGACGCTGCCCGCCGGAGAGGGCTTCGGGGAGGCGGTCAATAAACGCGGTAATGCCCATCTGAGCGGCAATCAGCTCCAGCTTCTGGCGCTGACCGTCGTTGAGTTTCAGGCCAGGATCCATACCCAGGGCGATGTTTTGCCGCACCGTCAGATGCATGAACAGATTATTTTCCTGGAACAGCATCGACACCGGACGTCGGGCGGGTGGCGTGCGCGTATGGTCGCTGTTTTCAATCACTATCGACCCGCTGGCCGGTTGCAGAAAACCGGCAATCAGATTGAGCAAAGTACTCTTTCCGGCCCCGCTCGGACCCAGAACCGCAATCATCTCTCCCTGACGAACCGAAAGGGAGAAGCGCATTGGCAGATGCTGGTAGAGCCAGGTTACATCAGTCAGTTTTAACATTACGCCCCGGAAGTTTTTCGATAACGGTAAATAAGGCAAAGCAGAGCACCAGTAACAGCAGCGCCGTGACGGCTCCCTCCTGGCTACGATAGGAGCCAATTTGCTGGTACAGCCAGTACGGGAGGGTGCGGAAATCTTCATTACCGAAGAGCGCCACGACACCAAAATCACCAATTGAGAGCACACAGGCGAAGGCCAGGGCCTGGGCCAGCGGGCGTTTCAGCGCACGCAGTTCGATAATCTTTAGCCGCTGCCAGCCCTGCAGACCGAGCGACTGGCACAGCAGCGCGTAGCGGCTGTTGATGTCTCGCATCGGATTTTCCAGCACCTTCAGCGCGTAGGGGATCGCCATCAGGGCATTGGTGAAAATCACGATGCCGTCGGCGTTTTCCGGCAGGCCAATAGTGCTGTTGAACAGTAAAAAGAACCCCGTCGCCAGTACAATGCCGGGCATCGCCAGGATCAGCATGCCTGTCAGCTCCAGGGCATGCCCGGCTTTACGGGCCTGACGCGCGTAAAGCTCGCGGCTGCTCCATAAAAGCATCATGGTCAGCATGACACACAGCAGCCCGGCGGCCAGCGCGATCCGTAACGAGGTCCACGTTGCCTGCCAGAGAACGGGCTGCTGCAACACGGTAACGAGATTCAGGTTCAGGCCATCGACGATGACGGCCATCAGTGGCGGAAGCAGAAGCAGCAGCGCCAGCGTGATAAGCAGCAGGTCAGCAATTCGGCTATGCATGCTGTCCTGCGGGTCGCGCCAGCCGGTTATCTGATTACTGCCCGGCGGGATGGCTTTGCTCAGACGCTGGCTCAGCAGCACAAGGCACAGGCAGCAAACCATCTGCACCATCGCCAGCAGCGCGGCGCGGCCGGGGTCATAGTCGTAACTGAGCGCCTGGTAAATTGCCAGTTCGATGGTGGTGGCCTGCGGGCCGCCGCCGAGTGAAAGCACGGTGGCAAAACTGGCGAAACAGAGCATAAAGATCAGAGCCGCAACCGGCGGGATCTGACGACGCAGCCACGGCCATTCGACCAGGCGGAAGAAGGATACGCCGCGCATGCCCAACTGGGCGGCAAGCTGGCGCTGTTCACCGGGGATGTTTTCCAGTGCCTGTAGAAAGAGTCTGGTCGCCATCGGCATATTGAAAAAGACGTGCGCCAGCAGAATGCCCTTCAGTCCGTAGGGCGAGAAGCGCCACTCCAGACCCAGCAGGCTGAAAAGTGAAGCCAGCCACCCCTGACGGCCATAGACGCTCAGGATGCCAAACACGGCCACCAGGACCGGCAGGATCAGCGTCATGGCGCACAGGCGCAGCAGGGCCTGCCTGCCGGGGAAACGGCGGCGATAAAGCGCGCGTGCCAGGAAAATGGCGGGGATAACCGACAGCAGCGCAGAGAGAAAGGCCTGCCAGAAAGAGAAACGGATAACGTGCCAGAGATAACTGTCGTGCCAGAGCGCGAACAGGTCGCTCTCTGGCGCGTTAAACCACAAGGCAAGGAATGCGCCCAGACTGACCGCCACCATCAATACGGCGGCGAGCAGCCCAGGAATTAACCAGCCGGGAATTAACGGCTGACGGCGCGTTGCCATTCACTTACCCATGCTGCTCGCTGCGCGGCAACCTGCTGAGGCGTAAACTCCAGCGAGGTTTGCGGTTTGGTCAGTTTCTCAAAGCCCGCTGGCAACGCCACGCTGGTCACGGGGTACATCCAGTTACCCGCTGGAATAGCGTTCTGGAATGCCGGGGAGACCATAAATTTCAGGAACTTCTCGGCCAGTTCGGGCTGTTTGCTGGATGCCGTGCGGGCTGCCACTTCGACCTGCAGATAGTGCCCTTCAGCAAAACTGGCGGCGGCGTAATTGTCTTTTTTCTCGGCGATGATGTGGTAAGCCGGGGAGGTGGTGTAGCTCAGAACCAGATCACTTTCCCCTTTCAGGAACAGACCGTAGGCTTCGCTCCAGCCTTTTGTCACGGTGACGGTTTTGGCGGCCAGCTTCTGCCACGCTTGCGGAGCGTCATCGCCGTAGACTTTCTGCATCCACAGCAGCAGCCCCAGGCCTGGCGTACTGGTGCGAGGATCTTCATAAATAACGCGCCATTTCTGCTCGCTTTCGACCAGTTCCTTCAGGCTTTTCGGCGGGTTTTTAAGCTTGTTTTTGTCGTAAACAAACGCGAAGTAACCGTAATCGAACGGCACAAAGGTGTCGTTCTGCCAGCCGCCCGGGACGCTGACGGCATCGGTGGCGACGCCGCTTTTGGCAAACAGTTTGGTTTTCGAGGCGGCCTCCAGCAGGTTGTTATCCAGCCCAAGCACCACATCGGCTTTACTGTTTTTGCCTTCCATGCGCAGGCGGTTAAGCAGAGAGACGCCATCTTCTAGCGCCACGAACTTCAGTTCGCACTGACAGTCAGCTTCAAAGGCTTTTTTCACCACCGGACCCGGACCCCAGTCGGCTGAGAAGGAGTCGTAGGTGTAGACCGTCAGGACGGGCTTCGCGACGGCAGGCAGCGCAAACAGCGCCAGAAGGGGGAGAACTTTTTTTAACACTTTGCACCTCAAGGTTGAGTGGCAAAGGATTTTGAGTGACAGCCTCAAATCCCTTCGCCGGCGTTATCCGGATCAGGTTCGACGGGTATTATCTCAGCGCACATCAGTGATGCAGCACCCCGTTGAGAACGGCGCTATTGTAATGATTTGGCAAATATTACGAAAGTGTTATGGCTCCGGCGGGGAAAACCAGGCGGATTTAAAATCAAACCAGCCCAGCGTATTCATTCTGACACCGCGCATACTACGCTGCCCCTGGATCATCAGCCAGTGATGGATCAACGGCACGATCGCTTGTTCAGCCAGCAACTGCTGGCACCATGAGGCCAGATTCATGTCGCCGGCGCGCCAGCGGGCCGCGTCCTGCTGCCAGTCCCGGTCTATGCAGTGCTGGATAAGCGGGACCTCATACAGGTGAGAGAAGAGCGAGAAATCAAGCGGCAGGGTAAAGTTGGCGCTGTTGAGCCAGATGTCGCTGACGATCTCCCCCTGATGCCATTCATCGTAATCCACCTCTTTGACATCCAGCCTCACCCCAACGGCGGCCAGCAGTCGGGTCATGATTCTGGCGATAAAGCGGTGTTCAACGTGCTCGCGATAGTAGGTCAGGGTGATGGACTCCAGTCCGGCGGGCTTGTCGCAGTATGTCGGACGGGCGTGATGCCAGCGAGGAAGCAGACCATACGCCGGGAACCAGTAGGTCTGGTACTGCTCCTCCGCATGATAAATCAGGCTGGAGGGCGACAACACGTGGCTTATCCATTTGCGCACTTCATGGTTTGCCCCGCGATGGGTACGGCTGTCGAACAGCAGGTAGTAGCACCCTTCTTCGAGCCGGCTCTCCACGGCCTTTTCGCCCGTGGTAGGCCCTTCCAGCGTCAGCCCGGCGCTCAGCTCTTCGTTGAGATCCGGTAATACCCACACGTTCACTTCGTCGATCAGCGCCCGGTAGCCAAAATAGTCATCAAAAGCGCGGATTTTCAGCTGGTTGTTGTTATTGCGCGATACAGAGTAGGGGCCGGTGCCAATCGGCAGGCTGGCAAAATTATTCATCGACTCCCATTCACCGGGCAAAATCATCGACGGTACATAGCCCAGCAGCCACGGAAGCCATTTGTCCGGCTGAGACAGTTCAACATCCAGTGTCCATGCCGTAGGGGAGTGAACGCGTGAAATATGGGAATAGAGCGGTAGCGTGCAGGCGCGCTCTAAAGAGGCAATCACATCGACCATCTCCAGCTCGCGGCCGTGATGGAAATGAATACCAGGACGTAGAAAGAAGCGCCAGTGAAGAGGAGAAAGTTGCTGCCAGTGGTGCGCAATATCCGCTTCCAGTTCCCCATTTTCCTCATTTATGCGCGTCAGGCCGCTGAATATTTGTCGGGCCATATGGGTTTCAGAGCGGCGTAACGCCGTGCCGGGTAACAGGTTTTTCATCGGTCGATAGTAGAGCACCCGCAGAATGTGGCGACCCTGACGAAAGCTGCGCCCGAGATGCGACACCAGCATCTGACGTACTGCCGCTTTGTCCCCCACCAGCTGCACCAGCTGGTCGATGCGGTCCTGTTCCAGCAGGTCTTCCGCTCGCTGCTGCTGCAACGCCAGCCCGGTATACAGGAAGGTCAGGCGGGAGCGTTTTCCGCGACCCGCCTCGGCCTCCCAGTTGAGCCAGCCCTGCTTCTGCATGGTATTAAGCAGCGTGCGCATGTGCCGGCGCGAACAGCTGAGCAGGTCCGCCAGCTCGTTCAGCGTGGTCTCCTGCGATCGCCCCTCGCAGCATTGCCAGAGGCGGATAAATTGTTGTTGCAGACGACCAGATGGCATAAAAGGGGAACTCCTGACAAAAAATCAGCAATTTATTAATCCCTATATTAGGCCAATAATTCTTCCCGATGAAGTGAGGAGGTAAATTATGAAGAGGTCTACCGCACGTCAGTTTTATCAGCGTTATTTTTCAGCGACGCAGGGAGCGTCCTGGCTGGACCGCCAGTGTGCAGAGCAACGGTTGAAAATCCTGGAAGATCTGATGCAGTGGGACGTTACGAAACCGACCTCTTCTTGCTAACTCGCCTCGATCATGTGTGACTGAGTATTGGTGCTTATCACCCGCCAGCAAAATGTTTTTGCTGGCTTTTTTCGTTTACTATTCACCCACTTTCGATTCGCTTTCACAAGGACTTGCGCATGCTCTGGTTGATGACGATGGGGCGACGCCTGAACGGCGTGTATGCCGCTTTTATGCTGGTGGCCTTTATGATGGGCGTGGCGGGGGCATTGCAGGCTCCGACGCTGAGTCTGTTTCTCAGCCGTGAGGTGGGGGCGCAGCCGTTTTGGGTGGGGCTGTTTTATACCGTGAACGCCATCGCCGGGATCCTGGTCAGTCTGGCACTGGCAAAACGATCGGACAATCGGGGCGATCGTCGCAAACTGATCCTCTTTTGCTGCGCCATGGCCGTGGGTAACGCGCTGCTGTTTGCCTTCAATCGCCATTACCTGACGCTGATTACCTGCGGCGTGCTTCTGGCGTCGCTCGCCAATACCGCCATGCCGCAGCTGTTCGCGCTGGCCCGTGAATACGCGGATAACTCGGCGCGGGAAGTGGTGATGTTCAGCTCGGTCATGCGTGCGCAGCTCTCTCTGGCCTGGGTGATCGGCCCGCCGCTGGCGTTTATGTTGGCGCTGAACTATGGCTTTACCACCATGTTTTCCATCGCTGCCGGCATTTTTGTCATCAGCCTGATACTGATTGCCTTTGCGCTACCCTCGGTGGCGCGAGTGGAGCAGACGACCGATAAACCCATCACCCAGGTGAGCGGCTGGCAGGATAAAAACGTCCGCATGCTGTTTATCGCGTCCATGCTGATGTGGACCTGCAACACCATGTACATCATTGATATGCCGCTGTGGATCAGCAGCGATCTGGGGTTGCCGGACAAGCTTGCGGGGATCCTGATGGGGACGGCTGCCGGCCTGGAAATTCCGGCGATGATCCTGGCGGGTTATTACGTTAAGCGTTTTGGAAAGCGCCGCATGATGATCGTCGCCGTGGCGGCGGGAGTGCTTTTTTATCTGGGGCTGATCGTCTTCCATTCGCGCGAAGCACTGCTTGCGTTGCAGCTGTTTAACGCCGTGTTTATTGGCATCGTGGCCGGGATTGGGATGCTCTGGTTCCAGGACTTAATGCCGGGACGGGCAGGCTCTGCCACTACGCTCTTTACCAACAGCATTTCAACGGGCGTTATTCTGGCAGGGGTGATTCAGGGGGCGTTGTCACAAACCTACGGTCACGCGTCAGTGTACTGGATGATTGCGGCCATTTCCGTGGTGACGCTGGTGCTAACCTGCCGGGTAAAAGATGTGTGATTCTGAAAGGCTGCTTCACGAAATAAAACGATTTTCTGACAGGGTCTGAGAAGGCGCATAAAGTGCGTGGCGGGAGCCGAGGCTGTTTGCCTCAGGCTGACGCAAGAGGCAAACAGTGATGAGGCCCACATCAATTAACACTGATGGTGTACTGCACCATTTTGTTGGACGATGTTGATCTTCACCGGGATGGTACGCAGCCTACCCCATAAACGCAGGCTGTTTTTGCTCATAAGCGGAGATGGCATCTTCGTGCTGCAGCGTCAGGCCAATACTGTCCAGGCCATTCAGCATGCAGTGACGACGAAAGGCGTCAATGCTGAAGCTGTAGGATTTATCACCCGCTTTCACCACTTCCGCTTCCAGATCCACTTCAAACGAAATCCCAGGATTTGCCTTCACCAGGGCGAACAATTCGTCCACCTGCGCATCGCTCAGCGTCACCGGCAGCAGCTGGTTATTGAAGCTGTTGCCGTAGAAGATATCGGCAAAGCTTGGGGCGATAACCACTTTGAACCCGTAGTCGGTGAGCGCCCAGGGTGCATGTTCACGGGAAGAGCCGCAGCCAAAGTTTTCACGCGCCAGCAGAATCGATGCGCCTTTAAATTCCGGGAAGTTCAGCACGAACTCGGGATTGGGCACTTCGCCTTTGTCGTCCAGGAAGCGCCAGTCGTTAAACAGATGCGCGCCAAACCCGGTACGGGTCACCTTCTGCAAAAACTGCTTTGGAATGATGGCGTCAGTGTCGACGTTAGCGGCGTCCAGTGGGACAACCCGGCCCGTATGTTGGGTAAATTTCTCTGCCATGATTGTCTCCTTATTTCAGGCTGCGAATATCGGCGAAATGACCGGTCACTGCCGCAGCGGCGGCCATTGCCGGGCTGACCAGGTGAGTACGCCCACCGCGGCCCTGGCGGCCTTCAAAGTTACGGTTACTGGTGGAGGCACAACGCTCGCCAGGATTCAGGCGGTCATTGTTCATGGCCAGGCACATGGAGCAGCCAGGCAGGCGCCATTCGAAGCCCGCTTCGATAAAGATCTTATCCAGGCCTTCGGCTTCCGCCTGGGCTTTCACCGGGCCGGAACCCGGCACGACCAGCGCCTGAACGCCCGGTGCCACTTTACGGCCTTTGGCAATCTCGGCCGCCGCGCGTAAATCTTCGATACGGGAGTTGGTGCAGGAGCCGATAAACACTTTATCAATGGTCACGTCAGTCAACGGAATGCCTGGCTTCAGACCCATATAGGCCAGCGCTTTTTCCGCACTGGCGCGCTCGACCGGATCGCTGAAAGAGGCCGGGTCAGGAATATTATCGTTAACGGAAATCACCTGGCCCGGGTTGGTTCCCCAGGTGACCTGTGGCGCAATGTCTTCCGCCTGCAGCGTAACCACGGTGTCAAACGTCGCACCATCGTCGGTTTTCAGGGTTTTCCAGTACGCAACCGCCTCAATAAAATCCTGGTCTTTCGGCGCGTGCAGACGGCCCTTCACATAGCTGAAGGTTGTTTCGTCTGGCGCAACCAGGCCCGCTTTTGCCCCCATCTCAATGGCCATGTTGCAGAGCGTCATTCGGCCCTCCATGCTCAGTGCCTGGATGGCTTCACCGCAGAATTCAACCACGTGACCGGTGCCGCCTGCGCTGCCGGTTTTACCGATGATGGCCAGCACGATGTCTTTGGCGGTAATGCCCGGGGCCGCTTTGCCTTTCACTTCAATCTTCATGGTTTTGGCGCGGCCCTGTTTCAGGGTCTGCGTCGCCAGAACATGTTCAACTTCAGAGGTACCAATACCGAACGCCAGGGCCCCAAACGCGCCGTGGGTGGCCGTGTGGGAGTCACCGCAGACAATGGTCATGCCTGGCAGGGTGATGCCCTGTTCTGGCCCCATCACGTGGACGATACCCTGATACGGGTGGTTCAGATCGTAGAGCTCGACGCCAAATTCATTGCAGTTTTTGATCAGCTCCTGCATCTGGATACGCGCCATTTCACCCGACGCATTGATATCTTTGGTTTGCGTGGAGACGTTGTGATCCATTGTCGCGAAGGTTTTACCTGGCTGGCGCACCGGGCGCTTATGCGCACGCAGTCCGTCGAATGCCTGAGGGGAGGTAACCTCGTGCACCAGATGGCGATCGATATACAACAGTGGGGTTTCGTTTGGTGCCTCGTAAACTACGTGCGCATCAAACAATTTTTCATATAACGTTTTCGCCATGATTACACCCCTTCAGCGACATAGCGGGCAATAATGTCGCCCATTTCATCGGTACTGACTGCCGCCGTGCCGCGTGCTAAATCACCGGTACGGACACCTTCTTCTAACGCACGGTTAATGGCGTTTTCAATTGCGGTTGCTGCATCACCGGCATCAAGGCTGTAGCGCAACAGCAAGGCCAGGGAGAGGATCTGCGCAATCGGGTTGGCAATGTTTTTGCCGGCGATATCGGGCGCGGAGCCGCCTGCAGGTTCGTACAGGCCAAATCCCTCTTCATTGAGGCTGGCTGATGGCAACATCCCCATAGAGCCTGTGATCATTGCGCACTCGTCCGAGAGAATATCGCCGAACAGGTTGGAACACAGCAGAACGTCAAACTGCGACGGATCTTTAATCAGCTGCATGGTCGCGTTGTCGATGTACATATGGGACAGTTCGACATCCGGATACTGTTTCGCGACTTCACTGACGATTTCACGCCACAAAATAGAAGACTGCAGAACGTTCGCTTTATCGATAGACGTCACTTTATGACGACGTTTGCGCGCCGACTCAAAGGCGATATGGGCGATACGTTCAATTTCAAATCGGTGATAGACCTCAGTATCAAAGGCTTTTTCATGCTGACCGCTGCCTTCGCGCCCTTTAGGCTGCCCGAAGTAGATCCCGCCGGTCAGTTCACGCACGCACAGGATGTCAAAGCCGTTAGCCGCGATATCTGCACGCAGCGGACAGAACGTTTCCAGCCCCTGGTACAGCTTCGCCGGACGCAGGTTGCTGAACAATTTAAAATGTTTACGCAGTGGCAGCAGCGCGCCGCGCTCAGGCTGCCCGGCGGGCGGCAGGTGTTCCCATTTAGGGCCACCCACGGAGCCAAACAGCACTGCATCCGCATTTTCACACCCTTCAACGGTCGCTTTTGGCAGCGGAGTACCGTGATTATCGATGGCGATACCGCCCACATCATAGTGGCTGGTGGAGATTTTCATCGCAAAACGTGAACGAACGGCTTCCAGTACTTTCAGCGCCTGTGCCATCACTTCCGGGCCAATACCGTCACCCGGTAACACAGCAATATGGTAATTCTTCGACATTACACGGTTTCCTTGTTGTTCTCTTTATTCTGAGCTTTGCGTTGCAACTCTTTTTCAACTTCAGCGGCGCGCCAGATGTTGTTCAGCACGTGGACCATCGCCTTCGCGGAGGATTCAACAATATCCGTCGCCAGGCCCACACCGTGGAAACGACGGCCATTGTGGGTGACCACGATATCAACCTGACCCAGGGCATTCTCACCGTGGCCCTTGGCTGTCAGGTCATATTTCACCAGCTCTACGTCGTATTCGGTGACGCGGTTAATTGCGCGGTAAATGGCATCAACCGGGCCATTGCCGTTTGCCGCTTCGGCCTTAATGTCTTCGCCACAGGCCAGTTTGACCGAGGCAGTCGCAATGTCGCTGGAGCCTGACTGCACGCTGAAGTAATCGAGGCGGAAGTGCTCAGGCTCTTCCTGCTGTTTATTGATGAAGGCCAGCGCTTCCAGGTCATAGTCGAATACCTGACCTTTTTTATCGGCCAGCTTCAGGAAGGCGTCGTACAGCTGATCCATGTTGTAATCGCTGTCCTTATAACCCATCTCTTCCATACGGTGTTTCACCGCCGCACGACCGGAACGGGAGGTCAGGTTCAACTGAACCTGGTTCAGGCCGATGGATTCCGGGGTCATGATTTCGTAGTTTTCACGGTTTTTCAGCACGCCATCCTGATGAATACCTGAGGAGTGCGCAAAAGCGCCGGTACCCACAATCGCCTTGTTAGCCGGGATGGGCATGTTGCAGATCTGGCTGACGGTCTGGCTGGTACGCCAGATTTCGTTGTGATTGATGCGGGTATGCACATTCATGATGTCTTTGCGCACTTTGATCGCCATGATCACTTCTTCCAGTGAACAGTTACCTGCACGTTCACCGATGCCGTTCATCGCGCCTTCTACCTGACGTGCACCGGCGTGCACCGCCGCGATGGCGTTGCCAACGGCCAGCCCCAGGTCGTCGTGGGTATGTACGGAGATAATCGCTTGATCAATGTTTGGTACGCGTTCATACAGACCGGTAATGATGTTGGAGAACTCAAACGGCATGGTGTAGCCGACAGTGTCCGGGATATTGATGGTTTTAGCGCCCGCATTGATGGCAGCTTCCACCACGCGCGCCAAATCTTCAATCGGCGTACGGCCAGCATCTTCACAGGAGAATTCAACGTCATCCGTGTAGTTACGGGCACGTTTGACCATGTAGACCGCGCGCTCAATGACCTCATCCAGCGTGCTGCGCAGCTTGGTGGCAATGTGCATAGGAGAGGTAGCAATAAAGGTATGAATACGGAATGCTTCGGCAACCTTCAACGACTCGGCTGCAACATCGATATCTTTTTCCACACAGCGTGCCAGGCCACAGACGCGGCTGTTCTTGATGGTACGCGCTATGGTCTGCACGGATTCGAAGTCACCCGGAGAAGAGACAGGGAAACCGACCTCCATCACGTCGACACCCATACGTTCGAGAGCCAGCGCGATCTGCAGTTTCTCTTTCACACTCAGGCTTGCCTGTAATGCCTGTTCACCGTCACGTAAAGTTGTATCGAAAATAATGACTTGCTGGCTCATGGGTTAGGTCCTTGTCAGTCTTAGGGCGCCTTGCTACGAGCATAAAAAAACCCGCGCAGTGGCGCGGGTTTTTAGTCTTACTGGTGACGATTCAACGCTGAATTTCGCCCGCCAGTCTACCGCGCACAGTGGATGCGTTTAGTAGTAGTAGACCGGTGAAACGAATGGTGCGAATCATGAATCGTGCTCCGTTAAATTCAATATGCTTTTAGTGGTACTGGATACGACTGTGCATGTCAACCCCTGCAGGCAAAAACGCACCCGGCTGGCCTGGTTGACAGGATATGTGCTTTAGCTAATTGTGCTGGGTTTTGCTTTTCCGACCCTACAAATTGTCTAATTTTGGACTGAGAAAAAGGTTGCAGAAATAATTGAATATAATTGTGATGAATAAATTAAAAGTTCGCTACCCAATTGTATGGGACGCAAATGGGTTTGATATCATTAAGTTATAAATGCGGTGAATGTTTTTTATCACTTCGGATGTCTAATGGTTATTACAGATTGTTAACTTATTTAATCGGGGTTGCAATAACAGTTTAATAATACTTAAGACATCATTAACCCGCTGGCGATTGTATATTGGTCTAGTTTATGGTTTCATTCAAATCCTAAAGTGAAGCATATCATTTGCAGTGGTGTTTATTTTATCGTTTGTCAGTGGCGAAAAGTCATTTTCGCTAAACTGTTCTTTATATTTTCCGAATTTAAAATAATTCTCTTTCGCTGATCGTATATGCATGGTAAATCATATTCTTCGGAATTATTACAGTACGTTGGCAAAGGGAGTGTAGCGTGACAGTGGAGTCAGAAGTGCCAGAAATTAATATTAAACAACCTCAAACTACTGATGGGATTAAACCGCAGTTACGTACGGTGGACCTTAATCTGCTCACGGTATTTGATGCTGTCATGCAGGAGCAGAATATCACCCGGGCGGCCCATACGTTGGGGATGTCTCAGCCCGCGGTCAGTAATGCTGTCGCCAGACTTAAGGTTATGTTTAACGACGAGTTATTCGTTCGTTACGGGAGAGGAATACAGCCTACCGCACGGGCATTCCAGTTATTCGGCTCTATCCGTCAGGCGTTGCAGCTGGTTCAGAACGAGCTGCCAGGGTCAGGCTTTGAACCTTTAAGCAGTGAGCGTGTATTCAATCTTTGTGTTTGCAGTCCGTTAGATAATTATTTGACGTCGATTATTTATAATAAAGTTGAAGAGATCGCTCCCAATATCCATCTGGTTTTTAAATCATCCTTAAATCAAAACACAGAGCATCAGTTACGCTATCAGGAGACCGAGTTCGTTCTGGGATATGAAGAATTTCGACGTCCTGAATTTTCTTGCGTTCCGCTGTTTAAAGATGAAATGGTGTTGGTCGCCAGTAAAAAACACCCCCGACTCAATTCTCCGCTTCGGGAAAGTGATGTTTATAGCGAGCAGCATGCTGTTGTTGCGCTCGACAGATATGCTTCCTTTAGCCTGCCGTGGTATGACACGGCGGATAAACAGGCAAGCGTTGCTTATCAGGGAATGGCAATGGTCAGCGTATTGAACGTGGTCTCGCAGACACATCTGGTGGCTATTGCACCACGCTGGCTGGCTGAAGAGTTTTCCGGTCAACTACAACTGCAAATGTTGCCGTTGCCGCTCAAGCTGAATAGCCGTACCTGCTATCTCTCCTGGCATGAAGCCGCCGGTCGGGATAAAGGGCACCAGTGGATGGAAGAGTTGCTGATCAGTATTTGCCGTCGATAAGCGCATCAGGATAAATTGCATCTTCGCGTGTGATTTATCCTGGTTTTTTCTCTATTATTGTTATTTTATTCTGTTGTGAATTTTTTCTTACTGCTCTCTGGCTCGCAAAAATAGATGATTTCCTGAATCGACGCGCTTTTCAGCGATGATTAATCATCTCATCCTCTAATACCAGATGAATTGACCATATCCTTCCTTAATACCTGTTTTTTCTGCTTTGCGAACCGTTTAGCTCACCCGGTCTGCTAATTGCCTGCCTCATAACGAGCGGTTAAGGTAACGATCACTCTGCAAAATATAAGATTGGTTTAACCCAGTCGTAAGACGGTGCGGAAATGAATTCTGCAGCTCGTCTATAACAAAATGCCTGGAGGCAAAGCATGGAGATGTTGTCTGGCGCGGAAATGGTCGTCCGATCGTTAATCGATCAGGGCGTGAAGCAAGTGTTCGGTTATCCCGGAGGCGCAGTCCTGGATATTTATGATGCGCTTCATACGGTAGGCGGCATTGACCATGTTTTAGTACGCCACGAGCAGGCGGCGGTGCATATGGCTGACGGGCTGGCCCGTGCGACAGGTGAAGTAGGCGTGGTATTAGTGACGTCCGGTCCCGGCGCGACAAACGCCATCACCGGCATTGCCACGGCGTATATGGACTCTATCCCGCTGGTTATTCTTTCCGGCCAGGTGGCGACGTCACTGATCGGCTACGACGCGTTCCAGGAGTGCGACATGGTGGGAATTTCACGTCCCGTTGTGAAGCACAGCTTCCTGGTTAAGCAAACTGAAGACATCCCGGGGATATTGAAAAAAGCCTTCTGGCTGGCAGCAAGCGGGCGTCCCGGCCCGGTGGTGGTCGATCTGCCGAAAGATATCTTGAACCCGGCGAACAAGCTTCCTTATGTCTGGCCGGAGTCGGTGAGCATGCGCTCATACAACCCAACGACGCAGGGCCACAAGGGGCAGATCAAACGTGCCTTGCAAACGCTGCTGGCCGCCAAAAAACCGGTAGTCTATGTCGGTGGCGGGGCAATCAATTCTGCCTGTGAAGGGCAGCTTCGGGAGCTTATCGAGAAACTCAATCTTCCCGTTGCGTCGTCGCTGATGGGGCTGGGTGCTTTCCCGGCAACTCACCGTCAGGCTCTGGGTATGCTGGGTATGCACGGTACCTATGAAGCCAACATGACGATGCACCATTCCGATGTGATCTTTGCCGTCGGCGTGCGCTTTGACGATCGCACCACCAACAATCTGGCGAAATACTGCCCGAACGCCACCGTGCTTCATATTGATATCGATCCCACCTCGATTTCGAAAACGGTGTCTGCGGATGTGCCGATCGTCGGTGATGCCCGCCAGGTGCTGGAGCAAATGCTGGATCTGCTGGCACAGGAGCCGCCTTCCCAGCCGCTGGATGAGATCCGTGACTGGTGGCAGCAGATCGAACAATGGCGCGCGCGTCAGTGCCTGAAGTATGACACGCAAAGCGACAGCATTAAGCCGCAGGCGGTGATCGAAACTATCTGGCGGCTGACGAAAGGCGAGGCATACGTGACGTCTGACGTGGGTCAGCATCAGATGTTTGCCGCCCTTTATTATCCGTTTGATAAACCGCGCCACTGGATTAACTCCGGAGGGTTAGGAACGATGGGCTTTGGCTTGCCTGCCGCACTGGGCGTCAAGCTGGCTCTGCCTGACGAAACCGTCGTCTGCGTGACGGGAGACGGCAGTATTCAGATGAACATCCAGGAGCTGTCGACGGCCCTTCAGTATGAGCTGCCGGTACTGGTGCTGAACCTGAATAATGGTTATCTCGGGATGGTGAAGCAGTGGCAGGATATGATCTACTCTGGTCGTCACTCTCAGTCCTACATGACGTCACTGCCGGACTTTGTTCGTCTGGCTGAAGCCTACGGCCATATTGGGATGCGAGTAACCGATCCGGCAGAGCTGGAAACGAAGCTCGGTGAAGCGCTTGAGCACGTTAAAAATAACCGCCTCGTTTTTATGGATGTCATTGTTGATGGCACCGAGCACGTATACCCGATGCATATTCGCGGTGGTGGTATGGATGAAATGTGGTTAAGCAAAACGGAGAGAACCTGATATGCGCCGGATATTATCTGTTTTACTGGAAAACGAGTCTGGCGCACTGTCGCGCGTCATTGGCCTTTTTGCACAGCGCGGCTATAACATTGAAAGCCTGACCGTTGCGCCGACTGACGATCCGACGCTGTCGCGCATGACCATCCAGACCGTCGGCGATGCCAAAGTGCTTGAGCAGATCGAGAAACAGCTGCATAAGCTGGTCGATGTTCTGCGCGTCAGCGAGCTGGGGCAGGGTGCCTACGTTGAGCGAGAGGTCATGTTGGTGAAAATCCAGGCCAGCGGTTACGGGCGTGAGGAAGTGAAACGTAACACGGATATCTTCCGTGGGCAGATTATAGACGTCACGCCTTCTATATATACGGTTCAGCTGGCCGGAACGAGTGACAAGCTGGATGCCTTCCTGGCATCTGTGCGGGATGTGGCAAAAATTGTTGAGGTTGCGAGATCGGGTGTTGTTGGCCTGTCACGCGGCGATAAGATCATGCGTTAGTTGTCTAAAAGGTTCGCCTCTTTCTGCCCGGTCACCAAAGCCGGGCTTTTTTTTGTGTAATCAGCCGACAACAGAGATAAAAGCGGTTGCCGCGAAGGCTATTCTGCGTTTAGATGTTAAAAGATTTAACCATAACCTTGCCAAGGCCATGGACTCTTTTCATTTTTTAAGGGGCAATTGTGAAACTGGATGAAATCGCCCGGCTAGCCGGCGTGTCACGAACAACGGCCAGCTATGTGATTAACGGTAAAGCAAAGCAGTACCGTGTCAGCGATAAGACCGTTGAAAAAGTTATGGCGGTGGTTCGTGAACATAACTACCATCCGAATGCTGTCGCAGCTGGCCTGCGTGCCGGACGCACCCGCTCTATTGGCCTGGTGATCCCGGATCTGGAAAACACCAGCTATACCCGTATCGCCAACTATCTTGAACGTCAGGCGCGCCAGCGTGGCTATCAGTTGCTGATTGCCTGCTCGGAAGACCAGCCCGACAACGAGATGCGCTGTATTGAGCATCTGCTCCAGCGTCAGGTCGATGCCATCATCGTCTCCACCTCTTTACCGCCTGAACACCCGTTTTATCAGCGCTGGGCGAACGACCCATTCCCGATTGTGGCGCTGGATCGTGCGCTCGACAGGGAGCATTTCACGAGCGTCGTCGGTGCCGATCAGGATGATGCCGAGATGCTGGCGGCAGAGCTGAGAACCTTCCCGGCTGAAACGGTGCTGTATCTGGGGGCGCTGCCTGAACTGTCAGTCAGCTTCCTGCGTGAACAGGGGTTCAGAACCGCCTGGAAAGACGATCCCCGTGAGGTGCACTACCTCTATGCCAACAGCTATGAACGTGAAGCGGCCGCACAGCTTTTCGAGAAATGGCTGGAAACGCACCCGATGCCGCAGGCGCTATTCACCACCTCATTTGCTCTGCTGCAGGGGGTGATGGATGTGACCTTACGCCGTGAGGGTAAGCTGCCTTCCGACCTGGCCATCGCGACCTTCGGTGATAACGAGCTGCTCGACTTCCTCCAGTGCCCGGTTCTGGCGGTGGCTCAACGCCATCGTGATGTGGCTGAACGCGTGCTGGAAATTGTGCTGGCAAGTCTGGACGAGCCGCGTAAACCGAAGCCGGGTCTGACGCGTATTAAACGTAATCTTTACCATCGCGGAATTTTGAGCCGCCATAAATGAAATGACGGGGCGGAGAAATCTGCCCCCTTTTGACGAAATAATTCGCCGGGATAATTCCCGTAGAGAAATTAGGATAATTCTTGCGAATTTACTTTCTGCTATTTTTCTTAATTCATTTTGGCGTTTAATGGTTCCTTTAAAGGACGTTTAAACGATTTTAAATGCCTGTCTTTGTATTATTTTGTTACAAACCCTCTTCCGGCGATGAATATTCAGACGTTTTTCCTTCTCCTGTGCCAGCTTGCACGGCAACCGCCGCGTTTCGCGAGCCCTGGGGTGAATCTGGCGCTGTTATCCCCTGAGAATCTGTCATAAAATGCTGCCCGCGTCGCAAACTGACACTTTATATTTATCTGCGATGATATTGAGTGAGCCTTAACGCTAGTGTGCATATTCGGTTTTTTTCTTACAAATATTCATAACGTTAATTTTGCCTCGCCAGTTGTGCAGTTATTAACCAGGACTGTTTATCTCTGTAAATAGAGGCCTTTCGGGCCTGTATAGGGAGAGTCCTGGCTTGACAAGCTTTTCCCTCGCTCCGTAAACTCCTTTAGGTGGGAATTTGTGGGTTAAAGTGGTGAGGAGGGGTGAGACTGGCATGTTCCGTGGAGCTACGTTAGTCAATCTCGACAGCAAAGGGCGTTTATCGGTACCAACCCGATACCGCGACCAGCTGATTGAGAACGCTACGGGTCAAATGGTTTGCACCATTGACATCAACTCCCCCTGCCTGCTGCTTTACCCCTTACCTGAATGGGAAATTATTGAGCAAAAGCTGTCGCGACTGTCGAGCATGAACCCGCAGGAACGCCGCGTGCAGCGGTTGTTATTGGGACATGCCAGTGAATGTCAGATGGATAGCGCAGGCCGGTTACTGATTGCCCCTGTGTTACGGCAACATGCCGGTCTGACCAAAGAAGTGATGCTGGTCGGGCAGTTCAACAAGTTTGAACTGTGGGATGAAACGACCTGGTATCAACAGGTCAAGGAAGATATCGACGCTGAGCAGTCTGATTCCGCGACATTATCGGAACGGCTGCAGGACTTGTCTCTATAAATATGATGGAAAATTACAAACATAAAACGGTGCTGCTGGATGAGGCCGTTAACGGCCTGAATATTCGTCCGGACGGCATCTACATTGATGGCACTTTTGGTCGCGGTGGCCACTCGCGTTTAATCCTCTCCCAGCTTGGAGCGGAAGGGCGTCTGCTGGCAATCGATCGCGATCCGCAGGCGATTGCCGTTGCGCAAACCATCGATGACCCACGCTTTTCCATCGTGCATGGACCTTTCTCTGCGCTTGCTGATTATGTTGCCGAGCGCGGCCTGACGGGCAAGATCGACGGAATCCTTCTCGATCTTGGCGTCTCTTCACCCCAGCTTGATGATGCTGAACGCGGCTTCTCCTTTATGCGCGATGGTCCACTGGACATGCGCATGGATCCGACTCGCGGTCAGTCTGCCGCCGAGTGGTTACAAACCGCGGACGAAGCGGATATTGCCTGGGTGATCAAAACCTTCGGCGAGGAGCGTTTTGGCAAGCGTATCGCGCGCGCCATCGTTGAGCGTAATCGCATTGAGCCGATGACCCGCACGAAAGAGCTGGCCGAGGTGATCGCGGCGGCGACGCCGGTGAAGGATAAGCACAAACATCCCGCGACCCGTACCTTCCAGGCGGTTCGCATCTGGGTAAACAGTGAACTGGAGGAAATAGAGCTGGCGCTAAAAAGCTCGCTCGACGTGCTGGCCCCGGGTGGGCGGTTATCCATCATCAGCTTCCATTCGCTGGAAGACCGCATTGTGAAGCGCTTTATGCGTGAACAAAGCCGCGGTCCACAGGTTCCAGCGGGGCTGCCGATGACGGAAGAACAACTCAGGAAGCTGGGTGGCCGTCAGTTGCGAGCATTAGGCAAGTTGATGCCGGGCGAAGAAGAAGTGGCACAGAATCCACGCGCCCGTAGTTCAGTGCTGCGTGTTGCAGAGAGGACGAACGCATGATCGGCAGAGTGACAGAGACCCTAAGCAAAGTTAAGGATTCGTTAGGAAGCAACGAGCGCCATGCCTTGCCTGGCGTGATCGGCGACGATCTTTTGCGGTTTGGGAAACTGCCACTCTGTCTGTTCATTTGCATCATTGTCACGGCCGTCACGGTGGTCACGACTGCCCACCACACACGCTTATTAACTGCGCAACGCGAGCAGATGGTACTGGAACGCGATGCGCTGGATATTGAATGGCGAAACCTGATCCTTGAAGAAAATGCGCTCGGCGATCACAGCCGGGTTGAACGGATCGCAACGGAAAAGCTGCAATTGCAGCATGTTGATCCTTCTCAGGAAAATATTGTAGTACAAAAATAAGGGAAAACGCGACGCATGAGAGCAGCGGCAAAAACGCTTAAACCAAAACGTCAGGAAGAACAGGCCAACTTTATCAGTTGGCGTTTTGCGTTGCTTTGCGGCTGCATTTTACTGGCGCTGGGTTTCCTGCTGGGACGCGTGGCGTGGTTGCAAATCATCGCCCCTGACATGCTGGTTCGACAGGGCGACATGCGTTCCCTTCGCGTTCAGGAAGTGTCGACGTCCCGCGGGATGATCACCGACCGATCAGGCCGTCCACTGGCCGTGAGCGTACCGGTTAAAGCCATCTGGGCCGATCCGAAAGAGCTGCACGATGCGGGTGGCATTACGCTTGATAACCGCTGGAAGGCGCTCTCGGATGCCCTGAAAATGCCGCTGGATCAGCTCGCTTCCCGCGTCAACGCCAATCCAAAAGGGCGTTTTATCTATCTGGCGCGTCAGGTCAACCCTGACATGGCGGACTACATTCGTAAGCTGAAGCTGCCGGGTATTCACCTTCGTGAAGAATCCCGCCGCTACTATCCTTCCGGCGAAGTAACCGCTCACCTCATTGGCTTTACCAACGTTGATAGCCAGGGGATTGAGGGCGTTGAAAAAAGCTTCGATAAATGGCTCACCGGCCAGCCTGGCGAGCGAATTGTTCGTAAAGACCGCTACGGCCGCGTTATCGAAGATATCTCTTCCACGGACAGTCAGGCGGCACACAACCTGGCGCTGAGTATTGATGAGCGTCTGCAGGCATTGGTCTACCGCGAGCTGAACAACGCCGTCGCCTTCAACAAGGCGGAATCCGGCAGCGCCGTGCTGGTGGACGTCAGTACGGGCGAAGTGCTGGCGATGGCCAACAGTCCGTCCTATAACCCGAACAACTTTACCGGCACCGCAAAAGATGCGATGCGTAACCGGGCAATTACCGACGTGTTCGAACCGGGCTCCACGGTAAAACCGATGGTGGTCATGACGGCGCTCCAACGTGGCATCGTCAATGAAAACACGGTTCTGAACACGATCCCTTACCGTATTAACGGCCACGAGATTAAAGACGTGGCGCGCTACAGCGAATTGACCCTGACCGGGGTTTTACAGAAGTCGAGTAACGTTGGCGTTTCAAAGCTGGCGTTAGCGATGCCGTCCTCAGCGTTAGTAGAGACTTACTCACGTTTTGGGCTTGGAAAGGCGACCAATTTGGGGTTGGTCGGAGAACGCAGTGGCTTATATCCTCAAAAACAACGGTGGTCTGACATAGAGAGGGCCACCTTCTCTTTCGGCTACGGGCTAATGGTAACGCCGTTACAGTTAGCGCGAGTCTACGCAACGATTGGCAGCTATGGCGTCTATCGTCCGCTGTCCATTACCAAAGTTGATCCACCGGTTCCAGGTGAGCGTATCTTCCCGGAATCCATCGTGCGTACCGTCGTTCATATGATGGAAAGCGTGGCGCTGCCTGGCGGCGGCGGCGTGAAGGCAGCGATTAAAGGCTATCGCATCGCCATCAAAACCGGTACCGCGAAAAAAGTGGGGCCAGACGGCCGTTACATCAACAAATACATTGCCTATACCGCAGGCGTTGCGCCTGCCAGTAATCCGCGTTTTGCGCTGGTGGTCGTCATTAACGATCCACAGGCGGGTAAATACTACGGCGGCGCCGTTTCCGCGCCTGTGTTCGGGGCCATCATGGGCGGCGTGTTGCGCACCATGAACATCGAACCGGATGCGCTGGCAACGGGTGAGAAAAGTGAATTTGTAATTAATCAAGGCGAGGGTACAGGTGGCAGATCGTAATTTGCGCGACCTTCTCGCTCCGTGGGTGCCTAATGCACCGGAGCGAGCACTGCGAGAGATGGTACTGGACAGCCGTGCGGCTGCTTCTGGCGATCTTTTTGTGGCGGTGGTCGGTCATCAGGCGGACGGGCGTCGTTATATCCCGCAGGCGATTGCGCAAGGTGTTGCTGCCATTATTGCTGAGGCCAAAGATGAGGCAACCGACGGTGAAATCCGTGAAATGCACGGGGTGCCGGTCATCTATCTCAGCCAGTTAAACGAGCGTCTCTCTGCGCTGGCCGGACGTTTCTATCACGAACCGTCCGATCGGCTGCGTCTGGTGGGCGTGACAGGTACAAACGGCAAAACCACAACCACGCAGCTCATGGCGCAGTGGGCGCAGCTGCTGGGTGAAACCGGTGCGGTCATGGGAACTGTCGGTAACGGTCTGTTGGGCAAAGTGAGCCCGACCGAAAACACCACCGGCTCCGCAGTCGACGTACAGCACGTGCTGGCCGGCCTGGCAGGGCAGGGGGCAACCTTTGCCGCGATGGAAGTCTCTTCCCACGGTCTGGTGCAGCACCGCGTGGCGGCGCTGAAGTTTGCCGCCTCAGTATTCACTAACCTGAGCCGCGATCACCTTGATTATCATGGTGATATGGAGCATTACGAAGCGGCGAAATGGCTGCTCTACTCCACCCACCATAGCGGACAGGCCATTATCAACGCTGACGACGAAGTCGGTCGCCGCTGGCTGGCGAAGCTGCCGGATGCGGTTGCGGTGTCGATGGAAGACCATATCAACCCGAACTGCCACGGCCGCTGGCTGAAGGCGGTTGCGGTGGATTATCACGACAGTGGCGCCACCATTCGTTTTACCTCCTCATGGGGTGACGGTGAAATTGAAAGCCGTCTGATGGGCGCGTTTAACGTCAGCAACCTGCTGCTGGCGCTGGCGACGCTGCTGGCGCTGGGTTATCCGATGAACGCGCTGCTGGAAACGGCCGAGCGTCTGCAGCCGGTATGTGGCCGTATGGAAGTGTTCAGCGCACCGGGCAAACCGACCGTGGTGGTCGATTATGCCCACACGCCGGACGCACTGGAAAAAGCACTGGAAGCGGCGCGTCTGCACTGCACCGGTAAGCTCTGGTGTGTGTTTGGCTGCGGTGGCGACCGTGATAAGGGCAAACGTCCACTGATGGGTGCCATTGCTGAACAGTTCGCGGATATTCCGGTTGTAACCGATGACAACCCGCGTACTGAAGAGCCGCGCGCCATTATTAACGACATTCTGTCGGGCATGCTGGATGCAGGCCGCGCTCGCGTGGTGGAAGGCCGTGCGGAAGCCGTGACCAACGCCATCATGCAGGCTCAGGAAAACGACGTTGTGCTGCTGGCCGGGAAAGGCCATGAGGATTATCAGATTGTTGGCAACCGTCGTCTCGATTATTCGGACCGCGTCACGGCCGCGCGTCTGCTGGGAGTCGTGGCATGATTAGCATCACCTTAAGTCAGGCCGCTGCGGTACTGCAGGGCGAGCTGCTGGGTCACGATTTGACCATCGATGCCGTAACGACCGATACCCGCAAAGTGACCCCGGGTTGTCTGTTTGTGGCGCTGAAGGGCGAACGTTTTGACGCGCATGATTTTGCACAACAGGCCAGGGAGAATGGTGCAGGGGCGCTGCTGGTCAGCCGTAAACTCGCTGTCGATCTGCCGCAGATCGTGGTGAAAGATACCCGTCTGGCATTCGGCGAGCTGGCGGCCTGGGTTCGTCAGCAGGTGCCGACGCGCGTCGTCGCGCTGACCGGTTCATCAGGCAAAACCTCTGTGAAAGAGATGACTGCGGCCATCCTGAGCCAGTGCGGAAATACGCTTTATACGGCAGGCAACCTTAACAATGATATCGGCGTGCCGATGACATTACTTCGCCTGACCAAAGAGCATGAATTTGCCGTGATCGAGTTAGGGGCAAACCACCAGGGCGAAATCGCCTGGACCGTGAGCCTGACGCGCCCGGAAGCAGCGCTGGTGAATAACCTGGCCGCTGCACATCTGGAAGGTTTTGGTTCGCTGGAAGGCGTGGCGAAAGCTAAAGGCGAGATCTATACCGGCCTGCCGGAAGACGGTATCGCCATTATGAATGCCGACAACAATGACTGGCTGAACTGGCAACAGATCATTGGTTCCCGCAAGACCTGGCGCTTCTCGCCGAATGCGGCCAACAGTGATTTTACCGCGACCAATATTCATGTGACTTCGCATGGCACGGAATTCACCCTTAATACCCCAACCGGGGGCATTGAGGTGCTTCTGCCATTGCCGGGTCGTCATAATATCGCCAATGCGCTCGCGGCAGCGGCGCTGTCGATGGCGGTTGGTGCGTCGCATCAGGCGATTAAAACCGGTCTGGCAAATTTAAAAGCCGTGCCGGGGCGTCTGTTCCCGATCCAGCTTGCGGAAAACAAACTGCTTCTGGATGACTCCTATAACGCGAACGTCGGCTCAATGACCGCGGCGGTGCAGGTGTTGTCTGAGATGCCAGGTTATCGCGTGCTGGTGGTGGGCGATATGGCTGAGCTGGGTGATGAAAGCGAAGCGTGTCATGTCCAGGTGGGGGACGCGGCGAAAGCGGCAGGTATTGATTGCGTGCTGAGCGCCGGAAAACTGAGCCAGGCGATTAGCCATGCCAGCGGTGTTGGCGAGCACTTTGCCGATAAAGCCGCGCTGATTGAACGCCTTAAGGCATTGATGACAGAAAAACAAATTGTGACTGTGTTAGTGAAAGGTTCACGTAGTGCCGCCATGGAAGAGGTTGTGCACGCATTACAGGAGAACGGGACATGTTAGTTTGGCTGGCCGAACATTTGGTCAAATATTATTCAGGCTTTAACGTCTTTTCCTATCTGACGTTTCGCGCCATTGTCAGCCTGCTGACTGCGCTGTTCATCTCTTTGTGGATGGGCCCGCGCATGATTGCCCGTCTGCAAAAACTCTCCTTCGGTCAGGTTGTGCGTAACGACGGTCCGGAGTCGCACTTCAGCAAGCGGGGTACGCCGACCATGGGCGGGATCATGATCCTGACCGCGATCGTTGTTTCCGTACTGCTGTGGGCTTATCCCTCTAACCCGTACGTCTGGTGCGTACTTACCGTGCTGGTGGGCTACGGCATCATTGGGTTTGTTGATGATTACCGCAAGGTCGTGCGTAAAGACACCAAAGGTCTGATCGCCCGCTGGAAATACTTCTGGATGTCGGTGATTGCGCTGGGTGTGGCCTTCGCGCTGTATCTGGCAGGAAAAGACACACCCGCCACCGAGCTGGTGGTGCCGTTCTTTAAAGATGTGATGCCGCAACTGGGGCTGTTCTACATTCTGCTGGCCTACTTCGTCATCGTGGGCACCGGTAACGCCGTAAACCTGACCGACGGTCTGGATGGCCTGGCGATTATGCCAACCGTCTTCGTCGCCGCCGGTTTTGCGCTGGTGGCGTGGGCCACCGGTAACATGAACTTTGCTAACTATTTGCACATTCCATACCTGCGACACGCAGGCGAACTGGTTATCGTCTGTACGGCGATTGTCGGGGCGGGACTGGGCTTCCTGTGGTTCAACACCTACCCGGCGCAGGTCTTTATGGGTGACGTCGGTTCACTGGCTCTGGGCGGCGCGCTGGGCATTATTGCCGTACTGCTGCGCCAGGAGTTCCTGCTGGTGATTATGGGTGGGGTATTTGTGGTTGAAACCCTTTCAGTGATTTTGCAGGTCGGGTCCTTCAAGCTGCGCGGTCAGCGCATCTTCCGTATGGCACCGATTCACCATCACTATGAACTGAAAGGCTGGCCGGAACCGCGCGTGATTGTGCGCTTCTGGATTATTTCGCTGATGCTGGTGCTGATTGGCCTGGCAACGCTGAAGGTACGTTAATCATGGCAGATTACCAGGGCAAAAAAGTCGTTATCATCGGGTTGGGGCTGACAGGCCTCTCCTGCGTGGACTTTTTCCTCGCGCGCGGCGTGACGCCGCGCGTAATGGATACGCGTGTTTCTCCGCCGGGTCTGGATAAACTGCCGGAACAGGTTGAACGCCACCTTGGTGGTCTGAATGATGACTGGCTGCTGGCAGCCGATCTGATTGTCGCCAGCCCCGGTATGGCGCTGGCGCATCCTTCACTCAGCGCCGCGGCCGATGCGGGCGTTGAGATTGTCGGTGATATTGAGTTGTTCTGCCGTGAAGCGCAGGCACCCGTTATCGCGATTACCGGCTCTAACGGTAAAAGCACCGTCACCACCCTTGTGGGTGAGATGGCGAAAGCGGCGGGCATGAACGTGGGCGTGGGAGGCAATATTGGCCTGCCAGCGCTAATGCTGCTGGATAAGGGCTGTGAATTGTACGTCCTCGAGCTTTCCAGCTTCCAGCTGGAAACGACCTCCAGCCTTCGTGCGGCCGCGGCGACGATCCTTAACGTTACTGAAGATCATATGGATCGCTATCCGTTTGGTCTGCAGCAGTACCGCGCCGCCAAACTGCGCATTTATGAAAATGCGAAGGTCTGCGTCGTCAACGCGGATGACGCCCTGACCATGCCGGTGCGCGGGGCGGACGATCGCTGCATTAGCTTTGGCATCACCATGGGTGACTATCATCTTAACCGTCAGTTGGGCGAAACCTGGCTGCGCGTGAAGGGTGAGAAAGTGCTGAACGTGAAAGAGATGAAGCTTACCGGCCAGCATAACTACACCAATGCTCTGGCGGCGCTGGCGCTGGCGGATGCCGTAGGGCTGCCGCGTTCGTCCAGCCTGCAAGCATTGACCACCTTTACCGGCCTGGCGCACCGTTTCCAGCTGGCGCTGGAGCACAACGGTGTGCGCTGGATTAACGACTCAAAAGCCACCAACGTCGGCAGTACCGAGGCCGCCCTGAACGGCCTGCACGTTGAAGGTACCCTGCATTTACTGCTGGGCGGCGACGGTAAATCGGCGGATTTCTCCACGCTGAAACCGTATCTCGCCGGGAATAATATCCGCTTGTACTGCTTTGGTCGCGACGGCAGTGAGCTGGCTGAGCTGCGTCCTGACATTGCCGAGCAAACCGAGACCATGGAGCAGGCGATGCGGCTGATTGCCCCTCGCGTGAAGCCGGGTGATATGGTGCTGCTCTCTCCGGCCTGCGCCAGCCTCGATCAATTCAAGAATTTCGAACAGCGTGGCGATCTCTTTACCCGTCTGGCGAAGGAGTTAGGCTGATGCGTTTATCTCTCCCTCGCCTGAAAATGCCGCGCCTGCCAGGATTTGGCGTTCTGGCGTGGGTGTTTGCGGCACTCAAAGGCTGGGTGATGGGCTCTCGTCAAAAAGATAACGACAGCCTGGTCATGTACGACCGTACGCTCTTCTGGCTCACTCTGGGGCTGGCGGCGGTTGGTTTTATCATGGTGACCTCGGCGTCCATGCCTGTCGGGCAGCGACTGGCGAACGATCCGTTCCTGTTTGCGAAACGTGATGGCCTGTACATCATCCTGGCATTCTGTCTGGCGCTGGTGACATTACGTCTGCCGATGGAGTTCTGGCAGCGGCACAGTACCGCGATGCTGATCGCCTCCATCATTATGCTGCTGATCGTACTGGTGGTGGGGAGCTCCGTAAACGGGGCATCGCGCTGGATTGCCTTTGGCCCACTGCGTATTCAGCCCGCGGAATTTACCAAGCTCTCCCTGTTCTGCTACCTGGCTAACTACCTGGTACGTAAAGTGGATGAAGTGCGTAATAACCTGCGCGGCTTCTTAAAACCCATGGGCGTTATTCTGGTGCTGGCGGTCTTACTGCTGGCGCAGCCTGACCTTGGTACCGTGGTCGTGCTGTTTGTCACCACGCTGGCAATGCTGTTCCTGGCCGGGGCGAAGCTGTGGCAGTTCATCGCCATCATCGGAATGGGTATCTCAGCGGTTGTGCTGCTGATCCTCGCCGAGCCTTACCGTATCCGCCGTGTGACCTCATTCTGGAACCCGTGGGAAGACCCGTTTGGCAGCGGTTATCAGCTGACGCAGTCGCTGATGGCTTTTGGTCGCGGTGAAGTCTGGGGTCAGGGGCTGGGCAACTCGGTACAGAAACTGGAGTATTTACCCGAAGCGCACACTGACTTCATCTTCTCCATTATTGGGGAAGAACTGGGTTATATCGGTGTGGTATTAGCGCTATTAATGGTATTCTTCGTCGCTTTCCGCGCCATGTCGATTGGGCGAAAAGCGCTGGAGATCGATCACCGCTTTTCAGGTTTCTTAGCCTGCTCAATAGGTATCTGGTTTAGTTTCCAGGCATTGGTTAACGTCGGGGCCGCAGCGGGTATGCTGCCGACCAAAGGCCTGACGTTGCCGTTGATCAGTTATGGTGGTTCCAGTCTGCTGATTATGTCGACGGCCATCATGATGTTGTTACGCATAGATTATGAAACGCGTCTGGAAAAAGCCCAGGCGTTTACACGAGGTTCACGATGAATCAACCGAAGCGGTTAATGGTGATGGCAGGCGGTACCGGTGGACATGTGTTCCCGGGGCTCGCAGTTGCGCACCATTTAATGGATCAGGGCTGGCAGGTACGCTGGCTGGGAACCGCGGACCGCATGGAAGCCGACCTGGTACCGAAGCACGGTATTGAGATCGACTTTATTCGCATTTCCGGCTTACGCGGAAAAGGCATTAAGGCCCAGCTTCTGGCACCGGTGCGTATTTTCAACGCCTGGCGTCAGGCGCGCGCCATCATGAAGCGTTTTAAGCCTGATGTGGTGCTGGGGATGGGCGGCTATGTTTCTGGTCCGGGTGGGCTGGCGGCCTGGTCGTTGGGCATCCCCGTGGTGCTGCATGAGCAGAACGGCATTGCCGGTCTGACCAATAAATGGCTGGCTAAAATTGCCACCAAAGTGATGCAGGCTTTCCCGGGAGCCTTCCCGAAGGCGGACGTGGTGGGTAACCCGGTGCGCGTAGACGTGCTGGCGCTGCCATTACCGGATGCGCGCCTGCCTGGTCGTGAAGGGCCGGTCCGTGTGCTGGTCGTTGGCGGTTCTCAGGGCGCACGCATTTTAAACCAGACGATGCCGCAGGTTGCAGCAAAGCTGGGGGATGCGGTGACAATCTGGCACCAAAGCGGAAAAGGTGCTCAGCAGATGGTTGAGCAGGCTTACGCCGATGAAGGCCAGTCGCAGCATAAAGTGACGGAATTTATCGACGACATGGCCGCAGCGTATGCCTGGGCCGATGTCGTGGTCTGCCGCTCTGGCGCATTGACGGTGAGCGAAATTGCTGCCGCCGGGTTGCCGGCTCTGTTTGTGCCGTTCCAGCACAAAGACAGACAGCAGTACTGGAATGCGCTGCCGCTTGAGAAAGCCGGCGCCGCGAAAATATTTGAACAGCCACAATTTACCGCCGATGCGGTCGCCACCACCCTGGCGGGCTGGAACAGAGAGGCATTACTGGAGATGGCGCAACGCGCACGCGCGACCGCTATTCCTGATGCCACGGAACGGGTGGCAAAAGAAGTGAGCCTGGCAGCCCAGGCTTAACCCTCGCAGCGCGTGTTGCGCTGCACGAATTTTTTAAGTAGTCGATGGCGTTTAGAGAATGAATACACAACAACTGGCAAAACTGCGTTCTATCGTGCCCGAGATGCGTCGCGTCCGGCACATTCACTTTGTTGGCATCGGTGGTGCTGGCATGGGCGGTATTGCCGAAGTGTTAGCTAACGAAGGCTATCAGATCAGCGGGTCTGACCTGGCGCCAAACCCTGTTACGCAGCAGCTGGCGTCGCTTGGGGCGACTATCTATTTCAATCATCGCCCGGAAAACGTGCGCGATGCGAGCGTGGTGGTCGTGTCGAGCGCCATCTCCTCTGATAACCCGGAAATCGTGGCCGCGCACGAAGCGCGTATTCCGGTGATCCGCCGTGCGGAAATGCTGGCGGAGTTGATGCGTTTTCGACATGGCATTGCGATTGCCGGAACCCACGGCAAAACCACCACCACGGCGATGGTCTCCAGCATTTATGCGGAAGCGGGCCTCGACCCGACGTTCGTCAATGGTGGTCTGGTAAAAGCGGCAGGCGTACATGCGCGTCTCGGACACAGCCGTTATTTAATTGCCGAAGCGGATGAGAGCGATGCGTCGTTCCTGCATCTGCAGCCGATGGTCGCCATCGTCACCAATATCGAAGCCGACCATATGGATACTTACCAGGGCGACTTCGAGAACTTAAAGCAGACCTTTATTAATTTCCTGCACAACCTGCCGTTCTATGGACGCGCGGTAATGTGTGTAGACGATCCGGTGATTCGCGAGCTGTTGCCGCGCGTCGGACGTCAAATCACGACTTACGGCTTCAGCGAAGATGCTGATGTCCGCGTGGAAGATTACAAACAGCTGGGTGCTCAGGGGCATTTCACCCTGGCGCGTCAGGACAAAGAACTGCTGCATGTCACCCTGAATGCACCAGGGCGTCACAACGCCCTGAATGCCGCAGCGGCAGTGGCCGTGGCGACAGAAGAAGGCATTGATGACGAAGCCATTCTTCGTGCACTGGAAAGCTTCCAGGGAACCGGGCGTCGCTTCGACTTCCTCGGTGAATACCCGCTGGAGGCGGTGAACGGTAAACCCGGTACTGCCATGCTGGTTGATGACTACGGTCACCACCCGACGGAAGTGGACGCGACGATCAAAGCCGCGCGTGCAGGCTGGCCAGAAAAAAATCTGGTCATGATCTTCCAGCCGCACCGTTTCACGCGTACCCGTGACCTGTATGACGATTTCGCCAGCGTCCTGTCACAGGTGGATACGCTCCTGATGCTGGATGTTTATGCAGCGGGCGAAACTCCTATTCCTGGTGCAGACAGCCGTTCTTTATGTCGTACCATCCGCGGACGCGGTAAAGTAGACCCTATTTTAGTTTCCGATCCTGCTCAGGTGGCTGAAATTCTGGCCCCGGTGCTGACCGGCAACGATCTAATTCTGATTCAGGGCGCGGGAAATATCGGCAAAATCGCCCGTACATTAGCTGAAATCAAACTGAAGCCGCAAACTCAGGAGGATGAGCATCATGGCTGATAAGATTGCTGTCCTGTCTGGCGGCACATCCGCCGAGCGCGAGGTTTCCCTGAATTCAGGTGCCGCGGTACTGGCGGGCCTGCGTGAAGGGGGTGTGGATGCGCACCTGGTCGATCCGAAAGAGACTGACGTAACCCAGTTAAAGGCGATGGGCTTCGATAAAGTCTTTATCGCGTTACATGGCCGTGGTGGCGAAGACGGCACCCTTCAGGGGCTGCTGGAACTCACCGGCATGCCGTACACCGGCAGCGGTGTGATGGCCTCCGCCATTTCTATGGATAAACTGCGCAGCAAACTGCTGTGGCAGGGCGCGGGTTTACCCGTTGCCCCCTGGGTTGCCCTGACGCGTCGCGAATTTGAAATGGGCCTCTCTGATAGCGTTAATGCACGCATTGCTGAGCTGGGCTTACCGGTTATTGTAAAGCCCAGCCGCGAAGGGTCGAGCGTTGGCATGTCCAAAGTTGAGAAAGCTGAGGATTTATCTTCCGCTTTAGCCTTGGCATTTCAACATGATGAAGAAGTTCTGATTGAAAAATGGCTCAGCGGGCCGGAATTTACCGTCGCGATGCTTGGCGAAGAAATTTTACCGTCAATTCGTATCCAACCGGCCGGAACCTTCTATGATTATGAGGCGAAGTATCTCTCTGATGAGACGCAATATTTCTGCCCAAGTGGTCTTGAAGCTGAGCGTGAAACCGATTTACAGTCCCTGGTGGTTAAAGCCTGGCATGTTCTGGGTTGCCGTGGATGGGGCCGCATCGACGTGATGCTTGACAGTGATGGACAATTTTATCTGCTGGAAGCAAATACTTCTCCGGGAATGACCAGCCACAGCCTTGTGCCGATGGCAGCGCGTCAGGCGGGGATGAGCTTCTCGCAATTAGTCGTACGTATTCTGGACCAGGCGGGCTGATATGTCTCAGGCTGCATTGAACACGCGCAACCGCGATGACGAAGAAGAATACTCTTCTTCACGCCGGAGTAATGGAACGCGTCTTGCAGGTATTATTTTCCTGCTCGGGGTGCTGTGCACCGTGTTTATCAGCGGCTGGATGGTTCTGGGCTGGATGGAAGATGCGCAACGGTTGCCGCTTTCGAAGCTGGTGGTCACCGGTGAGCGTCATTACACCCGTAACGATGACATTCGCCAGACAATTCTGGCGCTGGGATCGCCTGGCACCTTTATGACGCAGGACGTCAATATTATCCAGAGTCAGATTGAACGTCTGCCATGGATAAAACAGGCGAGTGTCAGAAAGCAATGGCCTGATGAATTGAAGATTCATCTGGTTGAATATGTGCCCATTGCGCGTTGGAATGATCAGCACATGGTTGACGTAGACGGAAATTCCTTCAGCGTCCCGGCCGATCGTGTCAACAAGCAAAATTTACCGATGTTGTATGGCCCGGAAGGTAGCGAAAACGAAGTGTTACAAGGTTTTCGTGAAATGGGGCAGGTGCTGGCGAAGGACAGGTTTACGCTAAAAGATGCTGCAATGACGGCGCGCCGCTCCTGGCAACTGACGTTAACGAATGGCATTAAGCTCAACCTGGGTCGCGGGGACACAATGAAACGTCTGGCGCGATTTGTAGAACTTTACCCGGTTTTACAGCAGCAGGCACAGACTGACGGCAAACGGATAAGCTACGTTGATTTGCGCTATGACTCAGGCGCAGCAGTCGGTTGGGAGCCGGCTCCGGTCGAGGAACCTAATCAGCAACAGAATCAGGCACAGGTACAGGCAGAACAACAATGATCAAGGCGACGGACAGAAAACTGGTAGTTGGACTGGAGATTGGCACCGCGAAGGTTGCCGCTTTAGTAGGGGAAGTTCTGCCCGACGGTATGGTCAATATCATTGGCGTGGGCAGTTGCCCGTCCCGTGGTATGGATAAAGGTGGGGTTAACGATCTTGAGTCGGTGGTGAAGTGCGTACAGCGCGCCATCGATCAGGCTGAATTGATGGCAGATTGCCAGATTTCCTCTGTTTATCTGGCGCTTTCGGGTAAGCACATTAGCTGCCAGAACGAAATCGGCATGGTGCCGATTTCCGAAGAAGAAGTGACGCAGGAAGACGTTGAAAACGTTGTGCATACGGCGAAATCCGTGCGCGTTCGCGATGAGCATCGCGTGCTGCACGTGATCCCGCAGGAGTATGCGATTGACTACCAGGAAGGGATCAAAAACCCGGTCGGTCTTTCCGGCGTACGTATGCAGGCAAAAGTGCACTTGATCACATGTCACAACGATATGGCGAAGAACATTGTAAAAGCCGTTGAACGTTGTGGCCTGAAAGTTGACCAACTCATTTTCGCCGGTCTTGCAGCGAGCTATTCCGTGCTGACCGAAGATGAACGTGAACTGGGTGTCTGTGTGGTCGATATTGGTGGTGGTACAATGGACATGGCCGTGTATACCGGCGGTGCACTGCGCCACACCAAAGTGATCCCGTATGCCGGGAACGTTGTGACCAGCGATATTGCTTACGCTTTTGGTACGCCACCGAGTGATGCAGAAGCGATTAAAGTACGCCACGGCTGTGCGCTGGGGTCTATCGTTGGCAAAGATGAGAGCGTTGAAGTGCCGAGCGTGGGCGGACGTCCACCGCGCAGCCTGCAGCGCCAGACGTTGGCAGAGGTCATTGAGCCGCGTTATACCGAGCTGCTTAACTTGGTCAACGAAGAGATTTTGCAGTTACAGGAACAGCTTCGCCAGCAGGGCGTGAAACATCATCTTGCAGCGGGGATTGTATTAACCGGCGGGGCAGCGCAAATTGAAGGTCTTGCGGCCTGCGCTCAGCGCGTGTTCCATACGCAAGTGCGTATCGGTGCTCCGCTGAATATCACCGGTTTAACGGATTATGCTCAGGAGCCGTACTATTCAACGGCCGTGGGCCTGCTCCACTACGGGAAAGAATCTCATCTCAGTGGTGAAGCAGAAGTGGAAAAACGCGTCTCAGTTGGGTCGTGGGTCAAACGACTGAACAACTGGTTGCGAAAAGAGTTTTAATTTTTTTAAGAGACCGGAGAGAATTAGCGGTCTCGGGCGACAGGCACAACGGAGAGAGAAATTATGTTTGAACCTATGGAACTGACCAACGACGCGGTGATTAAAGTCATCGGCGTCGGTGGCGGCGGCGGTAACGCCGTAGAGCATATGGTGCGTGAACGCATTGAAGGTGTTGAGTTCTTTGCAGTTAACACCGATGCACAGGCACTGCGTAAGACGGCTGTAGGCCAGACTATCCAGATCGGCGGTGGCATCACCAAAGGGCTGGGCGCTGGGGCTAACCCGGAAGTCGGTCGTAATGCGGCTGAAGAAGATCGTGAGGCCCTGCGTGCTGCACTGGAAGGTGCGGACATGGTCTTTATCGCAGCGGGTATGGGTGGCGGTACGGGTACCGGCGCAGCACCTGTTGTGGCTGAAGTAGCGAAAGATTTAGGTATCCTGACCGTTGCTGTTGTGACCAAGCCTTTCAACTTTGAAGGCAAGAAGCGTATGGCTTTCGCGGAGCAGGGTATCACTGAACTGTCCAAGCACGTGGACTCGTTGATTACCATCCCGAACGACAAACTGTTGAAAGTTCTGGGTCGCGGCATCTCTCTGCTGGACGCTTTTGGCGCAGCCAACGACGTGCTGAAAGGCGCGGTGCAGGGTATCGCTGAACTGATTACCCGTCCTGGTCTGATGAACGTTGACTTTGCAGACGTTCGTACCGTGATGTCCGAAATGGGCTACGCGATGATGGGCTCTGGCGTGGCAAGCGGTGAAGACCGTGCAGAAGAAGCGGCTGAAATGGCTATCTCTTCTCCACTGCTGGAAGATATCGACCTGTCTGGTGCGCGCGGCGTGCTGGTCAACATTACCGCTGGCTTCGACCTGCGTCTGGATGAGTTTGAAACCGTGGGTAACACTATCCGTGCGTTCGCCTCTGACAACGCTACCGTGGTAATCGGTACTTCCCTTGACCCGGAAATGAACGACGAGCTGCGTGTTACTGTTGTTGCTACCGGTATCGGTATGGACAAGCGTCCTGAGATCACCCTGGTGACCAACAAACAGACTCAGCAGCCGGTTATGGATCGTTACCAGCAGCACGGTATGTCTCCTCTGACTCAGGAGCAGAAACCGGCCGCGAAAGTGGTTAACGACCCCACTCCGCAAACGGCGAAAGAGCCAGATTATCTGGATATCCCGGCGTTCCTGCGCAAGCAAGCTGACTAAGAATTGGCTGGAATTTGGGGATTTTCGCTCTTTGTGCTAAACTGGCCCACCGTCAGTGATATACACTTTCGGTTGGATAGTTAATTTGGCGAGATTATACGATGATCAAACAAAGGACACTTAAACGTATCGTTCAGGCGACTGGTGTCGGTTTACATACCGGCAAGAAAGTCACACTGACGTTACGCCCTGCGCCGGCCAATACCGGGGTCATCTATCGTCGCACCGACTTGAATCCACCGGTAGACTTTCCGGCCGATGCCAAATCTGTGCGTGATACTATGCTCTGTACTTGTCTGGTGAACGAGCATGACGTGCGGATTTCTACCGTAGAGCACCTGAACGCCGCCCTGGCGGGTCTGGGTATCGACAACATTATGGTTGAAGTCGATGCGCCAGAAATCCCGATCATGGATGGTAGTGCTGCTCCGTTCGTCTATCTGTTGCTGGATGCCGGCATCGAAGAACTGAACTGCGCGAAAAAATTTGTTCGTATCAAAGAGACCGTTCGCGTCGAAGATGGCGACAAATGGGCTGAATTCAAACCGTACAATGGTTTCTCGTTGGACTTTACCATCGATTTTAACCATCCGGCGATTGATGCCAGCACCCAACGCTATGCGATGAACTTCTCTGCTGATGCGTTTATGCGCCAGATCAGCCGTGCCCGTACGTTTGGCTTCATGCGTGATATCGAATATCTGCAGTCCCGCGGCCTGTGCCTGGGCGGCAGCTTCGATTGTGCCATCGTTGTTGACGATTATCGCGTACTGAACGAAGACGGTCTGCGTTTTGAAGATGAATTCGTTCGTCACAAAATGCTGGATGCTATCGGCGACCTGTTTATGTGTGGTCACAACATCATTGGTGCATTTACCGCGTTTAAATCCGGTCATGCACTGAACAACAAACTGTTGCAGGCAGTCCTGGCAAAACAGGAAGCCTGGGAATATGTGACCTTTGAAGACGAAGCTGAGCTGCCGCTGGCCTTCAAAGCACCAAACACGGTACTGGCGTAACGGTTAAAGCCGTTTCGTAAAAAATCGACTGGTTAACCTGGTACTCTCTCCGACCAGGGAGACCAGTCGTTTTTATTTTTACCCCTCTTCATTTATTTGCCCCAGCGTCACTTCTCGTTTGCCCGGTGCAGAAAATCTGTGCGTTAGCTGCATTCTTGACCGTTTTTCCCCGCAGCAATACGTCATTCCTGCTGCTGTGTATTGGCTTTAGTGGTAATATCTGGGCGCTTAAAAGAATAATTGAATTCAGCCTGTTGAAGGCTGGCTTAATGTGGTGGAGCAATTGAGCGGAATACTGACGCGCTGGCGACAATTTGGCAGACGTTACTTCTGGCCGCATCTCTTATTAGGGATGGTCGCGGCGAGTTTCGGCTTGCCTGCGCTCAGCAACAGTGCGGAAGCGGCGACGCCGACGAAGACCTCCACAACCAAACACGATCTCAACACGCGGGTTAATTTTACTAACCTGGCGTGGCTTGAAGCCAATCGCCGCCCGAATTTCTCGGTGGATTACTGGCACCAGCATGCGATCCGTACCGTTATTCGCCATCTGTCATTTGCGATGGCTCCGCAGGCACTGCCTGTTGCTGAAGAGACGCTGCCGGTACAGGCGCAGCATCTTGCTCTGCTGGACACGCTTAACGCGCTGCTTACGCAGGACAGTCAGCCACCCGTCATGGTGCGTCAGACCACACAAATCACGCACGTTCCTCCTGCGACCTTCTCCGTTTCGACATGGATTAGCCAGGTTCACGGCATCCGCGCCGGGCCTCAACGCCTCAGCTAAATTAACCTTTTTTCAATACCTTAATTTATCTGCCCAACCTGGGGCGTTTGAGAATTTATTATGCTAATCAAATTGTTAACAAAAGTTTTTGGTAGTCGTAACGATCGTACCCTGCGCCGTATGCGCAAAGCTGTTACCGTCATCAATGGCATGGAGCCGGCGATGGAGAAGCTCTCTGATGACGAGCTGAAAGCGAAAACCGTAGAATTCCGCGCGCGTCTTGAAAAAGGCGAAACGCTGGAAAGCCTGATCCCGGAAGCCTTCGCCGTTGTGCGTGAGGCCAGTAAACGTGTGTTTGGCATGCGTCACTTCGACGTTCAGCTGCTGGGTGGTATGGTGCTTAACGAGCGCTGCATCGCGGAAATGCGTACCGGTGAAGGTAAAACCCTGACCGCAACGTTGCCCGCCTACCTGAACGCACTGACCGGTAAAGGCGTTCACGTCGTTACCGTCAACGACTATCTGGCACAGCGTGATGCCGAAAACAACCGTCCCCTGTTTGAATTCCTGGGCATGACCGTTGGCATCAACATGTCCGGTCTGCCGGCACCCGCCAAACGTGAAGCCTATAACGCGGATATCACCTACGGTACCAACAACGAATACGGCTTCGACTACCTGCGTGACAACATGGCGTTTAGCCCTGAAGAGCGCGTGCAGCGTAAATTGCACTATGCGCTGGTGGATGAGGTGGACTCCATCCTGATCGATGAAGCGCGTACCCCGCTGATCATCTCCGGCCCGGCCGAAGACAGCTCCGAGATGTACCGTAAAGTCGATAAAATCATTCCGCACCTGCTGCGTCAGGAGAAAGAAGATTCCGACACCTTCCAGGGTGAAGGCCACTTCTCTGTCGATGAAAAAGCGCGCCAGGTGAACCTGACCGAACGCGGTCTGGTGAAAATTGAAGAGCTGCTGGTGGCTGAAGGCATCATGGAAGAGGGCGAGTCTCTGTACTCTCCGACGAACATTATGCTGATGCACCACGTCACTGCCGCGTTGCGTGCCCACGCGCTGTTCACCCGCGATGTCGACTACATCGTGAAAGACGGTGAAGTTATCATCGTTGATGAGCACACCGGCCGTACCATGCAGGGTCGTCGCTGGTCTGACGGTCTGCACCAGGCCGTTGAGGCCAAAGAAGGCGTTGATATTCAAAATGAAAACCAGACGCTGGCCTCTATTACCTTCCAGAACTACTTCCGTTTGTACGAGAAGCTGGCGGGGATGACCGGTACTGCAGATACCGAAGCATTTGAATTCAGCTCCATCTACAAACTGGATACCGTGGTCGTTCCAACCAACCGTCCAATGATCCGTAAGGATATGCCGGACCTGGTGTACATGACCGAAGCGGAAAAAATTCAGGCAATCATTGAAGATATTCGCGATCGTACCGCTAATGGCCAGCCGGTGCTGGTGGGGACAATCTCCATCGAGAAATCCGAAGTGGTTTCCAATGAGTTGACCAAAGCGGGCATCAAACACAACGTTCTGAACGCCAAATTCCACGCCAAAGAGGCGGATATCGTTGCGCAGGCGGGTTACCCGGCAGCGGTAACAATCGCCACCAACATGGCGGGTCGTGGTACCGACATTATGCTGGGTGGTAGCTGGCAGGCAGAGATTGCCGAGCTGGAAAACCCAACGCCGGAGCAGATTGCTCAGATTAAAGCGGACTGGCAGGTACGCCATGACGCGGTGCTGGCATCCGGTGGTTTGCATATCATTGGTACCGAACGTCACGAATCTCGTCGTATCGATAACCAGCTGCGCGGCCGTGCGGGTCGTCAGGGTGATGCCGGTTCTTCCCGCTTCTACCTGTCTATGGAAGATGCGCTGATGCGTATTTTCGCCTCCGACCGTGTTTCCGGCATGATGCGTAAACTGGGTATGAAACCTGGCGAAGCCATTGAACACCCGTGGGTCACTAAAGCGATTGCTAACGCTCAGCGTAAAGTGGAAAGCCGCAACTTCGATATTCGTAAGCAGCTGCTGGAATATGATGATGTGGCCAACGACCAGCGTCGTGCCATCTATACCCAGCGTAACGAGCTGCTGGACGTGTCCGACGTGAGCGACACCATCAACAGCATTCGCGAAGACGTATTCAAAGCGACTATCGACGCGCATATTCCACCGCAGTCTCTGGAAGAAATGTGGGATATCGAAGGTCTGCAGGAACGCCTGAAAAACGACTTCGACCTCGAACTGCCAATCAAAGAGTGGCTGGACAAAGAGCCTGAGCTGCACGAAGAGACCCTGCGTGAACGTATTTTCGAAACCGCGCTGGACGTATACAAGCGTAAGGAAGAAGTCGTTGGCGCTGAGATGATGCGTCACTTTGAAAAAGGCGTGATGTTGCAAACGCTGGACTCCCTGTGGAAAGAGCACCTGGCGGCGATGGACTACCTGCGTCAGGGTATCCACCTGCGTGGTTACGCGCAGAAAGATCCGAAGCAGGAGTACAAGCGTGAATCCTTCGCCATGTTTGCGTCCATGCTGGAGTCACTGAAGTATGAAGTGATCAGCACCCTGAGCAAAGTTCAGGTACGCATGCCGGAAGAAGTGGAAGCAATGGAGCAACAGCGCCGTGAAGAAGCTGAGCGTCTGGCACAGATGCAACAGCTGAGCCACCAGACTGACGAGAGCGAAGCTGCGGCAGCGATCGCGGCCCAGACTGGCGATCGTAAAGTTGGCCGCAACGATCCGTGCCCGTGTGGTTCCGGTAAAAAATACAAGGCGTGCCACGGTCGTCTGAGCTAAATTCATAACAAAACAAAAAGGCGCAGAAATCTGCGCCTTTTTTATGGAAGTGACAATATGAAAATACTGCAAATTGCCGTCGGGATTATTCGCAACCCGCAAAACCAGTTCTTTATCACCCAGCGCGCCGCCGACGCCCATATGGCGAACAAATGGGAGTTTCCGGGCGGGAAAATCGAGTCAGGCGAAACGCCGGAACAGGCGCTGATCCGTGAGCTTCAGGAAGAAGTGGGGATCACCCCGCTTGGCGCAACGCTGTTTGACAAGCTCGAATACCAGTTTCCCGATCGTCACATTACGCTTTGGTTCTGGCTGGTGGAAAACTGGGAGGGGGATCCCTGGGGCAAAGAGGGGCAACCGGGTAACTGGGTTGAACTGCAGGCAAGCGATGCCGACAAATTCCCGCCGGCAAATGAGCCTGTGATTACCCGGTTAGTGCAGGGCGTTTAATTTACTGCTGTTCTTCACTCCAGTCATCGCTGTCCGAAAGAGTGCCTTCACTCGGAATGCGTTTCTCTTCCGCCGCCCATTCGCCCAGGTCAATTAACTGACAGCGTTTACAGCAGAATGGGCGGTATGGGCTCACTTCGCCCCAGACAACACTTTTGCCACAGGTTGGGCAGTTTACGATGGTTACGTCAGACATTGGCACTCCTTAACAACAGGCCAGTTCAAAATCGAGGCGTTCCGGCACGGTGCCATTTTCACTGTCCAGCGGCATAAAGCGAATCGCAAAACGGCTCTTATGCCCGGAGATTTGCGGGTAAAGCTGCACGTCGAGCGAAAGGTTCAGTCGCAGCAGATCGGCATCGTCCCCGTTATCCTGGTAAAAACCGTTCAGGCTGGTCTGCTTGCGGAACGGCGCAGAGTTACGGATAAGATCGAGGATCAGCGATAACGTCCGGTGCATCGGCTCCAGGCTTTCCAGCCAGATATTCACCTGCGCATCACGCTGCGTTTGCGGCATGTGCAGCCACATATGAAGCGTCGGCAGGTCAAAGCTGCAGCATCCACCGGGTATACTCAGGCGCTGGCGTACCAGGGCAATCAAGCGATCTTCACGCAAAAACTGGCCAACGCGAGGGGCAGCCATTAACGTGCTGCTACTGCTTTTTAACTGCTGACGCAGGGAATCGATACGGCTTTGATCAACACCCGGGACTTCCGCCCATGCCTGCAGTTTACGCTGCTGACGCTCAAGTTCTTTCAGTAATTCGGTGCGAACATCTCCACGCTCAATCACATCCAGCAGGTCGCCCACATTGCGGAAGAAGTGCAACGCAGTGGCGTGATCGTTGACAGGCAGGTGTTGCGAGAGTTGTTGAATAAGAAATTCGATACGCAGCCAGGTACGCATTTTTTCGTTAAGCGGATGCTCAAAAAGGATGTGAGTCGACATTATGGTTTTTCCTGTGCAACGGCCTGCGCGGCGAAGGTCAAATACTGCGCGTGCAGACGGGCAACATCCGATGCAATGGCATCTGGTGCGCCGTTATTATCAATAACATCATCCGCAACGGCCAGGCGCTGATCGCGCGTGGCCTGAGCGGCAAGAATTTGTTCGGCATGTTCGCGCGAGACGCGATCGCGCGTCATGGTTCGCTGGATTTGCGTTTCGGGAAGGACATCAATGACCAGAACCCGATCGGCTTTCTTCTGCAGCTGATTTTCTACCAGCAACGGAACTACCCACAGCACATACGGTGAGCGGGCGGCGGCAATCTGACGCTGGGTTTCCTGGTGGATAATGGGGTGGAGCAGGGCATTAAGCCAGACCTTTTCCGCAGAATCGGAAAAAATGCATTCGCGAAGCTGCCGGCGATTTAGCGTGCCGTCTGCATTGATGATGGCCGGACCAAAATGTTCTTCAATAGCCTTTAACGCGGGTGTATTCGGTTCTACCACCTGACGGGCAATGATATCGGCATCGATAATCGCGATACCCAGGCGAGCGAAAGCGTCCGCAACGGTACTTTTGCCACTACCGATGCCGCCGGTTAATGCGACGGTATACCCCATTAAATCAAATCCTGGGAATTATTCATTATTAAAATCAGTTGGTTGAAATTCAAACGTGTGCCAGCCAATGTTTAGCTCTCTTTACCGGCTTTTTACCAGGTAAATTTATAGGATTGTAGCGTAAAAAAAGAGAATTTCGCAGTCTTGCGGAGCAGGTATTAGTGCGTATGATAACGTCACTGGAGTTGTGCTTTTAACATATTTGCCTCTAACCCCAGGAATCCGCACATGCGTATCGAAGAAGATCTGAAGTTAGGTTTCAAAGACGTTCTTATCCGCCCTAAACGCTCTACACTGAAAAGTCGCTCAGACGTTGAACTCGAACGTCAATTCACCTTTAAACATTCCGGTCAGACCTGGTCTGGCGTGCCGATCATCGCTGCCAATATGGATACCGTGGGAACCTTCGAGATGGCAACCGCGCTGGCACAGTTCGACATCCTCACGGCAGTTCACAAACACTACAGCCCTGAAGAGTGGAACGCCTTTGTGGCATCCGCTTCTGCTGAGGTCGTGAAGCATGTGATGGTCTCTACCGGAACCTCAGATGCCGATTTCGAAAAGACCAAACAAATCCTCAAGAGTAACCCCGCGCTGAACTTCGTCTGTATTGATGTAGCGAATGGTTATTCCGAACACTTCGTGCAGTTCGTGAGCAAGGCGCGTGAAGCCTGGCCGAACAAAACCATCATTGCGGGTAACGTAGTGACCGGCGAGATGTGTGAGGAGCTGATCCTCTCTGGCGCAGATATCGTCAAAGTGGGCATTGGCCCGGGTTCCGTGTGCACCACGCGTGTCAAAACCGGTGTCGGTTATCCGCAGCTTTCTGCGGTTATTGAATGTGCCGATGCTGCGCACGGCCTGGGCGGCCAGATCATCAGTGACGGCGGTTGTACTACCCCGGGTGATGTCGCGAAAGCTTTCGGCGGCGGCGCAGACTTCGTGATGCTTGGCGGTATGCTGGCAGGTCACGAAGAGAGCGGCGGTACCGTGGTGGAAGAGAACGGTGAGAAATTTATGCTGTTCTACGGTATGAGCTCTGAATCGGCGATGACCCGTCACGTGGGTGGCGTTGCAAAATACCGTGCGGCAGAAGGCAAAACCGTGAAGCTGCCGCTGCGCGGCCCGGTTGAGAATACCGCGCGTGATATTCTTGGTGGCCTGCGTTCGGCCTGCACCTATGTGGGGGCATCCCGCCTGAAAGAGTTGACGAAACGCACGACCTTTATCCGCGTTCAGGAACAGGAAAACCGCGTTTTCAATAGCCTGTAATCGCGTAAGCTGGCGCACATCCGTGTGCCAGCGTTATCCCGCACTCATCGCATCCCCGAGATGGAAGATAGGCAGATACATTGCCACCACCAGCGTGCCGATAATCACACCCGTCACGATCAGCAGCACAGGCTCCAGCACTGCAGCCAGGTTATCTGCTGACTGAAAGGTTTGCTCCGTGTGGTAACGCGCCAGGTTTACCAGCATGATATCGAGCGCACCTGACGTTTCGCCGGTTCGCAATAGCTGAATACACAGCGGAGTAAAAACCGCCGCCTTTTGAAAGGATGCCCAAAGGGGATAACCCTTTTCAATGTCTTCCCGGATGGCGCGGAGTATCCCCTGCCAGTACCTGCTCTCAACCGTCTCTTCTGCACTCTCCAGACCCTTTAAAAAAGCGATGCCCGCCTGCTGCGTGAGCGACAGTACGGTAAAAATTTGCCCCAGCTTTTGTCCTTTAGCCAGCGCGCCCATGACGGGGATATGCAGCAGTACGTGTTGCCAGCGCGGATCCTGCCGCAAACCCCAGGCGATGATCATGGGAAGGAGTAGCCCCGCGAACAGCGCGAGGGCATAGGACTGTATAAACGTTGCCATTCCCATGACTATCTGTGTCAGCATCGGGAGTGGGGTATTAAACGTTTTGTAGATGGCAGCGAACTCGGGCAAGACCAGAGTGACCATGGCCAGCACCACGAGTACCGCCAGAGCCAGGATTACCATCGGGTAACGCAGTGCCTTTTTCACTTTCGCACTGAGTTGCTGCTGTGATTTTTGTTGCTGGGCAAGCTCACGGCAGCACGTCTCCAGCTTCCCGGTTAGCTCGCCGGTCTTCACCATCGACACATACAGTGGGCTAAATACCGCGGGCCAGCGCTTCAGCGCCTCAGAAAAAGGGCATCCTTCACTCAGCTCATCGGCAAGGCTTTGCAGGAGTGCCTGCCAGGGCGTTATCGGATGCTGGTCCGCCAGCATCTGCAGGCTGTCAGACAGTGTCAGGCCCGCCTGCAAAAGCGTGGCGAGCTGGTGAAATACCTCGTAGCGGTGATATGGTCGCCAGCGATACCTCTGCGTGCAGCGGGTGATTGTCAGAGGATGTAGCGCTTTGCGCATCAGCCTGTCGAAAGCCGCATTCCGGTCAGTTGCCCACAGAGCCCCGCTTCGGGGCTCTCCTTCAACGGATAGCGCACGCCAGCGCCAGAGGTGATTAGCAGCCATCGGGCATTCCCAGGATACGCAGCAACTCTTCGAGCGTGGTCAGTCCCTGTTCAACAGCCATACAGCCATGTTCGAAAAGGGATGTCATTCCTGCCTGACGGGCGCTGGCCTCAATCACCTCTGACCCCGCTCCGCTGGCAATGGCCTGCCGGAGTGTCTGGTCAATGACGAGCACTTCAAAAATGGCGACGCGACCATAAAAACCGTGATAACAGCGCTCACAGCCGGTGGGTTGCCAGCGCGGTAGCGGCCGGGGCCAAACGGAGCGAGGCAGTTCTGCCCGCTTGTCGGTTTCCTGGCGGCAATGGGGGCATAAACGGCGCACCAGTCGCTGGGCGATGACCAGCGAGAGGGCGGAAGAGATCATCCATCGCGCCACCCCCATCTGCTGCAGGCGGATCAGGGTTTCCGCCGTCGAGTTGGTGTGTAGCGTCGACAACACCAGATGCCCGGTTTGTGCGGCATTAATGGCAATCTCTGCCGTTTCGCCATCACGAATTTCGCCGACCATAATGATGTCAGGATCCTGACGTAGCAGCGCTCTCAGCACCGTCTGGAAGATGAGGCCCGCACGCGGGTTTATCTGCGTCTGGTTTAATCCTGCAAGCGGGATCTCTATCGGGTCTTCCACGCTGCAGATGTTCACATCCGGCGTGTTTCGAGCCTGCAGCGCGCTGTACAGCGTCACGGTTTTACCGCTGCCGGTGGGGCCGGTAACCAGAATCAGCCCCTGCGGCTGGTGGAGCACTTCGCTAAAGCCGGCCAGCTGTTTAGCATTCATCCCCAACGTTTCCGGCTCAAGAGATTGCTGAACCTGATGCAGCAGGCGCAGTACAATTTTTTCACCCCCACTGCAGGGAAGTGTGGCGATGCGAAATGAGACCGGCTCGTTTGCCAGCTCAATCGTAAACTGACCGTCCTGCGGTAAGCGGCGCTCCGCAATATCGAGGTTACCCAGCACTTTTAACCGGGCGCTGAGCATGGTGGCCAGCGCGGCTGAAAGTGGGGGCTGCGGGCAAAGCACGCCGTCGATGCGCAGGCGAATCTGGCAAGTCTGTTCCATCGGTTCAATATGAATATCAGAAGCGCGTTGGTTTATCGCCTGCTGAAGCGTGTGGTTAAGAATATCCACCGCTGAGTGTGTCGGCGTAACGACGGGCAGATGCGTTTGTGTGGTTAACTGCCGGTGCTTTTCCATGCGCTCGGCGCTCCAGCACTCGATATCAATCCGTTTCTGGGTAGCGAAACGCAGGGCTTCCATCAGTTCAGGGCCGGGGTTTCCCACGACGGCAATGCTAATCATGTCGCTATCGCTGCTCAGCAGAAGGGCATGATGACGCAGACAAAGTGCGACAAGCTGATCGGTATTCATCATCCGCTCCTCAGTGGGTGTCGAAGCGGAAAACGTCTTCACAGGCCTGCTTGAGCGCGCTGTCGGTACCGATGTTGCAGTCACGCGTCCACCCCGTCATGCCGTTGCCATCACTCCATTGTGGCGTCATGACCACCTCCAGCCCGTTAAGGCTCTCCTGGCCGGTTAAGGTCACGACACCTTTCGCCACGTTCATGCCTGAAACGTAGCGGGTAGTGGTGGGGGACGGGATGCCATTACTGCCTCCGTCACAGCTCTCCACGCCGCCGTGATCCAGGGCGCAAAGCTCAATGGCGGTGCGGTAGGGAATGAAGGTTTGCAGCATATCGGTCAACGCTGCTTTTCGCAGGTAGTTCTGGTACGCGGGAACGCCGATGGCGCTCAGAATGGCAATAATGCCGATCACCACCATCAGCTCAATGAGTGTGAATCCTTGTTGTCTGTCCATGTCTGCTCCTTACGTTAAGTAGGGCTACTCTGGCAGTGAGACAGCGCAGAAACGAGGGGCAAAAAAAGGAACGTGAAGGGGCTTTCAGGGAATTCGTGACGTGTTGCAGGGTAGGGCAATGGTTTTGCGAGCGGGAGTGAATTTCCCCTCTCCGCAACGAGAGGGGAGGGTCATTATTTGAAGCGCATCGAGAGGTCGAGGGCGCGAACGTGCTTGGTCAGCGCCCCAACGGAGATAAAATCAACGCCGGTCTCGGCGAATTCACGGATCGTATCAAACGTCACGTTGCCGGATACTTCAAGCTGGGCTTTGCCGTTGGTCAGTTTTACTGCCTCGCGCATCTGCCCGGTTTCGAAGTTATCAAGCATGATGATATCGGCGCCGGCCTTGATAGCCTGCTCCAGCTCCTCCAGGTTTTCGACTTCCACTTCGACGGGCACATCCGGATGCAGCCAGAAGGCTTTTTCGACCGCCTGACGCACGGATCCTGAGGCAATGATATGGTTCTCTTTAATCAGGAACGCGTCAGACAACCCCAGACGATGGTTTGCACCGCCGCCACAGAGCACCGCGTATTTCAACGCAGTGCGCAGACCCGGTAGCGTTTTGCGGGTATCCAGCAACTGCGTGCGGGTACCCGCCAGCAGGTCAACGTAGCGACGCACTTCGCTTGCCACACCGGACAACGTCTGCACGAAGTTCAGCGCGGTTCGTTCGCCGGTCAGCAGTACACGGGAAGGTCCATCAAGTTCGAACAGCGGCTGATTTGCCGTAATCGCATCACCGTCGTCGACATGCCAGGTGATCTGCACCTCATCGCCTGCCAGTTGGGTAAAGACCTCTTCAACCCAACGCTTACCGCAAAAAATACCCTCTTCGCGCGTAATAATGACCGCATGTGAGCGAGTCTCTTTTGGCAATAATTGTGCGGTAATATCCCTGTCGGCGCTGACGTCACCGCCCAGATCTTCTTTCAGGGCATGGGCAACGCTTGCCGGAATATCCATATTAATACGTTCCAGAAGCGCTTCACGTCGGTTGTCGGGGTTGTAACGGCGAGGCGGCATGATAAAACTCCAAATTGGTAACGAATCATAATATTGAAACATGCTACTCTGAACCGAGTAACAGCACCATACATAAGGAGTTCCAGCATGTTGTTAGAAAACGGATGGCTGGTGGATGCGCGGCATGTGCCCTCGCCGCACCACGACTGCCGCCCGGAGGATGAAAAGCCCACACTGCTGGTTGTTCATAATATCAGTCTCCCGCCGGGTGAGTTTGGCGGCCCGTGGATCGACGCGTTATTCACGGGGACCCTGGATCCTGATGCCCATCCTTTCTTTGCTGAGATTGCGCATCTGCGCGTGTCGGCTCACTGTCTGATCCGTCGCGACGGCGAAGTGGTTCAGTACGTCCCTTTTGATAAGCGCGCCTGGCATGCCGGCGTGTCGATGTACCAGGGACGCGAACGCTGCAATGATTTTTCCATCGGGATTGAGCTGGAAGGCACTGACACCACCCCCTACACCGATTCACAGTATCAACAGTTGGTGGCTGTAACCCAAACGCTGATCGGGCTCTATCCCGCAATAGCCGGGAATATTACTGGACACAGCGATATTGCTCCGGCGAGAAAAACCGATCCCGGCCCGGCTTTTGACTGGCCCCGGTTTCGCGCCTTGCTTACCGCGTCGTCAGAATAAGGAGATAACATGACGTTGTTTACCATGCTGCTGGTTATCATCGCTGAACGCCTGTTCAAACTCGGCGAGCACTGGCATCTGGATCACCGGCTGGAGGTGCTTTTCCGCCGGATTAAACATTTTTCCATGCTGCGCACGCTGCTGATGACCGCTGGCGTGATGGTTATAACGTTTTTACTGCTGCGTTCGCTTTACGGCCTCTTTTTCAACGTACCGCTGCTGGTGGTGTGGATCCTGCTCGGCGTGCTCTGTATTGGCGCGGGCAAGGTGCGTATGCACTACCACGCCTATCTGAAAGCCGCATCCCGTGACGATGCCCATGCGCGGGGCGCCATGGCGAGTGAGCTGACGATGATCCACGGCGTGCCGCCGGATTGCGATGAGCGTGAATTTTTGCGCGAACTGCAAAATGCGCTGCTGTGGATCAACTTCCGTTACTACCTGGCACCGCTGTTCTGGTTTGTGGTGGGCGGTCCGTGGGGGCCGGTACTGCTGATGGGCTATGCGTTTCTGCGCGCCTGGCAGACCTGGCTTGCCCGTTACCTTACCCCGCATGAACGTTTATTGTCGGGTATCGATGCCATTCTGCATGTGCTGGACTGGCTCCCGGTACGTCTGGTGGGCGTCGTTTATGCGTTAATTGGCCACGGTGAAAAAGCGCTGCCGGCATGGTTTGCTTCGCTTGCCGACCGTCACACGTCTCAGTATCAGGTGTTAACACGTCTGGCGCAGTTCTCGCTGGCGCGTGAGCCGCATACCGACAAGATTGAAACGCCGAAAGCGGCCGTCTCCATGGCGAAGAAAACGTCATTTGTGGTGGTCGTGGTCGTGGCGTTGCTGACCATTTACGGCACGCTGGTCTAAGCCAGCGCGCCGTACCGGTCAGATCGTATCAGCAGGTGGGATGCCAAAGTCAGGCATCCCGTTTTCGTCCCAGCGCACGTGTTTCAGACGCGTGTGACGATTCGGGTCATAGAGCGGGTCGCCTTCAATCTCGGTGTAGTTTCGCGCGTGGTAGACCAGCACGTCCTCTCCCTCCGGCGTTTGTGTGAAGCTGTTATGCCCGGGCCCAAACTGACGATTCTCGACGCTGGTTCGGAAAACCGGACGCGACGCTTTATGCCAGTTCGCCGGATTTTGCGGATCGGCATTCATGTCTATCCACAGTAACCCCATGCAATAGTTCTCATCCGTGGCGCTGGCGGAGTAGCTGATAAACAGCTTATCTTCGTGAAACAGCACTGCCGGACCTTCGTTGACCCAAAATCCGCGGCATTCCCAGTCATACTCCGGTTTACTGAGCATCACCGGCTCGCCTTTGAGCGTCCACGGATTCGCCATTTCGCACAGATAGAGGTTGGAGTTTCCGGCGATATCCGGGGCTTTTTGTGCCCACAAATACCAGCGTTTTCCCTGATGGACGAACGTGGTGGCGTCCAGTGCGAAGGTGTCGAACGGGGTGGTAATCTGGCCTTTCTCGATCCACGTCCCGGTGAGGGGATCGTGGTCCGCACACTCCAGCGCAAACATACGGTGCTGGAACATCCCGAGGCTGTCCAGCGCCTGGGTATGGGTGGCGGCAAAATAGATATACCACTTACCGTCAATGTGGTGCAGTTCCGGTGCCCAGATCAGCTGGCTCATCGGCCCGGTCTCCGGTTTACGCCAGACCACGACCTCTTCGGCATCGCGTAGTCCTTCCAGCGAGTCGGCGCGACAGATCTCGAGCCTGTCGTACTGCGGCACGGAGGCGATAAAGTAGTACAGCCCCTCGTGGTGCAGAATATAGGGGTCGGCACGTTGTTCAATAAACGGGTTTGGCCAGGTGTGCATTCGGCTTTCCTTATTTCGTCTCAGCGGCTTTGAGTTCCTGATAATTATTCAGCTCGCGATAATTGTTGCGACGCTTCTCGAGGTCTTCCTGGATCTGCTTCATCGTTTCGCGGTCAACCTTCAGCAGACGTACCACGCCTGCGGTAATGAGATACCCGACGCCCGGAATCACGGTAAACAGCAATACAATGCCGTTGATGGCATCCGGACTTTGCGCTTTCGCCCCCGCGTCATAACCGTACCAGGAGAGCAGGAAACCAACCATCGCACCGGCAATCGCCAGCCCCAGTTTGAGGAAGAAGATGTTACCGGAGAAGCTGATCCCGGTGATGCGCTTACCGGTTTTCCACTCACCGTAGTCATCGACGTCGGCCATCAGCGACCAGTGCAGCGGAGACGGGATCTGGTGCAGGATGTTCAGCAGGAAGTAGAGCACCACAATGGTGACAGTGGCTTTCGGATCGAAGAAATAGAAGGCGCAGGAGAAAATCGCCAGCACGATGTTGGTCCAGAAGAACACTTTCAGCTTACACCAGCGGTCGGTGAGGACTTTCGCCAGCATACTGCCGAGCATCATGCCAACCACGCCCAGGCTGATAAACAGCGTGGCGAAATGGGTACTCTGGCCCATAACCCAGGTCACGTAGTACATCGTGGCCGCCATGCGGATAAAGCCCGGACACACGTTGCACAGGGTCAGCAGCAGAATGCGCACCCACTGGTCGTTCTTCCACACGTCCTTCAGGTCGTTTTTCAGTTCGTCATGAGTCTGTACCGCCGGGCGTACACGCTCGCGAACGGTATAGAAGCAGAACAGGAACATACCGGTACCAATCAGCGCCAGCACGGTCATTGCCATCTGGTAGCCTTTGGCTTTGTTGTCGCCACCAAACCAGTCGGCCATCGGTAACAGCGTCAGCGACAGCAGCAGCGTGGCGATACCTACCAGCACAAAGCGATAGGACTGGCAGGCAACACGTTCCTGCGGATCGTTGGTAATCACGCCGCCTAACGAGCAGTAAGGAATGTTGATTGCCGTATAGGTTAAAGAGAGCAGGAAATAAGTGACGAAGGCATAGATAACTTTGCTGTTGTAGCTCCACTCTGGTGTGGTGAACATCAGGATGCTGAACAGCGCATAGGGAAAGGCAATCCACAGCAGCCATGGACGAAACCGGCCATATTTACTGCGGGTACGGTCGGCGATGGCCCCCATAATCGGATCCGTTACGGCATCAATTACGCGGACAGACAGCAGCAGTACGCCGACCAGTGCAGGTGCCAGGCCAAAAATATCGGTATAAAAATAATTAACAAACAACATGATGGCGCCAAAGATGATGTTGCAACCTGCATCGCCCATCCCATAGCCGATCTTTTCTTTTACTGACAGTTTAGCGTTATCCATAGACTGCTCTCCGGGTTACGGTATGGAGAGAATTATTTGCTGGCAAACGAATATATGCGTTGCAGTATCAGGGCGGTGATATGGATAAATGCGCTGTTGGCGTGAAACTGTGAGGGAGGTAACAACACGCGGTACCTGCAAAACGCAGATACCGCGGGGGAGACTTACTGAGCTTTCAGGGCGTTGCGGCTTTTCTGGCTGAACAGATAGCCGATGCCAAGAACGGCAACCCAGACTGGGATCAGGTATACCGAGATTGCCATACCCGGGGTCAGCAGCATGATGACCAGCACTCCCGCCATAAACAACAGGCAGATCCAGTTGCCCAGCGGATAGAGCAGGGCAGGGAAGCGAGTCTTCACGCCCTGCTGATGCTTGGCACGGCGGAACTTGATGTGTGCCAGGCTGATCATCGCCCAGTTGATAACCAGGGCAGAGACCACCAGCGCCATCAGCAGGCCAAACGCCGATTCCGGGGCCAGATAGTTAATCAGGACACACAGCGCCGTTACGATCGCCGAAACGATGATGGTGTTCACCGGAACGCCACGCTTATCGACGTTGAGCAGCATCTTCGGCGCGTTACCCTGCTGGGCCAGGCCGAACAGCATACGGCTGTTGCAGTATACGCAGCTGTTATAGACCGACAGCGCCGCCGTCAGCACCACGATGTTGAGCGCATTCGCCACGACGGTATCGCCCAGCTCGTGGAAAATCAGGACAAACGGGCTGGTGTCGGCAGTAACGCGCGTCCACGGCAGCAGAGAGAGCAGAACGGCCAGTGAGCCCACATAGAAAATCAGAATACGGTAGATAACCTGGTTGGTCGCTTTCGGGATGCTCTGTTCCGGGTTGTCGGCTTCAGCTGCGGTGATGCCGACCAGCTCCAGACCGCCGAAGGAGAACATAATGATTGCCATCATCATCACGAGGCCCGTCATGCCGTGAGGCAGGAAGCCGCCCTGTTCCCAGAGGTTGCGTACCGTGGCCTGCGGGCCACCGTTGCCGCTAAACAGCAGCCAGCCGCCAAAGATGATCATCGCCACGACGGCAACCACTTTGATGATGGCAAACCAGAATTCCATCTCACCGAAGACTTTAACGTTGGTGAGGTTGATGGCGTTAATAATGACGAAGAAGGCTGCAGCAGAAGCCCAGGTGGGGATCTCCGGGTACCAGAACTGAATGTATTTCCCGACGGCGGTCAGTTCAGCCATGGCAACCAGAACGTACAACACCCAGTAGTTCCAGCCTGACGCGAAACCGGCGAAACTGCCCCAGTACTTATAGGCAAAGTGGCTGAAAGAGCCCGCAACCGGCTCTTCAACGACCATTTCACCTAACTGGCGCATAATCAGAAAAGCGATAAAACCGGCAATGGCGTAACCCAAAATAATGCCGGGACCGGCAGACTGGATAACGGATGCACTTCCCAGAAACAGTCCAGTGCCAATAGCACCGCCCAGTGCGATTAGCTGTATATGGCGGTTCTTCAGACCGCGCTTTAGCTGATCGCCGTGCTGTTGAGCTTCCATTTGAAACCTCGTGTGTGGTTGTTATGTTCACGCGACGCGTGTGTAATTATGAATATCCGTTTTCTGTATTTATTTCTTTACAGTCAATGAGACCGAAAAAAGCGGAGATGTCTTCCGTAAGCGCCAGAATAGTGGTAAGCGCCAGCGAATGCACCTGCTTTATGACGGGGCGATGACGAGTTGAATAAAAAGAAAGCATTTGTAAATCACCCCGCTAACCCTTCATACCCCAACCTATAGAATAGAAATGCTCCGTAAGTGGGCAAAATTTCATATTTTGCGTTGTTGAATCGCTTCAGATTGCAAAAACCCTCGTTTCATTAAGGTTAAAACTCCCACTAAGGGAGTAACTAACTCATTTGTGCGAAGTTACATTTCTGAAACGTTATTTCTGTAAGGTTGTTAAAATGTGCAGGGTTTACTGATTTCAATCAAAACCAATATGGACAGAAGGTGAATACTTTGTTACTTTAGCGATACGAACTTGAAATTGGTAAGACCAATTGACTCCGGGCAAAAAGGCGTAAGACAGGGAATATGGCCTACAGCAAAATTCGCCAACCAAAACTATCTGATGTGATTGAGCAGCAGCTGGAGTTTTTAATCCTCGAAGGGACACTGCGCCCGGGTGAGAAACTTCCGCCAGAACGCGAGCTGGCAAAACAGTTCGACGTTTCACGTCCCTCTCTGCGTGAGGCGATTCAACGTCTCGAAGCAAAGGGCTTGCTGCTTCGTCGCCAGGGCGGCGGAACCTTTGTGCAAAACAGCCTGTGGCAGAGCTTCAGCGATCCGCTGGTAGAACTTCTCTCTGACCACCCAGAATCCCAGTTTGATCTGCTTGAGACCCGTCACGCGCTAGAAGGTATCGCGGCCTATTACGCCGCACTTCGTAGCACTGATGAAGATCGCGTGCGTATCCGCGAACTTCATCAGGCCATTGAACGGGCACAGCAATCCGGCGATTTAGACGCCGAGTCCAATGCCGTTGTCCAGTATCAAATCGCCGTCACCGAAGCTGCACACAATGTTGTGCTCCTCCATCTGCTACGCTGCATGGAGCCGATGCTGGCCCAGAACGTTCGTCAGAATTTTGAATTGTTGTATGCCCGTCGGGACATGCTCCCATTGGTAAGCAACCATCGCACCCGAGTATTCGAGGCGATAATGGCCGGGGAACCGGAGCAGGCGCGCGAAGCGTCGCACCGACATCTGGCTTTCATTGAGGAAATCTTGCTGGACCGCAGCCGTGAACAATCGCGTCGCGAACGTTCATTACGCCGCATACAGCAACGAAAGGATTAAGCGCCAGGGTTTTTTAGAGCGCGGCAACTAAACGCAGAACCTGTCTTATTGTGTTCTTGCCCAAGAGCACAATGGGACAGGTTCCAGACAAATCAACGTATTAGATAGATAAGGAATACCCCCATGTCAGAACGTCTCCAAAATGACGTGGATCCGATCGAAACTCGCGACTGGCTACAGGCGATCGAATCGGTCATCCGTGAAGAAGGTGTTGAGCGTGCTCAGTATCTGATTGATCAGCTGCTTTCTGAAGCCCGCAAAGGCGGTGTGAAGGTTGCTTCAGGTGCAGGGGCTAGCAACTACGTAAACACGATTGCCGTTGAAGACGAACCGGAATACCCGGGCAATCTGGATCTGGAACGCCGTATCCGTTCTGCAATCCGCTGGAACGCCATCATGACCGTTCTGCGCGCGTCCAAGAAAGACCTGGAGCTGGGTGGCCACATGGCGTCCTTCCAGTCTTCTGCGACCGTTTACGAAGTGTGTTTCAACCACTTCTTCCGTGCAGCTAACGAGAAAGACGGCGGCGATCTGGTGTACTTCCAGGGCCACATCTCTCCGGGCATCTATGCACGTGCATTCCTGGAAGGTCGTCTGACTGAAGAGCAGATGAACAACTTCCGTCAGGAAGTTCACGGTAAAGGTCTGTCTTCTTACCCACACCCTAAACTGATGCCAGAATTCTGGCAGTTCCCGACAGTATCCATGGGTCTGGGCCCAATCGGTGCTATCTATCAGGCTAAATTCCTGAAATATCTGGAACACCGTGGTCTGAAAGACACCTCTGAACAGACCGTCTACGCCTTCCTGGGCGATGGCGAGATGGATGAGCCAGAATCGAAAGGCGCAATCACCATTGCGACCCGTGAGAAACTGGACAACCTGTGCTTCATCATCAACTGTAACCTGCAGCGTCTGGATGGTCCGGTAACCGGTAACGGCAAGATCATCAACGAACTGGAAGGCATCTTCGCCGGTGCTGGCTGGAACGTGATCAAAGTGATGTGGGGTTCCCGTTGGGACGAACTGCTGCGTAAAGACACCAGCGGTAAACTGATCCAGCTGATGAACGAAACCGTTGACGGTGACTACCAGACCTTCAAATCCAAAGACGGTGCCTACGTTCGTGAGCACTTCTTCGGTAAATATCCTGAAACCGCAGCACTGGTTGCAGACTGGACTGACGAACAGATCTGGGCTCTGAACCGTGGCGGCCACGATCCGAAGAAAATTTACGCTGCACTGAAAAAAGCGCGTGAAACCAAAGGTAAAGCGACTGTAATCCTGGCCCATACCATCAAAGGTTACGGCATGGGTGATACCGCAGAAGGTAAAAACATCGCTCACCAGGTTAAGAAAATGAACATGGACGGCGTGCGTTATATCCGCGACCGTTTCAACGTTCCAGTGACCGATGAGCAGGTAGAAAACCTGTCTTACATCACCTTCCCTGAAGGTTCTGAAGAGCATAAGTACCTGCACGAACGTCGTCAGGCGCTGAAAGGCTACCTGCCAGCTCGTCAGCCTAACTTCACCGAGAAGCTGGAACTGCCAGCGCTGGAAGATTTCTCTCAGCTGCTGGAAGAGCAGAACAAAGAGATCTCTACCACTATCGCTTTCGTTCGTGCCCTGAACGTGATGCTGAAGAACAAGTCGATCAAAGATCGTCTGGTTCCAATCATTGCCGACGAAGCGCGTACTTTCGGTATGGAAGGTCTGTTCCGTCAGATCGGTATTTACAGCCCGAACGGCCAGCAGTACACCCCGCAGGACCGTGAACAGGTTGCTTACTACAAAGAAGACGAGAAAGGTCAGATCCTGCAGGAAGGTATCAACGAGCTGGGCGCAGGCGCATCCTGGCTGGCCGCTGCGACCTCTTACAGCACCAACAACCTGCCGATGATCCCGTTCTACATTTACTACTCCATGTTCGGGTTCCAGCGTATCGGTGACCTGTGCTGGCAGGCAGGCGACCAGCAGGCTCGCGGCTTCCTGATCGGTGGTACTTCTGGTCGTACGACCCTGAACGGTGAAGGTCTGCAGCACGAAGATGGTCACAGCCATATTCAGTCTCTGACTATCCCTAACTGTATCTCTTACGACCCGTCTTACGCGTACGAAGTGGCAGTCATCATGCATGACGGTCTGCAGCGCATGTACGGTGAAGCGCAAGAGAACATTTACTACTACATCACCACGCTGAACGAAAACTACCACATGCCGGCCATGCCAGCAGGTGCCGAGGAAGGTATCCGTAAAGGTATCTACAAACTCGAAACCGTTGCAGGTAGCAAAGGTAAAGTTCAGCTGCTGGGCTCCGGTTCTATCCTGCGACACGTACGTGAAGCGGCACAGATCCTGGCGAACGACTACGGCGTTGGCTCTGACGTGTACAGCGTAACGTCCTTCACTGAACTGGCGCGTGATGGCCAGGATTGTGAGCGCTGGAACATGCTGCACCCAATGGAAACGCCACGCGTTCCATACATCGCTCAGGTGATGAACGACGCGCCTGCGGTTGCGTCTACTGACTATATGAAACTGTTCGCTGAGCAGGTTCGTACTTACGTACCGGCTGATGATTACCGCGTACTGGGTACTGACGGCTTCGGTCGTTCTGACAGCCGCGAAAACCTGCGTCACCACTTCGAAGTGGATGCATCTTACGTGGTTGTAGCAGCACTGGGCGAACTGGCTAAACGTGGCGAAATCGATAAGAAAGTGGTTGCGGACGCAATCACCAAATTCAACATCGATGCAGATAAAGTTAACCCGCGTCTGGCGTAAGAGGTAAAAGAAGAATGGCTATCGAAATCAAAGTACCGGACATCGGGGCTGATGAAGTTGAAATCACCGAGATCCTGGTCAAAGTGGGCGACAAAGTTGAAGCTGAACAGTCGCTGATCACTGTAGAAGGCGATAAAGCCTCTATGGAAGTTCCGTCTCCTCAGGCTGGCATCGTTAAAGAGATCAAAGTCTCTGTTGGCGATAAAACCGAGACTGGCAAACTGATCATGATTTTCGATTCCGCCGACGGTGCAGCAGCTGCTGCACCTGCGCAGGAAGAGAAGAAAGAAGCTGCTCCTGCGGCTGCTGCACCAGCAGCTGCTGCGGCAAAAGAAGTCAACGTGCCTGACATCGGCGGTGACGAAGTTGAAGTCACTGAAATCTTGGTGAAAGTGGGCGATAGCGTTACGGCTGAGCAGTCCCTGATCACCGTAGAAGGCGACAAAGCCTCTATGGAAGTGCCGGCGCCATTCGCAGGTACGGTTAAAGAGATCAAGATCAACACCGGTGACAAAGTTTCTACCGGCTCTCTGATCATGATCTTCGAAGTGGCAGGTGCTGCGCCTGCTCAGGCTGCTGCGCCAGCACCGGCCGCTGCACCTGCTGCTGGCGGTGCGAAAGATGTCAACGTACCTGACATCGGTGGTGACGAAGTTGAAGTCACCGAAGTGATGGTAAAAGTGGGCGACAAAGTTGCTGCTGAACAGTCACTGATCACCGTTGAAGGCGACAAAGCGTCTATGGAAGTACCCGCGCCATTCGCGGGTACCGTTAAAGAGATCAAAATCAGCACCGGCGACAAAGTGTCTACGGGCTCTCTGATCATGGTCTTCGAAGTGGAAGGCGCTGCGCCAGCTGCTGCTCCGGCAGCCGCTGCTGCACCAGCACCTGCCGCTGCACCGGCTCAGGCGGCTAAACCTGCTGCTGCCCCTGCTGCAAAAGCAGAAGGTAAATCTGAGTTCGCTGAGAACGACGCTTACGTTCACGCTACGCCACTGATTCGTCGCCTGGCGCGCGAATTCGGTGTAAACCTGGCGAAAGTGAAAGGGACTGGCCGTAAAGGTCGTATCCTGCGCGAAGACGTTCAGGCCTATGTGAAAGACGCGGTGAAACGCGCTGAAGCTGCCCCTGCTGCTGCTGGCGGCGGTATCCCGGGCATGCTGCCATGGCCGAAAGTGGACTTCAGCAAGTTCGGTGAAATCGAAGAAGTGGAACTGGGTCGTATCCAGAAAATCTCTGGTGCCAACCTGAGCCGTAACTGGGTGATGATCCCGCATGTTACGCACTTCGACAAAACGGATATCACCGATCTGGAAGCGTTCCGTAAACAGCAGAATGCCGAAGCTGAGAAGCGTAAACTGGACGTGAAATTCACCCCAGTCGTCTTCATCATGAAAGCCGTTGCTGCGGCGCTTGAGCAGATGCCACGCTTCAACAGCTCCCTGTCCGAAGATGGCCAGAAGCTGACGCTGAAGAAATACATCAACATCGGTGTTGCGGTTGATACGCCAAATGGTCTGGTTGTTCCGGTCTTCAAAGACGTGAACAAGAAGAGCATCACTGAGCTGTCCCGTGAACTGACCACCATCTCCAAAAAAGCGCGTGATGGTAAGCTGACTGCCGGCGAAATGCAGGGCGGCTGCTTCACTATCTCCAGCATCGGCGGCCTGGGTACTACCCACTTCGCACCGATTGTTAACGCGCCGGAAGTGGCTATCCTCGGTGTGTCCAAGTCCGCGATGGAACCGGTATGGAATGGCAAAGAGTTCGTGCCGCGTCTGATGATGCCAATCTCTCTGTCCTTCGACCACCGCGTGATCGACGGTGCTGATGGTGCGCGTTTCATCACCATCATCAACAACACCCTGAGCGACATTCGCCGCCTGGTGATGTAATCGAAAAGCCGGCCAGTCGGCCGGCTTTTTTCTGTTAATCTCATGTGGTCTGTGAGGTTATTGGCGAAAAGCGACAATTCGTGAGCCGTTTGTTGTTTCAAAATTGTTAACAATTTTGTAAACTGCGGGCGGATAGAACGTCCCGGTGGATGAAGGGCGACAAGTACCTGGACCGCCGGAAATCAATAAGAGGTCATGATGAGTACTGAAATCAAAACTCAGGTCGTGGTACTTGGGGCAGGCCCGGCGGGTTACTCTGCTGCCTTCCGTTGCGCTGATTTAGGTCTGGAAACCGTAATCGTAGAACGCTACAACACCCTCGGTGGTGTTTGCCTGAACGTAGGCTGTATCCCTTCTAAAGCTCTGCTGCACGTTGCGAAAGTTATCGAAGAAGCCAAAGCACTGGCTGAACACGGTATCGTCTTCGGCGAGCCGAAAACCGATATCGACAAAATTCGTACCTGGAAAGAGAAAGTTATCACTCAGCTGACCGGTGGTCTGGCAGGTATGGCCAAAGGCCGTAAAGTGAAAGTGGTCAACGGTCTGGGTAAATTCACCGGCGCGAACACCCTGGAAGTGGAAGGCGAAAACGGCAAAACCGTTATTAACTTCGACAACGCGATCATCGCTGCGGGCTCCCGTCCAATTCAGCTGCCATTCATTCCACATGAAGATCCACGCGTGTGGGATTCCACCGATGCGCTGGAGCTGAAATCCGTACCTAAGCGTATGCTGGTTATGGGTGGCGGTATCATCGGTCTGGAAATGGGTACCGTGTACCATGCGCTGGGTTCAGAGATCGACGTGGTTGAAATGTTCGACCAGGTTATCCCGGCTGCCGATAAAGACATCGTTAAAGTCTTCACCAAACGTATCAGCAAGAAATTCAACCTGATGCTGGAAACTAAAGTGACTGCCGTTGAAGCAAAAGAAGACGGTATTTACGTTTCCATGGAAGGCAAAAAAGCCCCTGCCGAACCACAGCGTTACGACGCCGTGCTGGTGGCTATCGGCCGTGTGCCGAACGGTAAAAACCTCGACGCGGGCAAAGCAGGCGTGGAAGTGGACGACCGTGGCTTCATCCGCGTTGACAAACAGCTGCGCACCAACGTGCCGCACATCTTTGCTATCGGCGATATCGTCGGTCAGCCAATGCTGGCGCACAAAGGTGTTCACGAAGGTCACGTTGCCGCTGAAGTTATCGCCGGCATGAAACACTACTTCGATCCGAAAGTGATCCCATCTATCGCTTACACCGAGCCAGAAGTGGCATGGGTGGGTCTGACTGAGAAAGAAGCGAAAGAGAAAGGCATCAGCTACGAAACCGCCACCTTCCCGTGGGCTGCTTCTGGCCGTGCTATCGCTTCCGACTGCGCAGACGGTATGACCAAACTGATCTTCGACAAAGAGACTCACCGTGTGATCGGTGGTGCGATTGTCGGTACCAACGGCGGCGAGCTGCTGGGTGAAATCGGTCTGGCTATCGAAATGGGTTGTGACGCTGAAGACATCGCGCTGACCATCCACGCTCACCCGACTCTGCACGAGTCTGTTGGCCTGGCGGCAGAAGTGTTCGAAGGTAGCATCACCGACCTGCCTAACGCGAAAGCGAAGAAGAAATAAGTTTCTTCATGATTGCGAAACGCCTCCTCCGGAGGCGTTTTTTTTGCCTGCGTTATGGGGCGACCGGTTGCCAGGTGTGATCCAGGTGATAAGCAGGTAACGCCTGCGCTTTCTTCTCTGACTCGCTGCCGAGGTCCGACTGGTACACCTTGTCGGTCTGGTTTATTACAAAGCTCATCACGCCCGTCTGGCCGTAGCTGACTGGCCAGGCCACCATGGCAAAACCGTTTTTATCCGGCAGGATGCGAAAGCGGTAGCCGTGATAGCCAGTGCCGGGTTCTTTCGGGCTGAAGGCCGGACCGAGTGGGCTGGGGGCTTCACCGGGCGAAGCCGGCCAGTATAAGCCGTCTTTTTTGCCGTCTGAGCTGACAATCTTCTGCGCATATTTCTGGTTCAGCGCAAAATAGCTTTGCTGTGCATCCACATACGCGTGCAGCGCCTCGATGGCGGCGAGTTCGTTGCGGCCAATCTCGCGGGTCAGGATCTCTTCCGCCCCTTCTTTGATATCAAATTGCCAGCCAGAGGCGGTTTTGATCACCGGAATCGGTAGCTGCCAGTCGCTGTCACCGACCACAAGATGTGCCTTATTCCCGTCAACGACCGTATAGTGCCGCACTTTCCAGTCGCGCAGGAAGCGATCCACGGCATCAGGATCCACCCCTTCCGGCGGCAGGAAATCACGCCAGTTCTCACCGAGCAGGGTGTTCATCGCGCTTTCATTTTGCTCACTGATGGCGCTGGCCAGCGCATCGGTTGCCTGGTCTGGCGTGCTGAAAGATTGCTGCGCCATTGCGGCGGCCGACAGCATGAATAACGCGATCCCACTGAGTAATTTGCTTTTCATGTCGGCTTCCTTAACGGTGACGGAATTCACGGTGTTCAGCACGCCCGGTAGACGTCTGGCGTGGTTGCTGATGGCGGGCAGCCTGTTGCCGGCTCTGGGCGCCTCGCTGCTGCTGGGCTTGCCAGTTGGCGGAACGACTGTCGTTACCGCTGAGCGCATTGGCGCGCGGCTGGCTACTCCGCGCAGGCTGCGAAACCCGTTTCTCTTGCCTTTGCGAGGTGGTCGGGCGGCTGTCTCGCGTCTTAGCGGCTGTCCGCTGTGCCGTTTGCGGTTTGGTGTCGTAGCCCCGGTAGTTGTTGCGCTGAGAAATTTGCTTCAGCTGGGCGGTTGACGCCTGACGCTGTGCATCTTTGGTGCCCGGACGCGCGGTCTGCGGGAAGGTTTTTCCCGTTGATTTCTCCATCTGGCTCAGTGCAGCCTGTCGTTGGCTGTCCCGGTTGACCGGTTTTTGCTGCGTCGCGCTTAGCCCCGTTGCCGTGTTCGTTGAGTGGAAGCGATTGTTGAGCGTGTTAGTGGGATAGGGCACTCCTTCACGATAGGCCGGGTTATGCTGCCAGGTGCGGTTGGCGTCCGTCAGGCGCTGGCCGCTGATTTTATTAAAGTTCTCAACGTTGATATTGATGTTGTTATCACCGTTGCGGTTATAACCGCCGTGGTGATCCCAGTCGTCATCATGGTGGTGATCCCAGTCATCGTCATCATCCCAGTCGATGTTGCTGAAAATAGCGTAGGTGGTCGCCACGCCCAGGCTGAACCCTAAGCCTTTGACCAGGCTGTCCGTAAACTGCTCTCCCGGGGAGGGCGGTAAATAGACGGGCGGATAAGCGGTGTTCGGCCAGGTGCCATACACGGTATTCGGGTTGTAGGTGGGAACGTAAACCACCTGCGGGTCGGCGGACTCAATTTTAATGACCGTCGGGGCTGACGTCGTGGCGGTGCTTGTTGTCTGGCCGGTGGCCGTTTTCGCCGGGGCCGGTTTTGTCTCGGTGGTGACCGTTTGCTGCGGTGTTGATTGCAATGCACCGGTTTGCTGCGCCAGCAAACGCAGACGTTGCACGGAATCCATCACATCTTTCGGCTGCGCGAGAAACGCGTCGCCCAGGCTCTGCACCCAGGGTGGATTTTCGCCCATCAGGGACATCAACTGAGGAAACGCCACCAGTGATTTCACGCTCGGATCCCAGGGTTGATTCGCCACGGCCTGAATGGCGGCATCGCCCTGCAGTTTAGGGTTGTCTTTTGACCACTGTGCCGCCTGGATGACGTTGGCCGGGTAAGTCGAAGCCATCAAAATTTGCGATAGCAGGGCATCCGGGTAGAGCGCGATGGGGGCAACCCACTGATCAATTTGCGCGGTCGTGTAGGCTGGCGCGACGACCGGTGCTGGCTGAGCGGCAGGCGGCGCAGCCGGTTGTTGTGCGACGGGGGCAGGAGCCACAGGCTCCGTTGCGCGGCTTTTAACGAACATGACGCCTGAGGCGGCAAACAGCCCGGCACTGCACAGAAGGACAAGCAGTTGTGGCTTAAAGGGCAACTTCATAAAATGACTCCAACGAGACAAGCGCTGTGCCGTGAGGCGTTACGGTTGGCGTGAGTATCAATCACCCGTCTTTTACTGTTTTGACTTTTGTGGGGAATCATCCGGTACGTCCGGATAAAGAGTGTGAGTATTTATTACACAATTATATCGGATGGCTGAAATGCCGCCGGAATATTCAGAAGGTCGCAGTCACGGTTTTTGCAGTCAGAATTCGTTGCACCTGCCCGCTACACCATGCTTAACGATTCAGCAAATTTTTTAATGTTGCTTTTTTGTAAACGGATTAACACTGTGCAGAAATCCTGCTATGCTGCCCGACGCGGTATCGGGCATTTACCCTACAAACTGCTGTCTCACAGGAGCGTGAAGAGAACGCCCGCCGCATATGACAATGAGAGCGAGGAGAACCGTCGTGCTAGAAGAATACCGTAAGCACGTAGCAGAACGTGCCGCCGAGGGAATTGTACCCAAACCTTTAGATGCAACCCAAATGGCCGCGCTCGTCGAGCTGCTGAAGAACCCGCCTAAGGGCGAAGAAGAATTCCTGTTAGATCTGTTGATCAACCGTGTACCGCCTGGCGTAGATGAAGCTGCCTACGTAAAAGCCGGATTCCTTGCCGCCGTCGCCAAAGGCGAAGCAACCTCCCCACTGGTTACTCCTGAAAAAGCTATTGAACTGCTCGGTACCATGCAGGGTGGCTACAACATTCATCCGCTGATTGACGCACTGGATAACGACACGCTGGCACCGATTGCCGCCAAAGCGCTCTCCTCAACGCTGCTGATGTTCGATAACTTCTACGATGTGGAAGAAAAAGCCAAAGCCGGCAACGCCTACGCGAAACAGGTTATGCAATCCTGGGCCGATGCCGAATGGTTCCTGAACCGTCCTGCACTGGCTGAAAAAATCACCGTTACCGTCTTCAAAGTGACCGGTGAAACTAACACCGATGACCTCTCTCCGGCACCGGATGCGTGGTCTCGTCCTGATATTCCTCTGCACGCACTGGCGATGCTGAAAAACGCCCGTGAAGGTATTGAGCCGGATCAGCCGGGCAGCGTTGGCCCGATCAAACAGATCGAAGCTCTGCAGGAAAAAGGTTTCCCGCTGGCATACGTCGGTGACGTAGTGGGTACCGGTTCGTCCCGTAAGTCCGCGACCAACTCTGTACTGTGGTTCATGGGCGATGACATCCCTCATGTGCCTAACAAACGTGGCGGCGGCCTGGTGCTGGGCGGCAAAATTGCGCCAATCTTCTTTAACACCATGGAAGATGCGGGCGCACTGCCGATCGAAGTGGATGTCTCTAACCTGAATATGGGCGACGTGATTGACGTTTACCCGTTCAAAGGTGAAGTGCGCAACCACGAAACCAACGAACTGCTGGCGAGTTTTGAGCTGAAAACCGACGTGCTGATTGACGAAGTGCGTGCCGGTGGCCGCATTCCGCTGATCATCGGTCGTGGCCTGACGACCAAAGCGCGTGAAGCGCTGGGTCTGCCGCACAGCGACGTGTTCCGTCATGCGAAAGATGTGGCGGAAAGCAATCGTGGTTACTCCCTGGCGCAGAAAATGGTGGGTCGCGCCTGCGGCGTCGCCGGTGTCCGTCCTGGCGCGTACTGCGAACCGAAGATGACCTCCGTGGGGTCTCAGGACACCACTGGCCCAATGACCCGTGATGAACTGAAAGACCTGGCGTGCCTGGGCTTCTCTTCTGACCTGGTGATGCAGAGCTTCTGTCACACTGCCGCGTATCCGAAGCCGGTTGACGTGACGACGCACCACACGCTGCCTGACTTCATCATGAACCGCGGCGGTGTGTCGCTGCGTCCGGGTGACGGTGTTATTCACTCCTGGCTGAACCGTATGCTGCTGCCTGATACCGTCGGTACCGGTGGTGATTCCCATACCCGTTTCCCAATCGGTATCTCCTTCCCGGCGGGCTCGGGGCTGGTGGCGTTTGCTGCTGCGACCGGCGTGATGCCGCTGGATATGCCAGAATCGGTTCTGGTGCGCTTCAAGGGCAAAATGCAGCCGGGTATCACCCTGCGTGACCTCGTGCATGCTATCCCTCTGTATGCCATCAAACAGGGTCTGCTGACCGTTGAGAAGAAAGGGAAGAAAAACATCTTCTCTGGCCGTATTCTGGAAATTGAAGGTCTGCCGGATCTGAAAGTCGAGCAGGCATTCGAACTGACCGATGCGTCCGCGGAGCGTTCTGCTGCTGGCTGTACCATCAAGCTGAACAAAGAACCGATTATTGAGTATCTGACCTCTAACATCGTGCTGCTGAAGTGGATGATTGCAGAAGGCTACGGCGACCGTCGTACGCTGGAGCGCCGTATCCAGGGCATGGAAAAATGGCTGGCGGATCCACAGCTGCTGGAAGCCGATGCTGACGCAGAATACGCGGCAGTGATCGACATCGATCTGGCGGATATCAAAGAGCCAATCCTGTGTGCACCAAACGATCCGGACGATGCGCGTCTGCTTTCCGACGTTCAGGGCGACAAGATCGACGAAGTGTTCATCGGATCCTGTATGACCAACATCGGCCACTTCCGTGCCGCCGGTAAGCTGCTGGATACCCATAAAGGCCAGCTGCCAACGCGTTTGTGGGTGGCTCCGCCAACCCGTATGGATGCGGCTCAGCTGACCGAAGAGGGCTACTACAGCGTGTTCGGTAAGAGCGGTGCGCGTATCGAAATTCCTGGCTGTTCCCTGTGTATGGGTAACCAGGCGCGCGTGGCTGACGGTGCGACGGTGGTTTCCACCTCTACCCGTAACTTCCCGAACCGTTTAGGTACCGGTGCTAACGTCTACCTGGCCTCTGCGGAGCTGGCGGCGGTTGCGGCACTGATTGGTAAACTGCCAACGCCGGAAGAGTACCAGACCTTTGTGGCTCAGGTGGATAAGACGGCGGTAGATACCTATCGCTATCTGAACTTCGACCAGCTCTCTCAGTACACCGAGAAGGCTGACGGGGTTATCTTCCAGACGGCAGTATAAACAGCTAAACCGTCTTCACGGAGGCGGTTTTGTGTTTGCACCCTCTCCCCTGGAGAGGGTCAGGGTGAGGGCATCAGACCGCAAGGTCTTGCTCTCACCTTTTTATTTTCATTCCTCCTGCCTCCCACGCTTTTTTTCTTCCTCTCTGCTGCGATAATTAGCGTAATGGCTTTGCAGAGGAAAATACTATGGATTACGAATTTCTGCGCGACATCACCGGAGTGGTGAAAGTGCGTATGTCGATGGGCCACGAAGCTGTTGGACACTGGTTCAACGAAGAGGTGAAAGAGAATCTCGCCCTTCTGGACGAAGTTGAACAGGCGGCAAATACTGTGAAAGGCAGTGAACGCTCCTGGCAACGTGCCGGGCACGAATACACGCTGTGGATGGATGGCGAAGAGGTGATGGTGCGTGCCAACCAGCTTGAATTCTCCGGTGATGAGATGGAAGAGGGGATGAGCTACTACGATGAAGAGAGTCTGTCGCTGTGCGGCGTAGAAGACTTTTTACAAGTCGTAACGGCGTACCGGGCGTTCATGAAACAGAAATAGCACACCGGAGCGTCCTTGCTCCCAGCGCGGTTTACACGGTCGGAATATTGCGGCCGTAGTAGATTTCGCGCATCTCTTTCCAGAGCAGGTCAGTAATGGCCTTGCGCTCTTCTTCGCTTAAATCTTCTGGTCGGGTATGGAACATGTAGTGCTTAAGGTCGAACTCCTTAAGTAACATCTTGGTATGGAAGATATTTTCCTGATACACGTTCACATCCATCATGTCATACAGCGACTTCATGTCGTCGGACATAAAGTTCTGAATGGAATTGATCTCGTGATCGATAAAGTGCTTCATGCCGTTAATGTCACGGGTAAAGCCTCGCACGCGATAATCAATCGTCACGATATCGGATTCCAGCTGGTGGATTAAATAGTTCAGCGCGTTCAGCGGGGAGATCACGCCGCAGGTCGACACTTCGATATCGGCACGGAAGGTACACAGACCGCCTTCAGGATGGCTTTCCGGGTAGGTGTGCACGCAAATGTGGCTTTTATCGAGATGGGCGACGACCACTTCCGGCAGCGGGCCCGGATGTTCTGTTTTATCGATAAGTTGAGGGTCGACCGGCTCTTCGCTGACCAGAATCGTGACGCTGGCACCCTGAGGTTCATAATCCTGACGGGCGATATTCAGGATATTCGCGCCGATAATCGAACAGGTTTCTGACAGGATCTCGGTCAGACGGTTGGCATTGTAGAGTTCATCGATATAGGCGATGTAACCATCGCGTTCTTCCGCTGTTTTGGCATAGCAGATATCGTAAATACAAAAACTCAGGCTTTTGGTCAGGTTGTTAAAGCCATGCAGTTTAAGCTTTTTCAATTAGCTCACCCCCTTAGTGGATAATGCGTCTTGCAGGTACTGCGGTAAGGCAAACGCTGCGGTATGAACTGCCGGATTGTAGTAACGGCACGTAAGACCGGCCTGGTGGAAGCGGGCCTGAATAATTTCGGTGGAAAGATGGCGCAGTACGTCGTTATCTGTCGCCCAGGCAAAGGTCATGATCCCGCCGTAGTACGTCGGAATAGCGGCCTGATAGAAGCTGACATCGCCAAAATAGGTGCTCAGCTTGCGATGGCTGTCGAGGGCTTCATCCTGCTGCAGGAAGCAGACGCCGTTTTGTGCCACGAAAATCCCGCCCGGCTTCAGGCAGCGCTTGCAGCCTTCGTAGAAATCGGAGGTAAACAGCGACGCGCCGGGACCGATCGGGTCGGTACAGTCGGAGATAATAACGTCGAAGGTCTGGGTCGTCTGATTAACGAAGTTAACCCCATCATCAATGACCAGACTGAAGCGCGGATCGTCATAGCTACCGGCGTTATGGTTCGGCAGGTACTGACGACAGAAAGAGACCACGCCGGCATCAATTTCCACCATCGTAATGGTTTCGATGGATTGATGGCGGGAGACTTCACGCAGCATTGCGCCATCACCACCACCGATAATCAGAACATGCTTCGCATGCCCGTGTGCCAGCAGCGGAACGTGGGTCATCATCTCGTGGTAGATAAACTCGTCGCGCTCGGTCGTTTGCACGACACCATCCAGCGCCATCACGCGGCCAAAGGCGGCATTCTCGAAGATGATCAGATCCTGATGATCGGTTTTCTCATGATAGAGCACGTTATCAACGGCAAAGTACTGACCAAACTGGTCATGCAGTGTTTCATGCCACAACGTGTGGTCGGCCATACGCGGACTCCTCCTTTGTTAACATCCGTTACGCTCACAAAAAATGAGCGAAACATGATAGCTAACTATAACCGTGGTTGCACGGCTATAGGCACAACAAGGGGGCGTCGGGAAGGTTATTTCACGTAGGCGAGCAGGCTGAGTGAATCGCGAGCCAGCGCTTTGCATTTTTTGGCGGTAGGGATACCAATACCGCTTAAATCGCGGTAGCTGTCTTCGCCGAGCGCCTTCATGTCGAAGCTATCGTAGTTGCTGAGATCCCATTGGTTTTGCTGGGCAAAAAAGACCAGTGCGCGACGAATCTGCCCGTTGGGCAAATTCTGGTAACCACAATCGTTTTTCAGAAAGACAAAAACTGCCGTCAGATCGGCCATATCTTCCGCTTCATTTTCACTCAGCGCGTAACTGTTCGCACACATCGCCATCAGGCTACCGAACAAAATTGTTCTGAAAAACGTCTTCATTGCTTCTACCACTGCATCACGGAAAATTAACGTTAGCATACTTGATGCCAGGCCGACGATCTTTATTATTGCCGCTTTACTTGACCTTCCGGTAAGGGGAGGGTTTATGCTCAAAAGATCGCCTGCTGGAAATAAGGAAATGAACATGCAACGCCGTGATTTTTTAAAATATTCCGTTGCGCTTGGCGTAGCCAGCGCTTTACCGCTGTGGAGCCGCGCGGCTTTTGCGGCCGACAGACCTGCCTTACCGATCCCTGATTTACTCACCGCAGATGCCCGAAGCCGCATCCAGCTTGTTGTCCAGTCCGGTAAAACGACCTTTGGCGCACACAGTGCGACAACGTGGGGTTATAACGGCAATCTTCTCGGCCCGGCACTTCAGTTACGTAAAGGGAAAGCGGTAACGGTGGATATCCATAACACGCTGGCAGAGGAGACCACGTTGCACTGGCACGGACTGGAAGTGCCGGGCGAGGTGGATGGGGGGCCGCAGGGCATCATAAAACCGGGCGGTAAGCGAAGCGTGACCTTTACCCCGGACCAGCGCGCCGCGACCTGCTGGTTCCACCCCCATCAGCATGGCAAAACGGGACATCAGGTGGCGATGGGGCTGGCGGGGCTGGTGCTGATCGAAGATGACGAAAGCCGTTTGCTGCGCCTGCCCAAACAGTGGGGCATCGACGATGTGCCGGTCATTGTGCAGGACAAAAAATTCACCGCTGACGGGCAAATTGATTACCAACTGGATGTCATGAGCGCGGCGGTAGGCTGGTTCGGCGACACCCTGCTGACCAACGGTGCCATTTACCCGCAGCATGCAGCACCGAAAGGCTGGCTGCGCTTACGCCTGCTCAACGGCTGCAACGCCCGCTCACTGAATTTCGCCACCAGCGATAAACGCCCTCTGTACGTGGTCGCAAGCGACGGGGGGCTGCTGCCTGAACCGGTGAAGGTGGATACGCTACCGATGCTGATGGGGGAACGTTTTGAGGTGCTGGTGGATATCAGCGATGGCAAACCGTTTGACCTGGTCACGCTACCGGTCAGTCAGATGGGAATGGCGGTTGCACCCTTTGACAAGCCGCACCCGGTACTGCAGATCCAGCCGCTGCAGGTCACGGCCTCGGGCATGTTGCCGGATACCCTGACCACGCTCCCGGCGCTACCTTCTCTCGAGGGTCTGACCCAACGCAAGCTGCAACTGTCCATGAACCCGATGCTCGACATGATGGGCATGCAGGCACTGATGGCGAAATATGGCAATCAGGCGATGGCGGGTATGCACCACGGAGAGATGATGGGCCATATGAATATGGACCACGGTAAAATGGGCGGCATGGGGCACGGTGGCCATGATTTCGATTTCCATAATGCCAACATGATCAACGGCAAAGCGTTCGACATGAACACGCCAATGTTTGCTGCCACAAAAGGGCAGTTTGAACGCTGGGTGATTTCAGGCGAAGGCGACATGATGCTGCATCCGTTCCATATTCACGGCACCCAGTTCCGCATCCTTTCTGAAAACGGTAACGCGCCACAGGCGCATCGCGCGGGATGGAAAGACACCGTCAGGGTTGAAGGTGGCGTCAGTGAGGTGCTGGTGAAATTTGACCACGAGGCACCGAAGGCGTTTGCCTATATGGCGCACTGCCATCTGCTGGAGCATGAAGATACGGGCATGATGCTGGGGTTCACGGTTTAATATCGTGTGGCCTGATGCCCAGACCCCGGTCCAGAGGGGATAAGCAATAAAAACGGCAACCGAAGTTGCCGTTTTTTTTACCGTTGGCGGTGTTAGTTATTTAGCGTCGTCGGGTAAAGCATAAGCCACAATGTAGTCGCCCATCTTCGTACCAAACGAACCATGACCACCCGCAGAGATGACAACGTACTGCTTGCCATTCACTTCATAGGTCATCGGCGTTGCCTGTCCACCTGCTGGCAGACGGCCTTGCCACAGTTTTTCACCGTTGGTCATGTTGTACGCGCGCAGGTAGTTATCGGCGGTTGCCGCGATGAACAGCACGTTACCGGCGGTAGAAATTGGACCACCCAGCATTGGCATACCCATATTGAACGGGACAGGAACTGGCATCGGGAACGGCATGCTGTCCTGAGGCGTACCAATACGTTTTTTCCAGACGATCTGGTTAGTTTTCAGATCCAGGCCGGAGATATAACCCCAGGCAGGCTGTTTACACGGCAGACCAAACGGCGACAGGAACGGGTTCAGCGTGACGCCGTATGGCACGCCATACTGCGGCTGAATACCCGCTTCAGTACCGCTGCCTTTAGCATCTTTAGGCTGCTCCATTGGGTTGCCTGGACCGCGTGGAATAAGCTTAGAAACAAACGGCAGGGCCATCGGGTTGGCAATCGCCACCTGACGGTTAGGGTCAACGGAGATCCCACCCCATTCGAACATGCCCAGGTTACCCGGGAAGACCAGCGTGCCCTGCTCAGAAGGTGGCGTGAAGATACCTTCATAGCGCAGCTGATGGAACATCACGCGGCACACCAGCTGGTCAAACATTGTGGCACCCCACATGTCTGCACCGCTGAGATCTTTCTTCGGACGGAAGCTCAGGTCAGAGAACGGCTGTGTTTTGGTGACATAGTCGCCTTTGGCAGCGCCCTGCGGAACGGGTTTCTCTGGTGCCGGGACAACCAGCTTACCGTTGCTGCGATCCAGCACAAAGATGTTGCCCGTTTTCGCGGGTGCATAAATCACCGGAACGGTTTTGCCGTTAACGGTAATGTCTGCCAGCGTCGGCTGGGACGGCATGTCCATATCCCACAGGTCGTGGTGAACAGTCTGGTAGCTCCAGGCCAGTTTACCGGTGGTCGCGTTCAGCGCCACGATAGAGCTGGCATAACGCTCTTGCTCAGGCGTACGGTTACCCCCCCAGATATCTGGCGTGGTGACGCCCATCGGCAGGTAGACCAGGTCCAGCTTCGCGTCATACGCCGCCGGTGCCCAGGAGTTAGGTGAGTTAAAGGTAAAGGTGTGTTCGTCCGATGGGATCGCGTTTGGATCTTTCGCGCCCGGGTCGAAGGCCCACAGCAGTTTACCGGTGTTCACGTCAAAACCACGGATAACGCCAGAGGTTTCGCGGGTGGAGAAGTTATCGGTTACCGAGCCGGCAATCACGATAGTTTTATCGGTGATGATCGGCGGTGAGGTTGGCTCATACAGACCCGGCGTGGTGTCCGGCATGTTGGTCTGCAGATTCAGGATACCTTTGTTGGCAAAGGTCTCACACAGCTTACCGGTTTCGGCATTGATCGCGAACAGGCGGCCATCGTTTACCGGCAGCATGATGCGGCGAGGACAGTCGGCAATGACTTCAGGGCTCGCATTATCAGCACGCGCTTCGTGGTAAGAGACGCCACGGCAGGTGATGTGCTGGAACGACGGGTTGGAGTTCAGCTGTGGATCGAAGTGCCATTTCTCTTTACCGGTGGCCGCGTCAAGCGCGAACAGACGCTGGTGCGCGGTGCACAGATAAAGCATGTTACCGACTTTAATCGGCGTCACTTCGTTGGTCAGTTCACCTGGATCGTTTGGCATCTTCAGGTCGCCGGTACGGAATACCCAGGCTTCCTTCAGGTTCTTAACGTTGTCCGCGTTGATCTGCTTGAGCGGGGAGTAGCGCTGACCTTCCTGATTACGGCCATAAGCTGGCCAGTCGCCATCCGCGACCTGCGAGATAGCCGCAGCTGGGGTGGATTCGGCATTCAGCGTACCGTTAATCTCCTGCGGATCGTTAAAACCGGCCCAGGTGAGAATGCCGCCGCTGATCAGCAGGGCAACCACCAGCGCCGCAACGGCACCGCTTGAAGGAACAATCAGGCGACGCCATACGAACGGCAGGATCAGCCAGATACCAAAGAAGACCAGGATGTCACTGCGCGGCGTCAGTGCCCAGAAGTCGAAACCGACTTCCCAGACGCCCCAGATCATGGTTGCGAGGAGTAATGCAGCATAAAGCCATAGCGCGGATTGTTTTCTACGCCACAACAGGACGGTTACGCCAAGCATAACCAGACCCGCAATAGGGTAGTACCAGGAGCCGCCAATTGCGGCCAGCCAGACGCCACCGATTAACAGATACAGGCCGCAGAAGGCGGCGAATAGCGCTGTTAATGTCACCAGTAGACGTGGCTGTTGAGTTTTTATTTCAGCCATAGAAAGTGTACTCGTCAGTTTTGTTAATTATTTGCTAGCAACTAATTATAGGTATTAACAAGTGTGATCGGAATCACAATATTTGCTTTTTATAACTCATGCGCCAGGTGTATCCATTTACTGATATAATGGCTGGCTTGCGTATCGATGCCGGAGTAACATTCATCCGCATTGAGAGATTTTCATTAAAATCATATGGTTAGTAATATGAAACATACTGTTGAAGTGATGATCCCGGAAGCCGAGATCAAAGCGCGTATCGCCGAACTGGGTCGTCAAATCACCGAACATTACAAGGACAGCGGCAGCGAAATGGTGCTGGTCGGTCTTTTACGTGGCTCTTTCATGTTCATGGCAGACCTGTGCCGTGAAGTGCAGGTGTCCCATGAGGTCGATTTTATGACCGCCTCCAGCTACGGCAGCGGCATGTCCACAACCCGTGATGTGAAAATCCTGAAAGATCTGGATGAAGATATTCGTGGCAAAGATGTGTTGATCGTTGAGGACATCATCGACTCCGGCAACACGCTCTCTAAAGTGCGCGAGATCCTGAGCCTGCGTGAGCCAAAATCCCTGGCGATCTGCACCCTGCTGGATAAACCCAGCCGCCGTGAAGTGCAGGTGCCGGTAGAGTTTGTCGGCTTCTCTATCCCTGACGAGTTCGTCGTGGGCTATGGCATTGACTACGCGCAGCGTTACCGCCATCTGCCGTATGTGGGTAAAGTGATCCTGCTCGACGAGTAAGGTTTGTGATGTGCGGTCTGTTGCCCTCTGACGAGGGGACACACAGTAAAAACGGCAACCCGGGTTGCCGTTTTGTTTTTATCTGAACCGCTTACAGGCAGCTATTTATGGTTGACGTGCTTAAGCTTCAGGTTAGCTATCCCGGAACGATAGCGCTGCTCCAGCGTTTCACGGTTGGTGGCGGTCACTTCCAGGTTACGAAGCAGACCATCGTGAATACCGTAGGCCCAGCCGTGGATCGAGACTTTTTGCCCGCGTTTCCACGCCGATTGCATGATGGTGGAATGGCCAAGGTTATAAACCTGCTCCATCACGTTCAGCTCGCAAAGGGTATCGAGACGACGCTCCTGCGGCATTTCACCCAACAGTGAGCTATGTTTGAACCAGATATCGCGGATATGCAGCAACCAGTTATCGATTAACCCGAGTTCGGTATTTTCAATCGCGGCCTGCACACCGCCGCAGCCATAGTGGCCACAAATAATGATGTGCTCGACCTCCAGAACGTCAACGGCGTACTGAACAACCGAAAGGCAGTTGAGGTCGGTATGGATCACCAGGTTGGCAACATTACGGTGCACAAACAGTTCGCCAGGCTCGAGACCTGTCAGGCGCTCTGCCGGAACGCGGCTGTCGGAACATCCAATCCAGAGAAAGCGTGGGTTTTGCGCCTGCGCGAGCTTTCCAAAAAATCCGGGGTCTTCCTCCACCAGCATTTTTGACCATAGTGCATTGTTGCTGATGAGTGTATCTATGTCGTTCATGGAGGTTAGCGACCTGTAACCGAGTGATTGCGTTGCGCTAATATAGGGTAACTCGACTTTTAATGAAACCACACAACGTGTGTCAGAACCTAAGGTAAGTTTAATTCATGGCGATTGCACTGGAGCTTGAGCAGCTCAAAAAAACCTATCCAGGCGGCGTTCAGGCGCTGCGTGGGATAGATCTCAAAGTGGAAGCGGGGGATTTCTACGCGCTTCTGGGGCCGAATGGGGCGGGGAAATCCACCACCATTGGCATTATCAGTTCGCTGGTCAACAAAACGTCCGGCCGGGTGAGCGTGTTTGGTTACGACCTGCAAAAAGATGTGGTGAATGCCAAGCGCCAGCTCGGACTGGTACCGCAGGAGTTCAACTTCAACCCGTTCGAGACAGTGCAGCAAATCGTGGTTAATCAGGCGGGTTACTACGGTGTTGAGCGCAAAGAAGCGGTGGAGCGCAGCGAAAAGTACCTCAAACAGCTCGATCTGTGGGAAAAACGCAATGAACGTGCGCGCATGTTGTCTGGCGGGATGAAGCGCCGTCTGATGATTGCCCGTGCGCTGATGCATGAGCCAAAGCTGCTGATCCTTGATGAGCCCACCGCGGGCGTGGATATCGAACTGCGTCGTTCAATGTGGGGCTTCCTGAAGGACCTCAACGACAAAGGCACGACCATTATTTTGACCACGCACTACCTCGAAGAGGCGGAGATGCTGTGTCGCAATATCGGCATCATTCAGAACGGTGAGCTGGTGGAAAACACCTCAATGAAGAGCCTGCTCGCCAAGCTAAAATCCGAAACCTTCATTCTCGACCTGGCGGCGAAAAGCCCGCTGCCGACGCTGGAAGGCTATAACTATCGTCTGGTGGATACCTCAACGCTGGAAGTGGAAGTGCTGCGCGAGCAGGGCATCAACAGCGTGTTCTCACAGCTGAGCGCGCAGGGTGTTCAGGTATTAAGTATGCGTAACAAAGCGAACCGACTGGAAGAGCTGTTTGTCTCTCTGGTGCAGGATAAACAAGGAGACAAGGCATGACGCATCTTTACTGGGTCGCGCTGAAAAGCATCTGGGCGAAAGAGATTAACCGCTTTATGCGTATCTGGGTGCAAACCCTGGTACCGCCGGTGATCACCATGACGCTCTACTTCATCATCTTCGGTAACCTCATCGGTTCCCGCATTGGTGAAATGCACGGCTTTACCTATATGCAGTTTATTGTGCCGGGCCTGATCATGATGGCGGTGATCACCAACGCCTATGCTAACGTGGCATCATCATTCTTTAGCGCCAAGTTCCAGCGTAACATTGAAGAGCTGCTGGTCGCGCCGGTACCAACGCATGTGATCATTGCGGGTTATGTGGGCGGCGGCGTGGCGCGCGGTCTCTGTGTGGGGATTCTGGTGACGGCGATCTCCCTGTTCTTTGTGCCGTTCCAGGTGCATTCATGGCTGTTCGTGGCGCTCACGTTACTGTTGACGGCAATCTTGTTCTCGCTGGCCGGTCTGCTGAACGCGGTGTTTGCTAAAACGTTCGATGATATCAGCCTGATCCCGACCTTTGTGCTGACGCCACTGACCTATCTTGGCGGGGTGTTCTACTCCCTGACGCTGCTGCCGCCGTTCTGGCAGGCGCTGTCACACCTGAACCCGATTGTTTATATGATCAGCGGCTTCCGCTTTGGTTTCCTCGGCATTACGGATGTGCCACTGATTACCACGGTTGCGGTGCTGGTGGTGTTTATTATCGCCTTCTACCTGCTGTGCTGGTCTCTGATTCAGCGTGGACGCGGTCTGCGCAGCTAATCTCCCGCCCGGTGACATTCTGTTTGCCGGGCGCTTTTCTTTGATTGTTATCACCGTACGCTAACCTTCACTCCACTAAACTACTTGCCTGCTAAGGAGAGAGTGATGCTGGGATGGGTGATCGCCTGCCATGATGAACAGGCGCAGGATATGCTGGATAAACTGGAGGCCAGATTTGGTCCGCTGGCGCAATGCCGTGCGGTTAACTACTGGCGTGGATTGAGCACCAACATGCTCAGCCGCATGATGTGCGATGCCCTGCATGAAACCGACACCGGTGACGGCGTCATCTTCCTGACCGATAAATCCGGCGCGGCACCTTATCGCTCTGCGGCATTGTTGAGCCACAAGCACGACAACTGTGAAGTGATATCAGGCATTAACTTTTTGCTGCTGGAATCCATGTATCCCTTCCGGGAAACCTTAAGCAGCGCTGAATTCCGTCATGCGATCGTCGACAAAAAAGTGGCCGGCGTCAGCAGCCTGTGGCATCAGCAGCAAAAAAATCCTCCCTTTGTCTTGCTCCATGATTTGTATAAGAATTAAACATTGGTATTGATGCTGCTTTTGTTACAATGGTGGCTGATTTTTCGTGTCGATTAATATTCCATGTTCATGCGCGTTGTATTCCTTCTGTTGCTGCTGGTTTCCGGCGGCGCATCTGCCAGCCTGATCGCTCAGCAAGGGCTTCCCGCCCGATATATGCAAACCACCGAAGATGCGGCTATCTGGGCGCAAGTAGGTAACAATGTGGTCAATGTCGGCAATATCCGTGCCGGGCAAATCCTGGCCGTCGTCCCCACATCCGCTGATTACTACGAGTTTCGTTTTGGCTTCGGCACGGGCTTTATTGATAAAGAGCACCTGGAAGACGTGCAGGGCAAACAGCGCGTGGAAGACAGCCTTGGTGATTTGAATAAACCGCTGAGTAACCAGAACCTGATAACCTGGAAAGACACGCCTGTCTTTAACGCCCCCAGCAGCGGAAGCGCTCCTTTCGGCACGATGAGCGCTAACCTTCGCTACCCCATTCTGAATAAACTTAAAGACCGTCTGAACCAGACCTGGTATCAGATCCGCATCGGCAATCGTCTGGCGTGGATCAGCAGCCTGGATGCGCAGGAAGATAACGGCATCCCGGTCCTGACCTATCACCATATCCTGCGTGATGAGGAGAACACCCGTTTCCGACATACCTCCACGACCACCAGCGTGCGTGCGTTCAGCAACCAGATGACCTGGCTTCGCGATCAGGGCTATACCACGCTGACGATGGCTCAGCTTGAAGGGTATGTGCGTAACAAAATGAACCTGCCGGCGAAGTCTGTGGTGATCACCTTTGATGACGGGCTGAAGTCGGTGAGCCGCTATGCGTATCCCGTCCTCAAAGCGTATGGATTCAAGGCGACGGCGTTTATCATCTCGTCGCGTATAAAACGTCATCCGCAGAAGTGGGCGCCGAAATACCTGCAGTTTATGAGTGTCTCTGAGCTTGAGCAGATCCAGGATGTGTTTGATATCCAGTCCCATACCCACTTCTTGCATCGGGTGGACGGCAATAAACACCCGATCTTACTGAGCCGTAGCCATCACGTGATTTTGTTCGATTTCGCGCGTTCACGCCGGGCGCTGGCGCAATTTAACCCGCACGTGCTCTATCTCTCTTATCCGTTTGGCGCCTATGACGACAAAGCGGTAAAAGCAGCGAATGACGCAGGGTTCCACCTGGCGGTGACAACGGTAAAAGGTAAAGTGAAGCCCGGGGACAATCCGTTCCTGCTTAAGCGACTGTATATTTTAAGGACGGATTCGCTGGAGACGATGTCGCGGCTTATCAGTAATCAGCCGCAGGGGTGAGGTGAGAGAAGGCTGTGAACGGTTCACAGCCTTCAGGATATCAGGCAACCTGGACCGGAATGGCTTTCGCAGTGCGTTTCATTTCGTTGTCGCCTTCGAAGTACGCCACTTTTGGCTGCCAGCGACGGGCTTCTTCGTCAGACATCATCACGAAGCTGGCGATGATAACGATATCACCGACGTCAGCACAGTGTGCGGCAGCGCCATTCACGGAGATAATTCTGGAGCCGCGTTCCGCCGCGATCGCATAGGTAGAGAAGCGCTTACCGTTATTCACGTTCCAGATATCAATGGCTTCGTTTTCAAGGATGCCCGCTGCATCAAGAAAATCCTGATCAATGGCGCAGGAGCCTTCATAGTGCAGGTCGGCCTGAGTGACTTTCACACGGTGAAGCTTACCTTGCAGCATTTTGCGAATCATTACGTTTACCTTTAATCATCATGCGTTAACCCCCCGCGAACGAGGGGAGGTAGAGAGTTATGCCAGCTCAACCACTTTATTGTCGATAAGGCGTGCCTGACCGAGCCATGCAGCCATCAGAAGCACCGCGCGCTTGCTGGTATCGGTCAGCTCAAGCAGCGTATCGGCATCACGGATTTGGATATCGTCAGCGCGGAAGCCTTTGTCGTTCAGCGCCTGTTCGGCGAGGGCAACGATCTCTTCTGCGCTCAGCTCTTTAGCCACAAGCTGTTCCGCCATGGTATTCATGACCTTGCTCAATCCCGGCGCGATTTTACGCTCATCCGCGGTAAGGTACCCGTTACGGGAACTGAGCGCCAGACCGTCTTTGGCGCGCACAATCGGCACGCCCACGATCTCGATATCATAACCCATGTCGGCGACCATCTTACGGATCAACGCCAGCTGCTGGAAGTCCTTCTCACCGAAGCAGGCAACGTCGGGCTGCACCAGGTTAAACAGCTTGCTGACGATGGTTGAAACGCCGCGGAAATGGCCCGGACGGCTGGCGCCTTCCAGCATGGTTGAAATGCCCGGCACGTCCACGTAGGTCGCGTCCTCGGTCCCCTGCGGGTAGACGTCTGCAGGTGCCGGAGAGAAGACAATGTCGGCGTGGCGTTTTTTGAGTTTTTCGCAATCTTCCTGCAGAGTACGCGGATAGCGCGCCAGGTCGTCGGCACGGTCAAACTGCATGGGGTTCACGAAGATACTGACCACCACGATATCTGCATGCGCTCTGGCTTCATCAACAAGCTTCATATGGCCGTCATGCAGGTTACCCATCGTGGGAACCAGTGCGATACGTTTACCTTCCTGACGTGCACGACGGATATGCTGGCGAAGCAGCGGCAGGGTTTCAATGATTAGCACAACAAGACTCCTTAATGGAAACTGTGTTCTTCACCCGGGTAAACACCGGATTCAACGTCGGCAATATACTGCCGCACAGCAGCACGCATGTCGCCTGCTTCTGCCAGGAAATTTTTGGCGAATTTAGGGATATGACCGCCGGTAATACCAAAGGCGTCGTGCATCACTAAAATCTGACCGTCGGTAACGTTGCCTGCGCCAATACCAATCACCGGAATCGACAGCGCTTCGGTGATGCGTTTTGCCAGTTCAACCGGCACACACTCCAGCACCAGCAGCTGTGCGCCAGCGGCTTCCAGCGCCAGGGCATCCTCAAACAGTGTTTGTGCTGCATCACCGCGGCCCTGCACCTTATAGCCGCCAAAAATATTGACGGATTGCGGCGTCAGACCCAGATGACCGCAGACCGGCACGGCACGTTCGGTGAGCATTTTCGCGGTCTCTGCAAGCCAGGCTCCGCCTTCGATTTTGACCATATTGGCCCCGGCACGCATGACGGTTGCCGCATTCTCGAACGCTTGCTCTGGCGTCGCGTAGGCCATAAAAGGCAGATCGGAAAGCAGCAGACAGGCAGGTGCTCCGCGGCGCACGGCACGGGTATGGTAGGCAATATCTTCGACCGTCACCGGCAGGGTGGAGTCATGGCCTTGTACCGTCATCCCTAACGAATCTCCGACCAGCATGACAGTGATACCCTCTTCGGCAAAAAGCTTAGCGAAGCTGTAGTCATACGCAGTAATGGTGGCGAAGCGTCTCTTTTCCTGTTTGCATTTCTGCAGTAAGGAGATGGTGGTTGGTTTCATACTGTTTCCTGATAGCCCAAAAGCGAATCTTTGCGCATTCTAACAGTAACATTTGAGGGAACAATGATTTTAGGCAACCGATTAACCACAATTCCGTGAGGGTTAACCGGTAAAAACGCGGATCACCAGCGGGCTGGTTTTTCTGCGTCGAGGCTATCCAGCACTGCCTTCAGCGAGAGGCCGTCAGGGAAGGTGAGGTCAGGGGCAACGTCGAAGAGCGGCCAGAGCATAAAGCCGCGATTTTTCATGTCGTAGTGCGGAACGGTGAGACGGGGGGTGTTAATCACCTCATGGCCAAACAGCATAATGTCGAGATCGAGGGTGCGCGGCCCCCAGCGTTCGGCTTTGCGTACGCGGCCCTGCTGCAGTTCGATTCGCTGAGTATTATCCAGCAGCGTGTCGGCATCCAGCGCAGTGTCCAGCACCACGGCGGCATTCAGGTAATCAGGCTGATCCTGTGGCCCCAGCGGCGGTGTCCGGTAGAAAGAAGAGACCGCCACAATACGGCTTTGTGGGATTTCACCCAGCGCCTGAACGGCAGCATTAACCTGCTCCAGCGGAGAGGCCAGATTGCTGCCGATGGCAATGTACGCCAGGGTCATGCCGTACCTTCACGGCGCGGCGCACGTTTGCGCGGACGACGGTGGCGACGACGCGGCGTCGGTTCGTCATCAAGGTCGACGAGCATATCTTTCTGCTCTGGCGGTGCTGAAACCTGGAATTCTCCCCACCACTGCGCCAGACGCTGCAGTTCCTGGTTCCGTTCAATTTCAGCACGTAGCGACAGTAAATCGAACGCGGCGCGGAATTTAGGATGTTCCATCAGCTTCCAGGCGCGCTTACCCTGACGACGAGACATGCGCAGCTGAAGCTGCCAGATATCACGCACCAGCGTCGTAATACGTTTTGGAATGGCGAGCGTGCGGCAGGCTTCATCCAGCACGTCATTTGCGGCCAGCGCAAACGCATCGTAGTAGGCCAGACCGCTTTCCTGCGCAATTCTCTGCGCCGCTTCCAGTAGCGGATACCAGAACATCGCGGCAAACAGGAACGCCGGGTTCACACGCATATCGTTGTGAATGCGGGTATCGGTATTCTTCAGCACCTGCGCAATCATGCGTTCCATTGGGCTGTCACCGTTTTCGGTAAAGCAGCGCGTAATGGTCGGGAACAGGGGCTGGAAAAGGCTGTATTCGCGTAGCAGCTTGTAGGTTTCGTAGCCGTAACCGGCCTGCAGCAGCTTCAGCGCCTCTTCAAACAGACGGGCTGGCGGCACGTCGTTAATCAGCGTCGCCAGACGCGGTATCGGCTCTGCGGTTTCCGGGCTGATGCGCATTGAGAGTTTGGCGGCGAAACGTACGGCGCGCAGCATACGCACCGGGTCTTCACGATAACGCGTTTCCGGCGTGCCGATCAGGCGAATCAGACCGTCTTTCAGGTCCTGCATGCCACCGACGTAATCACGGACGGTGAAATCTGCCACGCTGTAGTAAAGGCTGTTGATCGTGAAATCGCGACGCTGGGCATCTTCTTCGATAGAGCCGAAGATATTGTCCCGCAGCAGCATGCCGTTCTGGCCGCGCTGGGAGGTGGTGCGATCGGATTCGCCCGCCTCGTGGTGACCGCGGAAGGTCGCCACTTCAATAATTTCCGGCCCAAACATGACGTGAGCAAGACGAAAACGACGGCCAACAAGGCGACAGTTACGGAATAATTTGCGCACCTGCTCTGGCGTGGCGCTGGTCGTCACGTCGAAATCTTTTGGTTTTTTTCCCAGCAGTAAATCACGCACCCCACCGCCAACGAGATAGGCCTCGTAGCCTGCTTTATTCAGACGATAGAGCACCTTGAGGGCATTTTCACTGATATCTTTGCGGGAAATATTGTGCTGCTCACGTGGAATAACCGACATGCGGTTTTGCGCAATAGCGTCGTTCGCCATGCTCTCTTCGCGGCTTAGCACTTTACGGCAAAAATTAGCGACTCGGGTAAAAATAGTACACCTCGTAGTGTGTTTTGTTATGAAAAAAGCGGCTAATCATAGCTCAGCGCAACGCATTTGAGAATGCTGGATTTTTGGCACGGTCGTCAGCGTCCAGTTGGCGATCGCCATTTTCAGCAGTTCATCAATTTGCAAATCCTGCCATTCGTTGGTTACATTCTGGTTGAGAAATCGCAGCGCGTCGATCAAAACAGGGCGTGGATCGCCGTCTGGCAGGGCGGGCGCATGATTTTGTTTTGACAGTTTAAAGCCCTGTTCATTGACCGCCAGCGGCAGATGAATGTAATCCGGCGCGTTCCAGCCAAACTGGTGATAGAGCGATATTTGTCGCACGGTAGGTTCCACCAGGTCAGCCCCGCGCACAATTTCCGTCACGCCCTGGAAATGGTCATCAACCACTACCGCCAGGTTATAGGCGAACAGGCCGTCACGGCGGTGGATAATAAAATCTTCGCGTGCAAGACGTTCATCCGCATGGATCTCGCCGGAGAGTAAATCAGTAAAGTGCGTCACCGGGGCATGCTGCTTTATGCGCACGGCGGCCAGTTCTGGACCGTTATTGCGCGTGCGGCAGTGGCCGTCATAGACGCCACCCACGCTCTGAATACGTGCGCGGGTGCAGGTGCAGTAGTAGGAGAGCCCTTGTGCGTGGAGCCACGCCAGGCGTTCCCGGTAGGCATCATGTCGCCTTGACTGCCAGAGGACGTCGCCGTCCCAGTGAAGACCGTAATGTTCCAGCTGACGCAGAATGGTATCTGCTGCACCGGGAACTTCACGCGGAGGATCAATATCTTCAATGCGGACCAGCCATTTACCGTGACGGGCGCGAGCCTGCAGGTAGCTGCCGAGGGCGGCAATTAATGAGCCGAAGTGTAATTCACCAGAAGGGGATGGCGCGAAGCGCCCAATATAGTGTGATTCAGACATATCAACAGTAACAAGGCGGGAGAAACTCCCGCCTTTAGAGTGTGTAAACAGCGCTGGTATTAACCGGCCATCTGTTTTTCGCGGATTTCTGCCAGCGTTTTACAGTCGATGCACAGATCGGCGGTTGGACGCGCTTCCAGGCGACGAATTCCGATTTCAACACCGCAGGATTCGCAGTAGCCAAAATCTTCGTCTTCGACTTTTTTCAGCGTTTTTTCGATCTTTTTGATCAGTTTGCGTTCGCGGTCACGGTTACGCAGTTCGAGGCTGAACTCTTCTTCCTGAGCGGCACGGTCTACCGGGTCCGGGAAGTTAGCAGCTTCATCCTGCATATGAGTAACGGTGCGATCGACTTCATCCCTGAGTTGATTACGCCATGCTTCAAGAATACGCTTGAAGTGCGACAGCTGGGCTTCGTTCATATACTCTTCGCCCGGCTTCTCTTGATACGGCTCCACCCCAGCGATGGCGAGAATACTCAGGGACGATGTTTTACGGTTTTGCCCTTCTTGCATGTTGCTTCTCCTTAACACGCACTATCGATCCCCGTGTTGGGGGAAAAATCAGGTCGCTATAAATAGCAGATGCTTTTCCGTATGGCAATTATCTAAACGTAACACTTGACAAGCCTGTGAGGAAAAGCGTATTTGCGCACGCGGCCAGAACACTTAATAGTCAATCGTCTAATCCCTTATAAGACAATGGGAAGAGAGGATCTCAGAGTCATATTATCGGCAGAAAGTTCCGCTTTATAAGCCAAAACCTCCACCCCCTGCTTTTGTGCCTCATTCAACAATTGCGCGTATTTGAGATCAATATGGCGGGCTGGAGAAAATCGTTCAATGGCTGAATGTAAAACCGCAAACAGCAATACGGCGCGTTTGCCCGCCGCCGCAACACTCATCAGCTCCCGCAGATGCTTCTGCCCCCGTAGCGTGACCGCATCCGGGAAGTAGCCGTTTTCCTGTTCCGCTAACGTCACTGATTTTACTTCAATATAGCACTCGGGCCGGTCTTCCGCCTGTAACATGAAGTCAATTCTGCTGCTTTCATCGCCATATTTAACTTCACTTTTATGCGTACCATATCCCACCAGTTCGGGCAGGGTGCCAAGGGTCAATGCTTCCTTAACTAATTGATTGGCGCGCAGGGTATTCACGCAAATAAATGCCCCGTTTTGCGTCTCGGTCATTTCCCAGGTATGGGCATATTTGCGTTTAGTATTTTCTGAAGTGGAATACCAGACCGTGTCACCCGGCGTCGCACAGCCGGTCATGGCACCGGTGTTCGGGCAGTGCAACGTGAGCTGTTCACCTTCGGGGGTGATCACGTCAGCGAGAAAGCGTTTGTAGCGTTGAACCAGCGTGGCGTGCTGCAGGGCAGGACTAAACTTCATCAGAATTCCTTAGGGTATCGCCCAGCGACCAGCGCTGTAGCGGCGTATAACGGGTGCGTCCTTGGGTAAAGACCGATTCGTAAAGCGCGAAGGTATTGACCTCAACGTCCCAGTGAAAGCCGGGGGGCGGAATGGCAACGGCCTGACCGGCATCGCGCAGCAGGGTGATATGCGGATGAAACGGCTGCGGACTCTGGTAACACCCGCTGCGAGCCGCCTGGGCGCGCAACATACTCGCAAGCTGTAAAAGCCCGCGGGGCGGCTGGCGCGTACCCAGCCAGACCACGCGTGAGCGCAGCCACTGGCCCGCGTCGTCGAGGTGCAGCGTAAACGCCGGCTGAGAAATGCGGCCAGCCATTGCTGCCAGCGCGCGCTGTTTTTCGGCGCTGACATCGCCCAGAAAGGCCAGCGTCAGGTGCAGGTTTGCCGCCGCGATCGGACGCCCTGCGTCCTGGGGAAAATGGCTGGCTCGCCAGCGAACGATTTTTCGCTGCAGCGTGGAGGGCAATTCTATGGCAAAAAACAGCCGTTTCGACTCAGACATACAGGGGACTCGGTAATGGTATGCGCCGATGCTACAATGTACGCCGACTAATGTTAACCCTCTGGAGTTGTTAGTGTCCTCATTGCCGGTCGCCGTCGTCCTTCCTGAGCTTCTTGCTGCCTTACACCATGCCCCACAGGTTTTACTTAACGCCCCGACGGGCGCAGGTAAATCTACCTGGCTGCCGCTGCAGATCCTCAAAGAGGGCACTGTCCGCGGGAAAATTATCCTGCTGGAGCCGCGCAGGCTGGCCGCACGGAACGTGGCGCAGCGCCTGGCGGAACTGCTTGGTGAAAAGCCGGGCGAGACGGTGGGTTACCGTATGCGCGCCGAAACCTGCGTTGGCCCGTCCACGCGCCTTGAGGTGGTGACCGAAGGGATCCTGACCCGCATGCTGCAAAACGATCCGGAGTTAAACGGCGTCGGATTGGTGATTCTGGATGAATTCCACGAGCGTAGCCTGCAGGCAGATCTGGCACTGGCGCTGTTACTTGATGTTCAGCAAGGGCTACGCGACGACCTCCGGTTGCTTATCATGTCCGCTACGCTGGATAACGAGCGACTGCAGCAGACGTTGCCCGACGCGCCGGTTATCGCCTCCGAAGGCAGAGCATTTCCCGTTGAGCGTCGCTATCAGCCGTTGCCTGCCCATCAGCGTTTTGACGACGCGGTAGCCATCGCAACCGCCGAATTGCTCCGCCAGGAATCGGGATCGCTACTGCTGTTTTTGCCCGGCGTAGGCGAGATCCAGCGCGTGCAGGACCAACTGGCTTCCCGGGTGGGAAGTGACGTGCTGCTTTGCCCGCTCTACGGCGCGCTGTCGCTGGCGGATCAACGTAAAGCAATCCTGCCCGCGCCCGCGGGGCAGCGTAAGGTGGTGCTGGCAACCAATATTGCCGAAACCAGTTTAACCATAGAAGACATTCGCCTGGTGGTGGACAGTGCGCAGGAGAGGGTGGCGAGCTTTGACGCGCGCACCGGGCTGACTAAACTGCTGACGCAGCGCATAAGCCAGGCGTCGATGGTCCAGCGTGCAGGCCGTGCGGGACGTCTTGAGCCCGGTATCTGCCTGCATTTGACCAGCGCGGAGCAGGCTGAACGCGCTGCACAGCAAAGCACGCCGGAAATTTTACACAGCGATCTGGCGGGGCTGGTGATGGATCTTTTGCAGTGGGGATGCCCGGATCCGGCACAGCTGACCTGGCTTAATCCTCCACCCGCCGCGAACCTTGCTGCTGCCCGGACCTTACTGAACCGCCTGGGGGCGCTTGATGGTGAGCGATTGTCATCCCGCGGGCAAAAAATGGCCGCGCTGGGCAATGACCCTCGCCTGGCGGCGATGCTGGTGGCCGCGCAGGGGGAAGATGAAATTGCTACGGCGGCGAAACTGGCGGCTATTCTTGAGGAGCCACCACGCGGTGGCAGCAGCGATCTGGCGCAGGCCTTTTCCCGCAATCTGGGGAACTGGCAGCAGCGGGCGCAGCAGCTTTGCCGGCGACTCAACGGCCGCGCCGGGTCGCCAGACAGCGCGGCTATCGCGCCTCTGTTAGCGCAGGCGTTTCCCGACAGGATCGCGCGTCGTCGCGGTCTGGACGGGCGATATCAACTGGCCAATGGCATGGGTGCGATGCTGGACAGCGATGACGCCATGACACGTCACGAATGGCTGATTGCGCCGTTACTGTTACAGGGTAGCCACTCCCCGGACGCGCGTATTTTACAGGCTATCGCGGTGGATATTGACGCCCTGACGCGTGCCTGTCCGCAGTTGGTCCAGCAATCCGATACCGTGGAATGGGATGAGGCTCAGGGCACGCTGAAGGCGTTTCGTCGCAGCCAGACAGGTAAACTGATCCTCGGCACCACGCCGCTGGCAAAACCGTCGGAAGAGGTGCTGCATCTGGCCATGCTGAACGGCATCCGGGACAAAGGGTTAGGGGTGCTGAACTGGACGCCAGAGGCGGAACAGTACCGTATTCGTCTGCACTGTGCTGCGCGCTGGCTACCGGAGTATGACTGGCCCGCGGTCGATGATGAGACATTGCTGGCCTCGCTTGAACGCTGGCTGCTGCCGCAAATGCACGGTGTACACTCGCTGCGTGCGCTAAAAGCGCTTGATGTTAAGGTCGCGTTACAGAATTTACTGGACTGGTCATTACGTCAACGTCTGGATAGTGAACTGCCAGGGCATTACACTGTGCCGACCGGAAGCCGGATTGCCATTCGTTATCACGAGGATAATCCTCCGGCGCTGGCGGTACGTATGCAGGAAATGTTTGGAGAAGCCACCACGCCTTCTGTGGCGCAAGGGCGCGTCTCTCTGGTGCTGGAGCTGTTGTCGCCAGCCCATCGCCCGTTACAGATTACCCGCGACCTGGGGGCATTCTGGGCGGGGAGCTACCGTGACGTGCAAAAAGAGATGAAGGGGCGGTATCCCAAACATGTCTGGCCGGACGATCCGGCAAATACGGCACCGACACGACGGACGAAGAAATATTCGTGACGGGTGTGGCTGGGAACGTGCGGCTTGATGCCCTCACCCGCAGGGTGCGGGAGAAAATACTAAAGACGTTCCTGTCAGGAAGGTCTTGCTGTTTACTTTGAGAGATTTCTTCTTTCACAGGCCAGTGGAAGAAAAGAGAATCGGGCCCTTGCGCCTGAAAGTTGCGGAGAAAAAGCATGGCGGGGAATGACCGCGAGCCAATAGGACGTAAGGGAAAACCAACGCGTCCGGCGAAAGAAAAGGTAAGCCGTCGTCGCCTCAGAGATGAGGACTATGACGATGACTATGAAGACGATTATGAGGATGAAGAACCGATGCCGCGTAAAGGGAAAGGCAAAGGGCGTAAGCCTCGGGGCAAGCGCGGCTGGTTCTGGCTGCTGCTGAAGCTGTTCATTGTATTTGTTGTGCTGATGGCGATTTACGGCGTCTATCTGGATCAGAAGATCCGTAGCCGTATCGACGGAAAAGTCTGGCAACTGCCTGCGGCGGTGTATGGCCGCATGGTGAACCTTGAGCCAGATATGTCCATCAGCAAGAACGAGATGGTGAAACTGCTGGAAGCCACCCAGTATCGTCAGGTGTCGAAAATGACGCGTCCTGGCGAATTTACCGTGCAGGCGAAAAGCATTGAGATGATCCGCCGTCCGTTTGATTTCCCGGACAGCAAAGAGGGCCAGGTGCGTGCGCGTCTGACCTTTGACGGCGATCGTCTGGACACCATCGAGAACATGGATAACAACCGTCAGTTCGGTTTCTTCCGTCTCGATCCGCGTCTGATCACCATGCTCTCGTCGGCGAACGGCGAACAACGTCTGTTCGTTGCCCGTAACGGCTTCCCGGACCTGCTGGTTGATACCCTGCTGGCAACCGAAGACCGTCACTTCTATGAGCATGATGGCATCAGCCTTTACTCAATTGGCCGTGCGGTGCTGGCTAACCTGACCGCCGGACGGACGGTGCAGGGGGCGAGTACGCTGACCCAGCAGCTGGTGAAGAACTTGTTCCTCTCCAGTGAACGCTCTTACTGGCGTAAAGCCAACGAAGCGTACATGGCCGTACTGATGGATGCGCGTTACAGCAAGGATCGTATCCTTGAGCTGTACATGAACGAGGTGTACCTCGGTCAGAGCGGGGATAACGAAATCCGCGGCTTCCCGCTGGCAAGTCTGTACTACTTTGGTCGTCCGGTGGAAGAGCTGAGCCTTGACCAGCAGGCGCTGCTGGTGGGCATGGTGAAAGGGGCGTCCATTTATAACCCGTGGCGTAACCCGAAACTGGCGCTGGAACGTCGTAACCTGGTGCTGCGTCTGCTGCAACAGCAGCAGGTGATTGACCAGGAGCTGTACGACATGCTGAGCGCACGTCCACTCGGCGTTCAGCCGCGCGGTGGCGTGATCTCGCCTCAGCCTGCGTTTATGCAGCTGGTGCGTCAGGAGCTGCAAAGCAAGCTCGGTGATAAGGTGAAAGATCTCTCCGGCGTGAAGATCTTTACTACCTTCGATTCCGTGGCGCAGGAAGCCGCTGAAAAAGCTGCGGTGGAAGGCATCCCGGCGCTGAAGAAACAGCGTAAGCTGAGCGATCTTGAAACCGCGATGGTGGTGGTTGACCGTAACACCGGCGAAGTTCGCGCCATGGTGGGCGGTGCTGAGCCGCAGTTCGCAGGCTACAACCGTGCAATGCAGGCGCGACGTTCGATTGGTTCACTGGCAAAACCGGCAACCTATCTTACCGCCCTGAGTCAGCCTAACCAGTATCGCCTGAATACCTGGATTGCCGATGCGCCGATTTCCCTGCGCCAGCCTAACGGCCAGGTATGGTCTCCGCAGAACGACGATAAACAGTTCAGCGGCCAGGTCATGCTGGTGGATGCGTTGACCCGCTCGATGAACGTGCCAACGGTGAACCTGGGTATGGCGCTCGGTCTGCCGGCGATTGTCGACACCTGGCAGAAACTGGGTGTGCCGAAAGATCAGCTCCATCCTGTTCCGGCGATGATCCTGGGGGCGCTTAACCTGACGCCGATCGAAGTGGCTCAGGCGTTCCAGACCATTGCCAGCGGGGGTAACCGTGCACCGCTTTCTGCTCTGCGTTCAGTGATTGCCGAGGATGGCTCCGTGCTGTATCAGAGCTTCCCGCAAGCGGAACGTGCCGTGCCAGCGCAGGCGGCCTATATGACGTTGTGGACGATGCAGCAGGTTGTGCAGCGGGGGACCGGACGTCAACTGGGTGCGAAGTATCCGGGCCTGCATCTGGCAGGTAAAACCGGGACCACCAACAACAATGTGGATACCTGGTTCGCCGGTATCGATGGCCGTGAAGTGGTGATCACCTGGGTAGGTCGCGATAACAACCAGCCAACCAAACTGTACGGTGCAAGCGGGGCGATGTCGATTTACCAGCGCTATCTGGCGAATCAGTCTCCGGTACCGCTGAATCTGGTGGCGCCGGAAGATATCGTCGATATGGGCGTGGACGGTTCTGGTAACTTTGTCTGTGGCGGCGGTATGCGTACCTTGCCTGTCTGGACCACCAACCCGGATTCGCTGTGCCAGCAAAGCCAGCCAGAGCAACCGACGGGTAACCCGTTCGAGCAGTCTTCTCAGCCTCAGCAGCAGCCGCAACAACAGCCGCAGCAGCAGAATGAGAAAAAAGACAGCGACGGTGTCGCGGGCTGGATTAAAGATATGTTCGGCGGTAACTAACGCCTCACATCCCCCCGAAAGGGGGGATTTTTTTACCTGTACTTTCCATTTCCTTAACCCTCGTTTTCATTCTGATTAACCCTTCGTTTTCTCTTGTTTATTTCTTAAACCCTTAATTCTCGTAGGGCCGCTTACTGCTTGCTATGCAGCCAGCGTTTCGCATATTATTCTGCGGTCATAATAATAATTCTCGTTTACGTTATCATTCACTTTTCCATCAGAGATAAACATGGCGCTTTCCAATACTGCTCAGCCAATTCACACGTCGCTGCGAAAAATCGCGGTCGTCGTAGCCACAGCGGTTGCCGGCATGTCTACGTATGCACATGCGGCTGAAACCCAGAAAAAAGAAGAAACCATCACCGTTACCGCCGCGCCTGCCGCCCAGGAAAGTCCGTGGGGGCCTGCGCCAACGATCGCAGCAAAACGCACGGCAACGGCGACCAAAACCGATACCGCGATTGAAAAGACCCCGCAGTCTATTTCCGTGGTGACGCGTGATGAAATGGAACGCCGCCAGCCAGCGACCGTAAAAGAGGCGCTGGGCTATACGCCGAGCGTGTTTGCGACCCGCGGCAGCTCCACCACCTATGATGTGGTCTCAATTCGTGGTTTTACCGCGCCTTCGACGGTAAACACCAACCAGTATCTCGATGGCATGAAGCTGATGGGGAATAACTACTCCGAAGCTTCCATGGATCCGTACTTCCTTGAGCGCGTAGAAGTGATGCGCGGACCTACGTCTGTGCTCTACGGCAACAGCAATCCCGGCGGTATCGTCAGTATGGTGAGCAAACGCCCACTGACCGAGCCGCTGAAAGAAGTCCAGTTTAAAATGGGGACCAATAACCTGTGGCAAACGGGCTTCGATTTCAGTGATGCAATCGATGAAGATGGCGTGTGGTCGTACCGCCTGACCGGTCTTGGCAGTAGTCAGAACGCACAGCAGGAGATGTCAAAATCAACCCGCTATGCGATTGCGCCCTCCTTTAGCTGGCGTCCGGATGACAAAACCGATTTCACCTTCCTGAGCAATTTCCAGAACGATCCGGAAGCGGGCTACTACGGCTGGTTGCCACGGGAAGGGACCGTGGTGCCATACCGTGACGCAAACGGCAATGAGCATAAGATCCCAACCGATTTCAACGAAGGTGAAGCGGATAATAAGATGGCTCGTCGCCAGCAGTTGATTGGTTACAGCTTCTCGCATCAGTTTGATGACACGTTCACCGTGCGTCAGAATCTGCGTTACGCAAAAGTTCATACGCTCTACCGCTCTGTTTACGGCAATGGCTACGCTGAGCCTGGCAAGATTAACCGCGCTTATGTGCGTTCAGATGAAGATCTGAATATGTTCACCGTGGATACTCAACTGCAGTCGACATTCGCGACGGGCGCCGTAGACCACACGCTGCTGACGGGTGTTGATTACTCGCGTATGCGTAATGATATCAATGCGCTGTATGGTTCCGCCGACCCGATTGATATCCAGAACCCGGATTACGGCAACGCGAATATCAACACCAACCTGCCATGGTCTAACTATTCCGTCGTTAACCGTAATGAACAGACCGGGCTCTATGCTCAGGATCAGGCGGAGTGGGATAAGTGGGTGCTGACGCTGGGCGGACGCTACGACTACGTGATGGCCTCAACGCTGACGCGCGGTACGGCCGATTCGCTGGCTGAAAACCACGACCAGGCTTTCACCTGGCGCGGGGGGATTAACTATCTCTTTGATAACGGTATCTCGCCTTACTTCAGCTACAGCGAGTCGTTTGAGCCGGTATCGGGCGCCGATCGTAACGGCACACCGTTCGACCCCTCCCGCGGTAAGCAGTATGAAACGGGTGTGAAATACGCGCCGAAAGACCTGCCGGTTGTGGTCACCGCGTCGCTGTTCCAGCTGACGAAAGATAAGAACCTGACGGCGGATCCGAACGATCCAACGAATACTCACAGTATCCAGACCGGTGAGATCCGTTCTCGCGGTTTCGAACTGGAAGCGAAGGCAGCGGTTAACGCCAATATCAACGTGACCGCGGCGTACAGCTTTATTGATGCTGAGTACACCCATGACAGCACCTTTGAAGGTAAACGTCCGGCGGAAGTGCCGCGTAATCAGGCGTCATTGTGGGCAGATTACACCTTCACCGACACGGCCTTAAGCGGCCTGACGATTGGTGCCGGTACCCGTTACATCGGTAACACGGTGAGCTACTACTCAAGCGGCGACAAAAAAGATCAGCCGTTTAACGTCGCGAGCTACACCCTTGCCGATGCGATGGTGAAATACGATCTGGCCCGTCTGGGTCTGCCGGGGTCATCTGTGGCGGTGAACGTGAATAACCTGTTCGATCGGGAATATGTCTCCAGCTGCTACAAGGATTATGCATGCTACTGGGGTGCTGAACGTCAGGTTGTCGCCACCGCGACCTTCCGCTTCTAATCTCTCTTCGGGCACGGTTCGCCGTGCCCTTTTTATTTAAGTTGGCCGATATGCAGGATAATCAAACGCAATCCGACACCACCTTCACGCTCAATAATCTCTCCTTTCGCGTGCCCGGACGCACCCTGCTGCATCCGCTCTCTTTGACCTTCCCGGCAGGTAAAGTGACAGGCCTGATTGGTCACAACGGCTCTGGTAAATCAACGCTGCTCAAAATGCTTGGCCGCCATCAGCCGCCGTCAGAAGGCGATATCCTGCTGGACGGTCAGCCGCTGGAGAGCTGGAGCAGTAAAGCCTTTGCCCGCAAAGTGGCGTATCTGCCGCAGCAGTTGCCGCAGGCGGAGGGGATGACCGTGCGTGAACTGGTGGCGATTGGGCGTTATCCGTGGCACGGCGCGCTTGGCCGTTTCGGCGTGGCCGACAGAGAGAAAGTGGAAGAGGCGATTGCGCTGGTGGGGCTAAAACCACTGGCCCACCGTCTGGTAGACAGCCTGTCAGGAGGGGAGCGTCAGCGCGCGTGGATAGCAATGCTGGTGGCCCAGGACAGCCGCTGCCTGCTGCTCGACGAACCGACCTCTGCGCTGGACATTGCCCATCAGGTCGACGTGCTTGCGCTGGTGCATCGTTTAAGCCAGCAGCGCGGTCTGACGGTTATCGCGGTCCTGCATGATATCAACATGGCCGCGCGTTACTGCGATTACCTCGTTGCCCTGCGCGGCGGTGAGATGATCGCCCAGGGGACGCCGTCTGAACTGATGCGCAGTGAAACGCTGGAACACATTTACGGTATTCCAATGGGGATTTTGCCTCACCCTGCCGGGGCTGCACCGGTGAGCTTTGTGTACTGATGCTGGATTCTATGTTGATGAGTCGCCGTCGTCTGCTGACGGCAATGGCGCTTTCACCGCTGCTGTTAAAAATGAATACCGCGCGTGCGGCTGCGGTCGATCCACACCGCATTGTGGCGCTGGAATGGTTGCCGGTAGAGCTGATGATGGCGCTGGGCGTTACGCCCTATGGTGTGGCGGATATTCCCAACTACAGGCTATGGGTGAATGAGCCGAGGCTACCGGACTCGGTAATCGACATCGGCCTGCGCACCGAGCCAAACCTCGAACTGCTCACCCAGATGAAGCCGTCATTCCTGTTCTGGTCTGCAGGTTACGGCCCGTCAGAAGAGACAATGGCACGGATTGCGCCCGGCCGTGGTTTCTCCTTCAGCGACGGTAAAAATCCGCTGGCGATGGCGAAAAACTCCCTCCACGAGATGGCACTGTTCCTTAACCGTGAGGTTGAGGCCAAAAAACATCTCGACGATTTTGATGCCCTGATTAACGCCCTGAAGCCGCGTTTTGCTCACCGGGGCGATCGCCCGCTGCTGATGGTGACGCTGCTGGATGCCCGCCATATGCTGGTCTTTGGGAAAAACTGCCTGTTCCAGGACGTGCTCGACAGTTTTGGTATTCGTAATGCCTGGGAAGGGGAGATGACCTTCTGGGGCAGCACCGCCGTGGGGATTGACCGTCTTGCGGCATTTCGCGATGTGGATGTGTTGTGCTTTGACCACGGCAACGAGCGGGAGATGCAAACCCTGATGGCGACGCCGCTCTGGCAGGCAATGCCGTTTGTGCGTGAAAAACGGTTCCTGCGCGCACCTGCGGTATGGTTCTACGGCGCGACGCTTTCTGCCATGCACTTTGCCCGCGTGCTGGACAACGCGCTGGGAGGCCAGGCATGAGTAAGCGTATTGCCCGTTTCCCGGCACTGTTACTTTGCCTCATTTTCCTGTGCGCGCTGGTATTGACCTGGTTCAATCTGTCGACGGCCTTACCGCGCGACCAGTGGCGTGCGGCGCTGGTGACGCCAGATATCGATAATATTCAGCAAATGCTGTTCCACTACAGTCTGTTGCCGCGCCTTTCGATTTCGCTGCTGGTCGGTGCGGGATTAGGGCTGGTGGGCGTTTTATTCCAGCAGGTACTGCGTAACCCTCTGGCCGAGCCGACGACGCTTGGCGTGGCGACCGGGGCACAGCTTGGGATCACGATTACCACACTCTGGGCGTTGCCTGGGGCATTGACCTCGCAGTTTGCTGCCCTCGCCGGTGCGTGTGTGGTGGGCGCGCTGGTATTCGGCGTCGCCTGGGGCAAGCGTCTCTCCCCCGTCACGCTTATTCTTGCGGGGCTGGTGGTGAGCCTGTACTGCGGCGCGATTAATCAGCTGCTGGTGCTGTTCCATCACGATCAGCTGCAAAGCATGTTCCTCTGGAGCACCGGTACGCTCACCCAGACCGACTGGAGCGTCGTGCAGCGTCTGTGGCCGCAGCTCGTCGGTGGCGTCGTGTTGACGCTGCTGCTCTTGCGCCCGCTGACGTTAATGGGTCTTGACGATGGCGTGGCGCGTAATCTGGGGCTGGCGCTGTCGCTGGCCCGTCTGGGGGCGCTGACGCTGGCGATTGTGCTCAGTGCCCTGCTGGTTAATGCGGTAGGCATCATCGGGTTTATTGGACTGTTTGCGCCGCTGCTGGCAAAAATGCTCGGTGCGCGCCGCCTGCTGGCGCGCCTGATGTTAGCCCCGCTGATTGGCGCGTTGATCCTCTGGCTTTCCGATCAAATCATTCTCTGGCTGGCACGCGTCTGGATGGAAGTGTCTACCGGTTCGATGACGGCGCTTATCGGTGCACCGCTGCTGCTGTGGCTGCTGCCGCGTCTGCGCAGTATCAGCGCGCCAGCGATGGATGCTGGCGATAAGGTCTATGCTGAGCGCCAGTCAGTGCTGGGGTTCAGCCTTGCCGGGCTGGCAGTGCTGATTGTTATCTCATTTGCCGCGCTCGCTTTCGGACGCGATGCGGTGGGCTGGCACTGGGCGTCTGGGGATCTGCTTAACGAACTCATGCAGTGGCGCTGGCCGCGCATTCTCTCGGCGTTAATCGCCGGGGTCATGCTGGCGGTGGCGGGCTGTATTATCCAGCGTCTGACCGGTAATCCGATGGCCAGCCCGGAGGTTCTGGGTATCAGTTCTGGTGCCGCCTTTGGCGTGGTCCTGATGCTGTTCCTGGTGCCGGGAAATGCCTTCGGCTGGTTGATGCCTGCCGGGAGCGTTGGCGCGGCGGTGACGCTGCTGATCATCCTCATTGCCTCCGGGCGTGGTGGGTTTTCCCCTCACCGGATGCTGCTTGCCGGGATGGCGCTCAGCACGGCATTTACTATGCTGCTGATGATGCTGCAGGCGAGTGGCGATCCGCGTATGGCCAAGATCCTGACCTGGATCTCCGGTTCAACGTACAGCGCCACCGGCAGCCAGGTCGTGCATTCCGGGATTGCAATGATCGTATTGCTGGCGATGGTGCCGCTGTGCCGTCGCTGGATGACCATTCTGCCGCTGGGCGGCGAGACCGCGCGTGCGGTGGGGATGGCCCTGGCGCCGTCCCGTATCGGGTTACTGCTGCTGGCCGCATGCCTCACGGCAACGGCCACCATGACCATCGGCCCGCTGAGCTTTGTCGGCTTAATGGCGCCGCACATTGCCAGAATGATGGGCTTTCGTCGCACGATGCCGCACATTGTGATGTCGGCGCTGACGGGGGGCGTAATACTGGTGGTTGCTGACTGGCTGGGGCGGATGGTGCTGTTCCCGTACCAGATACCTGCCGGGTTGCTGTCGACGTTTATCGGGGCGCCGTACTTTATCTATTTGTTGAGAAAGCAAAGCAGGTAGAAGGGCGGTGGGGTATTGCCCTCTCCGGGAGGAGAGGGCAGCAGATCGTTTCTGTCTTACAACTTCGCAAAGACCCGGCGCGCAGCATCGATAGTCTTATTGATATCGTCTTCGCTGTGCGCGACGGACATAAAGCCTGCTTCAAACGCGGATGGTGCCAGGTAGACGCCTTCTTCCAGCATCAGATGGAAGAAGCGCTTGAAGCGTTCAACGTCACACTTCACCACATCCTGATAGCAGGTCACGGTTGTCGCATCGGTGAAGAAAATCCCGAACATCCCACCAACGTGGTTTACCACCAGAGGAATACCGGTTTCTTGCGCGGCCTCCAGCAGGCCGTTGGCCAGTTGAGTTGTCAGATCGGTCAGGGTTTCGTGAATACCCGGCTGCGCCACTTCGGTCAGACAGGCGAAACCTGCGGCCATTGCAATCGGGTTGCCGGAAAGGGTACCCGCCTGGTAGACCGGGCCAGTCGGCGCCAGCGCTTCCATCACCTCTTTACGTCCCCCGAATGCTCCGACAGGCATGCCGCCGCCGATGATTTTGCCAAGGCACGTCAGGTCCGGCTCTACGTCGTAGTAAGACTGTGCCCCCGCCAGCGCGACGCGGAAGCCGGTCATCACTTCGTCGATGATCAGCAGAGCGCCAAACTCATCGCACAGAGCGCGCAGACCCGGCAGGAACTCCGGCTGCGGTGGAATGCAGTTCATGTTGCCTGCGACAGGTTCAACGATGATACAGGCAATCTCCTGCGGATACTGCTCGAAGGCTGCCCGAACGGTGTTCAGATCGTTATAGGTGCAGGTCAGGGTATGCTTCGCAAAGTCAGCCGGTACGCCCGGTGAGTTCGGCTGACCGAGGGTCAGCGCGCCGGAGCCGGCTTTTACCAGCAGGCAGTCCGCATGACCGTGGTAGCAGCCTTCAAATTTGATGATCTTGTCACGGCCGGTAAAACCACGTGCCAGGCGGATCGCGCTCATGGTGGCCTCGGTACCGGAGTTCACCATACGTACCATGTCCATTGTCGGGACCAGTTCGGTGACCAGTTCCGCCATTTTCACTTCCATCTCGGTTGGCGCGCCGAAGCTCAGGCCGCGCTGGGCGGCTTCAATCACCGCATTGCGGATAGCAGGATGGTTGTGACCCAGCACCATCGGACCCCAGGAGCCGACATAATCGATATAGGCTTTGCCATCGACATCATACAGATACGCGCCGTCAGCACGTTCGATAAACAGCGGCGTACCGCCTACGCCGGTAAAGGCGCGAACAGGCGAATTCACGCCACCTGGGATAAGCTCGCGGGCTGCACTGTAGAGGTTTTCAGACTTGCTCATGGCGTCGTTCCTGGTTCGTATAAAATGATTAAGCACACTATTCTAAGTGATCCTCGGAAGGTAATGAAATTTTTGCCCCCTTTCATGCCCAAACAATTGTTAAGTATTTTTCACGGGATGATATTACGCACTCTGGTAAAATCCCTGCGGTTATTTGTATGACGAAAAGAAACGGTAATGAAAGCAGACACTCATTCTTATACTGAACAGCAGTTCAGACGTGCGCAGCACCGTATCAGCATCCGGCGCTTGCTTAATCGTGATAAAACGCCGCTGGCTATCCTGCTGGCTGCTGCCGTGGTCGGCGCAGTTGCCGGGCTGGTGGGTATCGCCTTCGAAAAAGCGGTTAACGCGATAATGAACTGGCGAATTGGAACCGTGGCGGGTTTTGCCTATAGCGGTGGATGGGTATGGGTGTGGGCCTTTGGCTTATCTGCGCTGTTTGCCATGGTGGGCTATTTCCTGGTTCGTAAATTTGCGCCGGAAGCGGGCGGTTCCGGGATCCCTGAAATAGAAGGTGCGCTGGAAGAGCTGAGGCCGGTTCGCTGGTGGCGCGTCATCCCGGTAAAATTTATCGGTGGCATGGGAACGCTCGGGGCAGGCATGGTGCTCGGGCGCGAAGGACCAACGGTGCAGCTGGGCGGAAACGTTGGGCGCATGGTCGGCGATCTGTTTCGCATGCGCAGCGCGGAGGCGCGACATACGCTGCTGGCAACGGGGGCGGCGGCCGGCCTTTCGGCGGCGTTCAACGCACCGCTGGCGGGGATCCTGTTCATTATTGAAGAGATGCGGGCACAGTTTCGCTACAACCTTATCTCGATAAAAGCGGTATTCACCGGCGTCATTATGTCGAGCATTGTCTTTCGCATTTTTAATGGCGAAGGGGCGGTGATTGAGGTGGGGAAACTGACCAATGCGCCGGTGAATACGCTGTGGCTGTACCTGATCCTCGGCATGATTTTTGGCGTGGTTGGCCCGCTGTTTAACACGCTTATCTTACGCGCCCAGGATATGTTCCAGCGCATTCACGGTGGGAATACCACCCGCTGGGTATTGATCGGCGGACTGCTGGGCGGCGCCTGCGGCGTGCTCGGCTTCATTGAGCCCAATGCCGCAGGCGGTGGCTTCGGGCTGATACCGATTGCCGCGGCGGGTAATTTCAGCATTGGTCTGTTGCTGTTCATGTTTATTTCGCGGGTGATTACCACCGTATTGTGCTTCTCCTCCGGTGCGCCTGGCGGTATTTTTGCCCCGATGCTGGCGCTGGGTACGCTTCTGGGAACCGCGTTTGGCATGGGCGCTGCTGCCGGATTCCCGGCCTATCATCTGGACGCCGGGACCTTTGCTATTGCCGGAATGGGCGCGCTGCTGGCGGCGTCCCTGCGCGCGCCGTTGACCGGCATCGTACTGGTTCTGGAGATGACGGATAATTACCAGCTCATTTTGCCAATGATCATTACCTGTCTCGGCGCGACACTATTAGCCCAATTCCTGGGTGGAAAACCGCTATACTCCACCATTCTTGCTCGTACCCTGGCAAAACAAGAGGCCGAGCGGGCCCCGACGCAGAATACTTGAATGAATTACCAGGGTATTAGATAATGAGATAAAGAATTGGGTGAATTTTACCCAATAGCAGTAGCAGTATTCATGGGAGCATAAGATGAGTGATGACGTAGCGTTGCCGCTGGAATTTACCGAAGCAGCAGCCAACAAAGTGAAAACCCTGATTGCCGACGAGGACAATCCGGATCTGAAACTGCGTGTCTATATTACCGGTGGCGGCTGCAGCGGCTTCCAGTATGGTTTTACCTTTGACGATCAGGTCAACGACGGCGATATGACTATCGAGAAGCAGGGCGTTGCGCTGGTGGTTGACCCGATGAGCCTGCAGTACCTGGTGGGTGGTTCGGTGGATTACACTGAAGGCCTGGAAGGTTCGCGCTTCGTTGTGACTAACCCGAACGCGACAAGTACCTGTGGATGTGGCTCTTCGTTCAGCATCTGACAGGGATGCAGTCGTAAGCCCGGTAAGCGTAGCGCCACCGGGCTTATAAACAACGCTTATCGCGCATTATCATCCAGCGCAAACGTCGGCAGCTTCAGATGCCAGCGTATCGCCGCTAACCGTATCCCCAGCGTGACCACCATACCCAGCATGGCTGCATTTTCTAGCGGCATCGCAAAGGTGTAATACGCCGTCGCGTGAACAATCCCACCAATAATACACGCCGTGGCATAGATTTCGGTACGCAGGATCATGGGAACTTCACGCGCCAGAATGTCGCGAATAATCCCGCCGCCGACCCCGGTTAACACGCCCATGCAGATGGCCACCATCGGGCCCGTTCCCGCATTGAAGGCTTTGTTGACCCCGATGCCCACAAAGACGGCCAGACCGACGGCATCCAGTACCGGGAGTATCCATTTCGGTAACCGGCGGGGTTGGCGAACCAACACAATGGTCAACAGACAGGTGACCATCGCCACCACCAGATCGGTTGGATCTTTTACCCAAAATACCGGGCCATTCGCCAGGGCCATATCACGTATCGTCCCGCCACCCACGGCGGTGACCACGCCCAGCACCAGCACGCCAAACGGATCCATGCGCAGTTTTCCGGCGAGTAAAACGCCGGAGATAGCAAAAACGGCTGTGCCAAGAATATCCAGCCAATAAACGAGCATCGTTAAATCCTCGAGCGGGGTATGTTGTTAGTGACTCTCTGCCAGCGCGGCACAGAGCTGTTTTGCGGCGAGGATAATACGCGGGCTGGCGCGTTCAAACCAGTCACTGGTGAGGGGGATCACCGGTATTTTTAGCTGACGTTGCCAGAATTGTTCAATTTTAGGAATCTCGCTCGCATTTCCGACCACCACGATGGCCTGTGGCTGGCGTGCGAGCACCTGTTCCCGGCTGACCTGAGGCCACGGCACCCGGCTGGCTGCAAAGATGTTTTCACCGCCGCAGATTTCCAGCACCTGATTCTGAATGGATCCTTTCCCGGTGGTGAACAGCGGCTGGCTGCCAAACTGCAGGAAGATGCGTTTTTTGACGGGGGTATCGTAGCGGGATTTCAGCGCGGCATAGTCGCTGAGCATCTGTTTCGCGGCATTCTCGGCTTTTGCTGGGGTAGGGCTGTAGGGGGCCAGAGAACGCAGTGCCTGAGCGACCTGCTCAATGCTCACCGCATCAATCCACATCACCTTGATCCCAAGCGAGGAGAGCTGGTTGACCTGCCGCTCGGCGTTACCGCCGCGCCAGGCGAGCACGAGATCGGGTTTAAGCGCCACGATGCGCTCAATGTTCATCCCTTGCCAGGTCGCCACCTGTTCAATATGGGCCGCTTGCGGAGGGTAATCCGAAAAGCTGCTCACGCCGACAGGCGTGATCCCGGCGGCAAAGGCCAGTTCGGTGTTTGCCGGAGAGAGCGTAATCACACGCGGCGCGGCAAATAGCCATGCCGGTGCGAGAAAAAGCAGGGCGACCAGCGCCCTGATGTATGGGTTACCCACGAGCCAGTTTCTGCACCAGGCGCTCCACCATCACGGTGGACTGTTTTGCCGCAACGGTCAGGAACTCGTCGAAGCTGATATGAGACTGCTGGTCAGCCACGTCTGAGATGGCGCGAACCACCACGAACGGAACGTTGAAGTTATGGCAAACGTGAGCAATGGCGGTCGCTTCCATCTCAACGGCAACGGCCTGAGGGAAGTTATGACGAATTTTCGCCAGGCCGACGGAGCCATTAATGAACGCATCACCGCTGACGATCAGGCCGCGTACCGCGTTGAGGTTCAGCTCAGCGATGCAGCTTTCAGCCGCCGCAATCAGTTTGTCATCGGCTTTAAACCCGGCCGGGCAACCCGGAAGCTGACCGTATTCGTAGCCGAATGCGGTAACGTCTGCATCGTGGTAACGCGCTTCATCGGAAACAACGATATCACCGACTTTCAGCGTCGACGCCAGGCCGCCTGCAGAACCGGTGTTAATGATAACGTCCGGCTTGCAGCGTTCGAGCAGCAGGGTCGCGCCCAGCGCAGCAGCAACCTTACCGATGCCTGATTTCAGCAGAGCGACGTCAACGCCATTCAACTGGCCGGTATAGATCTCACAGCCACCGAGGGAGAGAGTCTGACGGTTCTCAATTTTGTCACGCAGCAGCGTAACTTCTTCTTCCATTGCACCAATAATGCCGATTTTCATAGATTTACTCGCGATGTGCCTTGTTAAGATGCATAGTCTATCATGCGGTTAAGAGGAAACGCATTCTCACGCGGGGGAGCACATGTCACCAATCGATTTTCGCACCAAAATTAACTGGCACCGACGTTTCCGTTCGCCGCAGGGCGACAAGAGCGAGCATGAGATCCTGCGTATCTTCGAAAGCGATCGTGGGCGGATCATAAACTCGCCGGCAATCCGTCGGTTACAGCAAAAAACCCAGGTGTTTCCGCTTGAACGTAACGCTGCGGTGCGCACGCGCTTAACGCATTCTATGGAAGTTCAGCAGGTTGGCCGCTACATTGCCAAAGAGATCTTAAGCCGTCTCAAAGAGCAGCAGCTCCTCGAAACCTATGGGCTGAATGAGCTGACCGGGCCGTTTGAGAGCATCGTTGAGATGGCCTGCCTGATGCATGACATCGGTAATCCGCCCTTTGGTCATTTTGGTGAAGCCGCCATAAATGACTGGTTTAAACAGCGGCTTTATCCTGCTGATGCGGTAAGCCAGCCTCTGAGCGATGACCGCTGCCTGGCGGGGGATTTACGCCTGCGCGAAGGTGAAGACGCGCTGAACGACCTGCGGCGTAAAGTCCGTCACGACCTCTGTCACTTCGAAGGCAATGCGCAGGGGATCCGGCTGGTCCACTCCCTGATGCGTATGAACCTGACCTGGGCACAGGTGGGGTGCATCCTGAAATATACGCGACCGGCATGGTGGATGGGCGAGACGCCCGCGTCGCACAGTTATTTGATGAAAAAGCCGGGCTATTATCTTTCTGAAGAAGCCTATATTGAGCGCCTGCGTAAAGAACTTTCTCTGACACCAAACGGCCGCTTCCCCTTAACCTGGATTATGGAAGCTGCCGACGACATTTCATATTGTGTTGCCGACCTGGAAGACGCCGTTGAGAAAAGAATATTCAGCGTCGAAGAACTTTATCAGCATCTTTATGAGGCCTGGGGAACGCATGAAAAAGGCTCGCTGTTTGCTCAGGTTGTCGAAAATGCCTGGGAGAAATCGCGTTCAAATACATTAAGCCGCAGCACGGAAGATCAGTTCTTTATGTATTTACGGGTCAATACATTAAATAAACTGGTGCCGTATGCCGCCTCGCGCTTTATAGACAACCTGCCGTTAATTTATAGCGGCGAATTCAACCATGCGTTGCTGGAAGATGACAGCAGCTTTAGCCAGCTTCTTGAACTCTATAAAAACGTGGCCGTGCGTCATGTTTTCAGCCATCCGGATGTTGAACAGCTTGAGCTGCAGGGATACAGGGTTATCAGTGGGTTACTCGAAATCTATCGGCCTCTGCTGCAGTTATCCGTCGACGAGTTCAGCGAGCTGGTGGAAAAAGAGCGCGTGCGGCGAATACCGATCGAATCCCGGCTTTATCAGAAACTTTCAACCCGCCACCGTCTGGCTTATGTCGAAGCCATCGGCAAGCTGGATCGGCAGTCGCCCCAGTGGCCGGTGCTGGAATATTATTATCGCTGCCGTCTTATCCAGGACTATATCAGCGGGATGACAGATTTGTATGCCTGGGATGAATACCGCAAGCTCATGGCGGTGGAATAAGCACAGAGTTTTGTAAAGACGGCCAATAAATTTTTACCTTTTCCATAAACTTATGGCCGGAACTAAGCGGTATAAAATGAATCTGAGTTACACAGCAATTTTGCGTTATCTGTAAATCGAGATTAAGACACATGAAAAAAACCACATTAGCAATGAGTGCACTGGCTCTGAGTTTAGGTTTAGCGCTGTCTCCTCTGACTGCTACTGCAGCTGAGACCGCATCGTCGGCAGCGACCGCGCAGCAGATGCCAAGCCTGGCACCGATGCTCGAAAAAGTGATGCCATCGGTGGTGAGTATTAACGTTGAGGGCAGCACAACCGTCAATACGCCGCGTATGCCGCGTAACTTCCAGCAGTTCTTTGGTGATAACTCACCTTTCTGCCAGGACGGTTCGCCATTCCAGAGCTCCCCGTTCTGTCAGGGCGGTGGTGCAGGGGATGACACCCAGGGGGGTGGCCAGCAGCAGAAATTCATGGCGCTTGGCTCGGGTGTGATTATCGATGCGGCGAAAGGCTACGTCGTGACCAACAACCACGTTGTTGATAACGCCAACAGCATTAAGGTCCAACTGAGCGACGGGCGTAAATTTGATGCCAAAGTGGTCGGGAAAGACCCGCGCTCCGATATCGCGCTGATCCAGATTCAGGATCCGAAAAACCTGACGGCGATTAAAATTGCCGACTCCGATGCGCTGCGTGTCGGTGATTATACCGTCGCTATCGGTAACCCGTTCGGTCTGGGTGAAACCGTAACCTCGGGGATTGTTTCCGCGCTGGGTCGTAGCGGCCTCAACGCTGAAAACTATGAAAACTTCATCCAGACGGATGCCGCCATCAACCGGGGTAACTCCGGCGGCGCGCTGGTGAACCTGAACGGTGAGCTGATTGGTATCAACACCGCGATCCTTGCACCGGACGGCGGCAATATCGGGATCGGCTTTGCTATCCCAAGTAACATGGTGAAAAACCTGACCGCGCAGATGGTGCAGTATGGGCAGGTGAAACGCGGTGAACTGGGGATTCTGGGTACCGAACTGAATTCCGAACTGGCTAAGGCGATGAAAGTTGACGCCCAGCGCGGTGCATTTGTCAGCCAGGTGATGCCGAACTCCTCCGCGGCGAAAGCGGGCATTAAAGCGGGTGATGTCATTACCTCCCTGAACGGGAAACCGATCAGCAGCTTTGCCGCGCTGCGTGCTGAAGTGGGCTCCATGCCGATTGGCAGCAAAGTGACCCTCGGCCTGCTGCGTGACGGTAAACCGGTTAACGTGAGCCTGGAACTGCAGCAGAGCAGCCAGAATCAGGTTGATTCCAGCACCATCTTCAGCGGCATTGAAGGCGCCGAGATGAGCAATAAAGGTCAGGACAAAGGCGTTGTGGTGAACAACGTTAAAGCGAACAGCCCGGCTGCGCGCATTGGCCTGAAAAAAGGCGATGTGATCATGGGTGCGAACCAGCAGCCAGTGAAAAACATCGCTGAACTGCGCAAAATTCTGGACAGCAAACCTTCCGTGCTGGCGTTGAATATTCAGCGTGGTGATACCTCAATTTACCTGCTGATGCAGTAATCCTCTCAGGCCCCTGTTTCAGATGAGCAGGGGCTTTTCACCTTTCTGTGACCTTTTCCACAACTCCATACTTCTCCCTTTCACTTTGTGCATTCGCACAATGCAGCGGTAGCTGAACTTCCCTATGCTTGAGCTCTGCTCACAGGAGGGTTACATGGCTGGCTGGCATCTCGATACCAAAATGGCGCAGGATATTGTGGCACGCACCATGCGCATCATTGATACCAATATCAACGTAATGGATGCCCGTGGGCGCATTATTGGCAGTGGCGATCGTGAGCGTATTGGGGAATTGCACGAAGGGGCGCTGCTGGTGCTCTCCCAGGGGCGGGTGGTGGACATCGACGATGCGGTGGCGAAACACCTGCACGGTGTCCGTCAGGGCATCAATTTACCGCTGCGTCTTGAGGGGGAAATTGTTGGCGTTATCGGCCTGACCGGCGAGCCGGAGTCGCTGCGAAAATATGGCGAACTGGTCTGTATGACGGCGGAGATGATGCTTGAGCAGTCGCGCCTGATGCATCTGCTCGCCCAGGACAGCCGTCTGCGTGAAGAGCTGGTGATGAACCTGATTCAGGCGGATGAGCATACCCCTGCACTCAATGAATGGGCGCAGCGCCTGGGAATCGATCTGAATCAGCCGCGCGTCGTGGCGGTAATTGAGGTGGACAGCGGCCAGCTTGGCGTCGACAGTGCGATGGCTGAGCTGCAGCAGCTGCAAAATGCGCTGGCGACGCCGGAACGCGATAACCTGGTGGCGATTGTCTCTCTGACGGAAATGGTGGTGCTCAAGCCCGCGCTGAACGCGTTCGGGCGCTGGGATGCAGAAGATCATCGTCGTCGCGTGGAGCAGTTGATAGCCCGCATGAAGGAGAATGGTCAGCTTCGTTTTCGCGTCGCGCTGGGCAATTACTTCACCGGTCCGGGCAGTATTGCCCGCTCCTGGCGTACTGCCCGCACCACCATGATGGTGGGTAAGCAGCGGATGCCGGAAAGCCGCAGTTATTTCTACCAGGATCTGATGCTCCCGGTGCTGCTCGACAGCCTGCGCGGTGGCTGGCAGGCCAATGAGCTGGCACGTCCGTTAGCGCGCCTCAAGGCAATGGACAACAACGGTCTGTTGCGTCGGACGCTGCAGGCGTGGTTCCGTCATAACGTACAGCCGCTGGCAACGTCGAAAGCGTTGTTTATACATCGCAATACGCTGGAATATCGACTGAACCGGATTTCGGAGCTGACAGGGCTGGATCTGGGGAGCTTTGACGACAGGCTGCTGCTTTATGTGGCGTTACAGCTCGATGAGCAGAGATGAGTGAAATACGGCCTGATGCCCTTACTCCATACCTTTCCACGGGAGAGGGCGCAAACACTAAAACGGCAATCAAAGATTGCCGTTTTGCGTTTATTTCCGGGTAAGCTTTTCAAGATCCGCTTCGATTTCGCTAATCTTGTTGGTGACAACGCTTTCAAGGTGACGCAGATCGTCGAGGATCTTACGTTTGAGATCGACTTCAGTGCGGTCGCGCTGACAGATCTGATCGAGTTCATCGATCACATAGCGCAGATTAGGGCTGATTTCCTGTACTTCTTTGTATCCCTGTCCTACACCGTCAGCGACGACGGTCTTACGCTGGCGTGGATATTTAAACTTCACGCTCTTGGCGAAAAACTCTCCTTTGTCCTTGTGAAAATAGATTTTCAGAATGTCGTTATTAGCTTCCTGGCGAAGGCTGTAACGATCAATTTCATCAGGATTGGTAATGCCCAGACTTTTCAGATTATCGTACATAGCGGTACCCTTGATCTCAACATAACCTTTGAATAATTAACGAAAAAATCTATTTTCGCCACCCTCAGATATGAAAAAAGCGGGGTGGCCCCCGCTTTTTGTTATATCCGATTAATCGATGGTGCGCAGCAACTCATTGATGCCCACCTTACCGCGGGTTTTCGCATCAACTTTCTTCACGATAACCGCACAGTACAGGCTGTACTTGCCATCTTTTGACGGCAGGTTGCCGGAGACCACAACGGAACCGGCCGGCACGCGACCGTAGTGAATTTCACCGGTCTCACGATCGTAAATACGGGTGCTCTGACCGATGTAAACGCCCATCGAGATAACGGAGCCTTCCTCAACGATCACGCCTTCCACCACTTCAGAGCGCGCGCCGATGAAGCAGTTATCTTCGATGATGGTTGGGTTAGCCTGCAGTGGCTCCAGTACACCACCGATACCCACGCCGCCGGACAGGTGAACGTTTTTACCGATCTGCGCGCAGGAGCCGACGGTTGCCCAGGTATCCACCATGGAGCCTTCGTCTACGTAAGCACCGATGTTCACGTAGGAGGGCATCAGCACGGTGTTACGCGCGATGAACGCACCCTGACGTACGGCCGCTGGCGGTACTACGCGGAAGCCTTCTTTCTGGAAGCGAGCTTCGTCGTAGTCAGCGAATTTCATAGGGACTTTATCGAAGTAGCGGCTTTCTGCTCCGTCGATAACCTGGTTATCATTGATACGGAAAGAGAGCAGCACGGCTTTCTTCAGCCATTGATGAGTTACCCACTGACCGTCGATTTTTTCTGCTACACGTAGCGCGCCGGAATCCAGCAGAGAAATAACCTGATTAACCGCTTCACGGGTAACGGTATCCACATTTGCCGGAGTAATCTCGGCGCGACGCTCAAAAGCGGACTCAATAACGTTCTGTAACTGCTGCATTGTTTACTCTTTCCATTTCACTAAAAAACACGTCACCCTTTATCGTTTGGATTGAGGGCTGCTGTCAACCGTTGTTGCACTTCAAGTTGCAGGTCATTATTAAGGGCACGCCGATCGGCGGTGGCGATTATAAATAAATCTTCTACTCGTTCGCCAATGGTTGTAATTCTGGCCCCGTGAAGCGAAATTCCCAGATCGGCAAAAACCTGGCCGACGCGGGCGAGAAGCCCTGGCTGGTCGAGCGCGATCAGCTCCAGGAACGATTTACGATCGGTGTGGGTCGGCAGGAAATTGACCTCGGTATCGACGGTAAAGTGGCGTAATTTCGACGGCTGACGACGCGGCTGCGGTGGTTGCCAGCTGCGCTGGGTGATCGCCTGTTCCAGGCCAAAACGTATCCCTTCATGGCGGTCCGACGACAGCGGGCTTCCGTCTGGCTCCAGTACAATAAAGGTGTCCATCGCCATGCCGTCCCGGGTGGTGAAAATCTGCGCGTCGTGAACGCTCAGGTTACGCCTGTCCAGTTCGGCACAAACCGCAGCAAACAGATAAGGCCGATCCGGACTCCAGATAAAGATCTCGGTACCGCCGCGCGTGGCCTGCGGACTGAGGAGGATCATCGGCTGCGACAAATCATGCTGAAGCAGATGTCGCGCATGCCAGGCAAGCTGGTTTGGGCTGTGGCGGACAAAATAGTTGGCACGACAGCGCGCCCAAATCTGATGCAGCGCCTCTTCATCAATGTTATCCATCCGCAACAGCGCCAGCGCCTGCAGCTGATGATGGCGTACACGCTCGCGCATGTCCGGGGTGTTTTGCATCCCGCGGCGCAGCTGTTTTTCGGTGGCAAAGTACAACTCGCGCAACAGGCTTTGCTTCCAGCTGTTCCACAGCGTTTCGTTGGTGGCACAAATATCGGCTACCGTCAGGCAGACCAGATAGCGCAGGCGGTTTTCCGTCTGAACCTCTTCTGCAAACTGCTTGATGACCTCCGGATCCTGAATGTCACGACGCTGCGCGGTGACGGACATCAGCAGGTGATGGCGTACCAGCCAGGCAACCAGCTGCGTCTCGCGAGAGTTCAGTCCATGCAGTTCGGCAAATTTCAGCACGTCCTGTGCGCCGAGCACCGAGTGGTCACCGCCGCGACCTTTGGCGATGTCGTGGAACAGGGCGGCAATCAGGATCAGTTCCGGGTGGGTAAGACGTGGCCACAGTTCGACGCACAGTGGGTGACGTGAGCGTGTCTCTTCTCTGGCAAAGCTCTCCAGCTTGAGCATGACGCGGATCGTGTGTTCATCCACCGTATAGGCGTGGAACAGATCGAACTGCATCTGCCCGACGATATGTGACCACTGTGGCATATAGGCCCACAGCACGCTGTGGCGATGCATCGGCAGAAGCCCACGGCTGACGGCCCCCGGATGGCGCAACATACTGAGAAAAAGGGATCGGGCTTCCGGGATATAGCACAGTGGCTGCGTCAGATGACGGCGCGCATGGCGCAGATGACGCAGCGTTGTGGAGTAGATCCCGGTGATCGTGCTATTGCGAACCATGATGTAGAACATCCGCAGGATCGCTTCCGGCTCACGGATAAACAGCGTTTCGTCGCGCAGATCGATAAGCGTGCCGCGCAGCTGGAATTCATCATCGATTGGCCGCGGTTTTTCGTCTGCCGTCAGGGCCAGGATCGCTTCGTCGAACAGCTGCAGCAGCATCTGGTTCAGTTCAGTGACGCGACGGGTAACGCGGAAGAAATCCTTCATCATGTGTTCAACCGGCTCGTTACCTTCACCACGGTAGTTGAGGCGCTGCGCTACGCTGAGCTGACGGTCAAACAGCAGACGGTTATCGTAGCGGCTAAGCTCGAGATGCAGGGCAAAACGGATCCGCCAGAGCAGGTGCAGACACTCATTCAGCTCGTTTCGCTCAGCCTCGGTTAAAAAGCCGAAGCCAACCATCTCGTCCATTGAGGTGGCGCCAAAGTGGCGGCGGGCCACCCACTGCAGCGTGTGAATGTCGCGCAGTCCGCCCGGACTGCTTTTAATATCCGGCTCCAGGTTATAGCTGGTGCCGTGGTAGCGCTGGTGACGCTGATTCTGCTCCTCGACCTTCGCGGCGAAGAATTTTTCTGAAGGCCAGAAGCCGTCGCTGAAAATGTGTTTTTGCAGTTCCAGGAACAACGCAACGTCGCCAATCAACAGGCGGGTTTCAATCAGGTTGGTGGCGACGGTCAGGTCAGATAATCCTTCGAGCAGGCACTCTTCCAGCGTGCGCACGCTGTGGCCCACTTCAAGCTTCACATCCCACAGCAGCGTCAGCAGTTCACCAATTTTCTGCGCCTGTTCATCCGGCAGTTTTTTGCGGCTTAAAATCAGTAAGTCGATATCGGAAAGCGGATGAAGCTCACCGCGGCCATAGCCCCCGACGGCGACCAGTGCCACGTCACTGATCTGCCCAAACCCGTAATCAATCCACAGACGCTGCAGGAGCTGGTCGATAAACTCGGTGCGTGCTTCAATGAGCTGCTCCGCGGAGATGCCGGCATCAAATGCGCTTCCGAGCCAGCGCTGGAAGACATCCATATGCGCCTTGATACCGGCGCAGGTCAAATCCTGCTGGGGCCAGACGCCCGGGTTATCGGGCTGGTCGGGTAGGGTGGGAAGTGCTGTGTTAGCATACTGTTCGGGTAAAAGATTACTCATCGTGCGCCACCCATAAGAAAAAGCTATAGCCATTAAAAAAGCCGGCATCTGCCGGCTTTTTTATCATTCATCGTGTGTGAGTATCGCCGGGATGGTGTCATCCTTGCGCAACGTCATAATTTCGCAGCCGTTGTCTGTTACCACAATAGTATGCTCGTACTGCGCAGACAAGCTTCTGTCTTTGGTTTTCACCGTCCAGCCATCTTTCATGGTGCGGATGCGGTAATCACCGGCGTTGACCATCGGCTCGATGGTGAAGGTCATGCCTTTTTGCAGTACCACGCCGCCGTCATCCGCATCATAGTGCAGAACCTGTGGCTCTTCGTGGAAGACACGACCAATGCCGTGGCCGCAGTATTCACGCACAACGGAGAAACCTTCCGCTTCAACGAATTTCTGGATAGCGGCCCCGATGGTGCGCAGGCGAATGCCGGGTTTAACCATTTTCAGCGCCAGGTAGAGGCTTTCTTGCGTCACTTTGCACAGACGCTCGCCCAGAATCGTCGGCTTGCCCACGATGAACATCTTAGAGGTGTCACCGTGGTAGTCATCTTTAATGACCGTCACGTCGATGTTGACGATGTCGCCATCTTTGAGCAGTTTTTCGTTGTCCGGAATACCGTGACAAACCACTTCGTTAATCGAAATGCAGACGGATTTCGGGAAACCATGGTAGCCAAGGCAGGCGGAGACCGCGTGCTGCTCATTGACGATATAGTCGTTACAAATGCGGTCCAGTTCACCCGTGCTAACGCCCGGCTTCACGTACGGCTCGATCATTTCCAGCACGTCTGCGGCCAGACGACCGGCGACGCGCATCTTTTCAATTTCTTCAGGTGTCTTAATAGAGATAGCCATGTAATCTGTCCATCAGTGTCGATTTTTTCGACAATACTAGTCTAAGTGTCGTTAATGGTATCAGTCAGGCGCACCCCGTGCCAAATTGAGAATCATTAACAGCACACTCGGCCAACAACTGTTGGTTTCTGGTCGTGTTTTGTGGTATAAAGCGCGCCGGACTTCCGATCCATTTCAGATACACAGGCTGGACGGAAGCGACAAATCTCACTTTGTGTAACAACACACACGTATCGGCACATATTCCGGGGTGCCCTTCGGGGTCGGTAATATGGGATACGTGGAGGCATAACCCCAACTTTTAATATAGAGGTTTTAAACATGGCAACTGTTTCCATGCGCGACATGCTCAAGGCTGGTGTTCACTTCGGTCACCAGACCCGTTACTGGAACCCGAAAATGAAGCCTTTCATCTTCGGCGCACGTAACAAAGTTCACATCATCAACCTTGAGAAAACTGTACCAATGTTCAACGAAGCCCTGGCTGAGCTGAACAAGATCTCTTCCCGTAAAGGTAAGATTCTGTTCGTTGGTACTAAGCGCGCTGCAAGCGAAGCTGTGAAAGATGCTGCTAACAGCTGCGATCAGTTCTTCGTGAACCATCGCTGGTTGGGCGGCATGCTGACTAACTGGAAAACCGTTCGTCAGTCCATCAAGCGCCTGAAAGATCTGGAAACCCAGTCTCAGGACGGTACTTTCGACAAGCTGACTAAGAAAGAAGCGCTGATGCGCACTCGTGAACTGGACAAGCTGGAAAACAGCCTGGGCGGTATCAAAGATATGGGCGGCCTGCCAGACGCGCTGTTCGTAATCGATGCAGACCACGAGCACATCGCAATCAAAGAAGCTAACAACCTGGGTATCCCGGTATTCGCTATCGTTGATACCAACTCCGATCCGGACGGTGTTGACTTCGTTATCCCGGGTAACGACGACGCAATCCGTGCTGTTAGCCTGTACCTGAGCGCTGTAGCTGCTACCGTTCGTGAAGGCCGTTCCCAGGATCTGGCTTCTCAGGCGGAAGAAAGCTTCGTAGAAGCTGAATAATAAGGTTTCACCCCTTATTAGTACCGTGTATGAATAGGGGCCAATTATCGGCCCCTTTTTTCAATTTACACTGTTTGGCCTCAGGCCGGGCAGTTCACATCTCCCGAGGATTTAAGAATGGCTGAAATTACCGCATCCCTGGTAAAAGAGCTGCGCGAGCGTACTGGCGCAGGCATGATGGATTGCAAAAAAGCGCTGACTGAAGCGAACGGCGACATCGAGCTGGCAATCGAAAACATGCGTAAATCCGGTGCGATCAAAGCAGCTAAAAAAGCAGGCAACGTTGCTGCTGACGGCGTGATCATCACCAAGATCGACGGCAACTACGGCATCATCCTGGAAGTTAACTGCCAGACTGACTTCGTTGCTAAAGATGGTGGTTTCCAGGCATTTGCTAACAAAGTTCTGGACGCAGCTGTTGCGGGCAAAATCACTGACGTTGAAGTTCTGAAAGCACAGTTCGAAGAAGAACGTGTTGCTCTGGTTGCTAAAATCGGTGAGAACATCAACATCCGTCGTGTTGCTTCTCTGGAAGGCGACGTTCTGGGTTCATACCAGCACGGTGCACGTATCGGTGTTCTGGTTGCGGCTAAAGGCGCTGATGAAGAGCTGGTTAAACAGCTGGCTATGCACATCGCTGCAAGCAAACCAGAATTCGTTAAGCCAGAAGACGTGTCTGCTGAAGTGGTAGAGAAAGAGTACCAGGTTCAGCTGGACATCGCGATGCAGTCTGGTAAGCCAAAAGAAATCGCAGAGAAAATGGTTGAAGGCCGCATGAAGAAATTCACCGGCGAAGTTTCTCTGACTGGCCAGCCATTCGTTATGGATCCAAGCAAGTCTGTTGCTCAGCTGCTGAAAGAGCACAACGCTGACGTGACTGGCTTCATCCGCTTCGAAGTGGGCGAAGGCATCGAGAAAGTTGAGACTGACTTCGCAGCAGAAGTTGCTGCAATGTCCAAGCAGTCTTAATGATTGAAAAGGAGCCGCCTGAGGGCGGCTTCTTTTTGTCACCCGTCACACGAAATCAGACAGGCTCCAGTATCCCTGTGCTGATATGCGACATATCATGTCGCCAGAATTAACCCCCATCTTAATCGTTGACAGTCTCAGGAAAGAAACATGGCTACCAATGCAAAACCCGTGTACAAACGCATTCTGCTTAAGCTGAGTGGCGAAGCGCTGCAGGGATCGGAAGGCTTCGGTATTGACGCAAGCATCCTTGACCGCATGGCACAGGAAATCAAAGAACTGGTCGAACTGGGTATTCAGGTTGGCGTGGTCATTGGCGGTGGCAACCTTTTCCGTGGTGCTGGTCTGGCGAAAGCGGGGATGAACCGCGTTGTGGGCGACCACATGGGTATGCTGGCAACCGTGATGAATGGCCTGGCAATGCGTGATGCGCTTCATCGCGCCTATGTGAACGCCCGCCTGATGTCCGCAATCCCATTGAATGGCGTCTGCGATAACTACAGCTGGGCAGAGGCGATTAGCCTGCTGCGCAACAACCGCGTGGTGATCCTCTCCGCCGGTACGGGTAACCCGTTCTTTACTACCGATTCCGCTGCCTGCCTGCGCGGTATCGAGATCGAAGCCGATGTGGTTCTGAAAGCGACCAAAGTGGATGGCGTGTTTACTGCCGACCCGGCAAAAGATCCGTCTGCCACCATGTACGATCAGCTGAGCTACAGCGAAGTGCTGGAAAAAGAGCTGAAAGTGATGGATCTTGCCGCCTTTACGCTGGCTCGTGACCACAAACTGCCGATCCGTGTCTTCAACATGAACAAACCTGGCGCACTGCGTCGCGTGGTCATGGGTGAAAAAGAAGGCACTTTGATCACGGAATAATTTCCGTCGGCGATAAATACAGGTAAGATTCCGCTTTATTTTGTAGTGGTATCTTACCTGGGCGCGCCTTTGGCGTTGTCAGAATTAAACGCGACTATACTTAGCACACCTGTAGCGCTGTGCTGGCGGATAGTCTGCCTGAGACAAGTTTTCAAGGATTCGTAACGTGATTAACGAAATCAGAAAAGATGCTGAAGTACGCATGGAAAAATGCGTAGAAGCGTTCAAAACCCAAATCAGCAAAATCCGTACTGGCCGTGCTTCCCCAAGCCTGCTGGATGGCATCATCGTAGAATACTACGGCACGCCAACGCCACTGCGTCAGCTGGCGAGTGTTACCGTTGAAGATACCCGTACGCTGAAAATCAACGTCTTCGATCGTTCTATGAGCCCAGCGGTTGAGAAAGCGATCATGGCGTCTGACCTGGGTCTGAACCCAAGCTCTGCGGGCGCTGACATTCGCGTTCCACTGCCTCCACTGACTGAAGAACGTCGTAAAGACCTGATCAAAGTCGTTCGTGGTGAAGCTGAGCAAGGTCGCGTATCCGTGCGTAACGTACGTCGTGATGCGAACGACAAACTCAAAGCGCTGCTGAAAGAAAAAGAGATCAGTGAAGATGACGATCGTCGTTCTCAGGACGACATTCAGAAGATGACGGATGCTGCGATCAAGAAAATTGATGCGGCGCTGGCAGATAAAGAAGCGGAACTGATGCAGTTCTGATTTCTGTCGTACACTGATAAACGCCGTTCAGAAGGACTTCGGGTCTTGCTGGCGGCGTTTTGCTTTTATCTGGTCTAACTTTTTTCGGGCATCTCATGAAGCATTTAACACTCCTTGGCTCAACCGGCTCTATCGGTTGCAGCACTCTCGACGTTGTTCGCCATAATCCTGAACATTACACCGTGACCGCGCTGGTGGCCGGTAAGAATGTGCAGCGTATGATCGAACAGTGCCTGGAGTTTACGCCTCGCTATGCGGTTATGGATGACGAAGAGAGCGCCCGCCTGCTCACCGCGCAGTTGCGTGAGAAAGGCTGTCGTACCGAGGTCCTGAGTGGCCAGCAGGCGGCCTGCGACATGGCTGCGCTGGATGAGGTTGATCAGGTCATGGCGGCAATCGTCGGGGCTGCAGGGCTGCTACCGACGCTTGCCGCTATTGATGCCGGTAAAGAGGTTCTGCTGGCTAACAAAGAGTCGCTGGTGACCTGCGGACGTCTCTTTATGGAGGCGGTGAAGCAGCGCGGGGCGCGTCTTTTACCGGTCGACAGCGAGCACAACGCGATTTTTCAGAGTTTACCGCAACCTTTTCAACAGAACCTGGGGTACGCTGACCTGGAGCAGAATGGCGTTGTATCGATTTTGCTTACCGGGTCAGGTGGCCCGTTCCGTGAAACGCCACTGTCTGAACTGAGCGCAATGACGCCTGAGCAGGCGTGCCGTCATCCGAACTGGTCAATGGGGCGTAAAATCTCCGTTGACTCCGCCACCATGATGAACAAAGGTCTGGAATACATTGAAGCGCGCTGGCTGTTCAATGCGTCGGCGAAACAGATGGAAGTGCTGATCCACCCGCAATCGGTGATTCACTCGATGGTGCGCTATCAGGATGGCAGCGTCCTTGCGCAACTGGGCGAACCGGACATGCGCACGCCTATCGCGCATGCCATGGCGTGGCCGAATCGGGTGAAGTCCGGGGCGAAACCGCTCGATTTTTGCAAGCTGAGTTCACTGACCTTTAGCGAACCGGACTACGATCGTTATCCGTGTCTGAAGCTTGCGATGAAAGCTTTTGACCAGGGGCAGGCGGCGACGACGGCACTTAATGCAGCTAATGAAATTACCGTTGAGGCATTTCTGAATCAGCAGATCCGATTTACCGATATTGCGACGTTGAATTTATCGGTACTGGAAATGATGGATTTGCGCGAACCACAAAGCGTGGAAGAGGTGCTGGCGGTGGATGCTCAGGCTCGCGTTATTGCACGTAAGCAGGTGACACGCCTCGCAAGCTGGTGATAAAGCAAGCACTAGTGGTTGTGCTATTTGTTAGCGTTGGGCTTCAGTGATATAGTCTGCGCCACCTGATCGCAGGTATTTGACTTTACGTGGTCAGGTAAGCCGTGGTTTGACACGGCTTTTTTACGTATAGGCTTCAGTATTCCTGAGTACCGTTAAATCCTTTTCAGGGACCAAAAACGCGTTATGTTGTCTGCGAATCAACCAATAAGCGAAAACTTGCCAGCTCATGGCTGCCGTCATGTAGCAATCATTATGGATGGCAACGGCCGCTGGGCGAAAAGACAAGGGAAGATACGAGCCTTTGGGCATAAAGCTGGGGCGAAATCTGTTCGCCGCGCCGTTTCTTTTGCCGCCAATAACGGCATTGATGCGTTAACGCTCTATGCTTTTAGCAGTGAAAACTGGAATCGACCGCCGCAGGAAGTGACCGCGTTGATGGAATTGTTTGTGTGGGCGCTCGATAGCGAAGTAAAAAGCCTGCACCGCCACAACGTCCGTCTGCGTATTATCGGCGAAACCAGTCGTTTTAACTCACGTTTGCAGGAACGGATTCGTAAAGCAGAAGCGCTGACTGAAAATAATACCGGTCTGACGCTCAATATCGCGGCGAATTACGGTGGACGCTGGGATATTATCCAGGGCGTTCGGCATCTGGCCGAACAGGTTCAGGAAGGGCTGTTGAGACCTGACCAAATTGATGAAGAGGCGCTGAGTAAGCAAATCTGCATGAATGAACTGGCACCTGTGGATTTGGTAATTAGGACAGGGGGAGAACATCGCATCAGTAACTTTTTGCTGTGGCAAATTGCCTACGCCGAACTTTACTTTACTGATGTTCTTTGGCCCGATTTTGATGAACAAGACTTTGAAGGTGCGCTGCATGCCTTTGCCAATCGAGAGCGTCGTTTCGGCGGCACCGAGCCAGGTGGCGACAAAGCCTGATGGGGGTAGCTTTTGCTGAAGTATCGCCTGATTTCCGCTTTTGTATTAATACCCATTGTCATTGCGGCGCTGTTTTTACTGCCCCCGGTGGGATTCGCTATTTTGACGCTGGTGGTCTGCATGCTCGCCGCGTGGGAATGGGGTCAGTTTAGCGGCTTTACCTCACGCACTCAGCGGGTATGGCTGGCGGTACTCTGTGGCTTTATCCTGGCCCTGATGCTGTTTACCTTGCCTGAATATCACCATGATATTCACCAACCGCTGGTAGCCGGTTCCCTTTGGGTATCGCTGGGCTGGTGGGTTGCCGCGCTGCTGCTGGTGCTTTTTTACCCAGGTTCCGCGGCATTCTGGCGTAATTCAAAAGTGTTGCGTCTTATTTTTGGCCTGCTCACAATTGTTCCTTTTTTCTGGGGTATGGTCGCACTGCGCGCCTGGCACTATGACGAAAACCACTACAGCGGCGCGATCTGGCTGCTTTATGTGATGATTCTCGTCTGGGGGGCTGACTCTGGGGCCTATATGTTTGGTAAACTGTTTGGCAAACATAAACTGGCGCCAAAAGTGTCTCCGGGCAAAACCTGGCAAGGATTCATCGGCGGCCTGTTTACGGCAGCAATCATTTCCTGGGGCTATGGCGTCTGGGCGAATCTGGAAGTGGCACCGTCAATACTGCTGGTGTGCTCTATTTTTGCTGCGCTGGCCTCGGTACTCGGTGATTTAACCGAAAGTATGTTTAAGCGTGAAGCAGGGATTAAGGACAGCGGACACCTGATTCCAGGACATGGCGGTATACTGGATCGCATTGATAGCCTGACAGCGGCTGTTCCAGTGTTTGCGTGCTTGCTTTTACTGGTATTCGGGACGATTTAACGGAAGGTTTTATGCTGAGCATTCTCTGGAATCTGGCGGCGTTCATTGTTGCACTGGGTGTACTGATTACCGTGCATGAATTTGGCCATTTCTGGGTTGCTCGCCGTTGCGGTGTGCGGGTAGAGCGGTTTTCCATCGGTTTTGGTAAATCACTCTGGACGCGCACTGACCGCCACGGCACAGAATTTGTCATCGCTCTTATCCCGCTTGGCGGCTACGTTAAGATGCTCGACGAACGCGTTGAGCCTGTCGCCCCTGAGCTACGACACAGCGCATTCAACAACAAAACCGTTGGACAACGCGCCGCCATCATCGCTGCCGGGCCGGTAGCCAACTTCATCTTTGCTGTTTTCGCCTACTGGCTGGTGTTTATCATCGGCGTGCCTGGCGTGCGTCCGGTTGTGGGTGAAATTGCGCCTGATTCCATCGCGGCGAGTGCGCAAATTACGCCGGGGATGGAACTTAAAGCGATTGATGGCATCGAAACCCCTGATTGGGATGCCGTGCGTCTGCAGCTGGTAGCCAAAATTGGCGATCGGCAGACAACATTCAGCGTGTCGCCGTTTGGTTCTGACCAGCGGCAGGACAAAGTGCTCGATTTACGTCACTGGCGTTTCGAGCCAGACAAAGAAGATCCCGTCTCTGCGCTGGGCATTCGTCCACGCGGTGCGCAGATTGAGCCGGTATTAGCCGAAGTACAGGCAAACTCGGCTGCCAGCAAAGCAGGTTTGCAAGCGGGCGACAGGATCGTTAAAGTCGATGGTCAACCATTAACAGAGTGGATGACCTTTGTTACTCTGGTGCGCGATAATCCGGGCACGTCGCTCGCGCTGGAAGTTGAAAGGCAGGGCAGTCCGCTTTCGCTGACGCTGACTCCGGATACGAAGTCGGTCGGCAAAAAGGCAGAAGGGTTTGCAGGCGTTGTGCCGAAAGTCATCCCGCTGCCAGATGAGTACAAGACAATACGCCAGTATGGGCCGTTCAGCGCCATCCTTGAAGCCACGGATAAAACATGGCAACTGATGAAGCTGACGGTAAACATGTTGGGGAAATTGATAACCGGTGATGTGAAACTGAACAACCTCAGTGGGCCAATTTCAATAGCTCAGGGGGCTGGGATGTCAGCGGAGTTCGGGGTGATTTACTATCTCATGTTTCTTGCGCTCATTAGCGTGAACCTTGGGATAATCAACCTGTTCCCGCTTCCCGTTTTAGACGGGGGTCATCTGCTGTTTTTGGCGATTGAAAAGCTAAAAGGCGGGCCGGTATCCGAGCGAGTTCAAGACTTTAGTTATCGCATTGGCTCGATTTTGCTGGTGCTGTTAATGGGGCTTGCACTTTTCAATGATTTCTCTCGGTTGTAAGAGAGTTAGTTAGGAAGAACGCATAATAACGATGGCGATGAAAAAGTTGCTCATAGCGTCGCTGCTGTTTAGCAGCGCCACCGTATACGGTGCTGACGGGTTCGTAGTGAAAGACATTCATTTCGAAGGCCTTCAGCGTGTCGCCGTTGGTGCGGCCCTCCTCAGTATGCCTGTGCGCCCCGGCGATACGGTTAATGATGATGACATCAGTAACACCATCCGTGCTCTGTTTGCCACTGGCAACTTCGAGGATGTCCGCGTCCTGCGCGATGGTGATACGCTTCTGGTTCAGGTAAAAGAACGTCCGACGATCGCCAGTATCACCTTCTCCGGTAACAAGTCGGTGAAAGATGACATGCTCAAGCAGAACCTTGAAGCATCTGGCGTACGTGTGGGGGAATCCCTGGACCGCACAACCCTTTCAGACATAGAAAAAGGTCTGGAAGACTTCTATTACAGCGTGGGTAAATACAGTGCCAGCGTGAAAGCGGTTGTGACGCCGTTGCCACGTAACCGTGTTGACCTGAAACTGGTCTTCCAGGAGGGTGTTTCTGCGAAGATCCAACAGATCAACATCGTGGGTAACCACGCGTTCAGCACCGATGAACTGATCTCTACGTTCCAGCTGCGCGACGAAGTGCCATGGTGGAACGTGGTGGGCGATCGTAAATACCAGAAGCAGAAACTGGCGGGCGACCTTGAAACCCTGCGCAGCTACTATCTGGATCGCGGTTATGCCCGTTTCAACATCGACTCGACTCAGGTCAGTCTGACGCCAGACAAGAAAGGCATCTACATTACGATTAACATCACAGAAGGCGATCAGTACAAGCTTTCTGGTGTTGACGTGAGTGGTAACCTGGCAGGCCATTCTGCTGAGATCGAATCGCTGACTAAAATTCAGCCGGGCGAGCTGTATAGCGGGTCTAAAGTGACCAAAATGGAAGACAGTATTAAGAAGCTGCTCGGCCGCTATGGTTATGCTTATCCGCGTGTACAAACTCAGCCTGAAATCAACGACGCGGATAAAACTGTGAAGCTTCACGTTAACGTTGATGCGGGTAACCGTTTCTACGTGCGTAAGATCCGCTTCGAAGGTAACGACACCTCCAAAGATTCCGTCCTGCGTCGCGAAATGCGTCAGATGGAAGGCGCATGGTTAGGTAGCGACCTTGTTGATCAGGGTAAAGAGCGTCTGAACCGTCTGGGCTATTTCGAAACGGTTGATACCGATACCCAGCGTGTTCCGGGCAGCCCGGATCAGGTTGATGTCGTGTATAAAGTCAAAGAGCGTAACACCGGTAGCTTTAACTTCGGTGTGGGCTACGGTACTGAAAGTGGCGTCAGCTTCCAGGTCGGCGTACAGCAGGATAACTGGCTGGGTACGGGTTACTCCGTAGGTATCAACGGTACCAAAAACGACTACCAGACCTACTCTGAGTTCTCTGTTACCAACCCATACTTCACCGTAGATGGTGTGAGCCTGGGCGGTCGTATCTTCTATAACGACTTTAAAGCAGATGACGCGGATCTGTCTTCTTACACCAACAAGAGCTACGGTGTAGATGGCACGCTCGGCTTCCCGGTTAACGAATACAACTCGCTGCGCGCTGGTTTAGGTTATGTGCATAACGACCTGTCCAACATGCAACCGCAGGTGGCGATGTGGCGTTATCTGGACTCTATTGGCCAGTCAACCAGTAAAAATGGGGACAACAACGGCTTTGCTGCTGATGACTTCACCTTCAACTATGGCTGGACCTATAACCGTCTCGACCGGGGTTACTTCCCGACGGAAGGTTCTCGTGTCAACCTGAACGGTAAAGTGACCGTTCCGGGTTCTGATAACGAGTTCTACAAGGTAACGCTGGACACCGCGTCCTACTTCCCAATTGATGACGACCACAAGTGGGTAGTCCTGGGTCGTACCCGTTGGGGCTATGGCGATGGTTTAGGTGGCAAAGAACTGCCATTCTATGAGAACTTCTACGCCGGTGGTTCCAGCACCGTCCGTGGCTTCCAGTCCAACAACATTGGTCCGAAAGCGGTCTATTACGGCGGTAACGACACCGATAACTGTAATAAATCGTCGTCTTCTGAAGTCTGTAGCTCTGATGATGCGGTGGGCGGTAACGCCATGGCCGTTGCCAGCCTGGAGTTCATCACGCCTACGCCGTTCATCAGTGATAAATACGCAAACTCAGTCCGTACATCCATCTTCTGGGATGCCGGTACTGTATGGGATACCAACTGGGAGAATACTGCCCAGATGCGTGCGGCAGGCGTACCAGACTACAGCGATCCGAGCAATATTCGCATGTCTGCAGGTATCGCATTACAATGGATGTCACCGCTGGGGCCGTTGGTCTTCTCTTACGCCCAGCCGTTTAAGAAATACGATGGAGACAAAGCGGAGCAATTCCAGTTTAACATTGGTAAAACCTGGTAATAATCCGCTGCAATGGAATGCGTTGGCAGTGTAGCGCTGACAACTGGCGATCGGTAACACGATCGCCTTGCCACGCAAAGAACGGTACCTTCTGGTGCCAATGGGATGGTAAGGAGTTAATTGTGAAAAAGTGGTTATTAGCTGCAGGTCTCGGTTTAGCGATGGCAACCTCTGCTCAGGCAGCAGACAAAATTGCAATCGTCAACATGGGTAATTTGTTCCAGCAGGTTGCACAGAAAACAGGTGTTTCTGCGACGCTGGAAAACGAATTCAAAGGCCGTGCAAGCGAACTGCAGGGTATGGAAAACGATCTTCAGTCCAAAATGCAGCGTCTGCAGCGTGATGGTTCTACCATGAAAGCGAGCGACCGTAGCAAGCTGGAAAAAGACGTAATGGCTCAGCGTCAGACGTTCTCCCAGAAAGCGCAGGCTTTCGAGCAGGATCGTCAGCGTCGTTCTAACGAAGAGCGTGGCAAGCTGGTGACTCGCATTCAGACTGCTGTTAAAGCAGTTGCTGCCGATCAGAGCATCGATCTGGTTGTTGATGCGAATGCCGTTGCTTTCAACAGCAGCGATGTTAAAGACATCACCGCTGATGTTCTGAAACAGGTTAAATAAGTAATGCCTTCAATTCGACTGGCTGATTTAGCTCAGCAGTTGGATGCAGAATTACACGGTGATGGCGATCTCGTCATCACCGCTGTTGCGTCCATGCAATCTGCTAAAGCCGGCACTATTACCTTCATGGTAAGCCCTAAGTACCGTGAGCAACTGGCTCAATGCCAGGCGTCAGCTGTTGTTCTGACGCAGGACGATCTTCCGTTTGCCACTGGAAGCGCGTTGGTAGTGAAAAATCCCTACCTGACGTATGCACGCATGGCACAAATTCTTGATTCCACGCCGCAGCCGGCGCAGGACATTGCTGCCAGTGCAGCGATTGATCCGACGGCTCAGCTTGGTCACAACGTGGCAGTTGGCGCAAATGCCGTTATCGAATCTGGCGTGGTGCTGGGCGATAATGTTGTCATTGGCCCAGGTTGCTTCGTTGGGAAAAATACGAAAATCGGCGCCGGGACCCGTTTATGGGCCAACGTGTCTGTTTACCATGAAGTAGAAATTGGCGAAAATTGCCTCATTCAGTCCAGCACAGTGATTGGTTCTGATGGCTTTGGCTACGCTAACGATCGTGGTAATTGGGTTAAGATCCCACAGCTTGGTCGCGTGATTATCGGCGATCGTGTTGAGATTGGTGCTTGTACCACCATTGACCGTGGTGCACTTGACGATACGATTATTGGCAATGGTGTTATCATCGATAATCAGTGCCAGATTGCGCATAACGTTGTGATTGGCGACAATACCGCGGTTGCGGGTGGCGTTATCATGGCGGGCAGCCTGAAAATTGGCCGTTACTGCATGATCGGCGGTGCGAGCGTGATTAATGGCCATATGGAAATATGCGACAAGGTGACCGTGACAGGAATGGGCATGGTAATGCGTCCTATCACCGAACCTGGCGTCTATTCCTCTGGCATCCCGCTGCAACCCAACAAGGTATGGCGTAAAACAGCTGCTCTGGTGATGAATATTGATGATATGAGCAAGCGACTCAAGTCTCTTGAGCGCAAAATCGATCAACAAGACTAAGCGTTCATCCGTTTAATGCTATATTCCCCGGCCTGTCGGCTTTCTTATAAACCGGCAGGCCGTGTTATTATTTTTATCAGTACATTTTGACAGGAAGAGTATTTTGACTACTGACACTCATACTCTGCATATTGAAGAGATTTTAGAACTTCTGCCGCACCGCTACCCGTTTTTGCTGGTAGACCGTGTGCTGGATTTTGAAGAAGGTCGTTTTCTGCGCGCAGTGAAAAATGTTTCCGTGAACGAGCCGTTCTTCCAGGGACACTTCCCGGGTAAACCTATCTTCCCGGGTGTGTTGATTCTGGAAGCGATGGCACAGGCTACCGGTATTCTTGCGTTTAAAAGCGTGGGCAAACTGGAGCCGGGTGAGCTGTACTACTTCGCGGGTATCGATGAAGCGCGCTTCAAGCGTCCTGTCGTGCCTGGTGATCAGATGATCATGGAAGTCACTTTTGAAAAAACGCGTCGCGGCCTGACTCGCTTCAAAGGCGTAGCTCTGGTTGACGGCAAAGTTGTTTGCGAAGCGACTATGATGTGTGCTCGTAGCCGGGAGTCTTGATACGTGATTGATAAATCCGCCTTTATTCATCCTACCGCCATTGTGGAAGTCGGTGCCATTATTGGTGCTAACGTCCATATTGGCCCATTTTGTATTGTTGGACCCCATGTCGAAATTGGTGAGGGTACAGTACTGAAATCTCACGTTGTCGTGAATGGTCATACGACTATTGGCTGCAATAACGAGATCTATCAGTTCGCTTCCATCGGCGAAGTAAACCAGGATCTTAAATATGCTGGTGAGTCGACCCGTCTGGAAATCGGCGATCGTAACCGCATTCGCGAAAGCGTCACCATTCATCGTGGAACAGTACAGGGTGGTGGATTGACGAAGGTGGGCAGCGACAACCTGTTTATGGTTAATGCGCATATCGCGCACGACTGTACGGTAGGTAACCGCTGTATTCTTGCCAACAACGCAACGCTGGCAGGACACGTATCGGTAGATGATTTCGCAATTATTGGCGGCATGACCGCAGTCCATCAGTTCTGCATCATTGGTGCACACGTGATGGTCGGCGGATGCTCCGGTGTGGCGCAGGATGTCCCACCGTTCGTCATTGCGCAGGGTAACCATGCCACGCCGTTTGGCGTGAACATCGAAGGCCTCAAGCGTCGTGGCTTTAGCCGCGAAGCGATTACTGCAATCCGCAACGCGTACAAACTGTTGTACCGTAGCGGTAAAACGCTGGAAGAGGCGAAGCCGGAAATTGCCGAGCTGGCGGAGAAGCACCCTGAAGTGAACGAGTTCATGACGTTCTTTGACCGTTCCACAAGGGGTCTGATTCGTTAATGGTCGACAGTCGTCCGCTTACGATAGCCCTGGTCGCCGGAGAAACCTCCGGCGATATTCTTGGTGCAGGTCTTATCCGTGCGCTCAAGGCCCGGGTACCCAATGCGCGCTTTGTAGGCGTTGCTGGCCCGCTGATGCAGGCCGAAGGCTGTGAAGCCTGGTATGAAATGGAAGAGCTGGCTGTGATGGGCATTGTTGAGGTGCTGGGTCGCCTGCATCGTCTGCTGCACATTCGTGCCGATCTCACCCGTCGCTTTACCGAACTCAAACCTGATGTGTTTGTCGGTATCGATGCACCGGATTTCAACATTACCCTCGAAGGGAATCTGAAACAGAAGGGCATCAAAACCATTCATTATGTCAGTCCGTCCGTCTGGGCGTGGCGACAGAAACGCGTTTTCAAAATCGGACGGTCAACCAACCTGGTGCTGGCTTTTCTGCCTTTCGAAAAAGCGTTTTACGACAAATTTAATGTCCCGTGCCGTTTTATCGGTCATACCATGGCGGATGCAATGCCGCTGGATCCGGATAAAAACGCGGCGCGCGATGTGCTGGGTATTTCTCATGATGCGCACTGTCTGGCACTGCTGCCTGGTAGCCGTGGTGCAGAAGTCGAGATGCTCAGCGCGGACTTCCTGAAAACGGCGCAAATCCTTCGCAAGACCTATCCTGACCTCGAAGTGGTTGTGCCGCTGGTGAATGCAAAACGTCGCGAGCAGTTTGAGCGCATCAAGGCGGACGTTGCTCCGGATCTCCATGTTCATCTGCTGGACGGGAAGGGCCGTGAGGCGATGGTCGCAAGCGACGCCGCACTGTTGGCCTCGGGCACCGCTGCGCTGGAGTGTATGCTGGCGAAATGCCCGATGGTGGTAGGCTATCGCATGAAGCCGTTCACCTTCTGGCTGGCGAAACGTCTGGTGAAAACGGACTATGTCTCTCTGCCAAACCTGCTTGCCGGGCGCGAGCTGGTGAAAGAGCTTCTGCAGGATGAGTGCGAGCCGCAGGCGCTGGCCGATGCGTTGTTACCGCTACTGGCCGACGGCAAAACCAGCCACCAAATGCATGATACGTTCCGCGAACTGCATCAGCAGATCCGCTGTAATGCCGATGAACAAGCGGCTGAAGCGGTGCTGGAGTTAGCAAAATGATGGAATTTATTTACCCTCACACCCACCTCGTGGCGGGTGTGGACGAAGTCGGTCGTGGCCCGTTAGTGGGTGCAGTGGTGACCGCTGCGGTGATCCTCGATCCTGCTCGCCCGATTATCGGGTTAAACGACTCTAAAAAATTGTCTGAAAAGCGCCGTCTGGCGCTGTTTAGTGAGATTCAGGAAAAGGCGCTGGCCTGGAGCCTGGGGCGTGCAGAGCCGCATGAGATCGACGAACTCAATATTTTGCATGCCACTATGCTGGCGATGCAGCGTGCGGTGGCGGGTCTGAAAATTACCCCGGAGTATGTCCTGATTGACGGAAACCGCTGCCCTGCATTGCCGATGCCGTCAATGGCGGTGGTGAAAGGCGATAGCCGGGTCGCAGAAATCAGTGCGGCTTCTATCATTGCCAAAGTGACGCGTGATGCCGAAATGGCCGCGCTGGACCTCACTTACCCTCAGTATGGCTTCGCCCAGCATAAGGGTTATCCAACGGCCTTTCATCTGGAAAGGCTGGCTGAACATGGCGCAACTGAACATCACCGACGCAGCTTTGGCCCGGTGAAACGCGCGCTGGGACTGGTGTCCTGAATCAATACGCAAGCAATTAAGTAACGCGGAATCTGAAGATGGCTGAACCACGTTTCGTACACCTGCGGGTGCATAGCGACTACTCCATGATCGATGGGCTGGCGAAGACCGGGCCGCTGGTAAAAAAGGCGGCCTCGCTTGGCATGCCTGCGCTGGCGATCACCGATTTTACCAACCTGTGTGGCCTGGTGAAGTTCTACGGAGCGGCACATGGCGCGGGGATGAAACCCATCGTTGGTGCGGATTTTCACGTCCAAAGCGATCTTATCGGCGATGAATTGACGCAAATCTCCGTGTTAGCGATGAATAACGTGGGGTATCAAAACCTTACTCTGCTTATCTCCAAAGCCTATCAACGCGGCTATGGCGCATTGGGGCCGTGGATCGACCGGGACTGGCTGGCTGAGCTGAACGACGGGCTGCTGCTGATCTCCGGCGGCCGTATGGGTGATGTCGGCAAATGTCTGCTGCGTGGCAACAGTGCGCTGGTGGATCAGTGCGTGTCGTTCTATGAAGAACATTTCCCGGATCGTTACTACCTTGAGCTGATCCGCACCGGTCGGCAGGACGAAGAGAGTTACCTGCACGCCGCGGTTGCGCTGGCTGAAGAACGCGGCCTGCCCGTGGTGGCAACCAATGACGTGCGTTTCCTTGAGCCTGGCGATTTTGACGCGCATGAGATTCGCGTCGCGATCCATGATGGCTTCACGCTTGACGATCCGAAACGTCCGCGCAACTACTCGACTCAGCAGTACATGCGCAATGAAGAGGAGATGTGCGAACTCTTCTCCGATATCCCGGAAGCGCTGGAGAACAGCGTAGAGATAGCCAAACGCTGTAACGTCACCGTGCGCCTTGGCGAATACTTCCTGCCGCAGTTCCCGACCGGGGACATGACCACGGAAGACTTCCTGGTCATGAAGTCAAAAGAAGGCCTCGAAGAGCGTCTGGAATTCCTCTTCCCGGATGAAGAAGAGCGTAAAAAGCGTCGTCCAGAATATGACGAGCGCCTGGATATTGAACTCCAGGTGATCAACCAGATGGGTTTTCCGGGCTACTTCCTGATCGTTATGGAGTTTATCCAGTGGTCGAAGGATAACGGCGTACCGGTTGGACCGGGGCGTGGCTCCGGTGCGGGCTCGCTGGTGGCCTATGCACTCAAAATTACCGACCTCGACCCGCTGGAATTTGACCTGCTGTTCGAACGTTTCCTTAACCCGGAACGTGTCTCGATGCCCGACTTTGACGTCGACTTCTGCATGGAGAAACGCGACCAGGTTATTGAACACGTGGCGGACATGTACGGCCGCGACGCGGTATCGCAGATTATTACCTTCGGTACGATGGCAGCGAAAGCGGTTATTCGCGACGTTGGCCGTGTACTGGGGCATCCATACGGTTTTGTCGATCGTATCTCTAAACTGGTTCCACCTGACCCAGGTATGACGCTGGCAAAAGCGTTTGAAGCTGAACCACAGCTGCCAGAAATCTACGAAGCCGATGAAGAAGTTAAAGCGCTGATCGACATGGCCCGTAAGCTGGAAGGCGTCACGCGTAACGCCGGTAAGCATGCGGGTGGGGTAGTTATCGCGCCGACCAAAATCACCGATTTTGCGCCGCTATACTGCGATGAAGCGGGCCAGCATCCGGTCACCCAGTTTGACAAGAACGACGTCGAATACGCCGGGCTGGTGAAGTTTGACTTCCTCGGTCTGCGTACGCTCACCATCATCAACTGGGCGCTGGAGATGATCAACGCCCGTCGCGAGAAGAACGGCGAGCCGCCGCTGGATATCGCGGCCATCCCGCTTGATGATAAGAAAAGTTTCGACATGCTGCAGCGCTCGGAGACCACCGCCGTCTTCCAGCTTGAATCCCGCGGCATGAAAGATTTGATTAAGCGCCTGCAGCCTGACTGCTTCGAAGATATGATCGCACTGGTGGCGCTGTTCCGACCGGGCCCGCTACAGTCAGGGATGGTAGATAACTTTATCGACCGTAAGCACGGGCGTGAAGAGATTTCCTATCCGGATGTGCAGTGGCAGCACGAGTGCCTGAAGCCCGTTCTGGAGCCAACCTACGGCATTATCCTGTACCAGGAACAGGTTATGCAGATTGCCCAGGTGCTCTCTGGCTACACCCTTGGCGGCGCGGACATGCTGCGTCGTGCAATGGGTAAGAAAAAGCCGGAAGAGATGGCCAAGCAGCGCGGCACTTTCGAAGAAGGCGCAAGAAAAAACGGTATTGATGGCGAGCTGGCGATCAAAATCTTTGACCTGGTAGAGAAATTCGCCGGGTACGGATTTAACAAATCCCACTCTGCTGCCTATGCTTTGGTCTCTTACCAGACGCTGTGGCTGAAAGCGCACTATCCTGCTGAATTTATGGCAGCGGTTATGACTGCCGATATGGACAACACCGAGAAGGTGGTTGGCCTGGTCGATGAGTGCTGGCGCATGGGGCTTAAGATCCTGCCGCCGGATATCAACTCCGGTCTCTATCATTTCCACGTCAACGAGCACGGGGAAATTGTTTACGGGATTGGCGCGATCAAAGGCGTGGGTGAAGGCCCGATTGAGGCGATTCTCGAAGCGCGTAACAACGGCGGTTATTTCCGCGAGTTGTTCGATCTTTGCGCCCGTACGGACACCAAAAAACTGAACCGCCGCGTGCTCGAAAAACTGATCATGTCCGGCGCGTTCGACAGGCTGGGGCCGCATCGTGCCGCGCTGATGAACTCTCTCGGCGATGCGCTGAAAGCGGCGGATCAGCACGCCAAAGCGGAAGCGATCGGTCAGGCGGATATGTTTGGCGTACTGGCGGAAGAGCCAGAGCAGATAGAGCAGTCTTATGCCAGCTGCCAGCCGTGGCCAGAACAGGTGGTGCTGGATGGAGAGCGTGAAACGTTAGGCTTATACCTGACGGGGCACCCCATCACCCAGTACATCAAAGAAATTGAGCGCTATGTCGGAGGCTACAGGCTGAAAGACATGCATCCGACAGAACGTGGTAAAATCACCACGGCTGCGGGGCTCGTGATTGCTGCAAGGGTTATGGTCACCAAGCGCGGCAATCGTATCGGCATCTGTACGTTGGATGACCGTTCCGGGCGTCTGGAGGTGATGTTGTTCACCGACGCGCTGGATAAATACCAGCATTTGCTGGAAAAAGACCGCATACTTATCGTCAGCGGACAGGTCAGCTTTGATGACTTCAGTGGGGGGCTTAAAATGACCGCCCGCGAAGTGATGGACATTGACGAAGCCCGGGAAAAATATGCTCGCGGGCTTGCTATCTCGCTGACGGACAGGCAAATTGATGACCAGCTTTTAAACCGACTCCGTCAGTCTCTGGAACCCCACCGCTCGGGGACAATTCCAGTACATCTCTACTATCAGAGGGCGGATGCACGTGCGCGGTTGCGCTTTGGTGCAACGTGGCGTGTCTCTCCGAGCGATCGTTTACTTAACGATCTCCGTGGCCTCATTGGTTCGGAGCAGGTGGAACTGGAGTTTGACTAATACAGGAATACTATGAGTCTGAATTTCCTTGATTTCGAACAGCCGATTGCTGAGCTGGAAGCGAAAATCGATTCTCTGACAGCGGTAAGCCGTCAGGATGAAAAACTGGATATTAACATCGATGAAGAAGTGCATCGTCTGCGTGAGAAAAGCGTAGAACTGACGCGCAAAATCTTTGCCGATCTCGGCGCATGGCAGATCGCCCAGCTGGCGCGTCATCCACAGCGTCCGTACACCCTGGATTATGTCCGCCTGGCGTTTGACGAATTTGACGAACTGGCAGGCGATCGCGCTTACGCTGACGACAAAGCTATCGTCGGCGGCATCGCACGTCTGGACGGGCGCCCGGTGATGATCATTGGTCATCAGAAAGGCCGTGAAACCAAAGAGAAAATTCGTCGTAACTTTGGTATGCCGGCACCAGAAGGCTACCGTAAAGCCCTGCGTCTGATGGAGATGGCTGAGCGTTTCAAGATGCCCATCATCACCTTCATCGACACCCCGGGTGCGTATCCTGGCGTGGGCGCGGAAGAGCGTGGCCAGTCAGAAGCCATCGCACGCAACCTTCGCGAGATGTCTCGCCTGAAGGTGCCGGTCATCTGTACCGTTATCGGTGAAGGGGGTTCCGGTGGTGCGCTGGCGATTGGCGTGGGCGATAAAGTGAATATGCTGCAGTACAGCACCTATTCCGTTATCTCCCCGGAAGGCTGCGCCTCTATTCTGTGGAAGAGCGCCGATAAAGCGCCTCTGGCTGCAGAAGCGATGGGCATCATTGCCCCACGTCTGAAAGAGCTGAAGCTGATCGACTCCGTGATCCCTGAACCTCTGGGGGGCGCGCATCGTAAGCCGGAAGTGATGGCGGCTTCCCTGAAAGCGCAGCTGCTGGCAGACCTGGCGGACCTGGATGTCCTGAGCACAGAAGATCTGCTCAACCGTCGTTACCAGCGTCTGATGACCTACGGTTACGCGTAAGCTTCACAATTATCCTAAAAGCCGCACATTGTTGCGGCTTTTTTTATGCCTGCCGTTTACCTTAACTATGCTTAGCTAATGTTTTTCAAGGAGGTAAACCGTGAACATCATCGCCATTATGGGGCCGCACGGCGTCTTTTATAAAGACGAGCCCATTAAGGAGCTGGAGCAAGCCCTTCAGTCCCGCGGGTACCAGCTGATTTGGCCGCACAATAGCGCCGACCTGCTGAAATTTATCGAGCACAACCCTCGCATCTGTGGCGTGATCTTCGACTGGGACGAGTACGACATGGAGTTGTGCAGCGATATCAATAAGCTGAACGAATATCTCCCGCTGTACGCTTTTATTAATACCCACTCGACAATGGACGTGAGCGCTCATGATATGCGAATGGCGCTGTGGTTCTTTGAATACTCACTCGGTGTCGCGGAAGATATTGCGACCCGTATTCAGCAGTACACCGGTGAATATCTCGATAACATCACGCCACCGTTTACCCGCGCGCTGTTCACTTACGTCAAAGAAGGCAAATACACCTTCTGCACACCTGGCCATATGGCAGGGACGGCCTATCAAAAAAGCCCGGTGGGTTGTTTGTTCTATGATTTCTTCGGGGGCAACACGCTTAAAGCGGACGTGTCGATTTCCGTCACAGAACTTGGATCGCTGCTCGATCACACCGGACCGCACCTGGAAGCTGAAGAATACATTGCCCGGACTTTTGGTGCCGAGCAGAGTTATATGGTGACCAACGGCACCTCGACATCAAACAAAATCGTCGGAATGTACGCCGCACCCGCCGGCAGCACCTTGCTGATTGACCGTAACTGCCACAAGTCGCTGGCTCATCTGCTGATGATGAGCGATGTCGTGCCGTTATGGCTCTCCCCGACGCGAAACGCGCTTGGGATCCTCGGCGGGATCCCGCGTCGTGAATTTAGCCACGCCGCGATTGAACATAAGGTCGCGGCGATCCCGGGGGCAAGCTGGCCGATCCATGCGGTCATCACTAACTCCACCTATGACGGTCTGCTCTATAACACCAACTGGATTAAGCAGACGCTGGATGTGCCGTCGATCCACTTTGACTCCGCGTGGGTGCCATACACCAACTTTCACCCGATTTACGCGGGAAAAAGCGGCATGAGCGGTGAGCGCGTGCCGGGCAAAGTGTTTTTCGAAACGCAGTCGACGCACAAAATGCTGGCCGCGTTTTCTCAGGCCTCGCTTATTCACATCAAAGGCGAGTACGACGAAGAGACGTTTAACGAAGCCTTTATGATGCACACCACCACCTCGCCAAGCTATCCGCTGGTGGCCTCTATTGAAACGGCGGCGGCAATGCTGCGCGGGAATCCGGGCAAGCGTCTGATCAATCGGTCTGTGGAGCGGGCGCTGCATTTCCGTAAAGAAGTTCAGCGGCTTAAAGATGAAGCGGACGGCTGGTTCTTCGATATCTGGCAACCCGAAGAGATTGATGAGGCCGAGTGCTGGCCTGTCTCACCCGGCGAGAGCTGGCACGGTTTTCGCGATGCCGATGCCGACCATATGTTCCTCGACCCGGTGAAGGTGACGATCCTGACGCCGGGGATGGACGAACAGGGCACGATGAGTGACGAAGGCATTCCTGCTGCTCTGGTGGCAAAATTCCTTGATGAACGTGGCGTAGTGGTGGAGAAAACCGGCCCGTATAACCTCTTGTTCCTGTTCAGTATTGGGATAGATAAAACCCGTGCGATGGGCTTATTGCGCGGACTGATGGAGTTTAAGCGCGCTTACGATCTCAACCTGCGGGTGAAAAATATGCTGCCGGATCTTTATGCTGAAGATCCTGACTTCTACCGCAATATGCGCATTCAGGATCTGGCTCAGGGGATCCATCGGCTGATCCGTCAGCACGATCTGCCGCGCCTGATGCTGCAGGCGTTTGACGTGCTGCCGGAGATGAAGTTGACCCCACACAAGGCCTGGCAACGTCAGGTGAAAGGGGAGGTTGAAACCGTTGAGCTGGAAAATCTGGTCGGGCGCGTGTCGGCTAACATGATCCTGCCTTATCCGCCGGGCGTACCGTTGTTGATGCCGGGGGAGATGATCACCGAAGAGAGTCGAGCGGTGCTCGATTTTCTGCTGATGCTCTGCTCAGTGGGGCGCCACTATCCGGGCTTTGAGACTGATATTCACGGGGCGAAGCGCGATGAGCAAGGGGTTTACTGGGTGCGAGTCCTAAAATAAGGGCGACAGCTTGCCAGGCCCGGGTTGTCGGTTGTAACGTTCAGGCATCATAAAAGGAGAAGCTATGCTGGGTTTAAAACAGGTTCACCATATTGCGATCATTGCCACCGATTACGCAAAAAGTAAGGCCTTCTACTGCGATATTCTGGGCTTTACGTTGTTAAGCGAGGCTTACCGTGAGGAGCGTGACTCCTGGAAAGGCGATCTCGCTTTAAACGGGCAATATGTGATTGAGCTGTTCTCTTTTCCTTTTCCGCCAGCACGTCCGTCCCGCCCGGAAGCCTGCGGCCTGCGCCACCTTGCCTTTAGCGTCGACGACATTGATCGTGCCGTAAAACATCTGGAGACCCACGGCGTGAAGTGCGAAGCGATTCGTATCGATCCGTTCACCGACAAGCGTTTTACCTTTTTCAACGATCCGGATGGCCTTCCGCTGGAGCTTTACCAGCAGTAATTTCCACCCTGTGTGATAATGCCCGCTCAGTTCGGGCATTTTTATGTGTGATTTTCTATGACCCTACCCGCGATTGCTCAAGCCGTTTCACCGTACCGCCAGCTGCTGGTGGGGTTTAGCGGTGGCCTGGATTCCACCGTTTTGCTCCACCGTCTCAAACTCTGGCGTGACAACGAGCCTGATATTCAGCTTCGGGCGATGCACATTCATCACGGGTTAAGCCCGCACGCGGATGCGTGGGTGGCACACTGCGAGGCGGTGTGTGCAGCATGGGCGATCCCGCTGACTGTTGAACGTGTACATCTCCAGGATGAGGGGCTGGGCATTGAGGCGCAGGCGCGTAAAGCACGCTATGCCGCTTTTGCCGCTGAATTACAGCCTGACGAAGCGCTGGTCACGGCGCAGCATCTCGATGACCAGTGCGAGACGTTATTACTGGCCCTCAAACGAGGAAGCGGCCCGGCGGGGCTATCCGCGATGCCAGAACGGGCTGATTTCTCCGGATCGCACCTCCTTCGTCCACTGCTTGGCGAGACGCGAGCCTCGCTGGAAACGTGGGCACGGGAACACGGGCTGAGCTGGATTGAAGATGAAAGCAACCAGGATGACCGCTATGACCGTAACTTCCTGCGTCTGCGTGTCGTACCGCTTCTGAGCGAGCGCTGGCCGCACTTTGCAGAAGCGGCAGCACGCAGCGCCATGCTGTGCGCTGAACAGGAGAGTCTGCTGGATGAGCTGCTGAGCGAAGTGCTGGCGGAACTGATTACCGAGCAGGGATCGCTTACCATCGCACCGCTGGAAGCGATGAGCCCGGCGCGTCGGGCCGCATTGTTACGACGCTGGCTGGCCTCTCACGGTGCCGCTATGCCGTCGCGGGCAATGCTGGCTCGTCTTTGGGATGAAGTCGCCCTGGCACGGGAAGATGCTACGCCGTGTGTGCACCTGAACGGTTTCGACGTCAGACGCTATAAAGGGGCGCTCTGGTGGGTTAAATCATCTCCCTCGCTCGCCGACAGGGTGCTCGACTGGCCGTCGCTTGCGGAACCGCTGTTGTTGCCCTGTGATGCCGGTCGTGTGTCTCTGGTGCCAACCGGCCATGTGCGTCTGCCTGAACCCGGGGAGCCGGTCACCGTGCGCTTTAAGGCGGGCGGTCTGCTGCATATTGTCGGGCGCAACGGAGGGCGGAAGCTGAAGAAAATCTGGCAGGAGAGCAATGTGCCGCCCTGGCGACGCGATACCACGCCGCTACTTTTCTACGGTGAAACGCTGATTGCTGCAGCAGGGGTATTCATTACGCAAGAGGGGTGGGCAGAAACGGGCGTGCAGTTTGAGTGGAAAGCGTAACGGGCAGCCGGGCTGCCCGTTAGTGTCATCAGGATTCGCTCACCACAACGGTGCCGATTTGCGGGTGGCTGAAGCTGGCAATTTTGTCCAGACGTAGCTCACGCGTCGCCCCGGCATCTTCCACTATCAGATATTCCACATTCTTTCGCGAAACCAGGTCGCTGGCTTTTGCCTTCAACACTTCGCCATCTTTTAGCTCCAGCGTCAGTATTAAATGATGCTGGCAGGCGAGTTCGAGGTTGTCATAGTCATCACAATTGATGGGTTGATAAGTTTCATTCATTGACATAATCGCTCACCAGTAAATTCGCCGCAGCATACGCTGCTTTTTCCCTGACCGATTCTGAAAGGCCCTCATCAGAGGCCACTTCATTAAGCACTTTCAATACACAGCCCAACGCGTCCGGGACATACCCCAGATCTCCGCTGGCGATTTCCGCATACCGTTTGCGAATTAACTCACAATAATTATTCACATCCCCTCCCGCCAGCGCACTGACTTACTGTGAGATATCATTAAGCCTACGAAGATAAACTCGGTTTAGCAAGGTGACTATACCATACTCATTTAAGCAATATCAGCGCCTTGATAGCCGGTGAATGTTCACCCGGGAACAGCCTTTTTATTCCTTTTTCGCTACAATGTGCGCCTGATTCGAAAGGAGTTCTCTCATGGCGCTGAAAGCGACAATTTATAAAGCTGTGGTCAATGTGGCAGATCTTGACCGCAACCAGTTCCTGGATGCGTCACTCACTCTGGCACGCCACCCCTCTGAAACCCAGGAGCGCATGATGCTGCGCCTGCTGGCGTGGATAAAGTATGCTGACGAGCGTCTGCAATTTAGCCGTGGCTTAAGCGCTGAGGACGAGCCAGAGGCCTGGCTGCACAACGATCATCTGGGTATCGATTTATGGATTGAACTCGGCCTGCCGGATGAGCGCCGCATTAAAAAGGCCTGCACGCAGTCCGCTAACGTGGCGTTATTCGCGTATAATCAACGTGCTGCGGAAATCTGGTGGCAGCAAAGCAAGAGCAAGTGCGGGCAGTTTGCCAACCTTACCGTCTGGTATCTGGACGATGAGCAACTGGCGAAGCTGAGCGAGTTTGCCAGCCGGACGATGGTCCTGCAGGCCACAATTCAGGACGGTGCTATCTGGCTTTCTGATTCTCAGAATAATCTGGAAATTCATTTGACGGCGTGGCAGCCAGCGCCATGATTGTCTTGTCCCGAAACGTTAGCATCCCTGACAATGAGCTGGAGATCACCGCCATCCGTGCTCAGGGGGCGGGTGGACAGCACATTAACAAGGCTTCAACGGCTATCCATTTGCGCTTTGACATTCGGGCCTCCAGCCTGCCAGAGTATTACAAAGAAAGCCTGCTCGCTGCCAGCCATCACCTGATCACCAGTGATGGCGTGATTGTGATTAAAGCGCAGGAGTACCGCAGCCAGGAGTTGAACCGCGAAGCGGCGATTGCCAGACTGGTGTCGATGATTAAAGAACTAACGGCAGTGCAAAAAAGCCGTCGGGCAACGCGACCGACCCGCGCATCGAAAGAGCGTCGGCTATCGTCGAAGGCCCAAAAATCCACAGTGAAAGCACTACGCGGTAAAGTTCGTCGCCCTACGGAGTGACGAAAAGGAACACAATTTCATAAGGAATTCATTGTGAAAAAAGCATTATTGTCAGCGCTGGCAGTGAGTACGCTGTTTGCGCTTTTCGGGTGTAACAACCGTTCTGAAACGCAGGTCGTGCAGCCTGCGCAGAATGAAGAGTTAAAACCAATGCAGCAGAGCTGGCGCGGCGTTTTACCGTGTGCCGACTGCGAGGGCATTGAAACGTCACTGTTCCTGCAGAAAGACGGTACCTGGGTTATGAACCAGCGTTATCAGGGGGCGAAAGAACCATCTTCCTTTGCGTCCTACGGGACATGGGCGCGTACGGCTGAGAAGCTGGTACTGACGGATACCACTGGTGAGAAAACCTATTTCCGCGCCAAAGGTGAAGGGATGGAGATGCTCGACCGCGAAGGCAATCCGATTGAGTCCCAGTTCAACTATACGCTGGCCCCGGTGAAAGCGGCCCTGCCTGCAACGCCAATGCCAATGCGTGGGATGTATTTCTATATGGCGGATGCGGCGATCTTTACCGACTGCGCCACCGGCAAGAAAATCAGCGTGGCGAACAATGCGCAGCTGGAGCGTGATTACGCTGTTGCGCGCGGCAATGACAGCAAGCCTGTCCTGCTGACGGTAGATGGTCACTTTACGCTGGAGCCGAACCCGGACAGCGGAGAGCTGGTGAAAACGCTGGTGGCAGATAAAGACGCGAAGTTTGTTGCGGGCAAAGACTGTAACAGTAAATAAGCCGATATCGATCCATTAAAAAACCCCGCCTGAGCGGGGTTTTTTGTTGAACGTTAACCTTTGATGGCTTTCACCAGGTAATCAAGAATGTCGCCAGTCTTGATCATCTGCTTTTCACCACTGCGACGGTATTTGTATTCAATGTCGTCGCTGTCGAGGTTACGGTCGCCGATGACTACGGTGTGCGGGATACCGATCAGTTCCATATCGGCAAACATCACGCCTGGACGCTCTTTACGGTCATCCATCAGCACTTCGATACCCTGAGCGCGCAGCTCGGAGTAAAGTTTTTCGGCCAGCTCCTGCACGCGGTAAGACTTGTGCATGTTCATTGGCAGAATAGCCACCTGGAACGGGGCGATATTGTCTGGCCAGACGATGCCACGTTCGTCGTAGTTTTGCTCAATGGCGGCTGCAACCACACGCGTCACACCGATACCGTAGCAACCCATGGTCAGGATCTGGTTGCGGCCATCTTCCCCCTGAACGGCGGCATTCAGCGCGCGGGAATATTTATCCCCCAGTTGGAAGATGTGGCCCACTTCGATACCGCGTTTGATCATCAGGGTGCCCTGGCCGTCCGGGCTTGGATCGCCTGCCACCACGTTACGGATATCAGCCACTTCCGGCGTCGCGACATCGCGATCCCAGTTGATACCGAAGTAATGTTTACCGTCGATGTTAGCGCCAGCGGCGAAGTCGCTCATTGCGGCTACCGTACGGTCAATAACCACCGGAACCGGCATATTCACCGGGCCCAGAGAACCAGGACCTGCGTTCACGACGGCACGGATTTCCGCTTCCGTTGCGAACGTCAGCGGGCTGGCAACCTGAGGCAGCTTCTCAGCTTTCACTTCATTTAGTTCGTGATCGCCACGCACCAGCAGGGCAACCAGCGGGTACGCGCTACCTTCGGTGGATTTCACCAGCAGGGTTTTTACCGTTTTTTCGACGGGCAGGTTGAACTGCTCAACCAGCTCGGCAATGGTTTTTGCGTGAGGTGTATCAACCAGCGTCATCTCTTCCGTTGCAGCAGCACGTGGCGCTTTAGGGGCCAGCGCTTCTGCAAACTCGATGTTCGCAGCGTAATCAGAAGAGTCAGAGAAGATCACATCGTCTTCACCGCTCTGAGCCAGAACCTGGAACTCATGAGACGCGCTTCCGCCAATAGAACCGGTATCAGCCTGCACAGCACGGAAATCCAGACCCATACGGGAGAAGATTTTGCTGTAAGCCTCGTACATTTTGTCGTAGGTCTCTTGCAGCGATTCCTGAGACGTATGGAAAGAGTAAGCATCTTTCATCAGGAATTCGCGTGAGCGCATGACGCCGAAACGTGGGCGAACTTCATCACGGAACTTGGTCTGGATCTGGAAGAAGTTCAGCGGCAGCTGTTTGTAAGAGCTCAGCTCATTACGAATCAGGTCGGTAATGACTTCTTCATGCGTTGGGCCGAGGACGAATGGGCGCTCGCCACGATCAACGAAACGCAGCAGCTCAGGGCCATATTGCTCCCAACGGCCGCTCTCCTGCCACAGGTCAGCGGGCTGAACCACAGGCATGGACACCTCGATAGCACCGGCGTTGTTCATCTCTTCACGCACGATGTTTTCGACTTTTTTCAGGACGCGCACGCCGGTCGGCAGCCAGGTATATAACCCGGAGGCCAGCTTGCGGATCATCCCGGCGCGCAGCATCAGCTGATGGCTGATCACTTCGGCGTCGGCAGGCGTCTCCTTCAGAGTGGAGAGCAGATATTGGCTAGTACGCATGTTGTTACGGTTCCATTTCGACGATTGGAACAGGCTGAAACACCAGCCTGAGACAAAAAAAGTGGTTTAGTTTACCAGTGTGGCAAAGATGCCAAAAGAGAGGAGGACAAAATTACCTGGGTTCAAGGGCAAACACTTCAAAACCTGTCCCGGTCACGCGCCAGCGAACGTTAAAATCCAGCAGCCAGACGGCGTAGGTTTTCCCGGCGTCCTCTTCTTTACGATAGGCCGGGCGGGGGTCCTGTGCCAGCACTTCGGTGATAAAGTCACGAAGGCGGGGATAGCGTGTTTCCAGCTGCTGAAGCTGCGTGGTTATCTCAGCCGTGAAGTGAACAGGCATATCTGCCTGCGGTGCTTCCTGAGCATAGCTTGCGCGGGCGTCGGGTAACGCTTCGGCAAAGGGGAGATACGGCTTGATATCGATAACCGGCGTGCCATCAACCAGGTCAAGGCTGCCTAACTCCAGTATGACCTGATCCTTCTGACAGCGTATACCCTTCAGTTCGACCAGCGACATCCCGACAGGGTTTGGACGGAAGGTTGAGCGCGTCGCAAACACGCCCATCCTGGCGTTGCCTCCCAGACGAGGAGGGCGTACGGTCGGACGCCAGCCACCTTCCATCGTCTGGTGAAACACAAACACAACCCATAAGTGGCTGAATGCTTCGAGCCCGCGTACGGCATCGGCCTGATTGTAGGGCGCGATCAAGTGAAGCTCGCCACCGCTGGTGACCAGACCTGGCTGGCGTGGCACGGCGAACTTCTCTTTATAGGGAGAGCGAATAACGCCTATCTGTTCGAACTGAAATGAACTCATTTCGCCGTAATGTTCAGCGCCGAGCCGATGCAAACCGCCTGACGGTAGCAACCCGGTGTTCCACTGGTCACTTCGCAGCTATGCAGCAGAACCGCGTTTGCTTTCATTTTTGCCGCGTTGATCTGCATGCGTTTACGCGCTGTTGGGATATTCGGTGGAGAGTCCTGATTGGTAGCCTGACAGGATTCGCCGCTTACTTCACCCAGTTCACGGAAAGGTTTACCCACGAGTTCGTCAGCTTTGGTAATAATGCGAACCGGCGCAGGGCGAGGCGCTTTCGGTTTTACGGGTTCTGCTTTTGGCGGGGTTGCCGTGCTTTGGACAGGTTCAACAGGAGATCTGCTTAGCATAGAACAGCCGCTCAGCATGAGTGCTAAAAGACAGATCGGTAAAGCACGCATAATAATTCCTCAATGGATAATCAAAACGTCAGATATTGAATCAGTTGACTGCACAAATGACAAGACGGGCATAAGCCCGTCTTGATGATATTACACTGAGGTGAGATTACCAGCCCTTAACAGCGCCGCCGTTAAACACTTTGTTGGCTTCCTGGTAAACTTCGTCAGACTGATAAGCCTGTACGAACTTCTTCACGTTTTCCGCATCTTTGTTGTCTTCGCGAGTCACAATCAGGTTTACATACGGGGAGTCTTTGTCTTCAACGAAGATACCGTCTTTCGCTGGCGTCAGGCCAATCTGGCTGGCGTACGTGGTGTTGATAACGGCCAGGGCAATCTGCGCGTCGTCGAGAGAACGTGGCAGCTGTGGGGCTTCCAGCTCAACAATTTTCAGATTTTTCGGATTCTCGGTGACATCCAGAACGGTTGGCAGCAGGCCAACACCGTCTTTCAGTTTAATCAGGCCCACTTTCTGCAGCAGCAGCAGGGAACGGCCAAGGTTGGTTGGGTCGTTAGGGACGGCAACCTGAGAGCCTGGCTGCAGTTCGTCCAGAGATTTAATTTTCTTGGAGTAACCGGCAATAGGGTAAACAAAGGTGTTACCCACACCCACCAGTTTATAGCCGCGATCCTTGATCTGCTGATCCAGGTAAGGTTTGTGCTGGAAGGCGTTGGCGTCGATATCGCCTTTGCTCAGCGCTTCGTTCGGCAGAACGTAATCGTTAAAGGTCACCAGCTCAACGTCCAGACCATACTTCTCTTTCGCGACTTTCTGCGCGACTTCAGCAACCTGCTGTTCTGCACCCACGATAACGCCCACTTTGATGTGGTTTGGATCTTTTTCGTCCTGACCGCAACCCACCAGTGCCAGAGAGCCGATCAGCGCGCCTACCGCTGCAAAGGTCTTTAATTTAAACGCCATGTTATATCCTTAACTCGTCGAGTTTGTGTTGTGTGTAACGTTATTTGTGAGTAACAGTCCGGACGATGCGATCGCCAGAGAACTGGATTAAGTAAACCAGCACAACCAGCAATACCAGAACGGTATTCATTACGGTAGCGTTATAACCAATATAGCCGTACTGGTAGCCAATCTGGCCTAAACCGCCGGCGCCAACGGCACCGCCCATCGCGGAATAACCCACCAGAGTAATCAACGTAATGGTTGCCGCATTCACCAGCCCTGGCAGCGCTTCAGGCAGCAGGACTTTACGCACGATCTGCATTGGCGTTGCCCCCATCGCGCGGGAAGCCTCGATCAAACCGGTCGGGATTTCCAGCAGGGCGTTTTCCACCATACGGGCGATAAACGGCGCAGCTCCTACGGTCAGCGGAACGATGGCTGCCTGCAAACCGATAGACGTTCCCACGATCACTCGGGTAAATGGAATCATCCACACCAGCAGAATGATGAACGGGATAGAACGGAAGATATTCACCAGTGCAGAGAGGGTGCGATACAGCTTCGCGTTCTCAATGATTTGTCCCGGGCGCGTCACATACAACAGCACGCCGACTGGCAGACCAATCACAAAACCAAAGAAGCCTGATACAAAGGTCATTGCCAGCGTTTCCCAAACGCCGCGAACCAGCAGCCACATCATCGGCTCAGACATAACCCAGTACCTCTACTTTTACGTGATGTTCTTGCAGCCAGGCAATTGCCGCCTGGGTTTCTGCTTGTGTGCCGTGCATTTCCGTCAGCATGATGCCGAACTTCACGCCACCGGCGTAATCCATTTGCGCGCTGATGATGTTGTTATTCACATTAAAGCGGCGCGCGGTTTCGGACAGCAGCGGTGCATCGACGGACTGGCCAGTGAACTCCATACGCAGCATCGGGACGCTGTCCGCGGTCGATTCTGTTTTTAAACGCTCCAGATAATCTTCCGGAATATCCAGGTGCAGCGTGGACTGAATAAACTGTTGTGCCAGTGGGGTTTTCGGATGGGAAAACACTTCGCTGACCGTGTCTTGCTCAATCAACTCACCGTTGCTGATTACCGCGACGCAATCACAGATGCGTTTCACCACGTCCATTTCATGTGTAATAAGGAGAATGGTCAGGCCGAGGCGACGGTTGATGTCCTTCAGCAGCTCCAGAATGGAACGCGTAGTGGCGGGATCTAATGCGCTGGTGGCTTCATCGCACAGCAGCACTTTCGGGTTACTTGCCAGCGCGCGGGCAATGGCCACACGCTGTTTTTGTCCACCGGACAGGTTTGCCGGGTAGCTATCGTGTTTATCACCCAGACCAACGAGATCCAGCAGTTCGGTTACGCGACGCTTAACTTCTTCTTTTGGCGTGTTGTCCAGTTCCAGCGGCAAGGCAACGTTGCCAAACACCGTACGGGAGGCCAGCAGGTTAAAGTGCTGGAAGATCATGCCAATCTGGCGGCGTGCTTTCGTCAGTTCTTTCTCTGAAAGTGCGGTCAGTTCCTGCCCGCCTACTTCTACACGACCCTGGGTTGGGCGCTCAAGCAGGTTAACACAACGGATCAGCGTACTTTTACCTGCACCCGATGCGCCAATGACGCCATAAATTTGACCAGCAGGAACATGCAGGCTGACATTGTTCAGCGCCTGAATGGTTCGGTTCCCCTGCTGGAACACTTTGGTGATATTGGAAAGTTTAATCATTAGATTATTTTTATCGTATGTAAGTTAGCCGTGGCATTTTCTTCTGCCAGATACGGGTGATGACCGTAAACAAAACGGATGTTAAGGCATCCAGACGTCTAAATCAATCCAACTCTGTACGATGAGCACTTTATTGCGCTGCGATTCATGAGATACTAGCTGTACATGCCTTTTTCAGGAGCAAACCGGTGGCAAAATCAGTACCCGCAATTTTTCTCGATCGTGATGGCACTATTAATGTGGATCACGGTTATGTCCACGAGATTGATGAGTTCGAGTTTATCGAGGGCGTTATCGATGCCATGCGCCAGCTGAAAGAGATGGGCTATGCGCTGGTGGTCGTGACCAATCAGTCCGGTATCGCTCGTGGAAAATTCACCGAGGCGCAATTCGAGACGCTGACGGAATGGATGGACTGGTCGCTGGCTGACCGCGGTGTTGAACTTGATGGCATTTACTATTGCCCGCACCACCCGCAGGGAACTGTAGAAGAGTTTCGCCAGACGTGTGATTGCCGCAAGCCGCATCCGGGAATGTTTATCTCTGCGCAGGAATTCCTGCATATCGATATGGCTGCTTCTTATATGGTGGGCGATAAACTGGAAGATATGCAGGCAGCAACCGCCGCAGGTGTGGGGACTAAAATACTTGTGCGCACCGGCAAACCTGTGACCCCTGAAGCAGAGAGTGCCGCGGATTGGGTGATTAATAGCCTGGCAGAGCTGCCAAAAGAGATTAAAAAGCACCAAAAATAGCCTTTTTGGTGAAAAGGTGAGCGGTCGAAATAAAAATGCATATTTCCGCTTGTCATTCCTCGGCGGCACCCTATAATGCGCCTCCATCGACACGGCAGATGTGAATCACTTCACAGATAACCCGGTCGGTTGAAGAGAAAAAATCCTGAACTTCAGGGTTGACTCTGAAAGAGGAAAGCGTAATATACGCCACCTCGCGACGGTGAGCTGTAAGCCGCGTCGCAACTGCTCTTTAACAATTTATCAGACAATCTGTGTGGGCACTCAAAGTGACATGGATTCTTAACGTCCTCGGACGAAAAATGAATACCAAAGTCTCTGAGTGAACATACGTAATTCATTACGAAGTTTAATTCACGAGCATCAAACTTAAATTGAAGAGTTTGATCATGGCTCAGATTGAACGC
>NZ_RBXU01000009.1:0-681529 GCF_003635055.1 Enterobacter sp. WPR_3_1 | reverse complement strand
GCCTGGCGGCTTTAGCGCGGTGGTCCCACCTGACCCCATGCCGAACTCAGAAGTGAAACGCCGTAGCGCCGATGGTAGTGTGGGGTCTCCCCATGTGAGAGTAGGGAACTGCCAGGCATCAAATTTAGCGTGCTGATATGGCTCAGTTGGTAGAGCGCACCCTTGGTAAGGGTGAGGTCCCCAGTTCGACTCTGGGTATCAGCACCACTTTATACTTAGGTTAAAGTTCGGCAAGAAGTAAAAGAATTTGTCTGGCGGCTTTAGCGCGGTGGTCCCACCTGACCCCATGCCGAACTCAGAAGTGAAACGCCGTAGCGCCGATGGTAGTGTGGGGTCTCCCCATGTGAGAGTAGGGAACTGCCAGACATCAAACAAGTGAAGAGGCCATCCGAAAGGATGGCCTTTTTGCGTTATGTTTCCCGGAAAAAGTCAGACCCGGTAAGCGAAACGCCACCGGGCTAAGACACGTTTAATGGATCACTTGTGACAGGAAAGCCCGCGTACGTTCAGATTTAGGATGTGCGAAGAACTCATCCGGCGGTGCCTGCTCAACGATTTCCCCACGATCCATAAAGATCACCCGATCGGCCACGGTTCTGGCAAACCCCATTTCGTGCGTCACACACAGCATGGTCATCCCGGACTGCGCCAGTCCAATCATGGTATCCAGTACCTCTTTCACCATTTCCGGATCCAGGGCGGATGTCGGTTCATCAAACAGCATAATTTTCGGTTTCATACAGAGCGAACGGGCGATAGCCACGCGCTGCTGCTGACCGCCTGATATCTGGCCGGGAAATTTATTGGCGTGCTCTGCGATACGTACCCGTTCCAGGTAGTGCATCGCCAGTGCTTCAGCTTCCTTTTTAGGCATCTTTCGTACCCAAATTGGCGCAAGCGTACAGTTCTGCAGAACGGTGAGATGGGGAAACAGGTTAAAGTGCTGAAACACCATTCCCACTTCCTGGCGCACCCGTTCGATGTTACGAATATCTTCATTCAGCTCGATGCCATCAACAACAATGCGCCCCTGCTGATGTTCTTCAAGGTGGTTAATACAGCGAATGGTCGTGGATTTCCCGGACCCGGAAGGGCCACAAAGAACGATCCGTTCTCCCTGCTTAACCTTGAGGTTAATGTCTTTCAAAACATGAAACTGCCCGTACCATTTATTCACGTTTTCCAGCGTTATCATCGCGTCGGCAGGTGTCATAGTAATCTGGCTCATAATTTCCTCAGTGCGGTGTACGCCCGGTGTTAAAGCGCTTTTCCAGATGCTGGCTATAGCGCGACATGCTAAAACAAAAGATCCAGTAGATCAGAGCAGCAAAGACATATCCCTCGGTGGACATACCCAGCCAGGCAGGGTCAACGGTCGCCTGTTGCACGCTGCTAAAGAGATCGAACAGCCCGATGATGATCACCAGGCTGGTATCTTTGAAGAGGGCAATGATGGTATTGACCAGGCCCGGGATAACCAGCTTGAGTGCTTGTGGCAATATCACCAGTCCCTGCGTTTTCCAGTAGCCAAGCGCCAGTGATTCCGCCGCTTCGTACTGACCTTTAGGCAGAGCCTGCAGGCCCCCACGCACCACTTCCGCAACGTAAGCGGACTGGAAAAGGATGACCCCGACCAGGGCACGGATCAGTTTGTCTATCGTTGTCCCTTCTGCCATAAACAGCGGCAACATGACCGAAGACATAAACAGAACGGTGATAAGCGGTACGCCACGCCAGAATTCAATGAAAATAACGGAAAGCACACGTACGACAGGCATTTTTGAGCGCCGCCCAAGCGCGAGCAAAATACCCCATGGCAGTGCGCCGGCTATCCCAACGGACGCGATAATCAGCGTCAGCGTTAACCCACCCCACTGACGTGTTTCAACACGTTCCAGCCCCAGGAAGCCGCCATACAACAGCACCCAAACAATAATGGGATACACCACTGCCCAACAGGCAATATAACGGCCCCGATGAGGCAGTTTTTTCCAGAACATTACGGCGATGGAGAGCAGCCCGATGGCCAGTGCCAGATTAATCCGCCAGCGCTGTTCATGCGGATACAATCCATACATGAACTGGCCAAAACGCTCATGGATAAACACCCAGCAGGCCCCTGCTTTTGTGCAGTCTGCGCGAGTGGATCCCGACCAGTTAGCCTGTAAAAAAGCCCAGTTCAGCAGCGGTGGAATTAATTCCCACATAAGCCACAAACATACAATTGTCAGCAGGCTGTTACTCCAGCTGGAGAACAGATTCTTACGCGCCCAGAGAATAAAACGTCCGCCTGTCGAACCGGCAGGGCGCGAGGAGTGCGACAGTATCGCTTTTGTCATCATAGATCCTTAGCGCTCGACCAGTGCTATACGACGGTTATAGAGGTTCATCAGCAACGAAATCACCAGGCTGATGATCAGATAGACAGACATTGTGATGGCGATAGTTTCAATGGCTTGTCCGGTCTGGTTAAGCACGGTTCCGGCAAACAGCGACACCATATCGGGGTAACCAATGGCGGCCGCCAGCGATGAGTTTTTGACAATATTGAGGTATTGACTGGTCAGCGGCGGAATGATGACCCGTAACGCTTGCGGAATAATGACCTGACGAAGCGTCACCGTATGGGGTAATCCCAGCGAGCGCGCCGCCTCGTGTTGCCCGTAAGGAACGGCCTGGATCCCCGCACGAATAATCTCGGCGATAAATGCAGAGGTATAAATCGAAAGCGCCAGCGTCAGGGCTGCCAGCTCAGGAATTAAAACCATTCCGCCCTGGAAGTTAAAGCCACGCAGCTGCGGAATATCCCAGTGAAGGGCGGCCCCAAACAGCCAGTGTGTCAGAAGTGGCAGACCAATGATAAGGATGGCGGCGGTTGGCCAGGTTTTACGAAGCTGCCCGGTTTTGAACTGATGCTTGCGGTTATAGCGGAACATGGCGGCTGAGAGAGCAAGCGCTATTACAAGGGCGGCAATGAAGGCATACAACCCTTCACCCGGCTGCGGAGAAGGAATATACAACCCGCGATTACTCAGGAAAAACAGATCAAGAGCGTCAATAGCCTGACGTGGCCCCGGCAGGTTGCGCAGCACGGCAAAATACCAGAAAAAGATCTGCAGCAGCGGCGGGATATTACGGAACGTCTCAATATAAAAAGTAGACAGTTTGCGCAGCAGCCAGTTTTCGGACAGACGTGCCAGACCAATAAAGAAGCCCAGTATGGAGGCAAAGACAATACAAAGTGCAGAGACCAGCAGCGTATTCAGTAAACCGACCACGAACACGCGTCCATACGTGTCGCCTTCCTGATAATCAATAAGGTGTTGAACAATGCCAAACCCCGCGCTGCGATCCAGAAAAGCAAAGCCGGAGGTAATACCGCGATTATTCAGGTTGGTTATAGTGTTATGGATGAGATACACGGCGATAAGAACAACCGCAATAATCGCAATAACCTGGAATAGCCAGGCGCGGACCGCGGGATGAGAAAAGGATAGCGATCCTTTTACGGCTGAGCGGCGATGGGACATAAAGAAACCTCGGTGACCATGACTCTGGGGCGGGCACTGCCTTAACAGTGCCCGTTACAGCAATGACTTAACGTACTGGTGGCGCGTACTGAATACCGCCGTTGTTCCAGAGATTGTTCTGGCCGCGTTTGATCTTCAGAGGGCTTTCCGATCCCACGTTGCGCTCAAAGATCTCAGCGTAGTTACCCACCTGTTTGATGATGTTGTAAGCCCACTTGTTATCCAGCTTCAGATCCTTCCCGAAATCGCCCTCTGTTCCCAGCAGATGAGCCATATCCGGCGTGGACGGTTTAGCGGCTTTCTCGTCGACGTTTTTCGAGTTGATGCCCATCTCTTCGGCATTCAGCATGGCAAACAGCGTCCAGCGAACAATGGAGAACCAGTCTTCATCGCCACGACGCACAACCGGTCCAAGAGGCTCCTTGGAGATCACTTCAGGCAGGACAATCCACTCCGCCGGGTTGCTCAGCTTAATACGCAAGGCGTACAGCTGTGACTGGTCAGAAGCCAGCGTGTCGCAACGACCGGATTCCAGCGCTTTGGCCGATTCATCGGAGCGATCGAATGTCACAGGGGTATATTTCATGTTATTTGCTTTGAAATAATCCGCGACGTTCAGCTCGGTATCGGTACCGGCCTGGATACAAACGGTCGCGCCATCCAGCTCTTTGGCGCTTTTCAGGCCCGCTTTATTGTGGGTCAGGAAACCGATACCGTCATAATAGGTCACGCCAGTAAATGCCATTCCCATGCCTGCATCACGGGAGGAGGTCCAGGTGGTATTACGGGAAAGCATGTCAACTTCGCCAGACTGTAATGCAGTAAAACGTTCTTTCGCCGTCAGCGGGGTATATTTTACTTTACTGTTGTCACCGAAAACGGCGGCGGCGACACCGCGGCAGACATCAACATCAATACCGGTAAATTTGCCGTTTGCATCGGCATAAGAGAAGCCAGGTAAACCGTCACTGATCCCACATTGAACAAACCCTTTCTTTTTAACGGCATCCAGTGTCGTACCCGCATGGGCCTGACCGGCTACAGCAAACAACATGCCCGCGGCGGCCAGGCTGGCTATCATCGTCTTTTTCATAATGCATCCTGTGTGGCGAAATTTATCGTTATAGAGGCGTTTTAAACGCTTTACCTGTCTGTGGCTTTGGCCAACGTTTATAAAGCAAACGTAATGCCAGGTTTTGCGCTCAACAAAATAGGTGACCAATGAACGCATAATGCTGAGTGTAGACAGGGTTAAATAAAGAGAGCGCCCCGAAACGGTGCGAAATTACAACCTGTGCCACAAATCGGAGCAAAACTTTCAGCGGCTATACCTTAAAAAGAAGAGATAGTTTCTGGGGTGAATATTGGCAGGGTATTAAATGTAATTAATATGTGAAAATCATCACGATAGAATATGTAATTTAACGCTGTGCATTAAAAATATGTGACTGTCCGCAGAATGAAATAAACAGTCTGGGTAAAGACGGGGCTATTTTTTTACTTATCTGAAAACGCTGCACTCTTTAAAAGCAAAAGCGCGGACAGAGCCGCGCTTTCTACACAAATGATACGTTCTGATGTTACTTCGTCAGAGCAACGATACCCAGCGTCAAACCTGCCACTGCGGCAGCACCACCGGCGATAGCACCTGCTGTTTCCCAGTTGTCCTGAGTGGTGCCTTTCATACAGGTATTGGTATGAACCAGTCGGCCTTGATCGTCGTATACCGGTACACATGGAGAGTCGTGCGCGCATCCAGCAAGCAGCGCAGCGAGTAGTGCAACGGAAATGAATCTTTTCATGATGTTACCTCAGTATTATTTCTCATTCGCTATACAGCCAGGAGAGCTATTAACGAACTGGAGACTATTTTACCACCGGGATAAGGCAACGTTGCACGGGGAATAATCTCAAATTATGTTGTTTGTAAAAATCGTGGAGAAAAGTCGCTGTCAGGATGAATTAATGGAGAAAATATGAAGACGTAACGCGGCGTTTTTACTTAATGCAAATGGTTAACTATTAATGCTGTGAGTATGACATATCTAATTCATTGTTTATGCTAAAAATAAAAAAGGCACCTGAGGTGCCTTTTTTGAGAAACATTACTCTTTGTGTTTCGTAAACCGGCGCCGGACAACCACAAAGAAGACGGGCACGAAGAAAATGGCCAGAAGCGTTGCGGAAAGCATCCCTCCCATAACACCTGTCCCGACAGCATTTTGCGCGCCGCTCCCGGCTCCTCTGCTGATGACCAGTGGCATCACGCCAAGGATAAAGGCCAGCGACGTCATCAGGATCGGTCGAAGGCGCATTCTGGATGCTTCCAGTGTGGCTTCAATGATCCCTTTACCTTCTTTATCCATCAGATCCTTAGCAAACTCGACGATCAGAATGGCGTTTTTCGCCGACAGACCAATCGTTGTCAGCAGGCCGACTTGGAAATAGACATCATTATTTAACCCGCGAATCGATGCGGCGAGAAGCGCGCCCGTGACACCCAGCGGCACAACCAGCATGACCGAGAAGGGAATAGACCAGCTTTCATAAAGCGCAGCCAGGCACAGGAACACCACAATCAGTGAAATGGCGTACAGGGCAGGTGCCTGGTTACCAGACAGTCGTTCCTGATAAGACATTCCCGTCCAGTCATGGCCGATACCGGAAGGCAGTTTTGCGGCGAGGTTCTCCATCAAGGCCATCGCCTCACCGGTACTTTTACCCGGCGCGGACTCACCGAGGATCTCCATCGAAGGCATTCCGTTGTAGCGCTCCAGGCGAGGCGAGCCATACACCCAGTGCGAGCTGCTAAAGGAGGAGAACGGCACCATTTCACCATTCGCGCTGCGCACGTAGAGGTTGTTGATGTCCCCTGGCAACATACGGAAGTGAGCGTCGGCCTGGACGTACACTTTTTTCACGCGTCCATGATCGATAAAATCGTTCACATAGGTTCCCCCCAATGCCGTCGAGATCGTCTGGTTGACGTCAGAGAGGCTGACGCCCAGCGCCTGTGCCTTCTCCTGGTCGACATCCAGTTTGAACTGTGGGGTATCTTCCAGACCGTTAGGACGAACGCGAACCAGCAGATCGGGGTGCGCTCTCACCATGCCGAGCAGTTGATTACGCGCCTGGGTCAGTTGGGTATGCCCCAGGTTAGCTTGATCAATCAACTCAAAGTCAAAGCCCGTTGCGGTACCCAGCTCGATAATCGCTGGCAGGTTGAACGGGAACACGAGGCCATCTTTAATCTGACTGAAGGCCTTTGTCGCACGCCTTACAATCGCCTCAACGCTATTTTCTGCTCCGGGACGCGCTTCCCAGGGCTTCAGGCTAACGAATGCAATACCGGAGTTCTGACCCTGACCACTAAAGCTAAAGCCGTTCACGGTAAACACCGATTCAACGTTAGCCTTCTCGTTGTTGAGATAATAGTTTTGAACCTGGTCAAGCACCCGCTGGGTTCGCATCTGGGTGGCACCGGCGGGGAGCTGGACCATGGTCATAAATACCCCCTGATCCTCTTCGGGCAGGAAGGAGGTGGGTAAGCGCAGGAACAGTACGGCCATGCCACCGACGATGATGACGTATACCACCAGATAGCGCCCGGTCTTACGCAAAATGCCGCTTACGCTGTTGCTGTAATGCTCCACGCTCCGGTCAAAGAGCGCATTAAACCAGCCGAAGAAGCCACCTTTCTTTTCGTGGCGATCGCTGGAAACGGGCTTAAGCAAGGTGGCGCACAGTGCCGGTGTCAGAATCAGAGCGACCAGCACCGACAGCGCCATAGCCGAGACAATGGTCAGCGAGAACTGACGATAGATGGCTCCCGTTGAGCCGCCAAAAAAGGCCATGGGGATAAAGACCGCCGAGAGCACCATGGCGATACCCACCAGTGCGCCCTGTATCTGCCCCATCGACTTCTGCGTCGCCTCTTTTGGCGGCAGCTTGTCCTCAACCATGACGCGTTCGACGTTCTCAACCACCACGATGGCGTCATCAACCAGCAGGCCAATCGCCAGCACCATACCGAACATGGTCAGGGTGTTGATGGAGAAACCGAACGCCGCCAGGATCGCAAACGTACCCAACAGCACGACCGGCACCGCAATTGTCGGGATAAGCGTCGCCCGCAGGTTTTGCAGGAAAAGATACATCACCAGGAAGACGAGAATGATCGCTTCGAACAGCGTTTTCACCACTTCGTGGATAGAGATCTTCACAAAAGGCGTGGTGTCATAGGGGTAGACTACCTTCAGCCCCTGCGGGAAGAACTGCTGGAGCTGGGCCAGTTTGTTCTTGATGGCGGCGGCCGTGTCCAGTGCGTTTGCACCGGTAGCCAGCTTAATCCCCAGGCCGGTTGCCGCTTGCCCGTTGATTTTGGTGACCATATTGTAGTTTTCGCCACCCAGCTCAATGCGGGCCACATCTTTCAGATGAACCATGGAGCCGTCCTGGTTCACCTTTAGCGTCACGCGGCCAAACTCTTCCGGAGATTTCAGACGCGTTTGTGCAATGATCGAGGCGTTCAACTGCTGCCCCGGTACTGACGGCGTTCCGCCTAACTGGCCGGCCGCTATCTGGTCGTTCTGCGTTTTCAGCTGATTAATCACATCCAGTGGCGTCAGCTGGTATTTGTTCATCGCGTTGCTGTCGAGCCAGATGCGCATCGCATACTGGGCACCAAACAGCTGCACATCACCCACTCCCGTGGTGCGGCTAATGGCATCTTTCACGTTAGATGCGACATAGTCAGAGATGTCATCCTGCGTGAGGTCTTTGTTATCGGAAACAAAGCCTGCGACCAGCAGGAAGCTGCTGCTGGACTTCTCAACACCGATCCCTTGCTGCTGGACCTCTTGGGGGAGCAGCGGCATGGCGAGCTGCAGTTTGTTCTGCACCTGTACCTGCGCAATGTCCGGGTCTGTTCCGGACTGGAAGGTCAGCGTGATGGTGACATTACCTGCGGAATCGCTGGTGGATGACATATACATCAGGTTATCGATACCGTTCATGTTCTGTTCGATAACCTGCGTTACGGTATCCTGCACCGTTTGCGCATCAGCACCCGGATACGTTGCGGTGATAGCCACGGCGGGAGGGGCAATGGTCGGATACTGCGCGATGGGCAGTTTGAGAATAGCCAGCCCGCCTGCAATCATCAAAATGATGGCAAGTACCCAGGCGAAAACCGGCCGTTGGATAAAGAAATTAGCCATGTCGTCGTCCCTTAACCGGCTGGAGTCGTGGTGGTATCAGGCGTCGCGACGACGGTAGCGCCCGGTCTGACTTTTTGTAAGCCGCTGACAATGACGCGGTCGCCATTTTTCAGCCCTTCCGTCACCAGCCAGCGATCGCCAATCGCCTGAGGGGCAACGACGGTACGTGACTCAACCTGGTTTTTATCGTTAACCACCAGAACGGATGCATCACCGCGCGGCGTGCGGGTCACGCCTTGTTGTGGGACCAGAATCGCATCAGGCTGTGTGCCTTCATCAATGCGGGCCCGGACAAACATGCCAGGCAACAGCAGGTGCTGTGGGTTTGGGAAAATCGCGCGCAAGGTGATAGAGCCGGTACTTTCGTCGACCGTGACATCCGAGAACTGCAGCGTACCTTTCAACGGGTAGGGCTGACCATTCTCCATCACCAGCTCAACGGTGCTGGTGGCCTCTCCTTTTTGCAGGCTCGTCTGCTTCAGACGCATAAAATCACTGCTGGACTGGGTGACGTCGACATACATCGGATCAAGCTGCTGAACCGTTGCCAGGGCTGCGGCTTGCCCGTTGGTCACCAGTGCGCCTTCGGTGACGCTGGATTTACCGATGCGACCCTCGACGGGAGACGTCACTTTGGTATAGGCAAGATTAATGCGCGCGCTTTCAACGCCTGCCTGTGCGGCAACGACGCTGGCATCTGCTTGCTGCGCTGTCGCCACGGCCTGGTCGTATTCCTGCTTGCTGACATACTGCGTGCCAACCAGCGTGAGATAGCGTTTTACCGTCAGGTGCGCAATGTTAGCCGCCGCCTGGGCCTTCGCGAGTTCACCTTTCGCGTTGTCATACGCGGCCTGATAGGTGGCAGGATCGATTTGATAAAGTGACTCGCCGGCTTTTACATCACTTCCCTCTGTGAAGTTACGACGCAATATGATGCCGCTCACCTGAGGACGAACCTCCGCAACGCGAAAGGCATCTGTTCTGCCCGGGAGTTCGGTGGTGACAGCCAGAGGGGCGCTTTTCACAATATGCACGCTGACCTGAGGCGCCTGCGGATGCGGTGGTTGGTTTTCCTGACCATCGCATCCAGTGAGCAGTACCGCGCAGACAATAAAACCGGATAAGGGCAAACGTCTGAAATAATTCGTCATTACTGTTCCTTTAAATACCCATGAACCGATATTTGCCGTGAATCGGTAGCAGGGCAGAGGGATAAAAATAAAATGTAGGGCGTATAATAATGAGGGTAATTAATGTTTTTTAATTTATAAGTGCGAATGAACAGACCTTAAGACAAAAATCAGAATCAAACCTGGTGTTAGCGAGGATATACCTCTGGCTGGTTAATCAGATAAATGGCATTTAACGTGGTTCAATTATTCGTCTCATGAATTTAATTATATCTATGCATTTGTCTAAATTATTAATTAAGCGATTTGACTTTTTTTGTGCAAAATTAAAACGCAAAGTAGTGAATACTTTCGTGTACCTGATCCGTGTAAATATAAACCTTGTGAGTAACGAGTAGTCGTCTATGGCGCGTAAAAAGAAAGAAGAGGCTCAACAGACCCGTCAGCAGCTGATTGAAGCGGCTATCGGGCAGTTTGCGACGCGGGGCGTGGCGAACACGACGCTGACGGATATCGCGGATGCAGCAAATGTTACACGGGGTGCCATCTATTGGCATTTTACCAGTAAATCAGAAATATTTAATGCCATCTGGGAACAGCAATTACCGTTTCGTGACATCATTCGTGACAGACTTTCTCTTTCTGCAGGCAGCGATCCCTTGTTAATGCTTCGTGAGCAATTTATTGCTGCGTTGCAATATATTGCACATGAGCCTCGGCAATGTGCTCTTTTGCAAATTTTGTATCATAAGTGTGAATTTAATAGCGATATGATTTCAGAGTGTGAAATCAGAAAACGTATTGGTTTTAATTATGAGTCTTTACGTGCCACGTTGCAGGACTGTATTTCGCGGAACCTCATTTCGTCACAGGTAAATGTTGATCTGACCCTGATTGTTTTCCACGGTTTTTTCAGCGGGATCATTAAAAACTGGTTAATGAATAACAGCAGTTTTAATCTTTACCAGCAGGCTCCTGCGCTGGTCGATAGTATTCTGGCGACACTCCCTGTCGTGCGGGTGTCGCCTCATGAGGATGATTTTAGCTCAGCGCCAGGTAACATTTCCCCTTGCGCGCAGAGCGTTTCGATGGTCTGTGCACTGACCGGTTTGCCCAACAGATAGCCCTGAAGCGTGTTGCAGCCCAGCGCCGTCAAAAAGGTTTGCTGTGCTTCGGTTTCCACCCCTTCCGCCACGACTTTCAGATTTAGCGTTTTTGCCAGGGCCACAATCGCTGAGACAATGGTGGCGTCTTCGCTTTCACCGCTTAACTCTTTCACGAACGCTCTGTCGATTTTCAATTCACAGGCCGGCAGGCGCTTGAGATAAAGCAGGCTGGAATAACCGGTACCAAAATCATCAATGGACGCTTTCACGCCCGCGTCCGTCAGCTCTGTCAGTACGCGCACACTCTCATCCGGGTTGCTCATCGCCGTGGTTTCCGTCACTTCAAGGATCAGCATCTCCGGCGGTACGTTGTGACGCGTCAGGCAGTCGAGCACCGTTTTAACCAGTGAAGGTTGCTCAAACTGCAGTGTCGACAGGTTCACCGCCATCGACCAGTTTTGATGCCCCTGAAGGTGCCACTCCCGCAACTGACGGCAGGCCTCATTAAGCACCCAGTTACCAATCGGGATGATCAGCCCCGTTTTTTCCGCAAGCGGCAGGAACAGGTCTGGCGTCAGCAATCCCTGTTTCGGATGTTGCCAGCGCAATAGCGCCTCGAACCCAAGGACAGGACCCGCCGGTGCGTGGAATTTTGGCTGATAAAGCAGGCGCAGTTCATTACGATCGATAGCCAGCCACAGATCGTTCATCAACTGGAGATGGGTCTGCGCCAGGGTGTTCATGGAGGGCTGGAAAAAGTGATAACCGTTTCGGCCCATGTGCTTCGTGTGGTACATCGCCGCATCGGCGTTAAACATCAGCTCGCGCTCGGTTTTACCGTCGTGGGGATAGAGCGCGATACCAATGCTAAGGGTTACCACCAGTTCATAGGGATCCAGATTGAATGGGCTATCGATAGCGCGAACCAGCGAGTTGGCCAGCGAGGCCGCATCATCCGGACCTTCTCCTTCCGCCAGCAGAACAAACTCATCACCACCGATACGGGCAAGGGTGAACTGACCCTTCAGGGGCGTGAGCAGGCGCTGCGTCACGGCGACAAGCAGTCTGTCACCGACATCATGGCCGTACGCATCGTTGATGGTTTTAAACCCGTCGAGATCCATGAACATCAGTGCAAAATGGGTGCCTTCTCGGTCAGCTTTGCTGATGGCCTGATCGAGTCGGTCCTCCAGCAAAACACGGTTCGGCAGACGCGTCAGCGTATCCTGCAAAGCCAGTTGAGCGAGTTCGCGGTTCGCTTCTGCAAGGGATGAGGCCAGAAGGGAGGTTCGTGCCTGAAGGCGGGCATCCAGCATCGAAACCAGCAGCGTGATCCCCAGTATGGCGAGTGCGACGACGCTGACCAGTACTGCCAGCCAGCTGCCGTTAATACCTTCATGGTGTGTCATGGTCGACATTGGAAACTGAGCGGCTTTCATCCCGGCATAGTGCATACCGGCAATGGCGATCCCCATCGTAACGGCGGCGGCAAAACGCATCAGCGACACCTGAGACGCTTCATGCCGCAAGCGGAACGTCAGCCATAATGCGGCGAGCGAAGCCGCAAGCGCAATGACAACCGAAATGGCCACCCATGTTTTGTCCCAGATAATACCGGGAGAGACTTCCAGCGCCGCCATGCCGGTGTAATGCATCGCCACAATGCCGCAGCCCATCACTAACGCACCGGGCAGCAGACGGCGCAAACGTAACTGCTCACAGCTAACGAGCCACAGTGCAAACAGTGACGAGCCCACGGCGATAACCATGGATAGCACCGTCAGGGTCGCGTTGTAGCGCATGCTCATGGAGAGGTCCATCGCCAGCATGCCGATAAAATGCATGGCCCACACGCCAATCCCCATGGCAATACCGCCGCCGGCCAGCCAGACGCGCGCAGCCACGCCCTGACTCCCGGCAACACGTGCAGCCATATTCAGCGCGGTATAGGCAGCAAGGATAGCAACAACAAAGGAGAGGACGACGAGGATATGGTTGTATTGGCTAACCAGCATGATCGGTTCTACTCGAGTGTGAAGTTACGCAGGCGCGGTTGAGAAGGGCGAGACATTATCATCGTAAGGTAACGGCTCAAAGGGATTTAAATCCCCGTTTTTAGTGGGTCTTAACAGTGAGTTTAGCGACGTCAGGCGGTTAGTCGAGTTCTGAGCAGTTCACTAATTTTAGCGGATTTACGGAATTCATATTGCGACACTTATCGGCTTCAGTGCTCATCAGTTCAATCCACTGCATCAGGAGCGCGTCGAAGAGGAAAACCGAGACAGCAAATACAACCAGCCACCAGTATTTACGAATCATGCGTGTCATTCCGGGTAAAGAGGTTCAGTGAGGTGGTGGAAATATACACGAAAAGTCGCGGTTTAAAAGGGGGATAAACGAAGGTTTACACAGCCTTGACGGTGACAGGCGCGGACAATAAAAAAGGCGCATCCCCATGCCAGGTAGCGCCTTTTTAAACAAGCATTTCGCTAACCGAAATTAGTTCATGCCGTATTTTTTCAGTTTCTTACGCAGTGTACCACGGTTGATACCCATCATCAGGGCAGCGCGGGTTTGGTTACCGCGGGTGTATTGCATCACCATGTCCAACAGTGGCTGTTCAACTTCAGCCAGTACCAGCTCATACAGGTCATTAACATCCTGACCGTTCAGTTGAGCAAAATAGTTCTTCAGTGCCTGTTTAACCGAGTCACGCAGGGGCTTTTGAGTTACCTGATCCTGAGAGTTAACGGTAGAAACGGTCAGTACGTCAGAATTTACGCGTTGTTCGAACATAGTTCTGTCAGCTCTTTATTTCATTACGCAAGATTTTCGAAGTATGCCTCCAACGCCTCCAGCTGTACGCTGGCATCCTCTATGGCGTTGAATGTGCGCCGAAACTGGTCATTTGGAGCGTGCTCCTGGAGATACCAGGATACGTGTTTACGCGCAATTCGGTACCCTTTTGCCTGACCATAAAAGTCATGCAATTCCCGAACATGCGAACAAAGCAAGCGCTTTACCTCTGCCAGTGGCAGTGGGGCAAGCAACTCCCCAGTGTCCAGATAATGCTGGATTTCCCGAAAGATCCAGGGTCTTCCCTGAGCGGCACGTCCTATCATCAGAGCATCAGCTCCCGTATAGTCGAGCACAGCTCTGGCTTTAAGCGGGTCAGTAATGTCACCATTCGCGATAACCGGAATGGAAACTTTCTGCTTAACTGCCCGAATGCTATCGTATTCAGCTTCACCATTGAACAAACAGGCGCGAGTGCGTCCATGGATGGTCAGGGCCTGAATGCCACAGTCTTCGGCCAGTTGGGCAATCTCTACACAGTTACGGTGTTCCGGCGACCAACCCGTGCGAATCTTCAACGTAACAGGAACGTCCACTGCGCTGACAACCGCGGTCAGGATAGACTTCACCTGGTCGGGGTATTGCAGAAGGGCTGAACCTGCAAGCTTGCGATTCACTTTCTTGGCCGGGCAACCCATATTGATATCAATAATCTGGGCGCCACTTTCCACGTTAATCCGCGCGGCATCTGCCATCTCTTCAGGCACGCTTCCGGCAATTTGCACGGTGCGAATACCTGGTTCATCAACGTGCACCATCCGAAGGCGGGACTTATCGCTTTCCCACACTTGTGGGTTAGACGACATCATCTCGGAAACGGTTAAACCTGCCCCCATCTCATAGCACAGCGTCCTGAACGGCCGGTCGGTAATACCTGCCATTGGGGCTGCGATCAGGCGATTTCTGAGCTGGTAGTGTCCGATGCGCATGAGTTAAGAAATGACCATACTGTGACTGCAAGGCGGCGTATATTACGCATTTTTTGCACGAGATGAAAGGCCAAACTTTGAACAATCCACTGTTGTAGATCAAGGAATCGCCGCTCTGTCCTGCAGGTGAAAATTATAAACCTGTTAAATCATAAAGTTATGATGGAATGATTATTTTATAGCCGCTTACAATTTCCCGTAACTTCTCATCATTTCTGAATAAATGCATCACTTGAGCGAGATAATCTGCTGTTTTTAGCAGCAGATTATCCCGCTTGTTTGCGATCTGAGTCGCATTTTAGAACATGATCTGCATGCGAAAAATGCGCATTATTCGACGACTACGCGACCATGAAGGGGTTGTACCGGGCGGTTATTTTCGTGGTGCATCGTGTGGGAGAATTTCTCAAGCTGCTCTGCAGAGACGGTCAGCGGGTGCTTCAGTACAATCCAGGTTACCCCCTCTGAGCACGGCGGCGTGGTCAGCGAGCCGCTAAAGCGCCAGTATGTTTTATCTTTTGGAATCAGCTTGTTCAGATTGAGATCCTGCTTAATGGAGACGTTCTGTTCGGCCTGCTCAGGCATGACGCTCCACAGCTTATTCAGTTCCGGGTTCGCGGCCCCTTTATCGAACATGACCGCCACCACCGCCAGCTCACCGGCCGCGTTTTTGTGCACCAGATGCATTTCCATCGCAAATTTCTTGCCATGCACGGTGTTTTCGCTCGGCGCGTGGAAATGGAACTGTTGCAGGGTCCAGGTTTGCTTATCGAGGGTAAGGGTATCGCGGGTTTCCGGCTTTTCACTTGCCTGAATGGTATGGCCGTTGTTCGTCAGCGTCACAGGGCCATCAATGTAATGTGTTTGCAGCGGGGAGAGGTGCGCGTTCGCGGTGGATTCAATGTTGATGGGGGACTGATTCATCCCGCTTTGACAGGTTTTGTAAGCCTCGTCCAGTTCGCCCCAGTGTTCCGGTGCGCCTTCGCCTTCGTAGCTCCAGTGTGATGCGCAGGCTGAAGCCGAGATAATGCTCAGCGCAAAGAGCGCTGCCTTGCCAGTAAAGTGGGTCATAGTATTCTTCCGGTGAATTATTGTGGTTCAAACCATTTTTATCAATATGATTTGTGTGGGTATTTTACCGGAGAAGGGCATAGGAGGAGAGGATTATCGGAGGAAGAGAGGCGTGGTCAGATGACCACGCCAATGGCTTACTTTTTACGGCCAGTAATACGACACCACTCTTCTTTTTCGACCACCGGGTCGAGGGCGAAAAGATCGGCGTAGGCTTCGCAAACGCTGTCAGCCTGGCTTGCCAGGATCCCGGAAAGTCCCAGCAGACCGCCGTCAACGGGCAGTACGCTGATTAACGGGGCCAGTTCGCGTAATGGGCCGGCCAGAATGTTCGCCACCACCACATCGGCTTTCATGGCTTCTGGCTGCGCATCCGGCAGATACAGTTCAAGGCGGTCAGAAACGCCGTTGCGTTCAGCGTTATCACGGCTGGCCTGAATAGCCTGTGGATCGATATCGATCCCAATGGCTTTGGCCGCGCCCAGTTTCAGCGCCGCGATAGCGAGGATCCCGGAGCCGCATCCGAAGTCGATCACCGTCTTGCCGTCCAGATCCAGACTGTCCAGCCACTGCAGGCACAGAGAAGTCGTCGGGTGAGTACCGGTCCCAAATGCCAGGCCCGGATCCAGCATCACGTTTACCGCGTTTTCATCCGGAACGTCACGCCAGCTCGGGCAGATCCACAGACGTTTACCGAACTGCATCGGGTGGAAGTTATCCATCCACTCGCGTTCCCAGTCTTTGTCTTCCAGCTGTTCGATTTTGTGTGCAAAACCCGCACCCAGCAGCGGATGATTTTCCAGGGTCGCGACAACCTCTTTCATGTCAGTTTCTGCATCAAACAGGCCAATAACGTCGGTATCACCCCACAGGCGGGTTTCGCCCGGCAGTGGCTCAAACACCGGCGTGTCATGCGTGTCCTGGAAGGTGATGGAGACCGAACCGGCTTCCATCAGCGCATCGCTTAGCTCTTCGGCGTTAGCGCCGGTTGTATTCAGTTTTAGTTGGATCCACGGCATGGCAAAACTCTTTATTTATCAGTAGAAATCGTAGCGGGCTGTGGGACAGGCTGACCGAAACGGTTCCCGACCACAAACGCCAGTAAACTTAACAGTAACGAAGGCACAATAGGATGGAAGCCCAGGTACTGAATTTTAAATGTAGCTAGCACGGCATACAGCACACCGCCGACAATCATGCCGCTCAGGGCGCCGGCAGCGTTGGCGCGCTCCCAGTAGAGGCCCAATACCAGCGGCCACAGGAAGACGGCTTCAAGGCCGCCAAACGCCAGCAGGTTCAGCCAGATGATCATCTCCGGCGGACGCCATGCGGCTAACAGCAGCAGCGCGCCTAAAACGAGCGTAATCACCGCCGACATACGCTTCAGGCGTCGTTCATTTTGCACCTGCTCAGGACGCAGGTTCAGATAGAGATCTTTAATGATCGTAGCGGAACTCTGCAGTAGCTGGGCGTTAATGGTCGACATTATGGCGGCCATTGGCGCGGCGAGGAATATCCCCGCGGCAAAAGGCGGAAGCACTTTGACCATCAGGGTCGGGATCACCAAATCGGGAACCGTAAGGTCGGGGATCACCGCACGTCCTAACGCACCCGCCAGATGCATGCCGAACATCAGGATTGCAACAACGATCGTCCCGATAATAATACCCCGGTGAACGGCTTTGCTGTCTTTATACGAGATACAACGCACGGCGGTATGCGGCAGGCCAATAACACCAAAGCACACCAGCACCCAGAACGACGTCATAAATGTTGGCGAAAGGATATCATCCGCACCCTGTGGGGAAATCAGTTTCGGGTCAATCGCTTCCAGAGTTTCAACGGCATGGCTCAGACCACCTGCGGCGTGGACAATTCCCACCAGCAGAACGATTGTGCCGACGAGCATCACCATCCCCTGCAGCGTATCGTTCAGCACGCTGGCGCGAAATCCGCCAAAGGCGGTATACAGCGCAATGCTCACCCCAAAGATGATAAGGCCCGTCTCATAGGGGATCCCTGCAGCGGTTTCCAGCAGGCGTGCCCCGCCGATGAACTGCACCGTCATTGCACCAATAAACGCGACCAGCAGGCTCAAGCTTGCCAGCCACACCAGCAGACGGCTCTGGTAGCGCGCAAACAGCATATCGTTGAGCGTCACGGCGTTATAACGGCGTGCCAGAATGGCAAACTTTTTACCCAGTATACCCAGCGAGAGCCAGACGGCAGGCAGCTGAATCATTGCCAGCAGCACCCAGCCTAACCCGTATTTATAGGCTGCACCGGGGCCACCGATAAACGAGCTGGCGCTGATATAGGTGGCGGTAAGCGTCATGGCCAGCACGACACCGCCCATCGAACGACTGCCGAGGAAATACTCATTCAGGAAAGTGCCGGTTGTCCTCTTACGCATTGCATAAACGGACAAACCAAACACGACCACCAGGTACGCGACCAGCGGCAGAATGACTTCAAGCTGCATCATCATCCTCCAGCGGGATATCCCGGTAGATAAATTTCACCATTGCCCAGCACAGCAGGATAAAGACCAGCGGCACCAGCAGGCAGGCCATTTCGAACCAGTGAGGCAGGCCGGTAATGCCAATAGCCGAGTCAGGTAAGTAAGCGGTCACCAACCATGCAGCAAGATAGAGAAGGGTCAGCCACAGCGCCCATCGCGCTTCTTTATGGGCCTGAACAAAACGCTTGTCCATTTTTTGTCCCTTGTGGATGAATAAAGCGGGGATTGTACATGATGGGGCTTTCCGATCCCCAGAAATAAAAAAAGGCCGGATTATCCGGCCTTTTTGGCGTGACTGCGCGATTACTTCTCTTGCAGACCGAGTTTTTTCTCCAGATAGTGGATGTTAGTCCCACCATTCTGGAAGTGCTCGTCGCTCATGATACGCATCTGCAGTTCAACGTTGGTTTTGATACCGTCGATGATCAGCTCCTGCAGGGCGTTCTTCATGCGGGCAATTGCCACGTCACGGTTTTCGCCGTAGCAGATAAGCTTACCGATCATGGAGTCATAGTACGGCGGTACGGTGTAACCCGCGTAGATATGAGACTCCCAACGCACACCAAAGCCACCCGGCGCGTGGAAACGCGTGATTTTACCCGGGCTTGGCAGGAAGGTATTCGGGTCTTCGGCGTTGATACGGCATTCCACCGCATGGCCTTTGACCACAACTTCTTCCTGTTTGATGGACAGAGGCTGACCCGCAGCGATACGCAGCTGTTCTTTGATCAGGTCAACGCCGGTAATCATTTCGGTAACCGGGTGTTCTACCTGAATACGGGTGTTCATCTCAATGAAGTAGAACTCGCCGTTTTCGAACAGGAACTCGAAAGTACCCGCACCGCGATAGCCGATATCGACACAGGCTTTAGCACAACGCTCGCCGATGTAGCGACGCAGTTCCGGCGTAATGCCCGGTGCTGGCGCTTCTTCAACCACTTTCTGGTGACGACGCTGCATGGAGCAGTCACGTTCTGCCAGATAGATAGCGTTACCCTGACCGTCAGCCAGCACCTGAATTTCGATGTGGCGTGGGTTTTCCAGGTATTTTTCCATGTACACCATGTCATTGCTGAAAGCTGCTTTCGCTTCCGCTTTGGTCATGGAGATGGACTGAGCCAGTTCAGCATCGCTACGCACAACGCGCATACCGCGACCGCCGCCGCCGCCGGACGCCTTGATGATAACCGGATAGCCAATGCGTTTCGCATGAGCACGGTTAGCATCCATGTCGTCGGTCAGAGGACCGTCAGAGCCCGGTACGGTTGGAACACCGGCTTTTTTCATCGCGGTGATTGCGGACACTTTGTCGCCCATCAGGCGGATAGTGTCAGCTTTCGGGCCGATGAAGATAAAGCCAGAGCGCTCAACCTGCTCAGCAAAGTTGGCGTTCTCAGAGAGGAAGCCATAACCCGGATGAATTGCCACCGCGCCGGTGATTTCAGCGGCGCTGATGATAGCCGGGATGTTCAGATAGCTTTTTACGGACGGAGCCGGGCCAATACAGACCGTCTCATCCGCCAGCAATACGTGTTTTAAATCGCGATCCGCGCTTGAGTGCACAGCGACGGTCTTGATGCCCAGTTCTTTACAGGCACGAAGAATACGCAGTGCAATCTCGCCGCGGTTGGCGATAACAATTTTATCCAGCATGTTCGCCTCGTTACTCGATGACGACCAGCGGCTCGTCAAATTCAACCGGCTGACCACTTTCGACCAGAATCGCTTTCACAGTGCCTGATTTGTCTGCTTCGATCTGGTTCATCATTTTCATCGCTTCAACGATGCACAGGGTATCGCCTGCGTTGACTTTCTGACCCACTTCGATGAACGCTTTCGCGTCCGGGCTCGGGGTGCGGTAGAAAGTACCAACCATTGGGGAACGTACGATGTGACCACTGATTTCTGCTGCAGCGGCAGGTGCGGCTTCAGCTGCTGGTGCAACGGCTGCGGAAAGCGCAGGCTGCTGCACTGGCGCAGCATAAGCCTGCTGCATTACCGGGAAGCTAGCGGCTGGGGCTGCACGGCTGATGCGTACAGACTCTTCGCCTTCAGAAATTTCCAGTTCGGAGATGCCTGATTCTTCAACCAGTTCGATCAGTTTTTTAATCTTACGAATATCCATGAGTGGGTTCCGTACTCTTGTTTAGTGTGATTGTGACAAGCGTTTTACCGCTGTCTGTAAAGCGTATGAATAGCCGTCAGCGCCCAGTCCGCAAATAACGCCAGCGGCGATATCTGATAGATAGGAATGGTGGCGGAACGGCTCTCGGGCGTGCACGTTGCTCAGGTGGATCTCGATAAACGGGATACTCACTGCGAGCAGTGCGTCGCGAATAGCAACACTGGTGTGCGTAAACGCGGCCGGATTGATCAGGATATAGTCCACAGTGTCTTTAGCCTGATGAATACGGTCGATGATTGCGTACTCCGCGTTCGACTGAAAATGATCCAAATCCACATTCAGCGACGTTGCTTCCGTGCTCAGACGGTTAACAATTTCACTCAATGTTAGCGAGCCGTACTTCTCGGGCTCGCGGGTGCCGAGCATGTTCAGGTTCGGTCCGTTTAAAACTAAGATATGGAACTTATCAGCCATTGTGCCGCTATCTCCTGCGATTCTCCGGTAAAAAACAAAATATACCTTCGAAGCACGATTGTCACCTTTTCAGAGGCCTAAAACCGCTGTCGGGTAAACCAAAGTCGCACATTATAACGATTTCGTAGCATTTGGCAGCTAAATACTGGTCTTATCAGGGAAGATTATCAACCGCTATCCGAAAAAGATTCGCGGTTGACAGGGATTCTGCGGGAAAACGCACAGTTTCGCGAATTATCGCAACCACTGACGGAACTTCTTGTAACGCCATGCTAAAAGCGCCACAGCCAGCAGCGCGTAGAGTATGGGCTGCGGGGAGAGGATCTTCACCGACCACAGATAATGGATGGGTGCGAGGATCGCGACAAGATAGACGAAGTTGTGCAGCAGTTGCCAGCGCCTGCCCAATGTACGTTGTGCATATTGCGTTGATGTCAGTGCTAATGCCAGTAACACCAGCCAGCTCACGATACCTAACGTCAGGTACGGACGGGTAACCAGTTCGCGGCCCAGCAGTGCCAGGTTGTTAACGCCCAGTTCCAGCAAGGCGTAGCTGGTCAAATGGAGCGTCGCCCAGGCAAAACACCATAGCCCCAAAAGCCGGCGGGTGCGTATCAATAATGGCTGTTTAGCGTAGCGCGCTAACGGTGACACCAGCAAGGTCGCCAGTAAAAATTTCAGAGCCATCCGACCGGTAAAGTGCTGGATATCCTTTGCCGGATCAGCGCTAAAAAGCCCCTGGCTGGCGGCCCAGAATAACCAGATAAAAGGAAGCAACCCGGCTAAGTGCAACAGCACTTTCAGCCAGGTTATCTGTTTTGCCGTTAAACGCACTCAGAAGTTCTCCCGTAAATTAAGGCCACGGTAAAGCGACGCCACTTCATCAGCGTAGCCGTTAAACAGCAGTGTCGGCTGACGCTTCACATCCAGCGCGCCGCCGGAACCGATAAATCGCTCGGTGGCCTGCGACCAGCGGGGATGATCGACGTGCGGGTTCACATTGGCAAAAAAGCCATATTCGTCGGGCGCCGCCAGGTTCCAGGTCGTGGGTGGACGTTCGCGGGTGAGCTTAATGCTGACGATAGATTTAATCCCTTTAAAACCGTACTTCCACGGCACCGTTAAGCGAACAGGCGCGCCGTTCTGCGGCGGGAGTGCTTTGCCGTAAACACCGACGGTCAGCAGCGTAAGAGGATGCATCGCTTCGTCGAGCCGTAACCCTTCGACATACGGATACGCAAGCCCACCGCCGATAAACCGATCTTTCTGGCCCGGCATCTCGTCCGGGGCGTAGCGCGTCTGGAAAGAGACATATTTTGCGTTGCTGGTGGGTTCAACCATCGCCAGCAGTTTATGCAGCGGGAAGCCTACCCAGGGCACAACCATCGACCAGGCTTCCACGCAGCGCATGCGGTAGATACGCTCTTCCAGTGGAAAACGGGTGGTGAGATCGTGATGGTCCAGCGTCAGCGGTTTTGCCACTTCACCGTCGATTTTCAGCGTCCACGGATCGGTTTTCATACTCCCCGCGTTGGCCGCAGGATCGGCCTTATCGAGACCAAATTCGTAGAAATTGTTATAGCCGGTCACTTTGTCTTCCGGCGTGAGCGTCAGTGTGTTTTGCCACTGAGCGGGCTTCGTAAAGGTGAGCGGGGCGCCGGAAGGGGCTTTGGGGCGATCGTTACCTTTAAACCAGTCGAGCAGGTCGGCATGAGCCGCAGGGGAAAGCGTCAGTGCGGTGGCGCTGATGCCAAGCATTTTCAGGATCTGGCGGCGCTGTAACATAAAGACAGATTCAGACGTTACGTCGGCTTCCGTCAGTTTTCGGGTTTTCATGGCATCCTCCGTCATGCGTTTTTCTAAGCATGACGGAGGAGAGGGATTAGCGCGAATATGTCACGAAAATTTGAAGATTAGGCAATTTTCACCAGTGCGCGGCCATGGAACTGGTTGTCCATGATCTTGCTGGCATATTTAGGCGCCTGGCTAAGCGTGATTTCGGTTGCGCTCTGAGTAAAGAACGTGTCCGGCAAATCGCGCTGCAGACGTTCCCAGGCCGCAATGCGGCGCGCCGCCGGGGTCATTACGGAATCAACACCCTGCAGGCGAACGTTACGCAGAATAAAGGGCATCACGGTGGTGGGCAGGGCAAAACCGCCCGCCAGACCACAGGCTGCCACGCAGCCGCCGTAGTTCATCTGCGCCAGCACTTTTGCCAGCACTTTGTCACCGACGGTATCTACCGCACCTGCCCAGAGCTGTTTTTCAAGTGGACGGGTTTCGGCAAACTCGTCGCGGCTCAGGATGCGATTAGCGCCGAGCTGACGCAGGTACGCGTGGGTGCTCTCGCGCCCGGAAACTGCCGCAACCTGGTAACCCAGTTTGTGCAGCAATGTCACCGCCGTGCTGCCCACACCACCGCTGGCACCGGTCACGACGATCTCACCCGATTCAGGGCGAATACCGGCATCTTCCAGCGCCATCACGCACAGCATGGCGGTAAAGCCTGCGGTACCGATGATCATCGCTTTACGACCATCCAGGCCTTGTGGCATCGGCACCAGCCAGTCGCCTTTCACGCGCGCCTGTGTCGCCAGCCCACCCCAGTGATTTTCACCCACGCCCCAGCCCGTGAGCAGCACCTGCTGGCCGGCATGGAAGCGCGGATCTTCGCTCGCATGAACCCGGCCCGCAAAATCGATACCTGGCACCATAGGGAAATTTCGGATGATTTTACCCTTCCCGGTAATAGCCAGCGCATCTTTATAATTTAAACTGGACCAGTCGATGTCGACGGTCACTTCGCCTGCCGGCAGTCGGCTCTCTTCAACGGCCTGCACCGAGGCAAGCGTTTTGCCGTCCTGCTGTTCTAAGATCAAAGCCTGCATACAGGGTCCTCACGACTCAGATGATTGGAAAATAGCTCCTGAAGACTATACTCCCTCAGGGAAAAGCAATGCCGATTTAACGCAATAAATTGCCAGATACGCCAGGTTTGATAGTATGCCGCATTTGAAATGCAAGTTAGCGCTTACTCGCTACCCCCTCAACCCACGGAGTTATCTCAAGGATGCGATTAACGACGAAGTTCTCGGCTTTTATCACCTTACTGACGGGGCTAACCATTTTTGTCACGCTCCTTGGCTGTTCTCTGAGCTTTTATAACGCCATTCAGGACAAGCTGGTTAATCGGGTGCAGTCTGTCGCGTCGGTGATTGATAATCGTCTCCTCACCACCCCGCTGCCGGCGCTGTCCCGCGAGCTGGATGAGTTGATGGTGCCTGTCGATATTGTCCAAATCGACATTCTGCAGGGAAAGCATAATGTTTTAAGCCATGCCCGGCAGGACAGCTATCGGCCTGCGGGCGTGGTAAGCCAGTACCGGGAAGTGACGGTGCATTCCCTTAAAAACCCGGGCATGACCATAAACATGGTCTACCTCGATCCGATGGCCAGCTACTTCCGCTCGATGATGACCACCGCGCCGCTCACCGTCGCCGTCGCGTTTATTGTCCTGCTGATTTTTCTCGCGGTTCGCTGGCTGCGCCGTCAGCTCTCTGGTCAGGAACTGCTGGAGATGCGTTCCGTGCGTATACTGAATGGTGAACGCGGCCCGCAGGTGCGTGGCTCGATCCATGAATGGCCTGCGCGTGCCAGCAGTGCGCTGGATACGCTGCTCTCAGAAATTCAGTTCGCCAGCGACCAGCGCAGCCGTATGGACACGCTGATCCGCTCTTACGCTGCGCAGGATAATAAAACCGGGCTGAATAACCGTCTTTTCTTTGATAATCAACTGGCCACGTTGCTGGACGATCCGGAAAAAGTCGGGACGCACGGTGTTGTCATGATGATTCGCCTGCCCGATTTCGATCTGCTGCGCGACACCTGGGGACAGCGCGTGGCGGAAGAGAATCTCTTTACGCTGATCAACCTGCTCTCCACCTTTATTATGCGTTATCCGGGTGCGCTGCTGGCCCGTTATCACCGCAGCGACTTTGCCGTGCTGCTGCCTCACCGTACGCTGAAAGAGTCAGAAAGCATCGCCAGCCAGCTGCTGAAAGCGGTGGATGCGCTGCCGCAGAGCAAAATGCTCGACAGGGACGATATGGTTCATATGGGCATCTGTGCCTGGCGCGGCGGCCAGTCGACGGAACAGGTGATGGAACATGCTGAAGCGGCAACCCGCAACGCCGTGTTGCAGGGCGCTAACGGCTGGGCAGTGTACGACGATTCGTTACCAGAAAAAGGGCGCGGCAATGTGCGCTGGCGAACGTTAATAGAGCAAATGCTCAGCCGCGGCGGGCCGCGCATTTATCAAAAACCGGCGGTGATGAAAAACGGGAACGTTCATCACCGTGAGCTGATGTGCCGTATTTTTGACGGTACGGAAGAGGTCATCTCCGCGGAATATTTACCGATGGTGCTGCAGTTTGGGCTTTCTGAAGAGTATGACCGCCAGCAGATCACCCGACTCATGCCGTTTTTATCCTTCTGGCCCGAAGAAAACCTGGCGCTACAGGTTACCGTGGAGTCGTTAATTCGCCCGCGTTTTCAGCGGTGGTTGCGTGATACATTAATGCAATGCGAAAAATCGCAACGCAAACACATTATTTTTGAACTTGCTGAGGCGGATGTGGGTCAACACATCAGCCGGTTACGTCCGGTAGTACGGTTGATTAATGCGCTAGGTGCCCGTGTCGCGGTCACGCAGGCGGGTTTAACGCTGGTCAGTACTAACTGGATTAAGGAACTGGATGTGGAGTTATTAAAGCTGCATCCGGGGCTGGTAAGGAACATTGAAAAGCGCACGGAAAACCAGCTGCTGGTACAGAGTCTGGTGGAAGCGTGCAAGGGAACGCGAACACAAGTCTTTGCCACGGGCGTGCGCTCCAGAAGCGAATGGCAGATGTTGACAGAGCGCGGTGTGACGGGCGGTCAGGGGGATTTTTTTGCCTCCTCTCAGCCGCTTGACACCAATGTGAAAAAATATTTGCAAAGATACTCTGTTTGACCTGCCGTTTAATCCGTTTTCACGTAGAATATCGCGCCTGTAGCTTTGAGTATGACGAGCAAAAAGCCAGTGAACGACCTTTAGCGGGTTACAAATGTCAGTGAGGGACGCTACTGTGTACTCAGCCCTGAGGGAATCAGGGAAAGATTTGTAACATCAGGATACGTACTGCACAAATTTTCACCGCTGCAGATGATTTTTGCGCCTTGTCGCTGCTGCGTGTGGTTGGTAAAGTAAGCGGATTTTGTTTTCCGCCCCAGCTTTCAGGATTATCCCTTAGTATGTTGAAAAAATTTCGTGGCATGTTTTCCAATGACCTGTCCATTGACCTGGGTACCGCGAATACCCTTATTTACGTTAAAGGACAAGGCATCGTATTGAATGAGCCTTCCGTTGTGGCCATTCGTCAGGATCGTGCCGGCTCGCCGAAAAGCGTAGCCGCGGTGGGTCATGACGCGAAGCAGATGCTGGGACGTACCCCTGGCAACATCGCCGCAATCCGCCCAATGAAAGACGGCGTTATCGCTGACTTCTTCGTGACTGAAAAAATGCTTCAGCACTTCATCAAGCAGGTTCACAGCAACAGCTTCATGCGCCCAAGCCCGCGTGTTCTGGTGTGTGTGCCGGTTGGCGCCACCCAGGTTGAACGTCGCGCAATCCGTGAATCAGCCCAGGGTGCAGGCGCGCGTGAAGTGTTCCTGATTGAAGAGCCAATGGCGGCGGCAATCGGTGCGGGTCTGCCTGTTTCTGAAGCGACCGGTTCTATGGTGGTGGATATCGGTGGTGGTACCACTGAAGTGGCCGTTATCTCCCTGAACGGCGTGGTGTACTCCTCTTCCGTGCGTATCGGTGGCGATCGTTTCGACGAAGCCATCATTAATTATGTGCGTCGTAACTACGGTTCCCTGATCGGCGAAGCGACCGCTGAGCGTATCAAGCATGAAATCGGTTCCGCTTACCCGGGCGATGAAGTGCGTGAAATCGAAGTTCGCGGCCGTAACCTGGCTGAAGGTGTTCCACGCGGCTTTACCCTGAACTCCAACGAAATTCTGGAAGCGCTGCAGGAACCTCTGACCGGTATCGTGAGCGCAGTGATGGTTGCCCTGGAACAGTGCCCACCAGAACTGGCGTCTGACATCTCCGAGCGCGGTATGGTTCTGACCGGTGGTGGTGCGCTGCTGCGTAACCTCGACCGCCTGTTAATGGAAGAGACAGGTATTCCTGTCGTAGTTGCAGAAGATCCACTGACTTGCGTCGCCCGTGGTGGTGGCAAGGCGCTGGAAATGATCGACATGCACGGCGGCGACTTGTTCAGCGAAGAGTAGTCATTGTGAAAGGGTAGCGTATCGCTACCCTTTCTCTCTGACACGAGAATACGCATAGCCTATGAAGCCAATTTTTAGCCGTGGCCCATCGCTACAGTTTCGCCTCATTCTGGCGGTCCTGGTTGCGCTTGGGGTCATTATTGCCGATAGCCGCCTCGGTACGTTCAGTCAGATCAGAACGTACATGGATACCGCCGTCAGTCCTTTCTACTTTATTTCAAATGGTCCCCGTGAGTTGCTCGACTCCGTTTCTCAAACGTTGTCTTCACGTGACCAACTCGAACTCGAAAACCGGGCATTACGTCAGGAACTGCTGTTGAAAAACAGCGAGCTGCTGATGCTGGGACAATATAAGCAGGAAAACGCGCGTCTGCGCGAGCTGCTTGGCTCGCCGCTGCGTCAGGATGAGCAGAAGATGGTGACGCAGGTGATCTCCACCGTCAACGATCCTTACAGCGATCAGGTGGTGATCGACAAAGGAAGCGTGAACGGTGTGTATGAAGGTCAGCCTGTTATCAGTGATAAAGGCGTTGTAGGCCAGGTTGTTGCTGTGGCCAAACTGACCAGCCGCGTTCTGCTGATCTGCGATGCCACGCATGCGCTGCCGATTCAGGTACTGCGTAATGACATTCGCGTCATCGCGGCCGGTAACGGGTGTACCGACGATCTCCAGCTGGAACATCTGCCGGCTAACACGGACATTCGTGTGGGCGACGTTCTGGTGACGTCGGGTCTGGGTGGACGTTTCCCTGAAGGGTATCCGGTTGCGGTTGTCTCTTCGGTGAAGCTTGATACGCAGCGTGCCTATACCGTGATTCAGGCGCGTCCAACCGCGGGTTTACAGCGTCTTCGCTACCTGCTGCTGCTGTGGGGCGCCGACCGCAATGGTGCTAACCCCATGACGCCTGAAGATGTTCATCGCGTCGCGAATGAACGCCTGATGCAAATGATGCCGCAGGTTCTGCCGGCACCGGATGCCATGGGACCCCCTGCGCCAGTACCGGCCCCTGCTACGGGGCTAACGCAGCCGCTGCCGGATGCACCGCCACCGCCTAAACTCTCCTCGGGAGGGCAGTAGTGGCAAGTTACCGTAGCCAGGGACGCTGGGTTATCTGGCTCTCATTTCTCATTGCGCTGTTACTGCAAATCATGCCCTGGCCGGACGACATTCTCGTTTTCCGGCCAAACTGGGTATTGCTCATTTTGCTCTACTGGATCCTTGCCCTGCCGCACCGCGTAAATGTCGGCACAGGTTTTGTGATGGGTGCCATACTGGATCTCATTAGTGGCTCTACGCTTGGCGTGCGCGCCTTGTCCATGAGTATTATTGCGTACCTCGTCGCACTTAAATTCCAGCTCTTTCGTAACCTCGCGCTCTGGCAACAGGCGCTGGTGGTGATGTTGTTGTCGCTTGCTGCGGATATCGTTGTTTTCTGGGCAGAGTTTTTAGTGATCAACGTCTCTTTCCGACCGGAAGTGTTCTGGAGTAGTGTAGTAAACGGTGTGCTCTGGCCGTGGCTGTTCCTGCTGATGCGTAAGGTTCGCCAGCAGTTTGCTGTGCAATAAAAGGTTTCTATGACGTCTCTATATCTTGCTTCTGGTTCTCCGCGTCGTCAGGAGTTGCTCACTCAGCTGGGTGTCTCCTTTGAACGCATTGTTACGGGCATCGAAGAGAAACGCGCTGAAGGCGAAAGTGCCCAGCAGTACGTTTCTCGACTGGCGCGTGAGAAAGCGCAGGCAGGCGTGGCGCAAACGCCGCGTGACTTGCCGGTGCTGGGGGCAGATACCATCGTTATTCTTAACGGTGAAGTGCTCGAGAAACCGCACGACGCTGAACATGCGGCGCGTATGCTGCGCAAAATGTCCGGACAAACACATCAGGTAATGACCGCCGTCGCGCTGGCGGACAGCCAGCACGTGCTGGATTGCCTGGTGGTGACGGACGTGACATTCAGAGTGCTTACCGACGACGAGATCGCCGCTTATATCACCAGCGGTGAACCGATGGATAAGGCAGGTGCATACGGTATTCAGGGGCTGGGTGGCTGTTTTGTCAGGAAGATTAATGGCAGCTATCACGCCGTAGTCGGCTTACCGCTGGTGGAAACGTATGAGTTGCTGAGCAATTTTAACTCACTGCGTGAGGGAAGGGATAATTATGACGGCTGAATTGTTGGTAAACGTAACGCCATCGGAAACCCGTGTGGCCTATATTGATGGTGGCATTCTTCAGGAAATTCATATTGAGCGTGAAGCGCGGCGCGGAATAGTAGGCAATATCTACAAAGGTCGTGTCAGTCGTGTACTACCGGGTATGCAGGCGGCTTTTGTAGATATTGGACTGGATAAGGCGGCATTTTTACATGCCTCCGACATTATGCCGCATACCGAATGCGTCGCGGGCGAAGAGCAAAAGCAGTTTGCCGTGCGCGATATCTCCGAACTGGTGCGTCAGGGCCAGGATCTGATGGTGCAGGTCGTCAAAGATCCGCTGGGCACGAAAGGCGCCCGTCTGACTACCGACATTACATTGCCTTCCCGTTATCTGGTCTTTATGCCTGGCGCGTCGCACGTGGGCGTTTCGCAGCGCATTGAGAGCGAAAGCGAGCGCGAGCGTCTTAAAAAAGTGGTCAGCGCTTACTGCGATGAACAGGGCGGGTTTATCATCCGTACCGCCGCAGAAGGGATCAGTGAAGACGATCTGGCGTCTGATGCGGCTTATCTCAAGCGCGTCTGGACCAAAGTCATGGAGCGTAAAAAACGCAACCAGACCCGCTACCAGCTTTACGGCGAACTGGCGCTGGCTCAGCGCGTCCTGCGTGATTTTGCTGATGCACAGCTCGACAGAATTCGCGTGGATTCCCGCCTGACCTATGAAGCACTGCTGGAATTTACCGCCGAATACATTCCCGAAATGCCTGGCCTGCTGGAGCATTACACGGGGCGTCAGCCTATCTTCGATCTCTATGACGTAGAAAATGAGATCCAGCGAGCGCTGGAACGCAAGGTTGAACTGAAGTCCGGCGGCTATCTGATCATCGATCAGACCGAAGCGATGACGACGGTGGATATCAACACCGGCGCGTTTGTCGGCCATCGCAACCTGGATGACACCATCTTTAATACCAACATCGAAGCCACGCAGGCCATCGCCCGCCAGCTTCGCCTGCGCAATCTGGGTGGCATTATCATCATCGACTTTATCGATATGAGTAATGAAGACCATCGCCGTCGTGTGCTGCACTCGCTGGAGCAGGCGCTGAGTAAAGATCGCGTGAAAACCAGCATCAACGGCTTCTCACAGCTGGGGCTGGTGGAAATGACGCGTAAGCGTACCCGCGAAAGCGTGGAGCACGTGCTGTGCAATGAATGCCCAACCTGCCACGGACGTGGCACAGTAAAGACGGTTGAGACCGTCTGCTACGAGATCATGCGTGAAATCGTTCGCGTTCATCATGCCTACGACTCCGATCGTTTTCTGGTCTATGCTTCCCCTGCGGTGGCTGAAGCGCTGAAAGGCGAAGAGTCGCACGCGCTGGCGGAAGTGGAAATCTTTGTCGGCAAACAGGTAAAAGTTCAAATCGAACCGCTCTATAACCAGGAGCAGTTTGACGTCGTGATGATGTAAGACGCGGTACGCCGCGTGACCAAAGCTGACAAGGAGAGATGAGTGAGGCGATTGCCGGGGATTTTATTGCTTACAGGGGCAACGCTGGTCGTGATTGTCGCGTTGCTCGTGAGCGGGCTGCGCCTCGTTTTACCACATCTGGACAGCTGGCGTCCGCAGCTGCTGGCAAAAATCGAATCCACCACCGGTGTCCCGGTGGACGTGAGCCAGATAAGCGCCAGCTGGCAGAATTTTGGCCCGACGCTTGATGTCCGGGATATCAATGCCAGCCTGAAAGATGGCGGCTATCTGAAAATCAAACGCGTCACCCTGGCGCTGGATGTCTGGCAAAGCCTGCTCCATTTTCGCTGGCAGTTCCGCGATCTTACCTTTTATCAGCTTCAGTTTCTGACCAATACCCCGCTGTCCGGCGGCGATAGCAATCAGAGCCTTGAAACCAACCGCTTCAGCGATCTCTTCCTGCGTCAGTTCGATCATTTCGATCTGCGCGACAGCGAAGTGAGCTTTATTACCCTCTCCGGGCAGCGCGCTGAACTGGCGATCCCACAGCTGACCTGGCTTAACGGCAAAGAACGCCATCGCGCGGAAGGACAGGTGAATCTCTCCAGCCTGAACGGCCAGCATGGCGTGATGCAGGTTCGTATGGATCTGCGCGACGACGACGGTTTGTTAAATAACGGCAAGGTATGGCTGCAGGCCGACGACGTGGATGTTAAGCCGTGGCTCGGTGACTGGTTACAGCAAAATATGCAGCTGGAAACCGCCCGTTTTAGCCTTGAAGGCTGGATGACCCTGACGAAAGGGGAATTTGCCAGCGGCGATATCTGGCTTAAGCAGGGGGGCGCAAGCTGGAAGGGCGAAAAACAGCAGCATCAACTTTCGGTCGACAACCTCACCGCGCACGTGACGAAAGAGAAAGAGGGGTGGCAGTTTGCCATTCCGGACACACGCATCACCATGGATAACAAACCCTGGCCGCGCGGTGCTCTGACGCTGGCCTGGATGCCGGAGCAGGATGTCGGTGGGGCGACCAGCAAACGCAGTGACGAGCTGCGTATTCGCGCCAGCAACCTTGATCTGGCCGCAATAGAAGGTCTGCGCTCGATGGCCGCCAAGCTCTCTCCGGACCTGGGTGAGATCTGGCTGGCAACGCAGCCAAGCGGAAAGATAGATTCGCTGGCGCTGGATATCCCGCTTCAGGCCACGGAAAAGACCCGTTTTCAGGCCGCATGGAAAGGTCTGGCCTGGAAGCAGTGGAAGATGTTACCGGGGGCGGAAAACTTCAGCGGTAAGCTGGAAGGGAGCGTTGAGAACGGCAGGCTAACGGTCGATATGCATGACGCCAAAATGCCTTACGAAACGGTCTTCCGTGCGCCGCTGGAAATTGAACGAGGCAATGCGGTGCTCAACTGGCTGCGTAACGATAAAGGTTTCCAGCTGGATGGGCGCCATATCGATGTGAAAGCCAAAGCGGTGCATGCGCGTGGCGATTTCCGCTATCTGCAGCCTGAAGGTGAAGAGCCGTGGCTGGGTATTCTGGCCGGGATCAGCACTAACGACGGTTCTCAGGCCTGGCGCTACTTCCCCGAGAACCTGATGGGCAAAGCGCTGGTGGACTATCTGAGCGGCGCGATCCAGGGCGGTCAGGCGGATAATGCCACCCTGGTCTACGGCGGTAATCCGCATCTTTTCCCGTACAAGCACAATGAAGGTCAATTCCAGGTGCTGGTGCCGCTGCATAACGCCACCTTCGCCTTCCAGCCGGGCTGGCCTGCGCTGAAAAATCTCGACATTGAACTTAATTTTATCAATGACGGATTATGGATGAAGGCAGACAACGTGGCGCTGGGCGGCGTAACGGCCAGTAACCTGACGGCAAACATTCCGGATTACTCAAAAGAGAAGCTTTTGATTGATGCCGACATTAACGGCCCCGGGAAAGCAGTCGGCCCCTATTTTGAAGACACGCCGCTGAAAGAGTCACTGGCAGCCACCCTTCAGCAGCTGCAGCTGGATGGCGATGTGAGTGCTCGCTTACATCTTGATATCCCGCTCGACGGTGAAATGACCACCGCCAAAGGCGACGTCCGTCTCAATAACAACAGCCTGTATATTAAGCCGCTTGAAAGCACCCTGAAGAACCTCAGCGGGCAGTTTAGCTTTGAGAACGGTAACCTGAAGAGCGAGCCGCTCACGGCCAGCTGGTTTAATCAGCCTGTGAATATTGATTTCTCGACCACCGAGGGCGAGAAAGCTTATCAGGTAGCCGTCAACCTGGACGGCAACTGGCAGCCATCGCGCATGGATGTTCTGCCAAAGCCGATTGAGGAGTCCGTTAACGGTGCAGTCTCCTGGAATGGCAAGGTGGCAATTGAACTGCCTTATCACGCCGGTGCGCGCTATAAAGTTGATATCACCGGCGATCTGAAAAACATTCAGAGCCAGTTGCCTGCACCGCTGGATAAATCGTCCGGTCAACCGCTGCCAATAAAGGTTAACGTCGATGGCAATCTTAACAGCTTCGCGCTGACCGGCAGTGCGGGTGAGAAAAACCATTTCAACAGCCGCTGGCTGCTTAACCGTAAGCTCACGCTCGACAGAGCCATCTGGACGACGGACAGCCGCACCACGCCGCCGCTGCCCGATCACACCGGCATTGAGCTTAATCTGCCGCCAATGGACGGGGCCGAGTGGCTGGCCCTGTTCCAGAAGGGCGTGGGCCAAAACGTTGATGAGGCTGCCCAGTTCCCGCAGAGCATTACTGTTCGTACGCCGTCGCTGATGCTGGGTGGACAGCAGTGGAATAACCTGAGCATTGTTTCGCAGCCAACGGCGAACGGGTCAAAAGTCGAAGCCCAGGGCCGCGAGATCAATGGCACGCTGACCATGCGCGACAATGCGCCGTGGCAGGCGGCGATTCGCTATCTCTACTACAACCCGGCCACCGCGAGCGGAAAAGATCATCCGTCAAATACGGCGCCGTTGAATAACCCAACCCGTATCGACTTCAGCGGCTGGCCCGATCTCCAGCTACGCTGTGCTGAGTGCTGGCTTTGGGGTCAAAAGTATGGCCGTATTGACGGCGATTTCGCCATTAAGGGGAATACGCTGAGCCTTGCGGGCGGACTTATCGACACCGGCTTTGGCCGTCTGAGGGCCGCCGGGGAGTGGGTTAATAACCCGGGCGAGCAGCGAACCTCTTTGAAGGGCGACATCAAGGGCAATAAACTGGATTCCGTGGCTAACTTCTTTGGCATCAGCACGCCGCTGCGGGGGTCATCATTTGACGTGAATTACGATCTCCACTGGCGTGCGGCACCGTGGACGCCGGATGAAGCCTCGCTGAACGGCATTCTGAAAACCCGCTTTGGCAAGGGTGAGATTGCCGATGTGAGTACCGGGCATGCGGGCCAGATACTGCGTCTGTTGAGCTTTGATGCCCTGCTGCGTAAGCTGCGTTTCGACTTTAGCGATACCTTCAGCGAAGGTTTCTATTACGACTCCATCCGCAGTACGGCATGGATCAAAGACGGGGTGCTGCATACCGACGATACGCTGGTGGACGGCCTGGAAGCGGATATTGCGATGAAAGGCTCGGTCAACCTCGTGCGCCGCGAACTGGATATGGAAGCGGTGGTGGCACCTGAAATTTCTGCCACCGTCGGCGTGGCGGCGGCTTTTGTGGTGAACCCGATTGTCGGTGCGGCGGTGTTTGCCGCCAGTAAAGTGCTGGGGCCGCTGTGGAGCAAAGTCTCTATTCTGCGCTATCGCATCACCGGGCCGGTGGATAAACCGCAGATTAATGAAGTGCTGCGCCAGCCGCGCAAAGATGCACAGCAATGATTTGACGTGGGCAGGTAATTGCCTCACTCTCAATAAATACGATTTATATACCGCCACGGGCGGCAACGAACGAGTAGCAATACGATGAGTCTGAACCTGGTAAGTGAACATTTGCTCGCAGCGAACGGCCTGAGCCATCAGGACCTGTTCTCCATTCTTGGTCAACTGACCGAACGCCGTCTCGACTACGGCGATCTCTATTTCCAGTCGAGCTATCACGAATCCTGGGTTTTAGAAGACAGCATCATTAAAGATGGCTCTTATAACATTGACCAGGGTGTCGGTGTACGTGCCGTCAGCGGCGAGAAAACCGGTTTTGCTTATGCCGACCAGATTAGCCTGGCCGCACTAGAGCAGAGCGCGCTGGCTGCGCGGACTATCGTGCGCGAAACCGGTGACGGTCGCGTGAAGACGCTGGGTGAAGTGCAGCACTCTGCACTCTATACCAGTATCGATCCCCTGCAGAGCATGAGCCGTGAAGAGAAACTGGATATCCTGCGCCGCGTGGATAAAGTCGCACGCGCTGCGGATAAACGCGTGCAGGAAGTCTCTGCCAGCCTGAGCGGTGTCTATGAACTGATCCTGGTCGCGGCGACAGACGGCACGCTGGCAGCGGATGTGCGTCCGCTGGTACGTCTTTCTGTCAGCGTGCAGGTTGAAGACGACGGTAAGCGTGAGCGCGGTTCAAGCGGTGGCGGCGGTCGTTTTGGTTATGACTGGTTCCTGGGCGATGTTGACGGTGAAGCACGCGCTGACGCGTGGGCAAAAGAGGCCGTGCGCATGGCGCTGGTGAACCTGTCTGCCGTGGCGGCACCCGCCGGTACATTGCCGGTGGTACTCGGCGCAGGCTGGCCTGGCGTGCTGCTGCACGAAGCGGTGGGCCACGGTCTGGAAGGCGATTTTAACCGTCGCGGCACCTCCGTATTCAGCGGCCAGATGGGACAACGCGTCTCTTCTGAACTCTGTACCGTGGTTGATGACGGCACGATGCAGGATCGCCGTGGCTCGATTTCAATCGACGATGAAGGTACGCCCGGGCAGTACAACGTGCTGATCGAAAATGGCGTACTGAAAGGCTACATGCAGGACAAACTCAACGCGCGTCTGATGGGCGTTGCGCCAACGGGCAACGGCCGTCGTGAATCCTACGCGCATCTGCCGATGCCGCGTATGACGAACACTTACATGTTGCCGGGTAAATCCACACCGCAGGAGATCATCGAGTCCGTTGATTACGGCATCTTCGCGCCAAACTTTGGTGGCGGTCAGGTAGATATCACCTCCGGTAAGTTCGTCTTCTCCACTTCAGAAGCGTATCTGATTGAGAAAGGCAAAGTGACCAAAGCGGTGAAGGGGGCGACCCTGATTGGCTCCGGTATTGAAGCCATGCAGCAAATCTCCATGGTCGGTAACGATCTGAAGCTGGATAACGGCGTTGGTGTTTGCGGTAAAGAGGGCCAGAGCCTGCCGGTTGGCGTCGGTCAGCCAACGCTGAAAGTGGATAACCTGACGGTGGGCGGCACCGCCTGACCTGAATCAATCTGAAAAAATGGCGCGACTGTAAAAGTCGCGCCATTTTTTTTAACGTGCGTTACCCAGCGGGATCTCCGGGTCGGGCTCGTGCGTGATGCGGTTGCGTAGGTCACGACGAATGATTTCAATCGACCAGAACCAGATCAAATGCCCCACGATCTCTGAGACGTGTTCGTACCAGGGCAGTTCGAACAGCGGGGGTGTCAGCCCCATCAGCGGGAAGGAGATCATGTGAACAAAAAGCTGTGCTAACGCACCCGCCAGTAAACCTTGCCAGAGTTTAATTTTTGGGAAGACTTCAGCAACTACACAATACCCTACAGCAAAGACGATAGAGAAAATAATATGTGTTACACCGACCGCGTTAAATATATGTCCGGCAAAGGAATAAACCGCGGCGTTAGGGTCAGCAATGCCCAGCCAGTCGCGTAAAAATACATAAGGAGGATTTAAAAAATTGCGGGAACAATCAATCTGACCTGCGGCTCTTATTAATTGCTCCGGTCCGCATGCGCTGGTGAATAAATCGGTAGGGCTTCGCGGCGGAAGCGGCACCTCTGCTCCCCATTTTACGAAGGCGGAGACAATCCCTGCAATCAAACCAATGAACGCGGCGAGTCCATAGCGCCTGCGTGAAGGCGGTGTTTGTTCAAATATATTCATTTCTTTTCCTTGTTTAACGTCATCCTGAGAAATACATTTTATTATTCATATCGGTAACAAATTAATAACAGCCTGACTGTCAGACTGTTTATAAGGTAAGGCGCAGATGGCGGCAGTGTCAATTCGCTATTCCTGGCAGGGGTGAAGGAATATTCCTGAATGACGGTCTGTATCATCCTGGAATATTCATCACAAATATACATTTCGGAAATTAAAGGTTATTCCTTTCATCTTTCGCGCATTCCCTGAAACAACTCCGCCACGTCCACAAAATACTCGGTCAGATAGTTTATGCACACCTGAACCTTGAGCGGCAGTTTGTCTTTCTCGGTGTACAACGCGTACACCGGACGCGGATCGGACTGATAGCGCGGGAAGAGGATCTCCAGTACACCGCTGTTGATCTCGTTGATCACCCACATTAACGGCACATACGCGATCCCGGCGCCGGCCACCAGCCAGCGCGAGATGGTCATCGGATCGTTGGTGACGAACCGTCCTTCCGGCAGCAGTCTGGTGGAAATCCCTTCCGGGGCAATCAGCTCAAATTCATTGTCGGGGCGAACGCTGTACTCCAGCCAGGAGTGGTTGGTGAGATCGGCGGGTTTCTCCGGCACCCCGTACTGAGCCAGATAGCTTTTCGAGGCGCAGACCACCATTGGCATACTGCCCAGCCGCCGGGAGAAGAGGCTGGAGTCCTGCAATGCCCCCACGCGGATCACCACGTCCAGCCCGTCGGCAATCAAGTCCGGGGCGGGAATGCCCGTGACCAGATTGACGGTTAATCCCGGGTACTCTTTCAGCATGTCAGCGGTCATGGCGGCGAGAACATTTTGTGCCATAGTTGAAGAACAACCGATGCGCAGCGTACCGATAGGCGTGTTGTTGAAGGCGTAAAGTTGTTCGTGCACATCCTGCACTTCGAGCAGCATGCGGCGACAACCCTGATAGTAAATCTTACCCGCTTCCGTCAGCCCAATGCTGCGGGTGCTACGGTTGAGTAGCTTGACCTGCAGCTCATCTTCCAGTTTGGACACGGTCTGGCTGATGGAAGAGACGCTCATCTGAAGCTGACGTGCAGCGGCGGTAAAAGAGCCAAGTTCAACCACTTTGGCAAAGACCGACATCCGTTTTAGACGTTCCATTGTTAACTCTGACTTAAAAGTGATTTAGATCACATATTATAGATAACAGCATAACAGTTACGTTAATATATTATTAATTACATAACGGCTGCGCCATTCTCGCCCGGCGTTTCTTGCTCTCCTGCGGTGGCGTGCGCTAAAAAAGTCTGAAGCCTGCACTCTCTCTAATCAAGGTCAACATGAGTCTGTTTCCCGTTATCGTGGTGTTCGGTTTGTCGTTCCCACCGATATTTTTCGAGCTTCTTTTATCACTGGCGATTTTCTGGCTGGTGCGCAAGGTGCTGGTCCCCACCGGGATCTACGATTTTGTCTGGCATCCTGCATTGTTCAATACCGCGCTGTATTGCTGCCTGTTTTACCTGATATCGCGCATGTTTGTCTGAGGTTGATGTGAAAACGCTAACAAGAAAAATCTCCCGCACTGCCATCACCATGGCGCTCGTTATCCTCGCGTTCATCGCTATTTTCCGCGCCTGGGTCTATTACACTGAATCACCGTGGACGCGTGATGCACGCTTTAGCGCTGATGTCGTGGCAATCGCCCCCGACGTGGCGGGTCTCATCACTGCGGTCAATGTCCACGATAACCAGCTGGTGAAAAAAGATCAGGTACTGTTCACCATCGACCAGCCGCGTTATCAGAAAGCGTTAGAAGAAGCCGAAGCGGATGTGGCCTATTATCAGGCGCTGGCTTCCGAGAAACGCCGTGAGGCAGGTCGCCGTAACCAACTGGGTGTTCAGGCGATGTCCCGCGAAGAGATTGACCAGTCCAATAACGTCCTGCAAACCGTGCTGCATCAGCTGGCCAAAGCGCAAGCGACGCGCGATCTTGCCCGGCTCGATCTTGAGCGCACCGTGATCCGCGCACCAGCCGATGGCTGGATCACCAACCTGAATGTTTATGCCGGGGAGTTTATCACCCGCGGCTCAACCGCCGTGGCGCTGGTTAAACAGAACTCCTTCTACGTGCTCGCCTATATGGAAGAGACCAAACTGGAAGGCGTGCGTCCGGGGTTCCGGGCTGAAATTACGCCGCTTGGCAGCAACCGAGTGCTGAAAGGTACCGTCGACAGCGTAGCCGCGGGGGTCACTAACTCCAGCAGCTCTAACGATACTAAAGGGATGGCGACGGTGGATTCCAACCTGGAATGGGTACGTCTGGCTCAGCGTGTGCCGGTGCGTATCCACCTGGATGAACAGCAGGGCAATCTGTGGCCTGCCGGGACCACGGCGACGGTGGTGATCACCGGTGAAAAAGACCGTGACGCCAGCCAGGACTCCATCTTCCGTAAAATTGCCCATCGCCTGCGCGAGTTTGGTTAATCGTTATGGGTATCTTTTCCATCGCCAGCCAGCACATTCGCTTCGCCGTTAAGCTGGCGTGTGCCATTGTGCTGGCGCTGTTTGTCGGCTTCCACTTTCAGCTGGAAACCCCCCGCTGGGCCGTACTGACGGCGGCGATTGTGGCGGCAGGGCCTGCCTTTGCTGCGGGCGGGGAACCTTACTCCGGGGCGATCCGCTACCGTGGGATGCTGCGCATCATTGGGACATTTATTGGCTGTTTCGCCGCACTGACCATCATCATATTGATGATCCGCACGCCGCTGCTGATGCTGATGGTGTGCTGTATCTGGGCGGGCTTTTGTACCTGGCTCTCGTCGCTGGTGAAAGTGGAGAACTCCTACGCCTGGGGTCTGGCCGGTTATACCGCGCTGATTATTATCATCACCATTCAAAGCGAACCGCTGCTTGCCCCGCAGTTTGCCGTAGAGCGCTGCAGTGAGATTGTCATCGGTATTGTCAGTGCCATTGTCGCTGACCTGCTTTTCTCTCCTCGCTCCATTAAGCAGGAAGTGGATCGTGAACTGGATGCGCTGATTGTTGCCCAGTATCAGTTGATGCAGCTCTGTATTAAGCATGGTGACAGCGAAGAGGTGGATAAAGCCTGGAGCGCTCTGGTGCGCCGCACCACGGCGCTGGAAGGAATGCGCAGCAATCTGAACATGGAGTCTTCGCGCTGGGCCCGTGCCAACCGCCGCCTTAAAGCCATCAACACCGTCTCCTTAACGCTGATTACCCAGGCGTGTGAAACCTATCTGATCCAAAACACCCGCCCGGACGCGGTAACCGATACCTTCCGCGAGCTGTTTGCTGAGCCGGTGGAAACCGTGCAGGACGTACACAAACAGCTTAAACGCATGCGCCGGGTCATTGCCTGGACCGGGGATCGTGATACGCCAGTGACGATCTATACCTGGGTCGGGGCCGCGACGCGCTACCTGTTGCTGAAACGCGGTGTGATCAGTAACACCAAAATCAGCGCGGTGGAGGAAGAGGTGCTGCAGGGTGAAGTGGTGATCAAGGCAGAATCCGCCGAACGCCATCACGCGATGGTTAACTTCTGGCGAACAACGCTTGCCTGTATGCTCGGCACGCTGTTCTGGCTGTGGACCGGCTGGACCTCCGGCAGCGGCGCGATGGTGATGATCGCCGTCGTTACCGCGTTGGCGATGCGTCTTCCGAATCCGCGCATGGTGGCCATTGATTTCCTGTTCGGCACAATTGCTGCACTGCCGATTGGCGCGTTCTATTTTCTGGTGATCATTCCCTCGACCCAGCAGAGCATGTTACTGCTCTGTATTAGCCTCGCGGTGATGGCGTTCTTTATCGGAATCGAAGTGCAAAAACGTCGGCTGGGTTCATTGGGTGCCCTGGCCAGTACGATTAACATCATTGTGCTGGATAACCCGATGACCTTCCATTTCAGCCAGTTCTTAGACAGCGCTTTAGGTCAGCTGGTGGGTTGTTTCCTGGCGATGATGGTCATTCTGCTGGTGCGGGATAACTCTCAGGCACGGACGGGCCGCGTGCTGTTGAATCAGTTTGTCTCGGCTGCCGTGTCGTCCATGACCACCAATACCGCGCGTCGCAAAGAGAACCACCTGCCGGCGCTCTATCAGCAGCTGTTTTTACTGCTGAACAAGTTCCCGGGTGACATCGCCAAATTCCGTCTGGCGTTGACCATGATTATCGCGCACCAGCGTTTGCGTAATGCCCCCGTGCCCATCAATGACGATCTGTCGGCTTTCCACCGCCAGCTGCGTCGGACGGCCGATCACGTGCTTTCCGCCTCCAGCGATGACAAACGACGTCGTTACTTTAAGCAATTGCTTGAAGAGCTGGATATCTACCAGGAGAAGCTGAAAGTCTGGGAAGCACCGCCTCAGGTGACAGAGCCGGTAGGACGGCTGGTGTTTATGCTGCATCGCTATCAGAACGCCCTTACGGATAACTGACTGAAGTAAAAAAGCCGACGCCAAAAGCGTCGGTTTTTTTGTGGCTATACTTATTCCAGCATGCTCTTACATTCAGGAAGGGAGGACACATGACAACCCAGGCGCTTCAGGATAATCACCTTTTTCAGACCGGTTATCTGGTCAACGGCATATGGAAAACGCTGGACACGACGTTTGATGTGCTGAACCCGGCTACCGGTGAGGTCATCGCCAGAGTAGCCAAAGCCGGCAAAGCAGAAACCGAAGACGCCATTGCCGCGGCGGCCAAAGCTTTCCCGGCATGGCGCGCCAAAACCGCGAAAGCGCGTTCGGCAATTCTCTACCGCTGGTACGAACTGATCATTGAGAACAAAAGCTGGCTCGGGCGTTTAATGACCACCGAACAGGGCAAGCCCCTGAAAGAAGCGGAAGGCGAGGTGGAATACGCCGCGAGTTTTATCCAGTGGTTCGCCGAAGAGGCCAAGCGCGCGAACGGTGAAATTATTCCACCGATCAAACCGGGCTCCCGCATCCTGGCGACCCGCGAGCCCATCGGCGTGGTCGCGGCGATTACGCCGTGGAACTTCCCGATGGCCATGCTCACCCGTAAATTAGGTCCGGCGCTGGCGGCAGGGTGTACCGGGGTAATCAAACCGGCAAATAACACACCTCTCAGCGCCTTCGCGCTGCTTACGCTGGCAAAACAGGCCGGTGTACCGGATGGGGTACTCAACGCCGTAGCCGGGAATACGCATGAAATCAGTGACGCGATTATGGCGAGCCATGAGGTGCGGAAAATCTCCTTTACCGGCTCGACTTCCGTCGGCAAAACGCTGGTGCGTAACGCCGCAGAAACCATGAAGAAAGTGTCGATGGAGCTGGGGGGCAATGCGCCGTATATCGTCTTTGAAGATGCGGATATCGAGGCTGCCGTTAAAGGGGCTATCGCCAATAAATTCCGCAATGCCGGCCAGGTCTGCGTCAGCGTTAACCGTTTCTATATTCAGGAAACCGTCTACGACAAATTTGTGAATAAGCTTGCCGATGCGGTGAAGGCCCTGAAGGTCGGGAATGGTCTGGAAGAGGGCGTCATCGTGGGGCCGCTGATCGAATCCTCCGCCGTCGATAAGGTGCGTGAACACGTTGAAGATGCCGTGGCCCGGGGTGCGACCGTTCTGGCGGGCGGTAAACCCCATTCGCTTGGCGGCAATTTCTGGATGCCAACTGTCCTGGGCGATTGCCATGAAGGCATGAAACTGGCTGAAGAAGAGACGTTTGGCCCGGTTGCGGCCTGCTTCCGTTTTACCTCGGAAGATGAGGTTATCCAGCGTGCCAACAACACGCCATATGGCCTGGCGGCTTACTTCTATACCCAAAATCTGGCACGTGTCTTCCGCGTGTCGCAGGCCATCGAAAGCGGGATGATAGGAATTAACGAATGTGCCGTCTCCACAGAGCTGGGGCCGTTTGGTGGGGTAAAAGAGTCTGGCCTTGGGCGTGAAGGGTCCGTGCTCGGGCTGGAAGAGTATCTGGAAGTCAAAACCCTGCATATTGGGGGATTATAATAATCAGGGCGGCGCAGGCCGCTCGCCTGGACTGGGTGACTGGCAATGAAAACCTATACCTTTGATTTTGACGAGATCGACAGTCAGGATGACTTCTATCGTGAATTTATCCGGGTGTTTGATCTTGAACGGGAAAGCGTCACCAATCTGGACACGCTGTGGGACGTGGTGACCGGCAGCCTGCTGCCGTTACCGCTGGAAATTGAGTTTATCCATCTGCCTGAAAAGTTGCGCAGACGGTTTGGCGCACTCATTTTGCTGTTTGATGAAGCGGAAGAAGAGCTGGAAGGGCAGCTACGTTTCAACGCGCGTCATTGATCAAGCCATAAAAAAGCCCCTGACCAGAAGGCCAGGGGCAAGTCGTATGATGAGATACGACGAGGGTTTATTTATACAGTTGAGCCGTTGCATGCCAGTGGTCACCCTGATTCAGCTCGGTGACGCGATAGCTGCTGGCGCCTGCTTTTTCAGCTTTAGCGGCCAGTGCCTGACGGATATCCATTGGAGAGCCGGTAACGGACGTCACAGACACACTCCCCATAGACTGCAGATTCTGCGCCTGGTCAGCATTCACTTGCTGTACGGCGGCACTTGCGCCGAAAGAGAGAACGGATGCCAGACCGAGGGTTGCGATGATGAATTTGGTTTTCATAGTTTTTGCTCCTGAATAGGGTTTTTGCTCAACGGCGAGAAGGGTTGAACTGCTATTTTTATGCCTGGTGCCGTTGAGTAGAGATTTTGGTCTTCAGTTATTACTAAAACTTATTTGTACAGCTCAGCGGTTGCGTGCCAGTGGTCACCTGAACGCGCTTCAATGATGCGATAAGATGACGCACCTTGTTCTTCCGCTTTTTTGTTCAGCATCTCATGCATGTCCATTGGAGACGTGCCGATTGCGCCGACAGAAACCGTACCGATTGCCTGGCGGGATTGTGCCTGCTCGGCATTGATAGCGTCAGCGGCGAAAGCACCGAATGACAGGACAGACAGGACGCTGAGCGCCGCTACAGTAGTTTTGATTTTCATGATTCTTTACCTCGTCGAATTTTTAGTGGGGTCTTTGTTTCGTGACCCTCATCACAAAATCAAGTATACACTAATAACGGTAAAAATTAATACCAGACTAATTGTTTCTGTTGTTATTACGTATTAACTAGCCTGTTTTTTATAACCTAATGGCATAAAATTGTACATTTACTGTTCAATGTGTGGCTGTATATCTAAGAAAATCATATGGATATCAGCTTTTGATTTTTTGTGCGATTTTTTGATTTATCATTCACCAAGTGAATGTTAATGAGCGGTAAAAAGCACTATTTGTTAAAGTAAAGGGCGGGATAAAACAGGGGGAAATGCGGCAGAAGCAGAATGATCCCCGTAGCAGGACGCCACGGGGAGGGTAATCAGAGTTCCTGCTCGAACAGATCCAGAATTGCTTCGTAGAGATCTTTCACTGAGAAGCCATTGGCGGGGGTAGTGAAGATGGTATCGTCACCCGCAATCGTCCCAAGGATGCCTTTAGGCTTACCCAGCGAGTCCAGCATACGTGCAATCAACTGTGCAGCACCCGGGCTGGTATGGATCACAACAACGGCATCGTTGTAATCGATATCGAGAACCAGATTCTTCAACGGGCTGGAGGTGGTTGGCACGCCAAGTTCTGCAGGCAGGCAGTAGACCATCTCCATTTTGGCGTTACGCGTACGTACCGCACCAAATTTGGTTAACATGCGGGAGACTTTCGACTGGTTGATGTTATCGAAGCCTTGTTCCTGTAAAGCCTGAACAATTTCTCCCTGAGAACTGAATATCTCTTCTTTGAGTAGCGCTTTAAACGCCTTCACTAAATCTTCTTGCTTAGACGAGCTTCGCATAAGTCACCCGGAATATGACGAAAGAAACAACATTATTATGCATGTGGATGAATTTTTATGCAAATTATCTGCCAGCGGTTAGGCTGAAATAATGTTATGAAAGGGAGTGATTTTATCAGATTTCGTTATCAGAAAACATGCCTGGGTCACGGCAAGCAAATAAGCTTAAAAGTAAATTAAATGTTATCAAAATGATGTTGTTTTGGTGGCGTGGCAGGGTGTATTGTAACCCCCTCTTAATTCGTTGTCGTCTGTCGTCAGATAGTCTTCTGGTGAGAGATAAAGTCGCGCGACCTCAAATTATTTAGTGACGAAAATTGTAATTAATTACCTGCTGAATTATGGTCGCCGCAACGGAGTTACAGATACTTAAGTTAACCATAATAAGGAGTTTAGGATGAAAGTCGCAGTCCTCGGCGCTGCTGGTGGTATCGGCCAGGCGCTTGCCCTACTACTGAAAACCCAACTGCCTTCAGGCTCAGAACTCTCCCTGTACGATATTGCTCCGGTAACCCCAGGTGTGGCGGTTGACCTGAGCCACATCCCGACAGCTGTGAAAATCAAAGGCTTCTCCGGTGAAGATGCTCGTCCTGCCCTGCAGGGCGCGGACGTGGTGCTGATCTCCGCTGGCGTGGCGCGTAAGCCAGGCATGGATCGTTCAGACCTGTTCAACGTCAACGCGGGTATTGTGAAAAACCTGGTGCAGCAGATTGCTGAAACCTGCCCGAAAGCGTGCATTGGTATCATCACCAACCCGGTGAACACCACGGTTGCTATCGCGGCAGAAGTGCTGAAAAAAGCCGGTGTTTACGACAAGAACAAACTTTTCGGCGTGACCACGCTGGACATCATCCGTTCCAACACCTTTGTGGCTGAACTGAAAGGCAAACAGCCTTCAGAAGTTGAAGTGCCGGTTATCGGCGGTCACTCTGGTGTCACCATTCTGCCTCTGCTGTCGCAGATCCCTGGTGTAAGCTTCACCGAGCAGGAAGTGGCTGATCTGACCAAACGTATCCAGAACGCGGGCACCGAAGTGGTGGAAGCGAAGGCGGGTGGCGGTTCTGCAACCCTGTCTATGGGTCAGGCGGCGGCACGTTTTGGTCTGTCACTGGTTCGTGCACTGCAGGGCGAGAAAGGCGTTGTTGAATGCGCGTATGTTGAAGGCGACGGCGAACACGCTCGTTTCTTCTCTCAGCCGCTGCTGCTGGGTAAAAACGGTATCGAAGAACATCAGCCGATTGGCAAGCTGAGCGCGTTTGAACAGAACGCGATGGAAGGCATGCTGGATACGCTGAAGAAAGATATCACTCTGGGCGAAGAGTTCGTTAACAAGTAAAACGGATGTCCCCACAGGCCGGGTAAGCCGTCATGCCGCCCGGCAAAAAAAACGGAGCAATGCGCTCCGTTTTTTTATGCCTGTCAGTTGGTGGCCGGGTATTCCTGAATCGTCACCTGCAGCGTCAGCTTCTTATCGTTACGCATGACTTCAACCGGGATGATAGAGCCAGGACGGATCTCCGCAACCTGATCCATGGTCTCCAGCGCCGATACCGCTGGTATGCCGTTGACCGACACGATGACATCATTAACCTGAATTCCCGCGTTAGCCGCCGGGCCGCCAGGCGACACTTCGTTGACCACGATGCCCTGAATCTGATCGATTCCACCGCCCTGCGAATGCATAGGCGCAATTTCACGACCGCCAATACCAATATAACCGCGGATCACACGGCCATCGCGGATCAGCTTATCCATGATCTTGGTCGCCAGCTGGAATGGAATGGCGAACCCAATCCCTTCCGGCGTCTCACCGTCATTGCTCTTATCGAACGAGAGTGTATTGATACCCATCAGTTCGCCCAGCGAGTTGACCAGCGCACCGCCGGAGTTACCGTGGTTGATGGACGCATCGGTTTGCAGGAAGTTCTGCCGTCCCGACGGGTTGAGGCCAATGCGACCGGTGGCGCTGATAATCCCCTGCGTGATCGTCTGACCCAGGTTATAAGGGTTACCGATAGCCAGCACGACGTCGCCAATATGAGGGGTTCGTTTACGGTTGATAGGAATAACCGGTAAACCGCCCGTGGCGTTGATCTTCAAAACAGCCAGGTCAGTCAGGCTATCCGAGCCCACCAGCAGGGCCTCAAACACGCGGCCATCCTGCAGGGCAACGATGATCTGGTCGGCATCGTTAATCACGTGTTTGTTGGTAATGATGTAGCCGCGCTCGTCCATAATTACCCCGGAGCCGAGAGTGCGGATCTCCAGCTGGTTATGGGCTGAGCTATTGAGGCCACGGTTATAAACGTTAACCACGGCAGGCGCGGCACGGCGAACGGCCTGGTTGTAGGTCGCAGGCGTTTCATCCGCACTGTCGAACTGAGGCGCCGACAGCTTATTGAACTGGCGTAAAGACGGCATGACGACCAGCAGCAGGCCGGCAACAATCAAACCGATGACAATTGAACGAAAGAGCTTTAAAAGCATGATGCGCGTGTCGTTAATAAAGGAACGATTTGCAGCATAACATGAGTTATCCGGACATCACACGCAGCGGTGATGTCCGGAATCGCAAATGCTTAGCGCAACAGAATATAGATAGACTCGTTGCCGCGCATAACCTGCAGGGCAATGACCGCCGGTTTGCTTTCCAGCACCTTGCGCAGTTCTGCGATGGATTGCACGCGATTGCGGTTCACGCCGATGATCACATCATCCTGATGCAATCCGGCCTGCGCGGCAGGGCTGCTCTTCTCGACGGTATCGACGCTAATCCCTTTCGTCCCGTCTTTCAGCTGCCCATCGCTCAGCGTTGCCCCTTGCAGCGCCGGGGCGATAAGCTCCGCGCTGGCAGAGGATGAGGTGCTCTTATCAAGCGTCACTTCGACATCCAGCGGCTTACCATCACGAATCAGGCCTAACTTCACTTTGGCACCCGGTTCGGTGGTGGCAATACGCGAGCGCAGTTCCGCAAAGCTGCTCAGCGGTTTATCGTTCAGGCTGACAATCACATCGCCCGACTTCACGCCAGCTTTTGCCGAGCCGGAGTTTGGCAGCACTTCACTGACAAACGCACCGCGCTGCACATTGATGTTGAACGCTTTCGCGATGTCAGCGCTCATCTCCATCCCTTTGATGCCCAACAGCCCGCGTTTGACCTCACCGAACTGAATGAGCTGCTGCGCCAGCGTTTTGGCCATATTGCTGGGGATAGCAAAACCGATGCCGATACTGCCGCCGCCCGGCGCCAGGATAGCGGTGTTAATCCCAATCAGCTCGCCGTTGAGATTGAGCAATGCCCCGCCGGAGTTCCCGCGGTTAATTGAGGCGTCGGTCTGGATAAAGTTTTCCAGGCCTTCCAGATTCAGACCGCTGCGACCCAGCGCCGAGATTATCCCGGAGGTAGCGGTTTGCCCTAAACCAAACGGATTCCCCACGGCGACAGCAAAATCACCAACACGCAGTTTATCGGAGTCCGCAATGGCAATCTGAGTCAAATTGCTCGGGTTTTGCACCTGCAGCAGCGCGATGTCGCTCTGGTCATCGCCGCCAATCAGTTTGGCCTCAAACTCACGCCCATCGTTCAGCTGTACGCTGATTTTATCGGCCTGACTGATAACATGATTGTTGGTCAGAATATAACCTTTGGCCGCATCAATAATGACGCCAGAACCCAGACCTTCAAAAGGCTGCGCCTGCTGGTCGGGCGACTCATCGCCAAAATATTTTTTCAGTTCTTCAGGTACGCGTTGATTTTGTAATGCCGTGCCTTCTACCTGCACGCTCACTACCGCAGGCAGAACTTTTTCCAGCATTGGCGCAAGACTTGGAATTGCCGCCTGGCCGGGTACCTGGGAAGGCAGGGCGGCAGATGCAGGGAAGGACGCCGAGAGAGATAACCCGACACTTAACGCTATAGCGCTCAACAGCTGGTTTTTTTTCTTCATCGATGCTGACTCTCGTAACCTGGAATAAAGGAAAAACGGCCCTAAAACACGTTGATGTTATTGAATTTTAAACCGCTGAACAATGAAGTGCTTACTCAATAATAGCTGGGGTCATGAAGAAAGGACGGGCGCAATAGCAGCGCCCGTAAAATAAATTCAGGTTGTGCGATTAATCGCGTTTTGCACCGCCGCGCAGCAGGCCAGACGCGCCATCTGAATAGTCGCGTGGCATCTGAACAGGGGCCTGATCGTTACCGGCTTCAGAGTCGGCCAGACGGTTACGGAATGGATTGGATTCCGCGGTCATTTCTGGCAGCAGGCTGCTGGAGCTTTTTGCCATATGTTGATAGAGCTGACGATAGTCGGTCGCCATGTTGTCCAGCAGCTCGGCGCTACGGGCAAAGTGGCTGACCAGCTCTTCACGATACTCTTCCAGTTCGGCTTTGTTCTTTTCCAGTTCGTACTGCAGTGACTGCTGCTGACGCAATTTGCGATTACCGAAACGCATGGCCACAGCACCAATGACGATGCCGACGACTAAACCGATTAGCGCATATTCCCAGGTCATGAACTTCTCCCGTTGTCTTGTTGTTCCGTAGGGTGTTGGCTCGGCTCCTGCCTGTGCCTGATATTGCCACTATAACCGCTATTTCCGCAGAAGTGGAATCCTGACGTATCATCGCGTAGTGTAGAACGGCCTTTTTTTCATCAGTCACGTCTGCTGGTGAGTATTATTTGAAGGAATAACAATACGTTTATGCAAAACCTGTCCCCTGCATCGCGATACCAACTTGCCCTTAATGAGGGTACACATCAGCCGGATGACGTTCAGCGTGAAGCGGTGAATCGTCTGGATACGATTTATCAGGAGCTCACGGCAAAACCTGCAGAGGGTGAACAGAGCAGTGGGTTAAAGGCGGCTCTGGGGCGGTTGCTCGGAAAAAAAGAGCCACAGACTCATGCGCCGGTGCGCGGTTTGTATATGTGGGGCGGCGTCGGGCGCGGGAAAACCTGGCTGATGGACCTCTTTTATCTGAGCCTGCCGGGTACCCGTAAGCAGCGTCTGCATTTCCACCGCTTTATGCTGCGGGTTCATGAAGAGCTGACGGCACTGCAGGGCAAAAGCGATCCGCTGGAGATTGTGGCCGACAGGTTCAAGGCGGAAACGGACATACTCTGTTTTGACGAGTTTTTTGTCTCCGATATTACCGACGCCATGCTGCTGGGTGGCCTGATGAAAGCGCTGTTCGCGCGCGGGATAACGCTGGTGGCGACCTCGAATATCCCGCCGGATGAGCTTTACCGCAATGGCCTGCAGCGCGCGCGTTTCCTGCCCGCTATTGATGCCATCAAACAGCACTGCGACATCATGAATGTTGATGCCGGGGTGGATTACCGCCTGCGTACCTTAACTCAGGCGCATCTGTGGCTCTCTCCCTTAAACGATGAGACCACGCAGCAGATGGATAAACTGTGGCTGGCGCTGGCGGGGGCAAAACGGGCTCATGCCCCTGAGCTCGAGATTAACCATCGCCCGCTGCAAACCCTGGGTGTCGAAAATCAAACCCTGGCCGTCTCCTTTGCAACGCTCTGTGTGGATGCCCGCAGCCAGCATGACTACATCGCGCTCTCGCGTTTGTTCCATACCGTGATGCTGCTCAACGTGCCGGTCATGACGCCGCTGATGGAAAGCGAAGCGCGCCGCTTCATTGCGCTGGTCGATGAGTTCTATGAGCGTCACGTGAAGCTTGTGGTCAGCGCCGAGGTACCTTTATATGAGGTGTATAAAGGCGAGCGGCTGAAGTTTGAGTTCCAGCGCTGTCTGTCGCGCCTGCAGGAGATGCAAAGCGAGGAGTATCTTAAGCTTCAGCATATGCCATAAATGCGACCTTCTCCCCGTGGGAGAGGGGCTGGGGGTGAGGGCGGCAGACCGCAAAAACCTTACCCCCGAAAAACCCGCCTCGAATCACATTTAAGGGTCGATCTTTGACCTCAACTTCTCTATAATCTTGCGACCCCACGTTACGAGAAGGTTTTTTTCCCGAAACTTTCTATGTGTCGGCATTAGCTATTCGAAGGGGTAGGTTTGCCGGACTTTGTCGTGTGAACCTCAACTGACTAAACGTTTGGGTGTTCACCAACGTGTAACTTATTATTTGGGTAAGCTTTTAATGAAAACTTTTACAGCTAAACCAGAAACCGTACAGCGCGACTGGTATGTTGTTGACGCGACCGGTAAAACTCTGGGCCGTCTGGCTACTGAACTGGCTCGTCGCCTGCGCGGTAAGCATAAAGCGGAATACACTCCGCACGTTGATACGGGTGATTACATCATCGTTCTGAACGCAGATAAAGTTGCTGTAACCGGCAACAAGCGTACAGACAAAATGTACTACCATCACACTGGCCACATCGGTGGTATCAAAGAAGCGACCTTTGAAGAGATGATTGCTCGCCGTCCTGAGCGTGTGATTGAAATCGCGGTTAAAGGCATGCTGCCAAAAGGCCCGCTGGGTCGTGCTATGTTCCGTAAACTGAAAGTTTACGCAGGTAACGAGCACAACCACGCGGCACAGCAACCGCAAGTTCTTGACATCTAATCGGGATTATAGGCAATGGCTGAAAATCAATACTACGGCACTGGTCGCCGCAAAAGTTCCGCAGCTCGCGTGTTCATCAAACCGGGCAGTGGTAAAATCGTAATCAACCAACGTTCTCTGGAACAGTACTTCGGTCGTGAAACTGCCCGCATGGTAGTTCGCCAGCCGCTGGAACTGGTTGATATGGTAGAAAAACTGGATCTGTACATCACCGTTAAAGGTGGTGGTATCTCCGGTCAGGCAGGTGCGATCCGTCACGGTATCACCCGCGCTCTGATGGAGTACGACGAATCCCTGCGTTCTGAACTGCGTAAAGCTGGCTTCGTTACTCGTGACGCTCGTCAGGTTGAACGTAAGAAAGTGGGTCTGCGTAAAGCACGTCGTCGTCCACAGTTCTCCAAACGTTAATCCTTTTCTGCTTACGCAGAAACGATTGGCGAAAAACCCGCTTCGGCGGGTTTTTTTTTATGGATAATGTGCAGGTTATCCACAGCATCACTGCATATATCTTCTCTTTTTCCACATTTCCAGAATCCCCTCACCACAAAGCCATCAAAATCTGGTAAACTATCATCCAATTTTCTGCCCAAATATCGGTGAATACTCGTTTTTTGTTCGATTCTTGAACAATGTGTTTTCTCTGGGATGGGCGATACAACATCTGGCTGGCCCTGTTTGGGCTGGTAGCAGTAAAAATTCTGAATATACCTGGAGGTTTTCATGGCTGTCGCTGCCAACAAACGTTCGGTAATGACGCTGTTTTCTGGTCCTACTGACATTTATAGCCATCAGGTTCGTATCGTGCTGGCCGAGAAAGGTGTCAGTTTTGAGATCGAGCATGTGGAAAAGGATAACCCGCCTCAGGATCTGATCGATCTCAACCCGAGCCAAAGCGTACCGACGCTGGTGGATCGCGAGCTGACCCTGTGGGAATCCCGTATCATTATGGAATATCTGGATGAGCGTTTCCCGCATCCACCACTGATGCCTGTTTACCCTGTTGCACGTGGTGAAAGCCGCCTGTACATGCAGCGTATCGAAAAAGACTGGTACACGCTGATGAACGTTATCGTCAACGGCTCCTCTTCTGAAGCAGACGCTGCACGTAAGCAACTGCGTGAAGAGCTGCTGGCGATTGCCCCTGTGTTTGGTCAGAAACCATTCTTCCTGAGCGATGAGTTCAGCCTGGTAGATTGCTACCTGGCGCCATTGCTGTGGCGTCTGCCAACCCTGGGCGTAGAGTTCAGCGGTCCGGGCGCGAAAGAGCTGAAGGGCTACATGACTCGCGTATTTGAACGCGATTCTTTCCTGGCATCTTTAACTGAACCGGAACGTGAAATGCGTCTCGGCCGAGGCTAATGACTGTGGAAATGTCACAACTTACCCCACGCCGTCCGTATCTGCTGCGCGCCTTCTATGAATGGCTGCTGGATAACCAGCTCACGCCGCACCTGGTTGTGGATGTGACGTTGCCGGGCGTGCAGGTTCCTATGGAATATGCACGTGACGGGCAGATCGTACTGAACATCGCGCCGCGCGCGGTGGGTAACCTTGAACTGGCCAACGACGAAGTGCGCTTTAACGCGCGTTTCGGCGGTGTGCCGCGTCAGGTTTCTGTACCGCTGGCTGCGGTGCTGGCGATTTATGCGCGTGAAAACGGTGCAGGCACCATGTTTGAGCCGGAAGCGGCTTATGACGAGGATGTTGTCGGCCTGAATGACGAAAACGGCGCTTCGGAAAACGAAAGCGAAACGCTGATGTCGGTCATTGAGGGGGACAAGCCCGATCACAATGACGATCCTGATGACGATCCGCCGCCGCGCGGAGGCCGTCCGGCACTGCGCGTTGTGAAGTAGTAAAAGCATTTTTATCGACTATCCAGTTAGTTATTCAGACTAGCTGGATTTTTTTTATGTCTTTTTATGTCAAAACGTTTAATAAAGTAAATTATATACATCCCTTCTTTTTTGCCTGCCCCCACCGTTCGGATAATTTCAAGCTATATCTCCGCTGAATATAATATGTCGTTTTAAAGCTATATGCACTCTTATAAATAAATATCACTTATTGATAACGTTATTCTAAATCCATAAATTAATTTTTCTAAATTGCTTGTATTTATAAAGATTATATTATCTACGCATGCTCTCAAGCATGACGATAAACAGTATGGGGTAAATTTATTTATCCCTGCTGTATTTAATATTGCAATTACTCATATGTTAAGGAATAACAAGTGAAAAAGGTTTTACTCGCTACTGCGCTCTCTCTCTGTGTGACATCCGCTTTTGCGGCTAACCCGACTGCCGTTCTGAAAGTTAAAGGTACGCTGACTAATTCAGCCTGTACGCCTCAGTTAAGCAACGGCGGAACGGTTGACTACGGCACAGTTAGTTTGGGTGGTTTAAGCTCAACGGCAGTTAACCAGCTGGGCCAGAAAGACATCGATCTGACTATTACCTGCACCGCAGCAACAAAAGTGTCCTGGAATATGATTGACGATCGCGCTGATTCTAACGCGAAACTCACCGTTGAGAATGGCATGTTTGGTGGTGGTTCTAATTCGTCTGAAAGCCAGACTTACGGTGTAGGTAAAACAACAGGTGCCACACCAGTGAACATCGGAACTTACTCGCTGTTCGTTAAAACTGACAGCGTAATGGCTGACGGCGCTAAAGTTGACCCAATTTACCAGCAGAATGCTACGGGTAACTGGTCGAAGAGCACCAACGGTACAACTCAGGGCGATAACTATCGTGATTTCACCGTTGCAACTGTTGGCACCCTGGCTCCACTGGCGTTCCAGACCGCAATCTTCCCACTGGTGACCTCTCTGGCGATCCAGGATACCACCACGCTGGCGATCACTGATGACACCCAGCTTGATGGTCAGGTGACTATCAGCCTGCGTTATCTGTAAGACTTTTAATCGAGTAAACGTAATTTAATTAACCGGAGAGTAAATGCGCTGCATTTACTCTCTTTTTAACGGCGCGATAAACATGGACTGTTCTGTTGTTGCTTTCAAGGAGATATTATTATGCATTGTTTAAAATCTACTTTATTTAACACGCTGATTACTGCCGCGTTATTATCTGCCAGTGTTGCTGTACATGCAGAAGGCATGGTGCCTGAAACCAGTCTATTAATCATTGATGAAGCGACGCACAGTGGAACGATTAACGTCAAGAATACCGATTCGCATCCTTCACTTTTATATACAAATGTCGTTGACCTGCCGGACGATATCGGTCTTAAGCTTATTGCAACGCAGCCGGTGGTACGTCTTGAGCCAGGTCAGACGCAGCAGCTGCGCTTTATTCTTCAGAACAAACAGCCATTGGATGTAGAGCATTATAAACGCGTCACATTCGACGGTATTCCGCCTAAAAACGATGATAAAAAAATAAAGATTGGCATTAACATTCGCCAGGATATCCCCGTGCTTATTCGTCCGGCATCCCTGGGTGTGGTCACTGATGCCTGGAAGTTCCTGAAGTGGTCCTCAAACGGCACATCCGTCACCGTAAACAATCCCAGCAAATATGTGGTCCGTCTTGGGCAGAACGTGATGCTGCTGCCTTCAGGGGTGAGTGCCTCTCTGTCCAAAACCTACATTCTTCCTGGCGAAACGCTAACGGCTGATATGAGTAAGAAAGTCAGTGGTGACAGCAGCGTTAAGTTTTTCCCGGCCAGCCGCTATGGCGTTGAGGTCCCGAGCTTTACGTCGGAATTAAATAAATAAAATAGGGATATGACGGTGAGTAAACAAAGCCGCCTTGCACTTTGTGTCCGCGCCATTCTTTGCGGCACATTACCTCTGGTGTTACTTGATTCAACATCCGTTCTGGCGAGGGAGGTCACCTTCGACACGGGGATAATGCAAACGCTGGGGTTGAATAAAGATCTCAACCATTACTTCGCAGAAGCACCGCGCTTTTTACCCGGAACCCACTCCGTTTCGGTGAAGGTTAACGGGAAAGAGCGGGGAATGGCTGCAGTTCGTTTCAACAAAGACGGCATGCTTTGCTTTGATAACGATCTTATGGAGTTTGCTGGGCTGATGCCTGTGTCAATAAAGTCCGGTGAGGAGTGTCATGATATTCGGGATAACTATCCTAAAGCCGTCATCAACGCCTTGCCTAACCAGGAGGCCGTTGAACTCTATCTACCAGCTGAAGCGGTGAACAGTCTGTCGTCGGATATCAAAAACTTTCAGCATGGCGGAACGGCGGCGCTGCTGAACTATTCATTGTTCAGCACCCATAACGACTATGGTGACAATGACAGCAGCCGCTACTCTCAGGCCAGCCTGGAAGCCGGATTCAACACGATGGACTGGGCGCTGCGCAGTCGTTATATCCTGACGGATGACGACGGTAGCCGAAATGCCGAAAGCATTTACACCTATGCAGAGCATGTCTTTACCGCGCAAAAAATGACGATGCAGGTGGGTGAAATCAACGCCATGTCCAACGTGTTGAGCGGGGTGCCGATTACCGGCGTTCAGTTTATGCCGACCAGCGGTCTGGCGAGAGCAAGCTCTGGCGTGAGCGTTTCCGGTATTGCCCAGTCTTCCCAGGCACGTGTCGAAATCCGCCAGAACGGTCAACTGGTCTTCAGTACCCTTGTGCCAGCCGGCCCCTTCACGCTGGATGACGTGCCCGTGGTTCGCAACAATGTAGATCTGGACGTCTCGGTGGTGGAATCCGACGGCGCGACTAACCGTTTCATCGTCCCGGCGTCTCAGGTAAGGGCGCGCAACCTTTCACGCCCGCAGGGTCTAACCCTTTCTGTAGGTCAGGTGCGCAGCATCGACAGCGACTATAACGATCCGCTGGTGATGAACATCTCTGACGGCTGGCGTGTCTCTCCGTGGATGAATCTCCTGGCTTCAGGTGCCGCTGCGGAAAACTATCAGGCGGCAGGCGGCAGGACAGAGTTCCTGATAAGCGATGACTGGACCCTTTCAACGGGTGCGGCAGTCAGCAATGCGAGCTTTGGTGACAGCAGCAGCGGGGTAAAAACCGAGCTGCAAAGTGATTACATCCTGAACGAGTACGTCGGTTTTTCAGGCAGTGCGACGCATTACAGCGGAGAGTATCGCGAACTGGCTGATGCGATGGACGATGATTATCAGGGATATGACAACACCTATTCCGGCAACGTTCGCTTCTCCTCCCCTCTGGCGGGGGTGTTTAGCGCAGGGTTCAACTACAACCAGACCAGCGGTGACGGTGAAGATTCACGTTACCTCTTGCTGTCATGGGGCAAGACCTTTACGTACGCGTCAGTATCCATGAACTGGCAAAGTGCGGTCGGTAATGTCGATGACGATCAGGACAATGAGATGTTCTACGTCAACGTGAGCATCCCGCTCGGCGGCAGTCAGTCCATCAGTACCTATATGCGTAAACAGGGTGATAGCACCTCCTATGGCGCGTCTAACAGCGGCTCGCTGGGAGACAACACGAACTATTACATCTCAGCCGATCGCGATCAGGATTCGAAAGACAACAGCTTCAACGGCAACATCAACACTAACCTGCGCTATACGCAACTGAGCGTGGGGGGCGGAACCAGTGGGGATAATCAGCGGAACTACAATGCGACATTGTCGGGTGGCGTGGCCATGCATAAAGAGGGTGTGACTTTCTCGCCGTATACGATTCAGGACACCTTCGCGATTGCCAGACTGAGCGAGAAGAAGAGCGGTGTTGAAATCTCCACTCCGCAAGGTACCGTCTGGACCGATCCATGGGGCCAGGCCGTGGTACCTTCACTCAACGAATGGCATAACTCCCGCATAGAAATTGATGCTAATAAGCTGCCGCAGAGTATGACGCTGGCTAACGGCACGAAATATATTGCCGCAGGCCATGCCTCGGTCAGCGAGATTGATTTCAAAGTACTCAACAGCCGCCGCGTCATGCTAAGCGTTAAGCAGGCTGACGGTCAGCCCCTGAGTAAAGGGATCTCGATTGTTGATGAGAAAGGTAACTATATCGTGACCACGGTTGATGATGGCCACGTCTTTATTAACGATGCCGATCAGCTGAGCGCGCTCTACGCGCTAGACGGTGACAATAACCGACTGTGTAAGATTGATTACACCCTGGCTGATAAGCGTGACGAAAATGCCTTCTATGAAGAAGTGAACGGAGTCTGCCGATGAACAGTCGACACTTATCGGGCTTAGTGGCCTTGCTGATGCTCGGCGTGACAGGAATAACCCATGCTGAGGAGTGCCAGCTCAGCCTCTCACAGCCGGTGGTGGATTATCATGAGATGCGCCGGGATACGGTCGAAACGACGCAGCAGGACTGGCATAAAATGGCCGATCGTGACATCACGGTAAACGTTTTTTGCCCTCAGTCTCAGCAGATGGCGGTGATACTGCGCGGTACAGCGGGAGATAAGGGGCGGTTTCTTTTTGGGCAGTCCGGCGGTGTCGCAGTCAAAATTGACAACATGACCGTCGATGGCAAAAGTTACATCGTGGGTAAAACGGTCGATCAGCTGAATTTTACGCCGGAAAACGGTACACCGACGCCGTTCTATCTGCGTAATAACGAGGCGGTGATTGCGCTTGAGAATAACCAGGTCCCTTCCGGCCAGCAGATGAGTTTCAACGTAACGCTCTCACCGGTTCTCAATGAAAGCGCGTTCAGCCATCTGACAGATCAAACCACGCTGGAAAGTGATTTGACCTGGAGCTTATTGACGAAGTAACCCTTCTTTTTGCGGCACCACAGAAAAGCGGAGCTGCAGGGGGAAAATCAACGGTGGTTAACCGCATAAAAAAAGCCGGATGGTATTTGCCATCCGGCTTATTTCTTACACTTCCAGGTAGTTCAGAATACCGTCAGCGGCTTTACGGCCTTCGGCAATCGCGGTAACGACCAGATCGGAACCGCGAACGATATCACCGCCAGCAAAGATTTTCGGGTTGCTGGTCTGGAACGCGTTTTCGTTGCCTTCCGGCGCAATAACACGACCCTGAGAGTCCAGCTCTACGCTGTGCTTCGCCAGCCACTCCATGCTGTGAGGACGGAAACCGAACGCCATTACTACGGCATCGGCCGGGATCACATGCTCGGAACCTGCCACGATCTCTGCGCGACGACGACCTTTCGCATCCGGCGCACCCATCTCAGTGCGCGCCATTTTCACGCCGCTCACTTTGCCGTTGGCATTCACTTCAATACCCAGAGGCTGGATGTTGAACTGGAATTCCACGCCCTCTTCACGCGCGTTTTTCACTTCGCGTTTAGAGCCCGGCATGTTCTCTTCGTCACGGCGATAGGCGCAGATCACGTGTGCCGCATTCTGGCGAATGGAGGTACGCACGCAGTCCATCGCGGTATCACCCCCGCCCAGCACCACCACGCGTTTGCCTTCCATGCTGACATACGGCTCATCGGCGGTTTCGCCATAGCCCATGATCTGTTTGGTATTGGCAATCAGGAACGGCAGTGCGTCGAATACGCCCGGCGCATCTTCATTTTCCAGACCACCACGCATGGACTGATAGGTTCCCACGCCCAGGAAGACGGCGTCGTAATCCTTCAGCAGGTCGTCGAGCTGCACGTCGCGACCCACTTCCACGTTCAGTTTGAACTCGATGCCCATACCGGTGAAGATTTCACGGCGGCGGGTCATGACCTCTTTTTCCAGCTTGAAGGCCGGAATTCCGAAGGTCAGCAGACCGCCGATTTCCGGATGGCGGTCAAAGACCACCGCCTTCACGCCGTTACGGGTCAGAACGTCCGCACAGGCCAGGCCCGCCGGGCCCGCACCGATGATCGCCACACGTTTGTCGGTTTGCTTCACGCCGGTCATATCCGGACGCCAGCCCATTTCGAAGGCTTTATCGTTGATATAGCGTTCGATATTACCGATGGTCACCGCGCCAAATTCGTCGTTCAGCGTACAGGAACCTTCACAGAGACGGTCCTGAGGACACACGCGGCCGCACACTTCCGGCAGGGTGTTTGTCTGGTGAGACAGCTCGGCAGCTTCAAAAATACGTCCTTCGTTGGCCAGTTTCAGCCAGTTCGGGATGTAGTTATGGACCGGACATTTCCATTCGCAGTAAGGGTTACCGCAGGACAGGCAGCGGTCTGCCTGTGCTTTGGCCTGGCCTTCTGAAAACGGCTCATAGATTTCTACAAATTCAATTTTACGGATCTTCAGCGGTTTCTTTGGCGGATCAACACGCTGCAGGTCGATAAACTGGTATACGTTCTGGCTCATCTGAATTCCTTACTGCGCCTGCACACGCAGCTCTGCTGCGCTACGACTACGGTGACCCAACAGGGCTTTAACATCGCTGGACTTCGGTTTAACCAGCGCGAATTTCGCAGAGAACGCCGGCCAGTTGGCCAGGATCTCTTCGCCGCGCGAAGAACCGGTATGCTGCACGTGTTCGGTAATCAAACCGCGCAGGTGTTCTTCGTGGATAGCCAGCGTTTCAACGTCCAGCACTTCCACCAGTTCAGGGTTCACGCGTTTGCGGAACTCACCGTCTTCATCCAGGACGTAAGCAAAACCGCCCGTCATGCCTGCGCCAAAGTTCACGCCGGTTTTACCCAGGACGCACACAATCCCGCCCGTCATGTATTCACAACCGTTATCACCGATACCTTCAACCACGGTGATGGCACCGGAGTTACGTACGGCGAAACGTTCACCTGCACGACCCGCTGCAAACAGACGACCACCGGTCGCGCCGTACAGACAGGTGTTACCGATGATGCTGGCATCGCAGCTACGGAAGGCAGAACCGACCGGCGGACGCACCGCCAGCAGACCACCCGCCATGCCTTTACCGACATAGTCGTTGGCATCACCGGTCAGATACAGTTCAACGCCGCCGGCGTTCCACACGCCGAAGCTCTGACCCGCGGTACCGCTGAAGTGCGCGGTAATCGGGTCGGCCGCCAGGCCCTGGTCACCGTGCGTTTGCGCGATGTAACCGGAAAGCGATGCACCGACAGAACGATCAGTGTTGCGAATATCAAACCAGAACGTTTTGCTCTGCTTGTCATCCACGTACGGCTTCGCTTGCTGCAGCAGCTGCGCGTTCAGCACGCCATTGTCGAACGGCGGGTTGTTCTCGGTGCAGTAGACCGCTTTGCCAGGATGTGGCTCGGCAGTTTCCAGCAACTTAGACAGATCCAGCTTCTGCTGTTTGGCTGTGAAACCTTCCAGCTCTTTGAGCAGGTCGGTACGGCCAATCAGATCCACCAGGCGTTTCACGCCCAGCTGTGCCATCAGCTCACGGGTTTCGCGGGCGATGAAATCAAAGTAGTTCGTCACTTTGAACGGCAGGCCGTGGTAATGGTTCTTACGCAGCTTCTCGTCCTGAGTTGCAACACCGGTTGCACAGTTGTTCAGGTGGCAAATACGCAGGTATTTACAGCCGAGCGCGACCATAGGGCCCGTGCCGAAACCAAAGCTTTCCGCACCCAGAATCGCCGCCTTGATAATGTCGAGGCCGGTTTTCAGGCCGCCATCCACCTGCAGACGGATCTTATGACGCAGACCGTTAGCCACCAGCGCCTGCTGGGTTTCCACCAGGCCAAGCTCCCACGGACAGCCCGCGTATTTCACGGAGGAGAGTGGGCTTGCCCCGGTACCACCGTCATAACCGGCGATGGTGATCAGGTCCGCATAGGCTTTTGCCACACCGGTCGCGATGGTGCCAACGCCCGGTTCGGAAACCAGCTTAACGGAGATCATCGCTTTCGGGTTGACCTGTTTCAGGTCGAAAATCAGCTGCGCCAGATCCTCGATAGAATAAATATCGTGATGCGGTGGCGGAGAAATCAGCGTCACACCCGGTACGGAGTAGCGTAATTTGGCGATATACGGCGTGACTTTATCACCCGGTAACTGGCCGCCTTCGCCCGGTTTTGCACCCTGAGCGACTTTAATCTGAATCACGTCGGCGTTGACCAGATACGCTGGCGTGACGCCAAAGCGACCGGATGCAACCTGCTTGATACGTGAGACTTTGTTGGTGCCATACCGGGCAGGGTCTTCACCACCTTCACCGGAGTTTGAATTGCCGCCGATGCTGTTCATCGCTTCAGCCAGCGCTTCGTGAGCTTCCGGGCTGAGCGCACCGATGGACATTGCCGCGGTGTCAAAGCGTTTAAACAGTTCAGTGGCAGGCTCAACGTCGTCAATGCTGACGGCTTCATCACCCGGGTTCAGCGCCAGCAGGTCGCGCAGCGTCGCCGCCGGACGGCTGTTCACCAGTTCAGCATACTGCTGGTAATCGCTGTACTCGCCGCTCTGAACGGCCTGTTGCAGCGTACGCACCACGTCCGGGTTATAAGCGTGATATTCACCGCCGTGGACATACTTCAGCAGACCACCTTGATCCAGCGGCTTACGTGCCAGCCAGGCGCGTTTCGACAGGTTCATCAGATCCTGCTGGAAGTCAGCGAATCCGGCACCGCCGATACGGCTGATAACACCCTGGAAGCAAAGTGTCGCCACGTCGTCATGCAGACCGACCGCTTCAAACAGCTTCGAGCAGCGGTAGGAGGCGATGGTCGAGATGCCCATTTTGGACATGATTTTGTACAGGCCTTTGTTGATGCCGTTACGGTAGTTCAGCATCACCGTGCGGTAATCTTTGTCGATAGCACGGGTATCCACGAGACGCGCCAGCGTTTCGTAGGCCAGGTACGGGTAAATAGCCGTCGCACCAAAGCCTAACAGCACGGCAAAGTGGTGCGGATCGCGGGCGCTGGCGGTTTCAACAATGATGTTGGCGTCGCAGCGCAGGCTCTTATCGACCAGACGCGTCTGGATAGCACCTACCGCCATTGGGGCCGGTACCGGCAGACGGTTTTTCGCAATATTGCGGTCAGAGAGCACCAGCAGAACGGTACCGTTACGCACCATCTGTTCCGCTTTGTCACACAGCGCATTCACCGTCTCTTCGAGGGTCGCTTCGGTCACGTCGAAAGTGATATCGAGCGTGTCGGCGCGGTAGTGATCCTCTTTCAGGGTGGTGAGCTGTTTGAAATCAGAGTACAGCAGGATCGGCGATTTAAAGGTCAGGCGGTGCGCCTGGCCTTCAGCTTCGCAGAAGACGTTCATCTCGCGACCGATGCTGGTGGCCAGTGACATCACGTGTGCTTCACGCAGCGGATCGATTGGCGGGTTGGTCACCTGCGCAAACTGCTGACGGAAGTAATCATAAATGATGCGTGGCTGGCTGGAGAGCACGGCAAACGGGGTATCGTCACCCATGGAGCCGACCGCTTCCTGGCCATTTTCACCGAGTACGCGGATCACGGAATCCAGCTCTTCGGCGCTGTAGTTAAACTGTTTCTGGAAGCTGGCGAGCGTATCGTCGTCCAGCTCACGACTGCCCACTTCTTCATCCGGCAGATCTTCGAATGGCACCAGGCGACGAACGTTTTTCTCCATCCACTCTTTGTACGGATGGCGGCTCTTCAGATCGTTATCGGTTTCAGCAGAGTGCAGAATGCGCCCACCGCGGGTGTCGATAACCATCAGCTCGCCCGGGCCAACGCGGCCTTTCTCAACCACTTCGTCAGGCTGGTAATCCCAGATACCGACTTCAGAGGCGCAGGTGATGAGCTTATCTTTGGTGATGACGTAGCGTGCCGGACGCAGACCGTTACGGTCCAGGTTACAGGCAGCAAAGCGACCGTCGGACATAACGATGCCCGCCGGGCCATCCCACGGCTCCATGTGCATGGAGTTAAAGTCGAAGAACGCGCGCAGCTCTGGATCCATATCCGGGTTGTTCTGCCATGCCGGTGGCACGAGCAGACGCATGGCGCGCACGATATCCATACCGCCTGCCAGCAGCAGCTCCAGCATGTTATCCATGGAGCTGGAGTCAGAGCCGGTTTCGTTAACGAACGGCGCGGCATCGTGCAGGTCAGGGATCAGTGGCGTCTGGAACTTATAGGTACGAGCACGCGCCCACTGGCGGTTACCGGTAATGGTATTGATCTCGCCGTTGTGCGCCAGGTAGCGGAACGGCTGTGCCAGCGGCCAGCGAGGGACGGTGTTGGTGGAGAAGCGCTGGTGGAAGAGGCAGATGGCCGATTCCAGACGCAGGTCCGCCAGGTCCAGGTAGAAGCGCGGCAGGTCAGCCGGCATACACAGACCTTTATAGATGTTCACCAGGTTAGAGAGGCTACAGACGTAGAACTCCTTGTCGTCCTGGAGACGTTTTTCAATGCGACGACGGGCGATAAACAGACGGCGTTCCATATCACGCGGACGCCAGCCCGCAGGGGCATTAACAAAAATCTGTTCAATTCGAGGCAGCGAGGAGAGGGCGATTTCGCCGAGTACCCCTTCGTTGGTTGGCACATCGCGCCAGCCAACAATAGACAGGGTTTCACGTTGAAGTTCTTCTTCGACGATGCGGCGTGAGGCGGCAGCTTTTTCAGGATCCTGATTCAGGAACAGCATACCGACAGCGTAGTTTTTGGCTAAACGCCAGCCGCGCTCTTCCGCAACGATACGGAAGAAACGATCCGGTTTTTGCAGCAGCAGACCGCAACCGTCGCCGGTTTTACCATCAGCAAGGATGGCACCACGGTGCTGCATGCGGGCCAGTGCGTGAATAGCAGTACGCACTACCTTGTGGCTAGGTTCGCCTTCTATGTGGGCGATCAGGCCGAAACCACAGTTATCCTTCTCAAGGGATTTATCGTACAACATATCAGTGAACCTCCCCAGGCTCGTCGGGCTTCCCACTGAACCGTGGCGCACAGGCACAGAAAGAGCATGGCGACGGGGTTTGCGTTTCATACGCGTACCTCGCATTCGCCCTCTTTTTCATCCTTTCGCGCAGGTAAACAAGTTTGAGGACTTGCTTCAGAGGGAATCTCAATTACTGCATAAATATGATGAGCAGGCTGCTCATCCAGAAAGCTTCCAGCGGATTTCCAACTTATCGGGAATTGGTACACAGGTCAAATGGCAATCTTATTTATACAAAAATGTGCTAAAGAGCTATTAACTATTTGTATATAAAAGAAATTCAACTCTATTTACAACGTTTGTAAGCTGTGGTGAGACGCAGCGGAGTGTGATCTGACTCACTATATGAAAGCGGTATTATCGATGTAGCGTGCTGAATAGCCGTTTTTTAGCAGAATAATTCTCTACGATGAAATGCAAACCCGCATAAAGTCACTGTTTTTCAGTGCTGACGCTATAAGTGAAAAAAACAATCAGAACATAAGGAAAAGTAATCACAACTGGCGTGAATGAAATTGCAGTAATCCTGAGTATTTATTCATAGAGATAAAGGCCGTCCAGGGCGATTGATCCAGGTCATCGCCGACAGAGGCTAAAAATGGCAGGCTTGTCCCCTTTCTTTGGGACGGTCTACCAGATTATGCAGTTACAGAAATTAGTCAATATGTTTGGTGGGGATCTTTTGCAGCGTTACGGGCAAAAGGTTCACAAGCTGACGCTGCATGGCGGTTTTAGCTGCCCGAACCGTGACGGGACGATCGGGCGCGGGGGCTGTACTTTCTGTAATGTGGCGTCTTTTGCTGACGAAGCGCAGCAGCATCATTCCATCGTCGAACAGCTGTCCCATCAGGCGAGTCTGGTCAACCGTGCGAAACAGTATCTGGCCTATTTCCAGGCCTACACCAGCACATGGGCGGAAGTACAGGTCTTGCGCTCCATGTATCAGCAGGCGGTAAGTCAGGCCAGTATCGTAGGGCTGTGTGTGGGCACCCGCCCGGACTGCGTGCCGGAAGCGGTACTGGACCTGCTCAGCGAGTACAAGGAGCAAGGGTATGAGATCTGGCTGGAGCTGGGCCTGCAAAGTGCGCACGACAAAACTCTGCACCGCATCAACCGTGGACATGATTTCGCCTGTTACCAGCGCACCACACGTCTCGCGCGTGAGCGTGGGCTAAAGGTGTGCTCGCACCTGATTGTCGGCCTGCCTGGCGAAGGGCAGCAGCACGGTCTTGAGACACTGGAAAAGGTGGTCGAGACCGGTGTGGACGGAATTAAGCTGCATCCACTGCACATCGTAAAGGGCAGTATCATGGCCAAAGCCTGGGAAGCCGGGCGCTTAACCGGTATTGAGCTTGATGCGTATACGATGACGGCGGGGGAGATGATTCGGCACACCCCGCCGGAGATTGTCTACCACCGCATCTCCGCCAGCGCCCGCCGTCCAACGCTTCTTGCACCGCTCTGGTGTGAGAACCGCTGGACGGGGATGGTGGAAATCGACCGTTATCTGCAAGAGCACGGCGTACAGGGGTCGGCGCTTGGTCGCCCCTGGGTTCCCCGCTTACCGGCGACGACCGCCTAACAGGCTCCCCAGCATGCCGCGTACAATCTGATTCGTGACCTGACGCGCTGCACTTTTCGCCATGGTCTGCACGACGCCATCGCGTTTGCCGCCGCGTGGTCCGGTTGTACCAAACAGGATATCCTTAAGCCCGCCCAGGATGCCGTCGTCCACGGCAACAGACTGGCCTTTGGCGGCAGGCGCGTCCTGGGATTCGGTGGTGGCCTGTACCCCTTTTTGCAGCATCTCGAATGCCGACTCGCGATCCACGTCGTCCTCATACTTACCATACAGCGGGGAGCGGTTAATCAGGCCGTTGCGTTCATCGTCCGTCACGGGTCCCATCCGGGAGCAAGGGGCAATCACCATTGCGCGCTCCACAACGGACGGGCTGCCTTTTGCATCCAGGAAAGAGATAAGCGCTTCACCGGTGCCCAACGCCTGGATGGCCGCTTCGGTATCAAATGCCGGGTTCGCTCGCATGGTTTGTGCGGCGGCTTTAACGGCCTTCTGATCTTTCGGCGTAAAGGCGCGCAGGGCATGCTGTACGCGGTTGCCAAGCTGTCCCAGCACGTTGTCAGGAATATCGGACGGGTTTTGCGAAACAAACCAGACGCCGACGCCTTTAGAGCGGATCAGGCGGATCACCTGTTCAATCTTATCCAGAAGAACCTGTGGCGCATCGTTAAACAGCAGGTGCGCTTCGTCGAAGAAGAAGACCAGCTTGGGTTTGTCGAGATCGCCGGCTTCAGGTAACTGCTCGTACAGTTCAGAGAGCATCCACAGCAGGCTGGCGGCGTAGAGCTTCGGCATCTGGTAAAGCTTCTCTGAGCTCAGAATATTGATGATGCCTTTCCCGTTGCTGTCGGTGCGCATCCAGTCCTTGATATCCAGCATCGGCTCGCCAAAGAAATGTTCGGCACCCTGTTGCTCCAGGGTCAGTAACCCGCGCTGGATGGCCCCGACGGAGGCGCTGCTGATATTACCGTACTGGTTCTGGAACGATTTGGCGTTATCACCGATGTACTGGGTAATGGCCCGCAGATCTTTGAAATCAAGCAGCAGAAGACCCTGGTCGTCGGCAATACGGAAGATGATGTTCAGCACACCGGACTGCACGTCGTTGAGGTTGAGCAGACGAGCCAGCAGCAGCGGACCGAGATCAGAGACGGTTGCACGTACCGGGTGACCTTTCTCACCAAAGATATCCCATAACACGACCGGATTGTTGTGCGGTGTCCAGTCCGTGATGCCGATATTTTTGAGTCGGTCGAGCAGTTTTTCGGACGGAGTGCCTTCCTGAGCCACACCGGTTAAATCGCCTTTTACATCGGCCATAAAGACCGGTACGCCAATCTCTGAAAGCGACTCTGCCAGCTTCTGCAGGGTCACGGTTTTCCCCGTCCCGGTGGCCCCGGTGATGAGACCGTGGCGGTTGGCCATCGCGGGCAGTAAAAACAGCTCTTTGTCCAGCGTGCGGGCAATTAACAATGGTGTACTCATAATGCGCTTCCTCTCTTAGTCCTCGGTCGAGTATAGGCAACCTGACGGCAAAATGGCTGAGTAAATTGCTGACTTTGCGGCGCATTATCCAGCGCGGACTATGCTTTTGCATACGGTTCACAAAATTTTGGAAAACTATGTCCAGATTCTTCTTTAACGATCGCAAACAGCTGGTCAACGACGCCATCGAAGGCATACTGATTTCGGCACCACACGCTAATCTCGTCAAACTTGATATCGACCCGGCCATTCGGGTGGTGGCGCGCAGCGACTGGGATAAAAGCCGGGTGGCGGTTATTTCAGGCGGTGGCTCTGGTCACGAACCTGCACACGCCGGGTTTGTCGGCAAAGGGATGCTCACGGCAGCGGTGTGCGGGGATCTTTTTGCTTCGCCGAGCGTTGATGCGGTGCTGAACGCCATTGTGGCGGTAACGGGCGATCGGGGTTGTCTGCTGATCGTGAAAAATTACACCGGCGACCGGCTTAATTTCGGCCTGGCGGCAGAAAAAGCCAAGCGCTATGGCCTGAAGGTCGAGATGGTCATTGTCGCCGATGATATTGCCCTGCCGGATAACAAACAGCCGCGCGGTATCGCCGGTACGGCACTGGTTCATAAAATCGCGGGCTATGCGGCAGAGCACGGCAAATCACTGACCGAGGTGCGCGATATCGCGCAACAGGCTTGCGATAATCTCTGGAGCCTGGGCGTGGCAATGCAAACCTGTAACCTGCCGGGCAGTGATGATGAAGAGGGGCGGATCAAGCAGGGGCACGTGGAGCTGGGGCTTGGGATCCACGGGGAGCCTGGTGCCTCGGTTGTCGATACGCAAAACAGCAAAGCCATCATCGACACGCTGGTCGAGCCGCTCAAAGCGCAGGCCGGTAACGGGCGTTTTGCGGTGCTTATCAATAACCTCGGCGGCGTGTCGGCGCTGGAGATGGCGTTGCTCACCAAAGAGCTCGCCCACTCGGCGCTGAAAGAGAATATCGCTTATCTGATTGGTCCGGCACCGCTGGTGAGTGCCCTGGATATGAAAGGCTTTTCGCTGACGTTGCTGAAGCTTAACGATCTGTTCGAAAAAGCTCTCCATGAAGAGGTGGAGACGTTGGGCTGGCAGAAGCCGGTGGCGTTTGCGCCGCTGCGCGTGCAGGAACATAGCGCGATCCATGACCGCGTGGAATATACCGCCTCGGACAATCCACGGGTCGCAGAGATCGTCTCCACGGTCACGCAGATGCTGATCCAGCTGGAAAACCGCCTCAATGCGCTGGATGCCAAAGTGGGTGATGGCGATACGGGCTCTACCTTTGCGCAAGGGGCGCGGGATATTGCGCAGCGTCTGGAGAAGAAACAGCTTCCGCTAAATGATGTGTCGACGCTGTTGCTGCTGGTTGGCGAGCGGCTGGCAACGGTTATGGGGGGCTCAAGCGGTGTGCTGATGTCGATCTTCTTTACCGCTGCCGGGCAGACGTTGCATGACGGTCAGCCGTTGCCGGAAGCGCTCTTAAGCGGGCTGGCGCAGATGAAGCAGTATGGTGGGGCAGATCTTGGCGATCGCACCTTGATCGATGCCCTGCAACCGGCGCTGGAGGCATTGCAGAAAGGCGACCTTCAGGCTGCTGCGCAGGCTGCGAACGCGGGCGCTGAGGCGACAGCGAATATGGTGAAAGCGGGTGCCGGACGTTCGTCGTATGTCAACAAAGAGAACCTGGAGGGGGTGACCGACCCGGGGGCCGTGGCGGTGGCAGAGGTGTTCAAGGCAATGACCGCAGCAAAACGGTAGCGTTTTGAGTATTACACCCTCTCCCGACGGGAGAGGGTAGAGATGCGTGCAATCAGGCCGCACGCACCCCGCGCGTTCACATCAAAAATCCGCTTTCAACACCACGCGATAACGGGCTTTACCGTCACGCACATGCTGGATAGCTTCGTTGATTTTAGACATCGGATACAGTTCGGTGGTGGGCGCCACTTTAGTGCGTCCGGCAAACTTCATCAGTTTGCGCAATTCGAACGGCGTACCGGTTGCGGAACCGGAGACGCTGCGATCCCCCCCGATCAGCGTAAACGCAGGCACCGGCAGCGGTTTCATCACTGCACCGACGGTGTGGAAGTTACCGCCGTGGGCCAGCGCTTCAAAGTACGGTTGCCAGTCGAGATCGACGTTAACAGTATTGATGATCAGATCAAACTGACCTGCCAGCGATTTAAGCGCTTGCGGATCGCGGCTGTTGACTACCTTATCCGCCCCCATCGCCAGCACTTCTTTCTCTTTGGCCGGGTTCGAGCTAAACGCCGTGACTTCACAGCCCATCGCGTGCAGCAGTTTGATTGCGATATGGCCCAGACCACCAATCCCGATGACACCCACACGGCTGGTGGCGGTGACATGATGCATCAGCAGCGGTTTGAATACGGTGATACCGCCGCACAGCAGCGGACCGGCAGATTCGATATCAATGCTGTCCGGCAGGGGAATAACCCATTGCCAGTCGGCACGCAGTTTATCGGCGAAACCGCCTTTGTTCAGAATGGTAGGGACTGCGCCTTCGAGGCAGTTGATTTGGTTACCGCTGATACAGGCATCGCAGTGACCACAGCTGCGCGCCGTCCAGCCAATCCCCACGCGCTGGCCGATCTTCAGCCCTTTGTCCTGTGCGGCGCTACCGAGCGCCACAACGCGGCCAATGACTTCGTGGCCAGCAATCAGTGGATACTGTGAGAAGCCCCATTCATTGTCGATCATGGAGAGATCGGAGTGGCAGATCCCGCAGTAATCAACCTGCACTTCGACGTCTTCTGCTTTTAGGTCGCCCGCATCGTATTCGTACAGCTCAAGTTCTGCACCCGCCTGCGGTGCGGCGTAGCTTTTTATCTTCGACATCGTGTTTCCCCCGTTATGGTGTGAACTGAGAGTGTAGAGCATTCAGTTTACAGTCGCTTAACAGAAGAGGGCAGGAATGCCCTTTACAGAGTTTTCAGCATCCTGACTTCGCAATCGACGTGGCCGGTACAGCCCAGCGGCGCATCAATATGCGTAAAGCCCAGATGTTCATACAGGCCAATGGCCTCTTTGAGGAAGGCGGTTGTTTCCAGGTAACAGCGTTTAAAACCCTGAGTACGCGCATGTTCAAGGGCGATAAGCGCCAGCTTTTTCGCCAGCCCTTGCCCGCGTACCGACGGCAGGAAATACATTTTTTGCAGTTCGCAGATATCCGGCTCGCTGCAGCTTAAAGGCGCCACGCCACCGCCGCCCACCACCTGACCGTTCTGCTCAATAACCCAATAGGCGTAGCCCGGCTGGCTGTACAGCTGAAACAGCTCATCCAGATTCGGGTCGGCAACGGTATAACCTTTGTCGGCGGTCAGGCCATACTCTGCGGAAACCGTTCGGATAACGGCGGCAATAGCCGGGTTGTCCTGCTCAGTGATCCGACGCATCGTCGTCGCGACGGGGGTAATCACGCTCATAGTCTTACTCATTACAAAAATTGACACACAACTGCTGTTAATAGCACCGCAGTAAAGGGAGCGCAAGCGAGGAGTTTTCAGGAAGGATACCCCTTACGCCCTGAAGCGTAAGGGGTAAAAGCATTACAGGGCTGCAATAACCGCCTGCTGCTCGATCAGTTTGGTCTTAGCATCGGCGAAGGCAACCAGACGCTCACGTTCTTTCGCGATAACCGCTTCCGGCGCGCGGGCAACAAAGCCTTCGTTCGCCAGTTTGCTTTCGATTTTGCCAATTTCCACATCGACCTTAGCCACTTCTTTTGCCAGACGAGCCAGCTCAGCGTCTTTGTCGATAAGACCTGCCATCGGGATCAGCAGCTCGGCGCCGTCGATGATTTTGGTCACGGATACCGGACCTTTGTCATCCGCAGGCAGCACGGTGATGCTTTCCAGACGCGCCATGGTTTTCAGGAAGGTGTTGTTCTCGGTGACACGGCGAACAGCAGCCTCACTGCAACCGCGCAGCAGCAGCTCCAGAGGTTTACCCGGGGCGATGTTCATTTCGGCACGGATATTACGTACCGCCACGATCGCCTGTTTCAGCCATTCGGTATCGGCTGACGCCGCTTCATCGACCTTCGCTGCATCAAATTCCGGGAACGGCTGCAGCATGATGGTGTCGGCGTTGATGCCGGCAATCACTTTCACACGCTGCCAGATGGTTTCGGTGATGAATGGAATAATCGGGTGCGCCAGACGCAGCAGACCTTCCAGAACGGTAATCAGCGTGTTGCGCGTACCGCGCAGTTCCGCTTCAGAACCGCCGTTCATTACCGGTTTTGCCAGCTCCAGGTACCAGTCACAGAACTGGTTCCAGGTGAATTCATACAGAATGCCCGCCGCGATATCGAAGCGGTAGCTGTCCAGCGCTTCGCGGAAGGCTTTTACCGTCTGGTTGAACTCTGCCAGGATCCAGCGATCGGCCAGAGACAGGGTCATCTCGCCGCCGTTAAAGCCGCAATCCTGATCTTCGGTGTTCATCAGCACGAAGCGGCTGGCGTTCCACAGCTTGTTACAGAAGTTACGGTAACCTTCCAGGCGCTTCATGTCCCAGTTGATGTCACGACCGGTTGAAGCCAGTGCCGCCAGAGTGAAACGCAGGGCGTCAGTACCGTGAGGTTCGATCCCACTCGGGAACTGTTTCTCAGTACGCTTGCGGATCTTCTCTGCCAGCTGCGGTTGCATCATGTTGCCGGTACGTTTTTCCAGCAGCTCTTCGAGGGAGATACCGTCAACCATGTCCAGCGGGTCGATAACGTTACCCTTGGACTTGGACATCTTCTGGCCTTCGTCGTCACGAATCAGACCGGTCATGTAGACGGTATGGAACGGAACCTGTGGCTTGCCGTTTTCATCTTTGATGAAGTGCATGGTCATCATGATCATGCGGGCGATCCAGAAGAAGATGATGTCGAAGCCGGACACCATCACGCTGGTTGGGTGGAACTGACGCAGCGCGTCGGTGTTCTCCGGCCAGCCCAGCGTGGAGAAGGTCCACAGTGCGGAGGAGAACCAGGTGTCCAGTACGTCTTCGTCCTGACGCAGGGCGACATCGGCACTCAGGTTGTTTTCCTGACGAACTTCATCTTCGCTGCGGCCAACATAGACGTTGCCTTCGCTGTCGTACCAGGCCGGGATACGGTGGCCCCACCACAGCTGACGGGAGATACACCAGTCCTGAATATCACGCATCCAGGAGAAGTACATGTTTTCATACTGCTTCGGCACGAACTGGATGTCGCCGTTCTCAACCGCTTCAACAGCCGGTTTCGCCAGCACGTCGGCGCGCACGTACCACTGGTCGGTCAGCATTGGCTCGATAACAACACCCCCACGGTCACCGTACGGCACGGTCAGATCGTGAGGTTTGATCTCTTCCAGCAGGCCGAGTGCATCCACTGCAGCGACAATCGCTTTACGCGCGGCAAAACGTTCCATTTTCTGGAATTCAGCCGGAATGTCGCTGGAGTAAACGTCGGATTCGTTACCTTTGGTGTCATACACTTCCGCGCTTTCACGGATATCACCGTCGAACGTCAGAATGTTGATCATTGGCAGGGCGTGACGACGACCCACTTCGTAGTCGTTGAAGTCGTGTGCCGGGGTGATTTTCACACAGCCGGTGCCTTTTTCCATGTCGGCGTGTTCATCGCCCACAACGGGAATGCGGCGGTTAACCAGCGGCAGCACCACGAATTTACCAATCAGATCTTTATAACGCGGATCTTCCGGGTTAACGGCCACGCCGGTATCGCCCAGCAGGGTTTCCGGACGGGTGGTCGCTACCACCAGGTAATCTTTACCGTCTGCCGTTTTAGCGCCGTCGGCCAGCGGATAGCGGATATGCCACATGGAGCCTTTAGACTCACGGTTTTCCACTTCCAGGTCGGAGATAGCGGTGCGCAGTTTAGGGTCCCAGTTTACCAGGCGCTTGCCACGGTAAATCAGGTCTTCTTTGTACAGACGGACAAACACTTCTTTAACGGCGTTGGAAAGACCTTCGTCCATGGTGAAGCGCTCGCGCTCCCAGTCCACGGAGTTGCCAAGACGGCGCATCTGACGGGTGATGGTACCGCCGGATTCTGCTTTCCACTGCCAGATTTTATCGATGAACGCGTCGCGACCGTAGTCGTGGCGGGTTTTACCTTCTTCAGCGGCAATTTTACGCTCAACCACCATCTGGGTCGCGATACCCGCGTGGTCAGTCCCCGCCTGCCACAGGGTGTTTTTGCCCTGCATGCGCTGGTAGCGGATCATGGTATCCATGATGGTCTGCTGGAAGGCATGACCCATATGCAAACTGCCGGTGACGTTCGGCGGTGGGATCATGATGCAGAAGGACTCTTTGCTTTCATCGCCGTTAGGCTTGAAATAGCCCTGCTGTTCCCAGTGCTCGTAAAGCGGCTGTTCGATATCGCGTGGGTTATATGTCTTTTCCATTATTTCCAGGTTGCCGTATTCAGGTTAAAACCAGCCAGGCGGTACGCTTTATAGCGTTCGCGCGCCAGTTGTTTCAAAGATTCTTCGTAAGGGACAAAGTCTACCACTTCTGTGAAAGCGGTGGCAAAATCTGCAAAATCTATCCGCAGGCTAATCAGAATATCGCGCGCGCTGCTGTTGCGCTTTTGCGGCCAGGCAATCTCTACCGGTGCGCCGCCACGAGGGCCTTCGCCAGACAGATTATGCGGAACAAAACTCTCCGGCGGGCGTGCCCAGAGTGCTTCGTCAAGGCGGATGGCCTGCTGCTCATCTTCGCAGGCAATCAGAACGCGTTTACCTGCGCGCCAACGTTCTGCGGCAATTTCACACACCAGCTGTTCAACTGCGCTGAGGCCGTCCTGATGGGTGTCGTTGTCCAGAAGGTAGAACGTTGCATTCTTCATATATGGGGCTTCTTGTTATGGATTTAAATGCAAGGCCGGGCTGACCCGGCCTACAAACGGCATCTTTCCGTAGGCCCGGTAAGCGTAGCGCTACCGGGCATCTGACGGCAATTACTCTTCGCCGTTAAAACCCGCACGATTGAGCAGGAACTGCGACAGTAACGCGACCGGACGACCGGTTGCGCCTTTGGCCTTACCGGAACGCCAGGCGGTACCTGCGATATCCAGATGCGCCCAGTTGTACTTACGGGTAAAGCGCGCCAGGAAGCAGCCCGCAGTAATTGCCCCGCCAGGACGACCGCCGATGTTCGCCATATCGGCGAAATTAGACTCCAGCTGTTCCTGGTACTCGTCACCCAGCGGCAGACGCCATGCGCGGTCACCGGCCTGTTCGGACGCGCCAATCAGCTCGTGCGCCAGAGGATTGTGGTTCGACATCAGCCCGGTAATGTGATGGCCCAGCGCAATCACACAGGCACCGGTCAGCGTGGCCACGTCAATGACCGCTTCAGGCTCGAAGCGCTCAACGTAGGTCAGCACGTCGCACAGCACCAGACGGCCCTCGGCGTCGGTGTTCAGCACTTCAACGGTCTGGCCGGACATGGTTGTCAGAACGTCACCCGGACGGTACGCACGACCGCCAGGCATGTTTTCACAGCCCGCCAGTACGCCAATGACGTTTATCGGCAGCTGAAGTTCCGCCACCATACGCATCACGCCATACACTGCTGCTGCACCACACATGTCGTACTTCATCTCGTCCATGCCTTCGGCAGGCTTGATGGAGATACCGCCGGAATCGAAGGTCAGACCCTTACCAACCAGCACAATCGGACGCGCATCTTCAGACGGGTTACCTTTGTACTCGATAACCGACATCAGCGACTCATTCTGGGAGCCGTTGCCGACTGCCAGATAGGAGTGCATTCCCAGCTCTTTCATCTGCTGTTCGCCGATGACGCGGGTGATGACATTCTTACTGTAGGCGTCAGCCAACTGACGTGCCTGAGAGGCCAGATACGCTGCGTTACAGATGTTAGGCGGCATATTGCCCAGATCTTTTGCGGCTTTAATCCCGGCAGCAATCGCCAGACCGTGCTGGATAGCGCGTTCACCGCTGGTCAGCTCGCGACGGGTCGGTACGTTAAAGACCATTTTACGCAGCGGACGACGTGGCTCGCTTTTGTTGGTTTTCAGCTGGTCGAAGCTGTACAGGCTCTCTTTTGCCGTTTCGACCGCCTGACGCACTTTCCAGTAGGTGTTACGGCCTTTGACGTGCAGCTCGGTCAGGAAGCAAACGGCTTCCATTGAGCCGGTATCATTCAGCGTATTAATCGTTTTCTGAATAACCTGCTTATACTGACGTTCATCCAGCTCGCGCTCTTTACCGCAGCCAATCAGCAGAATACGTTCAGACAGTACGTTTGGAACATGGTGCAGTAACAGCGTCTGCCCAGGTTTGCCTTCCAGTTCGCCACGGCGCAGCAGGGCGCTGATGTAGCCATCACTGATCTTATCGAGTTGCTCGGCGATCGGGGAGAGTCGGCGTGGTTCAAAGACGCCCACAACGATGCAGGCACTCCGCTGTTTCTCCGGGCTACCGCTTTTTACACTGAACTCCATGCACTACGCTCCTGAATCTTAAAGACAACAGCGGCTGCTACAGATAGAATTGAAACCTTTCGTAACTCATGTCCGCTGTTGTGGTGACTTCGTGTTAATCTTACGTTACTACGGTTTCGACACGTCAGAAAAAGTCCTGAAGCGTGAATCCGCCGGATGTTTTAATCTTAGCGATGATTTCGACGACTCAAGAGAATAAATGACGTTTAAGCCATGAAACAAGCGATTTTCCAGCAAAGAGACGGGTTTTTACGGGCGTATTTAAAGTGATAATCATAAGATATCTGGTGCGGGAGACGCTCAAAAGCCAGCTGGCGATCCTCTTCATCCTGCTGCTGATTTTTTTCTGTCAGAAGCTGGTCAGGATCCTCGGTGCGGCCGTTGACGGCGAAATTCCTACGAATCTGGTGCTTTCCCTGCTTGGTTTAGGGATCCCGGAAATGGCGCAGCTTATCCTGCCGCTAAGTCTTTTCCTCGGTCTGCTCATGACGCTCGGCAAGCTTTATACCGAGAGTGAAATCACCGTGATGCACGCCTGCGGCTTGAGTAAAGCCGTACTGGTGAAAGCCGCTATGGTTCTGGCGCTTTTCACAGGTATTGTTGCGGCGGTGAATGTGATGTGGGCGGGCCCAACGTCTTCCCGTCACCAGGATGAAGTGCTGGCAGAAGCCAAAGCAAACCCGGGTATGGCCGCACTGGCGCAGGGCCAGTTCCAGCAGGCGACGGACGGGAATTCTGTTCTCTTTATCGAAAGCGTGGATGGTAGCCGCTTTAACGATGTGTTCCTTGCGCAGCTCCGCACCAAAGGGAATGCCCGTCCTTCCGTCGTGGTGGCCGATTCGGGTCAACTGTCACAGCGTAAAGATGGCTCTCAGGTAGTGACGCTGAATAAAGGCACGCGCTTCGAAGGCACTGCGATGCTGCGCGATTTCCGCATCACCGATTTCCAGAACTACCAGGCCATTATTGGTCACCAGACCGTGGCGCTCGATCCAAGTGATACCGAGCAAATGGATATGCGTACCCTGTTCAATACGGACAACAACCGTGCGCGTGCCGAACTGCACTGGCGTATCACGCTAGTATTCGCCGTATTTATGATGGCTCTGATGGTCGTTCCGCTGAGTGTGGTTAACCCACGTCAGGGACGCGTGCTGTCAATGTTGCCAGCCATGCTGCTGTACCTGGTGTTCTTCCTGTTGCAGACCTCAATTAAGTCTAACGGTGGTAAAGGTAAAATTGACCCGTTCGTCTGGACCTGGGTGGTCAATGGTCTGTATCTGCTGCTGGCGGTGGGACTCAACCTGTGGGATACGGTGCCTGTGCGCCGCATTCGTGCCCGCTTCTCGCGTAAAGGAGCCCTCTAATGCAGGCGTTTGGCGTTCTTGACCGCTATATCGGTAAAACTATTTTTTCCACCATCATGATGACGTTGTTCATGCTGGTGTCGCTCTCCGGCATTATCAAATTTGTCGATCAGTTGAAAAAAGCCGGGCAGGGGAGCTATGACGCGCTGGGTGCGGGCATGTATACCCTGCTCAGCGTGCCAAAAGATGTGCAGATCTTCTTCCCGATGGCAGCCCTGCTGGGTGCGCTGTTGGGCTTAGGGATGCTGGCACAGCGCAGTGAACTGGTTGTTATGCAGGCTTCGGGCTTCACCCGTATGCAGGTTGCGCTGTCGGTGATGAAAACCGCGATCCCGCTGGTGCTATTGACCATGGCAATTGGTGAGTGGGTGGCACCGCAGGGTGAGCAGATGGCGCGTAACTATCGTGCGCAGGCGATGTACGGTGGTTCATTGCTCTCAACGCAGCAAGGGTTGTGGGCAAAAGATGGTGACAGCTTCGTCTATATCGAACGTGTGAAGGGCGATGACGAACTGGGGGGCGTGAGTATTTACACCTTCAATAACGATCGTCGTTTGCTCTCCGTGCGTCACGCCTCTTCGGCCAAGTTTGACGCCGAGCATAAGCAGTGGCGGTTGTCGCAGGTGGATGAGTCAGACCTGACCGATCCAAAACAGATCTCCGGCTCTCAGACGGTGTCGGGCATGTGGAAAACCAAACTCACGCCGGACAAACTCGGCGTGGTGGCGTTGGATCCTGACGCTCTCTCAATCAGTGGTTTGCACAACTACGTGAAATACCTGAAGTCGAGCGGACAGGACGCCGGACGTTATCAGCTCAACATGTGGAGCAAAATCTTCCAGCCGTTGTCCGTGGCGGTGATGATGCTGATGGCACTGTCGTTTATCTTTGGCCCGTTGCGTAGCGTGCCGATGGGCGTGCGCGTGGTGACCGGGATCAGCTTCGGCTTTGTGTTCTACGTTCTCGATCAGATCTTCGGCCCGCTGACGCTGGTTTATGGTATTCCGCCTGTTATCGGCGCGCTGCTGCCGAGCGCCAGCTTCTTCCTGATCAGCCTCTGGCTGATGCTGAAACGCTCCTGACATACCTCTCCTCGCTTCCGGAGAACCGGAAGCGAGGCTAATCTCCTGTTTCACCCCGCACTTTTTCTCACAACCTTCAACGCCCCGCCGCGAATTTGAGTATTATTGAGCGATAAAGTCGTGAAGGGATCCTCTATGAAGCAAATTCGAATGCTGGCCCAGTACTACGTCGATCTGATGATGAAGCTTGGGCTGGTGCGTTTCTCCATGCTGCTGGCACTGGCGCTGGTCGTTCTGGCCATTGTCGTGCAGATGGCCGTAACCATGGTTCTGCACGGTCAGGTCGAGAGTATCGACGTGATCCGCTCCATCTTCTTTGGCTTGCTGATTACACCCTGGGCGGTCTATTTCCTCTCCGTGGTGGTTGAACAACTGGAGGAGTCCCGTCAGCGCCTGTCAAAATTGGTCGATAAACTGGAAGAGATGCGCGATCGCGATCTGAAGCTCAACGTTCAGCTAAAGGATAATATCGCCCAACTGAACCAGGAGATTTCGGATCGTGAGAAGGCGGAGGCTGAGCGCCAGGCGACGCTGGAGCAGCTGAAAATCGAAATGAAAGAGCGTGAGGTGACGCAGATCCAGCTTGAGCAGCAATCCTCTTTCCTGCGTTCGTTCCTTGATGCATCACCGGATCTGGTTTTCTACCGTAATGAAGATAAAGAGTTTTCCGGCTGTAACCGGGCGATGGAACTGCTGACCGGGAAGAGCGAGAAGCAGCTGATTCACCTGAAGCCGCAGGACGTATACTCCGAAGAGGCGGCCGCCAAAGTGATGGAGACGGACGAAAAAGTGTTCCGTCATAACGTCTCACTGACCTATGAACAGTGGCTGGATTACCCCGACGGGCGCAAAGCCTGCTTTGAGATCCGTAAGGTGCCGTACTACGACCGCGTGGGGAAACGCCACGGTCTGATGGGGTTTGGCCGTGATATCACCGAACGTAAGCGCTATCAGGATGCCCTTGAACGTGCCAGCCGCGATAAAACCACCTTCATCTCCACCATCAGCCATGAACTGCGTACGCCACTTAACGGAATTGTCGGCCTGAGCCGCATTCTGCTGGACACCGATCTCACCGCAGAACAGGAAAAATACCTCAAAACCATCCATGTCTCAGCGGTCACGCTGGGGAATATCTTCAACGATATTATCGATATGGATAAGATGGAACGCCGCAAAGTGCAGCTTGATAACCAGCCGGTTGATTTCACCGGTTTCCTTGCCGATCTGGAAAACCTGTCGGGTTTGCAGGCGCAGCAGAAGGGGCTGAGCTTTGTCATGGATCCCACGCTGCCGCTGCCGCACAAGGTGGTTACCGACGGCACGCGTCTGCGCCAGATCCTGTGGAACCTTATCAGCAATGCGGTCAAATTTACCCAGAAGGGGCAGGTCTCGGTACGTATTCGCTATGACCAGGGCGACATGCTGCACTTTGAGGTGGAAGACTCCGGCATTGGTATTCCGCAGGAAGAGCAGGACAAAATCTTTGCGATGTACTATCAGGTGAAGGACAGCAACGGTGGCAAGCCCGCTACCGGCACGGGAATTGGTCTGGCGGTGTCTAAACGCCTTGCGAAGAGCATGGGCGGTGATATTACCGTCGCCAGCCATCCGGGCAAAGGCTCAACCTTCACGCTGACGGTGCACGCGCCGGCGGTGGCGGAAGAGGTGGAAGATACCTTCGAAAACGACGATATGCCGCTGCCTGCGCTGCATGTCCTGCTGGTGGAAGATATTGAGCTTAACGTAATTGTCGCACGCTCTGTCCTGGAAAAACTGGGCAACAGCGTGGATGTGGCGATGACCGGTAAAGCCGCACTGGAGATGTTTAAGCCGGGTGAATATGATCTCGTTCTGCTGGATATTCAGTTGCCGGACATGACCGGGCTGGATATTTCCCGTGAACTGACGAGCCAGTACGCTGCCGACGAACTGCCACCGCTGGTGGCGTTGACGGCGAACGTGCTGAAAGATAAAAAAGAGTACCTCGATGCCGGTATGGATGATGTACTTAGCAAGCCGCTGGCGGTGCCTGCCCTGACCGCCATGATCAAGAAGTTCTGGGATACCCATGATGAAGAGGAGAACACCATGACGTCTGTGGATAGCGCGAAAGCCCAAACGATACTCGATACCGCGATGCTGGAGCAGTACATCGATCTGGTTGGTCCAAAACTGATTACCGACGGTCTGGCGGTATTTGAAAAAATGATGCCGGGCTATCTGAGCGTGCTGGAGTCAAATCTGACAGCGCGGGATCAGAAAGGCATTGTGGAAGAAGGGCATAAAATCAAAGGTGCGGCCGGCTCGGTCGGCTTACGTCACCTGCAGCAGCTGGGACAACAGATTCAGTCACCTGATTTACCTGCCTGGGAAGATAACGTAGGTGATTGGGTTGAAGAGATGAAACAAGAGTGGCAGAACGATGTGGCGGTGCTTAAAGCCTGGGTGGACGCCAGAAAAAAATGACCCCGGCTTAACCGGGGTGCGCGAATACTGCGCCAACACCAGGGAAATTGTGGCTGCGCCTGTTTTTTTGTGTTGTTTTCGTATGGACGCCGCCTGAAAATTTAGGCCGCACGCAAATAAGATAGCAAATCTTAAATGGTTTGTTACAGGAATCAGTGAAATGTGTGAAGCATAGCGTTTTAATCAAAATTAATTATGTGCTTCAGCGAGTTGCAGAGAAGGATCGTCATGATGAAAAAGATTGGTGTCGTACTGAGCGGATGTGGCGTTTACGATGGTTCTGAGATACACGAAGCCGTCATCACATTGCTGGCCCTGGCAAGAGAGGGGGCTGAAGTCATTTGCTTCGCGCCAGACAAAAATCAGGCTGATGTCATTAATCATCTGACCGGGGAGCCGATGGCGGAAACCCGTAACGTCCTGATTGAAGCCGCGCGTATTGCGCGTGGCGATATTCATCCTCTGATTCAGGCGGACGCCGCAGAGCTTGATGCGTTAATTGTGCCGGGTGGGTTTGGGGCGGCTAAAAATCTCAGCACGTTTGCCACGCAAGGCGCCGGGTGTCAGGTTGATCCGCATTTAAAAGCATTATCACAGGCCATGCATGCGGCGGGTAAACCGCAGGGCTTTATCTGCATCGCTCCGGCCATGCTTCCGACAATTTTTGATTTCCCGCTGCGCCTGACCATCGGGACCGATATTGATACAGCGGAAATCATCGAGGAGATGGGAGGCGAGCACATCCCTTGTCCGGTGGATGACATTGTGGTGGATGAAGACAATAAAATCGTCACCACACCTGCGTATATGCTGGCGCAGACTATCGCGGAAGCCGCTTCAGGCATTGAAAAGCTGGTGGCCAGAGTGCTGGTGCTGACTGAATGAGGCGTCAATTCGCCGCAGGCGCCTGGGTAAAACGTATTCTTTGGCGTGCCGTGCTGGTGCTGGCGGTGTTCTGGGGCGGCGGACTGGCATTATTCAGCATTCTGCCGGTTCCGTTTTCTGCCGTGATGGTTGAGCGTCAGCTGAGCGCGTGGTTCACCGGTGACTTCAGCTATGTTGCCCACTCTGACTGGGTGAGCACAGATGAAATCTCCCCGTGGATGGGGCTGGCGGTGATAGCGGCGGAGGATCAGAAATTCCCGGAGCACTGGGGGTTTGACGTGGCGGCAATCGAGAAAGCGCTCGCCCATAATGAACGCCATGAAAACCGCGTGCGCGGCGCATCGACGCTGTCACAACAGACGGCCAAAAACCTGTTTTTGTGGGATGGCCGCAGCTGGGTGCGAAAAGGACTGGAAGCCGGATTGACCCTGGGGATGGAAACGGTCTGGAGCAAGAAACGTATTCTGACGGTCTATCTGAACATTGCCGAGTTTGGTGATGGCGTGTTTGGTGTCGAAGCCGCGTCGCAGCGGTATTTCAATAAACCTGCCAGCCGGCTGAGCCTCTCTGAAGCTGCGCTGTTGGCCGCGGTCTTGCCTAACCCAATTCGCTTTAAGGCTGATGCACCCTCAGGCTATGTGCGAAACCGACAGGCGTGGATCATGCGCCAGATGCGGCAGCTGGGAGGGGAAGGGTTTATGGCGAGAAATAAATTGATGTAAGGCGGGTAAGCGTAGCGCTACCCGCCATGAAAGAGGCGTTAGTCTTCGTCAAACCCGGCGTTAAACAGCGCAATCACCGCCGCCAGCGCTTCCTCTTCCTGTGGACCGGTAGCTTCTACTTCAATCTGGCGGCCTTTGGCGGAGTCCAGCATCAGCAGCGCAATCACGCTGTTCGCTTCCGCCTCGGTACCTTCATCGTTACGCAGCAGAACTTCTGCATCGAAACCCTGCATCAGCTCAAACAGTTTCATCGCCGGACGTGCATGCATGCCCAGCTTATTGGTGATCTCAACGGTTTGTTTTACGGTCATGTTTTACGTTTTTCCAGCGTGCGATGACGGGACTGAACGTTCTTCCCGCGTGAGCGGAAATAGTCGGCCAGCTGTTCGGCGATATAGACCGAACGATGTTTACCGCCGGTACAGCCAATCGCTACGGTCAGGTAGCTACGATTGTTTGTCTCCAGCATAGGTAACCATAGCTCAAGGTAGCTTCGCGTCTGGTAGATAAAATTGTGAACTTCTGTGTGTCTGTCGAGGAAGGCCGCGACGGGCTTATCGAGACCGGTCATTGGACGCAGCTTCGGATCCCAGTGCGGGTTCGGCAGGAAGCGCACGTCGAAAACATAATCCGCATCGATAGGAATACCGTGCTTAAAGCCGAATGACTCGAACACCATCGTCAGTTCACGCTCGCGTTTGCCCAGTAAACGGGTACGCAGCATTTCCGCCAGCTCATGCACGGACATTTCGGACGTATCGACAATCAGGTCAGCACGGGAACGCAGCGGTTCCAGCAGATCGCTCTCTTCGTCGATAGCACTTTCCAGTGAGAGGTTCTTGCTGGAAAGCGGGTGCAAACGACGGGTATCGCTGTAGCGACGGATCAGAGTATTGCGGTCTGCATCGAGGAACAGCAGCTGAGGCGAGAATGAATCAGGCAGGTTGCTCATTGCCTGTTCAAAAATTTCTGGCGATTCAGGCATGTTACGAACGTCGATACTGACGGCGGCAGAGATTTGCCTCTCCGCAAGCGTGCGTGCCAGGTCGGGCAACAGCACGACCGGCAGGTTATCTACGCAGTAAAACCCCATGTCTTCCAGCGCGCGCAGGGCCACGGATTTCCCGGACCCTGAACGGCCACTGACAATCATCAGCACCATGTTCCGTTTCTCCTCAGGACAACAGATGTGAAGGCCATCTCCTGGTTATGCATCATCCTGATTGCCTTCTGCTTCAGTGATAATTTGATATAGCTCTTCATCACTTTGGGCTGCGCGCAGTCGACGGCAAATGGTTTTATCGGCCAGGCGTTTTGCGACCAGCGAAAGCGTATGCAAATGGGTTTTCGTCTGGTCGGCAGGCACCAGCAGCGCGAAGAGGAGATCGACGGGCTGATTATCGATGGCATCGAAGGCGATAGGCGTCTCCAGCTGCACAAACACACCGACGGCACGCAGGGTGTCCTCTTCCAGTTTGCCGTGCGGGATCGCGATGCCGTTGCCGATGCCGGTACTGCCCATTTTTTCACGGGTCAGGATCGCTTCGAACACGACCTGCGGCGGCAGGCCCAGCTGTTTTGCGGCCAGTTCACTGATGATCTCCAGCGCACGTTTTTTGCTCTGGCAGTGAACAGCACTGCGCGTACATTCCTGGTTAAGGACATTGCTCAGTTGAAGAGCGGAATCGTTGTTCATCATAATTTCACCTAAGCGCTAACTGTACAAACGGCCTGTTGTGTTTCACAACAGGCCTTCCTGCACCCGTTAACTGCCCGGACAATTAGTGTTGTTTCAGTTTGTCTTTATGTTTATTGAGCTGTCGTGCAAGCTTATCAATCAAGCCGTCGATAGCAGCGTACATGTCTTGCCCTTCCGCACTGGCATGGAGCTCACCCCCGTTGACATGCAGGGTCGCATCCGAGATATGAGTCACTTTCTCCACTTTCAATACAACATAGACCTGGTTGATCCTTTCGAAATACTGCTCGAGTTTCGCGAATTTAGCATTCACAAAATCACGTAAAGCCTCAGTAATCTCGACGTTATGTCCTGTGATATTGAGCTGCATAGTGTCTTCCTTATCGGTTGTGTCAGACCAGCTGTTTACGCTGGTTAGACGGCGGAATGGATAAAGACTCTCGATACTTCGCAACAGTTCGGCGTGCCACCATAATACCCTGGTCGGACAGTATGGTGGTTAACTTACTGTCGCTCAGTGGCTTCGCGGGGTTCTCCGCGGCGATCAACTTCTTCACCAGGGCGCGAATGGCCGTTGACGACGCTTCACCGCCGCCCTCGGTATTCACATGGCTGGAGAAGAAATACTTAAGCTCAAAAATACCGCGTGGACTGTGCAGATACTTCTGCGTGGTCACGCGGGAAATGGTTGATTCATGCATCTCGACGGCCTGGGCGATATCCGCCAGCACCATCGGTTTCATATACTCTTCGCCCTGCTCAAAGAACGCCTGCTGCTGTTCGACAATACAGCGGCTTACGCGGAGCAGCGTATCATTTCGGCTCTCCAGACTTTTGATCAACCATCGCGCTTCCTGCAAATTGCTACGAATGTATTGATTATCGGAGTCGTTACGCACGCTGGTGCACATGGAGGCATACTGCTGGTTGATTTGCAGGCGAGGGATGCTGTCTGAGTTCAGTTCAACGACCCAGCGGTCATTGTGTTTTCTGACCAGCACATCCGGGATGACGTACTCGGGTTCGCTGGTCTGAATGGACTGACCGGGGCGCGGATCGAGGGACTGAATCAGATTGACCGCCTCTTTCAGCACCTCTTCTTTCAGGCGCGTGACGCGCATCAGGCTGCGGAAATCGTGATTGGCCAGAAGATCCAGATGGTCGCTGATGATCAAGCGGGCTTCATCAAGCCATGGTGTCTCTTTGCTGAACTGAGAAAGTTGGATAAGCAGGCAGTCGCGCAGATCTTTTGCGGCCACCCCAACCGGATCGAAACGCTGAATGCGCTTCAGAACGGCTTCTATCTCCTCGAGTTCAATTTCTTCGTCACCCATGCTTTCCAGAATTTCGTCCAGCGTGACGGTCAGATAACCGGTGTCATCCACGGCATCGACAATGGATGTCGCAATCGCGCGGTCGGTATCGGAGAAGGGGGTAAGTTCCACCTGCCACATCAGGTAATCCTGCAGTGACTGGGTAGTTTCACCCTGATAAACCGGTAGCTCATCGTCCTGGTAGTCTGCACGCGTACCGGAAGGGGTTCCGGCGGTGTAGATTTCATCCCAGCTGGCATCCAGCGGAAGCTCGTCCGGCATCTCTTTTTGTTCGAGCGCATCGGCGGTGTCGAGTGCTTCAGTATCCTGCGACTGCTGGGTATCTACCTCTTCATGAAGATCGGCTTGCTCCAGCAACGGATTGCTATCCAGCGCTTGCTGGAGCTCCTGCTGGAGTTCTAAGGTGGACAGTTGCAACAGGCGAATCGCCTGCTGTAGCTGCGGCGTCATCGCCAGTTGTTGGCTGAGCCGTAATTGCAAACCTTGCTTCATGTTCAGAGCATTTTTCTCCGGTTCGGCGTTACATTACCTCTACCCTATCAGAGTCTGAAGTCTTCCCCAAGGTAGACACGCTTAACATGATCATCTTCGAGGATCTGCTGCGGCGTACCGTGGGCGATCAGATTGCCCTGGCTCACGATGTATGCGCGTTCGCACACGGCCAGCGTTTCACGGACGTTATGGTCAGTGATCAGTACGCCAAGCCCGCTGTCGCGCAGATGCTCAATGATACGTTTAATGTCGATAACGGAGATGGGGTCAACGCCTGCAAACGGTTCATCCAGAAGGATAAATTTCGGGTTTGCAGCCAGCGCACGCGCAATCTCAACGCGACGGCGTTCACCGCCGGACAGCGCCTGACCGAGGCTGTCGCGCAGATGTTCGATATGGAACTCTTCCATCAGCTCGTTAGCCCGGTCCTGACGCTGTTCGCTGGTCAGATCGTCACGAATTTGCAGGACGGCCATCAGGTTATCGAAGACGCTCAGGCGGCGGAAAATGGAGGCTTCCTGCGGCAGATAGCCGATACCGCGACGCGCACGCGCATGCAGCGGCAGAAGACTGATATCTTCATCATCAATGACGATGTTGCCCGCATCGCGCGACACGATACCAACGACCATGTAGAAAGTTGTGGTTTTGCCCGCACCGTTAGGGCCAAGCAGGCCTACAATTTCGCCGGAGTTGACGGTCAGACTGACATCTTCTACGACACGGCGGCCCTTATAGGCCTTCGCGAGATTTTTTGCAGTTAATGTTGCCATAACGAATTAGTTACTCTTCTTCTGTGACGGGGCCTGACCCTTACCTTTGTCCTGCAGCTGCGACGGAACCAGCACGGTGGTTACGCGTTTGCCTTTCTCGCTGGAGGCCTGCATTTTTTGCTCTTTCACCAGATAGGTGATCTGGTCGCCGGTGATGTTGCTGTCCAGCTGTTCCAGATAAGCGTTACCGGTCAGGATGACCAGGTCCTTCGCCAGCTCATAGTGCATATGCGTGGCGCGGCCTTTCACGGGTTTGCCGTTATCCTGCATCTGGTAGAAGGTTGCCGGGTTGCCATAGCCATCAATGATCTCTTTGCCTTGCTCGCCACCGGGACGGGTAACGACCACTTTGTCGGCGTTGATTTTGATGGTGCCCTGGGTCATGACGACGTTACCGGTAAAGGTAACGACATTGCCTTGCATATCAAGCGACTGCGTGTCGGACTCGATATGGATAGGCTGGTCAGTATCGCCCGTTACAGCAAGCGCGGGAAGACTGGTCGCCAGCATCGCACTGGCGATAATTACTTTAAGGCTGAGTTTGTTTGTTTTGAATTTCATAGGAGGTTCTAACCTTTTCAATCAGCTCGGCGTTTTTGCTGCGTAAGTTCCCGCGCATTCTTAAACCGCTGGAATTAAATGTTGTGCCATACAGTGTGACCAGATCCTGCGACGTCACGTCCTGGGTCACGAGGTTGATCTGTGCATTATCCGTCGTGATTTTGCGCAGTTGTGAGTCAGCGGTCAGGGCGTTGACTTCAACGTGGCCATACAGATAAAGCATACGGTCATTCGTCAGTTTTGCCCGGTCAGATTTAATCGACCACGTCGGCACTTTGTCTTTATCAAACGTGGTCATGACTGGCTGGGTAAACCACGAAATACCGTCATCTGAAAAATATTCAACATGCTGGGCAATCAGGCGATAGTTCAGCGCACCTTCCGGGCTGTAGACCACGGTGTCACTGTGATCGCTTTTATAGGTTGGCTCGCTCGTATTGACCACTTCCGTCTGCGTATCGTCGCGATCGGCAAGGTTCACGCCAATCAATACCAGTGCGACAAGCGAAAGCAGAATGATAACCCAACGTCTGGTTTTACTCATATCGATTGCCCTTTGGCCTCATCAAGCTTGCCCTGCGCCAGCAAAAGCAGATCGCAGACTTCACGTACGGCACCACGGCCACCGTTGATATGGGTGACATAGTCAGCGCGCGGGATCAGCAGCGGATGCGCATCGGCCACGGCGATACTCAGACCGACTTCAGCCATCACCGGCCAGTCAATCAGATCGTCCCCGACATAGGCCACGTTTTCCGGCGCGACGGCCAGTTTACCCAGTAAATCGTTGAACGCCGCCATCTTATCGGACTGACCCTGATACAGATGGGTAATGCCTAACGTTTCACAACGGTCTTCAACCAGTTTAGCTTTCCGACCGGTGATGATGGCAACGTCGATGCCTGATGTGAGCGCACAACGAATACCGTAGCCATCGCGAACGTTAAACGCTTTCAGCTCTTCACCATTATTGCCCATGTAAATCAGGCCATCAGAGAGTACCCCATCCACATCCAGGATGAGCAGGCGAATATTTTCCGCCTTTGCCATCATATGGGTACTGACCGGACCATAACAGGTTGCAAGGGATGCACCCGCATTACTCATTGTCTTATCCTTCATTACACTACGCCTGCGCGCAGCAGATCATGCATATGTACCACACCCAGCAACTGGTCGCCATCGGCAACCATCACTGAGGTGATATGACGGGACTGCATCAGGTTCAGCACATCCACCGCCAGCGTGCCAGGACGAACACGGATACCGCCGGACGTCATCACATCAGCGATGCCCAGCGTGCGAACATCAACACCCATGTCGAACACGCGGCGCAGGTCGCCATCGGTGAAGATCCCCTTGATCTTCATCAGGTCGTCGCACACAACCGTCATACCCAGATTCTTGCGGGTGATCTCCAGCAGCGCATCGCGCAGGGAGGCCTCTTTACTGACGTGAGGGATCTCATCGCCAGTGTGCATAATATCGTTAACCCGCAGCAGAAGCTTACGCCCGAGCGCGCCACCTGGGTGGGAAAGCGCGAAATCTTCCGGGGTAAAACCGCGGGCTTCCAGCAACGCAACGGCAAGCGCATCGCCCATGACCAGCGCAGCGGTCGTGCTGGACGTTGGAGCAAGACCCAGCGGGCAGGCTTCTTTAGGCACTTTCACGCACAGGTGAATATCCGCCGCGCGCGCCATGCTACTTTCCGGGCGGCTGGTCATGCAAATAAGCGGAACCCGCAGCCGCTTCAGCACGGGGATCAGCGCCAGGATCTCATTAGACTCACCGGAGTTCGATAGCGCGATGACGATATCCTGCGGCGTTACCATGCCCAGATCGCCGTGCGCGGCTTCCCCCGGGTGTACAAAGAAGGAAGAGGTTCCGGTGCTGGCAAACGTTGCCGCCATTTTGCGCCCAATGTGACCGGACTTGCCCATGCCCATCACCACGACTTTACCGGCACAGTAGAACATCTTCTCACATGCCAGACTAAAATCCTGATTAATGTACTGATCTAACTGCGCCAGACCTTCACGTTCAATCTCCAGAACCTCTTTGCCTGCTTTCTGAAAGTCAAAACCCGGCTGCAATTCTATTTGCGACATAATGCGTTTCCGTTTACCCAGAGAGAAGAGGCGAAAGCCAGTACAGCATCGCCATCCATACGATAAATCCACCCGTCAGCAGCGCCCCTGCGCCTTTGCCGATCTGTCGTTGCCGCCGCCAGCAGAGCAGGGCAAAAATGACGCTGACCAGCAACATCACCCCGTAATCGCGTGAGAATGCCAGGGGGTTAAAAGGCCCGGGCGTTATCAGGGCCGGCAGGCCCATCACGATGGCGATATTAAAAATGTTTGAACCGATAATATTGCCTATGGCAATGTCATCTTCACCTTTACGTGCCCCTGCGAGAGCGGTGGCCAGTTCTGGCAGACTGGTGCCAATGGCAATGACCGTCAGGCCAATGGTGAGCTCACTCATGGCGAAATAGTTCGCCAGCACCGTGGCGTTATCGACGACCATGCGCGTGGCCATCGGCATGATGATCAGCGCGACGCCGAGCCACAGCAGCGCCACAGGCAGCGTGCCTTCACGCGGGAGTTCGGCGACCTGTTCTCGCGTCAGGCTGTCCTGGCCCTGTTTTTCTGCCAGACGGGCGATTTTAACACTATACAATAGCCAGATAACGGCCAGCGCCAGTAAGAAAATGCCGTCACCGTAGCTCAGTACGCCATCATAAAATACGCACCCTGCCAGCAGGCTTACGATTAACATTAGCGGCAATTCACGGCGCAGAACATCAGAATGCACGCGAAATGGATGGAGCAGGGCCGCCAGGCCAAGGATCAGTAAGATATTGACGATGTTGGATCCAATCGCGGTGCCGACGGCAAGGTCTAACTGACCGTGCAGTGATGCCGTGACAGAGACGATGATTTCAGGAAGCGAGGTTCCGACGCTGACCACGGTCATCCCGATGACGACAGGCGGTACGCCAGTCAGGCGGCACAGGATAGATGCAGCAAATACCAAACGGTCAGCACTGTAGACCACCAAAAGTAAACCAATTATTAACAGTGCTGTTGCTAAAAGCATCAAAAGTCCTTTCTTCAGGTATACTCGTCGGTCCATCGCGCAGGAATGGAATGGCAGGACTGCATACAGTCTGAGGCGTAACGAATTCCTAATTTTGACTTTATGCGCCGGAAAAGTAAAACAAATGCCAGCTTTCGCTAACCTCAACGGCTAATATTCTGTAAAAATGCTGAGTTTAGGGCTGATTCAGTCTGCATGCTTAACATGAGCAGGGTAAGAAAGGAACCATAAATGAGCCACACTATGGCGAATTTAGTTGATGTCCGGGGTGTGAGTTTTTCTCGCGCCAACAGATTGATATTCGATGATATTTCGTTGACCGTACCGCGTGGCAAGATCACTGCCATCATGGGGCCGTCCGGGATCGGTAAAACGACCCTGCTGCGCCTTATTGGTGGCCAGATCCCACCTGATAGCGGTGAAATCCTCTTTGACGGCGAAAACATCCCCGAGATGTCACGATCGCGCCTGTATACTGTTCGTAAACGCATGAGTATGCTTTTCCAGTCGGGAGCGTTGTTCACGGACATGAACGTCTTTGATAACGTGGCTTATCCGCTGCGCGAACACACCAGTCTGCCGCCAGAGCTGCTGAAAAGTACGGTGATGATGAAGCTTGAAGCCGTGGGACTGCGAGGGGCTGCAAAACTGATGCCCTCAGAGCTGTCCGGCGGTATGGCACGCCGCGCTGCGCTGGCACGCGCCATCGCCTTAGAACCCGATTTAATCATGTTCGACGAACCGTTCGTCGGGCAGGACCCTATTACGATGGGCGTGCTGGTGAAGCTCATCTCTGAACTGAACAGCGCGCTCGGCGTAACCTGCATAGTGGTTTCTCACGATGTACCGGAAGTGTTGAGCATCGCCGACTATGCCTACATTGTGGCAGACAAAAGGATCGTCGCGCATGGCAGCGCTCAGGCGTTGCAGGAAAACTGCGATCCGCGTGTACGGCAGTTCCTCGACGGCATTGCGGATGGGCCTGTGCCGTTCCGCTACCCGGCGGGCGACTATCGTGACGATTTACTGGGAATAGGGAGTTAAGCCACTGATGCTGTTAAATGCATTGGCCGCTCTTGGACACCGTGGCATAAAAACCATCAGGACGTTCGGGCGCGCCGGATTGATGTTGTTCAACGCGCTGGTCGGCAAGCCGGAATTTCGTAAGCATGCACCGCTACTGGTGCGGCAGCTCTATAATGTCGGCGTGCTGTCGATGCTCATCATCATTGTCTCCGGTCTGTTTATCGGCATGGTGCTGGGGCTGCAGGGCTACCTCGTTCTGACGACCTACAGCGCCGAAACCAGCCTCGGCATGCTGGTGGCGCTGTCGCTGCTGCGTGAACTGGGGCCGGTGGTGGCGGCGCTGTTGTTCGCCGGGCGTGCAGGGTCGGCATTGACCGCTGAAATTGGCCTGATGCGTGCGACCGAGCAGCTTTCCAGCATGGAGATGATGGCGGTCGACCCGCTGCGTCGCGTGATCTCGCCACGCTTCTGGGCGGGGGTGATTTCCTTACCGCTCCTGACGATCCTCTTTGTCGCCGTGGGTATCTGGGGCGGCTCGCTGGTTGGCGTTCACTGGAAGGGCATCGATGCGGGCTTCTTCTGGTCGGCCATGCAGGACGCCATCGATCTGCGAATGGATCTGGTTAACTGTCTGATTAAAAGCGTGGTATTTGCCATTACGGTCACCTGGATCGCCTTGTTCAATGGCTATGATGCGATCCCGACCTCGGCGGGCATCAGCCGTGCAACTACACGTACTGTCGTACATTCGTCGCTGGCCGTACTGGGTCTGGATTTTGTGCTCACCGCACTGATGTTTGGGAATTGAGTTCATGCAAACGAGAAAAAATGAAATTTGGGTCGGCGTGTTCCTGTTACTGGCGTTGCTGGCCGCGCTGTTTATCTGCCTGAGAGCGGCGGATATCACGTCTGTGCGCACCGAGCCGACTTATCGCATTTATGCGACCTTTGATAACATCGGCGGGCTGAAGGCGCGCTCGCCGGTACGTATAGGCGGGGTGGTCATCGGGCGCGTCTCTGACATTACGCTTGATGAGAAAACCTATCTGCCGCGCGTGTCGATGGATATTGAAGAGCGTTACAACCATATCCCGGACACCAGCTCGCTTTCTATTCGCACGTCCGGCCTCCTGGGTGAGCAATATCTGGCGCTTAACGTCGGTTTTGAAGACCCGGAGCTGGGAACGACTATCCTTAAAGACGGTAGCGTAATCCAGGATACGAAGTCCGCGATGGTACTGGAGGATATGATTGGTCAGTTCCTTTATAACAGTAAAGGAGATGATAAGAAGTCCGACGCTGCCCCTGCGCAGAGCGAAGATCCTGCCAGTGTCGCACCGACACCAGGCACGACGAATTAATTTCAGGAGAAGTCATTCATGTTTAAACGACTGTTAATGGTTGCCATGCTGGTCATTGCCCCTCTCACCGCGGCGCATGCTGCGGATCAGAGTAACCCGTACAAACTGATGGATGAGGCTGCGAAGAAGACCTTCGACCGGCTTAAAAACGAACAGCCGAAAATTCGTTCCAATCCTGATTATCTGCGCGACGTGGTTGATCAAGAGCTGCTGCCGTACGTGCAGATCAAATATGCGGGTGCGTTGGTTCTGGGCCGTTATTACAAAGACGCGACCCCGGCGCAGCGCGAAGCCTATTTTGCCGCGTTCCGTGAATACCTGAAACAGGCTTACGGTCAGGCACTGGCGATGTATCACGGTCAGACCTATCAGATTGCGCCAGAGCAGCCGCTGGGCGACGCGACTATCATTCCTATCCGCGTCACGATTATCGATCCTAACGGCCGTCCGCCAGTGCGCCTGGACTTCCAGTGGCGTAAAAACAGCCAGACCGGTCACTGGCAGGCCTATGACATGATTGCGGAAGGGGTGAGCATGATCACCACTAAACAGAACGAGTGGAGTGACCTGCTGCGCACCAAAGGCATTGATGGCCTGACCGCACAGCTACAGTCTATCTCGCGTCAGAAAATCTCTCTGGACGAGAAGAAGTAATGTCGGATCAACTGAGCTGGTCGCGTGAGGGTGAGACGTTGAAGCTGACGGGTGAACTCGACCAGGATCTGCTGAACCCGCTCTGGGACAAACGTTTTGAAGCGATGCAGGGCGTGACGGTTATCGATCTGAGCGGCATTTCACGGGTGGACACGGCAGGCGTCGCGCTGCTGGCCCATCTTGTAGCCGTGGGGAAAAAGCAGGGGACAAGCGTTACGCTGCACGCGGCGAGCGATAATGTGGTCACCCTGGCCCAGCTCTATAATCTCCCTCAGGACGTACTGCCTCGTTAATATTTTCAGTGCGTTACTTCTGAAAGCCCTGACAGATTCATCGTCGGGGCTTTTTGCTTGTTTAAGACGACGCCACTTTGCTCTAAGATGTTGGGCTTGTTTTCACTATCAGATGATTAAGAACCCATGGAAAATCATGAAATCCAGACAGTGCTGATGAATGCACTCTCCCTTCAGGAAGCCCACGTCACTGGCGATGGCAGTCACTTCCAGGTTATTGCTGTGGGTGAGATGTTCGACGGTATGAGCCGTGTGAAGAAACAGCAGGCTGTATACGCGCCGCTGATGGAATACATTGCGGATAACCGCATCCACGCCCTGTCGATTAAAGCGTTCACCCCTCAAGAGTGGGCACGCGATCGCAAACTAAACGGTTTTTGAGTTGTGGGCGACACGCCCGCAGCACGGTTGAATTTATAAGAGAGCACACAATGGATAAATTTCGTGTACAGGGGCCAACGCGTCTCCAGGGCGAAGTCACAATTTCTGGCGCAAAAAATGCCGCGCTGCCCATCCTCTTTGCTGCGCTGCTCGCGGAAGAGCCGGTAGAAATTCAGAACGTACCGAAGCTGAAAGATATCGACACCACCATGAAGTTGCTCAGCCAACTGGGCACCAAAGTTGAGCGTAACGGTTCCGTCTGGATCGACGCCAGCAACGTTAACAACTTTTCTGCACCTTACGATCTGGTGAAAACCATGCGTGCATCCATCTGGGCGCTTGGCCCGCTGGTGGCACGTTTTGGTCAGGGTCAGGTTTCCCTGCCGGGTGGCTGCGCAATCGGTGCACGTCCGGTTGACCTGCACATCTTTGGCCTGGAGAAACTGGGCGCCGAGATCAAACTCGAAGAAGGTTATGTTAAAGCGTCCGTGAATGGCCGCCTGAAAGGCGCGCACATTGTCATGGACAAAGTGAGCGTTGGTGCCACCGTCACCATCATGTCTGCGGCAACGCTGGCAGAAGGTACTACCATCATCGAAAACGCCGCGCGTGAACCGGAGATTGTGGATACCGCGAACTTCCTCGTGGCGCTGGGTGCGAAGATCACCGGCCAGGGCACCGACCGTATCACCATCGAAGGCGTTGAGCGTCTGGGCGGCGGCGTGTATCGCGTCCTGCCAGACCGTATCGAAACCGGGACGTTCCTGGTTGCTGCCGCGATTTCAGGCGGGAAAATTACCTGCCGCAACGCGCAGCCAGATACCCTGGATGCGGTGCTGGCGAAACTGCGTGACGCAGGCGCTGATATCGAAATCGGTGAAGACTGGATCAGCCTGGACATGCATGGCAACCGTCCAAAAGCGGTAAACGTGCGTACAGCTCCGCATCCTGCTTTCCCGACTGATATGCAGGCGCAGTTCACCCTGTTAAACCTGGTGGCGGAAGGGACGGGGTTCATTACCGAGACCATCTTTGAAAACCGCTTTATGCACGTACCGGAACTGATCCGTATGGGCGCACATGCTGAGATCGAGAGTAATACCGTGATTTGCCACGGCGTTGAGAAACTGTCTGGTGCTCAGGTGATGGCAACCGATCTGCGTGCATCTGCAAGCCTGGTGCTGGCGGGTTGTATTGCGGAAGGGACGACGGTCGTTGATCGTATTTATCACATCGATCGTGGCTATGAACGTATCGAAGATAAACTGCGCGCGCTGGGTGCGAATATCGAGCGTGTGAAGGGCGAGTAATCGTTCCGGCAGCCCCCTGCCAGAAATGACCGGGGGGTTGCTGTTCCTGTCAAAAAAACCGCTATTCCTGCGGGTCTTTCTTCACTTTCCTCTGGCGGATCATGCGCGATCTGTCGATAAATTCATGGGTAATGGGATCGTGGTAACGTGAAGGCCAGATCACCCACGGATGCGTATCCAGCGCCGTCGCAATGATCAACTCTCCCTTCGGCCAGGGGCGCGTCAGGGCATTTGCCAGGGTTGAAGAACTCAGGCCATGGCGGCGAGATTCCGCAGCCAGTGATGTGCCTTTTTTGCGCAGTGCCGCAATGATATCTGCTGTGTGCCAGTCGATAAATTTCGTGTCCATAACGCTGTCCTTAAGTTCGGATTCACTTACGCCATTTCGTCTGAAACGACTGGCCTTACTATACCCATTTCAATTTCTTGTTCTAAAAAGTTCGCGTTACTGGTAGGGATATTCAGAATAAGGCATGGCTTTATTCATGCGGTCTGTAAACCGGTGCGTTTACGTGAAAGAGGAATATACAGGTGTGTACTGGAATCTCCCCGCGAGGGCCGCGGGGAGGGGAGAGCAGGATTAACGGTCGCGCTGAACGGCGATATGGGCAAGACCAATGAGCGCATCGCGCCATGGGCTGTCCGGGATGACCTGAAGTGCGGCGATGGCTTTATCCGCCTCTTCTTCGGCACGCTGACGCGTCCAGTCCAGCGATCCGCAAGTGGCCATTGTTTCCAGCACGGGTTCCAGAAGATGACGACCATTTCCCTGCTCGATCGCTTCACGGATCATTTTCGCCTGGTCGGCTGACCCGTTGCGCATCGCATGGAGTAGCGGCAGCGTCGGTTTGCCTTCGTTCAGGTCATCACCCACGTTTTTGCCGAGCGTTTCGCCGTCTGCACTGTAATCCAGCAAATCATCAATCAGCTGGAATGCGGTACCCAGATAACGGCCATAGTCCTGCAGCCCTTTTTCCTGGGCTTCGCTACAGCCAGCCAGAATGCCGGAACACTGTGCAGCCGCTTCAAACAGGCGCGCAGTTTTGCTGTAAATCACGCGCATGTAGTTTTCTTCGGTGATGTCAGGGTCGTTGACGTTCATCAGCTGAAGCACTTCGCCTTCAGCAATCACGTTAACGGCTTCAGACATGACCTCCAGCACTTTCAGCGAACCCAGGCTGGTCATCATCTGGAAGGCACGGGTATAGATAAAATCCCCCACCAGGACGCTGGCAGCATTGCCAAAGGCGGCGTTGGCGGTGGCTTTACCCCGGCGCATGTCTGATTCATCCACAACATCATCATGAAGAAGCGTCGCAGTGTGAATAAATTCGATCAGTGCCGCGATCGTGACGTGAGCATTTCCCTGATAGCCGACGGCTCGGGCAGCCAGGATGGCAATCATCGGGCGAATGCGTTTACCGCCGCCGCTGACGATGTAATAGCCCAACTGATTGATCAGCTGAACGTCAGAATTGAGTTGCTCCAGGATTGCTGCATTCACACCCGCCATATCTTGCGCGGTTAACTCGTTGATTTTTTCTAAATTCATCGCAAAAGCCGGGCTTTTTATCCTGTTTATCCCATCTTCAATGGGGTAACGAAGGGTTAGGTTTATCAATAGTAGTGCTGATTGTACTGAAAAAACGGCTCAGATAAACGTTACCTTACGCGTTGTGTTTTTTTTCTTCATGTATTGATGGTAGCACTTGTCAAAGGCTCGCGTTTTGCGTAATATTCGCGCCCTATTGTGAATATTTATAGCGCACTCTGATTCATACGAGGATGTGCGCGGAAGCGGAGTTTATATGTACGCGGTTTTCCAAAGTGGTGGTAAACAACACCGAGTAAGCGAAGGTCAGACCGTTCGCCTGGAAAAGCTGGACATCGCAACTGGCGAATCTGTTGAGTTCGCAGAAGTTCTGATGATCGCAAACGGTGAAGAAGTCAAAATCGGCGTTCCTTTCGTTGATGGCGGCGTTATCAAAGCTGAAGTTGTTGCTCACGGTCGTGGCGAGAAAGTTAAAATCGTTAAGTTTCGTCGTCGTAAACACTACCGTAAGCAGCAGGGCCACCGTCAGTGGTTCACTGATGTGAAAATTACTGGCATCAGCGCCTAAGACCTGAGGAGAGATTTAAATGGCACATAAAAAGGCTGGCGGCTCCACACGTAACGGTCGCGATTCAGAAGCTAAACGCCTGGGCGTTAAGCGTTTCGGTGGCGAATCCGTTCTGGCGGGTAGCATCATTGTTCGTCAACGTGGCACCAAATTCCACGCTGGCAACAACGTAGGTTGCGGTCGTGACCACACTCTGTTTGCTAAAGCAGACGGTAAAGTGAAATTTGAAGTTAAAGGCCCGAACAACCGTAAATACATCAGCATCGTTGCTGAGTAAGGTTTTCTCGGTCCGGTAACGGATTAAAGCCCCGCAACCTGTTGCGGGGCTTTTTACATTGGAAACCCGGTAATTTTTTCTGTAGGGAAAACGGGCATGAAGCAGCAGGCCGGCATTGGTATTCTTTTGGCGCTCACGACCGCAATGTGCTGGGGTGCGCTGCCAATTGCAATGAAGCAGGTACTGGAAGTGATGGAGCCGCCAACGGTGGTGTTTTATCGCTTTCTGATGGCAAGTATCGGCCTTGGGGCCATCCTCGCGATCAAAGGTAAGCTTCCGCCGTTGCGTATCTTCCGTAAACCGCGCTGGCTGGTGTTGCTGGCTATCGCGACGGGTGGCCTGTTCGGTAACTTCATACTGTTCAGTTCTTCCCTGCAGTATCTTAGCCCCACGGCGTCGCAGGTGATTGGTCAGCTTTCACCGGTCGGCATGATGGTCGCCAGCGTCTTTATCCTCAAGGAGAAGATGCGTGGCACGCAAATTATCGGGGCGAGCATGTTGCTCTGTGGTCTGGTGATGTTCTTCAACACCAGTCTGATAGAGATTTTTACCCGACTGACGGATTACACCTGGGGTGTGATCTTCGGAGTGGGAGCAGCAACGGTTTGGGTGAGTTATGGCGTCGCGCAAAAGGTGTTATTGCGTCGTTTGGCCTCACAGCAGATCCTCTTTTTGCTGTACACTTTGTGTACAATAGCATTATTGCCGTTAGCAAAACCGGGTGTGATTACCCAGCTTAGCGACTGGCAACTGGCGTGCCTCATTTTTTGTGGGCTGAACACGCTGGTCGGTTATGGCGCGTTGGCCGAAGCGATGGCGCGCTGGCAGGCAGCACAGGTGAGCGCACTCATTACGCTTACCCCGCTGTTTACGCTGTTATTTTCAGATTTGTTATCAATGGCCTGGCCCGATGTCTTCGTCAGACCGATGCTCAACATGTTGGGCTATCTCGGTGCGTTTGTCGTGGTTGCGGGCGCGATGTATTCCGCCATTGGTCATCGTCTTTGGGGGCGTTGGCGCAAAAATGAAGCGGTCGTAGTAGTCCCCCGCTCAGGCGAATGAGTTACGGAGAGTAAAATGAAGTTTGTTGATGAAGCGACAATCCTGGTCGTGGCAGGTGATGGCGGCAATGGTTGCGTGAGCTTCCGCCGTGAGAAATATATTCCACGTGGCGGTCCTGACGGCGGTGACGGCGGTGACGGCGGTGACGTGTGGCTGGAGGCGGATGAGAACCTCAACACGCTGATCGACTACCGTTTCGAAAAATCCTTCCGCGCTGAGCGTGGTCAGAACGGTCAAAGCCGTGACTGTACGGGCAAACGCGGTAAAGACGTGACCATTAAGGTTCCGGTCGGTACGCGTGTGATTGACCAGGGGACGGGCGAAACCATGGGCGATATGACCAAACACGGTCAGCGTCTGATGGTGGCGAAAGGCGGCTGGCACGGTCTGGGTAACAGCCGTTTCAAATCGTCCGTAAACCGTACCCCGCGTCAGAAAACGATGGGTACGCCGGGCGACAAGCGCGATCTGCAGCTGGAACTGATGCTTCTGGCCGATGTCGGGATGCTGGGTATGCCAAACGCCGGTAAATCGACGTTTATTCGTGCGGTCTCTGCTGCCAAGCCAAAAGTGGCGGATTATCCGTTTACCACGCTGGTACCAAGCCTGGGCGTTGTCCGTATGGATAACGAGAAGAGCTTTGTGGTTGCTGATATCCCGGGTCTGATTGAAGGTGCTGCAGAAGGTGCCGGTCTGGGTATCCGCTTCCTGAAACACCTTGAGCGCTGCCGCGTACTGCTGCATCTCATCGATATCGATCCAATCGACGGTTCCGATCCGGTAGAAAATGCCCGCATCATTATCGGCGAGCTGGAAAAATACAGCGAAAAACTGGCGAACAAGCCACGCTGGCTGGTCTTTAACAAGATCGATCTGATGGATAAAGCCGAAGCGGAAGCGAAAGCGAAAGCCATTGCTGAAGCGATGGGCTGGGAAGATAAATACTACCTGATCTCCGCGGCAAGCCAGGTTGGCGTGAAAGATCTGTGCTGGGATGTGATGACCTTTATCATCGAGAACCCGGTTGTTCAGGCTGAAGAAGCGAAACAGCCAGAAAAAGTCGAATTCATGTGGGATGACTACCACCGCCAACAGCTCGAAGAGCTGGAAGTGGAAGAGGAAGAAGACTGGGACGACGACTGGGATGAAGACGACGAAGAAGGTGTCGAGTTCATCTACAAGCACTAATTGCTGTTTAAGGCCCCCGGAAGGGGGCTTTTTTTATTGCAGACTGGACGGCAACCAGCAGCTGGCGATTAAGCCGCCCTCAGTACCATTCTCCAGCATCAGCTTGCCGTGGTGGAGCTGCACGATACGTTGCACAATGCTCAGCCCCAGGCCACTGCCACCGTAGCGCTGGTCAAGACGACGGAACGGTTCAGTAATCAACTGGCGGTGCGCTTCATCTATTCCCGGCCCCTGATCGATAACGCTGACCTGTGTCCCCCCGTCAACGTCGGCCAGAGTCACGCGAATCGTTGTGCCTGACGGACTGTAGCGCCCGGCGTTCTCAAGCAGATTGCGCAGCATCAAACGCAGAAGTACCGCATCACCCTGCACCGTGAGCGGGCTTTTGTCCGGCCATATCACCGTATGCTCTTTGGCTTCATGTCCAAGACCGAGCGGCATGATGATATCGTCTGTCCAGTTGACGGTTTCATAGTGACCGCTCGCCATCGCCTGTCCGGCACGGGACAACATCAGCAGTTGCTCAACCGTGTGCATCAGCTGATCGATACGGGTAATTAACGTTGTGGCCTGTGGAGAGCCGGACTGCGCCATCAGTTCCAGATGCAGTCTGATCCCCGCAAGCGGCGTTCGCAGCTCGTGAGCGGCGTCCGCGGTGAAGAGACGTTCCTGTTGAATGGTGTGATCCAAACGGGCGAGGAGCTGGTTGAGCGAGGTTGTGACGGCACCAATTTCTTCCATGTCGGAATAGACAGGGAGTGGGGTTAAGTTATCCGCCGAGCGGTTCGCCAGGCTGACGCGCAGTTGATTCAGCGGCCGGGTTATCCAGGTGACCGCCCAGAATGAGAAGCACAGTGTAAAACCGACCATCACCAGAGAGGGGACCAGCAGCGAGGCAATCGCTTCACGGATCTCTTTCTCGACATGATTATTGCGCGATTTCGCCGAGAGCGTTTCGTTGACCAGAAAACCAATCTGTTCACGGCTTTCATGCCAGAGCCAGATCACGCTTATCAGCTGGAAAAATAACAGAATGACCGCCAGCAGAACCATTAATCGCCGACGCATGCTGTTCATTTCTGGCTCTCCAGACGGTAGCCTACGCCACGGACAGTTTTAATCCGGTCTTTACCCAGTTTGCGACGCAGATTGTGAATATGCACTTCGAGGGTATTTGAGCCGGGATCGTCCTGCCAGGAATAAATATCCTGCTGCAGGGTTTCGCGGTGTACCGTTTGTCCGCTGCGCATAATCAGGCGCGTCAGCAGCGCAAACTCTTTTGGGGTTACTTCAACCGGCAGGGACTGGCACAGCACCTGCTGGGTTTGCAGATTCAGCGTAATATCGCCGTCGGTCAGTAAGTTATCGCTGTGTCCCTGATAACGACGAATCAACGCCCGTACCCGCGCCTGAAGCTCCGCAAGGGCAAACGGTTTCACCAGGTAATCATCAGCGCCAGAATCGAGGCCGTTGATACGATCTTCAATGGCATCCCGTGCCGTCAGGATCAATACCGGATTGGCGATACCCCGGCGGCGCCACTGGCTTAGCTGCGTAGCGCCGTCTTTATCCGGTAAGCCTAAATCGAGGATCACCAGACTGTACTCGCCGCTCTGGATCAGGGCATCCGCCTCAGCCGCCGTGGCGGCGCAGTCTAGGGCATATCCTTCATTGGCCAGCGCCAGAGCCAGCCCTTCCTGCAATAACAGATCGTCTTCAACTATGAGTAGTTTCATCGCTAGTTATTCTGGTAGATGTCCTTATAAAGCCTGCTTTCGAAGCGAACCAGTGGAATACGACGATTACGCTGGTCGGTCGGTTCGACGGCATAGCCGGAAAGATACTGCACGAATGCCATGCGTTGTCCGCTGGCGGTAGTGATGAAGCCTGCAAGGTTATAAACCCCCTGCAGTGAACCAGTCTTGGCTGAAACTTTTCCGTCCACCCCGGCCGCATGAAGGCCGGCACGGTACTGAAGCGAACCGTCATGCCCGGCAAGTGGCAGCATCGAAATAAAGTTTAGCTCAGTGTCATGTTGTGCAATGTACTGAAGTACTTGCATCATCGTTGCCGGGGAGATCAAATTATGCCGCGATAACCCGGATCCATCGACGGCAATGGTGTTGCCAAGATCGATCCCTGCCTGTTGGCGCAGGATCTGACGCACGGCGTCGGAACCCGCACGCCAGGTTCCTGGCACGCCGAAACGCGCGTGACCAATCATGCGGAACACCGTGTCAGCAATCATGTTGTCAGACTTTTTCAGCATAATCCGTAGCAGATCGTGCAGCGGCGCAGATTGTTTGCTGGCGATCACCGTACCGGGTTGATTGACCTGCGTCTGGCGCAGCAGGGTACCGGAATAGGTTATTCCCGCCTGCTTCAGTTCATCCTTGAGAATGGCACCCGCATAGCTTGCGCCATCCTGTATCGCAAAGGCCAGCGGCAATGGGTCGGCGCGCTGTGTCAGGCACCCGGTCAGCGTGAAGCGGTTAAGATCGCCTGGCACCACGTCCAGCTCGCAATACTGCGCATCCGGGGAGCCTTTTGCGAGGGTACGAACCTGGCTGAACATCGTCACCGGGTAGTAAGACGCCACGCGAATAAACGCTAAGTCATCCGGTTTTGGCGCGCTGTAAAGTGAAATGGAGAAGCAGTTACGATCCACAATCGCGGCGGCTGGCGGAGCGCTAAAGCACTGCGTCATGTCGTTCCACGGCCATCCTGGCGCTTTATCGTGGCTGGCAAAAATAGAGGTGTCGATTAACACATTGCCATCAATCTTCTGCACGCCAGATTTTTTCAGCGACGCGACCATGTTGCGGATATCCTGGCGTTTAAACGTAGGATCTCCCCCGAAACGAGCGATAAGATCGCCTTTCAGTTCGCCACCCTCGATGTTGCCTTTGGTCTCGAGCGTGGTGGTAAAACGGAAGTCAGGTCCAAGCTGAAGCAGGGCGGCGAGTGCGGTGATCACCTTCTGGGTACTGGCAGGCAGCGCCATCTGTTGACTGTGATAGTCAATCTCTGGCGACTGCGCCCCGACCTTCTGCACCATCAAGGCAAGGTTGGCACCTGCGGGGAGCTGATTAATGTACTCATCAACATTCGCGGCCTGAACGCTGAACGCTATACTGGTAGTCAATCCGATGATAAATCTGGAAAATCGCATAATCTCGCGCTAACAACCCGAAAACAAACCGTCATACTACGGTGCATAGCACTGCAAAGTAAACGATGACCCATAGTGAACTTCGCGGTAAAATGCGTATCAAATTGAAAATTGTTGCTGACCTGGGGCTTCGCTCCCGGGTCGGTTTTCTTTTTGCTTCTGGCCCGCTCATGGGGGCCGGGGCAGGGAACACTGCTCCCAACAGGAATGTTTAAGAGGTATAACAAATGCAAGCTATTCCGATGACCTTACGTGGTGCCGAAAAACTGCGCGAAGAGCTGGATTTTCTGAAATCCGTTCGTCGCCCTGAAATCATCGCCGCTATCGCGGATGCGCGTGAGCATGGCGACCTGAAAGAGAATGCTGAATACCACGCGGCGCGTGAGCAGCAGGGCTTCTGTGAAGGGCGTATTAAAGATATCGAAGCAAAACTGTCCAATGCGCAGGTTATCGATATCACCAAAATGCCTAACAATGGCCGCGTCATTTTTGGTTCAACCGTTACCGTGCTGAACCTGGACAATGACGAAGAGCAGACTTATCGCATCGTGGGTGATGATGAAGCGGACTTTAAACAGAATCTGATTTCGGTGAACTCCCCGATTGCTCGCGGCCTGATTGGCAAAGAGCAGGATGATGTTGTCACTATCCGCACCCCGGGTGGCGAAGTGGAATACGAAATTATTAAGGTTGAATACCTGTAATTCGCATCTCGACTAAGATGTTGATACATTGTAAAGAAAAGAAAAAGGCCGCATAGCGGCCTTTTATCAACTCAAGGAGCGTGGCATTTTGCTCACCTGCTGACAGAAATCCCTCGTTTTACACAGAAAATGTGTTCGATTCAGGATATCCTTAGCGTGGCAGCGAGATTTTACGCTCTTTAGATGGGCGATAGAGCACCAGCGTTTTACCGATGACCTGTACATTACAGGCACCCGTTTCACGCACGATGGCTTCCACGATCAGGTTTTTAGTGTCTCGGTCTTCAGAGGCGATTTTCACCTTGATCAGCTCGTGGTGTTCCAGCGCTTGTTCAATCTCGGCAAGCACCCCTTCGGTCAAACCATTGTTGCCAAGCATGACTACAGGCTTGAGCGGATGTGCCAGACCTTTAAGGTGCTGTTTTTGTTTAGTACTCAGATTCATCGTATATTTTTGCTTACGTTGGGATTGAAAACGGTTCATTCTACCGCCATCTCCCTTATATCGCCAAATAGCTGCGTAGAAATTTACGTCACAGGCAAGTAACGATGAACCAGGACGGAAATGTTAAATGACAGGTAAAAAGCGTTCTGCCAGCTCCAGCCGCTGGCTTCAGGAACACTTTAGCGATAAATATGTTCAACAGGCACAGAAAAAGGGGTTGCGTTCCCGTGCCTGGTTTAAACTTGATGAAATACAGCAAAGTGACAAACTTTTTAAGCCGGGAATGACGGTTGTCGATCTCGGTGCAGCACCTGGCGGATGGTCCCAGTATGCGGTTACGCAGATCGGCGGAACGGGCCGAATCATCGCATGCGACCTTTTACCAATGGATCCCATCGTCGGTGTCGACTTCCTTCAGGGCGACTTTCGTGATGAATTAGTGCTGAAAGCGCTACTTGAGCGTGTAGGTGATAGTAAGGTCCAGGTTGTCATGTCAGATATGGCACCAAATATGTGTGGAACACCGGCGGTGGATATCCCCCGCGCCATGTATTTGGTGGAGCTAGCGTTAGAAATGTGTCGTGATGTACTAGCGCCTGGTGGTAGTTTTGTTGTGAAGGTGTTTCAGGGCGAAGGTTTCGAGGAGTATCTTAAGGAAATTCGCTCCCTGTTTGCGAAGGTTAAAGTTCGTAAGCCGGACTCTTCCCGGGCCCGTTCCCGAGAAGTGTATATTGTAGCGACCGGGCGAAAATGATAACCCGCGTCTTTCAGACGAAAGTTTGAATGACACGGGATATAGAGTATCCTGACGCTGTTTTTAACACAGTTGTAATATGAGGTTAATCCCTTGAGTGACATGGCGAAAAACCTAATACTCTGGCTGGTCATTGCCGTTGTGCTGATGTCAGTATTCCAGAGCTTTGGGCCCAGCGAGTCGAATGGCCGCAAGGTGGATTATTCTACCTTCCTGCAGGAGGTCAATCAGGACCAGGTTCGCGAAGCGCGTATCAACGGACGTGAGATCAACGTTACCAAGAAAGATAGTAACCGTTACACGACTTACATCCCGGTGAACGATCCTAAGCTGCTTGATAACCTTCTGACCAAAAACGTCAAGGTGGTAGGTGAGCCGCCAGAAGAACCAAGCCTGCTGGCTTCTATCTTCATCTCCTGGTTCCCGATGCTGCTTCTTATTGGCGTCTGGATCTTCTTTATGCGCCAGATGCAGGGCGGCGGTGGCAAAGGTGCCATGTCGTTCGGTAAGAGCAAGGCGCGTATGCTAACGGAAGATCAGATCAAGACCACGTTTGCCGACGTTGCAGGTTGCGACGAAGCAAAAGAAGAAGTGGGCGAACTGGTTGAATACCTGCGCGAGCCGAGCCGTTTCCAGAAACTGGGCGGTAAGATCCCGAAAGGCGTTCTGATGGTGGGGCCTCCGGGTACCGGTAAAACCCTGCTGGCGAAAGCCATCGCGGGTGAAGCGAAGGTGCCGTTCTTTACTATTTCAGGTTCTGACTTCGTTGAAATGTTCGTGGGTGTTGGTGCATCTCGTGTGCGTGACATGTTCGAGCAGGCCAAGAAGGCAGCACCGTGCATTATCTTCATCGATGAAATCGACGCCGTAGGCCGCCAGCGTGGCGCAGGCCTGGGCGGTGGTCACGATGAACGTGAACAGACGCTTAACCAGATGCTGGTTGAGATGGATGGCTTCGAAGGTAACGAAGGTATTATCGTTATCGCGGCGACTAACCGTCCGGACGTTCTTGACCCTGCGTTGCTGCGTCCAGGCCGTTTCGACCGTCAGGTTGTGGTTGGTCTGCCGGATGTACGTGGTCGTGAACAGATTCTGAAAGTTCACATGCGTCGCGTACCGCTGGCACCGGATGTCGACGCGGCGATCATCGCGCGTGGTACGCCGGGCTTCTCCGGTGCTGACCTGGCAAACCTGGTCAACGAAGCTGCACTGTTTGCTGCTCGCGGTAACAAACGCGTTGTGTCGATGGTGGAGTTCGAGAAAGCGAAAGACAAAATCATGATGGGTGCGGAACGTCGCTCCATGGTGATGACGGAAGCGCAGAAAGAGTCCACGGCTTACCACGAAGCCGGTCACGCGATTATCGGTCGCCTGGTGCCGGAACACGATCCGGTGCATAAAGTGACGATTATTCCGCGCGGTCGTGCGCTGGGTGTGACGTTCTTCCTGCCGGAAGGCGATGCCATCAGCGCCAGTCGTCAGAAGCTGGAAAGTCAGATTTCAACCCTTTACGGCGGTCGTCTGGCAGAAGAGATTATTTACGGCGCGGAACATGTTTCGACCGGTGCGTCCAACGACATTAAAGTCGCGACCAACCTGGCACGTAACATGGTGACCCAATGGGGCTTCTCCGAGAAGCTGGGTCCCCTGCTGTATGCGGAAGAAGAAGGTGAAGTGTTCCTGGGCCGCTCCGTGGCGAAAGCGAAACACATGTCCGATGAAACCGCACGTATCATTGACCAGGAAGTGAAGCTGCTGATCGAGCGTAACTACAATCGCGCCCGTCAGATCCTGAACGATAACCTGGACATTCTGCATTCGATGAAAGATGCGCTCATGAAATATGAAACCATCGATGCTCCGCAGATTGACGACTTGATGGCTCGCCGCGAAGTGCGTCCGCCAGCGGGTTGGGAAGACCCAGGCGCTTCCAACAATTCTGACAACAATGGCACACCGCGTGCGCCGCGTCCGGTCGATGAACCGCGTACGCCGAACCCGGGCAACACCATGTCAGAACAGTTGGGCGACAAGTAAGTCACTGCTGTTGAAGTCTATGTTTGCACCTCAAACCCTGGAGCTTGCTCCGGGGTTTTTCTTTTCTGTAAAACCATATTGATACCAGGGATTTGACCATGAAACTATTCGCCCAGGACTCGCATCTCGATCTCTCACATCCGCATGTGATGGGTATCCTGAATGTCACGCCTGACTCCTTCTCTGACGGCGGCACGCATAACACGCTTATCGAGGCTGTGAAGCACGCAAATTTGATGATTAACGCGGGCGCCACCATCATTGACGTAGGCGGGGAATCGACGCGCCCTGGGGCGGCAGACGTTTCGGTGGAAGAAGAACTGGCGCGCGTGGTGCCTGTGGTTGAAGCTATCGCACAGCGGTTCGAAGTGTGGATCTCCGTCGATACGTCTAAACCTGAAGTGATCCGTGAAGTCGCGAGAGTGGGTGCTCACATCATCAATGATATTCGCTCGCTGACGGAGCCTGGCGCACTGGAGGCGGCCGCGGAGACCGGGCTACCGGTTTGCCTGATGCACATGCAAGGACAGCCGAAAACCATGCAGGAAGCGCCAAAGTATGACGATGTTTATGCCGACGTAAATCGCTTCTTTATTGAGCATATTGCACGTTGTGAACGTGCGGGTATCGCAAAAGAGAAATTGCTGCTCGACCCGGGGTTCGGTTTCGGTAAAAATCTCTCTCACAATTATGAGCTGCTTGCGCGCTTATCGGAATTCCATCATTTCGACCTGCCATTGCTGGTTGGTATGTCGAGAAAGTCGATGATTGGTCAGTTACTGAATGTAGGGCCGAGCGAACGTCTGAGCGGAAGCCTGGCCTGCGCTGTAATTGCGGCGATGCAGGGTGCGCACATTATTCGTGTCCATGACGTTAAAGAAACAGTAGAAGCCATGCGTGTAGTGGAAGCTACACTGGCAGCGAAGGAAAACAAACGCTATGAGTAATCGTAAATATTTTGGTACCGATGGTATTCGTGGGCGCGTGGGTGATGCGCCAATCACCCCTGATTTTGTACTGAAACTGGGCTGGGCAGCGGGTAAAGTCCTTGCACGTCATGGCTCTCGTAAAATCATCATTGGTAAAGATACCCGTATCTCCGGGTATATGCTGGAGTCAGCGCTGGAGGCCGGTCTGGCTGCCGCGGGGCTTTCCGCTTCCTTCACTGGCCCAATGCCAACGCCTGCTGTGGCATATCTGACGCGTACTTTCCGTGCTGAAGCAGGGATTGTGATTTCGGCCTCGCATAACCCGTTTTATGACAACGGCATTAAATTCTTCTCCATCGACGGCACTAAGCTGCCGGATGAAGTGGAAGAGGCGATCGAAGCGGAGATGGAAAAAGAGATCACCTGTGTCGACTCCGCCGAGCTGGGTAAAGCGAACCGCATTGTCGATGCCGCGGGTCGTTACATCGAATTCTGTAAAGGTACTTTCCCGAACGAACTGAGCCTGGCCCATCTTAAAATTGTGGTGGACTGCGCCAACGGTGCGACCTATCACATTGCGCCGAATGTTTTCCGCGAACTGGGTGCGAACGTGATTACCATCGGCTGTGAGCCCGATGGCCTGAATATTAACGAACAGGTGGGTGCGACTGACGTTCGTGCTCTGCAGGCACGCGTTCTGGCGGAAAAAGCCGATCTGGGCATCGCACTGGATGGCGACGGCGATCGCGTGATCATGGTCGATCACGAAGGTAATAAGGTCGACGGCGACCAGATCCTCTATATCATTGCGCGTGAAGGTCTGCGTCAGGGCCAGCTGCGCGGCGGGGCAGTAGGCACGCTGATGAGCAACATGGGTCTGGAGCTGGCGCTGAAACAGCTGGGTATTCCGTTTGTCCGTGCAAAAGTGGGCGACCGCTATGTGCTGGAAAAACTGCAGGAAAAAGGCTGGCGTATCGGGGCTGAAAACTCAGGCCACGTGATCCTGCTGGATAAAACCACCACCGGAGACGGTATCGTCGCTGCGCTGCAGGTTGTTGCCGCCATGGCGCGCAACCATATGAGCCTGCACGATCTCTGCAGCGGCATGAAAATGTTCCCGCAGATCCTGGTGAATGTGCGTTTCACCGCCGGTAAAGGCGACCCGCTGGAAAATGAAAATGTGAAAGCGGTGATGGCTGACGTTGAAGCCGCGCTGGGCAACCGTGGGCGTGTGCTGCTGCGTAAGTCTGGAACTGAACCGCTGATCCGCGTAATGGTGGAAGGCGAAGACGAGGCGCAGGTGAATGAATTTGCACACCGTATTGCGGATGCCGTAAAAGCTGCATAGTTTTTCACGTTAAGTGATTAAAAAGGCGGCGCTTGCCGCCTTTGTTGTGAGCAATTGATGGCTTTTTGCTGTTTTTTTCCGCAGTTGATACAATGCGTCAAAATTGCCCTTGCGAAGCACATTCGCTTTGGTTAGTATTCACACCCGCTTCAGTGGGAAACAAAAATCCTGCTAATTGGTCGAAGCATTGGTATGCGGCAAATCCGCAAGGAACAGGTTGATTATGTACGAAGCTCTTTTAGTTATTTTCCTTATTGTAGCCATCGCTCTCGTAGCGCTGATCATGCTGCAGCAAGGCAAAGGCGCTGATATGGGAGCCTCCTTCGGAGCAGGCGCTTCCGGTACGCTGTTCGGTTCAAGTGGTTCTGCGAACTTCATGACCCGCACAACGGCGATTCTGGCTACGCTGTTCTTCATCATCAGTCTGGCGCTTGGCAATATCAACAGCAACAAGACCAGCAAAGGAAGCGAGTGGGAAAATCTGAGCGCGCCAGCGAAAACTGAGCAGACTCAGCCAGCTGCACCGGCTAAGCCGACCAGCGATATCCCGCACTAAGTATTCAGTACCGAGGTGGTGGAATTGGTAGACACGCTACCTTGAGGTGGTAGTGCCCTAACGGGCTTGTGGGTTCGAGTCCCATCCTCGGTACCAATATTCCAGAAGAAAGACGTCGAAAGACGTCTTTTTTTTCGTCTGTAGATTTCGTCTGTAGAAGGGGCGTTTTCGTCGGCGGGTACGTTCGTGCCAGCGGGACCGGTTCTGTAGCGGTCGTAAAAAAGGCGCCCAGTGGGCGCCTTTTGCATTTCTGCGTAAGCCTTACTTCTTAACGCTGTGCTCCAGGTTTTCAACCTGCGGCAGGCCATTACCGGCGCTTGCGGAGAGCAGGCCATTCTCAACGTAGTTGAACAGCTTCTCACGGGTATCGGTGATGTCCAGGTTACGCATGGTCAGCTGGCCAATACGATCGTCCGGAGAGAACACGGATTCACCTTTCTCCATGGTCAGACGCTCTGCTTTATAAGTCAGGTTGTCGGACACGGTGTTCAGAATCGAGTAGTCATTCCCGCGACGCAGCTCCAGCGTCACTTCGCCGGTGATCGCGCTTGCCACCCAACGTTGCAGTGCATCACGCAGCATCAGGGCCTGTGGGTCGAACCAACGGCCCTGGTACAGCAGTTTACCGAGCTGACGACCATGAGAGTGATACTGCTCGATGGTGTCTTCGTTGTGAATACCGGTCAGGAGACGTTCATAAGCGATGTGCAGCAGCGCCATCCCAGGGGCTTCATAGATGCCACGGCTTTTTGCTTCAATAATACGGTTTTCAATTTGGTCGCTCATGCCCAGACCGTGACGGCCACCGATACGGTTAGCTTCCAGCATCAGTTCCACATCGTCAGAGAAGGTCTTGCCGTTCAGGGCAACCGGATGGCCGCGCTCGAAACGCACGGTAACTTCTTCCGCCTGGATTTTGACGTTTTCGTCCCAGAACTTCACACCCATGATCGGGTTAACGATCTTCACGCTGGAGTTCAGGAATTCCAGGTCCTTCGCTTCGTGCGTCGCACCCAGCATATTGGAATCGGTAGAGTAGGCTTTCTCAACGGACATCTTATAGTCGAAGCCACAGGCGATCATAAACTCGGACATTTCATGACGGCCGCCCAGCTCGTCGATAAAGTCGGTATCGAGCCACGGTTTATAAATCTGCAGCTCGGCGTTGGTCAGCAGGCCATAACGATAGAAACGTTCGATATCGTTTCCTTTATACGTACTGCCATCACCCCAGATGTTTACGCCATCTTCTTTCATGGCGGCAACCAGCATGGTACCGGTCACTGCACGGCCCAGCGGGGTGGTATTGAAATAGGTCAGGCCGCCGGTAGTATTATGGAAAGCACCACACTGAATAGCAGCAATACCTTCAGCGACCAGTTGCTTACGGCAGTCAATCAGGCGCGCGTTCTCTGCGCCATACTCTTTAGCGCGACGAGGGATTGCATCATAATCGTCCTCATCCGGCTGACCCAGGTTCGCAGTATATGCATACGGAACCGCTCCCTTCTGGCGCATCCACAGCAGTGCAGCGCTGGTATCCAGGCCGCCTGAAAAAGCGATGCCAATACGTTGTCCTACCGGAAGATGCTTGAGAATCGTCGTCATAAAATAAAACCCTGCTTGATTGACTGATTAAGAGACCGCTTTCGCTCTCGATGCATGTTTATGCAAAATAAGTGAGTATTCATTTAATCATCTTTTGTCGATGACCGGAAGAGACTCGTGCGTTTTTTGTAAAATTTTCCCTTTGTCTGACCTGGCGGAAACTGGCTTGACAGGTGGGGTTCACTATCAATATACTAAACGCCGATTTTACGTCCCGTCTTCGGTACCAAATCCCAGCATTATTTGCAAATTCTCTCCAAAACGCGTAGAATTTGCCACGTTTCAGGCGCGGGGTGGAGCAGCCTGGTAGCTCGTCGGGCTCATAACCCGAAGGTCGTCGGTTCAAATCCGGCCCCCGCAACCACTTTCCCATAAAGTTCTTTTTCAAATATACTGTGAAGACTTAGAGCCTTCGTAGCTGGATTTGAAAAAATTCTTTCGGAGAGTGCTCCAGGCCGCAGTTGCGGCTATAGGGTTCAGTTATCTAAAGCCCCGATTTATCGGGGTTTTTTGTTATCTGACTACAGAATAACTGGGCTTTACGCCCTTTTTTTATGTCTTGGGGGTGGGCTTGTCCACATTAGAGCAAAAATTAACAGAGATGATTACTGCACCGGTCGAAGCACTGGGCTACGAACTGGTCGGCATCGAATTCGTTCGCGGCCGTACATCGACGCTGCGCATCTATATTGATAGTGAAGATGGCATCAATGTTGATGATTGTGCTGATGTTAGCCACCAGGTGAGTGCGGTTCTTGATGTTGAAGACCCGATTACCGTTGCGTACAACCTGGAAGTTTCCTCACCCGGCCTCGATCGCCCGATGTTCACGGCCGAGCACTATGTGCGCTTTACCGGTGAAGAAGTGGCTCTCGTTCTGCGTATGGCCGTACAGAACCGCCGTAAATGGCAGGGAATTATCAAAGCCGTTGATGGTGAAATGATCACGGTTACAGTCGAAGGCAAAGATGAAGTGTTCGCGCTGAGTAATATCCAGAAGGCGAACCTGGTTCCCCACTTTTAACAGTCTGGATTGAGGTGAAAAGCCCGCGATGAACAAAGAAATTTTGGCTGTTGTTGAAGCCGTCTCCAACGAGAAATCACTGCCGCGTGAGAAGATTTTCGAAGCGCTGGAAAGTGCACTGGCTACAGCAACCAAGAAAAAATACGAACAAGAGATCGATGTTCGCGTAGAAATCGATCGTAAAAGCGGTGACTTCGATACATTCCGTCGTTGGGTAATCGTTGAAGAGGTGACCCAGCCGACGAAAGAGATCACCCTGGAAGCGGCGCGTTTTGAAGACGAAAGCCTGAACGTGGGTGACTATGTTGAAGATCAGATTGAATCTGTCACCTTCGACCGTATCACCACGCAAACCGCAAAACAGGTTATCGTCCAGAAAGTCCGTGAAGCTGAGCGTGCGCTGGTTGTCGATCAGTTCCGCGATCAGGAAGGTGAGATCATTACCGGCGTGGTGAAGAAAGTAAACCGCGACAACATCTCTCTGGAAATCAAATCTGAAGGGCTGCCAGGTAACGCTGAAGCCGTTATCCTGCGTGAAGACATGCTGCCGCGTGAAAACTTCCGCCCGGGTGACCGTATTCGTGGCGTTCTGTATGCCGTACGCCCTGAAGCGCGTGGTGCACAGCTGTTTGTGACCCGTTCCAAGCCAGAGATGCTGATTGAACTGTTCCGTATCGAAGTACCGGAAATCGGCGAAGAAGTTATCGAAATTAAAGCGGCTGCCCGCGATCCGGGTTCACGCGCGAAAATCGCGGTGAAAACCAACGACAAGCGTATCGACCCGGTCGGTGCTTGCGTAGGTATGCGCGGTGCGCGTGTTCAGGCGGTTTCTACCGAACTGGGCGGCGAGCGTATCGATATCGTCCTGTGGGACGACAACCCGGCGCAATTCGTGATTAACGCAATGGCTCCGGCGGATGTGGCGTCTATCGTTGTTGACGAAGACAAACACACCATGGATATCGCTGTTGAAGCGGGCAACCTGGCGCAGGCAATCGGCCGTAACGGTCAGAACGTACGCCTGGCGTCACAGCTGAGCGGCTGGGAACTCAACGTAATGACCGTTGATGACCTGCAGGCTAAGCATCAGGCTGAAGCCCATGCGGCGATCGATACCTTCACGAAATACCTGGATATTGACGAAGATTTCGCCACTGTTCTGGTTGAAGAAGGTTTCTCTACCCTTGAAGAACTGGCCTATGTGCCAATGAAAGAGCTGCTGGAAATCGACGGTCTTGATGAAGCCACCGTTGAAGCCCTGCGTGAACGCGCTAAAAACGCACTGACCACCCTGGCACTGGCTCAGGAAGAAAGCCTTGGCGATAAGAAGCCGGCTGATGACCTGCTGAATCTGGAAGGTCTTGATCGTGCGATTGCGTTCAAGCTGGCTGCCCGTGGTGTTTGTACGCTGGAAGATCTCGCTGAGCAAGGCGTTGATGACCTGGCCGATATCGAAGGTTTAACCGACGAGAAAGCCGGCGAACTCATCATGGCCGCACGTAATATTTGCTGGTTCGGCGACGAAGCGTAATAAACTGTAGCAGGAAGGAACAGCATGACTGATGTAACTGTAAAATCGCTGGCTGCTGAGATTCAGACCTCCGTGGACCGCCTGGTACAGCAATTTGCTGATGCAGGGATCCCGAAGTCCGCTGATGACTCGGTGAACGCGCAAGAAAAACAAACCTTGTTAGCGCACCTGAACCGTGAACACGGTTCGACGCCTGACAAGCTGACGCTGCAGCGCAAAACGCGTAGCACGTTGAATATCCCTGGTACCGGTGGTAAAAGCAAATCGGTACAAATTGAAGTCCGCAAGACACGCACCTTTGTAAAACGTGATCCGCAAGAGGCAGAACGCCTTGCTGCGGAAGAGCAGGCACAGCGTGAAGCGGAAGAACAAGCTCAGCGTGAGGCAGAAGCGACTGCCAAACGTGAAGCAGAATTAAAAGCTGAACGTGAGGCCGCAGAAAAAGCGAAACGCGACGCAAGTGATAAAGTGAAGCGTGAAGCTGCGGAAAAAGACAAAGTGAGCAATCAACAGACCGACGAAATGACAAAAACCGCCCAGGCTGAAAAAGCCCGCCGTGAAAATGAAGCTGCCGAGCTGAAGCGTAAAGCGGAAGAAGAAGCCCGCCGCAAGCTTGAAGAAGAAGCTCGCCGTGTAGCTGAAGAAGCGCGCCGTATGGCTGAAGAAAACGAGAAGAACGGTGTGAACCCTGCTGAAGCGTCTGAAGACACCAGCGATTATCACGTCACCACTTCTCAGCATGCGCGCCAGGCAGAAGACGATAACGACCGTGAAGTTGAAGGTGGTCGTGGCCGTACTCGCAGCACCAAAGCTGCTCGCCCAGCCAAAAAAGGCAACAAGCACGCTGAATCTAAAGCTGACCGTGAAGAAGCACGTGCAGCGATCCGCGGTGGTAAAGGCGGCAAGCGTAAAGGTTCCGCACTGCAGCAGGGCTTCCAGAAGCCAGCTCAGGCTGTTAACCGTGACGTAGTGATTGGTGAAACCATCACCGTTGGCGATCTGGCCAACAAAATGGCGGTTAAAGGCTCTCAGGTCATCAAAGCGATGATGAAACTGGGCGCAATGGCCACCATCAACCAGGTTATCGACCAGGAAACTGCGCAACTGGTAGCCGAAGAGATGGGCCACAAAGTTATCCTGCGTCGTGAAAACGAGCTGGAAGAAGCAGTAATGAGCGACCGTGACACCGGTGCAGCGGCAGAACCGCGCGCGCCTGTAGTGACCATCATGGGTCACGTTGACCACGGTAAAACCTCTCTGCTCGACTACATTCGTTCGACGAAAGTGGCCTCCGGTGAAGCGGGTGGTATTACCCAGCACATCGGTGCGTACCACGTAGAAACCGACAACGGCATGATCACCTTCCTGGATACCCCGGGCCACGCAGCGTTTACCTCTATGCGTGCTCGTGGTGCTCAGGCAACGGATATCGTTGTACTGGTTGTTGCTGCAGACGACGGCGTGATGCCACAGACCATTGAAGCTATCCAGCACGCGAAAGCGGCGCAGGTGCCTCTGGTGGTTGCAGTGAACAAGATCGATAAGCCAGAAGCTGACATGGATCGCGTTAAAAACGAACTCTCCCAGTACGGTGTTATGCCGGAAGAGTGGGGCGGTGAAGCGCAGTTCATCCCAGTATCTGCGAAAGCCGGTACCGGTATCGACGACCTGCTGAACGCTATCCTGCTGCAGGCTGAAGTTCTGGAGCTGAAAGCGGTTCGTAAAGGTATGGCGAGCGGCGCGGTTATCGAATCCTTCCTGGATAAAGGTCGTGGTCCGGTTGCAACCGTTCTGGTTCGTGAAGGTACGCTGCATAAAGGCGATATCGTTCTGTGTGGTTTCGAATACGGTCGTGTTCGTGCGATGCGTAACGAACTGGGCCAGGAAGTTCTGGAAGCAGGTCCGTCCATTCCAGTGGAAATTCTGGGCCTGTCCGGTGTGCCGGCTGCGGGCGATGAAGTGACCGTCGTACGTGACGAGAAGAAAGCGCGTGAAGTTGCACTGTATCGTCAGGGCAAATTCCGTGAAGTTAAACTGGCTCGTCAGCAGAAATCTAAACTCGAGAACATGTTTGCGAACATGACCGAAGGCGAAGTTCACGAAGTGAACATCGTTCTGAAAGCCGACGTTCAGGGTTCTGTGGAAGCGATCTCCGACTCCTTGCTGAAACTGTCTACTGACGAAGTTAAAGTGAAGATCATCGGTTCTGGCGTAGGGGGTATCACCGAAACCGACGCCACCCTGGCTGCTGCATCCAATGCAATCCTGGTCGGCTTCAACGTACGTGCTGACGCGTCTGCACGTAAAGTGATTGATGCTGAAAGTCTGGATCTGCGTTACTACTCCGTCATCTATAACCTGATCGACGAAGTGAAAGCTGCGATGAGCGGCATGCTGTCTCCAGAGCTGAAACAGCAGATCATCGGTCTGGCTGAAGTGCGTGACGTGTTCAAATCACCGAAATTTGGTGCGATCGCGGGCTGTATGGTTACCGAAGGTATCATCAAACGTCACAACCCAATCCGCGTACTGCGTGACAACGTGGTTATCTACGAAGGCGAGCTGGAATCCCTGCGCCGCTTCAAAGATGACGTTAACGAAGTCCGTAACGGCATGGAATGTGGTATCGGCGTGAAGAACTACAACGACGTTCGCGTTGGCGACATGATCGAAGTGTTCGAGATCATCGAAATTCAGCGTACGATTGCTTAATCATCGATGCAGGCCGGGTAAGCAAAGCGCCACCCGGTAATAATTTTAAAAGGGGCTTTTTGCCCCTTTTTTGTCTGGAGAATTTATTATGGCGAAAGAATTTGGTCGCCCGCAGCGCGTAGCGCAAGAAATGCAGAAAGAGATCGCCCTCATCCTGCAACGTGAAATTAAAGATCCACGCGTGGGTGTGATGACCACCGTGTCCGGCGTGGAAATGTCCCGCGACCTGGCGTATGCCAAAGTGTTCGTGACTTTCCTGAACGATCAGGACGAAGCCGCGGTAAAAAACGGCATTAAAGCGCTGCAGGAAGCCTCTGGCTACATCCGCTCTCTGCTCGGCAAAGCGATGCGTCTGCGTATCGTGCCTGAGCTGACCTTCTTCTACGACAACTCTCTGGTCGAAGGTATGCGCATGTCTAACCTGGTGACCAGCGTGGTGAAACATGACGACGAACGTCGTGTTAACCCAACGGACGACAGCAAGGAGGACTAATGAGTCGTCCTCGTCGTCGCGGTCGCGACGTGCATGGTGTGCTGCTGCTGGACAAACCCCAGGGCGCTTCCAGCAACGACGTGCTGCAAAAAGTTAAGCGTATTTTTAACGCCAACCGTGCGGGCCACACGGGCGCGCTCGATCCGCTGGCGACCGGCATGTTGCCGATCTGCCTGGGGGAAGCGACAAAGTTTTCCCAGTACCTGCTGGACTCCGATAAGCGCTATCGGGTCATCGCCCGACTAGGCCAGCGCACGGACACCTCCGATGCCGATGGTCAGGTGGTAGAAGAGCGTCCGGTGACCTTCAGCGCGGAGCAACTTTATGCCGCGCTGGAAAGTTTCCGTGGCGACACGCTGCAGGTACCATCAATGTATTCGGCGCTGAAGTACCAGGGTAAAAAACTGTACGAATATGCACGCCAGGGCATTGATGTTCCTCGTGAACCCCGTCCGATTACCGTGTACGAACTGCTCTTTATTCGTCACGAAGGCGATGAGCTGGAGCTGGAAGTTCACTGTTCGAAAGGCACCTATATTCGTACCATCATTGACGACCTGGGTGAAAAGCTGGGTTGCGGTGCGCACGTGATTTACCTGCGTCGCCTGGCTGTCAGCACGTACCCGGTTGAGCGAATGGTGACCCTTGAACATCTGCGCGAGTTGGTTGAGCAGGCGGAAGCGCAGGAGATTGCGCCTGCCGATTTGCTCGATCCGCTGCTAATGCCAATGGACAGCCCGGCGGCCGATTTCCCGGTTGTTAATCTTCCTTTAACATCCTCCGTTTACTTTAAGAACGGAAACCCGGTTCGTACCACCAGTGCTCCTTCTGAAGGTCTGGTACGCGTGACCGAGGGGGATGAAGGTAAGTTTATCGGCATGGGTGAAATGGATGGCGAAGGGCGCGTCGCGCCGCGTCGCCTGGTCGTTGAGTATCCGGTTGAAGCCTGATAGCGATAACGGCTCGCCTTGCGATAAGCAGGGGAGACGAGTAGAATATCGCGGCTTAACGTTCGGCAAATTGTTTAACATATTGCGGGACGTATACTGGGATTGCTGAATTAGAGATCGGCATCCTTACATTCTTTATATTCTGGAGTTTGAAAATGTCTCTAAGCGTTGAAGCTAAAGCTAAAATCGTTTCTGAGTTTGGTCGTGGTACTAACGACAGCGGTTCTACCGAAGTTCAGGTTGCACTGCTGACTGCACAGATTAACCACCTGCAGGGTCACTTTGCAGAGCACAAAAAAGATCACCACAGCCGTCGTGGTCTGCTGCGTATGGTTTCTCAGCGTCGTAAACTGCTCGACTACCTGAAACGTAAAGATGTTGCACGTTACTCCGCGCTGATCGAGCGTCTGGGTCTGCGTCGCTAAGTCTTGCGAGTTTCAGAAAAGGGGGCCTGATGGCCCCTTTTTTCAACCAGACGGCAGCAATTCACTGGAAACTATTGTATTGTTGCTATAAATGATCTTCATTGCAGAGGTTCGCGCGGCTAATGAGAGGCTTCACCCATGGGGGTGTTGGTTGTCATTAGTCGCGAGGATGCGAAGAAGGTCGGGTTAAATCGTCAGCACACCGGTGGTGTGCTGTCATACATTTAAGAAAGGACAGAACTTTGCTGAATCCGATCGTTCGTAAATTCCAGTATGGTCAACACACCGTCACGCTGGAAACCGGCATGATGGCACGTCAGGCTACTGCTGCCGTTATGGTAAGCATGGATGACACTGCGGTATTCGTAACCGTAGTTGGCCAGAAAAAAGCAAAACCAGGTCAGGACTTCTTCCCACTGACCGTTAACTACCAGGAGCGTACCTACGCTGCCGGTAAAATTCCGGGTGGCTTCTTCCGTCGTGAAGGCCGTCCAAGCGAAGGCGAAACCCTGATTGCGCGTCTGATTGACCGCCCGGTTCGTCCGCTGTTCCCGGAAGGCTTCGTGAACGAAGTGCAGGTTATCGCGACCGTTGTTTCCGTTAACCCACAGGTTAACCCGGATATCGTTGCGATGATCGGTGCTTCCGCGGCCCTGTCACTGTCTGGTATTCCATTCAATGGCCCAATCGGTGCTGCACGCGTTGGTTACATCAACGACCAGTACGTGCTGAACCCAACGCAGGAAGAGCTGAAAGAAAGTAAGCTGGACCTGGTTGTTGCTGGTACTGAAGCGGCTGTGCTGATGGTTGAATCCGAAGCGGAACTGCTGAGCGAAGACCAGATGCTGGGCGCGGTGGTCTTTGGCCACGATCAGCAGCAGATCGTTATTCAGAACATCAACGATCTGGTTAAAGAAGCGGGCAAACCACGTTGGGACTGGCAGCCTGAAGCCGTCAACGACGCGCTGAATGCACGCGTTGCTGCGCTGGCTGAATCTCGTCTGAGCGATGCTTATCGCATCACCGACAAACAGGAGCGTTATGCTCAGGTTGACGTGATCAAAGACGAAACTATCGCAACGCTGATTGCTGAAGACGAAACGCTGGATGCTAACGAGCTGAGCGAAATTCTGCACGCTATCGAGAAAAACGTGGTTCGTAGCCGCGTCCTGGCGGGTGAGCCGCGTATCGATGGCCGCGAAAAAGACATGATCCGTGGCCTGGACGTGCGTACTGGCGTTCTGCCACGTACTCACGGTTCTGCACTGTTCACCCGTGGCGAAACGCAGGCGCTGGTTACCGCGACCCTGGGGACAGCACGTGACGCGCAGAACATCGACGAACTGATGGGCGAGCGTACTGACAGCTTCCTGTTCCACTACAACTTCCCTCCATACTCCGTAGGTGAAACCGGTATGGTGGGTTCACCTAAGCGTCGTGAAATTGGTCACGGTCGTCTGGCGAAGCGTGGTGTGCTGGCAGTGATGCCGGATGCTGACAAATTCCCGTACACCGTTCGTGTGGTTTCTGAAATCACCGAATCTAACGGTTCTTCTTCCATGGCTTCCGTGTGTGGCGCATCTCTGGCGCTGATGGATGCAGGCGTGCCAATCAAAGCCGCCGTTGCGGGTATCGCAATGGGCCTGGTGAAAGAAGGCGAGAACTTTGTTGTTCTGTCTGACATTCTGGGCGACGAAGACCACCTGGGCGATATGGACTTCAAAGTTGCGGGTTCCCGCGACGGTATCTCTGCGCTGCAGATGGATATCAAAATTGAAGGTATCACCAAAGAGATCATGCAGGTTGCGCTGAACCAGGCTAAAGGTGCTCGTCTGCACATCCTGGGCGTGATGGAACAGGCGATCAACGCGCCACGTGGCGACATTTCTCAGTTCGCTCCGCGTATCCACACCATCAAGATCAATCCAGACAAGATCAAAGATGTTATCGGTAAGGGCGGTTCCGTTATCCGTGCTCTGACCGAAGAGACTGGCACCACTATCGAAATCGAAGATGACGGTACGGTGAAAATTGCAGCGACCGACGGCGAGAAAGCGAAATTCGCTATTCGCCGCATCGAAGAAATTACTGCAGAAATCGAAGTGGGCCGTATCTACAATGGTAAAGTGACCCGTATCGTTGACTTTGGCGCGTTCGTTGCCATCGGTGGCGGTAAAGAAGGTCTGGTTCACATCTCTCAAATCGCTGACAAGCGCGTTGAGAAAGTGACCGATTACCTGCAGATGGGTCAGGAAGTCCCGGTTAAAGTTCTGGAAGTTGACCGCCAGGGCCGTATCCGTCTGAGCATTAAAGAAGCAACCGAGCAGTCTCAGCCGGCTGCTGCGCCAGAAGCATCGGCAGCAGAACAGCAAGGCGAGTAAGTTGCATTTGCCCTCCGCTTCGGCGGAGGGCCTATTATCAGGCAGGACGCCTTGTTAAGCCGCCGGGGGACAGGACGTTCATCCAATAGTTGTCTTCGGGAGTGGGAAATGAAGCCTTTTTTGCGCTGGTGTTTCGTTGCGACAGCTTTAACGCTGGCAGGATGCAGCAACTCTGCCTGGCGTAAGAGCGAAGTCCTCGCAGTGCCATTGCAACCGACTTTGCAGCAGGAAGTGATTCTGGCACGCATGGAACAAATTCTTGCCAGTCGGGCTTTAACCGATGACGAACGCGCACAGCTTTTATATGAGCGCGGAGTGTTGTATGATAGTCTCGGTCTGAGGGCATTAGCGCGGAATGATTTCTCACAAGCGCTGGCAATCCGACCTGATATGCCTGAAGTATTCAATTACTTAGGCATTTATTTAACGCAGGCAGGCAATTTTGATGCTGCCTATGAAGCGTTTGATTCTGTACTTGAGCTTGATCCAACTTACAACTACGCGCACTTGAATCGCGGTATCGCCCTGTATTACGGCGGTCGTGATAAGTTAGCGCAAGATGATCTGCTGGCGTTTTATCAAGACGATCCTAATGATCCTTTCCGCAGTCTGTGGTTATACATCGTTGAGCAGAAGCTCGATGAGAAGCAGGCAAAAGAAGCACTGAAACAGCGCTTCGATAAATCGGACAAGGAACAGTGGGGATGGAACATTGTCGAGTTCTACCTGGGCAACATTAGCGAAGCAACGCTGATGGAACGCCTCAAGGCGGACGCAACGGATAACACCTCGCTCGCTGAGCATCTCAGTGAAACCAACTTCTATTTAGGTAAGTACTACCTAAGTCTGGGGGATAAGGACAGCGCTACGGCACTGTTCAAATTAGCGGTTGCTAACAACGTACACAACTTCGTTGAGCACCGTTATGCATTGTTGGAATTATCGCTCTTGGGCCAGGAGCAAGACGACCTGGCAGAATCGGACCAGCAATAGCTGACGACATAAACATCAGCCCGTAATCTTTTGATTGCCATCACCTTAACTGGTGAGGGCGTTGTTGTTCGTCAATACATCTACTTTGAGCCGGTTCACACTTTTCAATGAAAATTGCTAATCATTTTCACGATGAGCTAAGTAGACTGGCCGCCATTGACATTGAGGCACTCGTACTACATGGCTGAATTCGAAACCACTTTTGCAGATCTGGGCCTGAAGGCTCCTATCCTTGAAGCCCTTACCGATCTGGGTTACGAAAAACCATCTCCGATCCAGGCAGAATGTATCCCACATCTGTTGTCTGGTCGTGACGTGCTGGGCATGGCCCAGACTGGTAGCGGCAAAACCGCAGCGTTCTCGCTGCCGCTGCTGCACAACATCGATCCGGAACTGCGTGCACCGCAGATCCTCGTCCTGGCTCCAACCCGTGAACTGGCTGTTCAGGTTGCAGAAGCTATGACTGATTTCTCTAAACATATGCGCGGCGTAAACGTGGTGGCCCTGTACGGTGGCCAGCGTTATGACGTGCAGTTACGTGCCCTGCGCCAGGGTCCACAGATTGTTGTCGGTACGCCGGGCCGTCTGCTGGATCACCTGAAGCGCGGTACCCTTGACCTCTCTAAACTGAGCGGTCTGGTACTGGATGAAGCAGATGAAATGCTGCGTATGGGCTTCATCGAAGACGTAGAAACGATTATGGCGCAGATCCCGGAAGGTCATCAGACCGCTCTGTTCTCTGCAACCATGCCAGAAGCGATTCGTCGCATTACCCGCCGCTTCATGAAAGAGCCGCAGGAAGTGCGCATTCAGTCCAGCGTGACCACTCGCCCGGACATCAGCCAGAGCTACTGGTCTGTATACGGTATGCGTAAAAACGAAGCGCTGGTTCGTTTCCTGGAAGCGGAAGATTTTGATGCGGCGATTATCTTCGTTCGTACCAAAAACGCGACCCTGGAAGTGGCTGAAGCGCTGGAGCGTAGCGGCTACAACAGCGCAGCGCTGAACGGTGACATGAACCAGGCTCTGCGTGAGCAGACGCTGGAGCGCCTGAAAGACGGTCGTCTGGATATCCTGATTGCAACCGACGTGGCAGCACGTGGTCTGGACGTTGAGCGTATCAGCCTGGTTGTTAACTACGATATTCCAATGGACTCCGAGTCCTACGTTCACCGTATCGGTCGTACCGGTCGTGCGGGTCGTGCAGGTCGTGCGCTGCTGTTCGTTGAGAACCGCGAGCGTCGTCTGCTGCGTAACATTGAACGCACCATGAAGCTGACCATTCCAGAAGCGGAACTGCCAAATGCAGAACTGCTGGGCAAACGCCGTCTGGAAAAATTCGCCGCGAAAGTCCAGCAGCAGCTGGAAAGCAGCGACCTGGACCAGTATCGTGCGCTGCTGGCACAGATTCAGCCTACCGCTGAAGGCGAAGAGCTGGATATGGAAACACTGGCCGCAGCACTGCTGAAAATGGCACAGGGCGAACGTACCCTGATCGTGCCACCAGATGCACCGATGCGTCCTAAGCGTGAGTTCCGTGACCGTGACGAGCGTTTCGAACGTCGTGGCGACCGTAACGATCGTGGTCCACGTGCTGACCGTCCAGAGCGCAGTGGCGAAGAGCGTCCACGTCGTGAGCGTCGTGACGCTGGCGAAATGGAACTGTACCGCATTGAAGTGGGCCGTGATGATGGTGTTGAAGTTCGTCATATCGTTGGCGCGATCGCTAACGAAGGCGACATCAGCAGCCGTTACATCGGTAACATCAAGCTGTTCGCATCTCACTCTACTATCGAGCTGCCAAAAGGCATGCCGGGCGAAGTACTGCAGCACTTTACTCGCACCCGCATCCTGAACAAGCCGATGAACATGCAGCTGATGGGCGATGCCCAGCCACGTACTGATCGTGGTGGCGAACGTCGTGGCGGTGGTCGTGGTTTCGGTGGTGAACGTCGTGAAGGCGGTCGTAGCGAAGGCAACCGTGCTGGCGCAGGCGAAGGTCGTCGTTTCTCTGGCGAGCGTCGCGAAAGCCGTGGCCCACGTCGTGAAGAAGGTACCGCTCGTCGTCGTTTCGGTGACGCGTAAGACTTTCGTTTCTGACGTAAAGTAATCTATACAGCCCCGATAAACACTGTCGGGGCTTTTTTTATTCCTTTTGTACTCTTGTACTGGTACAGTGCTGCGCATTAACATGCATAACCGCATTATTGACTGGAGAAAAGGCTGTATGGCGACACTTACCACCACCCAAACGTCACCTTCGCTGCTTGGCGGCGTGGTGATCATCGGCGGAACCATCATTGGTGCCGGGATGTTCTCCCTGCCTGTGGTTATGTCCGGTGCGTGGTTCTTCTGGTCGCTGGCGGCACTGGTGTTTACCTGGTTCTGTATGCTTCATTCCGGGCTGATGATCCTCGAAGCCAACCTGAACTACCGCATTGGCTCCAGCTTCGACACCATCACTAAAGACCTGTTAGGCAAAGGCTGGAACCTGGTAAACGGCCTCTCCATTGCCTTTGTGCTCTACATCCTGACTTACGCGTACATCTCAGCAAGCGGCTCCATTCTGCATCACACATTCTCGGAGTTGTCGCTGAACGTGCCGGCAAGAGTGGCGGGCTTGTGCTTCGCGCTGGGCGTCGCGTTTATCGTCTGGATGAGCACCAAAGCGGTGAGCCGCATGACGGCGATTGTGCTGGGCGCGAAGGTGATCACCTTCTTCCTGACCTTCGGCAGCCTGCTTGGGCACGTTACGCCGGCCACGCTGTTCAACGTGGCGGAGACGAATACCGCTTACACGCCGTACCTGCTGATGACCCTGCCGTTCTGTCTCGCATCATTTGGTTACCACGGTAATGTGCCGAGCCTGATGAAGTATTACGGTAAAGATCCACGCACGATTGTGAAGTGCCTGATCTACGGCACGCTGCTGGCGCTGGCGCTGTACGTGATTTGGCTGCTGGGGACGATGGGCAATATCCCGCGTCCTGAATTTATCGGCATTGCGCAGAAGGGCGGTAACATTGATGTGCTGGTACAGGCGCTGAGCGGCGTACTGAACAGCCGCAGTCTGGATCTGCTGCTGGTGGTGTTCTCTAACTTTGCCGTCGCGAGCTCTTTCCTCGGCGTGACGCTGGGCCTGTTTGACTACCTGGCCGATCTGTTTGGTTTTGATGATTCTGCTATGGGGCGCTTTAAAACCGCGCTGCTGACTTTCCTGCCACCGATTGTTGGCGGTCTGCTGTGGCCGAATGGTTTCCTCTATGCCATCGGCTATGCCGGGCTGGCGGCCACCATCTGGGCGGCGATTGTGCCTGCGCTGCTGGCACGCAAATCACGTAAACGCTTCGGCAGCCCGAAATTCCGCGTCTGGGGCGGAAAGCCGATGATTGCGCTGATTCTGGTGTTCGGTATTGGCAACGCGCTGGTGCATGTCCTGTCGAGTTTTAACCTGCTGCCGGTGTATCAGTAACACCACCTGTCACCCTCTCCCGACGGGAGAGGGTGACAAACCGCGCTAACCTGACACTTCCTCTTTCACCTGCATCGCCAGGTCAAACGAATGCAAGCGTGCCTGATGATCGAAAATCTGGCCGTTAACCATAATTTCATCCGCCTGCGTCTCACGCAGCACCGCCTCCAGCCCGTGACGCACTTTTGCCTTATCCCCCACCAGCGACATGCTCAGCGCCTGCTGAACGCCATACTGTTCGGATGCCGACCACAGCTGATGCATATTCTCCACCGGCGGCGGCAGCTGGCCGGTCTCACCGCGACGCAACTTCACAAAAGCCTGTTGCATGGAGGTGAACAGGAATTCCGCATCGCGATTGCTGTCGGCGGCAACGATGTTGATGCACACCATCGCATACGGTTTTTCCAGACGCTCTGAAGGTTTGAAGTTTGTGCGATAGAGGTGAAGCGCCTGATGGAGCATATCTGGCGCGAAGTGTGAGGCAAAGGCGAACGGCAGCCCCAGCTGCGCGGCAAGCTGCGCGCTGTATAGGCTGGAGCCCAGCAGCCACACCGGGATCTTCTCACCGTAGCCTGGCACCGGGCGCACGTGCGGGTTAGGGTCACTCGCGTCAAACCAGTCCACCAGTTCAGCCACATCGCGCGGGAAGTTATCGATGTCGCCGCTCATATGGCGACGCAGGGCGCGCATGGTCGGCTGGTCGCTGCCCGGCGCACGGCCAAGACCCAGGTCGATACGGCCAGGATAGAGGGTATTCAGCGTACCAAACTGCTCGGCAATCACCAGCGGGGCGTGGTTCGGCAACATCACGCCACCGGAGCCAAGGCGCAGCGTGGTGGTATTCGCCGCCAGGTAACCAATCAGCACGGAGGTCGCCGCACTGGCGATACCAACCATATTGTGGTGCTCAGCCAGCCAGTAACGGTGATAACCGCGTTTTTCTGCCAGGCGAGCGAGATCGAGAGAGTGGGTAAAGGCTTCTCGTGCTGAGGAGCCTTGAGGGATCGGCGCCAGATCCAGCACCGAAAACGGAATGGTTTGATCAGTCATAACAGCTCACTTTGTCGACGGTGAATCTTTTAATAGTGCATTAAAATTTAATAACCGTTGTTAACAAAGTGAGCTTTTACATTTCTTCTTCAGCCCTGTAGCTCCAGCCCGGGGAGGCGTTTCCAGTAGCCGTTACAGTCGCTGTTAGCGGTTAACGGCAGCGGGGCATCACCGTTTTCATTGGCGCGGAAGGCATCCAGCATGGCGAATACGCCCGTATCCACCGGTGACAGGCGCACCATGTCGACCAGACCGTTCATCGACGCCAGTTCATTGCCGAGGTTATACACATAGCCGCTCATGGTCTGGATACCGTTCAGGACGAACACCTGCTGATTTTCCTGCGACAGCATGCTGCGCCCGTTCGGGTACTTGATGCAGCAGGTTTCACACTCGTCTTTCGGGCGGTCTTCAGAGCGGGCGGTGAAGCAGCGGGCAGAATAGGCCAGCGGCAGATGACCATAGCTCAGTACTTCCACCTCAAACTGATTGCGAATGCCCAGCGTTTCGCACTGGTTGAGCAGGTTAGCCAGCCAGTCGCGCGAGAGTTCGACCGGCATGCACCAGCGCGTCATCCCCTGTTTAAGCAGCAGGCGCAGCGTCACGGCGTTATAGCAGTTCAGCGCATGGCCTGCGACAAACGGCAGCCTGCGTTCGGCGCACATGTTCACTACGCCCAGATCGCTGGCTTCCAGCAGGAATTCACCGTTCTCTACGTAGCGTTTGAGTTCACCCAGTTCGGAGGAGGCCTGGACGAGGGCGAGCGTTGAGAGCACCACCTGTTTACCGCTTCCGGCGAGGCTTTTCGCCATATCCAGCCAGTCGCCCGCTTTGGTGGCGCGGCGCTTGCTGCATACCGCTTCACCGAGGTAAATCACATCTGCGCTGCTGGTTGCGGCCTGGTGGTAAAAATCTTCCAGCGTCTCTTTTGGCCAGTAGTAGAGCACCGGCCCTAATGAATATTTCATGATTATCTCACTGCCATTTACGGTGATACGCGCCAAGCGTGGTTTGTGTACCCTCGGACATCGCACCGAGTGTCTCCATCCACGCCGGTTGCGGTGCGTAGTTCTGCGGGTCTGCCATGCAGCGATCGATAGCCTGGCGCCAGACTTTCGCCACCTGGCTTACGTACGCCGGGCTGCGCTGGCGGCCCTCAATTTTCACCGAGGCGATATTGGCGGCCAGCAGTTCTGGCAGCAGTTCCAGCGTATTAAGGCTGGTTGGCTCTTCCAGCGCGTGGTAACGCTCGCCGTCTACCAGATAGCGGCCTTTGCACAGCGTCGGGTAACCGGCATTTTCGCCATCCTGATAGCGGTCAATCAGCACGTCGTTCAGGCGCGATTCCAGCCCCTGCGGCGTTTGTTGCCAGCGAACAAAGCGGGCGGGCGAGCAGGCCCCAACGGTATTGGGGGATTCGCCGGTTAAATAGGAAGAGAGATAGCAACGGCCTTCGGCCATGATACACAGGCTGCCAAAGGCAAAAACTTCCAGTGGTACTGGCGTGACGCGCGCGAGTTGCTTAACCTGATGAATAGAGAGCACGCGTGGCAGCACCACGCGGGCAACATCAAAGTGACGATGATAAAAACGCACCGCCTCTTCGTTAGTGGCAGATGCCTGAACGGAGACGTGACGCTCAATATGGGGATAGCGTTCTGCCGCATACTCAAGCATAGCGAGGTCGGCGAGGATCAGCGCATCGGCGCCCAGCTGTGCTGCCATATCCACCGCGCGTTGCCAACGGGCGTAGCCATCAGGATGGGCGAAGGTATTGATGGCGATATGCAGTTTGCGGCGGTGCTGGTGGACGAAGGTAACGGCTTCCTGAAGCTTTTTCTCCGTAAAGTTGAGGCCAGCAAAATGGCGGGCGTTGGTATCATCTTTCAGCCCGATATAGACCGCATCGGCCCCATTTTCGATGGCCGCCTTAAGCGCCGGAAGATTTCCGGCTGGGCAGAGCAGCTCCATAATTTATCCTGATGTAGTCGATCGCAAATTTGTTAACGAGCTGGGATTTTAATTAACCCATACGCGACAATTTTTGATTTAAGGCAGCTAATGGCGTATTGATGGCACCAATAATGAGGTACACCTGACGACAGTTTGTTGATTTACGCCGCTATGTTGTGCTTCGGATATGGCAAAATAGCAGGACTATAGCTATCAGGGAGTAAAGCTCGTGCTGGATAAACTGCGTTCACGTCTCGTACAATTTGGTCCATCAATGCTGAGCGTGCCGGTAAAACTGGCCCCGTTCGCGCTTAAACGCCAGGTGCTGGAGCAGGTGCTGAGCTGGCAATTCCGCCAGGCACTGCAGGACGGTGAGCTGGCGTTCCTGGAAGGGCGCTGGTTAAGCATTGACGTCCACGATATCGGGCTGCGCTGGTTTACCTCTGTTGAGAATGACCAACTGATAGTCCGTGAGTCCGCCGAGGCGGATGTGAGCTTTAGCGCCAGCGCCAGCGATCTGCTGATGATCGCCGCGCGTAAGCAGGATCCGGACACACTCTTCTTCCAGCGCCGCCTGGTTATCGAAGGCGATACGGAACTTGGTCTGTACGTGAAGAATTTAATGGATGCCATTGAGCTGGAGCAGATGCCGAAAGCGCTGCGTGTGATGTTGATGCAAATGGCAGATTTCGTTGAGGCGGGGCTGAAAACCCCGCCGGAAAGTAAACACACTTCAGTAGGTGAGCCATGCTGATTCGAGTCGAAATTGGGATTGATGCACCGAGTATCGATGCGTTGTTACGCCGCTCTTTTGCGCGGGATGACGAAGCGCAACTGGTCCACGATCTCCGCGAAGACGGCCTGATTACGCTGGGGCTGGTTGCCACCGATGACGAAGGTCAGGTGGTGGGCTATGTTGCCTTCAGCCCGGTTACCGTTCAGGGCGAAGAGCTACAGTGGGTAGGAATGGCACCGCTGGCGGTTGATGAGCACTACCGCGGCCAGGGGCTGGCGCGCCAGCTGGTTTACGAAGGGCTGGACTCGCTCAACGAATTTGGCTATGCCGCCGTGGTGACGCTGGGAGATGCTACGTTCTATGGCCGTTTAGGCTTCGAGCCGGCAGCGCATTACGATCTCCGCTGCCGCTGGCCGGGAACGGAATCCGCCTTCCAGGTGCACCGTCTGGCGGATGACGCGCTTAATGGCGTGAACGGTCTGGTTGAGTACCACGACCATTTCAATCGCTTTTAATCAGGCTCTCGCGAAGCGCCTCAAAGGAGCCGTCTCCGGTGACGAGGCGCTCTTTCTGACGCTTCGTCAGCTGCTTAATGCGGTATTCCATTCTGAGCGCCAGCGATCTGTCGCCAACGGGCGCTGAAAAGGCGAGCTGTAATTCCCCTTTCCCCCGCAGCGCTTTGGCACCTTTCCCCGTTTGATGTTGTAGAAAACGCCGCGCCACATCGGTAGTGATCCCGGTGTACAGGGCGTTATCGGCGGTACGAACAAGATAGAGAAACCAGCACACGGTAAACAGATTCAGTATGTTAAGGTGAACGCACCTTAGCATGAGAGAGAGCGAAAATGGAAACTCTGACCACCATTAACCGCTGGCTGGCAAAACAGCATGTCGTCACCTGGTGCGTGTATGACGAAGGTGAAATGTGGTGTGCAAACGCGTTTTATTACTACGATCCAGAGCGCGTCGCCTTTTATGTCCTGAGCGAGGATAAAACCCGTCATGCGCAAATGTCGGGTCCGCAGGCGAAGGTGGCGGGCACGGTGAACGGCCAGCCTAAAACGGTCGCGCTGATTCGTGGCCTGCAGTTTAAAGGGGAGATCCGCCGCCTGGACGGAGAAGAGAGCGACGCGCAGCGAAAACGCTACACGCGCCGCTTTCCGGTTGCCATTGCGCTAAAAGCTCCGGTGTGGGAAATCCGCCTTGATGAGCTGAAATTTACCGACAACACCCTGGGCTTTGGCACAAAGCTTCACTGGCTACGCGCCGAGCAGGCGTAGCGCTTCACGGTTAAACGCGGGCAGATCGTCCGGGGTCCTGCTGGTGATCAGCTGGTCTTTGTCGTTCACAACCTCCTGATCGTAAAACTCAGCCCCCGCATTTTTCAAATCGATAACGATCGGTTTTACGGCCGTGAGTTTACGCCCGCGCACGACATCTGCGCTGATGAGCAGTTGCGGACCGTGGCAGATGGCAAAGACCGGTTTGCCCGTCGAGACAAAGTCTCGCGTGAAGGTCACGAACCGTTCATCCCCGCGCAGGGAATCCGGTGAATGACCGCCGGGTAACAGCAGGGCATCGAAATCTGACGGGCTGACGTTATCGATGGTTTCATCGATGGTCACGCTGGCTTCGCCCTTATGGCCTTTCACCGTTTTACCCGCCTCTTTCTCAATGGTGATGACCTCATGTCCTGCCTTGCGAAATGCCTCGGCTGGCGAGGTGAATTCTGAATCTTCAAACTCGTCGGTGATCAAGACTGCGATTTTCTTGCCCATGCTTCCTCCGTTGTTTTGGCTTCAGACAGATTTTTCTCCGCTTGTGGTAAATACTTACCTGTAACAGACTTCTAAGTGTGGTCGACGACGCTGAGTTCGCAAACGGACAATTCTGTAAAGGGGAGATGAGATGAGTCAGGTACTGATTACCGGCGCGACCGGGCTGGTGGGCGGACATCTGCTGCGGCTGCTGCTTCAGGAGCACCGGGTTAACTATATTGCCGCCCCGACGCGTCGGCCTCTCGCGGATATCTCCGGCGTCTTTAACCCCCACGACCCGCAGCTTACCGACGCACTGGCGCAGGTACAGGATCCTGTTGATATCGCCTTTTGCTGCCTCGGTACAACGCTGCGTGAAGCGGGCAGTAAAGAGGCGTTTGTGCATGCGGACTACACGCTGGTGGTCGATACGGCGCTGACGGCTAAAAAGCTGGGGGCCACACATTTTGTGGTGATCAGTTCGCTCGGTGCCAATGCCGGGTCACCTTTTTTCTACAACAAGGTGAAGGGCAAAATGGAAGAGGCGCTGATTGCCCAGAAGTGGGAGCAACTGACCATTGTTCGCCCCTCCATGCTGCTCGGGCATCGGGATGAACGCCGTTTTAACGAATCGTTTTTCGCGCCTCTGTTCCGCATCCTGCCGGGTAACTGGAAATCCATTGAGGCAGCAGACGTGGCGCGGGCGATGCTAAAAGAAGGGCTCTCGCCATCGCAGGAGGGCGTGAATATCATCCCATCGGCAAAACTGCGTGAAATCGCACAGGGCGAGGCGTAAACTCCCCCGGCTAATAACCTACTACTCTCCGGGGAATGCTATGACTGGTCAGTCTTCATCTCAGGCGGCTTCACCTGTTCAATGGTGGAAGCCCGCGCTCTTCTTTCTCGTGGTCATCATCGGCCTCTGGTATGTGAAATGGCAGCCGTACTACGGTAAAGCCTTCACGGCCGCCGAAACGCACAGTATCGGAAAATCTATTCTCGCTCAGGCTGATTCCAGCCCGCTTCAGGCGGCGTGGGATTACGCCATGGTCTATTTCCTTGCCGTCTGGAAAGCCGCGGTACTGGGCGTCCTGCTGGGCTCGCTGATTCAGGTGCTTATCCCGCGTCACTGGCTGGTGAAAACCCTCGGTCAGCCCCGCTTTCAGGGTACGCTGCTGGGGACGATTTTCTCCCTGCCGGGCATGATGTGCTCGTGCTGTGCGGCGCCTGTGGCCGCCGGGATGCGTCGTCAGCGCGTCTCAATGGGCGGTGCGCTTGCTTTCTGGATGGGGAACCCGTTGTTAAACCCGGCGACGCTGGTGTTTATGGGCTTTGTGCTGGGCTGGCATTTCGCCTTTATTCGTCTGGTGGCCGGGCTGCTGACGGTGCTGGTCGTGGCGACCCTGGTGCAACATCTGGTGAAAGACAAAACCGTAGCGCCTGCGTCAGTTGACGTGGATATCAGCGAACCGCAGGGCGGCTTCTTCGCGCGCTGGGGCAGGGCGCTGTGGCAACTTTTCTGGAGCACCATCCCGGTCTATATCCTGGCGGTTCTGGTGCTGGGCGCGGCGCGCGTCTGGCTGTTCCCGCATGCGGACGGGGCTATCGACAACACGCTGCTGTGGGTCGTTGCAATGGCCGTTGCCGGTTGCCTGTTCGTGATCCCAACGGCCGCTGAAATTCCCATTGTTCAGACCATGATGCTGGCCGGGATGGGCACCGCGCCTGCACTGGCGCTGCTGATTACCTTGCCTGCAATCAGCCTGCCGTCGCTTGTCATGTTGCGTAAGTCATTCCCGGCGAAAGCGCTGTGGCTGACCGCGGGGCTGGTGGCGCTGAGCGGGGTGATGGTAGGAAGTATTGCACTGGTATAAAAAAAGCCCGGTAGCGTTACCGCTTACCGGGCTTTCTGTCAGACGTTCTGGTTACTTGATGTAGGTGAAGGCGGTGGTGACGTGTTTCACGCCGCTCACCCGGCTGGCGATATCGGCCGCCGCTTTTCCTTCACGGTCAGTGACCAGACCCAGCAGGAACACTTCGCCGTTTTCCGTTGTCACTTTCACGTTTGAGGATTTCACCTGGTCCGAGCCCAGCAGCTGGGAGCGAACTTTGGTGGTGATCCAGGTATCAGACGACGCGGTACCCAGGCTGATTGGCTGCCCCTGACGGATTTCATTGAAGACTTCCGTGGTGCCCTCAACGCCCATTGCGATCTGTTTTGCGCGGCTGGAGAGTTCGGTATTCGGCGACTGGCCCGTCAGCAACACTTTGCCCTGATAGGCCGTGACGTTGATACGCGCTTCTTTCTTGATTTGTTCGTCTTTCGACAGCGCACTGTTGACGCGCAGCTCCAGCGTACCGTCATCGACCTGTGTCCCTACGGAACGCGGGTCGGTTGCCGCTTTAGTACCAACCGCGGCGGTACCCACGACAGCCGCAGCGATACATCCCTGAAGCAGTAATGCAGACATAAGGACTGCGAGGGTCGATAAAGCCTTCATAAGAACTCCTTAATCATCCTGGTGAGGGAAAAGCGTGTTATCGATCAAATCGCATAAGCAGTTCACCGTGAGCATATGCATCTCCTGAATGCGCGCGCTACGGTGAGAGGGAATGCGGATTTCCACATCCTGCGGCCCAAGCAAACCCGCCAGCTCACCACCGTCATAGCCTGTTAAGGCAACGATAGTCATGTCGCGGGTGACGGCGGCTTCAACGGCTTTGACAATGTCCCGGCTGTTGCCGCGCGTGGAGATTGCCAGCAGAACATCTCCGGCATGACCCAGGGCTCGCACCTGCTTTGCGTAAATCTCATCATGCAGACGATCGTTAGCAATCGCTGTTAAGACCACATTATCGGTATTAAGTGCAATGGCGGGTAAACTCGGTCGTTCTGTTTCAAAACGATTGATCATGCTGGCAGCAAAATGCTGTGCGTTGGCGGCTGAAGTGCCATTGCCACAACAGAGGATTTTGTTGCCGTTGAGCAGGGATTGCACCAGCGTCATGGCGGCACGAGAGATAGCGTCCGGAAGGGCTTCCGCCGCTGCAATCTGAGTCTGGATGCTTTCAGTGAAGCACACTTTAATTCTTTCGAGCACGTTATCCCTTTTAAATCTTAATTATGCGTCTTCGCCAAAAGCGTTTTTCAGCCATTCGATCGCATTGCCGGTGAAGGCTACCACATCGAACCGGCAATCCACAGTATCAAAACTCCCATTATGGTGGGCAAGCCACAAGTGGGCAGTCTGTAATAATTTATGTTGTTTGGCGAGCGTCACGCTGGCGGCAGCGCCGCCAAAACGGGAAGACTGTCGGTAGCGAACTTCTACAAACACGATGACCTCACCGTCTTTCATGATGAGGTCGATTTCGCCGCCACGTCCGCGAACGTTAGCGGCGATAAAGTGCAGTCCTTTGCCTTCAAGCCAGCGACGCGCTTTTAATTCCCACGCGTCACCGGTCTCTTTACGGCTTAACTGGCCGGGACGATTTGCCCCTGCTGGTATTTGAGCCATGATAACTTCCTGTTAATCACACAATCCTGAGTGGCCGTCAGATCGCCGGTATTGCCGTTAAGCTCAAAGCCCGGCACCTGACGCATCTGGGTAAAGTGGTTCGCCAGCGCCCAGGCATCGACACCCATGGCATACAGACGTGCCAGAGAGTAGTCGTTGCGGACGGTGCTCAGCGCCTGCTGCATCAGTGCCGGGTTACTGCCTGCGAGCATGGGAATTTCGCTGTACTGCAGGCCGTCCATCTCCAGACGGAAATCCGGGCCGGCGGTACCTTGCGCGCTGCGTGAACTGGCGTACAGCGTTGCGCCGCTCTGGCTACCGTTACGCATTGCAATCATCGGTTTGATGAAGGCGATTTCCTGCGGGGTGGCAACGATATACGCTGCATCCACTTTACCGCCACCGCTGATCTGCGCGTCGGTAGGTGGCGCAGGGATCGACAGACCGCCAATGGTCACACTCTGCTGCTGCGGCAGGCTTGCGCTGACCGGGCTGCCGTTGAGGGCAATGCCCGCTCCACCATTGACGCCCGCGCGCAGTTCAGACGCGGAGCCGAATTTCTGCTGCAGCACAATGCCGCCGCCCAACTTCTGCCACTCATCGGCAAAAGCATTAGCAACGCGATCCCCCAGCGTACTGCGTGGGATAAGCAACAGCGGAGCCTGTTTACCCTGCTCGTGAATATGACGCGCCGCATCGCGGGCTTCATCTTCCGGCGACAGCGCGAAGTAGCAAATATTGGCACGGTTCTGAACCTGCTCTGGCTGGTTGAGTGCCAGCACGTTCAGCGTGGTATTGCTCTTCATCAACTCTTCGACATTGTTTTTCAGCAGCGGGCCGACAACGATGCTCGCACCATCCTGTTGAACCTGCGCCAGTACCTGGTCAAGCGGCTTCGAACTGGTGTCGTAGATTTTCAGCTCAGCACCCGGGTTTGCGCTGGTGGTGGCCACCGGCGGTGTTTGCGCGGCAGGTTGTGCCGTTTGTTCTGCGGGCGGTGCAGGCTGAACGTTCTGCGGTTGAGGTTGTTCAGACGCGGCGTCAGTCGCCGGAGCTGCTTGCGTTTCAGCCGGCGCTGGCGTTGCCGTCGTAGGGGCCGTTACCGGGTTCTGCATCGTTCCCTGTGCCGGCGTCTGCGCGGTGGTCAGGTCACTGGTTTCAGCGGCGGAAGGGCTAACCACGTCATTCACGTTTGCCGCCTGTGCCGCCTGGGTCGGCACTGCGCTGCCCGTCACTGGCGTCGTGCCGTTTTTCGCGGCTTCAAAACCCTGTTGAATAGTGCGACCGAATACCGCCGCCTGACCGTTTAAGGGCAGAAGGAGTGCAATCTTGCTGGTCGAGGCCGGCTTAAAGTTCTGCACGTTTACCAGCTGCGTCGGCAGCATTTTCGCGCCCGGATTCTGCGGGTAGCGGGTCTGCCAGTCAGTGATACCGGCTTTCAGCATCTTCGGATCGTTGCGGTTGTTAAACCACATCTGCTGCAGATCCAGCCAGCCCTGCAGGACGTTTTCATCTGCATTGATCACCAGTGCACGCGCCTGTTCCTGCGTCATAGAGGCCAGCGCCTGCCACGTGGCATCGATATTTTTCTGCTTATCAGCACCGCCGAGCAGAGGCTCCTGGGCGATCAGCGCACGGAGCAGCGTCAGGGAAGGGCGGCCCTGTTCAGCGGTAATGCCCGCCTGCCAGAAACGAGCCTGCTGATTTTTGTCCAGCGCGCTCACGTCGATATCCCCGAGGATCTTTTTCGCGGCTTCGTAATCTTTCAGCGCGACTTTCAGCTCGGCAGAGAGCAGGCTCTGCTCACGACGCTGAACATCATTCAGATCTTTTGGCAACTGGTTGAACAATTCGGCAGCCTGCTGGGTTTTACCCTCTTTCAGCAGTGCACGAATGGCGAGTAATTGCCAGTTGGTCTTGGTATCATTTGAGCTCTGCGACATTTGTTGCAGATAAAAGCCAGAGTCAGCCTGAGCAGAACCCTGCAAATGGGCGGTGCTCTGGTCGGGTGCCTGGGTGCCACAGCCTGCAAAGATCAGGGCTGCCAGCAGGAGCGGCACGCTGCGCGTGGCTTTTTTTCGAAGAAACGTTAACGGTACCATACTGTATCCAGTGATTTTTTTTACGCAATGCTCAATATTAAATCGGCAATACGGACGAAACAATGAAACAACACGAAACGGCAGATAATTCTCAAGGCCAGCTCTATATTGTACCTACTCCTATCGGGAATTTATCTGATATTACCCAACGTGCGCTTACCGTATTGCAGGCTGTTGATTTAATTGCCGCTGAAGATACCCGACACACAGGCTTACTGCTCCAGCACTTCGCCATTAGCGCGCGTTTGTTCGCGTTACACGATCACAATGAGCAACAAAAAGCCGAAACGCTGGTGGCGAAGCTGAAAGAGGGGCAGAACATTGCCCTGGTTTCCGATGCGGGTACGCCGCTGATTAACGACCCCGGCTACCATCTGGTGCGTACCTGCCGTGAAGCCGGGATCCGCGTGGTGCCGCTGCCTGGCCCATGTGCGGCTATCGCGGCGCTGAGCGCTGCGGGTCTGCCTTCCGACCGCTTCTGCTATGAAGGTTTCCTGCCTGCCAAATCCAAAGGACGACGCGACGTGTTAAAAGCGCTGGAAGCTGAACCGCGCACCCTGATTTTCTACGAATCTACGCATCGCCTGCTGGAAAGCCTGGAAGATATGGTGACCGTCTGGGGGGAAGCCCGCTACGTGGTGCTGGCACGCGAGCTGACCAAAACCTGGGAAACCATTCACGGCGCACCAGTAGGAGAGCTGCTGGCGTGGGTGAAGGAAGACGAAAACCGCCGCAAGGGCGAGATGGTGCTGATTGTCGAAGGACATAAGGCGCAGGAGGACGCATTGCCTGCCGATGCGCTTCGTACACTTGCGCTGTTGCAGGCTGAACTGCCGCTCAAGAAAGCGGCTGCGCTGGCGGCAGAGATCCACGGCGTGAAGAAAAACGCACTGTATAAGTATGCGCTGGAGCAGCAGGGGTAATATATCGGCCCGGCAATCACGCCGGGCCAGTTTATTTTACTTCGCGGGAATGGCCTCGTACACCAGCGTTTCCAGCGGCTGCAGCGTAATCACCACGGCCTTTTGATACTCTCCTGGTACGCTTGTGTTACTGCCGTACACGGCGTTCAGACTGAACTGCGCCATGCCCCCTGTTGGGATTTCAAAGTCTTTTGCCAAATCCAGATAATAGCTTTGCGGCTTATCTGACGGGTTTCGCAAGCCCAGAATGGCTTTGTCTTTGCTCCAGGAGGCCCAGCCGTAAACCTCAAGCGCCGTCGGGTCACCACCGATCCAATGCGTATCCACCAGCACGCTGGCGTTATTTCGCGCCCATTTTGCTGCCTGCGCCAGGGTGTCCCATTTCACCTTATTCAGCATTGATGGCGTGATATATAACTCCTGCAGTTGCGTCCCTGTGGCGAAGTAGCTCCAGACCTGATCGGCAAAATCGCTGTCCGTTTGCACCTTCTCCAGTCCGTAATAGGCATTTTCCGCGCTAACTATCCCGTGGTACATCAGCGAGTTCAGCGGGAACAGTGGGCCTTTACGCACAATAGAGCGGTATGTTTCAGCATCGCGGTAGGTCATCCACTGCTGTACCGGCGTGCCGGGGCCGTAAAGGTTGATGTCATCCCCCTGACGCCAGATGGAGTCGGCATAGAACAGCCAGGACGGGCTGGCGTCGGTACCGGTTGTCAGGTTGATAAACAGATTGGGGTTTGCGCTGCGCATGTTATGCAGCAGGGCGATAGACGCATCAAAATCGGACGCGAACTGGCTGCCAGTAATATGCGAGTTGGCGTTACCCATCCCGTCGAGCTTAAACGAGGTGATATGTTCGTTTTTAATCAGCTTGATGATCTGCTCATTGAAGTTTTTGAAGTAGCGCGGGCCCGAGAGAGCCAGCTTCCCGTCTACCGTTTCGAAGCCGTATTCTTTGGCGTGGGAGACGCGAATATCGCGCGGCTTATTATAACCTCCCCACGGTGAGAGCCACAGCCCGACGGAGCTGTGCAGACTGTCCGCTTTTTCCCTGACCTTACCAAAGCCGTGGCTGAAGGCCGGGCCAAACAGCCAGCGTCCGGTACGATCGTCCCAGCCATCGTCCAGCAGGAACGCATCCAGCGCCACGCCGCGTCCGGTGATAAATTCTTTATTCCACTCATCCATCCGCCCCAGCACATCCTGTTCGGTGTAGGGGTTAAAGAAGCCGATATCCATCCAGCTGTTGTAGTGCAGATAGGGTTTGTACGCCCGTGGGCGCACGGCGTCGATAAACTGGTTTACGCTACGGCGCAGCTGGCTGGTTTCCGGGAACGTGCCAAAGTAGGTAGTAAAGCTGATCGGCGCGTCGGGCTGAACCGGCGTTTTCAGCTCCACGTTCAGATTGGTCGTCGCTTCATAGGCATACGTATTAACGATGGGCTTATCCGGCAGGATAAAGAACGAATCAGCAATAATGGGCGAGCTGTTGATGGCACCATCAACGTACGGCGCCTGAGACTGTTTTTTCGTCGGGAAGAAGGTGATTTTCGCCACCTCTCGCGGCTGGCCGACGGCCGCAATGGTGTAATCAATACTGGCGTATTTTCCCTTCACCAGATTCAGCTTCACCGTCACGTTAAAATCCGGACGGGTGAAATCAATGACAATCGCGTTGTCCTGCTTTTCTACATGCTTAATTGTAAAGTCTGCAGTATGAATTTTGGTCTCATCCGGCAGGGTCAGAAAGAACAGCTCCTGCGGCGTAAGCGGATGGTTAGCCGTTTTGTCTTTCACTACTACCGTTGAACTGGCGTCATCAAACGAGAGGGTAATGGAGTCGTTATCGAGTGCGTATTGCGCTGCCGCCGCGCCATGAGAAACACACAAGGCAAGCATCGAGAGTGTGAGCACTTTTTTCATCAGGGTAAGATCCTTATTAGTAATGCTTCAGCATTCGGGTGATGGACTGCTCCAGCCAGTAGCGCTGGGTGCCGAAATTAATGCGCAGGTAGTGTTCGCCGTTTTGGACATAGTGGCTGCCATCTTCGAGGACGACGCCAGCCTGATGGGCGAAATGTCGGGTCAATTCAGTGGCGCTACGTTCATCTGCGCTGACGTCAACCCAGGCCAGATACGATGATTCCGGGTTCATCATTTTCCAGGCCGGAAAATGGGTCTGGATGGCCTCTGCCAGATAGCCAGCGTTACGGCGCAGATAACCATTCAACGCGTCGAGCCATGGCAGACCATGCTGGTAGGCAAGAATAATTCCCCATATCCCGAATATATTGGGTGAGGTGATGGCGTTCTTCTCAAGCTGGTGGCGAAAGCGCTGGCGCAGGGTGGCATCCGGAATGATGGCGTAGGAGGTTTTCAGCCCGCCAAGGTTGAACGCTTTATTCGGGGAGGTCAGCAGGATCAGATTGTCCTGCGCCGCGCAGCCGGATGCCAGACAGCTGACGAAATGACCGTCCAGAATATGTTCGGCGTGGACTTCATCAACCACCAGAAGGGTGCCGTAGCGTTGACAGAGGTCTGAAACCTGGCGTATCTCATCGGCGTGCCAGATCCTGCCGGAAGGGTTATGCGGCGAGCAGAAGAACCACAGTTTTGGACGGTACGTTCTGAGCTGTTCTTCCACCAGATTAAAATCAAGCTGGTAGCGATTTTCCCTCACGCACAGTGGGTTTGCCAGTATCGCTACCCCCTGACGCTGGGCGGCCATGGCAAACGGATCGTACACCGGTGTGTTCATCATCACCGTGTCGCCAGGTTTACAAAACGCCTGAACCGTATAATGCAGCGTGGAGACAGTACCGTACGTCAGCGTGATCCACGATTTATCGACGTCAACCTGATGTCGTTCGCGCTGAAAGGCGATAACCGCATCGTAAAATTCGTCAAAGCACCAGGTGTAGCCAAAGGTGCCATGCTCCACGATGCGCTGGAAACCTTCTGTCACGGCAGGTGGGGAGGTGAAATCCATATCGGCAATCCACAGCGGGATAAAGCCTTCAGGCACATCACCAAAGCGCGAGCGGACAAAGGCGTGATCCCATTTTCGACACCGGTCGCTTTTACGCTCAATGATTTCGTCAAAATTAAACACCACACCCCCCTGTTAAATTAAGGCTTCAATGCCGGTTTTTACGCTTTGCACCTGCGGGCCGATGATCACCTGGACGCTGTGCGCATCCAGCACCACGACGGACAATGCACCGGCCTCTTTTAACGCCTGCTGGTCGATGAGACTCATGTCTTTCACCACCAGACGCAGCCGGGTAATGCAATTATCAAGCGACTCGATGTTCTCTTTACCGCCGAGCGCACGCAGGATAAGCCCATGATCGTATTTCGATTTTCCGCGTGCCCGGGTATTGGCCTCGACGGCCTGCTGTGCACCCTGGATGTCCACTTCACGGCCCGGCGTTTTAATATCGTGTTTGAGGATGTACCAGCGAAAAACGAAGAAGTAGAGAGCAAACCAGGCAATGCCTACCGGGAATACCAGATACCATTTGGTCGACATCCCTTGCATGACCCCGAAGATAAGCAGGTCCAGAATGCCGCCGTCGGTGTTGCCGATGGTCACCCCCAGCAGAGCCATGACCATCAGGGCCAGGCCCGACATCACAATATGGAAGGCGTAAAGGGCAGGAGCGATAAACAGGAACAGGAATTCAATTGGCTCGGAGATCCCGGTGACGACGGAGACCAGCACGCCGGAGAGCAGCAGGCCTTTAATCACCGGGCGGTTTTCCGGGCGGGCCGTGCGATAGATGGCGTATGCCACCGCCGGTAAGCCGAAGATAAAGGTCGGCATAAAGCCCTGCGACAGGAACGCGGTAACGTGCGGGCTGAACGGCAGACCCGCTTTCAGTTCGGCGTAGAAAATGTTCAGCGCCCCGGCGACTTCATGACCATTGACCATTTCAATACCGCCCGCGGGCGTGAAGCGCACCATCGCCAGCAAAATATGGTGCAGGCCAAAGGGTTTGAGCAGTAGTACCCCCACGCCGTAGAGGAACGGGCCGAACACGCTGGTGCTCTGGATAATATGGCCAATCCCGGTAATGCCCAGCGCAACATACTCCCACAGCAGGGGAATAAACAGCCCCACCAGTGAGAGGGTGAGGGCGGTGATAATCGGCACAAAACGAATGCCGCTAAAGAAGGCGAACGCGTCGTGTAAAACGGTATCCTGAAAACGCTCGTGCAGGAAAAAGGTTATGACCCCAACCACGATACCGCCCAGCACACCCATCTCCAGGGTTTGAATGCCCAGTACCATCGATTGCCCGACTTGTCTCATGGAGGCGGCATCGGCAAGCTGGTGGGTCGCAATCAGGTAATAATTGATGCTCATGTTCATCAGCATATAGCCAACAAACCCGGCAAAAGCGCCCACTGCTTTGTTGCGTCTGGCCAGCCCCATTGGGATCGCCATGGCAAACATGAGGGGAAGATAGGTAAAGGCGAAGCCGCCGACCATGGCAATAAAGCCAAAGGTGAGCTGAGTTAATTCGCCGCCCAGAAAGGGGAAACTTTTGAGGGTGGAGGGGCTAGTAACAGAACTACCGATACCCAGCAATAACCCCATAAAGGCCAGAAGGGAGACCGGGAACATAAAGGTCTTTCCCAGACTCTGAAAAAACTCCCACGCTTTCGATTTAAACGACTTTTCCTGTGTCATGTAGGGACTCCTCGGAATTATTTATCGTAATGGAAGGCGCTGTCTGGCTTAAGGACGCGCCTTCATATTTGCGAGGCTTATAGTTATTTTTGAGTTATTGATGTTCTATGCGATGAGATCAGGCTTCCGCCGGGAGCAGCAATCGGTTCGCCGAGCCGCACACGGTGATTTTGCTTCTGACCACGTCTTTCATGGCATCCATGCCAACCCGCATGTAGAAACGTGGATCGTTGCCCTGCGGGTTCTCGGCAAACCAGGCCTTAACGGCGCCAGAGAACGCAATTTTTAGCTCGGTTGCCACGTTCACTTTGCAGACGCCCAGCTCTATGGTGCGGCGAACATCGTCATCCGGCACATCACTCGCCCCGTGCAGCACCAGCGGTACGCTCACCACGTCGCGGATTTCAGCCAGCCGCCGGAAGTCGATTTTTGGCCGTTTGGTATAAAGACCGTGAGCGGTTCCGATGGCCACGGCCAGGCTGTCGACGCCGGTCAGCGCAACGAAGCGTTTCGCTTCCTGCGGGTCGGTCAGAAACGCGCTTTCAGCGTCCACGCTCATGTCATCTTCCACGCCGCCCAGGCGGCCCAGTTCGGCTTCAACGCTGCAATCGTTGAGGTGGCAGAAGTCGACCACTGATTTCACCAGCTTTACGTTTTGCTCAAACGGATAGTGGCTGCCGTCGATCATCGCGCTGCGCACGCCCGCGTTAACTTTGCGACGAATGTCGACGAGTGATTCGTGATGATCGAGATGCAGTGCCAGCGGCATGTCGTAGGTGGTGGAGTACGCGCTGCACAGGGCGTAGATCTCTTCCAGGGCAATGTGCTTAAAGGTGCCCGGCGTGCCCGCGAGGATCACCGGCGATCGCATTTTACTACACACTTCGAGGATCGCCTGGATCGTCTCCGCGTTATGGATGTTGAACGCCGGTACGGCGTAGCCTTTCGCCTGGGCATCCAGAAGAAGATATTTTGTCGAAATAATACTCATGATCGGATCCTCTTAAGCCTGCCACGGATGAATAACGACGCCCTGCACGACACGGTTAACCGTGCCGCTGGCGGACGGTGTATCCGGGGTATTGCCCACACGAAGTGACTGAGACAGGGCAAAGACCTGGGCGTACATCAGGAAGCAGAAGGCCTGCTCCATATCGATAAACGTGCGGGCAGGGGGCAGCAGGATATGCGGGCCAGCCTCAACGACCGGATCGGTTTCGGCGGCAATGGCCACCACGCGCATGGCCTGACGATCGCGGCGCAGCTCAGCAAGCAGATCCAGATCGTACTGCCGCGTATAGGGGTGGCTGGAGACAAACACCACCACCAGCGTTTCGCGATCCACCAGCGATTTGGGGCCATGACGGAAACCGGTTGGGGAATCGTAGAACGCCGCCAGCTTGCCTGCCGTTAGCTCCAGCACCTTCAGCGCCGATTCACGAGCGGCCCCCTGCAGACCCCCGCTTCCCAGATAGACGATCCTTTTCCACGGATCGTTACCAAAGACGCTCTGGCTGAAATCGCCCAGTGACGTGAGGATCGTCTGGCAGCGATCGGCCACATCGCGGAAGGTGTGGCTGTTGATCGTCTCCGGGGCGAAGATTGCCAGGCAGCTTGCCATCATGGTGGTAATGCTGCTGGTCATCGCGAACCCGCGATCGTGTGTTTCGGCAGGCATCAGCAGCGCATACGCGTTATCGCTGTTTACCGCGGTCTGATAAAGGCTTCCCGCCTCATTACAGGTGATCGACAGGTGGTAGCACTCCGGCACACACTGGTTTGCCAGTTCAACGGCGGCTACGCTTTCCGGACTATTGCCGGAACGGGCAAACGACACCAGCAGCAGCGGGTGTGCGGCGCTCAGGTAGTCCATCGGATTCGTGACCAGATCGGTCGTCGGTACGGCGGTAATGTTTTTCCCGGTGTGGCTGGCGAGCCAGGGCGCAATGATGTCGCCGATAAAGGCCGAGGTGCCTGCCCCCGTCAACACGATCCGTAGCTCGTGCTTGCGCAGCAGCGGCGTCAGGAAGTTATCGATCGACGCGCGCAGGTTATCGATATTGTTGAGTGAGCGGATCCAGCTGGCAGGTTGCTGGCGGATCTCTTCTTCGGTCCATGTGCCGGTGGTGGCGGTAGTGTTGGTTTCTGACATAACTCAGTCCTTAGTCGTGTGAATTCCACATCAGACGCTGGCAAACGTGTCGCTATCTTTCGTTTCGTTTCACTTGTTCACTTAAGCAGTTAAATAAAATCTATAGAAAAGAAATCGAAAGTTCAATTAAAGAAAAGAAATAAAACGAAAAGTGTGATCGGCAAAGAAAAGGCAATGATTAAGGAAAGGAAAAGAAAGACCTTGCGATCGCTTGCCGCAAGGCCCAATAACGGGACAATGAAAGGTCTAAAGGGGAAGAGCCAAACCCTGGATCCAGATCTGCTGAAGGTATAAGCCTTCATCCAGCGCAATCATATTGGCACGCTTGCCCGGTTTTAATGAACCGAGCTGGTGATCAATACCCAGCAATCGGGCAGGGTGCAGCGAGGCCATATGGATCGCATCCGCTGGCGTTATTCCCGCCTGCGCCACCATATTGCGCACGGCGGCATCGAGAGACAGCGTGCTGCCTGCAAGCCCACCGGAAGCGGTGCGTACCACCCCACCGTGCATGTTGACCTCGTCGCCACATAGCCTGTAACGTCCGTCGGGCATCCCTGCGGCCTGCATGGCATCGGTAATCAGAACGATCCGCTCTTTGGCACCGCAGGCGCACAGCCGCAAAGCACCCGGGTGAACGTGATGCCCGTCGGCAATCAGTTCCAGCCATGCCCGCGGGTCCGTCAAGCCTGCACCGACCATACCGGGTTCACGATGATGGAGCCCGGTCATGCCGTTATAACAGTGCACCAGCCCATCAGCGCCCGCCTCAAAAGCGGCAAGCGTTTGATCGTACGTCGCGGCGCTGTGGCCGAGCATGACCCGTATCCCACGCTGCTTAAGGTGGCGAATGGCCTGCAACGCACCGGGTTTCTCCGGTGCCAGAGCGACAACCCTGAGGGTGTGTTGCGATACTTCAATCAGCGAGTCCAGTTCGCTGACATCCAGCTCACGAAACAGCGCAGGCGGATGTGCCCCTTTGTTCTGTGGCGTAAAATAGGGACCTTCAAGATAGCTGCCCAGTATCTGCGCGCCAGGACCCCCGGACATACAGCGCCGGGCGATGCGTGCGAGCACCCGGTGGACAGTCTCCAGCGGTGCGGTGACGGTCGTCGGTAAAAAAGCCCCTGTGCCTTCACGCGCTTTATGCATCGCCAGCGTGTCCAGCACCTCTGGGGCATCATCCATCACGTCCACACCCGCGCCACCGTGAACGTGGGTATCGATATACGCCGGGCAAAGCTGGTCGGCATCCCGGGCATGCACGCCAGCTGGGATCGGCTCGATGGCGGTGATAATTCCGCTCTCCATGCGTAGCTGGTGATCCTCCAGCCAGCCCTGCTCGGTCAGCAGACGACGCGCGCGCAGCACCTGACTCATATCCCTTCCTCAGCGGGGGCTTCCTCACGACAGCGCCCCAGCTCATCCACCAGGCTGGTCAGGCCGCGATGCCCGCATTCCAGGGCCTGCAGACGAAAGGCTTCGCTGCTTAACCCGTCGCGCTCCAGTACCATCTCAAGCAACAGTTGCAGGTTTGTACCGGTAATCACTTCGCTGCCGGGTCTTTTCATGGCGAGTGTTGATGCCACCCGGAACGGCGTCCCCCCGAGCAGATCGGTGAGAAACACAATATCGTGCTGCTCGTCCAGTTCACTGACTGCCTGTTCAAGCTGCGCGGTCAGCCGCGCGGTGGTGGAGCTTTCAGGAAAATCGATGGCGATAAACTGCGGCTGCTCGCCGAGGATTTGCTTCATCGCCTGTTCAAGCCCGCTGGCAAACCCGCCGTGACCCGTCAAAATAATGCCTAACATTGCGACCTCTTTGCTTTACAGGAAGTGACAGAACTTACCGACAACCCCCAGCACCACGGTGATACCGATCAGGCGCAGTGGGGTCCAGCCGCGACGAACCAGCCAGAACATGGTCAGGGTATAGACCAGCGGCAGGAAAGCGGGCATCAGTTTATCGATAACGTCGGCTTGCAGCTTGACCACCGCATCCCCGGCCTTGATTTCAAGCGTGGTGTTGAGACGTACGTAGGTTGCCACCAGCGCGCCAATGACCGTCATCCCCACGATGGAGGCCGCGTGGCCGACCTTTTTGGTATTGGCTTTAATCAGCGGGATGGCAGCCACACCCATCCGGTAGGCGTAATGTGCCAGGCCAAAACGCAGGCCAAGATGCACTACGTTAAACAGCACAATAAAGACCACCGCACCCAGTATGGAGCCTTGCAGGGCAAGGCTTGCGCCGATCCCGCCGCAAATTGGCAATAGCGTAAGCCAGAACATGGCATCGCCAATGCCGCCAAGCGGTGCCCCCACGGCAATCTTGGTGCTCTGGATACTGTTGACATCCTGCTTGGAGCGTTCCATCGCCAGGATGATGCCAATGACAAATGTCACCAGGAATGGATGCGTATTGAAGAAGCCCATATGGCCTTTCATGGCGCGGGCCAGATCCCGCTTGTTGGTATGGATCTTTTTCAGCGCGGGCAGGAGGCCATACAGCCAGCCGGAAGCCTGCATACGTTCATAGTTAAACGAGGCCTGCAGCAGCATCGAACGCCAGGCGACACGGTTAATATCCTTTTTCGTCAGCTCGGCACCAATATGTTGATCTTCATAGACGTTTTCATTCACGCCCGTGAGCAGCGTCTCTTCGTGGTCAGAAACGCCAGGCAGCGTAGTTTGATTAGATGCCATCTTCGAATTCCTCTTTCTGGGCTGCAGGTGTCGCCGGTTCAGGCGATTTACGCATCAGGTCAATCAGCGCCATTGCCAGCGCGGCCGCGGCAATCGCCAGCACCGGCATTTTCAACCAGGCTGCGGCAACAAAGCCGATGATAAAGTAAGGGATATAGACGTTTTTCATCATGATTTTCAGCAATACGGCGAAGCCAATCGCGGGCATGATGCCGCCGGCGACGCCGAGGCCGTCAATCAGACGTTCCGGCAGCACATCAATGGCGGTTTTCGCGTGTTCAGCGCCAAAGTAGATCGGCAGGAAGGCACACAGAAAATAGAAGATACCGAGCGCCAGCAGTGCCAGATAGTTGACCCTTTCGATGCCGTTCGTGTCCGCATTGGCTGCCATGCGGTCACAGCGGGACATCACTCCGGACATGACGGAGAACAGGAAAGTGATCCCCATCTGTACCGCAACCGCAAACGGGACGGCGACCCCAACGGCGACATCCGGCTTCACACCGGTGCTGATCGCAAACGTGGTGCCGACAATCGTGCCGATAATGACGTTTGGCGGTTGCGCGCCGGCCAGCGGAGCCAGCCCCATCCAGACCAGCTCCAGCGTACCGCCCGTTAAAATACCGGTGTGCAGATCGCCCAGAATGAGGCCAACCAGCGGCCCGAGCACCACCGGGCGGTGCATGTGTGTTAACCCGTTAAACATATCCAGGCCCGCGATAAAGGCGAGAATGCCCAGCGCGAATGCCTGCAAGAGACTAATTTCCATTGTGAATCCCTCAGAGCAGTTTAAAGAGATCCAAAGCAGTCTCAGTCGGAACACCCTGAACGAAGCATTCCACTCCGGCGGCTTTCAGGCCGTTAAATGCGGCAATATCGTTCGCATCGACAGAGACCGTTTTGGCAATTTGTTTTTTGCCACTGGCGTAATGCAGGTTTCCTACGTTGATACGGGTGATGGGCACGCCGCCTTCGACCAGCGTCAGAAAATCCGCGGGTGATTTGCAGACCAGCAGAATTTTCTGGCGCTCGGCAGCGCGATGAATGTTGTCGATCACTTTTTGCAGCGACCAGAAACGCACGGCGATCCCTTCTGCGAGCACCATCTCCATCAGGTTTTGTTGAACCGGATCCTCAGCGACTTCATCATTAGCGACCAGCACCAGGTTGGCCCCCGCAAACCCAACCCATTGCACACCTACCTGACCGTGGATCAGGCGTTCATCGATGCGGCATAAGACAATGTTTGGCATAGCGCTTTCCTCTTTTTAATTATGCGTTTTGAGTCGTTACGCCTTCGCAGGCGGCATGGTACTGCTGGAGTATGTCCTGAATGTGGTCGAGGATGAGGTCCCGTGGTGTCGACTTGAGAGCACCCTCGCGAACTTTGCTGTACTGCAACGGCAGGTACTGGCTGATCAGCGGCAGCGGGATCGGTTCGTCTGCCAGGTTGCGTACCAGTCGCGCAAAGGCTTCGTCAATCTGGCTGTCCGGCCAGTAATAGCGCACCCGATCGGAGTAGCTATACCCGCGTGCCAGGCGTCGCGCATTGCCATCACCGTGATAATGGCTTTGCCAGTATTCGGGGCGATCGAGCATCACGTTTTCCAGGACATGACGCAGGCCCGAACAGGCTTTTGCAGGCAGCAACTCTTCTTCAATGGCGGCCAGCGAGAACAACGCTTCACGCAGGGCAAAGGTCAGTGCCGGGCCAACTTTGAGGATGGCGAAGTGATCTTTCACCAGCTGGCGCAGCGCCTGCGGTGTCTGGTAGTCGGTAGAGTGCGCTTCAAATATCAGCGTGTCGTAAGCTTCAACCATATGGCTCAGGGCGACGGCGTTTTGCGGTTGATAGTCACACACATGTGCGTGGTCAAACTCAACGCCAGGCTGAACCACCAGGCCAATAATGCGTGGCCAGATGTCGCTTAACCCTTCTTTCTCGAACGCGTGGCGGTGAGCTTCAAGGGTGGCACGCGCGGCTTCAGGGGGCGTGACGGCAAGCTCGGTGAGCGTTTCATGCGCGCCGCCCGGAACCGGCACTTCCGTACCGATGACATAGACCAGGTCAGCGACATCAGCGTGCGCCAGGCTGGTTTTCTCCGCAATTTTCGCCAGGCGCGCCGCGCGCTCGGCAACGATGGCGTCGGTTAACGGAACCGGATCGTCTTCGCAGGACATGCTGCAGTCGAGGTGGATCTTTTTAAACCCGGCAGCGACATAGCTTCTGATCAGATCTTCGGCATTCGCCATCGCCTGCCGGGCAGGCAGGCTTTGCCAGCGGTTTGGCCCTAAATGATCGCCGCCGAGGATCAGTTGCGATGTCGGGAAACCAAGGGATTCCGCCAGCTTACAGACGAACCCGTGAAAATCGGCGGGCGTCATACCGGTGTAACCGCCAAATTGATCCACCTGATTAGAGGTGGCTTCAATCAGCAGCGGCGAGTGATGCAGTTGGGCGTAACGAATTGCGGCTTCAAGTACCAGTGGATGTGCGGAACAAACGGCATAAATCCCGTTCGCATTCCCCCGTTTATGTTGTTCCACCATTTCTGTCAGATGTTTCACTTTCCTCTCCATTTCGGATGGTGATGGTTTTCATCTTTCGTTTTGTTTCATTTAATCCTGCATCATGGTGATATAAAAATAAAACGAAAGATAATAGTTTTCCGATCTGTTTCACAAAAGAAACATAATGAAAGGTTTCAGCGACGAGAGAGTGCGCTGACTGGAAGCAGGCAGGGCTTGCATTCCCATAAAAGAAAGGCGTTAATAGACAAAACGAAATGAAACGAAAGACCATTTATTAAGGAGCTCGCATGAGCAGCACCGATTCATCCGCGGAGAAGCGCGTCACCGGCACCAGTGAAAGGCGAGAGCAGATCATTCAGCGGTTGCGGGCACAGGGAAGCGTGCAGGTTAACGATCTTTCTCATTTATATGGCGTTTCCACGGTGACGATCCGTAACGACCTGGCGTTTCTTGAGAAGCAGGGCATTGCCGTTCGTGCTTATGGCGGAGCGCTGATTTGTGAAGGCAATGCGCCTGGCAATGAACCCTCCGTGGAGGACAAAAGTTCGCTCAATACTGCAGTTAAGCGCAGTATCGCGCAGGCCGCCGCCGCGCTGGTGAAGCCGGGTCATCGCATCATTCTGGATTCCGGAACCACGACGTTTGAAATCGCCCGTATGCTGCGTCAGCACACGGATGTGATTGCCATGACCAACGGAATGAACGTGGCGAATGCATTACTGGAAGCGGAAGGGGTGGAGCTGCTGATGACCGGTGGGCACTTGCGCCGCCAGTCGCAATCTTTTTACGGCGATCAGGCTGAGCAGTCCTTACAGAATTACCACTTTGATCTGCTTTTTCTGGGGGTCGACGCCATCGACCTCGATCGCGGCGTCAGTACCCACAATGAAGATGAAGCCCGACTGAACCGGCGGATGTGCGAGGTGGCAGAGCGTATTATCGTGGTCACTGACTCCAGCAAATTTAACCGTTCGAGCCTGCATAAAATCATCGATACCCAGAGAATCGATATGATTATCGTCGATGAAGGGATTCCGCCTGAGAGCCTGGAAGGGCTGCGTAAGAGCGGGATAGATGTGGTGTTGGTGAAGGGATAAGTTGCCCCCCTCTCTTTGGGAGAGGGGGAAAACGATCACGTCACCGGTGCCGGGTTAAACACCGCCAGCTGGTTATGTAACCCCCATTGATCGGAGAATGTCTTCTTACGGCCGCTTGCCACGTCCAGAATGAAGTGGAACAGCTTCCAGCCGACATCCTCAATACTCTCTTCGCCAGTGGCAATGGTGCCCGCGTTGATGTCCATTAGGTCATACCAGCGGTTTGCCAGCTCGGTACGGGTGGCCATTTTAATCACCGGTACCGCCATCAGCCCGTACGGCGTGCCGCGCCCGGTGGTAAAGACCTGTACCGTAATGCCGGACGCCACCTGCTGTGTGCCACAGACAAAGTCGCTGGCAGGGGTTGCGGCGTAAATCAGGCCGCGTCTGGTGGGGCGCTGGCCCGGGGAGAGCACTTCAACAATGGCGCTCTGGCCGGATTTGGCAATCGAGCCGAGGGCTTTTTCCACCACGTTCGCCAGACCGCCTTTTTTATTGCCCGGAGAGGGGTTGGCGCTGCGATCGGTTTGTCCCATGTCGAGATAGTTATCGTACCAGGCCATCTCCTCAAGCAGGCGTTTGCCCACCTCTTCATTGATGGCGCGTGGGGTGAGCAGATGGATGGCATCACGCACTTCGGTCACTTCGGAGAACATCACCGTGGCGCCACAGCGGACAAACAGATCCGAGGCATAGCCCACCGCCGGGTTCGCCGTGACGCCTGAAAACGCATCGCTGCCGCCGCACTGAGTGCCTATCACCAGTTCTGACGCCGGGCAGGTCTCGCGCTGGCGCCGGTTCAGTTTTTCCAGATGGCGCTCCGCCACCTGAAGGATATCGTCAACCATTGAACGGAATCCGACGTGATGCGCATCCTGCAAACGAACAATGCTGGCCTCGTCGACCGGAATGGCATTCACATCTTCGGTGCCCTGCAGCAGACGCTCTGGCTGCAGCTTTTCGCAACCGAGACCAATGACCATCACTTCGCCACCGAAATTCGGGTTCAGGGCGATATTATGGATGGTACGAATCGGTACCACGGCCGCCGGAGCATTGATGGCCACGCCGCAGCCGTACAAATGGTTCAGACCTACCACGCCGTCGACATTCGGGTATTTCGGCAGCAGGTCGCGCTCAATGATTTTCACCACGTAATCCACCACGCCTGCCACACAGTGCACGCTGGTGGTGATACCGAGCAGATTCTTGGTGCCTACGCTGCCGTCCGCATTCCTGTACCCTTCGAATGTGTACCCTTCCAGCGGGGGCAGTGGCTCAGGAACCCGGGTGGCCAGGGGGAGCGTGTTCAGCGGCGGCGCTTCGGGTAGCTCAACCAGCGACTCCTCAATCCAGCTCCCCTGAGGAATGGCGCGAACCGCATACCCGATAATTTCGCCATACCGCACGATTTCACCGTGGGCCGGGATATCCACCAGAGCGACTTTATGCCCCTGCGGAATATGTTCAGTCAGCTCCAGCCCATCCGGGAAACGGGTGCCCGCTTTTAGACCGTTGTCGTTAACAATTATCGCCACATTATCCGTGTCGTGAACTTTGATATAGAACGCCGTCGGCGACGCTTGTCGAATTTCAATGTCGGCCATTGTTCAATATTCTCCAGCAAAATGTCTGATAGTAAATGCAGCCAGGGGATGTTTATTTTCTTATCGCAGAAATAAAGACGCAGCTTGAGTCAATAAAGAATGTCAGGAGACGAGATATCAAAATGTGATCCCGATCGCTCCTTAAAACCGACGCAGATGCCACCCGGCCAGCAATGCCTGATTCTGTGCATCAGCGCCCATCGCATTGTGCATATGCTCAAAATATTATCAAAACACGCCGCAATGCTTGAGCATTAAAACAATGTGCTGTCATGACGTGAGGATTATACTGAATGACGATTTTATAACGCCTAAATTAAGTCAGGAAATAAATATAAAGCTGACGCTGCGTCTGAAAATATAAATATGAACCTGAATAAGACTGCGGAATTAAAAAGGTAAACGCGATGAATAATGATATCTTCCCGAATAAGTTTAAAGCGGCCCTCGCGGCGCACCAGATCCAGATTGGCTGCTGGTCCGCGCTGGCAAGCCCCATCAGCACCGAAGTCCTGGGCCTGGCCGGTTTCGACTGGCTGGTGCTGGACGGCGAACATGCGCCGAACGATATCAGCACCTTTATTCCGCAGTTAATGGCGCTCAAAGGGAGCCATAGCGCGCCGGTGGTTCGCGTCCCGACCAACGAGCCGGTAATCATCAAACGTCTGCTGGATATTGGGTTTTACAACTTCCTGATCCCGTTTGTGGAAACGGAAGAGCAGGCGGTGCAGGCCGTGGCGTCAACACGTTATCCGCCGGAAGGGATCCGCGGGGTCTCCGTTTCCCATCGCGCCAACATGTTTGGCACCGTCCCGGACTACTTCACACAGTCCAACAGCAACATCACCATCCTGGTACAGATTGAGAGCCAGCAGGGGGTGGATAACGTCGACGCTATCGCTGCCACCGACGGTGTGGATGGCATCTTCGTTGGCCCAAGCGATCTTGCTGCGGCATTCGGCCATCTGGGCAATGCGGGTCATCCGGAGGTGCAGCGCGCTATTCAGCACATCTTTGCCCGTGCCAACGCGCACGGCAAACCGTGCGGCATTCTGGCGCCGGTTGAGGCGGATGCCCGCCGCTATCTGGAGTGGGGCGCGACCTTCGTTGCCGTCGGTAGCGACCTCGGCGTATTCCGCTCGGCCACGCAGAAGTTAGCGGACGCCTTTAAAAAATAACCATCATTGAGGAAACGAATTATGACGCTGAAAGTGGGTTTTATTGGCCTTGGGATCATGGGTAAACCCATGAGTAAAAACCTCATCAAAGCAGGTTACTCCCTGGTGGTTGCAGACCATAATCCGCAAGCCGTGGCCGAGGTGATTGCCGCAGGTGCAGAAACCGCAGCAAGCGCCAAAGCGATTGCTGAGCAGTGTGATGTCATTATCACCATGCTGCCAAACTCCCCGCATGTGAAAGAGGTGGCCCTGGGGGAGAACGGCATCATTGACGGTGCCAAACCCGGCCTGGTGGTGATTGACATGAGTTCTATCGCGCCGCTGGCAAGCCGTGAAATCAGTGAGGCGCTAAACGCGAAGGGCGTCGATATGCTGGATGCCCCGGTCAGCGGCGGAGAGCCCAAAGCCATCGACGGCACCCTGTCGGTGATGGTTGGCGGCGACAAAGCTGTTTTTGATAAATACTACGACCTGATGAAAGCCATGGCGGGCTCCGTGGTGCATACCGGCGATATCGGGGCGGGTAACGTCACCAAGCTGGCAAACCAGGTGATTGTGGCGCTGAACATTGCCGCAATGTCGGAAGCGCTGACGCTGGCCACCAAAGCGGGCGTTAACCCTGATCTGGTGTATCAGGCGATCCGTGGCGGCCTGGCGGGCAGCACCGTGCTGGATGCCAAAGCGCCCATGGTGATGGATCGTAACTTCAAGCCCGGTTTTAGAATCGACCTGCACATTAAAGATCTGGCGAATGCCCTGGATACCTCCCACGGCGTGGGCGCGCAGCTGCCGCTGACCGCCGCCGTCATGGAGATGATGCAGGCCCTGCGCGCGGATGGTCTGGGCACTGCCGACCACAGCGCGATTGCGTGCTACTACGAAAAACTGGCGAAGGTGGAAGTCTCTCGCTAATAAAAACGGACGCGGGAACGCGTCCGCTATTTTTGCCGAGTGCGGTAACAGGCGACAACTATGAAAATCGTAATCGCGCCAGATTCCTGGAAAGAAAGCCTTTCTGCCTCCGGGGTTGCTCAGGCGATTGAAAAAGGATTTCGGGAAATTTTCCCCGACGCACTTTATGTTTCGGTGCCGGTTGCTGACGGCGGGGAAGGTACGGTTGACGCGATGATCGCCGCCACCCAGGGCACTGAACAGTATGCTCGGGTCACGGGCCCGTTGGGTGAACAGGTAAACGCCCGCTGGGGTATGTCCGGCGATGGCAGCACGGCATTTATTGAGATGGCCGCCGCCAGCGGTCTGGCACTGGTCCCGGCCCCCCAACGTAACCCGCTCGTCACCACGTCCCGCGGTACCGGGGAGCTTATTCTCAGCGCGCTGGATAAAGGTGCCCGACATATCATTATCGGCATTGGCGGCAGTGCCACCAACGACGGCGGCGCCGGAATGATGCAGGCGCTGGGGGCCACGCTCCGCGATGCCAACGGTACTGAAATGGGTTATGGCGGCGGCAGCCTGATGGCGCTCAACAGCGTCGATCTCTCCGGCCTCGACGCCAGGCTAAAAGATTGCACAATCCACGTCGCATGCGACGTCACGAATCCGCTGGTTGGCGAGAGAGGCGCTTCCCGTATCTTTGGCCCGCAAAAAGGGGCGACAGAGGAGATGATCCTCACTCTCGACGCTAACCTCAGCCACTATGCCGATGTGATAAAAAAATCTCTGCGAATTGACGTGAAACAGGTTCCCGGTGCGGGTGCCGCGGGGGGCATGGGGGCGGCCCTGATGGCCTTCCTCGGCGCGGAACTGAAGAGCGGTATTGAGATTGTCACCCAGGCACTTAACCTCGAAGAACATATTCACGACTGCACGCTGGTACTGACGGGCGAAGGGCGCATTGACAGCCAGAGCATTCAGGGCAAAGTGCCCGTCGGTATCGCCCGTATCGCCAAAAAATACCATAAGCCGGTGATCGGCATTGCCGGCAGTCTGACCCGGGATGTGGGGGTCGTGCATCAGTATGGCATCGACGCGGTGTTCAGCGTGCTGAGCCGCGTCGAGTCGCTGGAAGAGGCTTACCGTGGGGCGTTTGACAATATTTACCGCGCCTCGCGCAATATCGCCGCCACTTTGCAGATAGGGATGCACGCCCAAGGGTGACAGCGGGGCACAAACCCTCTATACTGCGCGCCGAAGCTGACCAGACAGTCGCCGCTTCGTCGTCGTCCCCTTTCGGGGGGAGACGGGCGGAGGGGAGGAAAGTCCGGGCTCCATAGGGCAGGGTGCCAGGTAACGCCTGGGGGGGAAACCCACGACCAGTGCAACAGAGAGCAAACCGCCGATGGCCCGCGCAAGCGGGATCAGGTAAGGGTGAAAGGGTGCGGTAAGAGCGCACCGCGCGGCTGGCAACAGTCCGTGGCACGGTAAACTCCACCCGGAGCAAGGCCAAATAGGGGTTCACATGGTACGGCCCGTACTGAACCCGGGTAGGCTGCTTGAGCCAGTGAGCGATTGCTGGCCTAGATGAATGACTGTCCACGACAGAACCCGGCTTATCGGTCAGCTTCAACTTCTTACAAAACCCCGCTTCGGCGGGGTTTTCTTTTATCGGCCTTGCAAATTGCAAGCAAGTGCCACCCGATGCATCGCTCACACGACATCAATTATCACATTTGCGACATTAAGCACATTTCACTGCGTTCACCCCTTCAGGGTCTTTTTCACATCTGCTGGCGATCGTAATCACAAAATTTCGCGCTAAAGAATCCTGATTCTGCAGTATTGTTAATTTGTTATGAATGTTGCTTTTATGATCGTGAATGTTTTCTTATTTGATATATGTATATTGAATTCAAAAAGATTTAGCTCATGAATGTGTGATGCATTCCACTGTTTCCTGAAAGTCAGCAAAATCACCCCAGACAAATTTGATAAATTGAAAGAATGTTTTAAACGAATAACGGTTATTTATTAATCTTTAATTGCCTGAAAGATAGTCTTTATCGATTTTTTTAGCGCCGAAAAATTTACCTGTGTTATCGCCATAAAATAAATTTATTACTGCTCTTTTTGTTGATCAATATCAGCGTTATGACGTATTTATTTTAATGTAACTCATTGATAATAAGGTGTTTTAAAGGGTTGCCGTTATGCTGGTTAAGGGTGTGAAAAAGCAAATTGTGAGTAACAGCACATACCCCCGTCAGCCATATTGAGTAGAATCCACCCCGTCATAGGGAAATAAGCGCAGAATATTATGAACACTATTATTCTACCGAAAACACAGCACCTCGTGGTATTTCAGGAAGTCATTAAAAGTGGCTCCATTGGTTCTGCTGCAAGACAACTGGGCCTGACGCAACCTGCCGTCAGCAAAATTATCAGCGATATCGAATCTTACTTTGGCGTTGAAGTCATGGTGCGCAAAAACACCGGCGTTAAACTGACTGCGGCAGGCCAGGTATTACTCTCGTACTCTGAGTCGATCACCCGTGAGATGAAAAACATGGTGAGCGAGATTAACAGCCTCAGTTTCAGTACCGTCATGGATGTCTCATTTGGTTACCCGTCGCTCATTGGCTTCACCTTCCTGTCCGAAATGATCAAAAAATTTAAGGAAGTGTTCCCGAAAGCGCGTGTCTCGATGTACGAAGCTCAGCTGTCCTCTTTCCTGCCGGCCATTCGCGACGGCCGGCTGGATTTTGCCATCGGCACATTAAGTGATGAAATGCTGCTGCAGGATCTTCATGTCGAGCCGCTGTTTGAGTCTGAGTTTGTCCTGGTAGCCAACAAATCACGAACGTGCACCGACTCGACTACACTGGCATCACTCACGGATGAACAGTGGGTGATGCCGCAAACCGATATGGGCTACTACAAAGAACTTCTGACCACTCTGCAAGACAATCACATCAGCATTGAAAACATCGTTCAGACCGATTCCGTCGTGACCATTTATAACCTTGTCCTGAATGCCGATTACCTGACGGTTATTCCCCGCGACATGATTGCGCCATTCGGTTCCGACCAGTTTATTGTACTGCCGATGGAAGATGAATTACCCATAGCGCGTTATGCCGCCGTGTGGTCAAAAAATTACAGAATTAAGAAATCGGCGTCAGTATTAGTCGAACTGGCAAAACAATACGCGTCACTGACCAGTGAAAGACGACGATGATTAAATAACCCTCTGATAACGCGTTAACCTGTTTAAAAACACCCAGAGCTTATTTTATCCGTGCTCTGATACCCTGACTTTGCCTGAAGAAAATGAATTATTATAACGAGGATATTATGCATATTACCTACGATCTCCCGGTGACCATTGAAGATATTCAGGACGCCAGAAAACGACTGGCAGGCAAAATATATAAAACCGGCATGCCGCGCTCAAATTATCTCAGCGAACGCTGTAAAGGTGAGATATTCCTGAAGTTTGAAAATATGCAGCGTACTGGCTCCTTCAAGATCCGCGGTGCGTTTAATAAATTAAGTTCGCTGACCGAAGCTGAAAAACGTAAAGGTGTCGTTGCCTGTTCTGCAGGCAACCACGCGCAGGGCGTGTCGCTCTCCTGTGCAATGCTCGGTATCGACGGCAAAGTGGTCATGCCGATGGGCGCGCCGAAATCTAAAGTCGCCGCCACCCGTGACTACTCGGCTGAAGTGGTGCTGCACGGCGAAAACTTCAACGACACCATCGCCAAAGTCAGCGAAATCGTGGAGCTGGAAGGGCGCATTTTTATCCCACCGTATGACGATCCGAAAGTGATTGCCGGCCAGGGCACCATTGGTCTGGAAATTCTCGAAGATTTGTATGATGTGGATAACGTGATTGTACCCATCGGCGGTGGTGGTTTAATTGCCGGAATTGCAACGGCCATTAAATCCATCAACCCGACCATTAATATTATCGGCGTGCAGTCTGAAAACGTACATGGAATGGCCGCATCGTATCAGGCAGGAGAAATCATTAACCACCGCGTTACCGGGACATTAGCCGACGGATGTGATGTGTCTCGCCCGGGTAAATTAACCTTCGAGATTGTTCGTGAATTAGTCGATGACATTGTGCTGGTCAGCGAAGACGAAATTCGTAACAGCATGATTGCCCTCATTCAGCGAAATAAAGTGGTTACAGAAGGTGCTGGCGCACTGGCCTGTGCGGCGTTATTAAGCGGCAAGCTTGATCACTATATTCAGGGTCGTAAAACCGTCTGCATTATTTCCGGCGGCAATATCGATCTCTCCCGCGTATCCCAAATTACCGGCTTCGTTGACGCATAAAGGATGACCTATGAGCAACACAGAAAGCATTATCGTTGGCCAGACAAAAACGTCCTCCTGGCGTAAGTCTGATACCACCTGGACGCTTGGCCTGTTTGGAACCGCCATTGGCGCAGGTGTGCTGTTCTTCCCGATTCGCGCAGGCTTCGGCGGCTTGATTCCTATCCTGCTGATGCTGGTTCTCGCTTTCCCGATTGCGTTTTATTGCCACCGGGCGCTGGCACGCCTGTGTCTGTCCGGCAGTAACGTGTCTGGCAACATCACCGAAACGGTGGAAGAGCATTTTGGTAAGACCGGTGGGGTGGTAATCACGTTCCTCTACTTCTTCGCCATTTGCCCGCTGCTGTGGATTTACGGCGTCACCATTACGAACACCTTTATGACCTTCTGGGAAAACCAGCTCCAGCTGCCCGCGCTTAACCGCGGCGTGGTGGCGCTGTTCCTGCTGCTGATGATGGCCTTTGTTATCTGGTTTGGTAAAGACCTGATGGTGAAGGTGATGAGCTTCCTGGTGTTCCCGTTTATCGCCAGCCTGGTGCTGATTTCCCTGTCGCTGATCCCTTACTGGAACTCGTCGGTGATTGACCAGGTCAATCTGAGTGATATTGCGTTTACCGGGCATGACGGCATTCTGGTGACGGTCTGGCTGGGGATCTCCATCATGGTCTTCTCCTTCAACTTCTCGCCCATCGTCTCCTCGTTTGTGGTCTCGAAACGTGAAGAGTACGAACCCGAGTTCGGTAAAGCGTTTACCGAGCAGAAATGTTCCAAAATCATCGGTCGCGCCAGCTTGCTGATGGTTGCGGTGGTGATGTTCTTCGCCTTTAGCTGCCTGTTCACGCTCTCGCCGCAGAACATGGCCGATGCCAAAGCGCAGAATATTCCCGTGCTCTCTTACCTGGCGAACCACTTTGCGACCATGTCAGGCACTAAATCAACGTTTGCCACGGTGCTGGAATACGGTGCCTCCATCATTGCGCTGGTCGCTATCTTCAAATCCTTCTTCGGCCACTATCTGGGCACGCTGGAAGGGCTGAACGGCCTGATCCTGAAGTTCGGTTATAAGGGCGATAAGAAGAAAGTCTCCGTAGGCAAACTGAACACCATCAGCATGGTATTCATCATGGGGTCGACCTGGGTCGTTGCCTATGCCAACCCGAACATTCTCGACCTTATCGAAGCCATGGGGGCGCCAATCATCGCCTCTCTGCTGTGCCTGTTGCCGATGTATGCCATTCGTAAAGCGCCGGCAATGGCGAAATATAAGGGCAGACCCGAAAACATCTTCGTCACGGTTGTGGGCCTGCTGACCATCCTGAACATCGTCTACAAACTGTTCTAAACCCTGGCTCAGGAAGAGCGGAGTAACACCATGATTGAGTTTCCGGTTGTATTGGTTATTAACTGCGGATCGTCCTCTGTTAAGTTTTCAGTACTCGATGCCAGCAGCTGTGATGCCCTGATGACGGGCATTGCAGACGGGATTAACACTGAAAAAGCCTTTATTTCCGTGAACGGGGGTGAGCCAGCCAGACTGGCTCACCATGACTACGAAGGGGCGCTGGCAGCCATCGCCCTGGAGCTGGAGAAGCGTGACCTGATGAGCAGCGTGGCCCTGATTGGCCATCGTATTGCGCACGGCGGCGACCTCTTCAGCGAGTCGACCCTTATCACGGAACAGGTTATTGAGCAGATCCGTCAGGTTTCCTCGCTGGCACCGCTGCATAACTACGCCAATTTAAGCGGCGTCGAGGCAGCCGAACGCCTGTTTCCGGGCATACAGCAGGTGGCGGTGTTTGACACCAGCTTCCACCAGACGCTGGCCCCGCAGGCCTATCTGTACGGGCTGCCGTACCGCTATTTTGAAGAGCTTGGCGTGCGGCGCTATGGCTTCCACGGGACGTCCCACCGCTACGTTGCCGGGCAGGCGCATGCCTTGCTCGGGATTTCGCCTGAGGACAGCGGGCTGGTGATTGCCCATCTCGGCAACGGGGCATCCATCTGCGCGGTACGCAATGGTGAGAGCGTGGATACCTCCATGGGCATGACGCCGCTGGAAGGGCTGATCATGGGGACCCGCTGTGGCGACGTTGATTTCGGCGCCATGGCCTGGATAGCCCAACAGACCGGACAGTCATTTGAGGATCTGGAACGCGTCGTCAATAAAGAGTCCGGCCTGCTGGGGATCTCGGGAATATCCTCCGATCTGCGAACCCTCGAAAAGGCCTGGCATGAGGGACATCAGCGGGCACAGCTGGCGATCCAGACCTTTGTTCACCGTATCGCACGGCATATTGCCGGGCACGCGGCGTCGTTACACCGCCTGGACGGTGTGGTGTTCACAGGCGGGATTGGTGAGAACTCCAGACTGATCCGCACGCTGGTGGCGGAACACCTGGCCGTCTTTGGCATCACCCTCGATGAAGCCAAAAATGCCCTGCCGGGCAGCGCAGGTGAGCGTGTGATCACCACCGATTCGTCCCGCGTGGCCTGCGCGGTGATCCCAACCAACGAAGAAAAAATGATCGCGCTGGATGCCCTCCGTCTTGGGAAGGTCACTCCGGCTGCGGCTTATGCCTGACAGAGCGAGAAATTCATGAAAGTAGCAATCGATACGCGCGTTGCCCCTTACAGCGACGCATGGGCCGGGTTTCGCGGTGAAGAATGGAAAGACACCGTCAACGTGCGCGATTTTATTCAGCATAACTATACCCCTTATGAAGGCGACGAAACTTTCCTCGCGCAGGCGACGCCAGCAACGACGGCGCTCTGGGAGAAGGTAATGGTGGGCATTCGTCAGGAGAATGCCACCCATGCGCCGGTGGATTTTGACACCAACATTGCCACCACCATCACGGCCCACGGACCTGGCTATATTGACCAGCAGCTGGAGACGATCGTCGGCCTGCAAACCGATAAGCCGCTCAAACGTGCGCTGCATCCGTACGGCGGGATCAATATGATCCGCAGTTCATTCGAAGCCTATGGCCGCGAGATGGATCCGCAGTTCGAATATCTCTTTACCGAACTGCGCAAAACCCATAATCAGGGTGTCTTTGACGTTTACTCCCCCGAGATGATGCGCTGTCGTAAATCAGGCGTGCTGACCGGGCTACCGGACGGCTACGGACGCGGGCGCATCATCGGCGATTACCGCCGCGTGGCGCTGTACGGCATCCGCTATCTGGTGCACGAGCGTGAGCGCCAGTTCGCGGATCTGCAGGGCAAACTCGAACGGGGTGAAGATCTGGAGGCGACGATCCGCCTGCGTGAAGAGCTGGCGGAACACAAACGCGCACTGCTGCAGATCCAGCAGATGGCAGCGAACTATGGCTTCGATATTTCTCGCCCGGCGATGAATGCGCAGGAAGCGGTACAGTGGGTTTACTTTGCCTATCTGGCCGCGGTGAAATCCCAGAACGGCGGGGCGATGTCGCTGGGACGCACGGCTTCGTTCCTGGATATTTATATCGAACGCGATATGCAGGCGGGTCGCCTGAGTGAGATCCAGGCGCAGGAACTGATCGATCATTTCATCATGAAGATCCGCATGGTGCGCTTCCTGCGTACTCCGGAATTCGACACGCTCTTCTCCGGCGATCCTGTCTGGGCCACCGAAGTGATTGGCGGAATGGGGCTGGATGGCCGCACGCTGGTCACCAAAAACAGCTTCCGTTACCTGCATACCCTGCACACGATGGGACCTGCACCGGAGCCAAACCTGACGATCCTGTGGTCCGAACAACTGCCCGTCGCATTCAAGAAGTACGCTGCACAGATGTCGATCGACACCTCGTCGCTGCAGTATGAGAACGACGACCTGATGCGCGTGGATTTCAACAGCGACGACTACGCCATTGCCTGCTGCGTCAGCCCGATGGTGATCGGCAAGCAAATGCAGTTCTTTGGCGCCCGCGCTAACCTGGCGAAAACGCTGCTGTATGCGATCAACGGCGGGGTGGATGAGAAGCTGAAGATCCAGGTCGGGCCGAAAACCGCGCCGCTGCTGGATGAGGTGCTGGATTACGACACCGTGATGGCGAGCCTGGATCACTTTATGGACTGGCTGGCGGTGCAGTACATTAGCGCGCTGAATCTCATTCATTACATGCACGATAAGTACAGCTACGAAGCCTCGCTGATGGCGCTGCACGACCGGGACGTTTACCGCACCATGGCCTGCGGTATCGCCGGGCTGTCGGTGGCGGCGGACTCGCTGTCCGCCATCAAATACGCCACGGTAAAACCCGTACGCGACCATACCGGCCTGGCGGTCGATTTTGTGATTGAAGGGGACTACCCGCAGTACGGTAACAATGATGACCGCGTGGACAGCATTGCCTGTGACCTGGTGGAACGCTTTATGAAGAAAATTCAGGCGCTGCCGACCTACCGCAACGCGGTGCCGACCCAGTCGATCCTGACCATTACGTCGAATGTGGTCTACGGCCAGAAGACCGGCAATACGCCGGACGGACGCCGCGGCGGTACGCCATTCGCACCGGGCGCGAACCCGATGCACGGACGAGACAGGAAAGGGGCGGTGGCCTCGTTAACCTCCGTCGCTAAGCTGCCGTTCACCTATGCGAAAGACGGGATCTCTTACACCTTCTCCATCGTGCCTCAGGCGCTGGGCAAGGATGAGAGGGTGCGCAAAACCAACCTTGTAGGGCTGCTGGACGGGTATTTCCACCACGAAGCGGCCATTGAGGGGGGACAGCACCTCAACGTTAACGTCATGAACCGGGAGATGCTGATGGAGGCGATTGAGCACCCGGAGAACTATCCCAACCTGACCATTCGTGTCTCAGGGTATGCGGTGCGCTTTAATGCGCTGACGCGCGAGCAGCAGCAGGACGTGATCTCAAGGACGTTTACCCAGGCACTGTGATCGTCGTCTGAAACAGGCCCCCTTTGGTTAAGGGGGGTTTTTTGTCCGCGGAACATACAAAAATGTTTATATAATTACTCACACATCTTCATCCGCTTCTGAAAAACAATGCGCCTGCTTTTCCCCTGAAACAGTATATAAGGACAGTAAGATGATGAAAATGACCCGTATCACCCTGGTTGCTGCCTCGCTGGTGGCGTGCAGTTTTGCCGCACAGGCCGCTGACGTTGAAGCTGCCCCCTCTCCGGCGCAGGATCCGCTGGTGCAACACCTCAAGCTGAGCAACGATCAGATTAAGAAGATCGACGCGCTGCATCAGACGCTGGAACAAAATGTCAACAAGATCCCGATGACCGGCGTGAAAGACGGTGCGCTGATCGAGATGTTCCAGACCGGGAAATGGGATGAAAGCACGGTGAAAAACCAGCTTGCCGCATTCAGTAAAATTGAAGAGCAGACCCGCTATTACCGCGTCAAATACTACTTTGATGTCAGCCAGGTTCTGACAGCGGAGCAGCGTAAACAGGTGAAAACCGATATGGCGAACGCGCTGGCTAACTGATGACACACCCGCGCATGTCGCGGGTTTTTTATTTCTTGATCGGCATCACTTTTAGAAAAACCCATCGATTATTTATCATCTCAGAGTATTTATTTCTCTCGCTTGCGAAAAGCCTTATAAATATTGTGACTTTTTTCTCCCGCTCTCCACGTATGATTTGTCCATTCCAATAACACACACCTGCAGCAGTCTGGCTCATTATCGCTGGTGGTCAGAATCCCATAAAAACAACTGGTTACCCTACAAAATAAGCGAGTGCCTTATGGATACGGCAACAAACAGCAGTGTGATTGTGAACGATTCACCCGCGGCAAAGCGGGCAGGGATGAGTGAAAGCGAGTGGCAGGAGGCCATAAAATTCGACAGCACCGATACGGGCTGGGTCATCATGAGTATCGGAATGGCCATCGGCGCGGGGATTGTTTTTCTCCCGGTACAGGTGGGGCTGATGGGACTGTGGGTGTTTCTGCTTTCGTCAGTGATTGGCTATCCGGCCATGTACCTGTTTCAGCGGCTGTTTATTAACACGCTGGCAGAATCGCCGGAGTGCAAAGATTATCCAAGCGTCATCAGCGGCTACCTCGGTAAGAACTGGGGCATTTTATTAGGTGCGCTCTATTTCGTGATGCTGGTTATCTGGATGTTCGTCTACTCCACCGCCATCACCAACGACAGCGCCTCCTATTTACACACCTTCGGCGTGACGGAGGGGCTGCTCTCTGAAAATCCGTTCTACGGTCTGTTCCTGATCTGCATCCTGGTGGCGATCTCCTCCCGTGGCGAGAAACTGCTGTTTAAAGTCTCCAGCCTGATGGTGCTGACCAAGTTATTTGTGGTGGCGGCGCTCGGGTTGTCGATGATTGGCCTCTGGCATTTAGCCAACGTGGGCATGCTGCCACCCGTGGGGCTACTCATTAAAAACGCGATTATCACGTTGCCGTTTACCTTAACGTCGATTCTGTTTATTCAGACATTAAGCCCGATGGTGATCTCCTATCGTTCACGCGAAAGATCGGTTGAAGTGGCGCGCCATAAAGCGCTGCGGGCGATGAACATCGCCTTCGCGATCCTCTTCGTGACGGTCTTTTTCTACGCGGTCTCGTTCACCCTGGCAATGGGGCATGATGAGGCGGTCAAAGCCTACGAACAGAATATTTCCGCACTGGCAATTGCCGCGCAGTTTATCAGTGGCGACGGTGCCGGCTGGGTCAAAATTGTCAGCGTTATCCTGAATATTTTTGCCGTCATGACCGCGTTCTTCGGCGTGTACCTGGGCTTTCGTGAAGCGACGCAGGGCATTGTAATGAACATTCTGCGCCGCAAAATGCCGGCAGAGAAAATCAACGAAAACACCGTACAGCGCGGCATCATGCTGTTTGCCATTCTGCTGGCATGGAGCGCGATTGTGTTAAACGCGCCGGTACTGAGCTTCACCTCTATTTGCAGCCCAATCTTCGGCATGGTGGGGTGTTTGATTCCGGCGTGGCTGGTCTACAAAGTGCCGGCGCTGCACAAATATAAAGGCGTGTCGCTGGTGATCATTATCATCACCGGTCTGCTGCTGTGTGTTTCTCCTTTCCTCGCGTTTTCTTAAGGGCAAACAAGGTCGTAACGATGTCAGAGCAAACTCAATCTTTATGGAATCAATTTATTCGGGCGGTGCAGGAGGAAGTTAAACCTGCACTGGGGTGTACCGAGCCGATCTCTCTGGCGCTGGCTTGTGCGATGGCCGCGGAGCTTCTGCCGGGTGACGTCACACAGATTGAGGCGTGGGTTTCACCGAATCTGATGAAAAATGGCCTTGGCGTGACGGTACCTGGCACCGGGATGGTCGGGTTGCCGATTGCGGCGGCGCTGGGGGCCATTGGCGGCAACGCGCACGCCGGGCTGGAGGTACTGAAGGATGCCACTGCCGATGCGCTGGTGCGTGCCAAAGCGCTGCTGGACGCTGGACAGGTGCAGGTCAAGCTGCAGGAGCCGTGCGATGACATCCTCTACTCCCGCGCCTGCGTTCACGCCGGACAGGCCTCGGCGATGGTGACCATCGCCGGTGGGCATACGCGGGTGGTGGAGATTGTCTGTCAGGGCGAAACCCGCTTTACGCTTGATTCTCAACCCGATGAGAGGAACGACGATCCGCTGGCGGTACTTTCAAACGCCACGCTATCGCAGATCCTTGAGTTTGTGGAGCAGGTGCCGTTTGACGCGATCCGCTTTATCCTGGCTGCCGGACAATTAAATGATGCGCTCTCCCGTGAAGGTTTAAGCGGAAAATGGGGGCTGCACATTGGCGCGACGCTCAATAAGCAGCGCGCTCGCGGATGGATAGCGCAGGACCTGGGCTCGGACATTGTCATTCGCACCAGTGCGGCCTCGGACGCCCGAATGGGCGGGGCGACGCTGCCGGCAATGAGCAATTCCGGATCGGGCAACCAGGGGATCACGGCCACCATGCCGGTTGTGGTGGTGGCGGAACATGTCCAGGCGGATGATGAACGCCTTGCCCGGGCGCTGATGCTTTCACACCTTTCGGCTATTTATATCCACGCCCAGCTTCCGCGCCTGTCGGCGCTGTGTGCGGCTACCACGGCGGCGATGGGGGCGGCGGCAGGCATGGCCTGGCTGATGGGCGGAAGCTATCAGACGCTCTCAATGGCAATCAGCAGCATGATTGGCGATGTCAGCGGGATGATCTGCGATGGCGCGTCCAACAGCTGTGCCATGAAGGTCTCAACCAGCGTCGGCAGTGCCTGGAAAGCGGTGATGATGGCGCTGGATGATTCGGCGGTAACGGGCAATGAAGGGATTGTGGCGCACGATGTGGAGCAGTCGATCGCGAACCTGTGTTCGCTGGCGTGCCGCGCCATGCAGGCGACGGACCGGCAGATTATTGAGATTATGGCACGTAAAGTGTAACGGTTTCCTCTCTCCCCGCCGGGGAGAGAGGATTATCGGGTGTTAAACCGGTAAATCAATTAACAGCGCGCGCAGCGGCGAATCAGCAACCAGCGTGATATTCGCTTCGTCGCGAATAAACGCCCCGTCACCGCAGGTGAGCGCTTCTTTCTCTTCCGTATGCGTCACCGCATGCACCGTACCGTGAATCGATTGCAGATAGGCGCGCGGACCATGAAGCTGGAAGCTCGCCTGTTCCCCTTTCTTCAGTTCGATATGGTGCAGCCACACCTGCTGGCGCAACTGCAGGCTGCCTTGACTGCCGTCCGGGGAGGCTATCAGCTGCTGCCTGTCGCCCGTCAAATCTAACTTCTGTACCAGCGGGTTTTCCCGCTCAGGGCAGGCATCCAGCCACAGCTGCATACGGGTCAGCGTTTTATCTTTGCTGAGGTTATGCTCGCTGTAACTGATGCCCGGCTGCGTGGAGATTAATAATGCTTCGCCGGCCTTCGCCTGGACATGATTGCCCTCGCTGTCGCGGTATTCTGCTTCGCCTTCCAGGATCAGGTTCAGGATATCGACTTTCGGGTACGTACGCGGCTGGAAGGACGCGCCTGGGGCGAGCACTTCCTGATTCAATACGCGCAGTGAAGCGTAACCGAGCAGTTTAGGGTCAAAGTAGTGTCCAAAGGAAAAGGTGTAGCGGGCCTGCAGCCAACCGAAATCGGCTTGTCCGCACTGTTTAGCTGTTCTTGTCGTAATCATAAACTTGACCTCTCTTTACACTAAACAATGGTAAAGGTATGGACGCTTCATTGTTAGCCAGATATTCTGCCCGGTATGTTCAAATTTCCTGAATGAGAACGAGATGGCTAAAGAGAGAGCATTGACGCTTGAGGCGCTTCGCGTCATGGACGCAATTGACCGGCGTGGCAGTTTTGCCGCGGCGGCAGATGAACTGGGGCGCGTTCCGTCTGCGCTCAGCTATACCATGCAGAAGCTGGAGGAAGAGCTGGACGTGGTGCTCTTTGACCGCTCCGGTCATCGAACAAAATTCACTAACGTCGGACGGATGCTGCTGGAGCGTGGTCGCGTCCTGCTGGAAGCGGCGGACAAGCTGACGACGGACGCCGAAGCGCTGGCGCGCGGCTGGGAAACCCATCTGACGCTGGTGACGGAAGCGCTGGTGCCCACCGAGGCGCTGTTCCCGCTGGTGAACCGGCTGGCCGATAAAGCAAACACCCAGTTATCGATCATCACCGAGGTGCTGGCCGGGGCCTGGGAGCGACTGGAGACGGGCAGGGCGGATATCGTCATTGCCCCGGACATGCACTTCCGTTCCTCATCTGAAATCAACTCCCGCAAGCTCTACAGCGTGATGAACGTCTATGTCGCCGCACCGGATCACCCGATTCACCAGGAGCCGGAGCCGCTCTCGGAAGTGACGCGGGTGAAATACCGCGGGGTCGCGGTCGCAGATACCGCACGCGAGCGTCCGGTGTTAACGGTGCAGTTGCTGGATAAACAACCGCGTCTGACCGTCACATCGCTTGAAGACAAACGTCAGGCGTTGCTGGCGGGCCTGGGCGTGGCAACGATGCCGTATCCGTTTGTCGAAAAAGATATTGCAGAAGGGCGGCTACGCGTGGTCAGCCCGGAGTACACCAGCGAAGTGGACATCATTATGGCGTGGCGGCGCGACAGCATGGGTGAGGCCAAATCGTGGTGCCTGCGCGAAATACCCAAGCTCTTTGCCCATCACAACAAATAAAAAATCGAGCCCGGTACGCGAAACGCCACCGGGCTTTGTTTTATGCGTTGAGTTTTGGATCGGGCCCGAAGCGGTTTTCGCCCGGCGTGCCGGCCTGACAGTTGAAGACCAGAATGACCAGCCAGCCCACAATCGGGATCAGCAGCAGCAGTAACCACCAGGCTGAACGATCGGTATCGTGTAGCCGTCGGAACAGTACGGCCCATGAGGGAAGCAGGACCAGCAGGCCGTAAATCGTGGTGAGAACACCTTCACCGCCGGCTCGTTCCCAGCCAAGAATTTTATCGATAATGCCCAGCACCATGATGAGGATGAAGTTCACCAGAACGAACATCCAGTACTCTTTACGGCGAGCGCGGCCACCAAATCCAATGTAGTTGCGCAGTACTTTTAAATACCAGTCCATTTTCCTTGCCTCATTAGTCAGTCAATCACTTGTTTTTTAAGCGATCGAGGTAAGGATAGATGGAGATTGTGAATTAAAAAAGGGCATCAATTGATGCCCTTGATATTTATCCGAAACGCACGTCGCGACCGTGCGGTTCATCCAGGTCCTGCCACGGACCCACAGAGATAATACCCGTCGGGTTGATGGTCTTATGGCTGCGGAAATAGTGGGTGCGGATATGGTTGAAATCGACCGTTTCAGCAATGCCCGGCATCTGATAAATATCGCGCAGGAAACCGTACAGGTTCAGGTAATCGCTGATGCGGTGTTTATCACACTTGAAGTGGGTGACATACACAGGATCAAAGCGAACCAGCGTTGTCCACAGACGAATGTCTGCTTCCGTCAGGCGGTCGCCCGTCAGGTAGCGATGCTGGCCGAGGATCTGCTCAAGACGCTCCAGCGATTCAAACACTTTTCCCACCGCGTCGTCATACGCTTCCTGGCTGGTGGCAAAGCCGGCCTTGTACACACCGTTATTCACGTTGTCGTAAATCCAGCTGTTCAGCTCATCAATCTTATCGCGCAGCTCAACCGGATAGTAATCCCCGGCGCGGGCCCCGTGGGCATCAAACGCGGTGTTGAACATGCGGATGATCTCTGCGGACTCATTGCTGACAATGGTCTGGTTTTTCTTGTCCCACAGCACGGGTACGGTCACGCGTCCGGTGTAGTGCGGATCGGCGCGCAGATAGAGCTGATAGAGAAAATCGTGGTGGTAGAGGTCATCACCGGTGGCGGCCGGGAAATCACTGTCAAACGTCCAGCCGTTTTCCAGCATCAGGGGGTTGACCACCGAAACCGGAATTAAGGATTCGAGTCCTTTCAGCTTGCGCACAATCAGCGTGCGGTGCGCCCACGGGCAGGCCAGAGAAACATAGAGATGATAACGGTCTTTCTCAGCCGCAAAGCCGCCTTCGCCGCTTGGGCCCGGTGCGCCATCGGCGGTTAGCCAGTTACGGAAGGCCGAAACAGAGCGCTTGAAGCGTCCCCCGGTGGATTTGGTGTCATACCAGACATCCTGCCAGACGCCGTCTACGAGTTGTCCCATTTTTTTCTCCTCCGTCAATAAGCAAAAGCGAGGAGATATCTCCTCGCTTTGTGTTCATTCAGTATAGCGTGCTTACCACTTCTTATTCAGAACGCGGTCGATGCTGTATGCGCCTGGGCCAGTGATGGCCAGCAGCAGGAAGCCACCCGCGATGGTCAGGTTTTTCATGAACATCAGAGAGTTCACGCCTTCCGCAAAGTTACTGTGGAAGATGAACGCCGTCAGCAGGGTGAAGCCTGCGGTAAACAGTGCAGTGGTGCGGGTCAGGAAGCCGAACAGAACCGCCAGGCCGCCGCCGAACTCAAGGAGAATAGTCAGTGGCAGCAGGAACCCGGGAACACCCATGGCTTCCATGTATTGCTGCGTGCCCGCATAACCGGTGATTTTGCCCCAGCCTGCGGTGATAAACAGAACCGGCATCAGAATACGCGCTACCAGAACACCAACATCTTCTAATTTTTTCATTTTACTCTCCAGGAAACCACATCAGCGGCTGAACTTTATTTGTGTGCAAATTCGGGTAGATACCGCGTCTTTGCTGTCGATGGAGAGGAGTGTAAACGGGGCAGATGGGAATTGTTAGCAAGGAAAACTGTCAATCTTCTTCAAAGATATTGAGTAACGGGGAAGGGGGAAAGTGTGCCGGGTAAGCGAAACGCTACCCGGCATAAGAACTAACGCAGCTGTTGTTGACGAATCGTCGCTTTCACCAGACGCCAGGCGCTCCAGGCACCAAAGCCGCGGCGGGCCCAGCGGATCAGCATATTTGGATGACGAACCGTCCAGATAGCCATCACGCTGCTTCCGACCAGCGCCCATGAGCGCAGGCTCAGGAAGGTATTCCAGCCCCGGTCAAAACGACGCGTCGCGTCAACCCAGTCGCGACGACTGGCAGACAAATCCAGCCGTTGCTGCTGGATCTGACTGAGCAGGAATGCTTTTCGCTTCTGACGTTCGGCTTTATCGCTCACGGCTTGTCATCCTCCAGCAGGGCGCGATCGTTGGCCAGTTCCTGGCGCGTATGGCGCAGGAAAGTGGATTTGCGTGCTTTACGCATCGTCCATATGCCGCCAATCAATGCCGCAACCAGCAGAACAACGGTGGTGGCAATCATCGCGTTGAGTCGATATTGCGGGTCAATGGCCCAGATGATTAACACCATCAGGCTCATCAGACCAAACGCGGCGAAGAGCATGGTAAGCCCGAGCATCAGCAGCATCTGGAAAAGGTTCGCTTTCTCCTCTTCCAGTTCAACCACTGCCAGTCGGACGCGCGTTTCGGCAATCCCGACCAGCGTCGTCAGAATACGCTGGCCGATGCCGAGGACGTTATTAGCAGGCCCTTGTGCGTGACGAGGATCTTCCATATTAACGACGCGTCAGGAGGACACCCAGTACCACACCTACCGCGGCACCAATCCCTACACCCGTCCACGGATTATCGCGAACATATTCGTCCGCGCGAGCTGCCGCTTCGCGGGTCTGTTTCGCCAGTGCATCACCGGTTTCACCCAGGCGATAACGGCTCTCTTTCAGCGCCTGCTCAGCTTTGCTGCGCAGTTTGCTGACCTCTTCTTTTGACTTATCTGCAGAGGAGTTCAGCACCTCTTCCAGGGTATCGGCCAGGGATTTCAGTTCAGCGCGCAGATTTTCAGACGTCGTATCTTTTGACATGATTCTCTCCTGTTGAGATTTCCGTTAACTCAATAATCGCGAGCTTCCAGCGCTTTCAGGTCGTCCTGCGCTTCTTTCAACTTCTTCTCGCGCTTAGCAATTTTTTCCGCATCCCCTTTCTCTTTCGCTTCCTGCAGGTCGTGACGGCGCTCGGCTATCTCGTCCTTCTGTTCAGCGATTTTTTTCTGGTGATCGGCACGTAGCTTGCTGTCAGAACAGTTCGCTTTCACTTCGCTCAGCGCTTTTTTGAGACCCTCAACACGATGCTGATTGTTATGCTTTTCGGCATAACTGATCTCACGCTGAATATCCTGTTCTTTCTCCTGACAGAGAGAGTTGGCGAAGGACGCTGTGCTTAAAGAAAAAAGGGCCAGAGCCAGAGTAATGCGGAATTTCATTATCGAAACCTTCCATTGTGTTGCGGCGTGAGCCGCTATCCAGAGTCAAGCGGAGTACATTCATGGGGTGCTCCGCGTACTTAAGCATAGTAAGTAAACGGGGGATTCACCAAAGTGAGTGAAAAGATTCGGAATCCTGGTAATTATCCAAATCTATGCGACGAATCGCGAATCAATGACAGCCAGGCTGCAGGCTGGTTGTCATCTTCCTGCTGGGCAATGATATAACCGTGCGGCAGCGTACGGTCGAGCACCACTTTCGCGGCGGCACTCTGCGCGCGGGAATCAAACTTAATCAGTAAAACATCGTCCTGCGGGGTGATGCTCTTAAAGCGGATGCCGTTGGCATCAAGATGATGCCACACCGAAAAACCGTCAGGCACGCTGACACCCTGACTCACCGGGCGAATGGCCAGCGTCGATTCCTGATGCGAAAGCGTCGTCCAGGCCAGGAACATGAGGCTGAGCAAGCCCAGGGCAATCATGGCCACGGCAAAACGGCGCACGGCGAGCGGTGAGATAACCATCGTTAACCTCTGGCCCCGTATTTCTTCTTCCACAGCACCACCAGCGAGCCGACCAGACCAAAGACCAGCAGAACCACCGGTAACAGCATCAGGCAGGACATGAGCTGATCTTCATATTTCATGAAGACCGGCGTTTTGCCCAGCGCATAGCCCAGCGTGGTCAGGATCAGAACCCACAGCAGGCCGCTCATCCAGTTGAAGAACTGGAAACGGGTGCTGCTTAATCCGGAAAGACCCGCAATGGTAGGCAGCAGGGTGCGTACAAAGGCGATAAAGCGGCCGATCAGGAGCGCGGAAAGCCCGTGCTTATGGAAAAGATGGTGCGCCCGCTGGTGATAATGCGCAGGAAGGTGGGAGAGCCAGTTCTGCACCAGACGCGTATTGCCCAGCCATCGTCCCTGGATATAGCTCACCCAGCAGCCAAGGCTGGCGGCGATGGTCAGTAATAAAATGGTTTGCGGAAAGGCCATTGCCCCTTTGGCACACAGCACGCCGACGAGCACCAGTAAGCTGTCGCCAGGTAAAAAGGCGGCAGGCAGTAAACCGTTCTCAAGGAACAGAATCATAAATAAGACGAAGTAGAGCATGCCAATCATGGAAGGGTTGGCCAGCGTTTCAAAATCCTGCGCCCAGAGGGCATGCAGTAGTTGGGTCAAAAGTTCCATTCAGTGTTCCTGGAAATCGGTTAACGTCACGCCTGTTATCCGGGACAAACAGCACGGCGACATTGTTGTGATTTCATTATGGTCGCTCGCGGACACATTGAGGTGTGGCCAACACTGTTCCCTGTTAATTGGCTGGTTAGCAAGCACTAACTTACAAAATAACGAATTGAATCCAATTGTAACAAAGCCCAAGGTTCTGCGTCACAGAATTTGCAGGGGTGAGATGATTTTGGCGTAAGCCATGGAGGGGAGCGAGGGGATTTACAAAGGCTGACACTATATATGTTTTGCTTACCCACCTCTGCCAGAAGGCGCAGCGAAGCGCCTGCCAGCGAAAAGGTAAACTATTTTGCCGCACTGGCTGCCGTATCGAGATGAACGACAGGATTATCGGCAAAAAGATAGCGGTCAGCGTTAAATTCGAAGTCATCACTGGTTTCATTGAACAGCATCTGCTTGGTGTTTTCCAGGTGCTGCCACATGGCCAGTTTTGCCGCATGGGGATCTTTGCGAATCAGCGCTTTAAGGATCTGATCGTGATCGTCGCACCAGTTATCCACGGTGCGGGAATCGATGTGATCGTGCAGTTTTTTCCAGTACGGGTTGTGAACGCGCTGAGTCCACATTTTTTCCACGATTGCCGCCAGCGCCGTGTTTTGCGTTGCCAGCGCGACCTGCACGTGGAACTGCAGGTCCCACTCTGAATCACGGAAACATTTTTCCTTGCGCGCGTTTTCCTGGATTTCCATCAGCTTCATGATGTCCTGCTTGGTCACCTGAGTCGCTGCAAATTCCGCAATATTGCTTTCGATAAGCTGGCGCGCCTGGAGCAGTTCAAACGGACCGTAGCTGGCGAATTCGAGACTTTCGTCGGCGACCGGGGAGTGTTTCGGCTGATTAGAAATCACGTGAATGCCGGAGCCTTTGCGAACTTCAACGTAGCCTTCCACTTCCAGCATGATAATCGCTTCACGCACCACGGTGCGGCTTACACTTTTTTCATCAGCGATAAAGCGCTCAGCGGGGAGTTTATCACCGACAAGGTAGACACCTTGCTCGATGCGATCTTTCAGCTCGGCAGCAAGTTGTTGATATAAACGACGTGGTTCGGTGATTTCCATATGCGCTCCAGGCAGGGTACGGCGGATTATTTGTTATACCACTTTTGCGTGCCAGTCTCCAGATTTTGCCATGAAAAAAGCCGCCCGGAGGCGGCTTCTGTGACATCAGGAGGGGCGCTAACTTTGCGTTGCCGGTCCCCCCAGGGACTCTTTTAGCACCTCTTCTGCCGACTTACTTTTCAGCACCGTCCAGATAACCACTGCACCCATCAGGTCGAAGATAGCCAGTACGGCAAACAGCGGGCTGAAGCCAATGGTGTCCGCCAGCGCACCCACCACCAGAGCAAACAGGGTGCTCGCCGTCCAGGCAGCCATACCGGTCAGGCCGTTAGCGGTAGCCACTTCGTTACGCCCGAAGACGTCAGAAGAGAGCGTAATCAGCGCGCCGGACAGTGACTGGTGAGCAAAACCACCGACGCACAGCAGGGCGATTGCCACATACGGGCTGGTGAAGAGGCCGATCATGCCCGGGCCAATCATCAGCACTGCGCCCATCGTCACGACCATTTTACGGGAAACGATCAGGTTCACGCCAAACCAGCGCTGGAACAGCGGTGGCAGATAACCGCCCACGATACAGCCCAGATCGGCAAACAGCATTGGCATCCACGCGAACATCGCAATCTCTTTCAGGTTAAAGCCATAGACCTTAAACATGAACAGCGGGATCCAGGCGTTGAAGGTCCCCCAGGCGGGTTCGGCGAGGAAGCGCGGCAGGGCGATACCCCAGAACTGACGGGTACCCAGAATCTGCCAGACCGTCATTTTTTTGCCGTTGTTGGTCTGATGCTGAGCTTCCTGACCCCCAATGATGTATTCGCGTTCGTCTTCAGACAGTTTTTTCTGATCGCGCGGGTGTTTATAGAAAATCAGCCACGCCATGGCCCACGCAAAGCTCAGTACACCAGAGATAATGAACGCCATCTGCCAGCTGTGCATCACGATAGCCCACACCACCAGCGGTGGTGCAATCATCGCACCGATGGAAGAACCGACGTTGAAATAGCCGACGGCAATAGAACGCTCTTTCGCCGGGAACCACTCAGAGCTGGCTTTCAGCCCGGCCGGGATCATTGCCGCTTCCGCTGCACCTACCGCACCACGTGCCAGCGCCAGACCGCCCCAGCTGCCTGCCAGCGCCGTGGCGCCGCAGAAAATAGCCCAGGCGATGGCGAAGAAGGCGTAGCCGATTTTGGTCCCGAGAATATCCAGAACATAGCCTGCGACAGGCTGCATGATGGTGTAAGCCGCGGAATAAGCAGCAATGATGTAGGAATATTGCTGAGTGGAGATATGCAGCTCTTCCATCAACGTCGGGGCTGCGGCTGCCACGGTGTTACGTGTCAGGTAGCCCAGCACGGTGCCTAACGTCACCAGTGCGATCATATACCAACGTAACCCTTTAATTTTACGCATCTAAAACCTCATCGTTATGTTAATTCCGTGCCTTGCACGGCAACCTCTCGACCGTGTCCGGGAGCGGTTGTGTAACGGGAGGGGCTTAACCGGGAGATGTCCCGGAACGGCCCGAACCTTGCCATAAGTAAGCGTGCATAAGTCGGTATCCGTACCGTTAAAACCGATGTTTTCACACCGGGAATGCATTCCGTCGGCTTAGTGTTTGCGACGGCGAAAAGATAACTTGTCATACAACTTTAAAAGGTGAGTGACATCACAAATGCATGATTATTTGTAGGGACATTATGTGTTACGGATAAAGCCAGTTCTGGCGCGGCCTGGCGAAGGGTTTACCTCATTTGAGGTAATTAATTTGTCTGCGTTTATTGATCTAACTCACGAAAAAATGTTCTGTCTCTGGAAATTGGTGTGATAACTTTGCAGCATCTGAGCATAAGCTTTCTGACGCTCTCGTTACGAGGAAGACGATAATGACACCGTTTATGACCGAAGATTTTCTGTTAGATACCGAATTTGCTCGCCGCCTGTACCACGACTACGCCAAAGACCAGCCAATTTTCGACTACCATTGCCATTTACCGCCGCAGCAGGTTGCCGAAAATTACCGTTTCAAAAACCTGTATGACATCTGGCTGAAAGGTGACCACTACAAATGGCGTGCGATGCGTACCAACGGCGTGGCTGAGCGCCTGTGTACCGGTGATGCAAGCGACCGCGAGAAGTTTGACGCCTGGGCGGCGACCGTTCCGCACACCATCGGCAACCCGTTATATCACTGGACGCACCTTGAGCTGCGCCGTCCGTTCGGCATCACCGGAAAGCTGCTCTCCCCGGCTACCGCCGATGAAATCTGGGATCGGTGCAATGAATTACTGGCGCAGGATACCTTCTCCGCCCGCGGCATCATGAAGCAGATGAACGTGAAGATGGTGGGGACCACTGACGATCCGATTGACTCCCTGGAACATCACGCTGTGGTCGCCCGCGATACCTCGTTTGATATTAAAGTGCTACCAAGCTGGCGTCCGGATAAAGCCTTTAATATCGAACAGGCGACGTTCAATGATTACATGGCGAAGCTGGCGGAAGTGTCTGACACCGACATTCGTCGTTTTGCAGACCTGCAGAGCGCGCTGACCAAACGTCTGGACCACTTCGCGGCACACGGCTGTAAAGTCTCTGACCACGCGCTGGATGTGGTGATGTTTGCGGAATCAAATGAAGCTGAGCTTGATAGCATTCTGGCACGTCGCCTGTCCGGTGAATCCCTGAGCGAGCACGAAGTGGCACAGTTCAAAACGGCGGTGCTGGTCTTCCTCGGTGCGGAATATGCTCGCCGCGGTTGGGTGCAGCAATACCACATTGGTGCCCTGCGCAATAACAACCAGCGTCAGTTTAAACTGCTGGGCGCGGACGTGGGCTTCGACTCCATCAACGATCGCCCGCTTGCTGAAGAACTCTCTAAGCTGCTGAGCAAACAGAACGAGCAAAATCTGCTGCCAAAAACCATCCTCTACTGCCTGAACCCGCGCGATAACGAAGTGCTGGGTACCATGATCGGTAACTTCCAGGGTGAAGGTATGCCAGGCAAGATGCAGTTCGGTTCCGGCTGGTGGTTCAATGACCAGAAAGACGGGATGGAGCGTCAAATGACGCAGCTGGCACAGCTGGGTCTGTTAAGCCGCTTTGTGGGCATGTTGACCGACAGCCGTAGCTTCCTTTCTTACACGCGCCACGAATATTTCCGCCGCATTCTGTGCCAGATGATTGGCCGCTGGGTGACCGCGGGTGAGGCCCCTGCCGATATTCAGCTGCTGGGCGAAATGGTGAGAAACATCTGCTTTAACAATGCGCGCGACTACTTCGCCATTGAACTGAACTAAGGCCGTTTGAGGTTGATATGCAATACATCAAAATCCATTCGCTGGATAACGTTGCCGTCGCGCTGGCGGATCTGGCCGAAGGTGAAGTTGTCACCGTTGATAACCAGGCGGTAACCCTGCGTCAGGCGGTGACTCGCGGGCATAAGTTTGCCGTGAAGCCGATCGCCCAAGGAGACAACGTTGTTAAATACGGTCTCCCGATTGGTCATGCGCTGGCGGATATTGCGCCGGGTGAGCATATTCATTCCCACAACACCCGCACCAATCTGAGCGATCTGGACGAGTACAGCTATCAACCTGATTTAGCGGCGGAAGAAGCGCAGGCGGCGGATCGCGAGGTACAGATCTACCGCCGGGCGAACGGTGAGGTGGGGATCCGCAACGAGCTGTGGATCCTTCCCACCGTCGGCTGCGTGAATGGGATCGCGCGTCAAATCCAGACGCGTTTCCTGAAAGAGACCCACGACGCCGAAGGTACGGACGGTGTGCACCTGTTCAGCCACACCTACGGCTGTTCTCAGCTTGGCGACGACCACATCAACACCCGCACCATGCTGCAAAACATGGTCCGCCACCCGAACGCGGGCGCGGTGCTGGTGATTGGCCTGGGCTGCGAGAACAATCAGGTGGATGCGTTTCGCGACACGCTGGGTGAGTTTGACCCCGAGCGCGTGCACTTTATGGTGTGTCAGCACCAGGATGATGAAGTGGAAGCGGGCATTGAGCACCTTCACCAGCTGTATGAGGTGATGCGTCACGACAGGCGTGAGCCGGGCAAGCTGAGTGAGCTGAAGTTCGGCCTGGAGTGCGGCGGGTCTGATGGCCTGTCCGGGATCACCGCGAACCCGATGCTGGGCCGCTTCTCAGATTATGTGATCGCCAACGGCGGTACGACGGTGCTGACAGAAGTGCCGGAAATGTTCGGCGCTGAACGTATTCTGATGAGCCACTGTCGCGACGAAGAGACGTTTGAGAAGACCGTCACCATGGTGAACGACTTCAAACAGTACTTTATCGCCCACAACCAGCCGATTTATGAAAACCCGTCTCCGGGTAACAAAGCGGGCGGGATCACCACGCTTGAAGAGAAGTCTCTCGGTTGCACGCAAAAAGCGGGTGCCAGCCCGGTGGTTGATGTCCTGCGCTACGGTGAACGTCTGAAAACGCACGGTCTGAATTTGCTCAGCGCACCGGGTAACGATGCGGTTGCGACCAGCGCGCTGGCCGGCGCCGGCTGCCACATGGTGCTGTTCAGCACCGGGCGCGGGACACCGTACGGTGGCTTTGTGCCGACGGTCAAAATCGCGACCAACAGCGAGCTGGCAGCGAAGAAAAAACACTGGATCGACTTTGATGCAGGCCAGTTGATCCACGGTAAAGGGATGCCGCAGTTGCTGACGGAATTCGTGGATACCATTGTGGAGTTTGCCAACGGCAGACAGACCTGTAACGAGAAGAATGACTTCCGCGAACTGGCGATCTTCAAGAGTGGCGTGACGCTGTAAGTGTGGTGCGGGTGATGCCCTCACCCCTGTGGAGAGGGTCAAACACTAAAACGGCAACCTTCGGTTGCCGTTTTGCTTTACGTTTGTCACCGGGCTTTTGTTTACCCGCGTAACGCGTTCTTCGCTAAACGCGCGTCTTCCGCCTGGCATGCCGCTGCGGTGAACAGCACGTCCGTTGAGGAGTTCAGCGCGGTTTCGCAGGAGTCCTGCAATACACCGATGATAAAGCCGACGGCCACTACCTGCATGGCAATCTCATTCGGGATACCGAACATATTGCACGCCAGTGGGATCAGCAGCAGCGAACCACCCGCCACACCCGATGCACCACACGCACACAGCGACGCCACCACGCTCAACAACAGCGCCGTGGGCAGATCGACCGGAATGCCCAGCGTATGCACAGCCGCCAGCGTCAGCACGGTAATGGTAATTGCCGCACCCGCCATATTCACGGTCGCACCCAGCGGGATGGAAACCGAGTAGGTGTCGCGATCCAGATTCAGCTTCTCCGCCAGCGCCATGTTAACCGGAATGTTTGCCGCAGAGCTGCGGGTGAAGAATGCATACACACCGCTCTCGCGCAGGCAGGTTAACACCAGCGGATACGGGTTACGGCGGATCTGCCAGAACACCAGCAGCGGGTTAATCACCAGCGCAACCAGCAGCATGCAACCAATCAGTACCACCAGCAACTGCGCATAGCCCAGCAGTGCGCCAAAGCCGGTGGTCGCCAGCGTGGAAGAGACCAGACCGAAGATGCCGATTGGCGCAAAGCGAATCACGATTTTGACCATAAAGGTCACGGCGTTCGACACGTCGTTGACCAGGTTTTTCGTTGTTTCGTTGCCGTGACGCAGGGCAAAACCAAGACCGATCGCCCAGACCAGGATGCCGATGTAGTTAGCGTTCATCAGTGCCGTAATCGGGTTAGAGACCATGCTCATCAGCAGGCCGCGCAGCACTTCCACAATACCGGATGGCGGGGTGATATCACCCGCAGCGCTGGTCAGGTGCAGCGAGGACGGGAACAGGAAGCTGAAAACGACGGCTGTTAAGGCTGCAGAGAAGGTGCCCAGCAGATACAGGAACAAGATAGGGCGAATGTTGGTTTTTTGTCCGTGTTGATGATTGGCAATTGACGCCATGACCAGCATCAGCACCAGCACCGGTGCGACGGCTTTCAGTGCGCCAACGAAAATGGTGCCAAGCAGCCCCGTCGCTTCCGCAGCCGGTTTTGACACCATTGCCAGCAGAATCCCCAGTACCAGCCCTACCAGAATTTGTTTAACGAGACTGCCTTGCGCCAGGCGCGCAAAGAGACCAGTTGATTGTGTGCTCATAAAAATTCCTAAGTGAAATTGCGTTCCATCCTTTATGTGCTCTAAGTCACATTTATGTCCGGATGTAAGAAAATGTTTGCCTGGTTGAGTATAGGGAAACCGGATGCGGAGGGAAGCGTAAAATGCTGCATTTTACGTGTTGCGTCATAGTTTTTAACTATTCATTTACAAAAGTGTGCTGGCCCTCTCCCTGGGGGGAAGAGGGCCAGCGTAAAGGCAGCAGGAAGGACCGTAATTACTCCACCTGTTGCTTCTTATCGTGCTGACGATTAACCCAGGTATTGATAAGCAACGTCACGATCAGAATGCCAAACACCACACCGAGCGAGATAGCGATAGGGATGTGGTAGAAATCGACAATCAGCATCTTGATACCGATAAACACCAGGATCACCGACAGACCATATTTCAGCATTGAGAAGCGCTCAGCCGCGCCTGCCAGCAGGAAGTACATGGCACGCAGACCGAGGATGGCGAACAGGTTAGATGTCAGCACAATGAACGGGTCAGTGGTGACCGCGAAGATAGCCGGAATGCTGTCTACCGCGAAAATCACATCGCTCAGCTCAACCAGAATCAGCACCAGCAGCAGCGGCGTGGCAAAAAGCAGGCCGTTCTTACGCACGAAGAAGTGCTCGCTCTCGATCTTGTCGGTCATGCGCAGATGACCACGGATCCACTTCACCAGCGGACGGTCGCCAATGGCGGAGCCATCTTCTTTTGCCAGCGCCATTTTGATCCCGGTGAACAGCAGGAATGCGCCGAAGACATACAGCAGCCATTCGAACTGCGTAATCAGCCAGCTTCCGGCGAAGATCATAATCGTACGCAGGATAATCGCACCCAGCACGCCGTACACCAGCACGCGACGCTGCAGGGCCGCAGGCACGGCAAAGTAGCTAAACAGCATCAGCCAGACGAAGACGTTATCGACCGCCAGGGCTTTTTCAATCAGATAGCCGGTGAGGAACGCGAGCGCCTGAGGATCGGCAACCGCGCGGCCTTCCGTTGAGGCCAGGTACCACCAGAAGGCAGCACAGAAGAGCAGGGAGAGGGTGACCCACACCAGTGACCAGGCCGCAGCCTGTTTCATGGTCATGCCATGTGCGCCGCGACGCCCCTGCAAAAAGAGGTCGATCGCCAGCATGATGAGCACGACAACCGCGAATCCGCCCCACAACATGGGAGTGCCGACAGAATGCATACTATTTTCCTTACACATAAAAAACAAAAACGGCCATGGTCAGAAGACGATAGCCGTTAGCTTTTTATGCATAGACCTCGCCTTCCGGCAAGGTCTCACTTACAACCAAAAAGACGGGCTTTTTGATTGCCCGGCGACCGGATGCGGTTTTGCACGCATCGTAATGACGATCCACCGGCAAGGAAGTTACTCCCCTTTGCAGGTAACAAAATATGTCAGACCAGTGATTTCGTCAATGGTCTGCACCGTTTCATTACACAGCTTTACGCGATAGCTTCTGCGCCCACGCCATCTGCAGGGAAGACCACGCCGGTTTGACGGCGGATCTCGGTTTGCAGTTTCGCTGTGGTGCGGCTGACCGCCAGCCCAGGGTGATTTACTTCGTTGTCTTCCACCAGACGGGCGAAGACCTCTGCCTCATAGAGCATAGTGTTAATATGCTGAGGCTGCGTCAGCTCCTGCGCTTTGCCGCCGCGTGGGACAATGCTCAGCTTCTGACACTCGGAAATCTTCTCGATAACCAGTGAGCCCGCTTCGCCCTGAATTTCGCTGGGCAGAACGGAATCGCTCACCTTGGAGTGCTGCAGCGTAACGCTGAAATCACCGTAATCCAGCACCACGATGCCGTGCGCATCCACACCGCTTTCCAGCAGGCTGGCCGTGGCGGTGACGCTGTGCGGCTCGCCCCACAGCGCCACGGCAGAGGCCAGACAGTAAAAACCGATATCCATAATCGAGCCGTTAGAGAAGGCCGGGTTAAAGGTGTTCGGGTTTTCACCGTCCAGATAACGCTGATAGCGCGACGAGTACTGGCAGTAATTAATAAACGCTTTACGCACTTTGCCAATCTTCGGCAGAGACTGCTGTAACAGCAGGAAGTTTGGCAGGCTGGCGGTTTTGAACGCTTCGAACAGCACCACCTGATTGTCGCGGGCAAGCTGAATCGCGGCTTCCACTTCCTGAATGTTCGAGGCCAGCGGCTTCTCGCAAATCACATGTTTTTTATGGCTGAGAAACAGCGACGTTTGCGGAAAGTGCAGGGAGTTTGGGCTGGCGATGTAGACCGCGTCAATGGCGTCACTTTGCGCCATCTCATCGAGCGACGTGAACAGATGTTCAACCAGATAGTCGTTCGCGAAACTCTGCGCCTGCTCCAGGCTGCGGGAATAGACTGCGGTGAGCTTAAATTTGCCGGTTTCATGGGCGGCGTCGACGAACTGGCGGGTGATCCAGTTCGTGCCAATAACTGCGAAACGTATCATAAACGTTTACGTACTCCGTAGCAGGGAACCTTTAGCCACTGTAGCACGTGATTATTGCAAAACCAGTGCGCTACTGCGCATTACTCTTTAACGATAAATGCGTAAGCCATAAACGGGTATCGAACTCCAGCTGGTGGTACTGCGGCTCCATATGGCAGCACAGGGAGTAGAAGGCCTTGTCGTGCTCTTTTTCCTTCAGGTGTGCCAGCTCATGCACCACGATCATCCGCAAGAACGCTTCTGGCGCGTGACGAAACACGGTGGCAACGCGGATCTCCGCTTTCGCTTTGAGCTTGCCGCCCTGAACACGGGAAACGGCAGTGTGCAGGCCGAGCGCGTTTTTCAGCACATGGATCTTGTTGTCGTACATCACCTTATTGATGGGTGGCGCGCTCTTCAGATAGGTGTTTTTCAGATCCTGGGTATACTGCCAGAGCGCCTTATCGGTCGCGAAGTCATGCGTCCCCGGATAGCGTTTTTCCAGCACCGCGCCCAGCTTTTGCTCGGCAATTAAGCTGCGAACCTGAGAAAGTAAGTTCTCCGGGTAGCCCTGGAGATAAGTTAGTTGGTTCATCAACGCCCCAATTTGACAATAAAACGGGTATACTCACGCACCCTTTTCAGGGATAACGCCGAAATTTTACCATTCAGGAGGGCCGATGAGCCACTTAGACAACGGTTTCCGTTCACTCAACCTTAAACGTTTCCCGGAAACGGACGACGTTAACCCGCTTCAGGCGTGGGAAGCGGCGGATGAATATCTGCTGCAACAGTTGGATGACACTGAAATCAGCGGCCCGGTTTTGATCCTGAATGACGCGTTTGGCGCGCTGGGCTGCGCTCTGGCAGAACACACGCCTTACAGCATCGGTGATTCCTACCTGAGCGAGCTGGCGACGCGGGAAAACCTGCGCCACAACGACATCGACGAATCCAGCGTTAAGTTCCTCGACAGCACCGCGGACTATCCGCAGGCGCCGGGCGTGGTGCTGATCAAAGTGCCGAAAACAATGGCGCTGCTGGAACAACAATTGCGCGCACTGCGCAACGTCGTAACCCCACAAACGCGTATTATCGCGGGGGCCAAGGCGCGTGATATCCATACCTCAACGCTGGAACTGTTCGAGAAAGTGCTCGGCCCAACCACCACGACGCTGGCCTGGAAAAAAGCGCGTCTCATTAACTGTACTTTCAGTGCCCCGGAACTGGCCGACGCGCCAGAAACCCTGAGCTGGACGCTGGAAGGCACTGACTGGACAATCCACAACCACGCGAACGTCTTCTCCCGCACCGGCCTTGATATCGGGGCGCGTTTCTTTATTGAAAATCTGCCGGATAACCTGGAAGGCGAAATCGTCGATCTGGGCTGCGGTAACGGTGTGATTGGCCTGACGCTGCTGGCGAAGAACCCTGACGCGAGCGTTGTATTTAGTGATGAGTCGCCGATGGCGGTGGCCTCCAGTCGTCTGAACGTTGAAATTAACATGCCGGACGCGCTGGATCGCTGCGAGTTTATGATTAATAACGCGCTGTCGGGCGTTGAGCCGTTCCGCTTTAATGCCGTGTTCTGTAATCCCCCGTTCCACCAGAAACACGCCCTGACGGATAACGTCGCCTGGGAGATGTTCCACCATGCACGCCGCTGCCTGAAAATTAACGGCGAGCTGTATATCGTGGCGAACCGTCACCTGGACTACTTCCACAAGCTGAAGAAGATCTTCGGTAACTGCACCACGGTTGCCACCAATAACAAATTCGTGGTGCTGAAATCCGTCAAGCTGGGTCGCCGCCGCTAACGCGGGGCGCTGAGTTTACACCGGCCTGCCTCGCGTGCAGGCCCGGTGAGCGTTGCGTCACTCAGAGACTCAATGCCAGCGTTGTGCCCTGCGCAATGGCGCGTCGCGCATCCAGCTCCATCGCCACGTCGCATCCGCCGATCAGGTGTACCGTTTTTCCCGCCTCACGCAGCGGATCCACCAGATCGCGCTTCGGCTCCTGACCCGCACACAAAATCACATGATCCACCTGCAGCAGCTGCGGCTCACCGCCGATCAGCACGTGCAGCCCCGCGTCATCGATCTTCTGATAGCTCACCGACGGTATCATCTTCACCCCGCGAGAGAGCAGGGTTGCGCGATGGATCCAGCCCGTGGTTTTGCCCAGGCCTTCACCGGGTTTGCTGGCTTTACGCTGCAGCATGACGATCTGACGCGGGCTTTTCGGCAGTTGGGGTCCTTCCGGCCGCAAGCCGCCGGACTGGTTAAGGCTGGTGTCGATACCCCATTCCACGCAGAAGTCGGCAATGTTCTGGCTGGTGGGTTCGCCGGGCTGACTTAAGTACATCGCGGTATCGAACCCGATCCCGCCGCAGCCGATGATCGCCACTTTTGCCCCCACCGGCGCTTTGTCACGCAAAACGTCCAGATAGCTCAGGACTTTCGGATGATCGATGCCCTCGATCGCAGGCCTGCGTGGTGCGATCCCGCTTGCCAGGATCACCTCATCGTACTCCATTACATCCACCGGGTTTACAAACTGGTTGAGGCGCAGATCCACGCCCGTCAGGTCGATCATTCGGCGGTAATAGCGCAGGGTTTCGTAAAATTCTTCTTTGCCCGGGATCTGTTTGGCGATATTGAACTGCCCGCCAATCTCAGCGGCGGCATCGAACAACGTCACGCTGTGGCCGCGCGAGGCGGCATTCACCGCAAACGCCAGACCCGCCGGGCCGGCACCGACCACGGCCAGGCGTTTTTTATGCACCGCCGGGAAAATCGGCATTTTGGTTTCGTGGCAGGCGCGGGGGTTGACCAGACACGAAGTGACCTTGCCAACAAAAATCTGATCCAGACAGGCCTGATTACAGCCGATGCAGGTGTTAATCTCATCTGCACGCCCGCTCTGCGCTTTGGAAAGCAGCTCGGCATCCGCAAGGAACGGACGCGCCATGGAGACCATGTCGGCATCACCGGCGGCGATCACATTTTCCGCCACCTGAGGGTCGTTAATGCGGTTAGTGGTCACCAGCGGGACAGACACTTTCCCTTTCAGCTTGCGCGTGACCCAGCTGAACGCCGCGCGTGGCACCGGCGTGGCGATGGTCGGAATACGCGCCTCGTGCCAGCCGATGCCGGTATTGATGATGGTCGCGCCGGCGGCTTCAATCGCCTGCGCCAGCTGCACGGTTTCGTCGAACGTCCCGCCGCCTTCCACCAGGTCGAGCATTGACAGGCGGTAGATAATAATAAAATCCGCCCCGGCACGTTCACGCACGGCGCGCACCACTTCCACTGCAAAGCGCATGCGGCACGCGTAATCGCCACCCCACTCATCGTCGCGCTGGTTTGTGCGGGCCGCGAGGAATTCGTTGATCAGGTAGCCTTCCGAGCCCATCACCTCAACACCGTCATAGCCCGCTTCACGCGCCAGCGCTGCACAGCGGGCGAAGTCGTCAATCAGCGTCAGGATCTCATCGTGGCTGAGGGCATGGGGCGTAAAGCGGTTAATCGGGGCCTGAATGGCCGACGGTGCGACCAGATTCGGTTGATAGCTGTAACGCCCGGTGTGCAGGATCTGCAGGGCAATTTTCCCCCCCTCCCGGTGAACGGCGTCAGTGACCACGCGATGATGCGGCAGCTGGCTGGCGTCGTTCAGCACCGCACCGCCTTCCATCCCCACGCCAGAAGGCGCAGGAGCCACCCCGCCGGTAACAATCAGCGCCACCCCGTGACGTGCACGCTCGGCATAGAAGGCCGCCAGACGTTCGGCCCCGTCCGGATGTTCTTCAAGCCCGGTATGCATTGAGCCCATCAGCACGCGGTTTTTAAGGGTGGTGAACCCCAGATCGAGGGGGGCAAATAACGACGGGTAGTGGCTCATAGTCTCTTCCAGTGTAAAATTATTGTTATGTGGTCGGATGAGTTACTAATTTAGCCAGCGATGAGTAAAAGGGAAAAGGGGAATGCGGCGATTGTGATGGGATTCAAATATTGGTGTGGTCTGATGCCCTCTCCCTGAGGGAGAGGGGGCGTTATAGCTCTCAGGGAGAGGGGGCACGCACTAAGCCCGGTGCCTGCCACATCGATGTCGTCAGTCCGCTGTCCACCAGCCCAAGCTGGTCGGCATAAACGGCCTGCCACTTCTGCATCATACCGTCATACAGCTCCCGGTGCGCCGGGTTCGGCGTGAACTCGCGGCTCCATTTCACCAGCCGTTCGCCTGTCGCCGCCATATCCGAAAACAGCCCGGCTCCCGTTCCGGCAGCAATCGCACAGCCCAGCGCTGTCGCCTCTTTCACTTGCGGGACGCGCACCGGCAGACCGGTCACGTCGCTTAAAATCTGGCTCCACAACGCGCCTTTCGAGCCACCGCCTGCAAACACCAGACCGTCGAACGTTACCCCTGAGAACCGTGAGATCTGCGTCAGGTTACACGCCGAGACAATCGCCGCGTTCTCTTCCAGTGCACGGAACAGCGTGGCTTTGTTGCATTTTTCCGGGTCGATGGAGAGGTTAATAAACGACGGCGCGGCGTGATACCACTGCTTGAAGTGCATAGCATCTGAGAAGATCGGCATAACACCGTGTGAACCGGCAGGCACGCGGCTGGCCATCTCCTCAAGCAGGGAGTAAGTGTCCATTCCCATCCGCTCCGCGATGAGTTTCTCTTCCGCACAGAAGGCGTCACGGAACCAGCGCATGGTCAGGCCGGTAAAGAAGCTGATCGACTCCGCCTGCGCCATGCCGGGGATCACATGCGGATTCACGCGGATGTTCATCTCCGGGTCGGTGCGTACCTGCGGCAGGTTGACCACCTGCTGCCAGAAGGTACCGCCCAGCACGGCCGTTTGCCCGGCCCGCACGACGCCTAACCCAAGACAGCCAAGCTGCACGTCGCCACCGCCCATCACCACCGGCGTGCCTTCGCGCAGGCCGCTCTGCTGTGCGGCATCTTTGGTGATCGCACCGAGCACGGTACCGGTCTCCTTCACCGGAGAGAGGATATCGGCACGCAGCCCGGCCATGTCGAGCAGCGCCGGACGCCAGTCGCGGGAGAAGAGATCCAGCATACCGGTAGTCCCGGCATTGGACGGATCAACGGCCAGCTCGCCGGACAGTTTTGCCGCCAGCCAGTCGCTTATCATGGTGATCGTGGCGGCTTTGCGATAGATGTCCGGACGATGGTGCGCCAGCCACAGCAGGCGCGGCATGGCGCTCAGGGCCAGGGTCTGGCCGGAGACGTCATACACTTCGGACTCAAAACGGTAGTCGTGGATCTCTTTGAGTTCGGCTACCTCGCGGCTGGCGCGGGCATCGACGTTGGCGCACGCCCAGATGGCGTCGCCGTTGCGGTCATACAGCACGATCCCCTCGCGCATTGAGCAGCAGGCCACGGACTGGATATCCGCTGCGCTCAGGCGGGCGCGCTCCAGCGCCTGATGAATACACTGGCAGGTGAGCCGCCAGTTAATGTCGAGATCAAACTCCATCGAGCCCGGCACATTCTCCACGCTCAGGTGTTTCCACTCGGCCTGGCCAACGGCAACCTGGTTGCCCTGCAAATCGAAAATTACGGCGCGAACGCTGCCTGTCCCTGCATCTAACGCTAAAAGGTAACTCATGAGCATGCCTCGTGTCAGGCGCAGGACAGGCTCTTAGCTCGCCAGAGCCAGCACCGCGCGGGCTGTCGTCTCCTCCGTCACCAGGCCATTAATACGGCGGCCTTTGAGTGCGGCATAAATCGCATCGGCTTTCTCTTCACCTCCGGCCACGCCAACGATGGTGGGCAACTGCGCCAGTTCATCGAGCGTGACGCCCAGTAATTCCCGGTGGATCTCCAGCTCGTGCACGCATTCCCCTTCGGCGTTCAGGAAATAGCCAAGGATATCGCCCACCGCCCCTTTGCGGGCGTACATCAGCTGTTCACCTTCGCTGATATAGCCGGAGCGCAATATGGTGGCGTCCCGGCGCTGGTTTACTGAACCAATGCCTACCACCGCCACATCGGCCGCGGCGGCGGCGAGGATCACGTCCCGCACGCTGGATTCACGTTTTAGGATCCCGGCCACTTCGGCGGAGGAAACGCGAAGCGGGGCGGGGATCATGCTGACGCTGCAGGCGGCATCAAGCTGACCGATGCCCGTCATATACGGCCCAACGCCGCCGGAGAGCGTCACCAGGCGGATCTGCTGCGAGCTGATAAAACCGCTTAAGTGCTGCAGGCTGCTCATGGTGGTTTCACCAAATCCCACCGCCAGCAGCTGGCCGGGCTCCAGCACGCCCATCAGCGATTGCGCTGCGCCAATGCCCAGCCGGACATTCATGGGCGGGGTATTCAGGGCCGGCAACACGCGAACCAGCTTGAGCCCGAAGCGTTGCTGCAGCTCGGTTTCCAGCGCCAGACACCCCTCATAGCGGGAGTTGATCTGCACGCGGATCACCCCGGACTGGCGTCCTTTCTCCAGCAGACGCGAGATCTTCAGGCGCGGCAGTCCGAGCCGCTCGCCGATGTCGTTCTGGGTTAATCCGTCGTGGTAGTAGCACCAGGCGACGCGGGCAACCAGCTCTTCTTCCGCCAGTGCCAGCCCGGCAAAACGACCTTCTTCCGCAGTGCGTTTATCGCTCATAATTGAACTCTTATAAAAATTTAGATCATATGTTCGTGATCGCGCAGAAAGAAAGTGTGAACCACGCGACAAAACAGATCTTTTAGATTGATTTGTGTCTGTGTGGATCTTAATCGATAAATTTGTGATCCCTGCACGGTTCTAAATATAGTTCACCGTCTACGCTTTTGAACATTATTAAATCTAAAAATCATTTGTTCAATAGCGGAGCGATAATGACGCCACTTATCGAAGCACGTGATATCAGCAAGCAGTTCTCCGGCGTACCGGTCCTGAAAGGTATTCATTTCACGCTGCTTGCGGGTCAGGTGCATGCGCTGATGGGCGGTAACGGCGCGGGAAAATCAACGCTGATGAAAATCATCGCCGGGGTGGAAACGCCGGACAGCGGTGAACTTTCGGTTGACGGCCACGCGTTTGCGCGGCTTTCGCCCGCGCAGGCCCACAGGCTGGGGATTTATCTGGTGCCGCAGGAACCCCTGCTTTTCCCCAACCTGACGGTGCGGGAAAACATCCTTTTCCGCCTGCCGCGTGAGGCCGGTATGGGGGAACGGCTGGCGGAGAAACTCCAGCAGCTGCAGTGTCTGCTCAATCTTGATGCCACCGCCAGCACCCTGGAAGTGGCGGATCAACAGATGGTGGAGATCCTGCGCGGCCTGATGCGTAACGCGAAGATCCTGATCCTTGATGAACCCACGGCGTCGCTCACCCCGGGGGAAACCGAACGGCTGTTTCGCCAGATCCGCGCGTTGCAGGCGCTTGGCGTCGGCATTGTTTTTATCTCGCACAAATTACCGGAGATCCGCCAGCTGGCGAGCCACGTCTCGGTAATCCGCGATGGCGCGATCGTGCTCAGCGGTGAAACTGCACAGTTTGACGATAACGCCCTGATTGCCGCCATGACGCCGGTGAGCCGCGAAAAAGGATTAAGTGATGCACAAAAACTGTGGCTGGCGCTGCCGGGCAATCGCCGCACGCAGCCGCAGGATTTCCCGGTGCTGCGGGTGGAAGAGCTTACCGGTGAGGGGTTTATCGATCTCAGCATGGAAATCTATGCCGGGGAAATAGTTGGCCTCGCCGGGCTGGTCGGCTCCGGGCGCACCGAGTTTGCGGAAACGCTGTATGGGCTGCGCCCGGTGCGCGGTGGGCGAGTCTGGCTGGAAAATCAGGAAATAACCGGCGAACCCGTGGCGGCACGGCTGGAGAAAGGGCTGGTCTACCTGCCAGAGGACCGACAGGTTTCCGGCTTGTTCCTGGATGCGCCGATTCGCTGGAACACCGTGGCACTGAATGAGCCCTCGGTCTGGCAGCAGCGCAAACGGGAGTCGGCGGTGGTGGAGCGCTATCACCGGGCGCTGGGGATCAAGCTTAACCATGCGGATCAAACCGTGCGCACGCTCTCCGGCGGCAACCAGCAGAAGGTGTTGCTGGCGCGCTGTCTGGAGGCGAACCCGCTGCTGTTGATCGTCGATGAACCGACACGCGGAGTGGATGTGTCGGCGCGGGCCGATATCTATCAGCTCATCAAAAGCGTGGCGGCGCAGAACGTGGCGGTGCTGATGATCTCAAGCGATCTGGATGAGTTCCCCGGGCTTGCCGATCGCGTGCTGGTGATGCACCAGGGCGTGCTCAGCGGCGAGTTGTCCCGGCACGCGGTCAGTCTCGACAGAATGATGGCGCTGGCATTCGGAGGGCAGTCATGAAGACCTTACTGAAAAATCGCGAACTGAGTGCGTTCATCGCCATTCTGGCGTTGTTCGCGGTGCTGGTGGGGCTCAATCCGGCCTATTTCAGTCTGCAAACGCTGGGGATGATCTTCGCCAGTTCGCAAATCCTGATCCTGCTGGCGCTCGGCGCCGCGCTGGTGATGTTGACCCGCAATATTGATGTTTCCGTCGGCTCTACCGTCGGGCTGTCTGCCATTGCCGTGGGGGTGGCCCTGAACAGCGGCTACACCCTGCCGGTATCGATCCTCTTTGCGCTGTCGATTGGCGCACTGGCGGGAGCATTTAACGGTTTTCTGGTGGTGGGGCTGCGTATTCCGGCAATTGTGGCCACCCTCGGCACGCTGGGCCTCTATCGCGGGGCGATGCTGCTGTGGACGGGAGGAAAGTGGATTGAAGGGCTACCGCCGAGCCTGAAATCGCTCTCTGAACCTGCCGCTATGGGTATTTCACCGCTCGGAATGGGCGTGGTGTTTTTAGCCGCAGTCGGCGCATGGACGTTGTCGCGCACTGCCTTCGGACGCGATTTCTACGCCGTGGGCGACAACCTTGCCGCCGCACGCCAGCTGGGCGTGGCGGTGAACCGCACGCGAATGATCGCTTTTACGCTGAACGGCATGCTGGCCGCGTGTGCGGGGATTGTCTTCGCTTCGCAGATTGGCTTTGTACCTAACCAGACCGGCAGCGGGCTGGAGATGAAAGCCATTGCCGCCTGCGTACTCGGGGGGATCTCTCTGCTGGGCGGTACCGGGACGCTTATTGGCGCCTTCCTGGGGGCTTTTTTCCTGACTCAAATCGATACCGTGCTGGTGCTGTTCAGGCTGCCCGCGTGGTGGAATGACTTTATCGCCGGGCTGGTGTTGCTCGGTGTGCTGGTGCTCGACGGGCGCTTGCGCCAGGCGCTGGCCCGGCATCAACGGGCACTTAAGTACAGCCGCTTCCAGCCCGGTAACAAAGGGGGGAAGCATGTCACCCCGTTTACGAAACACAAAAAAGAGGTGGCGTAAATGAAGCTTAACTGGGAAAGCGCGCTGCTGATATTACTGGTGCTGGAAATCCTGCTCTTTGGGGCCATCAATCCGCGCATGCTCGATATCAACATGCTGCTGTTCAGCACCAGTGATTTTATCTGCATTGGCATTGTGGCGCTGCCGCTCACCCTGGTGATCATCAGCGGCGGCATTGATATTTCTCTCGGTTCGACCATCGGCCTGTGTGCCATCGCGCTGGGGGTGATGATGCAGGCGGGCTGGCCGATGGCGCTGGCGATACCGTTGACGCTGCTGCTCGGCCTGCTGTGCGGTCTGGTCAACGCTGCGCTGATCCACTACACCGGCATCAGCCCACTGGTTATCACCCTCGGCACGCTCTATCTCTACGGCGGTGGCGCACTGCTGCTCTCCGGCATGGCGGGGGCGACCGGTTACGAAGGCATCGGTGGCTTCCCGGACAGCTTTACCGCGTTCGCTAACCTCACGTTCCTGGGGTTGCCAATCCCGCTGGTGCTGTTCGCCGTGATTACCGTCTTCTTCTGGCTGATTACCCATCGCGGACGCTTTGGCCGCCATCTGTTTTTGATTGGGCAGAACCCGCGCGCGGCGCGCTATGCGGCGCTCTCGGTCAACGGGATGCCCTACGCCCTGTATGGCCTGGTGGGCGTCGCTTCGGCCATTGCTGCGCTGGTGATGGTCTCCTATTTCGGTTCGGCGCGTTCGGATTTGGGACGCGATTTACTGATGCCTGCACTGACCGCAGCGGTCCTCGGCGGCGCCAATATCTATGGCGGTTCGGGGTCGGTAATCGGTACGGCCCTGGCGGCGTTGCTGGTGGGGTATCTGCAGCAGGGTTTACAGATGGTCGGCATCCCCAACCAGGTGTCGAGCGCGCTGTCAGGGGCGCTGTTGGTTGTGGTGGTGATGGGACGTTCACTGAGTTTGCACCGTGAATGGGTGCGCTCTCTCCTCACAAAACATACCCGGAGCGTAAGATGAAAACAAAACTGATAGTCCTGGCGATGGCACTCAGCTTCGCGTCGGCACAGGCCGCGGACCGCATCGCCTTTATCCCCAAGCTGGTGGGCGTTGGCTTCTTTACCAGCGGCGGCAATGGCGCGAAAGAGGCGGGTAAAGATCTCGGCGTGGACGTCACCTACGACGGCCCGACCGAGCCCAGCGTCTCAGGCCAGGTGCAGCTCATCAATAACTTCGTTAACCAGGGCTATAACGCCATTATCGTTTCGGCGGTGTCGCCGGATGGCCTCTGCCCGGCGCTGAAGCGCGCGATGCAGCGTGGCGTCAAAGTACTGACCTGGGACTCCGACACCAAACCGGAATGCCGCAGCATCTACATCAACCAGGGCACCCCGGCGCAGCTCGGCGGCCTGCTGGTCGACATGGCCGGTAAACAGGTCACCAAACCGAATGCCAAAGTGGCGTTCTTTTACTCCAGCCCGACCGTTACCGACCAGAACCAGTGGGTGAAAGAGGCGAAGGCCAAAATCGAGAAAGATCATCCGCAGTGGCAGGTCGTGACCACGCAGTTTGGCTATAACGATGCCACCAAATCGCTACAAACCGCCGAGGGGATCTTAAAAGCGTATCCGGATCTGGATGCGATCATCGCCCCGGATGCCAACGCCCTGCCGGCGGCGGCGCAGGCGGCGGAAAACCTGAAGCGAGAAGGGGTGGCGATTGTCGGCTTCAGCACGCCTAACGTGATGCGTCCGTACGTAGAGCGCGGCACGGTGAAAGCCTTCGGCCTGTGGGATGTGGTGCAACAGGGCAAAATTGCGGTCAATGTCGCCGATCGGTTGTTGAAAAAAGGCGATCTTAACGTTGGCGACAGCGTGGACGTGAAAGATATCGGTACGCTGAAGGTCGAGCCGAACAGCGTGCAGGGCTACCAGTATGAAGCGAAGGGCAACGGCATTGTGCTGCTGCCGGAGCGGGTGGTGTTTACCAAAGAGAACATCAACAAATACGATTTCTGACGGGGGAGCAAATGGCTGATTTAGACGACATCAAAGACGGCAAAGATTTTGGCATCGGCACACCGCAGCAGAACGTGCCGTTTACCCTGAAGGGATGCGGCTCGCTGGACTGGGGAATGCAGTCCAGGCTGGCGCGCATCTTCAACCCAAAAAGCAACCGCACGGTGATGCTGGCCTTTGATCACGGCTATTTCCAGGGACCGACGACCGGCCTTGAGCGTATCGATCTCTCTATCGCCCCGCTGTTTGGGGAAACCGACGTGCTGATGTGCACCCGCGGTATTTTGCGCAGCCAGGTGCCTGTCGCCACCAATAAACCCGTCGTGTTGCGCGCCTCCGGCGGCAATTCGATTTTAGGGGAACTTTCCAACGAGTGCGTGGCGGTGGCGATGGAAGATGCGCTGCGCCTGAACGTCTGCGCGGTGGCGGCGCAGGTGTACATCGGCAGTGAATTTGAACATCAGTCGATCAACAACATCATCAAACTGGTGGATGCCGGTGCGCGCTATGGCATGCCGACCCTGGCGGTAACGGGCGTTGGCAAAGAGATGGCGCGCGACGCGCGGTATTTCTCGCTTGCCAGCCGTATCGCGGCCGAGATGGGGGCGCAGTTCGTCAAAACCTATTATGTCGACGAAGGGTTTGAAAAAGTAACCGCCAGCTGCCCGGTGCCGATCGTGATTGCAGGAGGCAAAAAGCTGCCGGAGCACGACGCGCTGGAGATGTGCTGGCGGGCGATTGACCAGGGAGCGTCCGGGGTGGACATGGGTCGCAATATCTTCCAGTCCAGCGCCCCGCTGGCCATGCTGAAAGCGGTTAAAAAAGTGGTACATGAGAACATGAGCGCGCGGGACGCGTTCCAGTTCTGGCAGGAAGAGAAACAGGGAGAAGCAAAATGAACGTGACATTAGTGGAAATCAACATCAAACCCGAGCGGGTCGATGAGTTTCTGGAGGTGTTTCGCGCTAACCACGAAGGGGCGATTCAGGAGCCGGGCAATCTGCGCTTTGATGTTTTACAGGATCCGCGCGTGAAAACCCGGTTCTTTATCTACGAGGCCTACAAGGATGAAGAGGCGGTGCTGGCGCACAAGAAAACCCCGCACTATCTGGCCTGCGTGGATAAGCTTGAGGACCTGATGTCAGAGCCGCGCAAAAAACGCAGTTTTGTCGGGTTGTTGCCGGCGTAACAGACCGCCGGGTAGCGCTTACGCTAGCCCGGCGATGCTCAGGCGAGGGCCAGATCCGCCAGGATCGCCGCCAGCGTTTCGCGCGGTTTCCCGCTCAGCGACGCAAGCGGGAACGGCAGTGCAGGCGCGGCCACTTTCCCTGACATTTCTGCTGCTGCGGCCATCACCCGCAAACTGCCGTACTGGCGGAACAGCGCCCACAGCGGTGCCAGCCGGTCAGAGGCTGCGGTGTCTTTGGCTCGTGCAATCGCCAGTGCCGTCTGCGGATAGAGCCCTGCGATAACCGAATACCAGACATCAAACCCGGCCTGCAGGGCTGACGCCGCCCGCCAGTCGCCGCTGATGCCCAGGGTGACGTTTTCAGGAAGACGGGCGCGCATGTGGGCTATATCGTCCGGTATGCGCCCGAGCTTGACGGATTTGACGTTCGGTAGCGCCGCCACGGCATACAGCAAATCGTCGTTAAACTCGAACCCGGTGGTGGCCGGGTTGTCGTAAATGCACAGCGGAACAGAGATCCGGTGGGTCACCGTCTCATACAGGGTAAACACTTCCTCTGCCGTCAGGCGCTGGTACGACACGGGGGCCAGTAACACCCCGCGGGCGCCGGCGCTTTGCGCCTCATCCGCCAGACGGAGAATATCGTCGAGGCGAAGCGCGCCAATACTTACGCTCACCGGGATGTTGTCGGCATGCGCCACGGCACAGCGGGTAATATGCGTGCGCTCTTCAGGCGTTAGATACGCGTAACTGCCCGTCGAACCGAGGATCCCCAGCGAATCGACACCGGCATCCACCAGCGGGCGCAGCAACTGCACAAACGCCTGCTCATCAAATTTCCCCTCTCGCAATGGCGTCAGAGGGAATGCGCTTAACCCGTGAAACATCCGCTTATCCTTTTAGAGTTCAATCAGTTGAAGGTGAGCAGTGGAGCCCGGCATCAGCCGCTGCAGGTTGCTGACTAACTCATCGCCAGCCTCCTGCAACGCCGATAACGGCATCGACGGCAGACTTTCGAGAATAAACCACATGTGTTGCGCCTGGCTATCGAGACGTGTACGCACGCCCTGGCGCCAGTTCCAGCGACGGCAGGTGACGCCGATATCATCGCGCCAGATAACTTCGCCCGCATCCGGGTATTCGATAACCGGCTGACCTTCTTTCAGGGTATCAAACGGTTCATTACCTTCGGCAAGCGTCAGACGCGGTGCGCCTGCATAAGCGGCAAGGTTCTCACCCCCGACGGGAATGGCGTAACGAATGCTGATGGCATTGTAAATATCGACCACTGGATCGAGCGGGGGCAGTGCGCCCTCCTTCAGCACTCGCTTACGCAGGGCCGATGCCGAGCAGGGCGTGCGTTTCGGTTTCGCACCAAACGCTCTGAACACGTCATCCCAGGCGCTGAGGTGCGCTTCCGCCCAGGCGACATCATCAGTGAGGACCTGCTGGCAGGCCTGTGCCAGCGCGGCAGAGGCCACGTCCGGCTGGGTTATCGGGGCGGCTTCAACCAGAATGCTCAGCGCCCGAAAGCCGGGGGCAATCCCGGTAAGACGCGGGTCTATTGACGGCGTAACGAGAGACATAAATAATCCTGTATTGACTGTTTTATACTATGGTAGTGACCAATGACTGATAAAGTCAATATAATGACCGATTCGGGTGCCGATATCGCCCAGGTAAGCCTGGCCGTCGCCACCCGCATTCGCAACTGGCGCAAAGAGAAAAAACTGTCGCTGGATGAGCTTTCACGCCGCGCCAGCGTCAGCAAAGGCATGCTGGTGGAGATTGAAAAAGGGGCGGCGAATCCCAGCATTGCCATTCTCTGCAAGCTGGCTGCCGCGCTGGGCGTTTCGGTGGCGGATATCGTTAACGTCTCCAGCGAGCCGCGGGTGCACGTCATAGAAGCAGCGGCGATCCCGGTTTTGTGGCAGGGCCCACAGGGCGGATATGCCCGGCTGCTCGCGGGCACGTCTGGCCCGGATATGATTGAACTCTGGCAGTGGGTGATGCATCCGGGGGAGCGTTTTACCTCGCCGGGGCATCCGGCGGGAACGTTTGAGCTGCTGCATGTCACTGAGGGAGGATTAACCCTGACGGTGGAAGAGACGGTGACGCAGGTGACGGCAGGCGCTTCGGCGGTGGCGAAAACGGAAGCGGCACACGGCTACGCGAATGAGGGCGAAAATGTGTTGCGGTTTACCATGACGGTGGCGGAGTTTCACCGCTAAAAACGCCCCCTCCGTCAGGAGGGGGAGGGGATATCACGCTTCTTCCACGCTTACCCGCAGGGCTGCCAGCGCTTTACGCGCCGCTTTCAGCACCTGCTCACACTGTTCAACCGTCAGCGTCAGCGGCGGTTCAATGCGAATGGTCTTCGAGTTGTTGAGCGTTCCGGCGACCAGGACCCGCTGGCGGAACATCTCGCTCGCGAAGCTGTAGCCGATTTCGTTGTCGACAAACTCAATGGCCATCAGCAACCCTTTACCCCGCGCATCCTGCACCAGATCCGGATATTCCCGGCCCAGCTGGCGGAAACCGTCCAGCAGCATATCGCCTTTCTGTTCCGCCTGTGCAGGCAGGTTTTGATCCAGTAGCACGTTGATGGTCGCCAGCGCGGCCGCGCAGGCCAGCGGGTTACCGCCAAACGTAGTGGTGTGCAGGAACGGGTTGTCGAACAGCACCGAGAAGACCTCTTCGGTCGCCACCGTCGCGCCAATCGGCATCACGCCGCCGCCCAGCGCTTTTGCCAGACAGAGAATGTCCGGCTGGACGTTCTCATGCTCGCAGGCAAACATCTTGCCCGTACGCCCCATCCCGGTTTGGACTTCGTCGAGGATCAGCAGTGCGCCAAACTCATCGCACAACTGACGCACGGCAGGCAGATAGCCCTGCGGGGGCAGGATCACGCCGCCCTCACCCTGAATAGGCTCCAGGATCACCGCTGCCACGTCGTCGCCGGTTTTACGGCATTCGCTCAGCATGGTGCGCATAGCGCTAATGTCACCAAACGGCACGTGGCGGAAGCCCGGCAGCAGCGGCATAAACGGTTTGCGGAAGGTGGATTTGGCGGTAGCCGACAGTGCGCCCAGGGATTTTCCGTGGAACGCGCCGCTGGTGGCGATAAACGTGAATTTGCCGCGCGGCGACTGGTACGCTTTGGCGAGTTTAATCGCCGCTTCGACCGATTCCGTGCCGCTGTTGCTAAAGAAGCTGTACTTCAGTTTGCCGGGCGTTAAGGCCGCGAGCGTTTTCGCGAGCATAGCGCGAAGCGGATCGAGCAGTTCCTGGCTATGGAGAGGTTGTTTCGCAAGTTGATTCTGTACGGCGGAAACCACAACTGGATTACGGTGCCCCACGTTGAAAATTCCAAAACCACCCAGGCAATCTATAAACTCCTGTCCCTGGGTGTCGACAAGCGTATTAAGACTTCCCGCTTGCCACTCTACGGCTCCGTAATCCCCGCCGGCGGTAACAGATTTGCGATACTCCAAAAACCCTGGATTGACATGCTCTTTAAAGTAATCGATGACCTCTCGGTTAAGTTGTTTCATCTCCTCATGATCAAGCGTTCGCTTCTCAATGAGATTCAGTGCGTGCGCGGTACAGGCAAGAGCCGAGGCGCTGGAAGGTAACCTGTTCAAAATGTGCTCCCGGGGATCGCGTATCACATGATACTGGATTAAGTATTGCAGGGATTACGCCACTTCAGATGCCTTAACGAAAATCAGGATAAACACCAGGTTAACATTATGTTGCGCAAAATTTAATCATGCCGATATAACCGATACGGGATTTAGCGGTACGGCGGAAAAGGCCTGGGGAGGTGCGATTAAAAGGCCATTGCACTTATAGAGTGCAGACGCTGCGACTTAAGTGGGCGTTAACGCGTCATGCTCTGCAGATAATTTCTCTACGAAAGTATTTGAAATCAATGAATTATAAAATCTCACAAAAAGTGCGGTTTAAGTGAAATCTGCGATCTCTATCAACTTTAACAATTAAAGATAAATTCTTTACCGCCGAAAAAACATTAATCCACAAAATTAACATTCAAATAACCTGCAAGGGATGCTCACGATGTCCGCTCCAACCTTTGTCACCCAGAATGAATATCCTCTGGACGATGACACCACCTTAATGTCGACCACCGATATCCACAGTTACCTGACCCACGCCAACGACACCTTTGTGCAGGTGAGTGGCTATCAGCTTGATGAGCTGATGGGCCAGCCGCACAATCTGGTGCGCCACCCCGATATGCCAAAAGCGGCGTTTGCCGATATGTGGTACACCCTGCAAAAGGGCGAGCCGTGGAGCGGCATTGTCAAAAACCGACGTAAAAATGGCGACCACTACTGGGTGCGCGCCAATGCGGTGCCTATGGTGCGTCACGGGCAGGTGACGGGCTATATGTCGATTCGCACCAAAGCCACGGCAGAAGAGATTGCTGGCGTGGAGCCGCTCTATCGGGCTCTGAATGACGGGCGCTGCAAGAAACGTATTCATAAAGGACTGGTGGTAAGGAAAGGCTGGCTGGGGAAACTTCCGGCAATGCCGCTGCGCTGGCGCGTGCGCAGCGTGATGGCGGGGCTGTTTGCGGTGCTGGCTGCCACGCTGGTGGCCACCTCAGCGGGTGCGTACCCGCTGGCTGCCGCCGCGGTAGTCATGTTGCTGGGCACGCTGCTGTTCGAGCAGCAGATTGTTCGTCCGATCGAAAACGTGGCGCGTCAGGCGCTGAAAGTCGCCACCGGCGAGCGCAACAGCGTGCAGCACCTGAACCGCAGCGACGAGCTGGGGTTGACCCTGCGTGCGGTAGGGCAACTGGGGCTGATGTGCCGCTGGTTGATTAACGATGTGTCAAGCCAGGTGGTGAGCGTGCGTGATGGCAGCGACAGGCTGGCAAAGGGGAATGAAGATCTGAACGATCGGACGCGTCAGACCGTGGCCAATGTGCAGCAGACCGTGGCGACAATGAACCAGATGGCCGCCTCCGTGCAGAGTAATTCAGAAACCGCCGCCGAAGTGGACAAACTGTCAGTGGCCGCCAGCAGCGCGGCGACCAAAGGCGGAAACGCGATGCAGACGGTGGTGAAAACCATGGATGACATCGCGGATAGCACGCAGCGGATTGGCTCGATTACCTCCCTTATTAACGACATCGCGTTTCAGACCAATATTCTGGCGCTGAATGCGGCGGTGGAGGCGGCAAGAGCCGGTGAGCAGGGGAAAGGCTTTGCGGTTGTCGCCGGCGAAGTGCGCCATCTCGCCAGCCGTAGCGCCAGTGCAGCCAACGATATTCGCAAGCTGATTGATGCCAGCGCCAGCAAGGTGCAGTCCGGCTCTGATCAGGTTCATGCCGCCGGTCGTACAATGGATGATATCGTCGAGCAGGTGAAAAACGTGACGCAGCTTATCGCGCAGATCAGCCATTCGACCTCTGAACAGGCTACCGGCTTGTCAGAGCTCACCCGTGCGGTGGCCGAGCTGGACAGCATCACGCAGAAAAATGCCGATCTGGTTGAGGAAAGTGCCCACATATCCGCAATGGTGAAGCATCGCGCCGGGCGTCTTAAGGATGCGGTCACCGTGCTCCATTGAGCCAGTAAGGTTCCAGAAAGCCGTTTATTTCATCAGGAATAAGCGGCTTTATTTTTTCTGAATGTAATTATTAATGTCTTTTATTGTTAACTTAATATTAAGTAACTAAAGAAAGCACATCAGATATTTACCCCAGCCTAAGTCCGTTTTCCCCGATGCTATTTTGGAAATGCCTCATCAGAGGGTGACGTAACGATCGATTTACGGATATTAATAGCCTACACCTATCCATTGTCGTGGTTATGAAATAAAAAAACGATCAAAGTCATAAAGTTAGCGGTTTCGTTACCGATAACGGTGATCGTCTGAGAAATAATCACATCGATGGAGAAAATATGTTCTTACATGACGTAAAGATCGGCACGAAATTATTTCTGGCGTTTGGATTCTTTATTGTCCTGATGGTGGTCAGTGCGAGTTTATCCTTGCTAAGCCTGAACCGGGCGAACAACGGAATGCAATCCATCATTACCCGTGATTATCCGACCACGGTAAAAGCGAACCAGTTAATCGACAACTTCCAGGAATTTATTGGCACTCAGCAACTGATGTTACTGGATGAACAGGGAACGTATACAGCGCAGTCACAGCAGCGTCTTAAAGCGATCAGCGAACAGATTACGGTGATCCTCGGCGAGCTGAATACTGCGCTGCAGGATCCTGAATCACAGCGGGTTCTTGCTGAAATACGCGGCGTGCGTCAGCAGTATCTGGACTCGCGTTATCGCATTTTGCAGGCGGTGCAGAATAACGATAGGGCGGGCGCTATTCAGGAGATGATGACCAACACCCTGAAGCTACAGCAGGCCTATAAAGCCAACGTGCAGGCGTTGATCGCGATTCAGAACCAGGAAATGCAAAGCGCAGGAGTGCAGGTCGAGGGCGATTTCAAATCGAACCGCCTGCTGCTGATCCTGATCACGCTCTTTAGCGTCGCGACCGGCAGCCTGATTGGCTGGTTTATCGTGCGCTCAATCACGCGTCCGCTGGGCCAGGCGGTGGATTTTGCAAAAGCCATTGCTGAAGGCGATCTGACCGGCAGCATCACGCCGCACGGTAAAGACGAAACCGGCCTGCTGCTGCATGCGCTGATGGAGATGAAAACGCGTCTGCTGGACATTGTGCAGCAGGTCCAGACCGGTTCGGAGAATATCTCGAGTGCCGCCGCGCAGATTGTCGCGGGGAACCAGGATCTTGCCGCGCGCACCGAAGAGCAGGCCAGCTCTGTTGAACAGACCGCTGCCTCGATGGAGCAGATCACGGCGACGGTAAAAAACACCGCCTCACACACCGGAGAAGCAACTCACCTCTCGGCGGACGCTGCCATGGTGGTCAAAAACAACGGCGAGATGATGAAGCAGGTCACCAGCAAAATGCGCCTGATTAACGAGACTTCTAACCGGATGTCCGACATCATCGACCTGATCGATGCCATCGCTTTCCAGACCAACATTCTGGCGCTGAACGCGGCGGTGGAAGCGGCACGTGCGGGCGAGCACGGTCGTGGTTTTGCGGTGGTGGCGGGCGAAGTGCGTCAGCTTGCGCAGAAGAGTGCGTCATCTGCCAGTGAAATTCGTCAGCTGATCGAAAGTTCTACCAGCCAGACGCAGGACGGGATGAACCTGGTCGAGAAAGCGAGCGAGTTGATTAACGGTATGGTCGGCAACGTGGAAGAGATGGACGTCATTCTGCGTGAGATCCGCCAGGCCAGCCATGAGCAGACGGAAGGGATCTCGCAAATTAACAGCGCGATTGGTCTGATTGATGCCACCACGCAGCAGAACTCCGCCCTGGTGGAGGAGTCTGTCGCGGCAGCAGCGTCCCTGAACGAACAGGCGATGCACCTGAAAGACCTTGTCCGCGTCTTCCGCGTGAGCGATCGCGTACTGGCTTAATCCAGCTGGGAGATCTCCAGCGCTGCGCGGTCGATCACGCCGATGATCTGCTTAAGCTGCGCATCGCTGAGTTCGCCCTGGTTCACCTTCAGGTCTAACACCGCTTTGAAGTTATCCAGAGCCCGCTTCATTTGCGGGTTTTTTCTCAGCTGGAAGCCGACGGAGCGCGCTTTGATACGCGCCTGAATTTGCGCCAGCTGCTCCTGATTTTCATCCAGCCACTGCTGACCGGCCACGGTAATCGCAATTCTCTTGCGGCCATTCTCTTCTTCGGTGATGGTGATATAGGTCTGATCCTGAAGGTAATCGAGGGTTGGGTAGATAACGCCAGGGCTTGGGGTGTAATTCCCCTGCGTCATGTTCTCGATCGCCTTGATCAACTCGTAGCCATGGCTTGCGTTGTGGGTCAGGATATCCAGTATCACCAGACGCAGATCGCCGTGACCAAAAAAGCGTGGTCGGCGTCCGCCGCCGTCGTGTTCGTTTCGCATACTCACCCCTTCAAATTGATATATCTAAACTATATCTTAGATATATTCAGATGCAATCTAAAAGATCTTGCATTCTTGCTGATTAGCAATCATTATCATTTAAAATTGATTTAGATATATCGTATTCACCTGAGAAGGGTCTCATCATGACATCCACCCGTTACCCACAACGTGTTCGTAATGATCTCCGTTTTCGCAAGCTGGACGTGCTTCGCGTTGAGCGTGTCAGCGCAGGTTTCCAGCGCATTGTTTTAGGCGGCGAGGCGCTGGAGGGCTTTAGCTCTCGCGGTTTCGACGACCACACAAAAGTGTTTTTCCCGGCTCCGGGGGCGACCTTTGTACCACCGGTTGTTACCGATGAAGGTATCGACTGGGGCGACGGTGTGCGTCCGCAGGCGCGAGACTATACGCCCCTGTACGATGCCGAACGGCATGAGCTGGTGCTCGATTTCTTCATACACGATAGCGGCGTTGCCAGCCACTGGGCGACAGAGGCAAAAGTGGGTGACACGCTCACGATTGGCGGCCCGCGCGGTTCGCTGGTTGTGCCGGAAGATTATGCCTGGCAACTGTACGTGTGCGATGAATCCGGCATGCCCGCGCTGCGCCGTCGCCTGGAAAGCATCGCAACACTGCCGGTTCGCCCGGACATTCATGCTGTGGTGACGGTCGGTGATGCGTCGTATCAGGACTATCTGGCCCATCTGAGCGCGTTCAACATCACCTGGGTTGTCGGCCACAGCGAACAGGCGGTGGCCGAGCGTCTGGCGGCGTTGACGGTGCCTGCGGAAGATTATTTTATCTGGCTGACCGGGGAAGGGAAGGTAGTGAAAAACCTGAGCCGTCAGTTTGAAACCGACGCAATCGACCAGCAGCTGGTGCGTGCCAGTGCATACTGGCACGCTAAATAATCAGGCTGCGGACTCCAGCTGCGCTTCGCTCACCTGATGTTCGAGCGAGGCGCGAACGTCGTGCAGCGCCTTCTCCTGCTGGGCAAAGTAGGCTTCCATATTGCTCAGCGACGAGACCAGCAGCCAGGACTCCTCTTTCTCCAGCTCCGCCAGCTCGTTCACTAACGTGTCAATCTGCTCGCGAACCTGCGCCATTTTTTTGCGGATACGTTCCAGATCGTTCAGCCTGTCGCTGGCCATCAGCGGCTCGAAGCCCTGCTGCAGACGTGCCACCAGCGAACGAATGGCTTTAACGTCACCACGCTGTTTGGCCTGGTTGAGTTGCACCATCATCGCGTTGGCTTCTTCTTTCAGATCGTCAGCGACCAGGTCCGGATGGCAGAGCTTGCTCGCCTGACGCCAGAGACGCTTCAGTTCGTTCTGATCTTCCTCGGAGAGGTTCTTACCTTTACGCAGACGCATTTCGGCATCGTGATGCTGCTCGCGATATTTCTCGTACTCTTCATTGGCCTCGTCGCGCGCCTGACGTGCAGGCTCTTCTTCGCGCGTTAAGCCACTCTCCAGCTCCAGCGCTTCGGCCAGCAGGTTAGCAATCAGATTGCTTTGCTGCTGCAGTTGCTTACGCGCCTCGGCGGCCTGTACGGAATCCGCAGGCAGATCGCGCCAGCGCTGGGTCAGCATCGCCAGCACCTCCACCGCCTGCGCCATATAGCGCTGGCAGCGACGGTAATCTTCCTCACGTCGACGCGCCTCCGCCTGCTGACGTCGCAGGTTCAGCTCCGCCAGCGTTTTACGCAGGGCGAGGATCTGCTGCATCAGCGGTCCGAGGCGGGAGAAATAGAGATCGTTGAATTCATCGAGCTGTTGCACGCGGGCATTGCGACGGTCAATCAAATCCCTGAGGCGCTCTTCCAGCGCTTTTAGCTCCATCTTGCTGGCCGCCACCTGCGGGTCACGCCATTGCGTCATGGCGCGCTGGCCCTGTAGCCAGGCAGCGATCGCCGCCATGGCAACGGTATAGTTTTTCTGCTCAAGCGCCGCGACGATTGCCTGTAGCTCATCGTCAAACGCTTCATTTTTCAGCCGTGTCAGCTGGCTCTGGATGATGTCGTCGTCTTCCAGTTCAATCGCATTTTTTATGATTTCTAGCCGTTTGATCGGTGTGCTCATGATGCCTTTCGCTTTGGCGCTTAAGTATTTGAGTTAAGGTTAATTGTTGTAAACGCTACAGGAAATAATACACACGGATGATGATCGGCGCGATGGGGGATTTCTTTAGTTTTTAGGGTTTGTGAAGAAGAGTGGCACGAACAGGAAGCCGAAAGGCTGGCGGGGGAGCGTTGGCCCCGGTTCTTGTTCTGCCAGTCCTGAAGGAATACCTAAGGCTGAATGCCCTGCATAGCGAAATCGAAAGATGCCATACGAACCATATGTACCGTCATCAGTTCACCTCGCTGTAGATGCCCACCACACGGCCCAGTGTTTTTATCTCATCGATACCGCATTCAAAGGGAACTTTGCCGCCCGCGACGTGGAGTTTTTTCCCCGGCAGCAGGGTTAAATCACGAAGACTGATAGTGCCTTCAATCTCAACCAGCCATAGCCCGTCGGTTAATGACGCCCCTTTTTCAACAAAGTGGAGCTTTGCCTCAGACCGGACTGCGATACCGCGAGTGAGCGGTTTGCTAAAGAGATGTGAATCGATACTCAAAGTGGAATTTTCTTCCAGCTGGCCATCACTGAGAGTGAATGTAACAACAGCAACGGGATCGCCAGGCGCAGGGTTACCTTCAAACTGGGCACCCTGTCCGGTCATCAACCAGCGCAGGCTGGCCCCTGTGTCCAGTGCACATTGTACCGCGAAGTCGTAGGAGATGGTGCCGCGCGCGTAGCGGTTCTGAAGGGAACTGGCGGCAATATTGAAGTGCCGGGCCAGCTGGATTTTTTGGGTAAAACCATATACCTGACAGATTCTATCGAGTAACTCTTCATTATTCACTTGAGAATCTAAAATCAAAATATATTCCTTTGGGTATTTACTAATGCTCAATTGAGTATTAGTATCAATGCGAATTCGGGCAATCAGCGGCGGACGTTGGCAAACAGAGGCTAATGATTGCAGACATTATCAAAATGGGAATCATGCAACATGGCTTCTGAAATCGCAATCATCAAAGTGCCAGCCCTGTCGTTAGGCTGGCGCAGTTCGCTGCGCTGGAAAGCGGCGTAACGCGTAGGCCAATCCCGTTTTCAGCCCGTTACGGGTGAGTAATTCACACAGTGTGAATCAACGCGAGGGTCGTTATGGCAATAGAAGCGACACGTGCAACGGTCCCACTCAAGGTGGGGGCACGTCTTTCCGGGCTGAATCACGTGGCCGAACTGCGTGCCAGGTATTGGGGCGATAACGAGAAAGCGCTGGCGCGGTTTTTGGCCGAGATGCGCGATAAGCGCGATCCCTGTTTTGAAGAGAATAACAGGGCGCTGGCGGCCATCTTTTTCCTGGCTAAATTACCTGCCGCCCGTCACGAATGCGGTATCAATGAGCTGACGACTGAGGAGAAAAGAGCGCTTATCGGAGCCATGAATCATTTCCGTGCAGTCGTGAGTTTATTTCCTGAACGGCTGACCATGCCGCTTTAATCCACCCCAAAACGTAATGGCGTAAACCCGCCGGGCATTTTATTGCCTGAATTAAGGAGAATGAGTGATGCGAAATAGCGAAAACCGCACTTTTCTGAACGGGCGCGAGGAACTCCAGCGCCTGCTGGTGCAGGCGAAGATGGAGGAGCGCAGGGCGCGCGCACTCGCCGTCTCCCTGCGTCTGGAGGCATTAGCCAGTCACATCTATAAAACCGGAATGTGTGGCGAAGACGCAGCGGAACTGCTGTGTCACGAGGCTGCCCGTTATGAACGCGAATCCCAGGAGCTGCACTGATGGCCGATTTTATCGATCTGGCGCAGGAGCGTGAGCTTGAAGATCGCGAACGTCATATTAATAGCGCCCGCCAGCGATGCGCATCGCCCTCGCGTTTTACCTGCGAGGAGTGCGACATCCCGATCCCCGAGGCGCGGCGAAAGGCGTTACCTGGAGTGGCCTTATGCGTCACTTGCCAGGAGATTACGGAGCTGAAAAACAAACATTTCCGGGGAGGATAAGTTGGTGATGTCATTTGTTTATCCGTGGAATGAACCCCGATCGGCTATTGCCAGCCCCTACCTGACTCACCCCCAATTACAGCGTCGCGACCGTCTGTTCGCGGCGCTGCTGCAAGCCAGAAAAGCGCTCGCTCTGCAGCCTGACTGCGTGCGTTTTGACGTCTGGCGCACGGTTGATGCTCTTGAACTCCATCAGGGCAGCCTGCGAGCCAATGCCTTTTTGATTCGGTTCTGCAACAGGGTATTACCACGTCTGCAGCAGGTCTCTGCACGGTATGCCTGTTCAGGTGTTGACCGTAACGTCTCCACCGCCGTTTTTGGTGGACACTTCGACACGCCGCTTTTGCAATATCTTGCATCGCGGATGGTTACGCTGATTGCCCGCTTCAACCGTCTCCCGGATATGTCCCGCGCCGATATTGATTTGCTGGCCGCTGACATCGCTGGCTTTATTCGTTCCGAGCTGGCGAATATCAATGACGCTGGCCTCGGCGAATTTCAAACCCTTCATGTCTGGTATCAGCGAGCTGGATTAATCACCCGCCAGTTCAATGTACTGCCTCCTCACTGGGAGCGCGTGTCGAAGATACTCTTTAACAAAGAGGACATTGCGCCAGCGGTGATCCGCATGTTTTCCGAAGACTGGTGGCGTGGACGACTGCGTCGCATGGCGGCCGCCTGGCGTGAGCATGTGCAGATTGCACTTGGAAACGTCAGCAAAAAGAAGTCTGCCTATGCGAGTAAACGCTGCATCACTGACTGGCGTGAACAGAAGCGGCGCACGCGTGAATTTCTTAAAGGTCTGGAACTGGAGGATGAAGAGGGCAACCGTATAAGCCTGATTGCCAGGCACGATGGCTCGGTGGCCAATCCCGCGATACGTCGCTGCGAACTGATGACCCGCATCCGCGGGTTTGAAAATATCTGCCATGAGCTTGGCTATGTGGGCGAGTTCTATACCTTAACCGCGCCGTCGAAATATCACGCCACCCTGAACACCGGCTATCGTAACGGTAAATGGAACGGGGCGAGCCCTGCGGATACACAAAGCTACCTGACAAAACTGTGGGCGCGGATCCGGGCAAAACTCCACCGGCAGGCGATTCGTCTGTTTGGCATCCGCGTTGCTGAACCCCACCATGACGGTACGCCTCACTGGCACATGCTGATGTTCATGCTGCCCGAAAACGTTGAGCGCGTTCGCCGCATTATGGAGGAATACACACAGGAGGAAGACGCTTTTGAACTGCAAAGCGATAACGCCAGAAAAGCTCGCTTTCACGCTGAAGCTATAGACCCGCAAAAGGGCAGTGCCACCGGTTATATCGCTAAATACATCTCCAAGAATATCGACGGCTATGCCCTTGATGGCGAGACTGATAACGAAAGCGGCGAGTTGCTTAAAGTGACTGCATCTGCTGTTTCGGCCTGGGCGGCGCGCTGGCATATCCGTCAGTTTCAGTTTATCGGTGGTGCACCGGTGACCGTCTACCGTGAGCTGCGCCGTTTGACTGATACGCAGGCCGCGCACGGTCTGAGCGTAGAATTTGCGGCAGCGCATGACGCCGCGGACGCCGGAGACTGGGCAGGATACGTCAATGCACAGGGAGGACCGTTTGTCCGTCGGGACGCGTTGCAGGTGCGCACGCTGTATGAGCCCCGTGCCGAATACAATCAGTACGGCGAAGAACGAGTCTGTATTCGCGGCGTTTACGACGCCGCACTCGGCCCGGGCTCGCCGATTTTGACCCGGCTCACGCAGTGGAAAATTGTGCCGAAGCGTGCCGTTGATTTGGCCGTTGACCTTAACGTCACCGCTGCGCGTTCTTGGAGTTCTGTCAATAACTGTACGGTGAGCGACGTCTCTCAACCCCTCAGCCGGCGTGCGAGACGCGCGTTAGCCGCACGCATAACCCTCCCCAGACCGGTTGCAAAGACTCCCTTTGTCTATGACAAGGATCCGCAGAACGGAGTGGCAGAGAGAGTGATTGATGAGATACGGCTCGCCACCGGAATATCGATCAGCCGGGGGGAAGCCCTGCATCTTATGGCGGGGGGCATTAGCCGTTTTAACGACAAATGGTGCCGGGGATCTACTGACGGATCGCTATTTCCTGCGGCACCGTCTTATCAGCAAAAGGCCCGGAAAATCCTTGAACGTATGAGGTATTTAACGCATCTGATAAGCAAAGGGATTCGCTAATCTTCATCGATATCATGTACATACCTCGCATGGTTCTGATTTTTTGCTTCACTCTTTTTATGAATACATGCTACTGTATGTTTATACAGTATCTCGTGGTGGAGGTTGTGTGGACAGAGAGTTGAACGAGCAAGTCATGATTGAACGCGTCGAGATGATTGCGCGGCTGACGACAGAAGGAACGTGTCAGGAAAGAGATCGTGAAATTGCCCTGAATTTGATCGCTGAGATTGCGAGAGGAAATTTAATCAGGAACAACGCGTTTACCGTGGTTTTCTCGGCATCACCCGTTCCGGACAGAATCAAAAAAGAGGCCAGCGTGCGGGTGAACATTACCCTGGATAAGGATCAGCTTATTGGTCCGTCCGTCGTGGAGGCGTTTCAGGACGAATTAACCCGCAGGATAAGATCCGTGTTTCCGTCAACGCTGGTTACCGTTAAAAAAGGATCCATGACCGGCGTGGAGTTGCAGGGGATTGAAAGAGAGGCCGATCGCGAAGCGCTGGACAATATCCTCCGGGAAGTCTGGGAAGACGAGAGCTGGCGCTAGGCCCTCTGCCATCTCGCGGGCAGTCTGTTGTGTCCGCGATTGTCCATCCTGCAGCGATAGCAAAAAGGGCGCCAGCGCTGGAAACTCAACGGTACCTGGAAATCCGGATGTTGGGAGCGTCTGATGAAAATCTATGCAATGCAGGGGGACACGCTTGATGCCATCTGTGCCCGTTACTATGGGCGCACGGCAGGGGTGGTTGAAACCGTTCTGAACGCCAATTCTGGCCTCGCGGAGTTGGGGGTCATCTTACCTCATGGCACGCCGATAGACATGCCAGAGGTTGATAGCGCACCGACTAAAGAATCAGTGAACCTATGGGACTGAGTCTTGAGAAAATCACCACGTTTATCGCCTACTGGCTGGCCGTAGCGCTGGCCTGGTTCGGGGCGATGTCTCCTGAAAAAGTCGCGCTATACGTGGGAAGCCTCTGCGCCATTTTTACCGCGCTGACGAATTACTGGTTTAAGCGGAAAACCTATCGCTATCTGACCTCTCTTGGACTCGATAAGAAGAGTATTCGTGAACTCAATCATTAAGCGTTGCAGCGCCGCGGGCGTACTGGCCCTGGCGGTACTGATGCCTGACTTCCGGTTACTGAACACCTCACCGGAGGGGTTGGCGCTCATTGCTGATCTCGAAGGGTGTCGCCTGTCGCCTTATCGTTGCAGTGCGGGCGTATGGACATCAGGCATTGGCCATACGTCAGGCGTCGTGCCGGGACGGGAAATTACAGAGCGTGAGGCGGCAGCGAACCTTGTTGCCGACGTGATGAACGTTGAAAGACGGCTGGCGGTATGCGCACCGGTGGAGATGCCACCCCGTGTCTATGATGCGCTGGTGAGTTTTGCCTTTAACGTTGGAACAGGGGCTGCCTGCCGTTCCACGCTGGTGTCATTCATTAAGCGTAAACAGTGGCCGCAGGCGTGCAATCAGCTTACCCGCTGGGTGTACGTCAATGGGGTCAAAAATGCCGGACTGGAAAACCGTCGAGCTCGTGAGAAGGCCTGGTGCCTGAAGGGGATGCCATGAAACCTCTCCTGCTGGTACTGGCCGTTCTGCTGGCCATCACGCTGTGGTTTCGTCATGACAACGTGAACCTGTCCCGCTCTCTTGCTAAAGCCAACCAGATCGCCCGCGATCAAAAAAACACTATCAACACGCTGCTTCAGCAGTTATCCGAAGCACAGCGGATTGCCAGGTCGAACGAAGATGCGCAGGTCAGGCTCCGCGAGGATCTTGCTGCCGTCGGCGAGGAGATGGCACGACGCGAAGCGGCTATCGGGAAATGGGTAAATGAAAATGAAGAGTTACGCCGCTGGTATAACGCTCAGCTGCCTGATGCTGTGCGCAGGTTGCACACCCGCGCCGCCTGCGCCTCCGCAGCACATTGTTTACAACGCCTGCCCGAAAGTGAGCGCCTGTCCGATGCCGGGAAGTGAGCCCATCACCAACGGTGATCTCAGTGCTGATATTCGTCGGCTTGAGCATGCCCTTATCGCCTGCGCGCTGCAGGTCGAAACCATAAAAGACTGTCAGGATAAACTCGATGCACAAACTCAACAGCCTGCGTCAGGCATTAATTGACGCCGTTCCCCAACTGAACGATCACCCTGATCATCTGCAGATGTCGGTGGGGAGCGGAAATATTGACGCCCGCCTCGCGTCCTCGCTCTCCTTTGAAAAAAAGTATGAACTGCAAGCGAATATCAGTAGCTTCGCCGGCGACAGCGAGGGGGTCTTCGTCCCGGTAATGGCCTGGCTGCGTGAAAACCAGCCAGATATTTTTACCCTCGATGACGGGCGAAAAAACGGGTTTCTCTTTAGCGTCACCATCAACGACGATGGTACGGCGAATATCAGCTTTAGCCTGCAGCTCACCGAGCGCATTCTTGTTTCGCAGGAGCAGGGAACGTTGCATGCCACCTATTCCCCGGAGCCGCCGTTACCAGAGCCCGTCACACGTCCGCTGGAGCTGTACATCAATGGTGAACTGGTCAGCCAGTGGAAAGCGTAAGTTCACCGCGCTGATGGCTGTCCAGCCATCAGCGTGAACGATTGTTGTTTCATCCCGCATAAAACCCCGTCTCGTTGCTGCCGATCCCCCTGAAGGGCATTCTCTTCTCATGAATACACTCACTTCCATGCACGGTATCGCTCGCGCGATCCGTAACCTGATTCGTATCGGTGTTGTCACCGATGTTGACCTCAACAGAGGGCTCTGCCGCGTCCAGTCCGGAGGGATGAAAACCACCTGGCTGAACTGGCTGACCTGTCGCGCCGGCCGTTCGCGCGTGTGGTGGGCACCGTCCGAGGGAGAACAAGTGCTGCTGCTGGCCATCGGCGGTGAGCTTGATACCGCCTTCGTGCTGCCAGGTATCTTTTCCGATGACCACCCGGCGCCGTCAGGTTCCCCTGACGCACTCCACGTCTCGTTCCCTGATGGGGCGGTTATCGAGTACGAGCCCGGGTGCGGAGCACTAACGGCCACAGGCATTAAAACGGCTGACATCACAGCCTCTGAATCACTCACCGCCACCGTACCGGTGGTCCTGGTGAAGTCTGAGACGCGCATCACCCTGGATACACCTGAGGTGGTGTGTACCAACAAGCTAATTACCGCCTCTCTTGAAGTGCAGAAGGGCGGGGTAATGGCCGGCAATATTGAGCATTCCGGCGGTAAATTCACCTCCAATGGGGTGCAGGTGGACAACCATGCTCACGGCAGTGTGCAAAGCGGCGGAAGCTGGACTAAGGGGACGCAATGACGGTGCGCTACAGGGGAATGAACAGTCAGACCGGGCTCAGCATTTCAGAGGCTGAACATATCAGACAAAGCGTGCGGGACATTCTGGTCACGCCGATTGGCTCGCGGGTGATGCGCCGCGAGTACGGTTCACTGCTGGCGGCAATGATCGACAGGCCGCAGAGTCCGGCGCTGCGCCTGCAAATCATGGCCGCATGTTACTCCGCTATCCAGAAATGGGAGCCGCGGATCAGCCTGACGGCCATCACTTTCGAACGTTCGGAGAATGACGGGACGCTGTATGTCGATCTCACCGGCACCCGCCAGATCTCCGGACATTCCTTTTCTATCACTATTTCATTGAGTTAAACGCTATGGCTATTGTTGATCTGAGCCAACTCGCCGCGCCGGATGTCGTGGAGGAGGTGGATTACGAAACGCTGCTGGCAGAACGAAAGGCCACTTTTGTCTCGCTCTATCCCGAAGAAGAGCAGGAGGCAATTGCACGAACGCTGACGCTTGAGTCAGAACCGATTGTGAAACTGCTGCAGGAAAATGCGTATCGGGAAGTTATCTGGCGCCAGCGCGTTAACGAGGCCGCGCGTGCGGTCATGCTGGCCTACGCCACCGGTAGCGATCTCGACCAGCTTGGTGCTAACGCTAACCTTGCGCGTCTGGTGATAACACCTGCCGACGACACGACGTTTCCGCCCACGCCGGCAGTGATGGAGTCTGACACCGACTTTCGTTTGCGCATCCAGCAAGCCCCGGAAGGGCTGAGCGTGGCGGGATCGACGGGGGCTTATCAGTTCCATGGCCGCAGCGCGGATGGCCGGGTGGCGGATATCTCTGTCATCAGTCCTCAGCCTGCGAACGTTACCGTCTCCGTGCTGTCCCGGGAGAATAACGGCGTGGCGTCTGAAGAGCTGCTGGCCATTGTGCGCAACGCGCTGAACGATGAGGACGTCAGGCCCGTTGCCGATCGTGTGACCGTCCAGTCCGCCAGCATTGTCGACTACAACATTGCGGCTTCTCTTTTTCTCTTCCCAGGTCCCGAAAGCGAGCCAGTGCTCAACGCGGCAAGGGCCCGGCTGCAGGCCTATATAACGGCACAGCACCGGCTCGGGCGGGATATTCGTAAGTCCGCCATTTACGCTGCACTGCATGTTGAGGGTGTACAACGCGTCGAACTGACCGCGCCTGCGGCCGATATTGTGCTTGATGAAACCCAGGCCTCATGGTGCAGCCAGTACAGCGTAACCGTTGGGGGTAACGATGAGTAATGCCCGATTGTTACCGGTGGGGTCGTCGCCGCTTGAGGTCGCGGCGGCGCGCGCCTGTGCCGACATTGAGAATACCCCCGTCCCGCTTCGTCACCTCTGGAATGCCGACACCTGCCCGGCAAATCTGTTGCCCTGGCTGGCGTGGGCGTTTTCGGTTGATCGCTGGGATGAAAACTGGCCGGAGGCCACCAAGCGCGATGTTATCCGCAATGCATGGTTTATCCATGCACACAAAGGAACGATCGGCGCAGTACGCCGCGTGGTGGAGCCACTTGGCTATCTGATCAACGTGACGGAGTGGTGGCAAACCAACGACCCGGCAGGCACGTTTCGCCTGGACATTGGCGTGCTGGAAACCGGCATCACCGAAGAAATGTATTACGAAATGGAGCGGCTTATTGCTGATGCAAAGCCTGCCAGCCGACATCTTATCGGCCTCAATATCATTCAGGACGTTCCGGGCTATCTCTATACCGGTGCCCTGAGCTATGACGGCGACATCATCACGGTTTACCCCGGATAAGTGAGAGCACAATGACAGTGAAGTATAAAACGGTTATCACCAAAGCCGGCGCCGAAAAACTGGCTGCCGCAACCGTCCCGAACGGGAAGAAAGTGAATTTTACGGCGATGGCGGTGGGTGATGGCGGCGGGCAACTCCCGACGCCAAATGCCAGCCAGACGAAACTCATCAATGAGGTCTGGCGTCATGCGCTGAACAAAATCAGCCAGGACAAAAAGAATAAAAATTATGTCGTGGCGGAGCTGCTGATCCCTCCGGAGATCGGCGGGTTCTGGATGCGTGAAATGGGGCTCTATGATGATACCGGGACGCTGATTGCTGTCGGCAATATGGCTGAAAGTTACAAACCTGCACTCGCTGAAGGATCTGGACGTGCGCAGACTGTGCGTATGGTCATCATGGTGAGTGATATCGCCTCCGTCGAGTTGACGATTGACACCTCAACGGTGATGGCGACGCAGGATTACGTCGACGACAAACTTGCCGAGCACGAGCAGTCCCGACGCCATCCTGATGCCTCTCTGACGGCAAAAGGTTTTACTCAGCTCAGTAGTGCGATCGACAGTGTCTCTGAAGTCGTTGCCGCGACGCCAAAAGCGGTGAAGGTCGCGTATGACCTGGCTAAGGGGAAATATACAGCTCAGGATGCCAGCACGGCACAAAAGGGTATCGTCCAGCTCAGTAGTGCGATCGACAGCGTGTCTGAGGTGCTGGCCGCAACACCTAAAGCGGTAAAGGCCACCTATGACCTGGCCAAAGGGAAATATACGGCTCAGGATGCCAGCACGGCACAAAAAGGTATCGTCCAGCTCAGCAGCGCCATTGACAATGTATCTGAGACACTGGCCGCGACGCCGAAAGCGGTGAAGGCTGCGTATGACAATGCTAATGGACGCGTGCCGTCAGGGCGTAAAGTAAATGGGCGGGCATTGACTAGCGATATCAATATTACGGCACAGGATATTTTTAACGGTCAGGCAGTGGGGATTGGCAATGCTGAAGATTTGAATGCCTACACCATGCCGGGACTATATTATCAGCCAGCGAATGCACAGGCCCAAACGGGTAAGAATTACCCAGAGTCGAATGCCGGTTCACTTGAGGTTTATAAACACGCGGGTATTACGCAGGTTTATCGGATCTACAACAACTCTCGCGCTTACATCCGCACGCTCTACAGTGGAACGTGGTCAGCCTGGACTAAACAGTATGATGCTGTAAATAAACCAACCGCTGGTGAAGTTGATGCTGTTTCAGCGTCACAAGGCGGAGCATTTCAGAGAACTGTAAATTTTAATGGCGGTCTGAGCGTGCGAAGTGCTACCGGGATTTTTTCTGGGGGCGATGCAGCAAGTTTTTCTGATAACAATATGCTATTGAAATCGTGGTATGGGATTGGATTTTATTGCACCTTAACCTCAGCAGGTGGTCCAGAAGCGGGTATTACAGGGTACATCAATACCCGCAACGGTCGCCTTGAGATGAAGGAGCGAATCATTCCAGGCGATTATGCCAACTTCGATGAACGATATCTCAAGTTAGCTGGGGGGAGGCTTAGCGGGAATCTGGAGATTAATAATAACGCGCCCATCATTACTTTTTCTGAATCCGATACTGGGAAAAAGTATTTTATAGTTGCTGATGGGAGTGGGTTTCGTATTAATGAAGATTCAACTGGCGGTAATTTTGTTATTTCTTATGCCGGGGCAAGCAAGCAACTAAGAACAATTGGTCAATTTGTGCCTGGTGATTATGCCAATTTTGACGCCCGCTATTACACGAAAGCGCAGTCAGATGCCGGTTATATGCCTAAAACCAGTGCGTATACAAAAACCGAAAGTGATGGACGTTTTCAGGCGAAAGGCAGCTACACACCTGCTGGCCAGGCTTATACCAAAGCTGAATCGGATGCTCGTTATGGAACGGGAAGAACCACGACGGGTAACAATAGTGCTTATTACACCCATGGCAATGGCACTGTTTTTATGCAGGCAGTTAGAAGTATTGCAGTCGGCAATAACACTGCTGTGACTGTCACCCTGCCAACGTCATTCCCTAATGGTATTTTAGGTACTGGTGTCAGTTATTTTGGAAGCGGTGGTAATAATTCCGATTCATTTTATCTTTGCACACCTGTTGGGAAAAATCAGGTGAAAATAGAAACGCATAACTGTAACGGTACATTTTCATTAATTGTGGCAGGCTATTGAGATGAAAAAATATTTTAGTAACTCAGATAGCAGCTTTTATCTTGAAGACACTATTCAGGTTTACGAAGCTCAAGGTATTGCTGTTCCTCCAGATTTGAAGAAGATCTCAGAACAGGAATACGAATCTTTCATGGTATCACCTGACAGGATGACTCCTCATTACAATGTTAATAAAAGTTGCATGGAATGGGTTGAAATTGCCCCGCCATCACATGAAGAGCATATTTATAATGCCCAGTCAATGAAGTCGAGGTTATTGTCTCTGGCGACACAAGCTATCTCACCTCTTCAGGATGCCGTTGATTTATCTATGGCGACTGAAGCGGAAATTCTCTCTTTACAGCAGTGGAAGAAATACCGGGTATTGCTTAATCGTATTGATACCAACAACGCACCAGATATTATCTGGCCTGACGCTCCGTCTAACAATTAACACAAAGCCCGCGTATGTCGCGGGCTTCATTTTTTCTTTCTTCTAAACACTAACCCATCATTACACTCTATCCTTCCCCGACAGCAACCGGCATTGTCATATCTACATTTTTCGCGAGATAAGATAAAAAACCTTCATGATTGCTTTGAGTAAGCATTTCGCCTTTTTTTAAACGCTACCGTCAATATTTTTTTCTGGCAAACCTACGTCCTGCCATTATGCGTTGTGCTGTAACTTCACCAACGGCATTTCATTTCTAATATTTCGAACTCACCACAAAATGATGACTCCACTACACCACGGAGTTAAACGGATGGGCGACTATCATCACGGCGTGGAAGTCATCGAAATCAACGATGGCACCCGCACCATTTCCACCGTCTCGACGGCAATCATCGGCATGGTCTGTACGGCCAGGGATGCGGACGACAAGACATTTCCTTTAAACGAGCCTGTGCTCATTACCAACGTGCAAACCGCGATTGCGAAAGCCGGGAAAATGGGGACGTTGTCCGCTTCCCTGCAGGCGATTGCCGATCAGTGTAAACCGGTTGTTGTTGTCGTACGTGTCGCTGAAGGCACCGCTGATACCGCTGAGGAAGCACAGAAAGAGACTATCTCTAATATCATCGGTACAACCGATGAAAACGGTAAATATACCGGTCTGAAAGCGCTCCTTACCGCGAAAACGGTCACTGGCGTTAAGCCACGTATTCTCGGTGTTCCGGGGCTGGATTCGCAGGAAGTGGCGACCGCGCTGGCCGCCATGTGCCAGAGCCTGCGCGCGTTTGGCTATGTCAGTGCATGGGGTTGTAAAACCATTTCAGCCGCTATCGATTACCGCAAAAACTTCAGTCAGCGCGAGTTGATGGTGATTCACCCTGATTTTCTGGCGTGGGATACCACCACCAACACGACGACCCACGCCTGGGCCACCGCACGTGCTCTCGGCCTGCGCGCCAAAATCGACCAGACGATTGGCTGGCACAAAACCCTGTCCAACATCGGCGTTAACGGTGTCACAGGTGTAAGCGCCTCCGTGTCCTGGGATCTGCAGGAACAAGCGACCGATGCGAACCTGCTTAACCAGGCCGGCGTCACCACGCTTATTCGTAACGACGGCTTCAAATTCTGGGGCAACCGTACCTGTTCAGACGATCCGCTCTTCGTCTTTGAAAACTACACCCGTACCGCGCAGGTGTTGGCCGATACCATGGCCGAAGCACACGCATGGGCAATGGATAAACCCATTACGCCAACGCTCATCCGCGACATCGTTTCCGGTATCAATGCCAAATTCCGTGAGCTGAAAACCAACGGCTATATCGTTGATGGCACTTGCTGGTATGACCCGGAATCCAATGATGCATCGACCCTGAAAGCAGGGAAATTGTACATCGATTACGACTACACCCCTGTCCCGCCGCTGGAGAACCTGACCCTGCGCCAGCGCATCACCGATACCTATCTGGCAGACCTGTCCGATTCGGTTAACAGCTAAGGAGCTGAAGCATGGCGTTACCACGCAAACTTAAATATCTGAACATGTTCAACGATGGCCTGAGTTATATGGGCGTTGTTGAGTCTGTCACCTTACCGAAGCTCACCCGCAAACTGGAGAAGTATCGCGGCGGCGGTATGCCGGGCTCGGTCTCTGTCGACCTCGGCCTGGACGATGATGCCCTGGCGCTTGAGTGGACCATTGGCGGTCTGCCGGACGTCGCGCTGTGGGCACAGTATGCCTCTCCGGGCGCGGACAGCGTGCCTCTGCGCTTTACCGGCTCCTTCCAGCGTGACGACACGGGCGAAATCTCCGCCGTCGAAATCGTCATGCGAGGCCGTCATAAAGAGTTTGATGGTGGTGAAAACAAGCAGGGCGAGAGCGGCACCACCAAGATGTCCACCGAGTGCGCTTACTACCAGCTGACCATCGATGGCAAAGAGATCATCGAAATTGACATCATCAACATGGTGCTGAAAGTCGACGGCGTCGATCGTCTGGCGGAACACCGTAAGGCGATTGGCCTGTAAACCTTTAACCGGCCGGGACTGCCGGCCGGTAAGTTAACTTTCTGAAGAGTAACCAAATGGAAAATATCAACGAGACCGTCATTAACGAAAGCGAAAACCCGAACACCATTACGCTCGACACCCCCGTTCTGCGCGGCGAGCAAAAAATCGAAAAGGTGACCGTCGCAAAACCCAACGCGGGGACCCTGCGTGGGGTATCGCTGGCGTCGCTGGCACAATCTGACGTCGATGCGCTGATTAAAGTGCTGCCGCGAATGACCTCGCCGGCCCTGACCGAGCATGAGATTGCGCGTCTGGATGCTTCCGATCTGCTCACTTTTGCGGGCAAGGTGATCGGTTTTTTGTCACCGTCTTCGGCTCGCTAAAATTTCCCGAAAACCTGTCGGTCGATGATCTGATGGCGGATATCGCGGTGATCTTTCATTGGCCGCCGTCAGAGCTGTACTCGCTGAGCATGACCGAACTCCTTATATGGCGCGAAAAGGCGCTGCAGCGAAGCGGAAACTACCATGAGTAATAATGTCAGACTTCAGGAGTTGCTTAAGGCAGTCGACCGGGCAAGCCGACCGCTTAACGCTATCCAGAACGCCAGCCTCTCTCTCGCGGCCAGTATCCGCGATTCAGAGGCGGCGTTGCGCGCGCTTGATGAACAGGCGGGCCGCATTAACGGCTTCAGAAAAGCCAACGAACAGCTCGCCGTGACGGGGCAGTCTCTTGCCCGGGCGAAACAGCAGACCGCTGAGCTGGCGCTCCAGCTCAAAAACACCCAGAACCCAACCCGTGACCAGGCGGATGCGCTGGCTGCAGCCCGCCAATCCGCCGCCGCGCTTAAGCTTGAGTACAACAATTTACGCCAGTCAGTGCAGCGCCAGCGCGGTGAGCTGGCGCAGGCAGGGATTAATACGCGCACGCTGTCGTCAGATGAGCGTCGTTTAAGACAGGGTATCAGCGAAAAAACGCTACAACTAAATCGACATAAAGAGGCGCTTGCCAGGGTCAATCAGCAACAGGAGCGGCTTAATACCGTTCAGAACCGCTACGAGTCTGGCAAACGTGTTGCCGCAGGTGTGCAGCAGTTTGCTAATGCGAGCGCAGTAATGGCAAAGGCGGGCTTTACTCAGACGTCCCGCTTTATTGCCCCAGGCATCCGTTTTGAAAAGCAGATGTCTGCCATACAGGCAAGCCTGGGTCTGCAGAAGGGGGATACCAGGCTGGAGGCCATTCGTCAGCAGGCACGGGATGTCAGCGTCAGTACAGGAACCTCTACAGATGTTGTCACCCGGGCGCAGGGCGAGCTGGCCCGATCAGGCTATGACGCCGACGGGGTGGTGGCCGCCACTGTGCCGACGGTCAACCTCAGCCTCGCAGGGAATATTGATGCCGCCAAAGCGGTCGACATCATCCGCAGCACGCAGGCCTCGTTTAACCTGGCGAATACGGATGTTGAACGCGTTGCAGATGTCCTTACCCGCGGTTTCACTGCGTCCAATACCAGTCTCACCGAACTGAGTACCGCCGTTGCATCCGCCGCACCTGCCGCCGGAGAAGCCGGCGCCAGCCTTGAGGAGACCACCGCGCTGCTTGGTATTCTGATGGAAAAAGGGATGAAAGGTGCCGATGCCGGCGCAGAGGTTAGCGCCATGTTGAGCCGCCTGCAGACGCCGGATGGGCAGCGTTCTGCAGCGCTGAATGAACTGAAGGTGCAAACCCGGGATGGCGAGGGTAATCCACTACCGACAGAGAATATCCTCAAGGCGATCTCTACCTCATTCGAAAACAGCAAAATCGGTGCGGCTCAACAAACGGAATACCTGAAGGCCATTTTCGGTGCGGATGCGATGCAAGGCGCAGGCGTACTGGTTTCAGCGGCTGGGAATGGAACACTGGATAACAAGCGCCAGACGCTCCAGGGCGCGAGGGGGAGCACCGCGCTGACAGCCTCGGTTCAGGGCGATAACCTCGAGGGTGATATCAGCAAGTTCCAGGCTGCATTAAACGGCCTGAAGATTGATGTCTTTGATAAGGCCGATGGTGCCCTGCGCACGCTGATCTCAACCGCGACCGGATGGCTTAGTACGCTCTCTCTCTGGATCAACGCTAACCCTGCACTGACGCAAGCCCTGGTCAGCGTGGTTATGGGCGCACAAGCCTTTGCCGGTGTCCTGGGCACGCTAGGTATGGTGGTCGCCCCCATTGTGTCAGGCCTGAATCTGGTGATAACCGCTGCCGGGATGCTGGGCACGGTATTCAGCGTAGTGGGGGGGAGCATCATGACGGTGCTGGGCGCCCTGAGCTGGCCCGTTATTGCTCTCGGAGCGGCAATTGCCGCCGGCGCTTTACTGATTCTTAAATACTGGGAGCCCATTAGCGCCTTCTTTGGCGGGGTGATTGAGGGGCTTTCTGCGGCCTTCGCGCCGCTGGGCGAGCTGTTCTCTCCGCTGTTACAGGCCTTTGGTTTCATTTCAGAAAAACTGGGCGGGATCTGGCAGTGGTTCATCGATCTGATTGCGCCGATTAAGGCGACGCAGGAAACGCTCGACAGCTGCAAAAATGTCGGCGTGGCGTTCGGTCAGGCGCTGGGAGATGCGCTAATGGCGCCGCTAAATCTCTTTAACAGCCTGCGCGGCAAGGCCAGCTGGCTGCTGGAGAAACTCGGCGTCATAAAAAAAGAGTCGGGCAATATCGACTCGGCTGTACCGAAAGAAGGCACCTCCTCTGCTGACGCCGGCAGTGCCTGGGACCCGGCGTCACCTGTTTACAGCGGCTTCATGGGATACCAGCCGATGGCAGCAGCGGGAGGACGTTCTTACATCGATCAGAGTAAAAGTGAATACAACTTCACGCTGCAGGGGAGCGCAGCCTCCGGAACGGATCTGACTCGTCAAATCCGGGAGGCTATAGAGAGCAGTGAGCAGGAAAAAGCGAGACGGCAGCAATCCAGCTTTATGTATGGTTAAGGAGAGAGAAAATGTTAATGGTGCTGGGTCTGTTTGTCTTTGAACGACGAACCTTACCGTATCAGTCAATGGTATTTACAAAAGACTACCGCTGGGCATCCAACGAACGCATCGGGAAACCCAAAGCCTGGCAGTACCTTGGCGAAGGTGAGACATCCTTTAACCTTTCCGGATTACTTTACCCGGAGCTCACGGGAGGGCGGCTTTCTCTCAAGGCGGTTGAGCTGATGGCGAATGAAGGGCGGGCATGGCCGTTGATAGACGGTACCGGCATCATTCACGGCATGTTTATCATTGAGAAAGTCACGCATACGCATTCGGATTTTTACAGCGATGGCACTGCCCGGAAAATTGATTTTACCCTGGTACTGAAACGCGTGGACGAATCGCTGATGACGACGTTTGGCGACCTGAGAACGCAAGCCTCAGAGCTGGTGGAAAGCGCACGTAATAGCATTGGAGGGCTGGTGGGATGATCACCGAAATGAATATCCGGGCGGGTGGGAAACTCGCCCCTGATTTTATGCTTAAGCTAGACGAGCGCGATATCACGCAAAATTTCAGCCATCGTCTTATCAGTTTGACCATGACCGACAAACGTGGGCTGGAAGCCGATCAGCTGGATATTCTACTGGATGATTCCGACGGGTTGTTAGACCTGCCTGCCCGGGGGGCAAGACTGTCCTTATGGCTGGGATGGGAAGGAACACCGCTCCAGCCGAAAGGGGACTTTACGATAGATGCGATTGAATTCCGGGGCACGCCGGACACGCTGACCATCCGAGGATGCAGCGCCGATTTTCGTGGGAAGCTCAACGTGCGGCGCGAACAGTCGTGGCATGACACGACGATCGGCGCGATAGTCAACACCATTGCTCAGCGTAACCGGTTTACCGCCAGCGTCGGGGCGGGACTTGCATCCATCGCCATTTCTCATATCGATCAGTCTCAGGAGACTGACGCGGCGTTTCTCTCCCGCCTGGCCGAACGTAATGGTGCATTTGTTTCAATCAAAGCCGGGAAGGTTATTTTTATGAAAGCGGGCCATGCCGTGACGGCCAGTGGCACACCGCTTCCCTTAATGATGATTGAACGTGGGGATGGCGATCGGCACCTTTTTTCCGTCGCTGACCGTGAAAATTATTCCGGCGTGACGGCAAAATGGCTGCAAACGCGTGACCCAAAACAACAAAATACTCAATTGAGTATTAATCGTCAGCCCGGGGGGCAGCCGACAGAAGGACTACAGCACCCGGATGCCGCTGCACCGGTAGCGGGAGCAGGAGGCAAGGCAGAGAAGCCGCAAGAGAGGCTGGTGGGGTCGGCGGAAAACGTTTTTGAGCTCACCACGGTTTATGCCTCTGAAGAGCAGGCGCTCAGGGCTGCGGAGGCGAAGTGGCGCGCGCTTCAGCGGGGTACCGTGAATTTTTCTATCCAGCTGGCGCTGGGACGCGCCGATCTGTATCCCGAAACGCCGGTGCTGGTCAACGGCTTTAAACGGGTCATTGACGAGCAGGCGTGGATTATCAACGAGGTGGTTCATACTCTCAGCGAGAGTGGATTTACCACGCAACTTAAGCTTGAGCTGAACGTCGCTGATGAAAAATTTTCCATCAAAAATGAGTAATGCATTTGCTATTGATTTCTTTTTGGGTATTATTAATTCACAAATTGTGAATTATGTGGAGAGGTACATGTTTCATTGTCCTAAGTGCAAGCATTCCGCGCATGCGCGTACCAGTCGCTATTTAAGTGAAAATACCAAAGAGCGCTATCACCAGTGCACCAATGTGGACTGCAGCTGTACGTTCGTGACGATGGAGTCCGTGGAGCGTCTGATTGCGACACCTGGCGCCGCTGAGCGTGTCCGAACGGCTTCGCAGACCCACGGTTAGCGACTGCGCCACCGGCTCAAAAAAACCAATAAAAAAGCCACTCAATAGAGTGGCTTAATCATTTGATTCTACAGCTAAATTTGGTGGCCCCTGCTGGACTTGAACCAGCGACCAAGCGATTATGAGTCGCCTGCTCTAACCACTGAGCTAAGGGGCCGTGGCGGTGAATTATAGAGGAACTCCCTTCAGCAATCCAGCCATTCACACCTGCCTGCTGTTTTTATAAACAATGCATAATCAATCCTTTATACTTCCATAAAGATGTATCAATGGGAGTAGAGATGATCAACGATATTCTGGCCCCGGGCTTGCGGGTGGTGTTTTGCGGGATTAACCCGGGGAAGTCCTCAGCGCACACCGGTTTTCACTTTGCCCATCCGGGGAATCGCTTCTGGAAGGTTATCTATCAGGCCGGGTTTACCGACAGGCTACTGAAGCCTGAAGAGGAGCAACACCTGCTGGATACGCGCTGCGGGATAACCATGCTGGTCGAGCGGCCCACGGTACAGGCGAGTGAGGTGAACCTGCATGAACTGCGCAGCGGTGGGCGGGAGCTGATTAAGAAGATTGAAGATTATCAGCCGGCAGCGCTGGCCATCCTGGGCAAGCAGGCTTACGAACAGGCGTTCAGTCAGCGCGGTGCGCAGTGGGGCAAACAGGCCATCACCATTGGCGTCACGCAGGTGTGGGTGCTGCCGAACCCGAGCGGGCTTAACAGGGCAACGCTGGATAAGCTGGTGGAGGCGTATCGGGAACTGGATGAGGCCCTGGTTGTGCGTGGGCTGTAGGGCGGTGTTTCCTTGTCCCTGAGGGGCGGAGAAAATGCAAAAAAAAAAGCTCCCCAAAGGGAGCTTTTTCACTGACAGGATCGATTAATCGTCCAGGAAGCTACGCAGTACTTCAGAGCGGCTTGGATGGCGCAGTTTACGCAGCGCCTTCGCTTCGATCTGACGGATACGTTCGCGGGTAACGTCGAACTGTTTACCCACTTCTTCCAGCGTATGGTCGGTGTTCATATCGATACCGAAACGCATACGCAGCACTTTTGCTTCACGGGCGGTCAGGCCAGCCAGAACGTCGTGCGTTGCAGCACGCAGGCTCTCGGTCGTTGCAGAGTCCAGCGGCAGCTCGAGGGTGGTATCCTCGATGAAATCACCCAGATGCGAATCTTCATCATCACCGATTGGTGTTTCCATGGAGATTGGCTCTTTGGCGATCTTCAGCACTTTACGGATCTTGTCTTCCGGCATCAGCATGCGCTCAGCCAGCTCTTCCGGCGTTGGCTCGCGGCCCATCTCCTGCAGCATCTGGCGGGAAATACGGTTGAGCTTGTTAATGGTCTCAATCATATGCACCGGAATACGGATGGTGCGCGCCTGATCCGCGATAGAGCGGGTGATAGCCTGACGGATCCACCAGGTAGCATAGGTGGAGAACTTATAACCACGACGGTATTCAAACTTATCAACCGCTTTCATCAGACCGATGTTGCCTTCCTGGATCAGATCCAGGAACTGCAGGCCACGGTTGGTGTACTTCTTGGCGATAGAGATAACCAGACGCAGGTTCGCTTCAACCATCTCTTTCTTCGCACGGCGGGCTTTCGCTTCACCGATGGACATACGACGGTTGATGTCTTTAACCTGCTCAATGGTCAGGCCGGTCTCTTCTTCAATCTGATGCAGTTTCTGCAGGCCGCGGAACACGTCTTCTTTCACGTCATGCAGTTTTTCAGACCACGGCTTGTTCATCGCGATAGCCGCGTTGAACCAGGTTTCGCTGGTTTCGTTGCCGGTGAAGAGGGTGATGAAGTTCTTCTTCGGCATTTTGCACTGCTCAACGCACAGTTTCATGATGATGCGTTCCTGGGTACGTACGCGATCCATCATCACGCGCATGCTGTTAACCAGGTAGTCGAACTGTTTAGGCACCAGACGGAACTGTTTGAAGACTTCAGACAGTTTCAGGATCTCTTCCTGTGCGGCTGCGTGGCTGCGACCTTTTGCTTTGATGGTGTCACGCGTGACTTCGTACTGGGTACGCAGCTCGGCAAACTTCTCGCGCGCCAGTTCCGGGTCGATGCTGTTGTCATCATCGGCGGTGTCGTCGTCGGCATCTTCCTCATCTTCGTCTTCGTCATCATCCATCTCTTCCTGAGACAGTTCAGATCCAACGTGAGTGGCGGTCGGTGCCATATCTTCTTCAGCGTTCGGGTCGACAAAACCGGTGATCAGGTCAGACAGGCGCGCTTCTTCCGCTTCAACACGATCGTACTGCTCCAGCAGATAGGTGATCGCTTCAGGGTATTCGGCAACAGAGCACTGAACCTGGTTGATCCCGTCTTCGATGCGTTTCGCGATGTCAATTTCGCCTTCGCGGGTCAACAGTTCAACGGTACCCATTTCGCGCATGTACATACGGACCGGGTCAGTGGTACGCCCGATTTCAGATTCCACGCTGGACAGGACCTGTGCAGCAGCTTCTTCCGCATCTTCGTCAGTGTTGTTGGAGGTTTCAGCCAGCAACAGATCATCGGCATCAGGTGCTTCTTCCATCACCTGAATACCCATGTCATTGATCATTTGGATGATGTCTTCGATTTGATCTGAATCGACGATATCTTCCGGCAGATGGTCATTGACCTCGGCATAGGTCAGATAGCCTTGCTCCTTACCGCGTTGGACAAGAAGTTTCAGCTGTGACTGCGGGTTTTGCTCCATAAGACGGTATCCACACTTAATTCGTTTGATTGGTGTCGGCGATGGGGCTGCCAACCTTTAAAGCGAGGGCGTACTTATATTTGTGCCGCTGCCTCTCAGTGCGGCTGCCGGGGGCTTCCCGATCGATATTCGGCACTTAAGCCGTTAAATTCATTTTTTTGCCAGCTCCTGGTTCAGCATCCAGAGTTCCCGGCGTTCTTCGCTGCTTAAGCCGTGTGTGCGCTCGCGAGCTATCAACTCTTCCTGGCGCAGCTCAAGCATCGAATCAAACATATGGTTGAGTGAGTCGGTGAACGTTTTTTCTGCAATGTCCTTATCTGCTATATCGTCCCACATCGACAGTTTTTCAAGGGTAGCAGCCTCTTTTGTGCCGCGATAATGTTCTAAAAGTTGTCCGGTGGTCAGACCTGGCTGAGACAAACAAGTGTTGACCAATTCTGAAAATAAGCCAAGCCCGGGCAATTTTTCGTGGTTCAAACCCGCCAGCGATGGCACTTGCGGAGCAAGTTCGGGGTTTTGAACCAGTAACCCTATCAGTATACGCATGGTTGTGCGTTTTAGCTGAGGCGCGGGACGAACCGCACCGTTTTCAGACTGTTTAGGCATTAAACGTTCAAGCTGGCTGTCATCCAGAATGCCGAGCTTGTTGCCTAGCTCCTGACGCAGATAGATGCGCAGCGTTTCGCCGGGCACCTGACTGATTAACGGCAGCGCCAGCGTGCTGAGCTGCGCGCGCCCGTCAGGGGTACTCAAATCGACCTGCGGCATCAGGCTGTTAAACAAAAACGTGGAGAGCGGCTGAGCCTGCTCCATCCGCGCTTCAAACGCCGCTTTGCCCTCTTTACGCACCAGCGTATCCGGGTCTTCACCGTCGGGCAGGAACATAAAGCGTAACTGACGCCCGTCGGTCATATAAGGCAGTGCGGTTTCCAGCGCACGCCAGGCGGCGTCGCGTCCTGCACGGTCACCGTCGTAACAGCAGATGACATTGTTAGTCACCCTGTACAGCAGCTGAATGTGATCGGCTGTGGTCGAGGTGCCCAGAGATGCAACCGCATAGTTGATGTCGTACTGCGCCAGCGCGACGACATCCATATAGCCTTCGACGACCAGAAGGCGCGGAGGTTCCGCGTTATCCTTCAGCGCCTCATAAAGACCGTAAAGCTGGCGACCTTTATGAAAAATATCGGTCTCCGGGGAGTTGAGGTACTTCGGCAGGGCATCACCCAGCACGCGACCACCAAAACCAATCACCCGGCCACGCTTGTCGCGGATCGGGAACATCACCCGTTCGCGGAAGCGGTCGTAGCTTCGTCCCTGGTCATTGGTGACCAGCATGCCGGCATCGATAAGAGACTTACGATCTTCGCTATTGCCGCCAAAACGCTTTAACACGTTGTCCCAGCCGGGCGGGGCGTAACCAATAGCGAAACGCGCAATCACATCGTCACTCAGTCCGCGCGCTGTCAGGTACTGACGCGCAGGCTCAGCAGCAGCGTGCTTAAGAGACTGTTGATAAAACGAGTTCAGACCATCCATCAGTTGGTACAGCGTCTGCCGTTGATGGCGCTCGATCTGGCTTGGCCCACTGCCTGCTTCATACGGCACTTCAAGGTTGTGCATCGCCGCCAGCTCTTCGACGGTTTCAACGAACTCGAGCTTGTCGTAGTTCATTAAAAAATCGACAGCATTACCGTGAGCACCACAGCCGAAGCAATGGTAAAACTGCTTTTCACCGTTTACGGTGAAGGAGGGGGTTTTTTCGTTATGGAAAGGACAGCACGCATGGTAGTTCTTGCCCTGCTTTTTCAGCTTTACCCGCGCGTCGATGAGATCGACGATGTCGGTTCTGGCTAGCAGGTCATTGATGAATACGCGTGGGATTCGTCCGGCCATATGCCCCAAAAATTTTAGTAACTCATAAACGAAAACAAGCCGCGCATTCCTTCCGGAAGCACGGCCTTACGACTACAACTCTGTCTGTCATTGAGGGCTGAGGCCCTCAACTGATTAGTACAGACGAGTACGGCGTGCGTTTTCGCGAGCCAGTTTCTTCGCGTGACGTTTCACAGCAGAAGCTTTAGCGCGCTTACGTTCGGTCGTTGGTTTTTCATAGAACTCACGACGACGAACTTCAGCCAGAACACCTGCTTTCTCGCATGAACGTTTGAAGCGACGCAGTGCAACGTCGAACGGCTCGTTTTCACGTACTTTAATTACCGGCATGTAACTCTCACCTTTGATAAATTCGGTTTGCCGCTGGCATCAACGCCAGCTTATTTCAAAATGGTGCGGAATTTTACTGCAAATGCTGCTGCTTTGTAAAGCACCGACGCGTTTTTGAAAGGGACTTTAATAAGGGTGAGGAGTATACACGAGGCTTCTTCCTGGGGCGAACAAAGTTTTACATCAATCCGCATTGGCCCTACACTGCGCGGTATTGAAACGAGGTAAAACAAGTCATGCGTGTACTGGGTATTGAAACATCCTGCGATGAGACCGGCATCGCCATTTACGACGACGAAAAAGGGCTTCTTGCCAACCAACTGTATAGTCAGGTGAAATTACACGCTGACTACGGCGGCGTCGTGCCTGAACTGGCTTCTCGTGACCACGTGCGTAAAACGGTTCCCCTGATTCAGGCGGCGCTGAAAGAAGCCGGGTTGAACTCTACTGATATTGATGCTGTAGCGTATACCGCAGGCCCGGGCCTGGTGGGTGCGCTGCTGGTCGGCGCAACGGTGGGCCGTTCGCTGGCGTTCGCGTGGGATGTGCCGGCCATTCCGGTTCACCATATGGAAGGGCATCTTCTGGCGCCGATGCTGGAAGATAATCCGCCTGCGTTTCCTTTTGTGGCGCTGCTGGTTTCAGGTGGCCATACCCAGCTGATTAGCGTAACGGGGATTGGCAAGTATGAGCTGCTCGGCGAGTCCATTGACGACGCAGCCGGTGAGGCCTTCGACAAAACGGCCAAACTGCTGGGTCTGGATTATCCTGGCGGTCCGATGCTCTCGAAAATGGCATCGCAGGGCACGGAAGGGCGTTTCGTCTTCCCGCGTCCGATGACTGACCGTCCAGGGCTGGATTTCAGCTTTTCCGGTCTGAAAACCTTCGCGGCCAATACCATTCGCAATAACGACGATAGCGAGCAGACCCGTGCTGATATCGCCCGTGCGTTCGAAGACGCGGTGGTCGATACCCTGATGATCAAATGCAAACGCGCACTGGAAAAGACCGGCTTTAAGCGTCTGGTGATGGCCGGGGGCGTCAGCGCCAACCGCACGCTGCGTGCAAAACTCGCGCAGATGATGCAAAAGCGTGGTGGGGAAGTATTTTATGCCCGTCCGGAATTCTGTACCGATAACGGGGCGATGATCGCCTACGCGGGTATGGTACGTCTGAACGCTGGCGCGACCGCCGATCTGAGCGTCTCTGTACGTCCACGCTGGCCGCTGGCGGAGTTGCCGGAGGCGTAATGTCTGACCCTCTCCCGCCAGGGAGAGGGGATTTAAACGGTTACACCCGCAACATCCCTTTCTCTTCCAGAAATGTCACGATCGTCGCCAGTCCGTCGCCCGCCTTCAGATTGGTGAAGGTCCACGGGCGCTCGCCGCGCATGCGGTTGGTGTCACGTTCCATTACTTCCAGTGAGGCCCCCACATAGGGGGCCAGGTCGGTTTTGTTGATCACCAGAAAATCGGATTTGGTAATCCCTGGGCCGCCCTTACGCGGGATCTTCTCCCCTTCAGCGACGTCAATCACATAGATCGTCAGGTCAGCCAGCTCCGGGCTGAAGGTGGCGCTCAGGTTGTCACCGCCGCTTTCAACGAAGATCAGGTCCAGATTGCCGAACTTTTCGCTTAACGCTTCCACTGCCGCCAGGTTCATTGAGGCATCTTCGCGGATTGCGGTATGCGGGCAGCCGCCCGTCTCCACGCCCACGATGCGCTCTGGCTCAAGGGCACCCGCTTCGGTGAGAATGCGCTGGTCCTCTTTGGTGTAGATATCGTTGGTCACCACTGCCAGGTGATAGGTGTCGCGCATTGCTTTGCAGAGTGCTTCCAGTAACGCGGTTTTGCCCGACCCCACCGGGCCGCCCACGCCCACGCGCAGGGGATGTTTGTAATCAGCCATGTTGTCTCCTCAGGAACGGAATAATCGTGAATATTGTGTTTCGTGGCGCGCAGAGGCGATGGCCGACAGCGGCGTTGCCGCACCCAGCGCGTCGTCGCCACGCAAAAAAGCCGGTTCAAGCCCGGCGGCAAAGTGGTCGCTCAGGTCGATAATCAGCTGCTGCGCCGTCTGTTGCCCGAACGGCACCAGCTTGACGCCCGCCATGACCGCGCTCTCAATCCAGCTGTAGCCCAGGCTCAGGGCCAGCTCATGGGCGCTAATGCCCCAGCGTACTCCGAGCCACGCCATGCCGCTGAGCTGGCTTTGCATAAACAGCGTCCGCCACTCTGCCGGACAGTCCGGCTCCCAGCTTTTGAGCAGGCGCGTAAAGGCCGCCCCGCGGTTGCGTTCCTCATCACGCAGTTCACGCGTTTCCCGGCAGGCGAGAAGGTAGGCCGTCCAGCGTGTTGCCGTCGCCAAATCGTTTTGCTCGCACGCCTGATAAAGTCGGGAAAACAGCGGCAGATCGACACAGAACAAGCTCTGCTCCATCTGCAGGATCTGCCAGTTTTTGAACGCCTCAGCATCGGGGACCCAGCCTGCTTCAACGGCCCACTCCAGCCCCTGCGACCAGGTGAATGACCCGACCGGAAGGCTGCTGCTGGAGAGCTGCATCAGGCGCAGCCGCTGGCGGACGTGCTCCATCAGCCCATCAGCGCCAGCAGCGCAGAGACAATCAGCCCGCCACCAAAGGTTTTACGTAACCCGTCGTGACGGCGCAGCAGCAACCCGGCGGCGAAGCTGGCGCACAGCACCGTGGCACTGGCAAACATAAAGCCGCTGGTGAAGAGCCAGAAGCTGTGGCCAGACATCTCTACCCCGTGCGCCCAGCCGTGGAACATTGCCAGCGCCGGCACGGCCAACAGCAGGCGATTTTCGGTTTTAAACATCATCGCGCCGCAGACCGCCAGCGAGGCGATAATCAGCATTTCCATGCCGCTAAAGCCGCCAAGCAGGCTGCCTGCAACGGCCCCGGCCAGCATCATGCCGAGAGTGGCAAGAGGCAGCAGCAGCTTGCGCCCGCTCAGGGCCGAAAGTACGCCCGCACCGGTTAGCATCAGCAGATGATCAAGACCCGTCAGCGGATGGAAAAAACCGGCCTGAAAGCTGTCTGTGCCGTGTCCGGGATGCGCCAGGGCAGGAAGAGAAAAGGCCAGCAGTAACAGAGGTAAAAACGTACGCATGATGAATCCTTAATGTGAATGAGCGTGAGAGTGACTATGGCTATGGCTGTGGGCATCGCTGGTATACGCCCCTGCTTCCGGTTCAAACGGGAGGGTGGCAAATGTCACCTCGAGCCCGAACTGGCGCAGCATGTCATCGAGCACATGATCGTGGTGATAGCGCAGTTCGCCGGGCATGATCTGCAGCGGCACGTGGCGGTTGCCGAGGTGGTAGCAGGCGCGGGCGAGCAGGAACGGATCGTCGCAGCGCACGACGGAGACTGATTCCGGCGCAGCGATCACCTCGATCACCTCGCTGCCGTCGTCAGTGGTCAGCAGATCCCCCCCGCGCAGTAGCAGGCCGCGCGGCAGCATCAGCCCGGCTTCGCGGCCGTCATTCAGCGCCACGCGGGCACGGCTTTTCACCCGGACATCAATCGGCAGCGTGACGCTGGCGGTTATCGGATGGGCATGGTCAAGGCGTTGGGTCAGGTAGATCATCGTCACTCCTTAAAACAGGAAATAGCGTTGGGCCATCGGCAGAACGTCTGCCGGCTCGCTGGTAATGAGCTCGCCATCAACGCGAACCTCGTAAGTTTGTGCGTCAACGGTGATGTTGGGCTGCAGGCTGTTGTGGATCATGTCGGCCTTTTTCACCGTGCGGCAGCCTTTGACGACGGCTATGCCGCTCTGCAGGCTGAGCTGGTGCGAAATGCCCTTTGCATCGGCAGCCTGGGAGACAAACGTCAGCCGTGTCGCATGGCGCGCGGCACCCAGCGTGCCAAACATCGGACGGTAATGGACCGGTTGCGGCGTTGGGATAGAGGCGTTGATATCCCCCATCGGCGCGCAGGCGATCATCCCGCCTTTCACAATGGTGGCGGGTTTGACGCCAAAGAACGCGGGGGACCAGACCACTAAATCCGCCAGTTTCCCGGCCTCAATCGAGCCCACTTCATGAGCAATCCCGTGGGTCAGCGCCGGGTTAATGGTGTATTTGGCGATATAGCGTTTCACGCGGTAGTTATCGTTGTTCCCGGTCTCTTCCGGCAGTGCGCCGCGCTGAACCTTCATACGGTGCGCCACCTGCCAGGTACGAATAATCACTTCGCCGACGCGACCCATTGCCTGGGAATCGGACGAGGTCAGCGAGAAGGCTCCGATATCGTGAAGGACATCTTCCGCAGCGATGGTCTCCCGGCGAATGCGTGATTCAGCAAAGGCGACGTCCTCGGCGATATCCGGGTCGAGGTGGTGACACACCATCAGCATGTCGAGATGCTCGTCGATGGTATTCACCGTGTAGGGCAGCGTCGGGTTAGTGGAGGAGGGCAGAATATTCGGGTGCGCGCAGGCGGTAATAATATCCGGTGCATGTCCGCCGCCTGCCCCTTCTGTATGGAAGGTGTGAATGGTCCGCCCGCCGATAGCCGTCAGCGTGTCCTCAACAAACCCGGATTCGTTCAGCGTGTCGCTGTGCAGCGCCACCTGAATATCCATCTCCTCCGCCACCGCCAGTGAGCAGTTGATGGCTGCAGGCGTCGCGCCCCAGTCTTCGTGGATCTTCAGCCCGATGGCACCCGCTGCGATCTGCTCGCGCAGGGCATCAGGGTTGGAACCGTTACCTTTGCCAAGCAGGCCGATATTCACCGGTAGTGTATCGGCCGCCTGCAACATTCGCGCGATATACCAGGGCCCCGGCGTACAGGTCGTGGCGTTGGTGCCTGCCGCAGGGCCCGTGCCCCCGCCAATCATGGTGGTGACGCCAGAGACCAGCGCCTCTTCCGCCTGCTGCGGGCAGATCCAGTGGATGTGCGTGTCGATCCCGCCGGCGGTGACAATTTTCCCCTCGGCGGCGATCACTTCTGTCGCTGCGCCAATCGGGATCGTGACCCCGGGCTGTATATCCGGGTTACCGGCTTTACCCACGGCAAAGATCCGCCCGTTTTTTACGCCAATATCGGCTTTAACGATCCCCCAGTGATCGATAATCAACGCGTTGGTCAGCACCAGATCCACGCAGCCGTCGGATGTCATCTGCCCCTGGCCCATACCGTCGCGGATCACCTTCCCGCCGCCGAATTTGACCTCTTCGCCGTAGACCGTGAGATCGTTTTCCACTTCTATCCACAGCTCGCTGTCGGCCAGACGCACTTTATCGCCAGTGGTGGGGCCGAACATATCGGCGTAGGCCTGGCGTGAAATTTCAGCCATTTTTCACCTCTCCCATCACCTCGCCGCGAAAGCCGAAAATACGCTGCGCGCCGCTGACCTGAACCAGCGTCACCTCGCGCTTCTGTCCGGGTTCGAAACGCACGGCGGTGCCTGCCGGAATATTCAGCCGATAGCCTTTGGTGGCTTCCCGGTCGAATTTCAGCGCCGGGTTAATCTCATAAAAGTGGTAGTGCGATCCCACCTGGATCGGCCTGTCGCCATGGTTTTCGACGATCACGTTTTGCGTGTCTCGCCCAACGTTGATCGCAATGTTTCCGGATTGGATCTGGTATTCGCCTGGGATCATCACGCGCTCCTTATACGATCGGGTTATGGACGGTGACGAGCTTTGATCCGTCCGGGAACGTCGCTTCCACCTGAATGTCGGGGATCATCTCCGGTACGCCTTCCATCACCTGGTCGCGCGTCAGGACGTGACGGCCCGCTTCCATCAGTGAGGCGACGGTTTCGCCATCGCGGGCGCCTTCCATAATAAACGCGCTGATCAGCGCGACTGATTCCGGGTAATTCAGTTTTACCCCGCGCGCAAGGCGGCGTTCGGCAACCAGCGCAGCGGTAAACAGCAACAGCTTGTCTTTTTCTCTGGGGGTCAGTTCCATAACGTTTCTCTTATGTCTGCCAGATACGCGGCGAACAGGCGGTTTTGGGGGTTAAAAGCGGGCGAAGCGACTGCCAGATATCGCGCATCACCCGCTGGCAAATCAGGTTGTCGTGGGAGAGAAAACGCACCGACAGCAGATCGTCTGTGAGCGTTGCCCCGGCAAAGTGGCTCAGCGGCGTCAGCAGCTCGCGCACCGTTTCGAGGTGCGCTTCCCTGGCCGGAAAGAACAGCAGCGTGCCGACCCACGGGAGACCTGCAACGGGCGTGAGATCGCCATTGCTGAGGTGCTGACGTTCAATCAGCCGTGGCTCATCGTCGACCCAGATCTCAAGGCGGCTTTCCAGCGTGCCGTGGCTGAAGGTTTCGCCGATCACCGGGCGACCCAGACAGTACAACTCCCACGCCAGCAGCGTACTGGAGGCCTTCAGATGAAAAACGGAACGCAGGGCGGCATTCGCACCGGGAAAGATAATGGTGTCCTGCGGCAGCCACTCCAGCGTAGCCTCATCGTCGAGCCAGAAGTGCTGATTGAGACAGGCCTGCGGGCCGCTGCTGCGATAGAACTTGCTCGCGCCGGGCATGGTGATCAGCGCATGGCTTTTCGCGTCCAGATGCACCGAAATATCCAGCGTATCGCCGCCGACTATCCCGCCTGGCGGGTGCAGTAAATACAGGTGGCAGGTGTCGCCTTCGGGATAAAAAGGTCGCTGTACGGTGAGGGGCCCGATGTGATGAGCAGCGTGCAGGAGGGTTTTCTCAGGGGTGTAACAAAACTGCAGGGCAAGCGATGCCTGCCAGCCTTTGTAAGAATTATCAGTGACCTGAGCTGCTAACATGCTGCATCCATCTGCTCATCATCGGGAGACGTTTCAGTATGCCCTGGCAGAAATGAAGGCTGTCATATGAGTCGCTTATGGATAAAAAAACCGGCTCAAGGAGCCGGTTGAGAAGGTTATCGATAATCCTCTGCATCCACATCATAGCCGGACGGTTCCCAGCGGATCGCCAGCAGCGAAGCCAGCCCGATAAACGGTGCCAGAGCGATCACCCAGAACACGGCGGTATCAAGAGAGGCCACCAGCAGCGGGAACAGAAACAGCGAGAGCGTAGAACTGCTGCGCATCAGCGTCTGGTTAAGGCCCACGCCCACGCCGCGCAGAGAGGTGGGATAGCTCAGGGACGCAAACGTCATGGTATGGGCACCGGGCCCAAATCCCTGACCGAACAGGAACAGCGCCAGCATCGCGACGGCGATAACGCCTTCCGATACGCCTTCCGGACGACCAGTCAGCGCCAGCCCCAGCAGAGCAACAAGCTGACAGGCGTAGCCCGCCAGTGACATCCGCCACGCGCCGAAGCGCGGAACATAGCGCACCGCCAGCAATCCGCCGACGAAGGCAAACAGCAGGTTTAGCACCAGCGAGATCAGAATAGTGGTCAGCATCGACTGCACAAAGAAGCTGGAGATAATGACCGGCAGACCAAATGCGACGGCGTTATAGGCGAAAGACGACACCACCGAGAGCAGGGTAGCGAGCGTGGTACGTCGCAAATAGACGCCACGGAACAGGTGCAGATAGTTTGCCCACTTCGCCTTGTTGACCACCGGTGCCGGTTGGTTAAGCGCATCCTGCGGCACGTGGGCGTTGATGTTATACGATTGCCGCAAGATAGCGGCCGCCTCTTTCAGGTTGCCCTGATTCGCCGCCCAGACCGGGGACTCGCTCATGTAGCGGCTACGAATGGCGATAATCACCAGCGCAGGCACCGCGCCAAATCCCAGGATTAAGCGCCACAGCCAGTCGCTGTGACTTTCTGGCAGTACGGCGTAGAAGAATAACACCAACAGGTAAGAGATGCTGATTGCGGCATACCAGGTTGGGCACCACATTGCCACGCTGGAGGCCTTGTTTCCGGGGCCTTTGAGCCTGGCGAACTCGCTAAGAAACGCCATCGCCACCGGCAGATCGATCCCCACGCCGAGGCCCATCACAAAGCGTGCGCCCGCCAGCGCATATTCGTTGGGTGCCAGTGCACAGGCGATGGCCGCTACCACGAAGAACAGCATGTCGGCCATAAAGACGCGGTAGCGTCCGATCTTGTCCGTGAGGTAGCCACCCAGCAGCGCCCCGACAATCGCGCCAAAGGTAATGGCCGAGGCCACCATGCCGGTACCGGCGGGGGTGAGATTAAATTCGCGGGTGATGTCTTTGATGCCGAACGCCAGCGCACCAAGGTCGTACGCATCGAGGAAAATACCGCCCAGCGCGATACCGACTACGATGCGGGCGTTGGCCCGACCCTGAGAACCGTCGTTGACCAGACGTGAAACGTCAGAGGCGTTACGTACCCACTTGATGTCGCCATCAGGCGAATGTCCTGCCGTTGAAAGGGGAGTTGTGTCTGTAATGTCTGCCATTTTCTTTTTGTGTGGTTGTGTTGTGTCATTAACAGTTACCACAGGCAGAGGGTGACCAAAATCACATTTGGTTATAAGGCATAACTAACCCCTTACGGGGCGTCTTTTTTCTTTCTCTTGAGCTTCGACCAGATTTTGGTCTCCTGGCGACGCCACAGGCGCTGAATATTATCGTGATGGCGCAGCAGGATGAGGCAGGAGAGCATCGACACCGGGAAGGTGAACTGCGGTTTGAACCACCAGACATAGAATGGCGCGATCAGCGCGCTGACGATGGCGCCCAGTGATGAGTAACCGCTCAGAAGAATGGTCAGTAGCCAGGTGCCGGCCATCACGCCGGTTAAGTCCCAGCCGATTGGGGCAATAGCACCAAAGGCGGTGGCGACGCCTTTACCGCCTTTAAAACCAAAGAATACAGGCCAGATATGGCCGACACAGGCGGCGATAGCAATGAGCCCCAGCCAGAACGGCGTTACGCCCAGCGCATACGCTCCCCAGACGGGTAACATTCCTTTCAGAACATCAAAAATCAATACCGCTACGGCTGCTCCCTTGCCGCCAATTCGTAGTACATTGGTCGCCCCCGGATTCCCGGAACCACTTTCGCGCGGGTCAGGTAACCCGGCAATGCGGCAGACCAGAATGGCGCTGGAGATTGAGCCGCAAAGGTAGGCGAGGAGGATCATTCCAGGCGCGATTGCACTCATAACGCTGTTCCGTTTTGAAAATGTATCTGTATTCTCAGCATCTGTGGATAATACGCATAATTCGCCGGAAGTGGTATCCGGTTTAGCCAAAAAGCAGGCAGGTCGTGATGGATATTGTATTTATAGAGCAACTTTCGGTAATCACCACTATTGGTGTTTACGACTGGGAACAGACCATTGAGCAGAAACTCGTGTTCGATATCGAAATGGGCTGGGATAACCGCAAGTCAGCAAAAAGCGACGACGTGAATGACTGTCTGAGCTACGCCGATATCAGTGAAACGGTCGTGGGCCACGTCGAAGGGCAACGTTTTGCGCTGGTGGAGCGTGTGGCAGAAGAGGTGGCCGAGCTGCTGCTGAGCAAGTTCAACGCACCGTGGGTACGCATCAAGTTGAGCAAACCGGGCGCCGTGGCGCGTGCCGCTAACGTCGGCGTGATCATTGAGCGTGGCACAAATCTGAAAGGGAAGATTTAACGTCATAATAGCTAAACCATTTTAGGTTATACCGGTCTTAAAGCTGTATCTTTCACGGTTGTCCGCGTGGGACACCGTTTTTTTATATCTTTTTAGGGGTTTATAGATGAGCGATATGCACTCGCTGCTGGTGGCGGCAATACTGGGTGTGGTCGAAGGATTGACGGAGTTTTTGCCGGTTTCCAGTACGGGCCATATGATTATCGTTGGCCATCTGCTGGGCTTTGAAGGCGATACCGCAAAGACGTTTGAAGTTGTCATTCAGTTGGGGTCTATTCTGGCGGTCGTTGTGATGTTCTGGCGTCGTCTGTTCGGGCTTATCGGTATCCACTTTGGCCGTCTTCCTCAGCGCGAGGGTGAAAGCAAAGGTCGCCTGACGCTTATCCATATTCTGCTTGGCATGGTTCCGGCAGTGGTTCTGGGCCTAGTTTTCCACGACACCATTAAATCGCTATTTAACCCGATTAACGTCATGTATGCGCTGGTCGTCGGCGGTTTCCTGCTGATCGCGGCAGAACTGCTGAAGCCGAAAACGCCACGCGCGGAAGGTCTGGATGACATGACCTACCGTCAGGCGTTTATCATCGGTTGTTTCCAGTGTCTGGCGCTGTGGCCGGGCTTTTCACGCTCAGGCGCGACCATCTCTGGCGGGATGCTGATGGGCGTTAGCCGTTATGCTGCGTCGGAGTTCTCGTTCCTGCTGGCGGTGCCGATGATGATGGGCGCGACCGCACTCGACGTCTATAAAAGCATTGGCTTCCTCACCACGGGTGACATTCCGATGTTCGCCGTGGGCTTTGTCACTGCCTTTATCGTGGCGCTGATCGCCATCAAAACCTTCCTGCAGTTGATTAAGCGTATCTCGTTTATTCCGTTCGCGATCTATCGCTTTATCGTGGCGGCTGCGGTTTACGTGGTCTTCTTCTGACCGACGGCCCTCAGTCTTTAGGCTGAGGGCAATGCTTTTCCTTCCAGTCCGTCACCGCCTGAATTCGACGTTTCGTCAGCTCTTCCCGGATTTCCGGTCCCTTGAAGCCCGCCTCGACAACCGCTTTAGTCGGTACCGCTTTTGCCACGTCCCACGCTGCGCGTAACAGCCGCCCCTGCGGATAATCGCAGGCTTCAAAACCGGTGCGGCCACGTACGTCGGCTTCGCTGGTCAACGCGATCTGCTCGACGCGCTGGGGTTTGCGCCATGCGTCGATGTTATCAAACAGCTTAACGATGGTGGCCGGTTTGAGGATCGGGAAGGTGTGGATCAGGTCGTGAAATTCCGCCACCAGTCTGGCGAGATCGCGGATCTCGTTGGGTACCCGCAGGCGCTGGCAAAGCCCTTCGACCAGCTTCACCCCGGCAGGACCGTGGCCATGGTGGCGCGGCCACATGGCTTTTGGCGTTAATCCTTTGCCGAGATCGTGGCACAGCGTTGAAAAACGCACATCCACCTCGGGGCTGAGCATGGCAGCCATACTCAGGGTCATCAGGGTATGCACGCCGGTATCGATTTCCGGGTGCCATTTCGCCGGGGCGGGCACGCCGAACAGCGCGTCAATTTCCGGGAACAGCACTTTCAGTGCGCCACAGTCACGCAGCACCTGGAAAAAGACCTGCGGGTTGCGGGTAGTAAGGGCGTTTTCCGTCTCTTTCCAGACGCGCTCTGGCGTGAGGTGGGCCAGTTCGCCCGCCTCGGTCATGGCGGTCATCAGTGCCAGGGTCTCATCGGCAATGCGGAAGCTCAGATGCGCGTAACGCGCCGCAAAGCGCGCCACGCGCAGCACGCGGAGCGGATCTTCAGAAAACGCCGGGGAGACGTGACGCAGCAGTCGATTACGCAGATCGTCCTGACCGCCATACGCGTCAATGATCTGGCCGTCTTCGTCCTGCGCCAGGGCGTTGATGGTGAGATCGCGACGCAGGAGATCTTGCTCCAGCGTGACGTCCGGTGCGGCATAGCAGGTGAAGCCGGTATAACCCGAACCGGATTTCCGTTCGGTACGCGCCAGGGCGTACTCCTCACGGCTTTGCGGGTGCAGAAACACGGGAAAATCGCGGCCTACCTGCTGGTAGCCCGCGTTAAGCATCTCTTCAGGTGTGGCTCCCACCACCACCCAGTCTTTATCTTTGACCGGCAGACCTAACAACGCATCACGTACCGCACCACCGACCAGATAACTCTTCACGCCCTGTACTCCCGTTTTCTCTTTTCGCAAGATAATACGTAAGTCTGGCAGAGAAGACGAATTAGTTCATCCAGCGGTCTTTACGCTTACGGCTTGGGATCAGGTGAGGAAGCACCAGACCCAGCACCAGGCCAACACCCAGCACACCGCCACCGTACATAAACCACTGCATGATGATGGTACGTTGTTTGTCATCAAGTTGCAGATTGGCGGCGTTCACCTTCTTCTGCGCGACAATCAGCTCGTTTTTCAGTTTCTGATTCTCGTCTTTCAGACCGTTAATCACGCTGTCGCTCTGGGCCACCTTCTGCTGCATTTCCGCGGTGCGCTGGTTCCAGGTACCGTCGATATTGTTCAGCTTGTCGGTCAGCGTTTTCACCTGATTTTCCAGATCCGGCACGCGGGTGCGCAGGCTTGGCACCGCGCTCAGCTCTTTCAGTGGGATCCAGGACGTGCGGCCGGTACTGTCGCGAACCTGACCATAATTGGTCTCCGCGTTGGTCTGTAACAGCGTCACTTCCTCGCCGGCATTGACCGTACCCACGAGGCGATAATTATCTCCAGGGCCACTGCGTACCCAGGTGTTCAGTTCGTCAGAAACGTAACGCTTCTCTTCAGCGTGCACGGCGGTTGCGGCGCTAAAAGCGAGGAAAGTAAGTCCAATCAGGCGTAATTTAAGCATCATTAGTCGTTATTTTCATAAATAGTGGAACGATAGTAGTGGCAACAGTGTCTCTACGCAAAGCATTCGTCAGCAATCAGAATCATCTGTGTCACGACCCTAAACATTTACGCCCGTCAAATTGCTCATTGCGTGGCAATTTGGCGCAAAATACTATGTACTGACAAACAAATGGCGAGGAAGTTCGCCCTCATTGACGCGTCTGTGACGCCTGCAAAAGTACAAGGCTATGGCTCAAGAAATCGAATTAAAATTTATCGTCGAAAAAGACAGCGTTGACGCACTCCGTCAGCATCTGCAGACCCTTTCCGGCGAACACCATGAACCGGTACAACTGCTTAATATCTATTACGAAACGCCAGACAACTGGCTGCGCCGCCATGATATGGGACTGCGCATCCGTGGCGCGAACGGGCGCTACGAGATGACGATGAAAATCGCTGGCCGCGTGGTCGGCGGTTTGCATCAGCGCCCGGAATACAATATCGACATCAATCAGCCAGAACTTGAGCTGGATCGTTTCCCGGCAGAAGTCTGGCCGGACGGCGTGCTGCCAGAAACCTTATCCGCTGAGGTGAAACCGCTGTTTAGCACCGATTTCTGGCGTGAAAAATGGCTGGTAACGGAAGGGAAAAGCCGCATTGAAATCGCCCTCGATCAGGGTGAGGTAAAAGCGGGTGAGCTTCAGGAGCCGATTTGCGAGCTGGAGCTCGAACTGCTGGAAGGTGAAGTCCAGGACGTACTGAAGCTGGCGCGTAAGCTGGTAAGTCAGCCGGGCCTGCGTCAGGGCAGCCTGAGCAAAGCGGCGCGGGGGTATCATCTGGCCGCCGGGAATGCGCCGCGCCTGCTGAAAGAGACGACTATTTTGCACGTGCCACCGAAAGCCAGCGTTGAGCAGGGCATGGAGGCGGCACTGGAGCTGGCGCTCTCACAGTGGCTATATCATGAAGAGCTGTGGGTGCGTAATGTGAAAAACGCAAAAGCGCACGTGTTAGCGGCGATGAGCCTTGTGCGTCATACCCTGGCGCTGTTCGGCGGCATCGTACCTCGTAAAGCGAGCGCTCACTTACGTGACCTGCTGACCCAGACCGAAGCGCTGCTGCTCTCTGACGTATCCGCACAAACGGCGCTCTACAGCCCGCAAAACGCCGCCGCCAGGCTGGCGCTGACCGAATTTCTGGTGACGCGTAGCTGGCATGCCTTCCTGGATGCAAAAGCGCAGGCCAAAATTGAAGATAACTTCAAACGTTTCGCGGATATCCATCTTTCACGCCACGCGGCGGAGCTTAAAACCACCTTTGCGTATCCGCTGGGAGACCAGTATGGCGATCAGCTGATCCGCCTGTCGCGCAATATCGACAGCATGCTGCTGCTGTCGGGTGCCTATGACGGCCCTAAAGCGCAGGCCTGGCTGGAGAACTGGCAGGGGCTGAAACATGCTATCGAAACCCGTCAGCACATTGAGATTGAGCATTTCCGCAATGAAGCCATTTCGCAGGAGCCGTTCTGGCTGCACAGCGGAAAACGTTAACTCTGGCAAGGAACCCTATAATGCCGCTTTCTTCGCAGTTACAGCAGCAGTGGCAGACCGTTTGCGAACGTCTGCCTGAGTCATTACCGGCGTCATCGTTAAGCGAGCAGGCCAGGAGCGTGCTCACCTTCAGTGATTTTGTGCAGGAAAGTATCACCGCTTACCCGGACTGGCTGGAGGCGCTTGAGAGCACCCCGCCGCAGGCAGACGAGTGGCGGCATTATGCGGGCTGGTTGCAAACCGCACTTGAAGAGGTCGCGGATGAAGCGACATTGATGCGCGTCCTGCGCCAGTTCCGCCGCCGGGTGATGGTGCGTATTGCCTGGGCTCAGGCGCTGGAACTGGTCAGCGAAGAAAGTACTCTGCAGCAGCTGAGCGAGCTGGCACAGACACTGATTGTTGCCGCACGGGACTGGCTCTATGCCGCCTGTTGTAAAGAGTGGGGCACGCCGTGCAATGAGGATGGGGTTCCTCAGCCACTCTTGATTCTGGGCATGGGCAAGCTTGGGGGCTGTGAACTGAATTTCTCCTCGGATATCGACCTGATTTTTGCCTGGCCGGAGAACGGCTCCACACGCGGGGGCCGCCGTGAACTGGACAATGCGCAGTTCTTTACCCGTCTCGGGCAACGTCTGATTAAAGCGCTGGATCAACCTACCCAGGATGGTTTTGTCTATCGCGTGGATATGCGCCTGCGCCCGTTTGGCGACAGCGGTCCGCTGGTGCTGAGCTTTGCGGCACTGGAAGATTATTACCAGGAGCAGGGGCGCGACTGGGAGCGTTACGCGATGGTCAAAGCGCGGATCATGGGAGACAGCGACGATGCCTACGCCAACGAGTTGCGCGCCATGCTGCGCCCGTTCGTGTTCCGTCGCTATATCGACTTCAGCGTTATTCAGTCGCTGCGCAACATGAAAGGAATGATCGCCCGTGAAGTGCGTCGCCGGGGTCTGAAGGACAACATCAAGCTCGGCGCGGGCGGCATTCGCGAAATCGAATTTATCGTTCAGGTCTTCCAGCTGATCCGCGGCGGACGTGAGCCTTCACTGCAATCCCGTTCGCTGCTGCCGACGCTGTCAGCCATAGAGCAACTGCATCTGCTGCCGGAAGGCGACGCGCAGATCCTGCGCAAGGCCTATCTGTTCCTGCGCCGCCTGGAAAACCTGCTGCAAAGCATCAATGACGAGCAGACCCAGACTTTGCCAGGCGATGACCTGAACCGGGCGCGGCTGGCCTGGGGGATGCACGTCGACGACTGGTCAACGTTGACCGGGCAACTGGATGCGCATATGGCCGGCGTGCGCCGTGTCTTTAACGCGCTGATTGGTGACGATGAAAGTGAATCGCAGGACGATACGCTCTCTGAACACTGGCGCGAATTGTGGCAGGACGCGCTGCAGGAAGATGACACCACGCCGGTGCTGGCGCACCTGAGCGACGACGATCGCCATCGTGTGGTGGCGTTAATTGCTGATTTCCGTCTCGAACTGAATAAACGGGCCATTGGTCCGCGCGGTCGTCAGGTGCTGGATCATCTGATGCCGCACCTGCTGAGCAACGTCTGCTCGCGTGCGGATGCGCCGGTCCCGCTGTCGCGCATGATGCCGCTGCTGAGCGGGATCATCACCCGTACGACCTATCTTGAGTTGCTGAGCGAGTTCCCGGGCGCGCTCAAGCATCTGATTACGCTTTGCGCCGCTTCGCCGATGGTGGCCAACAAGCTGGCGCGGTATCCGCTGCTGCTGGATGAGCTGCTCGATCCCAATACGCTCTACCAGCCGACGGCAACGGACGCCTACCGTGACGAGCTGCGTCAGTATCTGCTGCGCGTACCGGAAGAGGACGAAGAGCAACAGCTGGAGGCGCTGCGTCAGTTTAAGCAGGCGCAAATGCTGCGCGTGGCGGCGGCAGATATCGCCGGAACGCTGCCAGTGATGAAAGTGAGCGATCACTTAACCTGGCTTGCAGAAGCGATCATTGATGCGGTGGTGCATCAGGCATGGATTCAGATGGTGGCGCGCTACGGCCAGCCGAAACACCTTGCTGATCGCGAAGGCCGCGGTTTTGCCGTTGTGGGTTACGGTAAGCTCGGCGGATGGGAACTGGGGTACAGCTCGGATCTCGATTTAATCTTCCTGCATGACTGCCCGGCAGACGTCATGACCGACGGCGAGCGTGAAATCGACGGGCGTCAGTTCTACCTGCGTCTGGCCCAGCGCATTATGCATCTGTTCAGCACCCGCACATCATCCGGCATTTTATATGAAGTGGATGCGCGTCTGCGTCCTTCCGGCGCGGCCGGCATGCTGGTGACCTCAACGGAGTCCTTCGCTGAGTACCAGAAGAATGAAGCCTGGACGTGGGAACATCAGGCGCTGGTGCGAGCCCGCGTGGTGTACGGCGATCCGTCGCTGAAAACGCAGTTTGATGCCATTCGTCGGGAGATTATGACAACCCCGCGTGACGGCAGCACGCTGCAGACCGACGTGCGTGAGATGCGCGAGAAAATGCGCGCGCACCTGGGCAATAAGCATCGCGATCGCTTTGATATTAAAGCGGATGAGGGCGGCATTACCGATATTGAATTTATTACGCAATATCTGGTGCTACGCCATGCGCACGCTAAACCGAAGCTGACCCGCTGGTCTGATAATGTGCGTATTCTGGAACTGCTGGCGCAAAACGACATTATGGATGAGCAGGAGGCGCAGGCCTTAACGCGCGCCTACACCACGCTGCGCGACGAGCTGCACCACCTGGCCTTACAGGAGCAGCCTGGCCACGTCGCGCTGGACTGTTTCGCAACTGAACGCGCACAGGTCACCGCCAGCTGGCAGAAGTGGCTGGTGGAACCGTGCGTAACAAAACAAGTGTGATATTATCGCGCGCAAATTGTGAATCTTTCTGGAGTCAGGAATGAAAGTAACACTGCCAGAGTTTGAACGTGCTGGAGTTATGGTTGTCGGGGATGTCATGCTGGATCGCTACTGGTACGGGCCGACCAGCCGCATCTCTCCGGAAGCACCGGTACCGGTAGTTAAGGTCGACACCATTGAAGAGCGTCCTGGCGGCGCGGCAAACGTGGCGATGAACATTGCCTCTTTGGGCGCGCAGTCGCGTCTGGTTGGCTTAACCGGCATTGACGATGCGGCGCGTGCGCTGAGCAAGTCGCTGGCGGACGTGAACGTGAAGTGCGACTTCGTTTCGGTTCCGACACACCCGACGATCACCAAACTGCGCGTTCTGTCGCGTAACCAGCAGCTGATCCGCCTCGACTTCGAGGAAGGCTTTGAGGGCGTTGATCCTGAGCCGCTGCACGAGCGCATTAACCAGGCGCTGAGCACTATCGGCGCGCTGGTGCTGTCCGACTACGCCAAAGGTGCGCTGGCAAGCGTACAGCAGATGATTCAGCTCGCGCGTAAAGCCAATGTGCCCGTGCTGATCGACCCGAAAGGTACTGACTTTGAGCGCTATCGCGGCGCAACGCTGCTGACGCCAAACCTCTCTGAGTTTGAAGCGGTGGCGGGCAAATGTAAGACGGAAGAAGAGCTCGTTGAGCGCGGCATGAAGATCATTGCTGACTTCGAACTCTCCGCACTGCTGGTGACCCGCTCCGAGCAGGGGATGACGCTGCTGCAGCCTGGCAAAGCGCCGCTGCATATGCCGACCCAGGCGCAGGAAGTGTATGACGTGACCGGTGCCGGCGACACGGTCATTGGCGTTCTGGCGGCGACGCTGGCGGCAGGGAACTCTCTGGAAGAAGCGTGCTACTTCGCTAATGCTGCGGCAGGTGTGGTCGTCGGCAAGCTGGGGACTTCCACCGTTTCGCCGATCGAACTGGAAAACGCGGTGCGTGGTCGTGCCGATACCGGTTTTGGCGTGATGAGCGAAGATGAGCTGAAAGTGGCCGTTGCCGCCGCCCGTAAACGCGGTGAAAAAGTGGTGATGACCAACGGCGTGTTCGACATCCTGCATGCCGGTCATGTCTCTTATCTGGCCAATGCGCGTAAGCTGGGCGACCGTCTGATTGTGGCGGTGAACAGCGATGCGTCGACGAAACGTCTTAAAGGTGAAACGCGTCCGGTGAACCCGCTGGAGCAGCGCATGATCGTGCTGGGTGCGCTGGAAGCGGTGGACTGGGTGGTGTCGTTTGAAGAAGATACCCCGCAGCGCCTGATTGCCGGTATTTTGCCGGATCTGCTGGTGAAAGGCGGCGATTACAAACCGGATCAAATCGCAGGCAGCGAAGAGGTCTGGGCTAATGGTGGTGAAGTGATGGTGCTCAACTTTGAGGACGGGTGCTCAACCACCAACATCATCAAGAAGATCCAGAAAGACAGCAAATAAAGTCAGCCAATAAAAAACGGGCCATCTGGCCCGTTTTTTTCACCCTCTCTTTGCAGGAGGGGGGTATCTTCGCAAACAACCCGTTATACGCGGCTGTTATTCTGCTTCATCAACCGGTGGAATGGCCGGTGCCGGTTTTACTTCCGCTGGCGTATTGCGGTTTTCCAGCTCGTTCAGACGCTGCTCCAGCAGGGCCAGCTTCTCGCGGGTACGCAGCAGAACCTGCGTCTGCACGTCAAACTCTTCGCGGCTGACTAAATCAAGGCGAACCAACTGCGCCTGCAGCGTCTGGCGGATTTTCTTCTCTACGTCATCTCCAAACTCACGAATGCCTTTTGGCATAGACTCATGAACCTGACGCGCAATTTGCTCAATTTTCTTCGGGTCAATCATTGTGGCTTCCCTTGATAAGACGGTGTTAATGAACATTGTAGCGCGTCATGCCCCAGGATAAAGGAGATTTTATGTCTGCGCATTGCCCAGGGTAATCAATCGCGTTATAGTTATCTCGCTTATTCTCAGGGCGGGGCGAAATTCCCCACCGGCGGTAAATCAGCGTAACGCTGAAAGCCCGCGAGCGCTTTGGGTCACCACTCAAAGGACAGCAGATCCGGTGTAATTCCGGGGCCGACGGTTAGAGTCCGGATGGGAGAGAGTAACGATCAAGTCGGGCCTGGCCCGCTCACGTTATCTTTTTGCCGCTTATACGGCGCTCCTAAGACTGCCCTGATTCTGGTAACCATAATGTTAATGAGGTTTTTTTACCATGAATCAGACGCTACTTTCCTCTTTTGGCACTTCTATTGAACGTGTTGAACATGCACTGGATGCACTGCGCGAAGGCCGCGGCGTGATGGTGCTTGACGATGAAAACCGTGAAAATGAAGGCGACATGATTTTCGCCGCCGAAAACATGACCGTTGAGCAGATGGCGCTGACCATCCGTCACGGTAGCGGCATCGTGTGCCTGTGTATCAACGAAGACCGTCGTAAGCAGCTCGACCTGCCCATGATGGTTGAAAACAACACCAGCGCCTTTGGAACCGGTTTTACCGTGACCATCGAAGCGGCACATGGCGTCACCACCGGCGTGTCAGCGGCTGACCGTCTGACCACCGTACGTGCCGCGATTGCCGATGATGCGAAGCCATCAGACCTGCATCGTCCAGGCCACGTCTTCCCGTTGCGTGCGCAGGCCGGCGGTGTATTGACCCGTGGCGGTCACACCGAAGCGACCATTGACCTCGTGACCCTGGCAGGCTTTAAACCTGCGGGCGTACTGTGTGAACTCACCAACGACGATGGCACCATGGCACGTGCGCCGGAGTGCATCACCTTTGCCCGTCTGCATAATATGCCCGTGGTGACGATTGAAGATCTGGTGGAGTATCGCCAGGCGCACGCGCGCAAAGCCAGCTGAAAGGGCTGATGTGAAAAAGCCGGGGAAACCCGGCTTTTTTGTTGTGAGACGTTAATGCGCGATTGTCTTAGCCGATCCCTGCTGTTTGCAGCAGCACCAGGCTCAAGCCCATCACCGACATGCCGCACAGCACGCCATAGCTCGGGTTATTATTCGGATCGATCTCTTTCGCCAGCGGCATCAGCTCATCCACGGAGAGCGCCACCATTATCCCGGCCACGGCGGCCATGATAGCGGCCATCACCACAGGCGAGACCAGGCTGCCCAGAATCAACCACGCCAGCACGCCGCCGAGAATTTCGGCCATCCCCGAGATCCCCGCCCAGAAGACCGCGGTCCGTTTCGAGCCCGTGGCGGCATAAACCGGCCCGGCCACTGCCAGTCCTTCAGGAATATTGTGCAAAGCTACCGCCAGGGCGATACCAAAGCCCATCTCCAGATTGCTGCTGGCGGTGACATAGGTTGCCACGCCTTCCGGGAAGTTGTGCAGGCTTATGCCGAGCGTTAACAGAATGGCCGTGCGCTTAATATTGCGCGGCATCGGGGTCACGCTTTTTTGCATTAAATCCTGCGGATGCGCGTGCGGCAGCATGCGGTCGAGGGCAAAGTAGCCAAGCAGGCCGAATACAAACATGCCATACCCCAGCACCGGAGACATGCCTTCGGTGCCCAGTGCGGCAGGGAGCATCTCCATCAGAGAGATGAGCAGCATGATCCCGGCAGCAAAGCCCAATGAGAAGGCCAGCACGCGGTTAGACGGCTTTTGACCAAGCACACCGAGAATGGCACCGATGAACGTTGCGGCGCCCGCCAGTATAGTCAGGATCAAGGGGACTGACATGCATTGCTCCTTATGATAATGATTATCATTAATATTAATGGTTCATTTCGGTCAAAGCGAGAGGCGAAACCCTGCTTTACACATTCCTTACATTCAAATTTCCTGATGATGATCTTCACGCTTATCAGCGTTCATCCGGGCGAGATTGCGCGTAATGTAGAACCATTAAATTGACACCTTCTGTAAGGATATCACCATGACTTCTTCCCGTATGCCAGCACTGTTTTTAGGCCACGGTAGCCCAATGAACGTTCTGGAAGACAACGTCTATACCCGAGTATGGCGTCATCTGGGCGAGACGCTACCGCGTCCGAAAGCGATTGTGGTGGTGTCTGCGCACTGGTTTACCCGGGGCACGGGCGTGACTGCAATGGAAACGCCAAAAACCATTCATGATTTCGGCGGCTTCCCGCAGGCGTTGTACGACACGCACTATCCGGCACCCGGCTCGCCAGCGCTGGCCCGACAGCTGGTGGAATTACTCGCGCCTGTACCTGTGGCGCTGGATAACGAAGCCTGGGGCTTTGACCATGGCTCGTGGGGCGTACTGATAAAGATGTATCCCGAGGCGGACATCCCAATGGTGCAGTTGAGTATCGACAGCACTAAACCGGCGGCCTGGCACCTGGAGATGGGGCGAAAACTGGCGACCTTACGCGACGAGGGCATCATGCTGATTGCAAGCGGCAACGTGGTACACAACCTGCGGACAGCGCGCTGGCACGGTGAGAACACGCCATACCCGTGGGCGACATCTTTTAACGATTACGTGAAAGCAAATCTGACCTGGCAAGGGCCGGTTGAGGAGCATCCGCTGGTGAACTATCTGGATCACGAAGGCGGTTCACTCTCTAACCCGACGCCGGAACACTTCCTGCCGTTGCTGTATGTACTGGGCGCGTGGGATGGTCAGGAGCCGATCAGCATACCGGTCGATGGCATTGAGATGGGAAGCTTAAGTATGTTGTCGGTGCAGATTGGATAACGTATGCATGCCTTTCCCAAAGAGAAAGGGCCGGGGTGAGGGCTTCCGCTCGCACCCCGGCACACCCGATCACTCGACGAAAATGTGCGGATAGAACCGTGACAGATCCTGCGTGATCAGCGCGCGATCTTCGCGGATGCCAATCCCGGCTGGCTGATCGTTGATGAGCCAGCTGCCAATCAGGGTATAGCTGTCACCAAACTTCGGCAGTTGATAAAACGCCTGGACGATCATTCCTTCCTCGCCGTAAGGCCCTTCAACGGCTTCCAGCGTTTTGCCATTTTCAATAATCGACACGTTCGCCCCTTCGCGGGAGAAGATCGGTTTAACGACGTATTTCTCCATCGGCGGGTGATCGTCTTCTGCAAAGTAAGCCGGCAGCAGGTTCGGATGGTTCGGGAACATCTCCCAGAGCATCGGCAGCAGGGCTTTGTTGGAGATAATGCTCTTCCATGCCGGCTCCAGCCAGCGCACGCCGGCGTCTTCCAGCTTGGTGGAGAACATTTCACGCAGCATGTATTCCCACGGGTAGAGCTTGAACAGGTTGCTTATCACCTGATCCTGCAGGTCAGTAAACTGACCTTTCTCACCCAGGCCGATATCTTCGATATAGAGAAACTCGGTCGCCACTTCAGCTTCAGCCGCGCAGTCCTGCAGATATTGCACCGTGCCACGGTCTTCTTCCGTGTCGCGGCAGCAGGCAAGGTGCAGCAGATTAAAACCATGCTGTTCGCGCAGTTCAGCGAAACGCTCAATCAGCTTTTCCTGCAGGCTGTTGAACTGGTCGCTGCCTTGCGGCAGGTTGCCGGCATTGGCCTGGTCTTCCAGCCAGATCCACTGGAAGAACGCCGCTTCGTACAGCGAGGTTGGCGTATCAGCATTGTTTTCCAGAAGCTTAGGATCGCCCACGCCGTCCCACGCCAGATCCAGACGTGAGTAAAGCGAAGGCTGGTGGGTTTTCCACGACTGGCGGACGAAACTCCAGGTGTGCTTCGGAATGCGGAACTTCGCCATCAGCGCGTCGCTGTCGATGACTTTATCCACCACCTTCAGGCACATCTGGTGCAGCTCGGCGGTCACCTCTTCCAGTTTCTCCACCTGGGCAAGCGTGAGCTTGTAGTAAGCGTCTTCACACCAGTACGGCTCGCCGTACATGGTGTGGAAGTTAAAACCGTATTCGGTCGCTTTTTCGCGCCAGTCCGGGCGCTCGGTGATACTGACTCGTTCCATGATCAGCCGCCCATTGAGCGAGTGGACGTGCCTGACGCGCTACGCTGCATGCTGGTCTGTTTCGCCACAGACTCACCGAACCCGCCACGGGTAATGGTGCTGGTGGTCGCGGGCTTCGGAGCCATCGCCGTTTTCGGTACGGTTACGGAGCGGCCAGGGGTGGCTGCGCCATAGCCTTTGCCGCTGGCATCGGTATATTGACCATAAGCCGGGCTGGCCGGGTTTTTCGAGCTAAACAGCGGCTGCTGCTGGTAACCCGCACCACCACTCATCAGGCGGCCCATCATGTAACCTGCCATCAGCGGCATCCAGAAACTGCCGCTGGACTGGGCCTGTGCCTGGTTTTCAGGGGCCGTGCCTGCCTGAGCCGGTGCCTGCTGGCACTGACCTTCACCGAACTCTGCCACGCAGTCTTCACGTGAAGCATATTTCGGCGCAGTACGTTCCGCCTCTTTCAGGGCGTTGGTATATGCCGTTTTACACTCTGCGGCGTTGCCGGTTGCAGCAGAACAGTCGTCCGCGTTTTGATAAAGCGAAACTGTTTCATCGCTTTTCTCACAGCCTGCCAGCATAAAGACTGCCGTGACGGCCAGCGCAACAGGGGTGAGATGACGCGCGTTCCAGCTTTTGCGGAACGAAGCGTGATTGATAGATTTTGTCCGTTTCATCGTTGTCTTCCTGGACCCAGTGGTAATAACGCTCAGGATAGAGGATGAGTGGTTGAAAATGAAGCGATGATGGCCGGAATGAGGGGGATCTTTACGTTGGCTTACGTTCAGGTGTGATTTACGTACGCCCTCTCCCGAAAGGAGAGGGGTATGGCGAAGGCATCAGGCCGCAATGGGCCCGATGACATGCTTAATTGCGGAACGGATTGTTACCGCTGCTGGCGGGGGCAGTCGTACGTGCGGCAGCTGGCTGCGCGGCAGGTGCAGCACCGTTACCGTTGAAGTTATCAACGGCGGCAACCTGCTCAGGGTTCTCTGGCGCAACATTTTCCGGAGAAGTAGAGACAGGTTTACCCAGGGTGCTGTTTAGCATCTGCAGATCCTGCTCGTTCAACGTACCCAGCGCCTGTTTGATGTTCAGCTGGTTGATCAGGTACTGATAACGTGCGCTGGAGAGCTGCTGTTTCGCGTTGTACAGCGTGGTCGTTGCGTCCAGGACGTCAACGATGGTACGCGTACCCACGGAGTAACCCGCTTCCATGGCATCAAGAGAGCTCTGCGCAGACACTACGGCCTGTTTATAGGCGTTGATGCTGCTGATAGAGGCATTCACGTTGTTGAAGGACGAACGAACGGTCTGTACCACGTTGCGGTGGGCACTTTCCAGCTGTTCGCTCGCGCCAACAAAGTTGTACTGCGCCTGTTTCACCTGAGAGGTCACCTGGCCGCCCTGGTACAGTGGCAGCGAGAAGTTCAGACCCACTTTGTTCTGACCCATGTTGCTGTCGTCGTACTGGGAGGTGTTCGTTTTAGAACCACTGTAAGTGGTATCAGACACGCCGGTAGACGCGCTCAGGCTCAGGGTCGGCAGGTGGCCGTCCTGTGCCTGACGGATTTGCTCGCGGGCCAAATCCTGGCTCAGACGCGCCTGCAGTAACGTCAGGTTGCGGTTTTCCGCTTCTTTCAGCAGGGCGTTAACGGCCTGCGGTTTATCCGTTTTGAAGCTGTCGACGTTCAGCGACGCCAGCTCAGGGTAGTAATTCCCGGTAACCTGACGCAGGGATTCCAGCGCGTTATCGAGGTTGTTACGTGCGGTCACTTCGTTGGCCAGGACGCTATCGTATTGTGAACGGGCGTTCTGAACGTCAGTGATTGCCACCAGACCCACGTTGAAACGCTGGGTGGTTTGATCTAACTGGCGGTAAATCGCCTGTTTCTGCGCTTCGGTGTAGGAGAGCGAGTCAATTGCGCTCAGCACGTTGAAGTATGCGGTGGCGGTGTTCAGGATCAGCGTCTGCTGATCGGTCTGATACGTCACATCCTGGATGCCCGCGCTCTTTTCCTGCAGGGTCAGGGCACGCCATTTGGACATATCAAACAGCGTCTGTGTTAATTGCAGTGAGGCGCTGGTAGCATTGGAGTTAACGCCATTGGCGTCGCGGAAACCGTTGCTGTAGGTATAATCTGCACCTAAACCTAACTGTGGCAGCAATGGGCTACGCGCTTCGTTAATCTTTTCAAACGCAGCATCACGATCGGCCGCTGATTTACGTAAATCAGGGTTGCCCAGACGTGCCTGCTGGTAGACCTGTAACAGGTTTTCCGCCTGGCTCATTGCACTGAAGCCCGTCAGGCTCAGGCCGATAAGGATGGGGAGCAATTTCTTCATTTGCATTCCTTGTTGTGAAGCAGTATTAGCGCTGATCTAATTAAAAAATAATTGCCGATTCTAACAGAATCTTCCATACCAAAAGGTTGGCGTTACGTGCCATCTGGCGGTAATTTGCACCAATCTACCATATAGCCTTACAAACGGCAGCCAAACAGCCTTGAAATTCATAATTTCATCACCATTGCTACCAGGACTCGACTCATGCAAAAACCAGAAAACTTGCCCGTGACATTCGCGAAAAACGATGTAGAAATTATTGCACGAGAAACGCTTTATAGCGGTTTTTTTTCAATGGAACTTTACCGTTTCAGGCATCGCCTGTTTAACGGCGAAATGAGCGGTGAAATCAGACGCGAAATTTTTGAGCGCGGGCATGCGGCAGTCTTGCTACCCTTTGACCCAGTGCGTGATGAAGTCGTGCTGGTGGAGCAGATCCGCATTGCCGCGTATGACGTCAGCGCCAGCCCCTGGCTGCTGGAGATGGTGGCCGGCATGATTGAAGAGGGCGAATCGGTCGAAGATGTTGCCCGCCGCGAGGCGCTGGAAGAGGCGGGGCTGGTGGTTGGCCGGACAAAACCGGTGCTGAGCTATCTGGCAAGCCCAGGCGGCACCAGCGAGCGCTTGTCCATTATGGTGGGCGAAGTGGACGCCACGACGGCGGAAGGGATCCACGGTCTGGCAGATGAAAACGAAGATATTCGGGTTCATGTGGTGAGTCGGGAGCAGGCTTATCAGTGGGTAGAAGAGGGGAAAATCGACAACGCAGCGTCTGTCATCGCTCTGCAATGGCTGCAACTGCATTATCAGACTTTACGAAACGAGTGGAAAAAATGAAGCGTTATACACCTGACTTCCCAGAAATGATGCGCCTGTGCGAAACCAATTTCGCACAATTGCGCCGCCTGCTGCCGAAAAACGACGCACCCGGCGAAACGGTGAGCTATCAGGTGAGCAACGCGCAGTATCGATTAACGATAACAGAATCAACGCGCTACACTACGCTTGTCGAAATTGAACAAACGGCGCCCAGCATTAGCTACTGGAGCCTGCCGTCGATGACGGTGCGCCTTTACCATGACGCGATGGTCGCTGAAGTGTGTTCAAGCCAGCAGATCTTTCGCTTCAAAGCGCGGTATGATTATCCGAATAAAAAGTTGCATCAACGCGACGAAAAGCATCAAATTAACCAGTTTTTAGCCGACTGGCTAAGATATTGTTTAGCACATGGAGCAATGGCGATTCCGGTTTGTTAGCGTCATAAACCTACCTAAGGACACCATTTGGAAAGCCTGTTGAACCTGACTGTTGCTGGTGGGGCACCAGTCAGGATATTACAAATCACCGATACCCACCTTTTTGCCGAAAAGCATGAAACTCTGCTTGGGGTGAATACCTGGGAGAGCTATCAGGCGGTACTTAGCGCCATTCACGCTGAAAATCGCCCATGCGATCTGATTGTCGCGACGGGCGATCTGGCGCAGGACCAATCCTCCGCGGCCTACCAGCATTTCGCTGAAGGCATCGCGAGTTTTAGCGTGCCTTGCGTCTGGCTACCGGGAAACCACGATTTCCAGCCTGCCATGTACAGCTCGCTGCAGGATGCGGGGATCTCTCCGGCAAAATGTGTTTTTGTGGGTGACCACTGGCAGATCCTGCTGCTGGACAGCCAGGTCTTTGGCGTCCCACACGGTGAGTTAAGCGACTTTCAACTCGACTGGCTTGAGACCAAACTGTCTGCCGAACCTGAACGTCATACGCTGCTGTTGCTGCATCATCATCCTTTGCCGGCGGGCTGTAGCTGGCTTGATCAACACAGCCTGCGCAACTCTGCCGCGCTGGACAGAGTGCTGGCGAAATTCCCGCGGGTGCAGAATCTCCTGTGCGGACATATTCATCAGGAACAGGATCTCGACTGGAATGGCCGCCGACTGCTGGCCACACCCTCGACCTGCGTTCAGTTCAAGCCGCATTGCGCAAACTTTACCCTGGACACCATCGCACCGGGCTGGCGCTGGCTCGAACTGCATCCCGATGGCCTGCTCACCACGGAAGTCTGCCGTTTAACCGGCGCAAAATTCCGCCCGGACACCGCTTCAGAAGGCTATTGATGTCTACGCTCCTCTATCTGCACGGATTCAACAGTTCGCCGCGCTCCGCGAAAGCGACGCAGTTTCGCCAGTGGCTGAGCGAACATCACCCGCACGTTGAGATGATCGTCCCTCAACTGCCGCCTTACCCGGCGGAAGCCGCAGAAATGCTGGAATCGGTAGTGATGGAACACGGCGGCGAATCGTTCGGCGTGGTCGGTTCTTCGCTGGGCGGATATTACGCCACCTGGCTCTCGCAATGTTTTATGCTGCCTGCGGTGGTGGTTAACCCGGCGGTTCGGCCATTTGAGCTGCTGCGGGACTTTCTCGGGCAAAACGAGAACCCCTACACCGGCCAACAATATGTGCTAGAGTCACGCCATATTTACGATCTCAAAGTTATGCAGGTAGACCCGCTTGAAGCGCCCGATCTTATCTGGTTGCTGCAACAGACGGGTGATGAAGTGCTGGATTACCGCCAGGCAGTGGCGTATTACGCATCCTGCCGCCAGACTATAGAAGAAGGCGGAAACCATGCTTTCACGGGCTTTGAGAATCATTTCACCCAGATTGTCGATTTTCTTGGACTGCACAGCCACTGACAATCAATGCGAACTGCTAGTTTAAATCATGACGCAAACCTATAACGCTGATGCCATTGAGGTACTCACCGGGCTTGAGCCGGTTCGCCGCCGCCCTGGGATGTACACCGATACGACACGCCCAAACCATCTGGGCCAGGAAGTTATTGATAACAGTGTGGATGAAGCGTTGGCTGGCCATGCCAAACGCGTTGACGTCATCCTCCATGCCGATCAGTCGCTGGAAGTCATCGACGACGGACGCGGCATGCCGGTGGATATCCACCCGGAAGAGGGGGTGCCAGCCGTTGAGCTGATCCTCTGTCGTCTTCATGCGGGCGGTAAGTTCTCCAACAAAAACTACCAGTTCTCGGGTGGTTTGCACGGCGTGGGGATCTCCGTGGTTAACGCCCTGTCCAGACGCGTGGAAGTCAATGTCCGCCGCGACGGTCAGGTGTATAACATCGCCTTTGAAAACGGCGAGAAGGTGCAGGATCTGCAGGTCGTCGGCACGTGCGGCAAGCGCAATACCGGGACCAGCGTCCACTTCTGGCCTGACGAAAGCTTCTTTGACAGTCCTCGTTTCTCTGTTTCACGCCTGACGCACCTGCTGAAAGCCAAAGCGGTACTGTGCCCTGGCGTGGAAATTACCTTTAAAGATAACGTCAACAACACCGAACAGACCTGGCGCTATGAAGACGGTCTGAACGACTATCTGTGCGAAGCCGTTAACGGCCTGCCAACCCTGCCGGAAAAACCGTTTGTCGGTAATTTCACCGGTGATACGGAAGCGGTGGACTGGGCGCTGTTGTGGCTGCCGGAAGGCGGCGAGCTGCTGACCGAAAGCTACGTCAACCTGATCCCGACCATGCTTGGCGGTACGCACGTCAACGGTCTGCGTCAGGGGTTGCTGGATGCAATGCGCGAGTTCTGCGAATACCGCAACATTCTGCCCCGCGGCGTGAAGCTGTCGGCGGAAGATATCTGGGATCGCTGCGCCTACGTCCTGTCGGTGAAGATGCAGGATCCGCAGTTCGCCGGTCAGACCAAAGAACGTTTGTCCTCACGTCAGTGTGCGGCGTTCGTCTCCGGCGTGGTCAAAGATGCTTTCACCCTGTGGCTGAACCAGAACGTGCAGGCCGCCGAGATGCTGGCAGAAATGGCCATTTCCAGCGCCCAGCGTCGTCTGCGTGCTGCCAAGAAGGTGGTGCGTAAAAAACTGACCAGTGGCCCGGCACTTCCGGGCAAGCTGGCGGACTGTACCGCGCAGGATCTGAACCGCACCGAGCTGTTCCTCGTGGAAGGGGACTCGGCAGGAGGCTCTGCCAAGCAGGCGCGCGATCGTGAATATCAGGCGATCATGCCGCTCAAGGGTAAGATCCTGAACACCTGGGAAGTGTCGTCGGATGAAGTGCTGGCCTCGCAGGAAGTGCATGATATCTCCGTTGCGATCGGCATCGATCCGGACAGCGACGATCTGAGCCAGCTGCGCTACGGTAAGATCTGTATCCTCGCGGATGCGGACTCCGATGGTCTGCACATCGCCACGCTGCTGTGCGCGCTGTTTGTGAAGCACTTCAGGACGCTGGTGAAAAACGGTCACGTCCACGTGGCGCTGCCGCCGCTCTACCGTATCGACCTCGGCAAAGAGGTCTACTACGCGCTGACGGAAGAGGAAAAAGCGGGCGTACTGGAACAGCTCAAGCGTAAGAAGGGCAAACCGAACGTGCAGCGCTTTAAAGGGCTGGGCGAGATGAACCCGATGCAGTTGCGCGAAACCACGCTGGATCCAAACACCCGCCGCCTGGTGCAATTGACCATCAGCGACGAAGACGAACAGCAAACCAACGCCATGATGGATATGCTGCTTGCCAAGAAGCGTTCGGAAGACCGACGCAACTGGCTGCAGGAAAAAGGCGATATGGCGGATATTGAGGCCTGATGCCCTCTCTTTACTCCTCTCCCACCGGGAGAGGGGATGGAACGAAGGCCCGGTAGGCGCTAGCGCCACCGGGCTTTTTTACATCAAAATTCCATCTTCACCGTAAACTGCACTTCACGTGGATCGCCTGGCTGGTTGCCGAGGTTATTGGTCGCAATCGACGAGGTGTAGTAGGTCTTATCAAACAGGTTCTTCACGTTGACCTGCAGCGTCACCGGATACTGTAGCTTCATTTTATAGGCCGCAAAGGCATCAGCAACAACGTACCCTGGCAAATAATAATCCGCACCGTTGGTCGCGGAGCGACGGCTCACGCCGTGTCCACCGCCGCCGATTGTCAGGGTATTCCCGCCGATGACGTTGTGAATATCGTACGTCAGGAACAGCGAACCGGTATGGCGCGGCACGTTTGGCAGCGGTTTGCCGGCATAATCCGGGTCTTCAAGCACTTTCGCATCGGTGTAGCCATAGCTGGCAATAATATTGGTGTTCTCGGTCAGAGAGCCAGCCAGATCCACTTCCACGCCCTGCGAGCGCACGCGGCCAGCGGTTTTAGCAATGTTTTCACCCGCCACGCTTTCGGTGTACAGCACGTTGCGCTTGTGGATATCAAACAACGCGATGTTGGCGGTAATACCATTGAACAGGTCAAATTTAGCGCCGACTTCGTAGGCATTGGACGTTTCTGGCGGCAGGTCGCCAATGTAGCTCGCGATGGACGATTGCGGCATAAACGTCTGGGCGTAGTTAGCAAACAGCGAGACGGATGGCGTGAGCTTGTAGACCAGCCCCAGCTTTGGCGTCCACTGCTCGTCGCGGCTGTCGGTATTGACGTTGAACGGCCGGCCCTTGCCCGCGTACTGGGTGTAATACTGATAACGCAGCCCCGCGACGGCAATCCATTTATCCGTCAGGTACAGGGCGTCCTGAGCATAAGCGGAGTAACTCTCCTGTTTGAGCGTCTGATCGCTGTCCGCGGCGGAAACGGTCGTACACTTGCTCAGATTGCCGTAAGACGGATGGTAAATATTGAAATCTTTTACATTCTTACAGCGAATCATATCCGTGCGCAGCAGGTCGTAATTCTCATACGACACGCCGGTCAGGATCTCATTGTAAAATCCCGCGATATCCACGTTCCCCTGCAGGTCTGCACGGGTGGAATGCATGCGCTGCGTTGAGCCTTGCGTCGCATCGACACGACGGGTCAGGTTGCCGGTTTTCGCGTCATAGGCCATCACCCGCGCCTGGTTATCGCTGTATTTATCCTGGCTGTAGCTGTAATCGAACTTCGCCGTCCACTGGCTGTTAAGGCGGTATTCCGCGTTGAGTTGCGCCAGATCGGACTGGCCATCGGTAATGTTGAACGGCTCGTCAAAGCGGGTTTTACGGTCAACATTCACCGGCTGTTTGGTCGTGAGATCGAAGATCGTGCCGCGATCGAACGGCGTCTTATAATCACGATGTGAATAGAGCACGGTCACGGTGGCGTCATCGCCAAACCAGGTCAGCGAGGGCGCGATAAAGGTGCTGCGCGCCTTGCCGAAACTTCGCCAGTAATCTTCGTCCTGGTACTCGCCCGTCAGGCGGTAAGCCAGGCGCGTTCCTTCAATGGGACCTGTGACATCGAGCTGGCCGGTACCGCCGCCAAAACTTGAGGAGGTGCCCGAGATCGAACCGCCAAACTGTTTTTCCGGACGTCGGGTGACCACATTGATAAGCCCTCCCGGATCGAGGATGCCGTACAGCGTTGAGGCCGGTCCCTTGAGGACTTCCACACGCTCGGTGGCCGCGTTAAAGCTGCGCGGCAGCACGGTGCGCAGGCCGTTGGTCATGATTGAGCCGTCGCGGTTCGCGCCAAATCCACGGCGTACAAACGCATCCTGCGTGCCGCCCAGCGTGTTGGTCTGCACCACGTTACTGACGTTATAGAGGGCTTCATCCAGCGTGGTAGCGTGCTGATCTTCCAGCACTTTATCGCTGACAGTATTTACCACCTGCGGGATATCCAGCATCGGCATATTGGTCAGTGTGGCGGTGGAGGTGTTCAGCGGCTGATAGCCGTTGGTGGCATCGGCCACGGCATTAGGATCGGCGGTGACGGTAAGTGTTTCACCGTCCTGAGCCGCAGTGTTGTCTGCTGCCTGTACCAGCGGCGCCATAAACAGCAGTGAAAAGAGCGCGCGCCCTTTTACCCCAGAGAGCGAAGGAGTGAACGTAGCCATTACATCTGTTTTCCCGAAATATCCCGCGAATGAAGCGTCACGGAAGAATGTGTGAGTCATTGCCCTTTACGGTCTGCTCGTTAGCCATCGCTGGCATCGAACATGTAATTGAGAATCATTCAATCATGCGCTGATGTAGTAGTAAATGGAAAAAAGCAAAAATCGACTACAGCAGTACGTCCCCTCTGATGCTTAGCGAGGTAAGTAATTAACCTGTTGAAAATAAATTAATTAATGCGTTTAGCGGTTTTCCCGTTTCTGCACGATAACCCTGGGGTTTTAAGGGTGTTTCTTCTCTTGACTACTACATGGCGCAGCGGCAAACTCTCAAAAGAGAATGAGTTTTATTTTTATTTGTTAGTTTTTTATTAAGTTGGCGTTCACGTGGCTCACAACACGAATAAGTCAGGACTGGTTCTTGAGAACCTCTCTGCTGGCTATCAGAAAAAAATCATCGTCGATGAGATCTCGCTTGCGATCCCCCCACAGAAAATAACCGTTCTGGTGGGCGCGAACGGCTGTGGAAAATCCACGCTACTGAGCACGATCGCACGTTTGCTGCAACCGCTCGGGGGAGCTGCGCTGCTGGATGGCAAAGCCATTCATCAACAGCCAACCAAAGCGGTCGCCCGTCAGCTGGGCATTCTGCCGCAGTCACCGCTGTTGCCGGAAGGGTTAACCGTGTTTGAACTGGTTTCGCGCGGGCGTTTCCCCTGGCAAAATTTTATGCGCCAGTGGAGTGACGAAGACGAGCAGGCCGTGGAAGAGGCACTGCGCCTGACCGGTACGGCGGAGTTTGCCCATTTGCCGGTGGAAAGCCTTTCCGGCGGCCAGCGTCAGCGCTGCTGGATTGCGATGGCGCTGGCGCAGCAAACGCCCTATATCCTGCTCGACGAGCCGACAACGTTTCTTGACCTCCGCTATCAGGTGGAAATCCTTGAACTGCTGCATACGCTGACCCGTCAGCACGGGCGCACCGTCGTGGTGGTGCTGCACGATCTTAACTTCGCGGTGAACTACGGTGATTCCCTGGTCTTTTTACGCCAGGGGAAAGTAGAGGGCGTGCTTCACGAGGGTGATACCTGTACGCCGGAACTGATCAAAGCGGTGTTTGAGGTTGACGTACATATGTCAGTTAATCCGCTCACCGGCAAACCGTTCTTCATGCCGTTTCGCCAGGTCGCAGAAAAATCATGATGCGAACGTCACTGGCTTTTCTGCTCTTTGCGCTGCTGCTGGTGATGGGCGCAATTGCACATCTGGGCACGGGCGCGCGCGTTATTTCTCCCCTGACGGTCGTGCAGGCTTTTGTCGATTTCGACCCGCGCAATTTCGACCATAACATCATTATCAGGCTGCGCCTGTTACGCCTCCTTGCGGCCATGCTGACCGGCGCTGCACTTGGCGTGGCAGGCGTCTTGCTGCAGTCCGTTATTCGTAACCCGCTGGGCGAGCCGCATATTCTGGGGCTGAATGCCGGTGCCGCGCTGGCCGTCGTGCTGACAAGCGCACTCGGGTTCACCCTGCCGTTTGGTCGCCCGCTGATTGCCGCCGCCGGCGCCGCCGCGCTGTTTCTGCTGGTACTGATGCTCTCCTCTTCGGGACGCGGCGGGTTGACGCCGATGAAAGTCACCTTGTGCGGGGTGGCGATGTCGGCGTTCGCCTCCTCGATTACCGCCACGGTCCTGATCCTTGATGAGCAGACGCTTCTCGCCTTACGCACCTGGCTGGCGGGGGATTTGGCCGGGATAACAGAAGGAACGCTTCGCAGCGCTTCGTGGGCCGCTGGCGCGGGTTTCGCTCTTGCGCTCTGGCTGTCGCCGTCACTCAATATGCTGGCACTGGGGGACCGGATGGCCCAGGGGCTTGGCGTATCGCTTCTCAGGACGCGCCTGTTCGCGCTGCTGGCAATCGCGCTGCTGTGCGGCGCGGCAGTCTCCGTTGCCGGGCCGATTGGTTTTATTGGCCTCGTGGTGCCGCAGCTGATACGGCGTCTGGTGACGGTGGATCTGCGCGTGATGGTGCCGCTTTCAGCCCTGTGTGGAGGGTTGGTTTTGCTGCTGGCGGATCTCGCCGCCCGCACGCTGTTTACCCCTAATGAACTGGCGACCGGCATTATGACCGCGCTGGTCGGTGCTCCCGTCTTTATCTTTATGGCCTCGAGGGCGTTCAAATGAGCCGGGCCGGACTGCGCGCGTTGCGTATTGGCACCTTTTCAACGCTGGTACGCCCGAGGGCGCTGGCCTGCCTTGCGCTGATTTCACTCACGGCCTTTATCCTGCTCGGGTTTGGCCTGACGCACGGCTCGCTGCCGATCCCGACGTCGGCCATCGGACGGGCGCTGCTGTATCCGCAAAGTCTGGAGGCGGATATGCGCTACATCGTGATGGATATCCGTCTGCCGCGTCTGCTGATGGCGGTGTTATGCGGTGCCATGCTCGGCATGGCGGGGGCAGCGATGCAGTCTGTCACCCGTAATGGCCTTGCCGACCCGGGGCTTATCGGCGTGAAAGAGGGATGTAGCGCGGCGGTGCTGGTGCTGATTTTTCAGTTCCCGGCGCTCAGCCTGGCCTGGCGACCGCTGGCGGGAATGGCGGGGGGCATACTCACCGCGCTGCTGGTGGTGGCGCTGGCGCGCGATATTTCGCGGCCGCGATTTATCCTGACGGGGATCGGTGTTTCCTGGGCGTTTGCCGCGGCAATGGGGGTCTTTATGACCACCGCCGACGTGCGTGACGTGCAAACGGCGATGCTGTGGCTGGCGGGAAGCCTGCATGCCGCAAACTGGACGCTGGTGGGCATTGCGGCAGCCTGGACGCTGCCGGCATTTGCGCTATTGCTGTTGACCGCGCGCGCCGCAGACGTGGCCCTGATGGGCAACCCCACCGCAACGGGGCTTGGCGTACACACCTCACGGCTGGCGCTGCTGCGCGTGCTTGCCCCGGTGGTGCTGACCGCGGCCTGCGTCTCCTGCGTGGGCAGTATCGGTTTTGTGGGACTGATTGCGCCACATATGGCACGCCTGCTGCTGCGCGGCGGACAAACCGCGCTGCTGGCGGGAAGTGCCGTGCTGGGTGCGCTGCTGGTTCTGCTGGCAGATAACGTCGGACGTCTGGCTTTCCTGCCGCTGCAGCTGCCGGCAGGCGTAGTCATTTCATTGATTGGCGGACCGTTTTTCCTGCTGCTGCTCTGGCAGCGACGGGACAGATTTTAGGAGATGGTGATGCGTATACTTTTTTCGATGTTGTTGCTGGTGGGGTTTACCGTGAGTGCGTCGGAGCCGACGCAGACGTTTACCGACGATCTGAACCGCAAGGTGACTGTGCCCCTTCACCCGAAGCGGATTGTCTCGCTGCACGATCTGGATATCACCATTCCGCTGATTGAGCTCGGCGTGCCGCCAGTGGCAAGCCACGGGCGCACGCGGCCGGACGGTAGCCATTTTCTGCGCGCCAGCGGCATGCTGACGGGCGTTGATTTTGATAACGCCGACATCAAATTTATCGGCTCCGCGGATATCGACATCGAGGCCATCGCCGCTGCAAAGCCGGATCTGATCATCACCGAACCAACCCGTAACACGCCGGTTGAACAGCTGGAGAAAATTGCCCCGACGGTGAGTATCGATCATCTCGATGGCGGCGCGCCGGAGATCTACCGCAAGCTGGCACAGCTCACGGGCACCGAAGCCCGGTTGAAGATCCTTGAACGTCGCTATCAGGAGCAGATTAACGCCCTGAAAGCGACCATCGACACCCGCAACATCACCGTGTCGGTGATACAGGCCAACCAGGGCAAAATCAACGCCATGCACAGCTACCACTCGCTGGGGCGCGTGCTGCGTGACGCAGGATTCACATTCCCGCCGCTGATTGAGTCCATCCCTGACGGCGGTCGAATTGACGTCAGCGCCGAGCGTCTGCCCGAGCTGGATGCAGATTTTGTCTTTGCCACCTGGCGCGGGGATACCGGCGGCAAACCGCAGGATGAGCTGGCAGCGATGGATGCTGTGATGCCTGGCTGGTGTCAGTTCCTCAATGCCTGTCGCACCGGCCACTACGTACTGATCTCCCGTGAAGAGGCCATCTCGAACTCCTTTGCCTCCTTAGGCCTGATGGCCGCCCAGGTGCAGTCGCAGATTGCCGGTCGACCGCTGCCGGAGGCGTCACAGTGATCAGAAAAGACAAAGCCCGGGTTGATGTCTATGGCGACCGCTTTCGCTCGCGGGGGCACCAGCTCACGCCGCGCCTGCTGCAGGTTGCGCGTTACATCAATGAAAACCGCGAAGCGGTGATGGAGCAGACGGCGATGGAGATTGCCGCGTTGCTGAAAACCTCGGACGCTACGGTGGTTCGCGCCATTCAGGCTCTTGGCTTTGCCGGGCTGCGTGACCTGAAGCAGACTCTGGAGCAGTGGTTTGGGCCGGTGGTCTCCTCCAGCGAAAAAATGTCCACCACGGTGAATACGCTCACCAGCGACGTGAACGCGAGCATCGATTTTGTGCTGGAAGGGCATCAGCATACCTGTAACGTGCTATCCGAGCCGCACAACCGCTACGCAATGGCGCAGGCGGTGTCGTTGCTGGCGCAGGCACGTCAGGTCGCGATCTTTGGGATTGGGGCTTCCGGCATTCTGGCCGAGTACACTTCCCGGCTGTTCAGCCGTATCGGCCTGCCCGCTATTGCGCTCAACCGCACCGGCATTGGTCTGGCAGAGCAACTGATAGCCTTACAGCGCGGCGACGTGCTGGTGATGATGGCGCAAAAATCGGCCCACCGGGAAGGACAAACCACGCTGCGTGAAGCGAAACGGCTGGGTATTCCCACGATATTGCTGACCAATGCTACGGACTCGCGCTTCAGCAAAGAGGCCAGCGTGGTGATCCACGTTCCGCGCGGCGGTGAAAAGGGCAAAATTCCGCTCCACGGCACGGTGCTGCTGTGTCTGGAGATGATCATTTTATCTGTAGCGTCAACGGAGCCCCAGCGCACCATCAGGTCGATGAAGCGCATTAACGAATTTCATCGCGGGTTAAAACCGGGCAAGAAGAGCGGGTGAGGGGATCACGCCGCGCCATGATTTTTCCGGTACTGCAGCGGCGTCTCACCAATTCCTTTTTTAAAGGCGCTGATAAACCACGTCACGTCGGAAAATCCCACCCGCGCGGCAATCTCACGCACGCTGGCATCACTGTGAAGCAAGTACTCGCAGGCTTTTCGCAGCCGTAGCGTATTCAGATAGTCGTGGATCTTCTCGCCTGTTTCCGCATGGAATTTTCGCGATACATAGCTGCGTGATTTTCCCAGCTCAGCCGCCAGCGCATCCAGGCGAAATTTCTCCCGATAGTGCTCATCCAGCCAGAACATCACCTGGCTTGCCACCCCCTGACTGCTCCCCGGGGCACCGTCGTTATCATCCGGCAGCATGGCAAACAGGCTAATCAACAGCCCGGCAATGTTTTCGCTGTTCAGCGGCGGCTGATAACAGCCAAGAAGATAATCGATATGCTTCTGGCAATGCGCCAGGTCAGCGACCCAGGCCTCGCCGCCACGACGAGACAGCTTCTGCAGACGCTGCTGAGCCTGCGGAAAATCACGCAGGGTTTTCAGTACGGCATGCTGGTCGAGATGAATAATGGTGCGCCTGTAAAGGGCCTCTGCCTTCTCGTCCACCATCACCTTATGCAGGGTAAACGGTGGGAAGAAAAACAGCCGCCCGGGGCGCATGGTGTAGTGACGGTTATCGACAATCGCCACGCCAAAGCCTTCTTCCACATAGAGAATTTCCAGACACTGATGCCAGTGGTGATAGCGCACCGTATTGGCGAACAGGCGGCTAAACGACACCACGGTGTCATTTAAGGTAATCAGCTCCAGATGATCGGATGTTGGCGTGTCGCGCATAGTGCAATAAAACTCAACTTTTTCCCGTCAGAATCTCTTTATAAACCACCTTTTTAAATTTTCTTAACTGTGGGTTTATTCATCGCTCTTAGCTGTGACATGGCTAACATTTCTGCCCCGTGTGGATTCACTATGCTTTGCCGCAGTTGATTACGAGGGTGAGCGTATGTGGGCGGCAAATAAAGAAAAATCAAATCCGTTGTCTTCACGCCAGGATATCGTGGCGTCACTGAATACTCTGTTGAGTGCGCTGGATAAAGCGTTTGCGCCGGGCAGTTCACGATTTTCGCTGGGTGAAACCTGTGCGCATTACAGCACGGATATCGCGCAGATGGAGGGACTCTCACGTGCGCTATGGGGGCTGTTTCCGCTGCTGGCATCCGGCGATGCCAGCCCCTTTTGCGAAAAATATCTTACCGCGATCAAACTCGGCACCGATCCGCACAGTGACGGTTACTGGGGCGAAACCGGCCCCTACGATCAGCGTCTGGTCGAGATGGCGGCCTACGGTCTGGGGCTTGCCCTGCTGGGGGATAAACTCACCACGCACTTCACCGGGCGCGAGGTCATAAACCTGCACGCATGGCTCAACCAGATCACCCATGCGCAAATGCCGGACAGCAACTGGAACTACTTTGCCATTATGGTGCAGCTCGGTTTTAAGCGCGCCGGACTGCCGTATGACCAGACGGCGATTGACCGACGGTTTGCGATGATGGAAGCCTATTACCTGGGCGATGGCTGGTATTCCGACGGGCCGGGGCGGCCGAAAGATTATTACATCTCGATGGCATTCCATTTCTACGGCCTGATTTACGCCACCCTGAGCGGTGACGAGGAGAGGGCGCAGGTGCTGCGAGCGCGTTCGCGCCTGTTCGCCGAAGACTTTATCTACTGGTCAGCCGCCGACGGTGCCTCGGTACCGTTTGGTCGCAGCCTGACCTATCGCTTTGCAATGGTCGCCTTCTGGAGTGCCGTCGCCTTTTCCGGTCTGGAGGTGTTCACGCCGGGGATTGTGAAGGGCATCGTGCTGCGCCATCTGCGCTGGTGGCAGCAACAGCCCATCACCAATCGGGACGGTATTCTGACCCTCGGTTTTGCTTATCCGAACCTGGCGATGTGTGAGGACTATAACGCCCCCGGCTCGCCATACTGGGCGCTGAAAACCTACCTGATTCTGGCGATGCCGGAGGACCATCCGTTCTGGCAGGCTGAAGAGCAGCCGCTGCCCGCGCTTGCGGAAAAACGCGTCATCCCGCACGCGCAGCAGATCCTGATGCATGCCGGTCAGTCGCAGCACGTCACCCTGCTTACCGCCGGGCAGCTTGAGCTGAATAACTACGTGAATACGGAAGCCAAATACACCAAATTTGCCTACTCCAGCCGCTTTGGTTTCACGATTGAGCGCGGAAGGTTTGGCCTGAAACATGCCGCCTGCGACTCCATGCTGCTGCTGGCAGACGGGGATAACTATTTCCGCGGTCGCCGCGAATGTGAAGCGGTGCGGGTCACTGAAGATTATCTCTACTCACGCTGGTCTCCGTGGCATGACGTCCATATCGAGACCTGGCAAGTGCCGTTTGGTGAGTGGCACCTGCGACTGCACCGTATCAACAGCGCCCGTCGACTGAATACGGCGGAGGGCGGTTTTGCGGTGATGAACACTGAACCGCAGATCCGTGAGAACGGATGCTGGCTTGTCGCCGGTAACGGCACCAGCGTGCTGGTCGATCTCTCTCCGGTGATTAACCGTGAACCGGACAGCATTGTCACACCGCCGAACAGCAGCATCATGTTCCCGGAATGCGCTGCCATTCCGCTGTTGAAAACCACGCTTGCGCAGGGGGAGAGCTGGCTCTGTTGTGCCGCCGTCGCCGGCGAAAGCCAGCCGGTTATGGCAGTCCCACAACTGAATATTAGCGAGAACCGGGTTGTTATCCGCGAGCCCGGCGGTGAGCGACAGCTGTCGTTCTCATTATAAAAACTCTGACCCTACACGTCGGCGAGGATGATATGAAAAAGACCGCTACAACAAACAGAACTGAATATTACAAAATCAGCAGTTTTATATTTCTCTATTTCTTTACCTGGTCTGCCAGTATTGGCCTGCTGGCTATCTGGTTAGGCCAGAAAGCGAACCTCAGTGGTTCGGTGATTGGTACCGTATTTGCGGTGAACGGTATTTTCTCCGTCATTCTGAAGCCCATCTATGGCTATATTCTCGATAAGATCGGCATGAGCAAATACCTGCTCTATTTTGTGGTGGCAATGTCTGCCCTGATGGCGCCGTTCTTTATTTATGTCTATCAGCCGCTGTTAATGTCCAACACGCTGCTGGGGATTATTATTGGCGCACTCTATTTAAGCTTTGCCTGGTATGCGGGCGTGGCGGCGTGCGAATCCTATTCTGACCGGTTTAGCCGTTTAAACGGCATGGAGTTTGGTCAGATCCGGATGTGGGGTTCCCTTGGCTGGGCAGTGGCGTCCTCCTTCTCCGGCCTGCTGTTTAATCTCTCGCCAGCGTATAACTTTATTATGGGCAGCGTGGCATCGGTGGTGATGCTGATTGTCCTGTTGAGCCTGAAAGTGAACACTAACTCCGCACATGCCGGCGAAGTACTGACGAAAGAGAGAATTGCCCCGTCAGACGTTTACGCGCTCCTGCGTAACCGTAAATTCTGGGCCTTCTGTCTGTACGTGGCCGGTGTGGCGTGGATGATGTTTATCGCCGAGCAGCAGTTTTCGCGCTATTTCGTGACCTTCTTTGATGATATTCACCAGGGCAATGCGGTGTTTGGTTATCTGGGGACCGTGCAGTCGGGAATGGAGTTTATCATGTATATGGTGATCCCGCTGCTGGTGAACGCTATTGGCGCCAAACGTGGGCTGTTAATTGTCGGGCTGGTGGTCGGTGCGCGTCTGATTATTTCCGGTCTGTGTGATTCACATCTGTTAATTTCCATTCTTAAGCCGCTGTACGGTCTGGAAATTTGTCTGCTGCTGGTCTCCGTCTTTAAATATATTGCCGAACATTTCGATAAGCGCGTTAACGCCACCATGTATTTGCTGGGATATCAGGCGATGCTGTACGTCGGCAATGTCGTGGTCTCGTCGCCTGCCGGCTATATGTATGACCGCATCGGTTTCGAGAACACCTATATCATCATGGGCGCCACGGCGCTGATCTTCACGTTTATTTCTGCCTTTACGTTATCTGCCTGCCAGAGTAAATGGCGCGGCCCCCGCGCGCTGAACGTAGCAGAACCCTCATCACGATAATTAAGCCGTCAAAGAAGGAACCGAAATATGTTAAGTCGTATCGCAGAGGAACGCCTGCCCGCTATCCCCGTGCCCGTTGATTCGCGCGTATTCCGCGATGAACTGAGTTCAGCGCGCGACCATGTCCTTGCGCTGATTAGCCGCCATTTAACGGCGTTTGGTGAGCAGTTCCCGGCGGAAACCTGCCTGCAGGGTTTTTATCCGCTGACCGACAACGTGGAGTGGACCACCAGCTTCTGGACCGGGCAGCTGTGGCTGGCATGGGAGATGAGCGGCGAAGCGAAATTCCGCGCGATGGCGGAAAAACATGTGCGCTCGTTTGGCCTGCGTATCGCCGGGCGCCACGACACTAACACCCACGACCTGGGCTTTTTGTATACGCTCTCCTGCGTGGCGGCCTGGCGACTGACCGGTAACCGTGAGGCGCGTGGCTTCTCGCTGCTGGCGGCAGAGGCGCTGCTGGAGCGCTTCCACGAGAAGGCAAAAATTATTCAGGCGTGGGGCGATCTGGCTGACCCGGAACAGGCCGGGCGGATGATTATCGACTGCAATATGAACCTGCCGCTGCTCTACTGGGCGAGCGAACAGACGGGCGATCCGCGCTTTGCCGATGCCGCCAAAGCACACGTGATGCAGGCAGCGAGGTACCTTATCCGTGAAGATGCCTCAACGTTCCACACCTACTATATGGATGTGCACACCGGCGCGCCGCGCTACGGCAATACTCAGCAAGGCTATGCCGATGACTCCTGCTGGTCGCGCGGGCAGGCGTGGGGAATTTACGGCTTCCTGTTGAGCTACATCTATACCGGTGATGCGACGATGATTGCCCTGTCGAAACGGCTGGCGAACTACTTCCTCAACCGTCTGCCGGAAGATTACGTCTGCCACTGGGACCTGGCGCTGGTCGGCACGGATGCGCTACGCGACGCGTCCTCGGCGGCGATTGCGGTATGTGGCCTGCTGGAGCTGGTGAAGCATCTGCCGGTGACCGACCCGGATCGCGAGCGGTATTCTGAATGGGCAAAAGGAATGATGTCGTCACTGACGAAACACTACCTGATGGGCAAAGATGAGAAGGGAACTGGGCTGCTGAAGCACTCCGTTTATCATCTGGCAAGCAATAAAGGCGTGGACGAGTGCGCGAGCTGGGGAGACTACTTCTACGTGGAGGCGCTGGTCAGGTTTACCCAAAGCTGGAAGTTGTACTGGTAATATGCCTCCCTGACCCTCTCCCGAAAGGGGGAGGGCAGGAATCAGGAACAGGGTAAACTTACACCCCTTGCTCCAGAATGCGGATATGCGTTTCCAGCACATCGCCCTTCACCGCGTCGCTCCACGCTTTCATGTGCGCGGTCTGCAGGTGGGCTTCAAGATGGGCCACGGTTTCCCACTGCTCAATCATAATGATCGAGTCTGGGGCAGTAGCCTGGAAGCTGGCGGTGGTGGTGGCGTCGACCATCGGCGCGTAGCCGTGGCAGCCTTCTTCCTTCAGTACGGTGGGGATAATTTTCACGAACTCATCCAGCACCGCCTGGCGGTGATGTTGGCCTGGACGAGTACGGATTTCAGCAATAACAGTAAGCATGGTTAACTCCTTCTAATTCCAGGTTACCAGTTAAGCAAAAATTTCCGCGAGATGCTTGCGATATTCTGCGATATAGCGCGGGACGTCAGGCATTTTGATGACGTCGTTAACGATAAAGGTTGGCAGCGGCGTCATTCCGAGGAACTGGTTAGCTTTGTGGAACGGCAAATACGCGCCGTCAACGCCCACCCCTTCGAAGAACTGATCTTTCTCGGTGAACGCTTCCAGCGGTGCGTTCCAGGTCAGGGACAGCATATATTTTTTGCCCTGAATCAGGCCGCCAGAACCGTATTTTTTGGATGCGTCGGAGCGGGTGCGACCGTCGCTGGCGTACAGTGCGCCATGGCCTTCGGTGAAGACATCATCCATGTATTTTTTCACGGTCCAGGGGGCGCCCATCCACCAGCCAGGCATCTGCCAGATAATCACGTCAGCCCACAGGAAGTTCTGCACTTCCGCGTTGACATCGTAATCGCTGTCCGCGCGCACGACCTTAACATCATGCCCGGCGTCGCGCAGAAAACCGTCCGCGACCTCGGTCAGGGTGTCATTCAGCTGGCCTTTAGAGTGCGCAAATTCTTTTGCACCGTTGATAATCAGAATGTTGCTCATGAGGTGTCCTCGAAGATGAAAGTATGGCGAGGATTTTACGCGCGCGAGCGATGCGGTTAAATGAGCAAAATGTGCAAAGTCTTTTGCATTAAACGCAATAATCCCTTACCAGCTGACCTTCACTTCGAAGCCACCTTCTGCCGCATTGCCCAGCGCGACGCGCATACCATGCAGGGCGGCAATGCGCCTGACGATAGATAACCCCAGGCCGCTACCCGTTGCATCCTGTCCCGGTGGGCGATAAAAACGCTCGCCAATACGCGCCAGCGCATCGGTGGAAACGCCGGGGCCGGTATCACGCACGGTAAAACGCCGGCTATCCAGCGTGACGTCCACCACGCTGCCATGCGGACTATAACGCACGGCGTTGTCCAGCAGGTTACGCACCAGCAGGCTCAGCAGCAGCGGCTGGCCCTGACGTGTGACCTGTGGGGCATGAATGTTCAGGCGAATATCAATCCCGGCCTGCTGTGCCGGATGCCAGATATCCAGCACCGCCGATTGCAGGAGATCGGCCATCACGATCGGTTCGATATCGTCGAGGTTATCCAGCGAGTCCAGACGCGACAGCGTAAGGAGCTGATCCACCAGCCGGGATGCGCGATCGATACCCGCATGCAGCTGCGCCAGCGCTTTTTGCTGCGCCTGCGGATCGTCCTGATACAGTTGCGCCACGTCGGTTTGCACCTTCAGGGCCGCGAGAGGGCTGCGTAGCTCGTGCGCGGCATCTGAGGTAAAACGACGCTCGCGGGTCATCATCTCCTGGGTTCGCGTGAACAGATGGTTCAGCGAGTCGAGCAGCGGGCGCACCTCAGTGGGAACCCCCTGAGTCGGGAGCGCGTCGGTGGCATCCGGTGAGCGGGAGCGCAGGGTCTGCGCCAGTTTTTTTAACGGTTTCAGTTCCCGGCTCAGCAGAACGATCAGCAACAACAGCATCAGGGGCAGCGCGACCAGCCACGGGGTCAACTGGGAGCTGACCACATCTACCGCCATCTCCTGGCGATACTCCCACTCCTGGCCGACCACCACGCGGTACTTCCCGTCGGGTGAGGTGAGCCATAGAAAACGCCACTCGTCGTTGTCGCCCTGTAGCCGTCCATTATCAAACCCGTCACGGCGATAGTGGTACGGAATGTCCCGCCCGTTTTCGCCGTCATTTAACATCATCTTGCCGTCGGTGGCGTAGATGGCGAAGGCCAGCGCGTCGTCATCCAGACGACCATGCTTCGCTTTTTTGGGGATCTCACGCATCCGTTCGGGGGCCCGGATCTCATCCAGATCCATGGTCAACAGCCGTTTGGCAAACAGCATCTGCTGCGTATCGAACAGCTTATCCAGCGTGTGGGTGGTCTGCTGCCAGGCGACCAGGCTTGCGGCAAACCACGCCGTCAGCGACAGCACTAAAAAGAGGAGCGTCAGGCGCAGCTTCAGGCTCAGGCGTTGGGTCAGTTTCATGCGTCACCCAGGGTATAGCCGATACCGTGCACGGTGCGGATAAATTCGCTGCCCAGTTTACGACGAAGATGGTGGACGTGGACTTCAACGGCGTTGCTGGAGACGTCGTCGTCCCAGGTGTAGAGCTTTTCCTCGATCAGCTTGCGCGGCAACACGCGGCCCGCGTTACGCATCAGCAGCTCCAGCAGGGCGAACTCTTTCGGCTTGAGCGTCAGCGTTTCGCCGTCCAGCGTGGCCACGAGACTGGTGGGATCGAGCGTGACCTTTCCGTGGTGCAACTCGCTGCGGGTCTGACCGTGGCTTCGGCGCACCAGCGCCTCAAGGCGGGCAGCCACTTCGAGCAGTGCAAAGGGCTTGCACAGGTAATCATCCGCCCCCAGACGCAGCCCTTCGACACGCTGGTTCAACGCATCCCGCGCCGTCAGAATCAATACCGGCTCGCGGCGCCCGCTTTCGCGCCAGGCGCGCAGAATCTCCAGTCCGTCGATTTCCGGCAGCGTCAGATCCAGCACTACGGCATCATACGGAGCGGAATGAAGCGCGGTCTGGCCGGTTTTTCCGTCGGTGAACCAGTCCACGCTAAAGCCCATTTTGCTTAACCCCGCCTTGATGCCATCGCCGATCAACTTGTCGTCTTCAACCAGTAAAATGCGCATGTTCCCTCCTTGATAACGTCAGTAAACCCTCTGCATCAGCCTGCTGTACAGTAATAATAAATAAATTTTTCCCTTAAGAAGTTGTTAAGGTTTACCCTGTTAAATGGACTGCGAAACCACATTAAAGGGAGAGTTAATATGAAAAAATTCGCTGCGATTGCCGCCATCATGATGATGACCACTGCCCCTGTTTTTGCTGCACAGGGCGGATTTAACGGCCCCTCTGCCGCACAAACCCAGGCCCAGACGCAGGCGGGCGGTTTTGTCGATAATGACGCGAACCTCACCACCGCGGTGAAAGTGAAGGACATGAAGGACGACAGCTGGGTGAAGCTGCGCGGGAACATCACTCAGCGCCTGTCTGATGACCGCTACACCTTCCGCGATGAGACCGGTACGGTTAACGTGGAGATTGACCACAAGCGCTGGAACGGCGTGACCGTAACCCCGCGGGATAAGGTGGAAATCCAGGGTAAAGTCGATAAAGAGTGGAACGATTTTGAAATCGACGTGAAGCAGGTTATCAAACTGAACAAATAACCCCGAAAGGGCCGCGGATGCGGCCCTTTTTCTTTGTGACTCAACACGCCAGATAAGGTAGTATCTGCGGCAATATTGCCTGAAACCTTTCGGTTTCTGAGTTGAGGAATCACACATAATGAGCGATATGGCAGAGCGCCTCGCGCTACATGAATTCACGGAAAACGCCTACCTGAACTACTCCATGTACGTCATCATGGACAGGGCGTTGCCGTTTATCGGGGATGGCCTGAAGCCCGTTCAGCGCCGCATCGTCTATGCGATGTCCGAGCTGGGGCTGAATGCGACCGCCAAGTTCAAAAAATCCGCCCGTACCGTCGGTGACGTACTGGGTAAATACCATCCGCACGGCGACAGCGCCTGTTATGAAGCGATGGTGCTGATGGCACAGCCGTTCTCTTACCGTTATCCGCTGGTGGATGGTCAGGGGAACTGGGGGGCGCCGGACGATCCGAAATCCTTCGCAGCGATGCGTTATACCGAATCCCGTCTCTCCCGCTACGCTGAAGTGCTGCTGGGCGAGCTGGGTCAGGGAACCGTGGACTGGGTGCCAAACTTCGACGGTACGATGCAGGAGCCGAAAATGCTGCCTGCGCGTCTGCCGAACATCCTGCTGAACGGCACTACCGGTATCGCGGTGGGTATGGCGACGGACATTCCGCCGCACAACCTGCGTGAAGTGGCGAAAGCCGCCATCACCCTGATTGAACAGCCGAAGACCACGCTGGACGATCTGCTGGATATCGTGCAGGGGCCGGACTACCCGACCGAGGCCGAAATCATCACCTCGCGCGCGGAAATCCGCAAAATCTACCAGAACGGCCGCGGCTCCGTGCGCATGCGTGCGGTGTGGACCAAAGAGGACGGCGCAGTGGTCATCACCGCGCTGCCGCACCAGGTCTCCGGCGCGAAAGTGCTGGAACAGATTGCCTCCCAGATGCGCAATAAAAAGCTGCCGATGGTGGATGACCTGCGCGACGAATCCGACCACGAAAACCCGACGCGTCTGGTGATCGTGCCGCGTTCCAACCGCGTGGACATGGAGCAGGTGATGAACCACCTGTTTGCCACCACCGATCTGGAAAAAAGCTACCGCATCAACCTGAACATGATCGGCCTCGACGGTCGTCCGGCAGTGAAAAACCTGCTGGAGATCCTGAGCGAATGGCTGACGTTCCGTCGCGATACCGTTCGCCGCCGTCTGAACTATCGACTGGAAAAAGTGCTTAAACGCCTGCACATCCTTGAAGGTTTGCTGGTGGCGTTCCTCAATATCGACGAAGTTATTGAGATAATCCGTTCCGAGGACGAGCCGAAGCCGGCGCTGATGTCGCGCTTTGGCATCAGTGAAACCCAGGCCGAAGCAATCCTTGAGCTGAAACTGCGTCATCTCGCCAAACTCGAAGAGATGAAGATCCGCGGTGAGCAGAACGAACTGGAAAAAGAGCGCGATCAGCTGCAGGCGATCCTCGCGTCCGAACGCAAGATGAACAACCTGCTCAAGAAAGAGCTGCAGGCTGACGCCGATGCATTCGGTGACGACCGTCGTTCTCCGCTGCATGAGCGCGAAGAAGCGAAGGCGATGAATGAGCACGACATGCAGCCATCAGAACCAGTCACCATTGTGCTGTCTCAGAGCGGCTGGGTGCGCAGTGCTAAAGGTCACGATATCGACGCGCCAGGGTTGAGCTACAAGGCGGGCGATAGCTTTAAAGCGGCCGTGAAAGGTAAGAGCAACCAGCCGGTCGCCTTTATCGACTCGACGGGGCGCAGCTACGCCATCGACCCGATCACGCTGCCTTCTGCCCGCGGACAGGGCGAACCGCTTACCGGTAAGCTGACGCTGCCGCCGGGTGCGACGGTTGACCATATGCTGATGGAAGCCGATGACCAGAAATTGCTGCTGGCGTCTGACGCGGGGTACGGCTTTATCTGTACCTTTAACGATCTTGTTTCCCGCAACCGTGCCGGTAAGGCGCTGATCAGCCTGCCTGACAACGCGCATGTGATGCCGCCGCTGGTGGTGGAAAACGACAGCGATATGCTGCTGGCGATCACTGCCGCCGGACGTATGCTGATGTTCCCGGTCAGCGACCTGCCGGAATTGTCAAAAGGCAAGGGCAACAAGATCATCAGCATCCCGTCAGCGGAAGCGGCGAAAGGGGTAGATGGTCTGGCGCACCTCTTTATTCTGCCGCCGCAGAGCACGCTGACCATTCATGTCGGCAAACGTAAAATCAAGCTTCGTCCGGAAGAGTTGCAGAAAGTGGTGGGCGAGCGCGGTCGACGCGGCTCGCTGATGCGCGGCCTGCAGCGTATTGACCGCGTGGAGATTGACTCTCCTGCGCGCAGTACCGCGGGCGACAGCGAAGAGTAACGCCGTTATCTCCCCCTCTGTTCCGGAGGGGGAATTTCAATAAAATTTCCCGTAAAATCGTTGTTAATTCGTGCGTTGCGATTAACAATACGCGCTCGTAATAAAGTCCTTACCTGGCCACAGGTGAAGTATAATTGTCAGCTGTCAGGGCTTCAGAGGTCGCTATGCTATTCATTGTTCGTTTAATTCTTACCATTATTTACTGCATTCTGGTCTGTATTTTCGGCTCTATTTATTGCCTGTTCAGTCCGCGCAATCCGAAACATGTCGCCACCTTCGGCCATATGTTCGGCCGCCTTGCGCCGCTGTTTGGCCTGAAGGTTGAAAAACGCCTGCCGGAAGGGGCTGAGAACTTCGGTAACGCCATCTTTATCGCTAACCATCAGAACAACTACGATATGGTGACGGCCTCCAACATTGTTCTGCCACCGACCGTGACCGTGGGCAAAAAGAGCCTGCTGTGGATCCCTTTTTTCGGCCAGCTGTACTGGCTGACCGGTAACCTGCTGATTGACCGTAACAACCGCGCGAAAGCGCACAGCACTATTGCTGAAGTGGTTAATCACTTCAAAAAGCGCAGGATCTCAATATGGATGTTCCCGGAAGGGACGCGCAGCCGTGGCCGTGGCCTGCTGCCGTTCAAAACCGGTGCGTTTCATGCTGCAATTGCGGCAGGTGTTCCAATTATTCCTGTGTGTGTTTCCAATACTTCTAATAAGATTAATCTTAACCGCCTGAATAACGGGCTGGTGATTGTCGAAATGCTGCCGCCGGTGGATACCAGCAAATACGGTAAAGATCAGGTTCGCGAGCTGGCAGCACACTGCCGTGAACTGATGGCTCAGCATATTGCGCTGCTCGACAAAGAAGTCGCAGAGAGAGAAGCCGCCGGTAAGAAGTAAGCCGGCGTTAAAAGGGAAAACGAATTCCCGCGTTGTTAGTCGTTTCAGATGGAGCTTATATGTCATTCAGTCGGCGTCAGTTTATTCAGGCTTCCGGGATCGCCCTTTGTGCGGGTGCGCTGCCGCTGACAGCCAACGCCGCCGGGCAGCAACAGCCGCTGCCCATTCCGCCGTTAATAGAATCCCGTCGCGGGCAGCCGCTTTTCCTGACGCTACAGCGCAGCCACTGGTCCTTTACCCAGGGCACGCGTGCGCCGGTGTGGGGCATTAACGGGCGTTACCTTGGGCCGACCATACGCGTGTGGAATGGCGATGACGTTAAGCTGATCTACAGTAACCGTACGACAGAAAATGTCGCCATGACCATCAGTGGCTTACAGGTGCCTGGCCCGCTGCTTGGCGGCGCGGCACGCATGATGTCGCCTAACGCTGACTGGGCGCCCGTTCTGCCGATTCGTCAGAGCGCGGCGACGCTCTGGTATCATGCCAATACCCCTAACCGCACGGCCCAGCAGGTGTATAACGGCCTGGCCGGTATGTGGCTGGTGGAAGATGAAATCAGTAAATCCCTGCCAATCCCGAACCACTATGGCGTGGATGATTTTCCGGTCATTATTCAGGACAAACGGCTGGATAATTTCGGCACGCCGGAATACAGCGAGCCGGGCAGCGGTGGCTTCGTTGGCGATACGCTGCTGGTTAACGGCGCGCAAAGTCCGTATGTCGAAGTGTCGCGCGGATGGGTACGTCTGCGTCTGCTGAATGCCTCTAACTCGCGCCGCTACCAGCTGCAAATGAGCGATGGCCGTGCGCTACACGTCATCTCCGGCGACCAGGGCTTTTTACCGGCCCCGGTTTCCGTGAAGCAGCTGGCGCTATCGCCAGGTGAACGCCGCGAAATCCTTATTGATATGACCAATGGTGATGAGGTGTCGATCACCTGTGGCGAAGCGGCCAGCATTGTGGACCGCATTCGCGGTTTCTTTGAGCCGTCGAGTATTCTGGTCTCCACCCTGGTGCTGACCCTGCGTCCTACCGGCCTGCTGCCGCTGGTGACCGACAGCCTGCCGATGCGCCTGCTACCGCAGGAGATCATGAGCGGTTCGCCGGTGCGCAGCCGCGATATCAGCCTGGGCGACGATCCGGGGATCAACGGCACGCTGTGGGACGTTAACCGTATCGATATTACCGCGCAGCAGGGTACTTGGGAGCGCTGGACGGTTCGCTCGGACATGCCGCAGTCGTTCCATATCGAAGGGGTGAGTTTCCTGATCCGCAACGTCAATGGCGCGATGCCGTTCCCTGAAGACAGGGGCTGGAAGGATACCGTCTGGGTGGATGGGCAGGTCGAACTGCTGGTCTACTACGGACAGCCTTCGTGGCCGCACTTCCCGTTCCTGTTCCACAGCCAGACCCTGGAGATGATGGACAGGGGATCCGTCGGCCAGATGCTGGTCAACCCGGCACCCTAAACCACGATACGATTCCCGGTTCGCCGGGAATGTTTATGCCCGCCAGAAAAAGCGTGAGCACAGGATCAGCACCGGATAAATTTCCAGACGCCCCATAATCATCGCCGCACACATCAACAGCTTGGCCTCGTCTTTTAACGTCCCGAAGGTTGATGCCGTTTCGCCGAACCCCAGCCCCATATTGTTAATGCAGGCCGCAACGGTGGCAAATGACGTGAACAGATCGTATCCCAGCAGGTTCAGCGCCCAGACGAAAAAGCCCGTTATCATCACGTAGAGAAAAAAGAAGCTCCACACCGAGCGCAGAACGCGTTCATTCACGACGCTTTTGCCGACCTTAATGCTCAGCAGCGCGCGCGGATGCGCGAGTTGATTCATCTCCTGAATACACTGCTTAAACATGATGAGAAAACGCAGCGCTTTGATCCCGCCGCAGGTAGAGCCGACGCAGCCGCCAAAAAAGCTGGCGCTCAGCAGCAGGAAAATGGTGTGGGGAGGCCAGTGAGCGTAATCGGCCGTCGAAAGACCGTTGTCGGTCATCATGGAGCTGGCCAGAAAGAAGGCATGTACCAGGCTGTCGGTGCCGTTGTACATCCCCGCGTGCCACACCTGCCAGGCGGTGATGGCGATAATGACGGTGGCGGCACCGAGAAAGAATTTCACCTCCGGGCTGCGCCGAATCGGTTTCAGCGTGCGGCGCGCGATGACGACATACCAGAGGGTAAAGTTAAACGCGGAAAGCAGTGAAAAAGCCCCGGCGACAAGCTCAATCGCGTGGCTGTCGTAAAACCCGATGCTCTCACTTCGGGTTGAAAACCCACCCAATGAGACGGTGGAAAGCCCGTGACAGACGGCGTCAAAAAAGGGCATGCCCGCCAGCCAGTACGCCAGCGTGCAGACCAGTCCCAGCGCCAGATAGGTTACCCACAGCGTACGCGCGGTATCGGCGAGTCGGGGCGTCAGGCGCTCCTCCTTAAACGGCCCAGGCATTTCCGACTGATACAGCTTCATGCCACCGATACCGAGCAGCGGCAGGACCGCGACGGCCAGTACGATGACCCCTAATCCGCCAATGAAATTGAGCTGAGCGCGGTAATAAAGGTACGACTTCGGCAGGGCACTGACGTCTCCAATCACCGTCGCCCCGGTGGTGGTGATCCCTGAGACCCCTTCAAAGAGCGCATCGGAAAAGGAGAGTTGCAGACCGTCATCCATCCATAACGGCATGGCGCTAATCAATGAAAACAGCAGCCAGAACAGAACGATAATCACGAAACCGTCACGGGTGCGCAGCTGTATACCGGAATGACGTGTTGCCCGCCAGGTGAGTCCGCCAAGGGTAAAAAAGGTCAAAAAGGTGGTTAAAAAAGCAAAGTAGGTTCGCTCTTTATTCAGCAGGGCGATAACCATCGGCGGCAGCATGGACAGGCTGTACAGAAGAACCAGAAAACCGCAGAGGTGAAGCACAACCCGCAGCTGGGACACATGTAACGAATCGTTGAACTTCACAAAGAAACTCCGTGCCAGAATGCATCCCGGTAACTGATTACCGCAAGATATAGTGGATATTATGATCCAAAATTAACAGTGCGCTGTATTTTAACGGCTTCCAGGATTTTCTGTTTACTTCTTGCATCCTTTTCTTCAAATCCGGCGGACTAACAGCGTATAATCCCGCTCCTTTTGTCTATTTTTTCTTCGGAAGCACTATGAGCGCAATTTCCCTGATCCAGCCGGATCGTGACCTCTTCTCCTGGCCCCAGTACTGGGCGGCCTGCTTTGGACCGGCGCCGTTCCTGCCGATGTCCCGGGAAGAGATGGACCAACTGGGCTGGGACAGCTGCGATATCATTCTGGTGACGGGCGATGCCTATGTCGACCACCCGAGCTTTGGCATGGCTATCTGTGGCCGTATGCTTGAAGCGCAGGGCTTCCGGGTGGGGATCATCGCCCAGCCTGACTGGAACAGCAAAGACGACTTTATGCGTCTGGGGAAACCCAACCTGTTCTTCGGCGTGACCGCAGGCAACATGGACTCGATGATCAACCGCTATACCGCCGACCGTAAGCTGCGTCATGACGATGCCTACACGCCGGATAACGTCGCGGGTAAACGTCCTGACCGCGCGACGCTGGTCTACACCCAACGCTGCAAAGAAGCCTGGAAAGACGTGCCGGTTATCCTGGGCGGCATCGAGGCGAGTCTGCGCCGTACCGCGCACTACGACTACTGGTCAGACACCGTGCGCCGTTCGGTGCTGGTGGATTCCAAAGCCGATATGCTGATTTACGGTAACGGTGAACGTCCGCTGGTGGAAGTGGCGCACCGTCTCTCACAGGGTGAGCCGGTGAGCAGCATCCGCGACGTGCGCAACACCGCTATCATGGTGAAAGAGGCGCTGCCGGGCTGGAGCGGGGTGGATTCCCGTATCATTGATATGCCGGGTAAAATCGACCCGATCCCGCACCCGTACGGCGACGATCTGCCGTGTGCGGATAACAAGCCGGTAGAGCCAAAGAAAGCTGAAACCAAAGCTATCGTTGTTCAGCCGCCGCGCCCAAAACCGTGGGAAAAAACCTACGTGCTGCTGCCTTCCTTTGAGAAGGTCAAAGCCGATAAAGTCCTCTACGCGCATGCGTCCCGTATTTTGCACCACGAAACCAACCCGGGCTGCGCGCGTGCGCTGATGCAAAAGCACGGCGAGCGCTTTATCTGGATCAACCCGCCGGCAATCCCGCTTTCCACCGAAGAGATGGACAGCGTCTTCGCGCTGCCGTACAAACGCGTGCCGCATCCGGCATACGGCGAGAGCCGAATCCCGGCGTATGAGATGATCCGTTTCTCAATAAACATCATGCGCGGCTGCTTCGGCGGCTGCTCCTTCTGCTCCATTACTGAGCACGAAGGGCGCATTATTCAGAGTCGCTCCGAAGATTCGATCATCAATGAGATCGAAGCCATTCGCGATACCGTGCCTGGCTTCACCGGGGTGATCTCCGATCTGGGCGGTCCGACTGCCAACATGTACATGCTGCGCTGTAAGTCACCGCGCGCGGAACAGACCTGCCGTCGTCTGTCGTGCGTGTATCCGGATATCTGTCAGCACATGGATACCAACCATGAACCGACGATCAACCTTTATCGTCGTGCGCGTGACCTGAAAGGGATCAAGAAGATCCTGATCGCCTCCGGGGTACGTTACGATATCGCCGTGGAAGATCCGCGCTACATCAAAGAGCTGGCGACGCATCACGTGGGTGGCTACCTGAAGATTGCCCCTGAGCATACCGAAGAAGGCCCGCTGTCCAAGATGATGAAGCCGGGTATGGGCAGCTACGATCGCTTTAAAGAGCTGTTTGACACCTACTCGAAGCAGGCGGGTAAAGAGCAGTATCTGATCCCATACTTCATCTCCGCGCACCCCGGCACGCGCGATGAGGACATGGTGAACCTGGCGCTGTGGCTGAAACAGCGTCGCTTCCGTCTGGATCAGGTGCAGAACTTCTATCCATCACCGCTCGCAAACTCAACGACCATGTATTACACCGGCAAGAACCCGCTGGGTAAAATTGGCTATAAGAGTGAAGATGTGGTGGTACCGAAAGGGGATAAACAGCGCCGTCTGCATAAAGCACTGCTGCGCTACCACGATCCGGCTAACTGGCCGCTGATCCGTCAGGCGCTGGAAGATATGGGTAAAAAGCACCTGATCGGCTCGCGCCGCGACTGCCTGGTGCCTGCGCCTACGCTTGACGAGATGCGTGAAGCGCGCCGCCAGAACCGCCATACGCGCCCGGCATTGACCAAGCACACGCCGATTGTGCATCAGCGTTCAAACGGTAACGCCACTGCGAAGAAACCCGTGAAACGTAAAGCGTAAAAAATAAAAACCCCGGCGAGCCGGGGTTTTTTTATTCACCCGCCAAACTGATCGGGATCCGGGCCTAAACGCTTGCCCTTGTCCAGCTTCGCAATTTCACTCAGTTCATCTTTATCCAGGCGGAAATCCCAGACGTCGAAGTTCTCAGCGATACGCGATGGCGTGACCGATTTCGGGATCACCACCAGGCCGTTGTCCAGATGCCAGCGAATAACGATTTGCGCCGGCGTCTTGCCGTATTTATCCGCGAGATCGCGAATAATTTTCTGGTCGAACACCCCTTCACCGCCCTGTGCCAGCGGGCTCCAGGACTCGGTCTGGATCTTGTGCGTGGCGTTCCAGGCGTGAAGCTGACGCTGCTGCATCAGCGGGTGCAGCTCAATCTGGTTGATAACCGGCGCGACACCCGTCTCGTCAATCAGGCGCTGCAGGTGGTGAACCTGGAAATTACACACGCCGATGCTTTTCACCAGCCCTGCCTGCTGCAGCTCAATCATCCCTTTCCAGGCGTCAACATAGTGATCGATAGCCGGGACTGGCCAGTGCATCAGATAGAGATCGACGAAATCGAGCTGGAGTTTGTCCAGACTCTCCTGCAAGGCTTCGCGGGGGCGTTTTTGGTCGTCGTTCCACAGTTTGGTGGTAATGAAAAGGTCGTCGCGGGGCATGCCAGCGCTGGCCAGAGCCTTACCCACTCCGTCCTCATTTTTGTACGCGGCGGCGGTATCAATCGACCGATAGCCGACTTCCAGTGCTTTATGAATGGCGGAGACGACCTCGTCGTTACCGGCTTTCCATACACCTAGCCCCAGTTGGGGCATCACGTTGCCATCCTGCAGCTTGATTACGGTTTGGTTTGCCATTTTTCCTCCTTCAGGTGCTCATCGTCGGAGGGAACCCCCGACGATGTGATGTGCATTAAGTCTGGACGAAATGTCAAAAAACGAAAGGCGGGATGTCAAAAACGCTTAGCGTGCCGCTTCGTAGATACGACGGCTCACTTCCAGCGTAATGTCGCCGTGCTCGCCCAACTGGGTCATACCGTGTTCTTCAAGTTTCGCCAGCAGGGCAGGGATGGAGCTGCCATCCAGGCCATAGCCGGACAGACGCGTTGGCACGCCCAGACCTTCAAAGAAGCTGCGGGTTGCTTCGATAGCCGCGTCGATACGCGCATCGTCAGAACCTTCGGTGATGTTCCACACGCGCTCAGCGTATTGCAGCAATTTAGCGCGTTTGGTATCACGTTTTTCGTTCCACAGTGCAGGCAGGACGACGGCCAGCGTTTGTGCGTGATCCAGACCGTGCATGGCCGTCAGTTCGTGGCCCAGCATATGGGTTGCCCAGTCCTGCGGCACGCCGGCACCGATCAGACCGTTCAGCGCCTGGGTTGCCGCCCACATCACGTTGGCGCGCACATCGTAGTTTTCCGGCTCTTTCAGCGCTTTCGGACCGTCTTCAATCAGCGTCAGCAGAATGCCTTCCGCGAAGCGATCCTGAATTTTGGCATCTACCGGGTAGGTAACGTACTGCTCAACGGTGTGCACAAACGCATCGACCACACCGTTCGCGACCTGACGTGCAGGCAGGGTGTAGGTGTAAACCGGATCGAGGATGGCGAATACAGGCTGAACGTGATCGTTCATAAAGGCCTGCTTATCACCCGTGGTTTTACGGGAGATAACGGCACCTTTGTTGGATTCAGAACCGGTCGCAGGCAGGGTCAGCACGGAACCCATTGGGATCGCGCTTTTGATATCGCTGCCGCGGGTTTCCAGAATGTGCCACGGGTCAATACCGTCCGCGTAGTGCGCCGCAGCGGCGATGAATTTGGTGCCGTCCAGGACGGAGCCGCCGCCGACTGCCAGCAGGAAGGTGACTTTTTCATCACGGGCGATCTTGACCGCGTTCATCAGTGTTTCATAAGACGGGTTAGGCTCGATACCGCCGAACTCACGCACGTCCAGACCTTCCAGCGCGCTGTAAACCTGATCCAGTACGCCGGTTTTTTTCACGCTGCCGCCACCGTAGGTGATCAGTACGCGGGCATCAGCGGGGATCTGTGCGCGCAGGTCGGCGATAGCGCCTTTACCAAACAGAATGCGGGTTGGGGTGTGGAGATTAAAATTATTCATTGCTCGTTCCCTTATGTGGGTGAAAAACCGTGGTGGCGCTGAAGGCGACCTGATGCTGCACATTGTGGCCGTCCGGGGCTATCCTCTCAATGCACATTCCTGCCGATGTCTTGCCCATTTCTACAGAGCGCTGGAGAAAACACGGTAAACTGCGCACACTGTCAACGTCGGAAACCGTAGCCGGAGTAACGTAAAATGAACCGTGAAGCGATCTGCCTTCAGCTTACTGCGCAGATTAAAAGACTGATTGATAAAGAAAATGGCGTCGGTGACATGTTGCCTGACATTCGTCTTCTGTATGGGACGCAGCCAGGGACACGCACACCGGTCATGTACCAGCCGGGCATCGTTTTTCTCTTTTCAGGCCATAAAATTGGCTATATCAATGAGCGCGTGTTCCGGTATGACACCAATGAATATCTGCTGCTCACAGTACCTTTACCCTTTGAATGTGAAACTTTCGCGACAGAAGCGGTACCGCTGGCGGGTATTCGTTTAAATGTCGATATTCTTCAGCTGCAGGAACTGCTGATGGAGATTGGCGAGGACGCATTGTTCCGCCCGTCGATGCCCGCGAGCGGGATTAACTCCGCGACGTTATCCGAGGAGATCCTCTGCGCCATTGAGCGTCTGCTCGACGTTATGGAACGGCCGCTGGATGCACGCATCCTGGGCAAACAGATTATCCGCGAAATTCTTTACCATGTGCTGCTGGGGCCGGGCGGTGGGGCATTACTCGCGCTGGTCAGCCGCCAGACGCACTTCAGCCTGATTAGCCGCGTGCTCAAGCGTATCGAAAGCCAGTACACGGAAAACCTGAGCGTTGACCAGCTGGCGGCGGAAGCAAACATGAGCGTCTCGGCGTTTCATCATAATTTTAAGTCGGTGACCAGCACCTCGCCGCTGCAGTATCTCAAAACCTATCGGCTGCATAAGGCTCGTATGCTGATGATCCACGACGGCATGAAGGCCAGCGCGGCGGCGATGCGGGTGGGCTATGAAAGTGCGTCGCAGTTTAGCCGGGAGTTTAAGCGTTACTTCGGCGTCACGCCGGGGGAAGATGCGTCGCGCATCAGAATGATGCAGGGGACCTGAGGGGAGAGCCCAGCCGGGTAAGCGTAACGTCACCCGGCTTTTTTATATCACGCGCTGCAGTATTTCTTCTTAATCACGACCGCAATCGTCCCGAGCAGTCCCGCGACCAGCAGGAAAAGCGGGAGGATCATCAGGAAAGTCATTACCTGGTCTTCGTGGTGTTTCACAAAGGGGATCATATTCAGCGCGTAGCCAAGCGTGGTCACCACGCCTACCCACAGCAGGGCACTCAACCAGTTGAAGAACTGGAAGCGGCGGTTTGACAGCCCGGAAATGCCTGCCATGGTCGGCAGCAGCGTGCGAACAAACGCCAGAAAACGCCCGGCCAGCAGCGCCAGCAGACCGTGGCGGTCAAACATGCAGGTCGCACGTTGATGATATTTATGCGGTAACTGCGCCAGCCAGCCTTTCACGACGCGCGTATTGCCGAGCCAGCGGCCCTGCAGATAGCTCAGCCAGCAACCGAGGCTGGCAGCGGAGGTGAGTATGACCATCGTCGGCGTGAAGTCCATGACGCCTTTACCGATTAATGCCCCGGCCAGTAAAAGCAGGCTGTCACCGGGTAAAAATGAGGCTGGCAGTAATCCATTTTCCAGAAACAGGGTTGCGAACATCACGAAATAGACGATACCTACAACGTGAGGGTCCGCCAGCGCGGCAAAATCGTGTTGCCAGAGCGCCGCAATAATATCTTGAATAACAGCCATGGACTTTCCTGTGGAACAGCAGATGCAGATATAGCGCTATTGTACTCCCTAATTCGCCCGTGGGGTTTGATCGCGGGCGCAACTAATGCAGACTTTTCTGGTGGCAGTGTTCACAAAAGCGTCCAGGGAGTACATTTTCAGCATGCACTCTACACGATACGTTCAAACCCTGCCGCTAAATCCGCAATTAAATCGTCAACATCTTCTAAACCAATATGCAGTCGGATCAGCGTGCCGCTGAAATCCACTTCTCCACCGGGGCGCAGAGCCGCAATTTGCTCCGGCTGGTTAGGCAGGATCAGGGATTCAAACCCGCCCCAGGAGTAAGCCATGCTGAAGAGGGTAAAATGATCCAGGTAGTTCGCCAGTTCGTCGTTACTGAGCCGTTTTTTAAGAACAAATGAGAACAACCCGCTACTGCCCGTAAAGTCACGTTGCCAGAATTCATGGCCTTTGCTGCCCGGAAGCGCCGGATGGTTAACGCGCTCGACCTGCGGGTGCCGGGCAAGCCATTCGGCCACCTTCAGACTGCTTTCATGGTGCTGACGCAGGCGCACCCCCAGCGTACGGATACCGCGGCTGGTCATGTAGGCTGTATCCGCATCCACCATCTGGCCCATCAGGTAGGCATTCTCCCGAAGTTGATCCCAGCAGCGCGCGTTGGATACCGCAGTACCGATCATACCATCAGAGTGGCCAATCAGATATTTGGTCGCGGCCTGAATAGAGATATCAATGTCGAATTCCAGCGCCCTGAACAGCACGCCCGCCGCCCAGGTGTTGTCGATCATGATGATTGCCTCGGGGGCTTTGCTGCGCACTGCTTTCACAATAGCCGGGACGTCGTGCACTTCCATGGTGATAGAGCCTGGGGATTCCAGAAATACAATGCGCGTGTTCGGCTGAATAAGTTCAGCGATACCTTCGCCAATCAGCGGATCGAACCAGCCGGTGGTCACGCCGAGCTTGCTGAGGATTTTGGTGCAAAAATCCTGGCTTGGTTCATAAGCGGTATTGGTCATCAGAATATGGTCGCCCTGTTCCACAAACGCCAGAATGGTATTGGCGACTGCCGCCGCACCACAGGGGAACAGGGCGCAGCCCACGCCGCCTTCCAGTTCGCACATGGCTTCCTGAAGTGAAAAATGGGTTAGCGTGCCACGACGGCCATAGAACAGCCCGCCTTTGGCGCGGTTGCGCGTGGCGATTTTTTTATCCTCGACGGTATCAAATACCAGTGAGGAGGCGCGTTGAATCACGCTGTTGACCGATCCCTGAGTGTATTTTTTGCTGCGTCCTGCCTGTACCAGCGTGGTATCAAGATGCTTCTTTGTCATGTTCGCTAACCCTGTTTTTATACGTCTGGACGTCCAGACTACCACGATTGTAAAAATCTGCACCCGGGGGCTTATCGAATAAGCAGAAAATATTAGCAAAAATACGCATAAGAAATTTTTACTGCGTAAGCGCAAGGAAAGTGAACGAAAATTACGGCAGTATGTAAATACTAATGAGAACTACTATCAATTCGACGACGTTTTGATATTATTACGGTCAGATTTTGTGATTTGCGTCCTGGAGATACAGAGTGGGTAATAATTTGATGCAGACGGATCTCTCCGTCTGGGGCATGTATCATCATGCTGACATCGTGGTTAAGATTGTGATGATCGGCCTGGTTCTGGCGTCCGTGATCACCTGGGCTATCTTCTTCAGTAAGAGCGTCGAACTGCTGTCGCAGAAGCGTCGCCTCAAGCGGGAACAACAGCAACTGGCTGAAGCCCGCTCCCTGGATCAGGCCTTAGACATGACCTCATCCTTCCATGGAAAAAGCCTGACCACCCTGTTAGTCAACGAAGCACAGAACGAGCTGGAACTCTCCGCAGGCAGTGAAGATAACGAAGGCATTAAAGAACGTACCGGCTTCCGCCTGGAGCGTCGCGTTGCTGCCGTTGGCCGCCATATGGGCCGCGGTAACGGTTATCTGGCCACTATCGGGGCGATCTCACCGTTTATCGGTCTGTTCGGTACGGTCTGGGGCATCATGAACAGCTTTATCGGCATTGCGCAGACGCAGACCACCAACCTGGCGGTGGTTGCGCCAGGGATTGCCGAAGCGCTGCTGGCGACCGCAATCGGTCTGGTCGCGGCCATTCCGGCGGTCGTCATCTATAACATCTTCGCGCGTATGATTGGCAACTATAAAGCCACGCTCGGTGACGTCGCCGCGCAGGTGCTGCTGCTGCAAAGCCGCGATCTTGACCTCAATGCCAGCTCCGTTAAACCGGTGCATGCGGCGTCTAAACTGCGCGTAGGTTGATTGTATGGCGATGCGTCTTAACGAAAATCTGGACGATAACGGCGAAATGCATGAAATCAACGTGACGCCGTTTATCGACGTTATGCTGGTTCTGCTGATTATCTTCATGGTGGCTGCGCCGCTGGCGACGGTCGACGTGAAGGTGAATCTGCCTGCCTCTTCCAGCCAGCCGCAGCCGCGTCCTGAGAAACCTGTCTATTTGTCGGTGAAAGCGGATAAATCGATGTTCCTCGGCAACGACCCGGTGACGGATCAGTCTGTTATCCCGGCCCTGGATCAGCTCACCGGCGGCAAGAAAGACACCACGGTCTTCTTCCGCGCGGATAAAACCGTCGATTACGAAACCATGATGAAGGTAATGGACACGCTGCATCAGGCGGGTTATCTCAAGATTGGGCTGGTCGGCGAAGAGAAAGCGGCCGCGAAATAACAAAGAAGCTGGCGAAAGCCGGCTTTTTTTATGCGTGTCGGGCGATCAGTTTTTTGTCTCAGTGGACGCAGGTGCAGGCGCGTGGGACGCCAGCGCGTCTTCATCAAGCGCAACGCAGGTGACGTTTGACGTGCGGTACTCGCCGTCAGACAGTTTGCGCGTCAGACGCAGGGTGGCCACTTCTCTGGCGAGCAGATACTGATAATTGGCCTCCAGACGCCCGAGAAGCTTCTCTTTCAGCTCAGGCCGCTGTTCGATGAGGGTATTCATCACCGCGCCGTATATCTCTTCCTTCACCTGCAGAGGATAAATCTCGCGGCGATTATGCCATTTTAGGCGTACCAGCGTCGCCGGGATCGATACCAGGTCCTGAGTTATTCGCGTCATCTCGGCATTTTTTGTGTTTCGCAGTGCATCGAGATTTTGCTTTAAGATAAATTCATCACTTTTTTTGTTATCTAAAGCCAAATAAACGTCGTTATCTTTAATTTCTTTCACGTTACTCTTCCCCCAGGTTATAAAAAATAGGGTTGTTGGTTTCACGCGTAATTAGATTAAGCCAAATTTCATTGCCGGCTTCGTTTATTTCTTTGGTTTTTTCCGCGATTATTTGACTTAGTTTCTGGGCATCTATTTCACCTTCGGCCTGCAGGTCATTCAGCAGGTGGACAAAGGCTTCTATTTTAACGGCGCGAAATAACCGGTCCTTTATATGACGGTCGTGCTCTTCCAGTAACATATTACGGGATTTACCGGTGCGAGAAACGCCTATTAATATGTCAGACTCGTAATCAGAGAGCTTTCTTTTCCCCTGAGTGAAATTAGCCTCTTTTTCTGCTTCCGTCGTTTGCTGTTCCACAGGCGCAATGTGGTACTTAGCCGGGACGAGGTAGTCGGGCAGCATTTTAATTTCCTTTAATTACAACAGGGTGAGGTTGGTAAAGGCGTGAGATTCGTTGACAATATCATGAGGCAATTTTAAAATCAAAAAAAATGGAGCCTACCCATGAACAGCATTTTTTTTACGGTCATCACATTACTATTACTGACCGCTGGTGTTCTTTTATTGATGCAGGAGTTCAATAAAACGCAAGTGTCGAAAGACGCCAGTGAACCTCCGCTACCTGAACTGATGACAAAAGAGGAAGGTGAAGACCATTTCTCCGTATTGATGAACTCGGTTACACCGGTTTGGTACTGGCGGGTGAACCATGAATATATCGACTTTTTGCACGCGACAATTAAGCGAATGAAAATGTCGGAAATTAATGACACGCCTGGGTTGTTTGAAGCGCAGCGCCGCTGCAGCGACCTGAATTCCGCGGTGTATAAATATTATGACAATATCAAAAAGCGTTGCCTTAACGGTGAGAAGGTCTCCTGTTCCGATCTGGACGTATTAAACCTGCGCCAGTGTTTTCGTGAGTTCAGCCTGGAGGCGTATCCGGAACTGGTGGTGCTGGTCTGGCCGGAGTATGCGCGCCCGGACGTTAGTCCTGACAATGTCTGAACGTACAACGAGTGAGTTGTTGCAAACAGTCAGCGCCGTTGAGATATACTGGGCGCTGGTTTCGTTTGCAGACAGGACTTTATGGAACGCTTCTTTGAAAACGCGATGTACGCCTCTCGCTGGATACTGGCACCCGTCTATTTTGGCCTTTCGCTGGCGCTGATTGCGCTGACGATTAAGTTTTTCCAGGAAATCTTGCATGTTCTGCCGAACATCTTTTCCATTGCCGAAGCAGATTTGATTCTGGTTCTGCTTTCGCTGGTGGATATGACGCTGGTGGGCGGATTACTGGTGATGGTGATGTTCTCCGGCTATGAGAACTTTGTCTCTCAGCTCGATATCGACGAGCGCAAAGAGAAGCTCAACTGGCTGGGCAAAATGGATGCCTCGTCGCTGAAGAATAAAGTGGCCGCGTCGATTGTGGCGATCTCATCTATCCACCTGCTACGCGTATTCATGGACGCCAAGAATGTCCCGGACAACAAACTGATGTGGTATGTGATTATCCATCTGACGTTTGTGCTGTCTGCGTTCGTGATGGGGTATCTGGATAAGATCAGTAAGAAGTAATTTTCCCCCCTCTTCCCAGGGGAGAGGGGGGGCGTGAGCGCGACAGACCGCGCTATTTATCCGACGACGCCTGCCACAAATTCAATTCCCCATCCGCAACATGCTGGTCAATCCTTTTCAGCTCATCGTCGCTAAAGTGCAGGTTATTCAGGGCCTGCACGTTCTCTTCGATCTGCTCCGGACGGCTCGCACCAATCAGTACGGATGTCACGCGTTCATCCTTCAGCAGCCAGCTCAGTGCCATTTGCGCCATCGTCTGACCACGGGCCTGTGCCATCTCATTCAGTAAACGCAGGCTGTTCAGGTTGGCTTCAGTCAGCATGTTCTCCGTCAGACCGCGCACCTTCTTGCCTTCACGCTGCATACGAGAATCTTCAGGAATACCGTTCAGGTATTTTCCGGTCAGCAGACCCTGCGCCAGCGGCGTAAACGCAATGCAACCCGCCCCGTTTTTCTCAAGCGTATCCAGCAGGCCGGTGTGATCGACCCAGCGGTTGAGCAGGTTGTAAGATGGCTGGTGGATAAGCAGCGGGATCTTCCACTCGCGTAACAGGTCCGCCATTTTCTGGGTGCGCTCCGTGGAGTAGGAGGAGATACCGACATACAGCGCTTTACCGCTCTGCACGGCCTGGGCCAGCGCAGCGGCGGTCTCTTCCATCGGCGTATTTTCATCCACGCGGTGAGAATAGAAAATATCCACATACTCCAGCCCCATGCGCTTGAGGCTCTGATCGAGACTGGCGAGCAGGTATTTGCGCGACCCGCCCGACCCATACGGCCCCGGCCACATGTCATAGCCTGCTTTGGTTGAGATGATCAGTTCATCGCGATACGCGGCAAAATCTTCCCGCAGCAGACGACCCATGTTTTCTTCCGCGCTTCCCGCCGGCGGGCCGTAGTTGTTGGCAAGATCGAAATGGGTAATGCCGAGGTCGAAGGCTTTATGCAACAGCGCCCGCTGAGAGTCGAGAGGCTGTACATGGCCGAAACTATGCCACAGACCAAGCGACAGCGCCGGCAGGCGCAGGCCGCTTTTTCCGCAGTAGCGGTACTGCATATTTTCGTAGCGGGCGGGGTAAGGGTGCCAGGACATGATGTCTCCTTTCTTGTCGATGAATTTTCGAAACAACGTTTTCATTCTGTGCTTATCAAATCACAAATCCTGTTGATAAGCGATGACATGCCTGATCACCCTGAATGATTAAAGCCCGGCAGCATCAGACTGACCGGGCGTTCACTCGTCAGAAGCTGTAGCTCATCCCCGCCTGCACGCTGGCATCGTTGTCCACGTCACCGGTGCCGACATACACCCCGGTATTGAGCGTGAAGTTATGCGCGATGGTTGCATTGATGCCTGCTCCGAAGATCCCCATCGTGTTGTTATGGCCGGAGGTGGTGTGGTAATCCGCCGCCTGAATATCAGTATCGTCGCTGAACTCTTTCTGGAAGCGTGCGTCGATCCACGGCATCATCTGCACGTTCTTGCTCAGATCGCGAAGCGTTGTGGTGAGTCTCAACCCGACCCCACTGTTCCAGGAAGAGACCTGACTGTCGGCGAAGGTCACTTCACTGTCGGAGAAGCCGTTTGCTTTGGTTTGATCCCAGCCTAAGATGGCGTAAGGTTGCAGCAGGGTTTCACCTGGCAGCAACACGTTCACACCGGTACGCGCCTGCGCCATATACAGGGTGCCATCCGTCGAACCGTGCAGTGCTTCGGTCATGCCGCTGGTATTCCCCGTCACGTTATTCGCAGACAGGGTGTACCGCATATCGCCATAGCTGAAGCTACCGTCGGCAAACATACCCCATGTTCTGCCGTTAAGCGCCTGCTGCCAGCCACCGTACAGGCTGTAGTAATTACCGTAGACGCTGTCATTAAAGCTATCAGCGCCGTCATGGGTATCCTGCACGCGGCTGCGTGTCCATGCCAGTGCAATACCGCCAGTGACGCTATCACCGTTGTCCAGATGCGCCGTCCAGTCCACGCCACCCTGAGCGCCCTGGGTGATGCTCTTATAGTCAACATCATTGCTGAAATTGCCATTCTGATAGAGGAAATCACCCCAGACCTGCGCACCTTCCTCCTGCTTGCCGAGCAGGTTAGCCAGATGCACCTGATTCATATGGTTGCTGATATCATCAGCCACCTGATGTCCGGCCTGCTCGGCAGCGTCCAGACCGGCAACAAGGCCCTGAACGTCGCTCGCGAGGCTGCCCTTCTGGCTGTTAAATTCGATATTCCACGACTGCGTATTATCGGCGGTAAGGCGTGTCTGCGGCGCGGTATCTGCGGCCACAATATTCAGACTGTTGTCATAGTTATAAGCGCCGCTACGGTTTTCAACATTCTGTTGGCCATTTGTGAAGGTGGCCGCCGCATAATTTTGCGGGGTGCTGGTGCCTGAAGTGGTGAACGTACCCAGAATCACGTTCTGCTGATTTTGTGCCGAGGGAGTAATGCTGTTGACGACAACGGCGTTATTAACCCCGGTGATATTGCCGAAATCAACAAAGCTGTCGGTGCTCATATTTACCATCGCATTACTGCCGGTGGTAGTAGCGACAAGCGTTGAGCCATTTTGCAAACTCCAGCTGGTGGCATCGTTAATTTTATCAATGGCGATGCTGTTATTGCTGGTCGTGTTCACCGTCTCGAACTGACTAATTTCACCAGAAACAGAACTGCCGGCATCCATTGACAGCGTGTCGCTACCGTCACCGCCATCAACATTGCCGTTAACATGAGAATTATTGGTCAGCACGACCGTATCATCGCCCGCACCGGTTGTAATATCACCATTTACGGTGGCATTATTTTGCAGCGTGATGGTGGTATTGCCGCTGTTTTGACCGGTATTTACCGCACCATTAATAGTGCTGTTATCCACCAGAACAGAATTCGCTGAACTGCCGTTCAGGGTAATATTGCCATTCACGACGCTCTTATTAGTAAACGTAAGTGATGTCGACCCCTTTTCATTAATAACGCCAATATTGCCAGTGACGGTACTGTTATTCAGGGCCAGGGAATCGGCCTGGGTGCCGTACATGGCGATGGCAAGATCGCCCACGCCATCCAGGTTGATGTCACTGAACGGCTTATACTCGCTGAGTGTTTCGGCCAAATGTTCCATGTTCTGCGCGATTTCACTCTGCGAGGCATCGACGGTGGCTCCGGTCAGCGTAATGCGGGTATCCGATTGATCGCTCCCTGCATAAATACCGCCCTTATCCATTGTACTGTTGCTGAGGGTAATATCCTGTTCGCCAGCGCCGGCGCTTACAATGCTGCCGTGCAGCGCGCTCCCGTTCTCAATATTGACGGTGTGGTAGCCTTTATCCAGTGGATCGAGATAAATCGCTGAGCCCATCATATAGGTTTTATCACGCTGGTAATTGCCTGTGCTGTTTTCACCGTTCAGCGTCGCGCCATCAACCGTCACGGTGGTATTGGTGGTCGCGCCTCCGCTACCGACTTCAATCATATCGGCCGTAGCGCCGTTATTCAGGGTGATATTCGCGGTACCGCCGTTGCTTCCCTGGATATAGTGGCCTGACATATCCGTTCCGGATACCGTTAATGACTGCGTGTCGCCATCCCCTCGATGACCATCCATGAAAATATTATTCGCCGTGGCGTCGGCCATAACCGCATTTGTTACACCGGGATTTTGATAAAAGCTGTCATCGGTATATTTCGTTAATCCACAGGTTTGCGTCGTCACGCCATCCTCACACGGTGTCGCTGTCGTCATTGCTGCCTGGGTACCGAAAGAGGTTAAAGCCATTAAGACACACTGCGAAAGCAATGTGCGGTTCATAAATTTACGCATCTGAAACTCCGTTAATAAAAAATCGTCGACATCCTTGTAAAGGAATTTATTTAATTTAAGGAATTTCTCATAAGTAAAGGATGTAATGAAATTTAAAAGATAAGGAGTAAGTTATTGGGGTATTTAAATCAGGAAATCTGATAATTAGGTGTTAATATATTTGTGTGATAAATGGAACTGAATAGTTACCCTGCAAATTAAGCGGGTTTTCGAGAAAGGGTAGCGCTATTGATTGACGCAACCTGTTGATGATGTACTCCTCAGAAGGTATGGCCGTTAATTTAATGCGCTGCAGTTTTACATTTATTTATCCACTGACAAAGTAAAACACATTCTTAGCAGGGTAATTTTCCCCTTCTAAAATGTCTCTTTTTTCTGAATGAACGCAGGGGCAGTAAAAATTTTAATAAAAATAATGCGTGAAAGGTGATGAATTTGCTCATTCCTGCCGATAACGAGGGTAAGACTCGCCTCTGGGCGAATTCACCCTCACGGCAAGGAAGACTTATGAATATGTTGCGTAATTTTACGATCCGTTTCGTCATGCTGACGATTCTCGGGATCTTTTGTTTAATGTGGGCGGGCGTGGGGCTTTACAGCACCTGGTCTCTGTCACGGGTATCAGAGGGCAATGAGGTGGATCGCCAGCTGGTCAAACAGATGACCATACTCAGTCAGGGTAACGATCAGTATTTTCGCTTTGTGACCCGGTTGAGTCGCGCGATGGAAGTGAAAGCCGCGGGTGGCACACCGGACCTGGCCCCTGCCCAGCAGGCGCTGGACAATATGGGGAAGAAACTGGCTGAGATGAAGGCAATCTCACCAGGACCGATGGATGAGCAAGTTTCAGCTCAGGTGATCGGTAGCTGGCAGGCTTTGCTTGAGCAGGGCGTAACGCCGCAAATGCAGCAGGCGAAGCAGTCCTCTCTGGAGGGCTACCGTCAGCAGGCGAATAACATCACCCCTCCGCTGAGTCGTGCGTTTGGTGCTGCTGCGGAGAACTTTAACAACGCGGCCGCCCGGGCACTCGACAGCACCCGAGTGGTCGTGGACAGCCTGACCAGCATGACCCGCACGGTGATTATCACCGCCACGATTATTGGCCTGTTAATACTGCTCTTCACCGACCGTTACCTGGTGGCGATGCTGGTAAAACCGCTGGCTCGCATTCGCCAGCAGTTCCGCCAGATTGCCCAGGGCGATCTCAGTCAGCCGATTGAACCGTTCGGTCGCAACTGCGTGGGGCAACTGGTTCCCCTACTGAGCGCGATGCAGGATAGCCTGCGAGAAGCGGTGAGCTCTATTCGCTCCGGCAGCGAGAATATCTGGCGCGGCGCGACGGAGATCTCCAGCGGTAATAACGATCTCTCGTCCCGTACCGAAGAGCAGGCCGCCGCACTGGAAGAGACGGCGGCCAGCATGGAACAGCTGACCGCCACCGTGAAGCTGAATGCGGAAAGCGCGCGTCAGGCCAGCCAGCTGGCGGATGTGGCGTCAACAACGGCCAGCCGCGGCGGCTCGCTGGTGGAAGAGGTGGTGACCACCATGAGCGGTATTTCTGAGAGCTCGAAGAAGATTGCTGAAATCACCAATGTGATCAACAGCATTGCCTTCCAGACCAATATCCTGGCGCTCAACGCTGCCGTGGAAGCGGCGCGTGCGGGCGAGCAGGGACGTGGGTTTGCCGTCGTGGCCGGCGAGGTGCGTAACCTGGCAAGCCGCAGCGCCAACGCGGCAAAAGAAATTGAGGGATTGATTACCGATTCCGTTTCCCGCGTAGAGCAGGGCGCAAAGCTGGTGGGCGACACGGGCACCACCATGGATGCCATTTTGCGTGATGTGACGGAAGTGACGACCATCATGAAGCAAATCGCGTCTGCGTCTGAGGAGCAAAGTAAGGGGATTTCGCAGGTGGGTATTGCTATCACGCAAATGGATGGCGTGACACAGCAAAACGCCTCGCTTGTGGAAGAGGTCTCGGCAGCGGCCTCCGCGCTTGAACGTCAGACCGAAGAGCTCCAGCGGTCGGTGCAGAAATTCCGCCTCTCGGCTTAATCACTGTTAAAAGGCCGCCGTGTGCGGCCTTTTTTTCGGTTAAACGCAGGCGAGCCAAACGGAGTGCCGCCTGCACGTTTATCAGTGAGTGGCTTCACCAATCAGTGCGCCAGAGCCGGCACCGACGGCGGCCCCTTTCAGTACGCTGTTGCCTGTTACCGCCGCAGCACCTGCACCCACCACGGCACCCACCGCACCGCCTTTACGCGCAGCTTTACCTTTGTCGCCGTTTTTGAACATCGCACCGGTACCCGCGCCAACGACCGCACCGCCTACCGTGGATTTCAAATCTTTGCCCGTGGCTGCGCCAATTGCCGCACCGGCCACTGCACCGGCGGCGGTTTTATCTATCGCCATACCAGAAGTGGAAAAGATCAGGGTGCTGATAATCAGCGCTGTTTTCATCAATTTCATAACAAATCCTTTGTGACTGCTGTCGGTTGAGTCCGCTTTTCTCGTCATCTGATCTGAGAAAAACGTCCGCATAGTGCCAGTAATACCGGCTCAACCCTTAAGCAAATCATGCCCCTGGCAGGGATCCCTGTTGCCGGGCGGTGGTCCGCCCGGCAGAGCATTACGCCTGACGCTTGTCTTCCGTATTGGTCTCGAAGTCGCTCGCCGCGTGGCGTTCGTGGAGCTGCTCGTTGAGCTCGCCGCTGGTGCGGTTAACGATACGCCCGCGCTTCACGGCAGGGCGGTGTGCCACATCTTTCGCCCAGCGCTGAACGTTGGTGTACTTCTCAGCGTCGAGGAACTCGGCGGCGTTATACACGCTACCCAGCGCCACGCAGCCGAACCACGGCCAGACCGCCATATCGGCGATGGTGTACTCTTCACCGGCCACGTAGCGGCTACGCGCCAGCTGTTTATCCAGCACGTCGAACAGGCGTTTGGCTTCCATCGTGAAGCGGTCAATCGCGTACTCAATCTTCACCGGTGCGTAGTTATAGAAGTGGCCGAAACCGCCGCCGAGGAACGGGGCCGCGCCCTGCAGCCAGAACAGCCAGTTCAGGGTTTCCGTACGTCCCGCCGGATCTTTTGGCAGGAAATGGCCGAACTTCTCTGCCAGATAGAGCAGGATGCTGCCGGATTCAAATACGCGCGTGGGCGGTGTCGTGGAGTGGTCACGCAGCGCCGGAATTTTCGAGTTCGGGTTCACTTCAACAAAGCCGCTGGAGAACTGGTCGCCTTCACCAATGCGAATCAACCATGCATCGTACTCGGCACCCGTCACGCCAAGCGCCAGAAGCTCTTCCAGCATGATGGTCACTTTCTGCCCGTTTGGTGTGCCCAGAGAATAGAGCTGCAGCGGATGCGAACCCACGGGTAACTCTTTCTCATGCGTCGCACCGGAGATCGGACGGTTAATATTGGCGAACGCGCCGCCGCTGTTCTTTTTCCATTCCCACACTTTGGGTGGCTGATAGGTATTTTCGTCTGACATGTTGGCCTGCCTTTTTTGTGATGTGTTGAGGGAGTGTAGCAGGAGTTCATGGGAGGGTTTAGCGAACTGAGCGCAATACATTTCCCCTTCGCGCCACACTACACAGACAGCGGAACGGGTGTATGATAAATCCCACCTCTGTCAGGTTAATTACAACGTGCAGACGACGACAACCCTTTCAACATTGCCGCCTGCCCGTCTTAGGTTGGATACATGCGTAAAGGAAAGTTAAGCAGTGACGCGCCATTCGGGACGTTATTAGGTTATGCGCCGGGTGGCGTGGCGATTTACTCTTCAAACTACGGCAGTCTCGATCCGCGTCGTTATCCGGAAGATGCGGATTTTCGCAGCTATATTGGCAATGAATACATGGGCCACAAGTGGCAGTGTGTTGAGTTCGCCCGCCGTTTTCTGTTCCTCAATTATGGATGTGTTTTCACCGACGTCGGTATGGCGTGGGAGATCTTCTCTCTGCGCTTTTTGCGCCAGGTCGTGAACGATAACATCCTGCCGCTTCAGGCCTTTGCCAATGGTTCGAAACGCGCGCCGCAGGCCGGGGCGTTGCTTATCTGGCAAAAGGGCGGGGAGTTTCATGAGACCGGCCACGTTGCCGTGATCACGCAACTGTTAGACGATAAGGTGCGCATTGCCGAGCAGAACGTTATTCACTTCCCGCTCCCGCTCGGGCAGCAGTGGACGCGCGAGCTGCGAATGACCGTTGAGAACGGTACTTACACGCTGCATGACACCTTTAACGATACCGAAATTCTCGGCTGGATGATCCAGACGGACGACACGGAGCACAGCATCCCGCAGCCGGAACTCGACGGTGAACTGCTGAAAATCAGCGGTGCGCGGCTGAAGAATAAACGTCAGTTTGACGGGAAATGGCTCAACGAAAACGACGCCCTGCAGCAGGCGTATGTCCGCGCAAACGGCCACTTTATCAATAAAGATCCCTGCCAGTATTTTACCATTACCGAAAGTGCCGAGCAGGAGCTGATCAAAGCGACCAATGAACTGCACCTGATGTACCTGCACGCGACCGACAAAGTGCTGAAGGACGATAACTTACTGGCGCTTTTTGACATCCCTAAAATCCTCTGGCCGCGTCTGCGCCTCTCATGGCAGTGGCGTCGCCACCATATGATCACCGGTCGTATGGATTTCTGTATGGATGAGCGTGGCATCAAGGTTTACGAGTACAACGCCGATTCCGCCTCCTGCCACACGGAAGGGGGATTAATCCTCGAAGAGTGGGTGAAGAACGGTTACCGCGGTAACGGCCACAATCCGGCGGAAGGTTTGCTGGAAGAACTTACCGGCGCGTGGAAGCACAGCCATGCGCGTCCGTTCGTGCACATCATGCAGGACAATGACGTCGAAGAGGATTATCACGCGCTCTTTATTCAGCGCTCTCTGCTGCAGGCCGGGTTTGAAACCAAAATTCTGCATGGGCTTAACGCTCTCAGCTGGGATGCGGCCGGGCAACTGATTGACGACGAAGGCCGTCACGTTAACTGCGTGTGGAAAACCTGGGCGTGGGAGACGGCGATAGAGCAGATCCGCGAGGTGAGCGAAACCGAATACGCCGCCGTGCCGATCCGCACAGGGCATCCGGCGGGTGACGTACGGCTGATTGACGTCCTGCTGCGTCCGGAAGTGCTGGTGTTCGAACCGCTGTGGACGGTTATTCCCGGCAACAAGGCGATCCTCCCGGTGCTCTGGCAGCTGTTCCCGAATCACCGTTATCTGCTCGATACCGATTTCGAGGTTAACGACCTGCTGAAACAAACCGGTTACGCCATCAAACCGATTGCCGGACGCTGCGGCAGCAATATCGATCTGATTAGCGCCGGGGATGAAGTGCTGGATAAATCGAGCGGCAAGTTTGTCGATCGCAAAAATATCTACCAGCAGCTGTGGTGCCTGCCGAAGGTGGATGGCAAGCATATCCAGGTCTGTACGTTTACCGTGGGCGGTAACTACGGCGGCACCTGTCTGCGCGGGGATGATTCGCTGGTGGTGAAGAAAGAGAGCGACATCGAACCGTTGATTGTGGTGAAAGACAAGTAAGCCGTTCCGGCTGTCAACACACACCCGCAAGTGTTCCTTGCGGGTGTTTTTCGTTTTCCGGCGGCTCAGGGATGCTCGTCGTGCTGCTGACTTATCTTCAGGTCAATGATGCGGCCGATCTGGTCATGATAGACCGTCAGCAAATTGTACTGACTCATCTCTGAAATGATTTGCGGGGGGACGTTAAAGCTTCTCGCCAGTTCATCGTGACGCCAGGCATCGGGACGCCGCCGCCTTACCTGAGCGCGACGGCGATTGTATTGATACCACAGAATGAGCAACCAGCCGTTAAGCGCGGCGATCAGCAAATAGATCAGCACCGTATTAAACGAGGCAATAATAATGCCCCAGCGGTAGTTGCTCTCCTCGGTTACCTGCATCCACAGATTGGCATAGAGGAAAAACAGAAAACCTCCCCATGCCAGCAGCGTCAGCACCGCATCAAAAAGACGGGGCAATAGCCGATGTTCAGTCAGAATTAGCGTATTTTCGTTCATTGAATGCTTCCTTTTCCCCGGTCCGGACTGATCCAGCGCGCACGTGCACGCTGGCGTTTAAGCATGACTTTTGGAAAGGCGACGAGGGTGGTGAACAGACCAATCATCCAGTACACCATCGGGAACCAGATCACCCAGAAAAGCGAACTCGCCACGTTTCTTTCATAGCGTCGCTCGATATACAAACTGACGAGGAATTGCATCAGACACATGACCCCCAGAAGCAACCCGGTAAATTCAGGAGGAAACAGACTCTCGACGGTCAGGTTTGTGGGTAACGTAATGATATGGCTGACAATGAAAAGCAACACGGTCACCGCATAGGCGAATGCCCACAGCGTTGACAACGCGTACTCTAAAAACAGCGGCCACATGCGATGATGTTCCCAGCGCACGATCTTGCGAAGGTTAACCAGAAAGACCTCTGCACCGCCCTGAGCCCAGCGTAAACGCTGTTTCCACAGACCTTTTAACGTCTCTGGCATCAGGATCCAGCACAGCGCCCGCGGCTCAAAAAAGATATCCCAGTGTCGAAGCTGAAGCTTCCAGCTGATGTCGATATCTTCGGTGATCATATCCGGGCTCCAGTACCCCACATCTGCCAGCGCCTGTCGGCGAAAGGCCGCAATAACCCCGGAGACGGTAAAGACCCTGCCGTAGATCCGCTGCGTCCGTTTGATGAGACCAATAATCGACGAGAACTCGCCTACCTGAATACGGCCAATCAGCGTTGATCGTGTGCGAATACGCGGATTTCCGGTGACGGCCCCGACGTGGGGATACTTAATCAGCGGCTCTACCAGATAGGCTGCGGTATCACGATCGAGCAGGGCGTCGCCATCAATACAGACCAGCAGATCGCCGCGCGCCGCCGCCGCACCGGCCTTAAGCGCCACCGCCTTCCCCTGGTTTTCTGCGAGGTGAATGACGCGCAGGCGCGGCTGTTCCTGCGCCAGCTGCTGCAACACCTCTGCGGTGTTGTCAGAAGAACCATCGTTGATCGCGATAACTTCGATATGGGGGTAGCGCTGATCCAGCGCGGCGCTAATGGTCTCCCGGGCATTTCTTTCCTCGTTGAAACACGGGATCAGGATTGAAATTAACGGATCGCCGTCTAACGTGGGAGCGGGCGTCTGCTTATCCCATGACCAGTGCCGTTCAAGCTGAAACCAGAAATAGAGCCCCCCGGTTATCCAGAGCACGGACATGAACAGTGGCCAGAAGAAGACAAAATCCAGAATCAGTTCTCCGGTAAAGAGGGCTGCCACGCCCAGAGGCAACCCGAATACCAGGCATAAAATAGAGAATGCGATAATGCGATCAGTCATTGTCAGGGTACCAGTACGAAGAGAATTCAGGCCTGATGCGTGAAATATCAGGTTGGTTGTTGATGAAATCGTCGGGGTAGTAACCATAATTTTTGATGCCGTTCAGCTGGAGTACGCGCATCCACTGCGCCAGACGCGTGTCGGGCACGGCACGTTGAGGTTTCTGCTCCCAGTCCCGGGCCTGTAGCTCGAAAATGGTTTTATTGAGCGCACCGGGCCGTGCGGCAACGGCGGCGATCAACCGCGTGAGCCAGGCATCGCTTTCCTCGGCCGGAACGGATTCCATCAGCGGCATAGCCATCGGAACCGTCCAGTCGTAGGTCATCAGAAAATCATCCAGATTTTGTGCAAACCACGCTTCGCTCTCGGGCTGCAGGATGGGCAGGGCGAACATATTCCGCGCGGTTTTAATCTGCGGGCCGCGTATGTTTTTTACCGCCAGGCTAAGGCTGCGGGTAAAGCCGATGAGCGTCTGACTTTTAAAGCGACTCCAGGCGTGAAGGGTGGCCGGATCGTGTTGCATTGCGGCGATACTGCGGTTATTCCAGGCGCGCAGGGCATCCGGGCCGGCATCTTCAAAGTCTGTCAGCACCGCATCGTCGTGAAATAAGATCCCATTGAAGCTGGCGTAGCGGGCAAGATCTTCATAGATTTCCGTGACCTGCTGACGAACCTCGGGGTTCCACGGGGAGAGGCGGATGTAGGGGTCGGTAGCCTCGTGCAATTGGCCCGTTTGACGATCCCAGCGCTGTACCCGCGGGAGTGCGGGTGAGAGATCGAAAGAGAGCACCGGCATCCACGCATAGACTTTTACGCCTGCACGGGTTTGCAGCTGCCAGGCGACAAAATTAAACAGATCGGCGCGCACCGGAAGCCGGCTGTTAGGGAAGTAGAGCGCTTTGATCGTGCCATCGCCCAGCGGATCGGAAAACGCCTGTAGGAAAACATGACTGATTTTCATGTCGTAAACCCGCTGGACAAGTTTATTGATGTTGTTGGTTTGCTGGGCCGGATCGGGATCGTAGACATAATCGAGATCGACATGCATGACGCGCACGGGATCGGCCTCCTGAATCTGGCTGACCGTGCTGGCAAAGGATTTGAGCGAGGGATTTCCGGAAATCAAAAGACGCGGAATATTGCCGAGATCGCGCACATCTGCCAGCCCGTCTTCAAGGGTAAAGGCCAGTTGATAACCCTGCTTTCTGGCGATGGCGAGCGATGTGCCGTTCGCGGCGCCATAGGGCCAGACCCAGGCGCGGGGCGCTTTTCCTGTCACCCGGGTAATTTTGTCGGTAACTTTGCGCACGTCATCAGCGATCCGCTGGTTGAACTGCCGATCGGTTTCATAACGCCCCGTCGCTTTATCGTAAAAGCGGTTGGCGATGGCGGGTTCACGGCTTCCCTGTGGGTTAGCCGGTATGCCGTAATGCGAAGCCCAGGTATGCGAGCCAATCTCAACCAGCGGAGACTGGCTTAGCTCCCGCACCATATCCCAGGTTGCAAAGCGCTCGCGGGGCGTCATCAGTCCGCCGAAATTGACCTGCTGATTCGCTGGCGTATCTACCCAACTGCCCACCGGTGCCCACAGCGCAGGGACGTTCCAGGCCTGAAGAAGTGGCCAGACGCGGGTGTAGAAACTGCTGTAGCCATCATCAAAACTGAGTAAATAGGCTCTGGGCGGCAGCGTTTTTTTGCCCTCATGCGCATCCAGAATATCCTGCACGCTAATGGCGTGATAACCGTGATGCACAAGCCAGCCGATCTGCTCGTTTAGGGCGCTGGTACGAACGGACAGGTAGCGCTGATCGGCTGCATCATCTTCAACGTCATGGTAGGCCAGAACCAGAAAATGGTTTTTTGGCCAGGGTTTACTTGCCTCAGGCTGTGGCCGTTCCTGGGGGGGCGTAAACGAGAGGGCCTGAGCGCAGACGCTCGCGCTGAGGCATAACCAGCCGATAATTATCAGGCTCACAGAAAAACGTTTGTTCAGCATATTCATCCTTAAAAGCGTAAATTCGCATCAAACGTGACGGAGAGATTGCTTTCTCGTTTACCGTCGAAAGGGCGCTTGTCCCAGTTCAGCATCACGCCGCTATCAATGACGTTGTTCCATTGAATGCGCTGCCCGTAACCCAGCAGGGCGATGGCACCAGCGGGCTGATTTTTCTGCCAGTATTCCCCACCTCCGAGAACGACCTGCTGGCTCCAGAGCGTGTCGTAATGGCGGTACATCTGGTGATCGACGGACAGGGCCGCCGTTATGGACAGATCTCGCTCCGGGTTGTAATAGAGCGTGTCCCGCAGGGTGTTGGTACTCGCTGATATACCCGGTTCGAGATCCAGCGTCAGGGTGGGTGTCTGCCACAGCCGCTCTTTACCCGTAAGGGCGAACTCCTGGCGGCGGTTATGGTCGGAAAAGTGGCTGGCAGAGGCGTTAAACTGGTACTCACGGCGTTCGTTTTGATACCAGCGGACCCAGCCTTCTCCCCGGTTTGCGCTGACGCCATTACGCAGTGCCCGTAAAGGCGTCGTGCGTGAAAGACGTTCAAGGTTTCCGCCCACCTGCCAGCTATCGTTCAGGCTGTACGCCGCCGAGAGGCGAGCACCGGGCTTGTTTGCACCGTGATAATGGTTACCGGAGAGTTCTGCTTCGACCAGAAGGTCGCGAGGCCGCCATTCGACGCCGGCAAACAGGTGGCGGCTGCTGCCTTTGCCTTCGTCGAAATTGCCCTGCGCAAATCGGGTTCCACCAAACAGCCGCCAGTTATCCGCGATGGGCGGACCGTAGAGCGTGGCATCCCAGCTCAGATCGTGTGTGCCGCTGACGGGGTTATCAGAGTGCAGTCCTTTGCCCGCGTTCAAACGCAGTTCGGACAGATGATGGACGTCTCTGAGCCTGTCCAGACGTCGGGCGCTCCCGTCGACAGGCGCGCGGGCGATAACGTCATCGGCCAGTAAATCCATCTGTCGCCACTCCTGCAGATCCATTGCGACGTAGGCCTGCTGCCGTTCCAGCTCGATATTGGATGGCTCCAGCGTCTCGGCCATTTTGAGCTTTTGCTCCGCCGCCCGCGGCAGACCCCGCGCCTGAAGTAAGGTGGCGTAATCAATCTGTAATCCCTGATTTCCCGGCGCTGACGCAGCCAGACGTTGCGCCAGCTTTTCGGCTTGCGGAAGGGCATTGGTCATCAGCAAATAGTTAAAGGTGAGCGACTGCCCGATGAGCCATTGATCGTTGGGTTGCGGGGTTGGCGAACCGAAATCGTAGCGGGTCCAGGGCGTGTTACGGGTTATCTTCTCAACATACTGGCGAGCGGCCTGATACTGCCCGGTATCCAGCCAGGCGTAGAAAAGCGCATGATCGTCGTCCTGCGGATCCGGCGCATAGTCTGGATAACGTTTGAGAAGCGAGAGGGCGGCATCGGCATTTTTCTCCTCCAGATACGCGGAGATAACCCAGCCAATTGCCCAGGTCGGCACGGGATGCTGAGCCGACGTTAACGCCTGATATTCCCTGATGACCTGTGGATAATCTCCGTGGGCGTGAAGCGCGCCAAGCCGATCGACACGGGCCCGGATAACGTCCTCCGCTGCCTGGGGTTCGTTTTGCCAGCGGGACAGCAGCTCGTCATAGCGGTTCAGCGCCGCTTTCGCGAGTTGCAAACGCTCTGTTTCAGTACGGGCAGGCACATCGGCAAGGCGTACCATTTCGGCGGCGGCGTTGAGTGCCAGGCGGCGACGTTGCGCGGGGGGCAGCGTCACCGTTTGTGAAAGCCGCAGGGCAGGCGTGTCGGCCCGGTTGTCTGTTAACGCATCAATCAACTCAGTACGAAGGGCGTCATCCGCTGGCGCACTATTCAACGCACGGATGTCTGCCAAAAGCCGCTCCTGGTTTTTCCCCAGGCGTGAATAGACATAAGAGAGCGTCTGGAGGTGAGCCAGAGAGGGCTTTTCCACCACCCGTTGCCGGGCTTCCTGCAGAGCCAGTGTATCCATGCGGGCGTCGGCGAGGGTTTTGATGTAGCCGATGCGATAATCGTCGTTATCCGGTGCAAGGTTACACGCCTCCTTCCAGAGCATTAACGCAGGTTGCCACGCCTTTTGGTTTCGCCTTGCCTGAGCAGCAGCAGCCACGCCACGGGCAGGAAGAGCCATATAGACCTTGTAACGCAGCCAGACCTGAATAACGTCGTCATCACGACCCGCCCAGGACGCCACCTGCAACCAGTCCGCAACCTGCTCAGGCGTCAGGGCATGTTGCTGCTGATAACGCTGAAGATATTGCAGAAAAGGTGCGTAATTACCGTTACGCGCCTGCTGAATCTGTTGTTCATATACTGATTCTGCTGCCTGAACCAGAAAGGGGAAAAGTAATAACAGAAACAATAAAGCGGGAGCGCGGTAAAAGAATAACGTATTGAAGCGAAGTGATCTTTCCATATCTATTTGCCATTTGTTTATCATAAATCCATTGCATAACACGGCCGCCTTTAAGCACGGGGTTAAAGGCCATAAATGAGAACGTTTAATCTGAATGCAGTTACGTTATGGGGTACTTACTTAAAGGTAATTATGGGTCCTTATGGTCAGGGCTAAGTGGCTGGTAATGTACACCCGATATGTTGGCAGATAAATATGTTGAAAAGCAGGGTGGTTGTTTTGAGATAATTCTGTAATGAGCTGTCCTAAACGATTATTTTGAAATGAATTTATATTTATAACTTTATGATTTTATTTATTTTTATTTATATTGTGACAAATTTGTTTATATTTTTAATGTGCCTTATTGGTGTGAATTAAAGTACTTTCCGGTGCATGTTTGGGAAGTTTCATGACAAAAATTCTTAATATCCATAAAAGTGACTTTTCTGAGATTGTTTTTTACTTATAATTAATGGCAGCCATTGAATGATAGTCTATGGGAAGACGTATCAATGAATGTGCGAATTGAGGGTCAATCAAAGCCAGAATACATTTATCGTTAATATAAAAGCGCTATAAAACGAAGGCGGACTTCTTTCCGAAGGGGCGTTCTTGCTTTAATCTAAAAGGGATGGTTAGTGGCAACTTCAATAGTGTTAGTGACACAGGATCGCTACCTTGTCAGGGGGATGAGGATATTTTTTCCGGATATAATCCTGCTGGACTCCATTGACAGAAAGATATTTGATAACGGCGCAGATGAATATTCTGTATTGATTGATAGCCGTGCACCGCTGCGTTTATATGATTACCTGATACGCCATCCGGCCAGAACGAAAAAAACAATCTGCTGCGTTATGCTCGATATGCGGCATCGCGAGGAGAATCTGCTCAGCATGAAGTTGTTTATGAACACGTCGCTCACGGCACCCGATATGGCGTCGTTATTCAACCTGGTGCTCAACATGAAGGGCAAACGTCTGACAACAAAGTGGCTGCTGAACTTACGGCTGAGCACGCATGAAGCCATTATGCTGCGGTTGCTCAGGGCTGGCATGGCGATGGAAGAGGTGGCACAGGAACTGAATACGTCGATTAAAAGCCTCTACCGTAAACGGACCGCGCTCTCAGAACGGCTGGGGGCAGAGAACTTCAACGAGGCTTGTTTGTTTATCTTTAAAAATAAACTGCTGGATTCGGATGGGAACGATCCCTAGCTTTGCTTTACCCCAAAAGCAAAAACCCGCCACGAGGGTGCGCTACATTATAACTTGTTCCGTTAGTTTGAACCGGAGGTGGGGGCGTTCCATCTCGCAGAATTCAATTAGGTCACGTGGAAGGTTGAACCAGGCTTAAGGTGTACTATGTGTTCCATGAACATACTTTGGACTCTTCAGAGCATACAAGCATTTGAAAGTGGACTCTGATTTTGAACGAGTGTGACAAGGCAAATACCCCGGTGTAGCGAAGCAAGTTCGATCGCTAAGATATCGTAAATTCAAATGGTTATCGCCTAAACGGAGGGCGTGGCATCATGGTGACACCCCTCGGCACTGTAGTTAGCAAATTTTAATGATCATAAAAGCTACCATAAAATTTACCATCCTGATGGAACTGGTGGTCGTAATAAATGGGGTGGCGGGACGTCCTGCAGAAAATAGTGGAGGTTTAAATGATTGTCATTAATGGTTTTAACGAATTGCTACAAATGAAAGATGGTTTGCCTGATGTAGGTTGGCTGTATGTTTCGCCATCGTTCAGCCTTTCTTCAGAAGAAGATATAGTCAATGGTCGTTATTATTTTGCTGAAAACGAAGACGAAGAAATGGATTTTGAAGATAACTACGGCACTTTCCTTGAAGCGCCAATTTTTAAGGCGATCATTGACAAAAAGCTAGAGCATAATCCTGCCTCAGGGAATGGTGAGCTTCTCTCCGCGGTTCGTTACTACCTGGAAAACGATGATTTTCAGGACTGAAAACCGAAAACCTCTTTAATCGTATAAAGACTTCTTTGCAGGCTTGCTAAGCCCGTCGTAGCACCCCGTGTGGATTCTATCTATGCGGGAGTGCTCGTCATAGAAATCAGCACGTTGCTGACGGTGTTCCCTCGGTTGATGCTGGCACGGTACCTTGTACTGATTCTTACCTTCCCCTGAGGAACTGCTTGGCGGATATACTAAGCGCCGTTTCGGTATTTGGTGGGTTTTATCATAACGCCCATTTTGTACCACCGGGAAGTGGAGTTGGGGGAGAGGTAAGGGTGGTTACTTCTGGTGAACCAACAAGTTGTTGGCTCAGAAAGCAAAAACCCGCCACGAGGGCGGGTTTTCTGAAGAGTGGTGCCCGGACTCGGAATCGAACCAAGGACACGGGGATTTTCAATCCCCTGCTCTACCGACTGAGCTATCCGGGCAACGGGGCGCATTAAACCTGATATGCCCTCTGCCGTCAACGAAATTTGTTGTTTTCGTAACGGACTGCACACTCTCTCACCAGTTCGCCGTAAACTTAAGCAAAAAAGTGCGTCCAGAGCGCGGATAGCGGCATCGCAATCAACAACGCGGGCAGCATATTCACCACCGCAAACATCTTTATTCCGCATATCCGCAGCCCTGTCGCCAGCAGCAGCAGGCCACCGACGGCGGTGAAGTCGGCCATCATTGCCGGCGTGGTGAGAGGAAGGATCAGTGTGGCGCAGGTAGTGAGGGCCAGCTGGATAAGCAGCATGGGCACGCAAATCGCGGCGACGGCGATGCCGAGGGTCGTGGCGAAAATGGTGGCCGTGAAGAAATCAAGAAACGCCTTCGCAATCAATATGCTGGGGTCGCCAGTCATGCCTTCCTGCATTGAACCGAAAATGCCTGTGCCGCTGGCGCAAAAAAGAATAATTATCGCGACGTAGTTCTGAATAAACGACTCGTGAGTGCCGTTTTTCGCCTTGCCCGGGTGGGCAATCAGGTTTTTGGCTTTGCTGACCGCACTGTTAATACCCTTTTCCAGATAGCAGAACTCGCCAATGAGCGCGCCGAGCAGGGTAGCAAGCACCATCACCGGCAGGTTGGCGCACTTGATCACCAGTAAAATGCCGATACCTAACGAGGCCAGGCCGAATATTGAGGGCATGGAAGAGCGAATACGCTCCGGCAACCGCTGACTTAATACGGCGCCAAGAACGCCGCCCAGCAATACGGCACCGGCATTGATAAAGGGTCCGATAACCACCGTGAACTCCTGTTAGTTAATCATGGGTATTGCAGGATTATTACATGCCAGGGGCCTGTTAAGCTTAGGTTTAGGCGGGTTAACACATACTGATTGCTTCTTGCACCTCAAAATAAAAGGTGACATGATTGCGCGAAATTTCTCCTTCCTGTGTACGGAGCCGCCAATGATGATGTTGTCTGTCGCTGCGCGAACGCTCACCCGTATCGATATTATCTACTCCTGTCTCACCGTTCGGTGAGGGTAACTGCACTTATGAAAACCATGAAAATCGCCGTCAGCCGCGAGCTGGTCTCTACTGTGTCTACGCACCGCGAAAAGGTGACGCTGGATAACACTGATTTTACGGATGTGGCGGCAGTCGTCATTACCCCCGTGGAAAGTTGCAGCGGCATTCTGGCATTGCTTAAACGCACGGGCTTTCAGCTTCCGGTGTTTATTTACTCGCAAGAGCCGTCTGACGTTCCTGATGGCGCAACGGCAGTGATATCAGGTAAAGCTCAGGAGTTTCTGGAACTGGAGACGGCGGCCAGCCGGTATGAAGAGAATCTGTTGCCGCCATTTTTTGACACCCTGAGCCAGTACGTGGCGATGGGCAACAGTACTTTTGCCTGTCCGGGACACCAGCACGGTGCATTTTTTAAAAAACACCCTGCGGGACGGCAGTTCTATGAATTCTTCGGTGAGAACGTATTTCGCGCCGATATGTGCAATGCCGATGTGAAACTGGGCGATCTGCTGATCCACGAAGGCTCCGCCAAGCATGCCCAGAAGTTCGCAGCAAAAGTCTTTAATGCTGATAAAACCTACTTTGTGCTGAACGGCACTTCCGCTGCAAATAAGGTGGTCACCAATGCGCTGCTGACCCGCGGCGACCTGGTGCTGTTCGATCGCAACAACCATAAGTCCAACCACCACGGTGCGCTGATCCAGGCGGGTGCCACGCCGGTTTATCTTGAAGCGGCGCGTAACCCGTTTGGTTTTATTGGCGGGATTGACGCGCAGTGCTTTGACGACGCGTACCTGCGAAATCAGATCCGTGAAGTTGCACCGGAAAAGGCCATGGAGAAACGCCCGTTTCGTCTGGCGATCATTCAGCTTGGTACCTACGATGGCACGATCTACAACGCCCGTCAGGTGATCGACAAGATCGGCCATCTTTGTGACTACATCCTGTTTGATTCGGCCTGGGTGGGCTACGAGCAGTTTATTCCGATGATGGCGGAAACCTCGCCGCTGTTACTGGATCTGAACGAGAACGATCCGGGCATTTTCGTGACGCAGTCGGTGCATAAACAGCAGGCCGGGTTCTCGCAGACTTCGCAGATCCATAAAAAGGATAATCACATTCGCGGCCAGGCGCGTTTCTGTCCGCACAAGCGCCTCAACAATGCGTTCATGCTCCATGCCTCGACCAGTCCGTTCTATCCGCTGTTCGCGGCTCTCGATGTGAACGCGAAAATCCATGAAGGGGAGAGCGGGCGCCGGCTTTGGGCGGAGTGTGTTGAGCTGGGCATTGAGGCCCGCAAGGCGATCATTGCCAACTGCCATATGATCAAACCGTTTATTCCGCCAATGGTGGCCGGGCGTCCGTGGCAGGATCATCCCACACACGCCATCGCCAGCGAGCGCCGCTTCTTCAGCTTTGAGCCGGGGGCTAAATGGCACGGGTTTGAAGGCTATGCCAGCGAGCAGTATTTCGTCGATCCGTGCAAGCTGCTGCTGACCACGCCGGGTATTGATGCGGAAACCGGGGAATATACCGAGTTCGGCATTCCGGCGACCATTCTTGCGCACTACCTGCGTGAAAACGGCATTGTGCCGGAGAAGTGCGATCTCAACTCGATCCTCTTCCTGCTGACGCCTGCCGAAAGCAGTGAGAAGCTGGCGCAGCTGGTGGCGATGCTGGGTCAGTTTGAACAGCATATTGAAGACGATACGCCGCTCGCTGACGTCCTGCCGACCATCTACCAGAAATACCCGGTACGGTATCGCGATTACACCCTTCGCCAGCTCTGCCAGGAGATGCACGATCTCTACGTGAGCTTTGACGTGAAAGATCTGCAGAAGGCAATGTTCCGTAAAGAGAGTTTGCCAGAACGGGCGATGAATCCGCAGGATGCGAATCAGGCGTATATTCGCGGGAAGGTGGAGTTGGTGCGCATTCGTGATGCCGGCGGACGCATTGCCGCCGAGGGCGCGCTGCCGTATCCCCCTGGCGTACTGTGCGTGGTGCCGGGTGAAATCTGGGGTGGGGCGGTACAGCGTTACTTCCTGGCGCTGGAGGAGGGCATCAACCTGCTGCCAGGCTTCTCGCCGGAACTGCAGGGCGTTTACAGCGAAAAGGATCCCGATGGGATTAAGCGACTGTACGGGTATGTTTTGTCATAGTCGCCGTCATCCGTAATCCCGGCCCTCTCCCCAAAGAGAGGGTCAGGGCTCACACCGCACTTCTTTTATACATCCTCCGTGGATGCCCAATCTTTCCGTACAACATCTCTACGCTCAGAAACCCCGCCTCCACGCAGTGCTCCAGATAGCGTCGGGTGGTGGTTTTACTTAATCCTGTCTCCTGCACGACTTCGTCGACGGAAAAACAGTGTGTCGCCTTGTCGTTAAACAACGCCTGTACCCGTGCCAGCGTATTCTCCTCAATGCCTTTGCTGCCGTTATCCAGACGGTAGTTTTTCGCCTGCAGCTGGTAGAGCGAGTCGACGTTCTGCTGGTCGACAATCTTCCAGACCCGCTGTTGTTCGGCAAACTGCACAAAGCGTTCAAGCGACTGGCTGAGGCGTTTCCAGGAGACCGGCTTCAGGATGTAATCAAAGGCGCCATTCCGGATGGCCTGGCTGCAGGTGTCCATGTCGCTGGCAGCAGTAATGAAAATCACCGAACAGTTGGCGCGGGTGAGCATGGGGTCATTGATCAGTGTGATCCCTTTACCGTCCGGCAGATAGTTATCCAGCAGCATAAGCTGCGGCTGTTTGCTTTCAAGCTGGACCTGGGCGGCAGCGAGAGACGAGGCGATCCCTACCAGCCTCAGGCGCGGATGTTTACCGATAAGTTCCGCGTGCAGTTGCGCCAGTTCGTTCTCGTCTTCAACAATCAATACGTCGATAAGTTCATGTTGCATAGTCGGTATCTTCCAGTTGCTGGGCGGGACGCCGGGCGGGAATAAACAGTGAGAAAATGGCGCCGCGCGGGGTGTTATCGGCAATTTCTATCGCGCCGCCAGCCTGCGTAACATAGCTTTCGATCAGATACAGGCCAATCCCGTGATCGCCGCGTGCTTTGGTGGTGATGCCGCGTTCAAATATCCTGTCACGGATCTCCGGTTTGATGCCAACGCCCTGGTCGGCCACTTCGATAATAAGCTCCTGCTCGCTCAGTTTGATCAGCACTTCGACCGGTGCATGGGGAAGCGGTGAGCGCTGCGTCGCTTCGATGGCGTTATCCAGCAGGTTGCCGATGATTGAGATCAGCTCTTCTTCAGCCAGCGACGGGAACGGCCTGTCCAGCCGGCAGGCCGGGTCAAAACTGAGCTCGACCCCTTTCTCCCGCGCGCGGGCGGCTTTACCCAGCAGCAGGCCACACAGGGTCGGGGAGCTGAAGCGGGAAGAGATAAAGTCCAGCAGCTCCTGAGCATGTTCCGACTGCGCCTGAATATAGCCAATCGCCTCTTCATAGCGGCCCATGTGCAGCAGGCCGGACAGGGTGGTCATGCGGTTCAACTGCTCATGACGCATGATGCGCAGGTTATCGACATAGCGTTTAACCTGGCTGAGCTGGGCGCTAAGCGAGTCAATTTCATTCCGATCGCGGAAAGTGATCACCCAGCCCTGCAGCGAATCCTCAAGCATGATGCGCACCCGGCTGGCAATCACCGTGAGGGTGTTAAAACGGCAAATTTCATCATGGGTATCTTTCGCCAGCATCGTCTGCGTCGAGAAGAACGGGACAGGGTCGATAACCTGGCTAATCAGCTGCCCGCGCAGTTCACGGGCTGGCTGGCTCAGGCCAAGCAGCTTGCGTGCCGCCTGGTTTATTACCTCGATGCGCAGCTCATCATCAATGGCGATCACCCCTTCATAGATAGACTCCATCATCGCCTTTTGCTGGCGCACCAGCAGGCCGATTTCCCGTGGCTCCAGGGAGAAGATCTGCTTCTTGATACTGCGGGTAAAGAACCAGGAGAAGATAAAGAGCGCAATCAACAGCAGCACGGCGGCCAGCAGGATATTGACCACTTTACTGACGGTAATGGTATCAAGGTAGCTGGTGAGATAACCCACCGAGACAATCCCTACCACTTGCCCCGCATCGTTGAAGATGGGCGCTTTGCTGCGCAGCGAAATACCCAACCCCCCTTTGCGGATGGTGGTGGTGCTTTTTCCCTGCAGGACCTCCTCATTGTCTCCACCGATAAGCGTCTTGCCCACTCTGTCGGCAAAGACCGAATGAAAAAGATGCAGACCTTTATTATCCCCAATCACAATAAAGCTGGCATCACTGTGAGCGGCAATTTTCTGCATAAAATCATGGATGGCTTTGATATCTTTTTGTTCAACTTCATCACGTAATGAGGGAATAAGTGCGATCTCTTCCGCCTGTATTTTGGCTCGCGCACTCATTTCCTGATAAAGCTGCTTTCCGACATCGACGTAATAATATCCGCCCAGTAACGCAAAAAGTACTGAGAAAAAGGCGACCAGCGAAATAAACAGCTTAATCTGAAACGATACTTTCATAACTATCACGCGAGGTAGCAGCAAAGATTGCCAATATATCATCTTTTTTCGCGCGGATGCCCGGTTTGCCGAAAACTTGTGATCCCTTGCACAGCAGGCCCTGTAAAAGAATTTTCCGAATAGCCTATGCGCCTGAAGCCGTCTGGAGAAATGTTATTTGATTGTTCGTTTTAGAAAAGAAACCATAAAAACCACGGCAATAAATAAGGCGTAAATCACATTAAATAAAAGAAACCATTAAAACCATAGCTGCCATAAAAACTTCGCTTTTAATATGCCATCCCTCACATAAAGTAAGCCTTTGTGACTCTAAGCTGAACGCACAAAATAACTAAGGGGCTTATTATGAGCACAACTGACGATTCTTTCTCTGTTACCCACGACCCGATTGATATTCAGCGACCATCACTCAAAGAGCGCTGGTGGCATATTATGGATACGTGGAAAATCGGAATTATCCCTCTGCCACTTTTTGTCCTGGCCGGCGCGCTGATTGCCATTGATTGCCTCGGCGGCAAACTGCCCAGCGATATCGTGGTGATGGTCGCCACGCTCGCGTTCTTCGGTTTTGCCTGCGGTGAGTTTGGCAAGCGCCTGCCGATTGTCGGTAAACTCGGCGCGGCGGCGATTTGCGCCACCTTTATTCCTTCGGCACTGGTCTATTACGGTCTGCTGCCGGATGTGGTGGTGGAGTCCACCACGAAGTTCTACAAATCCACCAACATTCTGTATCTCTACATCTGCTGCATCATTGTCGGCAGCATCATGAGCATGAACCGCACCGTGCTGATTCAGGGCTTCCTGCGCATCTTCTTCCCGATGCTGTGCGGCGAAATTGTCGGCATGATTGTTGGCATGGGCGTAGGGATAGCGCTGGGCCTTGAGCCATTCCAGATCTTCTTCTTTATCATTCTGCCGATTATGGCGGGCGGTGTTGGGGAAGGGGCGATCCCGCTCTCCATCGGCTATGCCACCCTGCTGCATATGGACCAGGGCGTGGCGCTCGGTCGCGTTCTGCCTATGGTTATGCTCGGCGGCCTGACGGCAATCATCATCTCCGGCTGCCTCAATCAGCTCGGTAAACGTTACCCGCACCTGACCGGCGAAGGCCAGCTGATGCCTAACCGTGCGAATACTGATGAAACCACCGCACAGCCTGCGTTCTCCGGTAAAGCAGACGTCACCACGATCGCTTCTGGCGCACTGCTGGCCGTTCTGCTCTACATGCTGGGGATGCTCGGCCACAAGCTGATTGGCCTGCCCGCACCGGTTGGCATGCTGTTTATGGCGGTGCTGGTCAAGCTTTGCAATGGTGCTTCTCCGCGTCTGCTGGAAGGCTCTCAGGTGGTGTATAAATTCTTCCAGACGTCAGTAACCTACCCCATTCTCTTCGCCGTGGGCGTGGCCATTACCCCCTGGCATGAGCTGGTCGCCGCATTCACGCTGACCAACCTGCTGGTGATTGTCAGCACCGTCTCCGCGCTGGTGGCGACCGGTTTCTTCGTGGGCAAAAAGATTGGCATGCACCCGATTGATGTCGCCATCGTCTCCTGCTGCCAGAGCGGTCAGGGCGGTACCGGTGACGTGGCGATTCTGACCGCAGGTAACCGTATGAGCCTGATGCCCTTCGCCCAGATTGCTACCCGTATCGGCGGCGCGATTAACGTCTCTATCTCTCTGCTGATACTGGGCAACTTCCTCGTTTAAGTTTTCAGGAAAGAACAATGAAACTCGCAAGCTTTTTATACCAGGGAACACGCAGCTACGGCATCGTTCAGGCCGAAGGTGTGATTGATTTAGGTCGCCGTCTCGGCGACCGCTACAGCGACCTCAAAGCGCTGCTGCAGGGCAACGGGCTGGCCGAGGCCACCCGTTATCTCAACGACGCCGTGGATGTCCCTCTGAATGCCATCACCTTCTTACCGGTGATTGAGCAGCCGGAAAAAATCCTCTGCGTGGGCATGAACTACGCCGACAAACGCAAAGAGTTTGACCAGCACAACCCGGCGCCGACGCTGTTCGTCCGCTTCCCGGATTCGCAGACCGGCCATAACGAACCGGTGCTGAAGCCGCGTCACTCCAGTGAATTCGACTACGAAGGAGAGCTGGCGGTCATCATCGGCAAAGCCGGAGAGAACATCAGCCGTGATGAGGCGCTGCGCCATGTGGCGGGTTACAGCTGCTATATGGACGGCTCCGCCCGCGACTGGCAGCACACCTGGTTTACGGCGGGCAAGAACTGGCGTCAGACCGGAGCGTTTGGCCCGTGGATGGCGACGGCTGATGAGATCCCGGACCCGCACCAGTTGGCGATCCGCACCTGGCTTAACGGCCGTATGGTGCAGGAAGACAACACCAGCAGCATGATCCACAAGGTCGCGGAGCTTATCGAATACATCAGCACCTTTACCCGCCTCAGCCCGGGCGATGTGATCATCACCGGCTCCCCTGGCGGCGTGGGCAAAAAGCGCAACCCGCCGCTGTTCATGAAAGAGGGCGATCGCATTGAGGTGGAGATCGAGCATATCGGTCATCTGAGCAATGTGATCATGGAAGCGCCCGCCACCGGGCTTGCGGCAGCACACTGAGTAAAACGGCATGAACAGTCAACCCACTATCGATTTTCGCCACACCCTTGTGGCGAAACACCCGGAACGCTTAAGCCAGATCCGTTACCTGCTGGCAGACAGCGGCCTTGGCCTGGACAACGACATCACGCTGTTTGTCGAAGCCTGGTCCGGCACGCAGCTGGTGGGTTGTGCCGGGCTTGCCGCTAACGTCATCAAGTGCGTGGCGGTAAACGAGCAGCTTCGTGGGGAGAACCTCAGCGCACGGTTGCTGGCAGAGGTGGAAAACGCGGCGCTGGAGCGCGGCCATTTTCACCTCTTCCTCTGCACCCGTCCGTGCAACAAGGAGCGCTTTGGCCGCAGCGGCTTCTGGCCGATTGCCCAGAGCGGGAACAACGCGGTGCTGATGGAAAACACCCCGCAGGGGATCCAGCGCTACTGCCGCGCGCTCAAGTGTCAGCGCAAGGCCGGGAAGAAGATTGGCGCGATCGTGATGAATGCGAATCCGTTTACCCTCGGCCACCGGCATCTGGTCGAGCAGGCCGCGGGGCAGTGCGATGCGCTGCATCTGTTTGTGGTGCGCGAGGATGCCTCGTTCTTCCCGTTCAGCGCCCGGCTAGAGATGGTACGGGCGGGCGTGGCGCATCTGCCGAACGTGATTGTGCATGAAGGATCGCAGTACATCATCTCCCGCGCCACGTTCCCGGCCTACTTCCTGAAAGAGACCGGCAAAGTACAGCAGGCGTGGAGCGAAATCGATGTGCTGATCTTCCGGGACTTCATCGCCCCGGCGCTGGGTATTACGCATCGCTTTATCGGCTCGGAGCCGTTTTGCGATATCACCCGTCAGTACAACCAGACGCTGCACGACCTGCTGGCCTCGCAGATTGACGTGGTGGAAATGCCGCGCATCAAGGTCACCGGCAACGCTATTTCCGCGTCGGAAGTCCGCCGCTTGCTCAAGACACAGCAGTTTTCCCGGATCCGGGAGATTGTCCCGGACTCCACCTTCGCGCACCTCGAAACGCATTACCGTGCGAGTGCGGAAGTCGCATAACTATCAGGAATTTATCATGAAAATTGTAAGGGAGGCGCTGGCCGGTACGCAGGAGTCCAGCGACCTGATGGTAAAAATTGCCCCCGCTCAGGGTGAGCTGGAAATTATCATCCACAGTGAAGTGATTAAGCAGTTTGGCGAACATATTCGCCAGGTCGTTAACGACACATTGCGCGCCATGAACGTGCACCAGGGATTAATTATTGTTGAAGATAAAGGGGCGCTGGACTGTGTGATACGCGCCCGCCTGCAAAGCGCGCTCCTGCGCGCAGCCGATGAGCCGACACTCAATTGGGGGGCGCTGAAATGAGCAAACTCCGCCGCAGTATGCTGTTCCTGCCGGGCGCAAACGCCGCCATGCTCTCTACGGCATTTATCTACCGCCCGGACTCCATCATGTTTGACCTTGAAGACGCCGTCGCCCTGCGCGAGAAGGATACCGCGCGCATGCTGGTGTTTCATGCCCTGCAGCACCCGATGTATCAGGATATCGAAACCGTGGTGCGCATTAACCCGCTGAGCACGCCGTTTGGCTTGCTGGATCTGGAAGCCGCCGTGCGGGCAGGGGTGGACGTGATTCGATTGCCGAAAACCGACACCCCAGAGGATATCGATGAGCTGGAAGGGCATCTGGCGCGTATCGAGCGTGAATGCGGGCGCGAGCCGGGCTCGACCCGCGTCATGGCGGCTATTGAATCGGCGATTGGGGTGATTAACGCCGTGGCCATTGCCCGCAGTTCTCCGCGCTTAATCGGGATCGCGCTGGCCGCCTTTGATTATGTGATGGACATGCAGACGGAACGCGGGGATGGCACTGAGCTGTTTTATGCCCGCTGTGCCGTGCTGCACGCCGCCCGCGCCGCGGGTATCGACGCTTTCGACGTGGTGTGGTCGGACGTTAACGATGAAGCCGGCTTCCTGCGCGAGGTCGATTTGATCCGCAAGATGGGCTTTAACGGTAAATCGCTGATTAACCCACGTCAGATTGACCTGTTACATAACGCCTATGCCCCAACCCAGCAGGAAGTGGATCACGCGAAACGGGTGATTGAAGCGGCAGAAGAGGGGGAGCGTAACGGCCTGGGCGTCGTGTCGCTCAACGGCAAAATGGTCGATGCCCCTATTATTAACCACGCGCAGATGGTGCTGGAACGCGCGGCGGCCTCCGGCGTGCGTCGTTAAGGATTACACAATGAATCAGACAGAACTTCTCCATGTGAATTTCCCCCATCTGCGGGACTTAAAACCGTTTGATGCCGCCCACAGCGCAACACCATGGCTGAACAGCCCTGACGAAAAACACACCCGTAAGCTCTGTGCTTCGGTCGAAGAGGCGGTGTTACGCAGCGGGTTACAGGACGGGATGACCGTCTCCTTCCACCACGCGTTTCGCGAAGGCGACCGGGTGATCAATACCGTCGTGGCGCTGCTTGCGCGTATGGGCTTTAAAAACCTGACGCTGGCTTCCAGCTCGCTGATGACCTGTAACGACGCGCTGATCGAACACATCGAAAGCGGCGTTATCACCCGGATTTACACCTCCGGTATGCGTGGCAAGCTGGCGGACGCTATCTCACACGGGTTGATGGCCGAGCCGGTACAAATTCACTCCCACGGCGGGCGCGTGAAGCTGTTGCAGGACGGCGAGCTGAATATCGACGTGGCGTTTCTTGGCGTGCCGTGCAGCGATGAATTTGGCAACGCCAACGGCACGCACGGGAAATCGTGCTGCGGCTCGCTTGGCTATGCAATGGTGGACGCGCATTTCGCCCGCAAGGTGGTGCTGCTGACCGAAGAACTGTTGCCGTTCCCGAATATGCCCGCCAGCCTGGTGCAGGATCAGGTGGATTACATTGTGCAGGTGGAGAGCGTGGGTGATCCGGCGAAAATCAGCGTCGGTGCAGCTCGCGTGACCAGTAATCCGCGTGAGCTGATGATTGCCCGCTACGCGGCGGATGTGATTGAACATTCAGGCTATTTCAAACCCGGTTTTTCCATGCAGACCGGCTCCGGTGCGGCGGCTACCGCCTGTACCCGCTTTATGGAGGAGAAAATGGAGCGCAGCGGCGTGAAGGCGCGCTTCGCGCTCGGGGGCATTACCGGCAGCCTGGTGGATCTGCACGAGAAAGGCCTGATCGAAAAGCTGCTCGATACCCAGTGTTTCGACGGCCAGGCCGCGGCCTCGCTGGCACGAAATCCGAATCATGTGGAGATCTCCACCAACGTTTATGCCAACCCCGGCAGCAAGGCAGCAAGCTGCGACCAGCTTGATGTGGTGATCCTCAGCGCCCTGGAAATTGACGTCGATTTTAACGTCAATGTTATTACCGGCTCTGACGGCGTAATGCGTGGGGCATCCGGCGGACATTGTGATGTGGCCGCGGCGGCGAACCTGACCATCGTGGTCGCCCCCCTGCTGCGTAGCCGTATTCCAACCGTCGTGAAGCGGGTGACCACCCGGCTGACGCCCGGGGAGAGCATCGACGTGCTGGTTACCGATCACGGCATCGCGGTTAACCCGGCACGCCCGGAAATCCGCGAACGACTGCTTGCCGCAGGTCTCAACGTTGTCGATATCAACGCGCTTTTCGAGCGGGCGATATCACTGACCGGCGTACCAAAACCCATTGAGTTTACCGACAAAATCGTCGGTGTGATCCGCTACCGCGACGGCAGCGTCATCGACACCGTTCGACAGGTGAAGGAGTAATGATGACTGTAGCGACACCCGTGCGGGCGGGTGTCAGCCTGGAGGAGCTGCTGGCGGCGAAAGAGCGCCGTGCAGCACGCCAGACTGACTGGCTCACGCACTATCAACAACCGGTGATTTCTCTCACGCTCGTCACCCCCGGGGAGATCAAAGACAGCCTGCGCTATCGCAATACGATGGGCGTGGCATTGCAGATGTGCGACCAGCTGCTGTGGGAAAACCGCTGGCAGGTGCTGGACCGCCAGGTGCTGTGGCTGCCCACCGGGCCAGAAGCAATCTGGTGCGTGGCGCATCCGGCGGCGGAAATCAAAGCGCACTGTACGGATCTGGAGCAGACTCACCCACTCGGCAGGCTGTGGGATTTGGATGTGATCTGCCCGGTACAGGGGCATGTGGGGCGCCAGTCTTTAGGGTCACACCTCCGGCGCTGTCTGGTATGTGATGAGCCTGCCCACGCCTGTTCCCGTTCGCGTAAGCATCCTGTAGAGCAGGTGGTGGCTCGCGTGGAGAAGATGATCGATGACTGGTTTGCTCGCGACTAACCCGCAGCCATGCGATGTGCCAGGGCTCGCCGAAGAGGCGTTATGGCAGGAGCTGACGTTGACGCCCAAGCCGGGTCTGGTCGATAAGCTCAACAACGGTGCACACCGCGATATGGACCATGCGCTGTTTGCCCGCAGTATTGCGGCCATCACCCCGTGGTTTGCGCGCTTTGCAGAACTGGGTCATACCCATGCGGATAAACCCGCGGCGGAACAATTACGGATCATTCGCCCGATGGGCATTGCCTGTGAACAGGCAATGTACGCTGCAACGTGCGGGGTGAACACGCATAAAGGCGGCATTTTTGCCCTCGGTTTGCTGTGCTTTGCCGCCGGACGTGTGAAACACGCCACGGCTGAGAGCCTCTGTAGTGAGGTGAGTCACCTCTGTCGCGGGCTGGTGGCGCGTGAGCTGGCAGCGCGCAGTGGACAGGCGACGGCAGGGGAGCGGCAGTTTCAGCAGTATGGTTTAACCGGCGCGCGGGGCGAAGCGGAAAGCGGTTTTGCTACGGTGCGTGCAGCGCTGGCGCAATGGAACGGGCACGCGCTGCATGACCTGCTGCTGCGCCTGATGGCGATGAATCAGGACAGTAACCTGGTGTCGCGCGGCGGTATGGAAGGGCTGCGCTATGTGCAGGGGTATGCGCGGGCATTACTGACGCGTGGCTGGGATCGTGATGCATTAATACAGATGGACAATGCGCTCGTTGAACGGAATTTAAGCCCGGGGGGCAGTGCGGATTTATTGTCGGTAGGATGGGTGTTGGCGAAATTACCCCTCTCCTGAAAGGAGAGGGGATAATCATTAATGCGCGATAGGCTGCGCAGCGTGCGGTTCGCGTACGTGCTTGTACTTGAACAGTGCGATAAACGCGAAGAACAGTACCAACGAATACGCGGCGAAGATAAGCCACACGGGCTGCCAGTTGGTGATGCCGTTAGTGGTGTACGTCTCAACCACTTTACCGCTCACCACACCGCCCAGAATACAGCCGAAGCCGTTGGTCATCATCAGGAACATACCCTGAGCACTGGCGCGGATTTCAGGTTTCACCTCTTTTTCCACAAACACCGAACCAGAGATGTTGAAGAAGTCGAAGGCGCAGCCGTAAACAATCATCGACAGAACCAGCAGCACGGTACCGAACGGGCTTGGGTCGCCGTAGGCAAACAGACCGAAGCGCAACATCCATGCAGCGATACTGATCAGCATGACGTTCTTGATGCCGTAGCGGCTCAGGAAGAACGGGATGGTCAGGATGAACAACGTCTCAGAGATCTGAGAGATGGACATCATCACTGACGCATGTTCAACGATAAAGCTGCCAGAGAACAGCGGGTTATTGTCGAAGCTGTGCAGGAAGGTGTTGCCGAACATGTTGGTGATCTGCAGTTCCGCACCCAGCAGCATGGAGAAGATAAAGAAGATCGCCATACGTTTGTTTTTAAACAGCGCAAAGGCGTCCAGACCGAGCATGGTGCTCCAGCTCTGGTTTTTCTGCTGGTTAGACACCGGAATATGCGGCAGGGTCAGGGTGAACAGCGCCAGCACCACGGAGAGTGCCGCCCCGATGTAGAGCTGCATATGGCTCAGTTCGAAGCCTGCGAAGCTCACGCCCCACATTGCCATGATAAAGCCGATGGTGCCCCAGATACGGATTGGCGGGAAATCGGTGACGATTTCCATACCGGCAGATTTCAGGCGGTAGTAGGAGATGGTGTTGATCAGGCCAAGCGTTGGCATGTAGGCCAGCGAGTTAAACAGGATCACCATGAACATCGCCCCCGGCGTGGTGACCTGGGCTGCCATAAACAGCGTCCCCGCACCCACCAGATGGCAAAGCATGTACAGCCATTTCGCACTTAACCATTTATCCGCCACGATACCCAGCAGCGTTGGCATAAAGACAGCCGCAATGCCGAGCGAGCTGTAGACGGCACCGATAGACGCACCATCGAACTTGAGCGTCACAAACATATAGGAGCCGAGTGTAGTCAGCCAGCTACCCCACAGGCAGAACTGCAGAAACGACAATATTTTAAGCTGCAGCTTAAGGTTCATGTTACTTTCCTCACAAGTGAGCGGGAGATATGTTGTTATAGGAACATTCAGGGTTGTTATTTGATGCAATTCTATCAGCAGGCGAGGTTATGTTTTGTTACCTCCCGCAAAAAAATGCAATCCACATTAATTTGCAGTTTGGATTGTGATGCAAATAACATTTTCGTATGGGTGGGGCGGGGAGGGAGCGATCTGATGCCCTCACCCTGGCCCTCTCCCACAGGAAGAGGGCAGGGTAAAGGGTTTAGCGTCGACGGTAGTTTTTTTGCGCCGTGTTCACTTTATACAGATAACGACGGGATTCCGCAGACGGGTGTCGGGTGGTGAGCGTGGAATAGACATCCCCCGGCGCCATACTGTTGATGATATTCGCCGCCTGCACTTTGTCACTCGAGAAGACACGCAGGACGCTGCCCGCTCCGCCGTTATACGCGGTGATCACCGCATAGCGACGTGATGTCGGGTTATCAATTCCCCCCAGGTAGACATTGTTGAGCATCGCCAGGTAGGCGGTGCCGGTATCAATGTTGCTTTGCGGATCGAACAGATAACTGCGGCTCGGCGTACCGGATTTACCCTGAGCGCGGAAGACGTCTTTACCTGCGCTGTGTTGCACGACCTGCATCAGTCCCAGCGCGTCGGACCGGCTTACCGCGTACGGGTTAAACGACGATTCGGTCTGCATGATCGCCAGGATCAGCGACTCATCCACGCCGTACTTACGCGAGGCCTGACGCACCATGCCAATGTACTTATGCGCACGTTTGTCGAGGTGGTTCGGCACGAGGTTGATGGTGACGCTGTAGATGATCTTCAGGCCGTTAGAGCGACTTTTCAGGCGCGTCTGCAGCAGATAATCGGCAAATTTTGTGGCACGCCCTTCCCAGCGGATGGCCTGTCCGGTCTGATCGACAACCTGGCCGTACAGGAACGGTTCTTTGGAGATGGTGATGTCATCGGCGTCGGAGTAGAGATCGATTGAGCCTGGATCGTCACCCATCAGTAAGGTTTTCACGATCGCCTGACGTAACCGTGCGGCAGGTTCGGTGCCTGCGATGGTTTCAACCGTGATAGTCCCCTCGTCAAAGTTGATATGGCTTCGGGTCTGATAGGCGTCGGTGTACTTAACGTAGTCCTTAGGTCCGGCAATAAGAACTTCGTTAAATCCCCATATATTTTCGATGTTATGGGCAAACTGCCCCATCAAAATGTCAAAACCGTTGGTGTCCTTTATCCAGGCTTCGTTGTAATCATCGCCTTTTTTGGAAGAACAAGAGACAAGCAACGGCGCAACAAGGGCTAGCGCTAAAAATTTTTTCATCATTCCGGGAGTGCGTGTTGTGTTTGCTTGTACGGCGGAGTTGCCCCCGCACGCTGTTATTTTTCCGGCGGCGTATAGCCTTCAATGTGGACGTCTTTGCCTTCGAACAGGAAGTTCACCATCTCCTGCTCAAGCAGTTTGCGGTGCTCCGGGTTCATCATGCTGAGTTTCTTCTCGTTGATCAGCATGGTCTGTTTTTTCTGCCACTGTCCCCAGGCTTCTTTGGAAATTTCGTTATAGATGCGCTTACCCAGTTCGCCCGGATAAAGCTGGAAATCCTGGCCTTCAGCGTCACGCTGCAGGAAAGTACAAAAAATAGTTCTGGCCATACTCATTCCTCTGTTGGTGGCTGATGCTAAACCATTGCACCGGCACGTAATTGCTGTAACAGGCGCTCCACGGGAGCCGCCAGCCCGACTGATGGCGGTTGCGCTAAGTTATACCAGAGAGCCGCTCCTTCATCCATGCAGGCGGTGATTGAGGACACGGGAAGCCACATCGGTACAATATCCAGATGGAAATGGCTAAAGGTATGACGAAACGCGGTCAGCTGCGTCAGGTTATCGGCAGCGATGCCGCGCTGTTTAAGCCATTCCCGTAACAATTCTTCATCTTCAAACTGTGGGAAGCAGTATAGACCACCCCACAGGCCGCTCGGCGGCCGCTGCGCCAGAAAGACGCCTTCGCCATGCTGCATCAACAGCATGTAGCCGGTGCGCTCTGGCAGCGTCTGCTTTGGCTTTTTGCCCGGATACTGCGCCCATGCGTGGTTCGCATAAGCCACGCAGAGATTATTAACCGGGCAAAGTTCGCATTTCGGTTTTGATCGCGTGCAGACCATGGCCCCCAGGTCCATCATCGCCTGGTTAAAGCGCTCCACGCCTTTTGCCGGGGTAACCGCTTCGCTGATCTCCCACAGCCGTTTTTCGACCTCTTTTTTTCCCGGCCAGCCGTCAACGGCATAGCATCGTGCGAGGACGCGCTTCACGTTGCCGTCAAGGATCGGGAAATGCTTGCCTAAAGACAGGGAGAGGATCGCGCCTGCGGTTGAACGTCCGACGCCGGGCAAATCGGCCACTTCATCGAAGGTTTCCGGAAATGTGCCGTGGTGTCGGGTCGCCACCTGCTGCGCGGCTTTATGCAGATTGCGCGCACGGGCGTAGTAACCGAGACCGGTCCACAGGTGCAGCACCTCGTCTAATGGCGCATTGGCCAGGTCGGTCACCGTTGGGAAACGTGCCATAAAGCGCTCGAAGTAGGGAATCACCGTAGCGACCTGCGTTTGTTGCAACATCACTTCGGAGAGCCATACTTTGTAAGGCGTTTTTTCAATTTGCCAGGGCAGGGTTTTACGCCCGTATTTGTCGTACCAGTCCAGCACCTGGGCTGAAAATTGAGAGGCTTGCATGGTCATCGATTCGTATAATCAGGGACGCCGATTGCAGCACAGCGTCAATCTGCTGTAAACCGGATCTTTCCCATGCTTGCATAGAAGCCTTAACTTTGGATAATGCCCGTTTCCCGAACATTCTCACAAGCAGACAACTCTTTTATGAAAAACGACGTCATTTCACCGGAATTTGATGAAAACGGTCGCCCGCTGCGCCGTATTCGCAGCTTTGTCCGCCGTCAGGGTCGCCTGACCAAAGGGCAGCAACATGCGCTGGACAACTACTGGCCGGTGATGGGCGTTGAGTTCAGCGAGCAGCCTCTGGACTTTACCGAGCTGTTTGGCCGCGACGCGCCGGTAACACTGGAGATTGGCTTCGGTATGGGGTCTTCACTGGTTACCATGGCCCACGCGCGCCCGGAGCAAAATTTCCTCGGTATTGAGGTGCACTCGCCAGGCGTAGGCGCATGTCTGGCAACGGCTCATGAAGAGGGCGTTGAGAACCTGCGCGTTATGTGTCACGACGCGGTTGAAGTGCTGCACAAAATGATTCCTGACAATTCTTTGACCATGGTTCAGCTCTTTTTCCCTGACCCGTGGCACAAAGCACGGCATAATAAACGCCGTATCGTTCAGGCGCCGTTTGCTGAGCTGGTAAAAAGTAAGCTGAAACTGGGCGGTGTCTTCCATATGGCGACCGACTGGGAACCTTATGCGGAACATATGCTGGAAGTCATGTCGTCTCTGGACGGGTATAAAAACCAGTCTGCAAGCAACGACTATGTACCGCGTCCGGATTCACGTCCGGTGACAAAATTTGAACAGCGTGGCCATCGTCTTGGTCACGGCGTATGGGACTTAATGTTCGAGAGGGTGAAATAATGGCAAAGAATCGTAGCCGTCGTCTGCGTAAAAAAATGCACATCGAAGAATTCCAGGAAGTGGGCTTCTCCGTTGCGTGGCGTTTCCCGGAAGGCACCAGCGTAGACCAGATCGATCAGGACGTAGATGCGTTCATTAATGAAGTGATCGAGCCAAACAAGCTGGCCTTTGATGGTAGCGGTTACCTGGCATGGGAAGGTCTGATCTGCACCCAGGAAGTCGGTAAATGCACCGAAGAACATCAGGCGCTTGTGCGCAAATGGCTTGAAGACCACAAACTGGAAGATGTCCGCGTCAGCGAACTTTTTGACGTTTGGTGGGACTAATTAAGCAGTAAGGGGCCAGCATTAGCTGGCCCATTTTGTCTGAGGGAGTGTTTAAGATGCGCAAAACGTTGCTGGCTGTTGCCTTAATGGCAATCGGATTCACCGCTCATGCGGAGTATAAATGTAGCGTCACCCCGCGTGATGACGTGGTGTTAAGCCCGCAAACCGTGCAGGTCAAAGGCGAGAACGGTCATCTGGTGATTACGCCGGACGGGAACGTCACATTTAACGGTAAACAGTACAACCTGACCCCCGCTCAGCGTGAGCAGGCGAAAGACTACCAGGCCGATTTGCGTACCGCGCTGCCGTGGATTGATGAAGGTGCCCTGACGCGCGTAGAGAAGAGCCGCGTCGCGCTGGATAAGATCATCACCAAAGAGGTGGGTGAGAGCAGTAACATGCGCACCCGCCTGACGAAGCTCGACAAACAGCTGAAAGAGCAGATGAACCGCATTATTGAGCATCGCTCCGACGGCCTGACGTTCCATTACAAGGCAATCGATCAGGTTCGTGCCGACGGTCAACAGCTGGTGAACCAGGCAATGGGTGGCATCCTGCAGGACAGCATTAACGAGATGGGGGCTAAAGCGGTGCTGAAAGGCGGCGGTAACCCACTGCAGGGCGTGCTCGGTAGCCTGGGTGGTCTGCAGACCTCGATTCAGAACGAGTGGAAGAACCAGGAAGACGATTTCCAGCAGTTCGGCAAAGACGTCTGTAAACGCGTGGTGTCGCTGGAAGATAGCCGCAAGGCGCTGGTGGGAACGCTGAAGTAATTTCCCCTCACCCTAACCCTCTCCCCAAAGGGGCGAGGGGATGGTTTGCGCCCTCTCCCTTTTAGAGAGAGGGCCGGGGTGAGGGTTGCAGCATTTGCAGTGTTTCAAGGATCTTTTCTAACACCGCTTCTTCGTTATTCCAGAGTTCGTTGTTCCAAAATCGAATGACATACCAGCCTTTCTCGTTAAGCCAGCACGTTCTTTGACGATCGTATTCCTGCTTTTCATCATGTTGCCCGCCATCCAGTTCAATAGCCAGATGAGCCGCGCAGCAGGCGAAACCAGAATGTAGTGATCTACAGGATGTTGTCGACGAAATTTATAATTTTCGAAACGGCGGATGCGCAGTAGATACCAAAGCCGTCTTTCTTCTTTTGTCAGCTCCCGTCTAAGCTGTTTTGCATAAGTACGAGTAATATCCATCCCCACACTCTGCCAGCCTTTCCCTCAGCCGGCAGAATGGGGTGCAAAATCCTGAATCAGCCTTCAGGAATCTTCTGCGAGGAACAACTCAAGGAGGGAGTTTAAAAACAGTTTGCCGTGCTCGGTGATCTGCCAGTAATCCTCACACTCGGTGAGATATCCCTGCGCCAGCGCCTCGTCAATCTGCGGACGAATCGTGGCTTCCGGCAATCCGGTATAACGCGCAAACTCCGCACGTGGTGCGGGTTCCAGCAAGCGGAAGCGGTTCATAAAGAACTCAAACGGTTTATCCGTCGCCTCAACATCATGCTGACGTTCAAGGTAGCGGCCTTCCATGTAACCACGCGGATGACGCGTTTTGGCGGTACGCAGGATGCGCCCGTCAGGGAAGGTCACTTTACCGTGTGCGCCACAGCCAATCCCCAGATAATCACCAAAGCGCCAGTAGTTCAGGTTGTGCTGACACTGGTAACCCGGCTTCGCGTATGCGGAGGTTTCGTACTGCTGATAACCTGCTGCGGTCAAAAGCTGATGACCTTGCTCAAAGATATCCCACAGGGCGTCATCATCCGGCAGCACCGGCGGACGGGAACCAAACAGCGTGTTTGGCTCAATAGTCAGCTGATACCAGGAGAGATGCGGTGGGTTAAGCGCGATCGCCTGACGCAGATCGTCCAGCGCTTCCTCCAGCGACTGGTCCGGCAGGCCGTGCATCAAATCCAGGTTAAAGCTGCGCAGGCTTAAGCCAGTGGCCAGGTTTGCTGCTCGCTTTGCCTCTTCCGGGCCGTGAATGCGTCCCAGACGTTTCAGCTTCGGCTCGCTAAAGCTCTGGACACCGATCGAGATGCGGTTTACGCCTGCACGTTGATAATCGACAAAACGGTCGGCTTCAACGGTGCCGGGGTTGGCTTCCATCGTTATTTCAGCATCCGCGGCCAGGTTCAGGCGCGCACGCACGCCGTCCAGCAGCGTTTGCATCGCCGGGCCAGAAAGCAGGCTCGGCGTACCGCCACCAATGAAAATGGTCTTAACTTCACGTCCCTGTGCGTAAGGTACATCGGCATCCAGGTCGGCCAGCAGATGCGCAACGTAGTCATCATGCGGCACTTCACCTTTCAGCGCGTGCGAGTTGAAATCGCAGTACGGGCATTTCTGCACGCACCACGGGATGTGAATATAAAGACTCAGAGGCGGCAAATTAGCCATTACGCAGTGCTTCCAGTAACAGTTTCAGGGCGCGTCCACGGTGGGAAATCGCGCTTTTCTCTTCGCGGGACAGTTCCGCAGCGGTTTTGCCCTCAGACGGGACAAAGAAAATCGGGTCGTAGCCAAAGCCACCACTGCCTGCCGCTTCACGGGTAATCACCCCCGGCCAGCTGCCGTGGCAGACGACTGGCGTAGGGTCTTCGGCATGACGCAGATAGACCAGTACACAGTGGAACTGAGCCTGGCGTTTATCATCTGGCACGTCTTTCAGCGCGATAAGCAGCTTTTCCAGATTCTGCTGGTCGGTGGCATCGACGCCTGAATAGCGTGCGGAGTAGATACCCGGCGCACCGCCAAGGGCATCTACCGCCAGACCGGAGTCGTCGGCAATCGCGGGCAAACCGGTAATCTGTGCGGCATGGCGCGCTTTCAGGATCGCGTTTTCGATAAACGTCAGCCCTGTCTCTTCGGCGGAATCCACACCCAGTTCGGTCTGTGCAACGACATCCAGTCCAAAATCATTTAATAGCGAGGCCAGCTCGCGCACTTTACCGGCGTTACCGGTAGCGAGAACAACTTTCTGCATGGTTTAATCCTGCTCTGTCAGCGCCGCGACTTCCGTCGGGATAGATTGCGGGTTGAGAATTTTTACCTGTTTATGCCGCCCAAGTTCACCTTTCTCGATGATCACCTGGCTTTTGGCGACACGAAACTGTTTTGCCAGATATTTGGTCAGATGCGCATTCGCCTGGCCATCAACCGGTGGGGCAGTGATGGCGACTTTTAGCTCGTCGCCATGCAGTCCAACAATACTGTCACGGCTGGCTTTCGGCTGAATATACAGCCGTAAAACCAGCCCGTCAGCGCAGGTGCTCACTGCACTCATAGCGCCATCCACAGCCCCGGCAGCAGCATATCGCCCGTGGACTGTAACAGCTCAGCGATTCCCATATTCACGACGTACAGCAGCAGAACCAGGATCATCGGAGAGAAATCGATGCCGCCCATAGATGGAAGCAGGTTACGGATTGGACGCAGCAGCGGTTCAGCCAGCTGAATTAACGCGTACTCCACCGGGCTACGGCCCTGGCTTACCCAGCTCATGATCGCCATGACCAGCAGCACCCAGAAGATCAGCAGACCGACGGTTTTTATCAGGATCAGAACGGCGGCAATCCAGATTATCGGCTGGAAGGTGATAACCATAAACAGCACAATCGCTTTGATAACGCTCAGAATAAACGCGACCAGCAGAGAAGCACTGTCAATGGGGCCCATCGCCGGAATGACGCGACGCAGCGGTCCTACGATAGGTTGCGTGATTTTCACGACAAACTGCGAGAACGGATTGTAAAAATCACAGCGGGCCCACTGCATCCAGACGCGCAGTAACAGCGCCATCGTATACAGCTCAATGACCGTTGAAAGCAGGAAAGTCAACGTCTTCATGGCGTTCCTCAGGTTTCCTTATTATTGGTTGTAATCGCGCGCACCGAAAATTGCCGTGCCGATGCGCACCATAGTGCTGCCTGCCGCGATGGCGGCTTCCATATCATCCGACATGCCCAGAGAAAGCGTGTCTACCGTTTCATAGCGCCCTTTAAGCGCCTCAAATGCTACAGCCATTTGCTGTGCCACGGCAAACTGCCTTTCATAACTTGACTCCGGTGCCGGGATGGCCATCAACCCGCGCAGGGTTAAGCGCGGCAGTGCCGCGACGTCTGCTGCCAGCGCATCCAGTTCTTCCAGCGCAATACCGGACTTGCTGTTTTCGTCACTGATGTTGACCTGAATCAGCACATTCAGCGGCGGTAACGCTTCAGGGCGCTGGTCGTTCAGACGCGAAGCAATACGCAAACGGTCAATGGTATGGCACCAGTCGAAATGTTCAGCGACCAGACGGCTTTTGTTCGACTGCAAGGGGCCAATAAAGTGCCATTGCAGATCCGTCTTCCCCTGTTCCTGGAAGAAGCGAATTTTATCCACGCCCTCCTGCACGTAGTTTTCACCAAACGCATGCTGACCCGCCTCAATCGCATCTGCGATGGCGCTCGCAGGCTTGGTTTTACTCACTGCAAGTAACGTAATTTCTTCTGAAGCACGGCCGCAACGTGTTGCTGCAGCTGAGATTTTGTCCCGGACCTGTGCCAGGTTGTGCGCAATGTCGTTCATTTTCCGAGGAGTATTGTATGGATGTGGAAGAAATTGTGGCCCTTAGTGTAAAGCATAATGTCTCCGATCTACACCTGTGCAGTGATTCGCCACCGCGCTGGCGCAGATCAGGTCGTCTTGAACCCGCACCGTTTCCGCCGCCCGAAGTCGATACGCTATTAAAAGCGTGGCTCAACGATGAACAGCAGGGAACGTGGTGGGCGAACGGGCAGGTGGATTTTGCCGTTACCCTGGCGGGCAATCAGCGCCTGCGCGGAAGCGCGTTTAAACAGACAAGCGGCGTCTCAATGACGCTGCGGCTGTTGCCCGGGGTCTGCCCGCAACTCTCCGTGTTGGGGGTGCCCCGGGTTGTTCCTGAGCTGTTATCCAGTGACAACGGGCTAATTCTGGTCACCGGGGCAACCGGCAGCGGTAAGTCCACTACGCTGGCAGCGATGGTGGATTTTCTTAATCACCATACTGACGGGCATATTCTGACGCTCGAAGACCCGGTGGAGTTTCTGTACCAGAGCGAACGCTGCCTGATCCAGCAGCGCGAGATTGGCCAACACAGCCCGTCATTTGCCGACGCGCTGCGCGGGGCGTTACGCCAGGATCCTGATGTCATACTGCTGGGAGAGCTGCGCGACAGTGAAACAATCCGCCTCGCGCTGACGGCGGCAGAAACCGGACATCTGGTGCTCGCGACACTGCATACCCGCGGGGCAGCGCAGGCGATTGAGCGGCTGGTCGATACGTTTCCGGCGCAGGAGAAAGATCCGGTGCGCAATCAGCTGGCCGGCAGCCTGCGGGCGGTGCTGGCGCAAAAGCTCCTCCCCGATGCGCAGGGCGGGCGCGTGGCGCTTTATGAGCTGCTGGTGAATACTCCGGCGGCGGCGAATCTCATTCGCGAAGGAAAAACGTGGCAATTGCCCGGTATTATTCAAACCGGCCAGCAGGCGGGGATGCAGAACTTTGACCAGAGCCTGGCTGAAAGACGGGCGCAGGGGCAACTCTAGGCCCCGGCGCTCAATAACCCTGTTCGAAATAGCTTTCGAGAATGATGACAGCGGACGCGGAGTCAACGCTGCCTTTGTTGAGAGCCCTGAAGCCGCCGTGTTCAAAAAGACCTGCACGTGCTTCAACGGTGCTCAGACGCTCGTCGTGGAGCTTCACGGAGACGCCAAAGCGGCCATGGATTTTATTGGCGAACTTACGCGCTCGGGCGGTAAGCGGTTGTTCAGTGCCATCCATGTTCAGCGGTAACCCAACGATGACGTCATCCGGCTGCCACTCTTTTAGCAGGCGCTCAATGAGGTTCCAGTCCGGTGTGCCGTCACTGGCCTTCAGGGCCGTGAGTGGACGTGCGGTACCCGTGATTCGCTGACCCACGGCGACGCCTATGCTTTTGGTGCCAAAATCGAAGGCCAGAAGTGTTCCGCTCATCAGGCATGCCCCGCTACGCCAGGCATAGTCAGGATATCAATGCCGATCAGTTTCGCGGCGTCACGCCAGCGATCGGCAATAGGGGTTTTAAACAGAATGTTCATGTCCGCAGGCGCGGTCAGCCAGGCGTTATCGAGGATCTCTTGCTCAAGCTGGCCTTTCTCCCAGGAGGAGTAGCCCAGGGCCACCAGCACTTCCGACGGCTGCTCAGCGGTACCCAGCGTTTCGAGCACGTCGCGAGAGGTCGTAATGACGGTGTTGTCAGAGATGCGAATACTGGAAGAGAAGACCGGCGGCGTATGCAGGATAAAACCGCGATCCTCTGCGAGTGGCCCGCCCAGCATCACCGGTTTATCAAGCCTGATTTCCGGCAGACGCTCTTCAGCCGAAATTTTCAGCTTGTCCAGAATCCCTTCAACCTGCAGGTTTTCCAGCGGTTTGTTGATGATAATGCCCATCGCGCCGTCTTCATTGTATTCACAAATATAAACCACGGCGCGGCGAAAAATCGGATCCTGGAGAGCAGGCATGGCAATAAGAAAGTGATGCTGTAAATTCATTGTCAGAGGTACTGTTTCCTGGTTTAAAAAGCGACAGCCCCAGTATGCGGACAAACCGGGGTGCTGTCACTAATAGTATTGAAAGGTTATTTCTGTAAACGTTTCTCGATGGCGTCCATCAGCATTCCGGTGATCGAAATCGGGAATTCCGCTTCGATTTCACGAATACAGGTTGGGCTGGTCACGTTCACTTCGGTCAGACGATCGCCGATGATATCCAGGCCGACAAAAATCAGGCCCTTGGCTTTCAGTGTCGGGCCAACGCGGCGGGCAATTTCCCAGTCGCTTTCACTTAACGGGCGCGGCTCACCGCGGCCACCGGCCGCCAGGTTACCGCGGGTTTCGCCGCCCTGCGGGATACGCGCGAGGCAATACGGCACCGGTTCACCATCCACCACCAGAACGCGTTTATCGCCATCTTTAATGGCCGGGAGGTAGTTTTGTGCCATGCAGTAACGCGTGCCCAGCTCGGTCAGCGTTTCGGCAATCACCCCAATATTCGGGTCGCTCTCTTTCACGCGGAAAATAGATGCGCCACCCATGCCGTCCAGCGGTTTCATGATGATGTCGCCGTGTTTCTGCCAGAACGCTTTCAGCTGTGCCTTGTTGCGGGTCACCAGCGTTTCAGGCGTCAGGTCAGAGAACCATGCGGTGTAGAGCTTCTCGTTACAGTCGCGCAGGCTCTGGGGTTTGTTGACGATCAGCGTTCCTTTCTCTTCCGCGCGCTCAAGGATATAGGTGCAGTAGATGTATTCGGTGTCGAACGGAGGGTCTTTACGCATCAGAATGACATTGAGGTCGGCAAGGGCAATATCCTGCTCGGTGCCGAATTCATACCATTTGTCGTAATTCTGCTCGACGTTAACGATGCGGGTACGTGCGCGGGCTTCACCGTTGATCAGGTAAAGATCGTTCATCTCCATGTAGTGGAGTTCATAGCCGCGACGCTGCGCTTCCAGCAGCATCGCGAAGCTGGAATCTTTCTTGATGTTAATGTTTGCGATGGGATCCATCACGATGCCGAGCTTGATCATTTTCATCTCCGTTAAAAGCCTGAGGGCTCAGGCTTAGCGTTAACCCAGATCGCCAAAACGCACCTGTAGCGCGGTAATGGCTGTGAGTGCCGTTGTCTCAGTACGCAGAACGCGAGGTCCCAACAGAATATCAGTAAACTGGTAACGCGCCGTCATGGCAATTTCGTCAGCGGACAAGCCGCCTTCCGGACCAATCAGCAGGCGAACACGTTCAACGGGTAGCGGCAGCGTATTAATGCTGGCGCTGGCGCGTGGATGGAGATTGAGCTTCAGCCCACTTTCCTCTTCAGCACACCAGTCCTCCAGATCCATCGCCGGGCGGATCTCCGGAATACGGTTGCGGCCACTCTGTTCACAGGCAGCAATGGCAATTTTCTGCCACTGCTGGATCTTTTTATTCAGACGTTCCGCATCCAGTTTAACGCCACAGCGCTCAGAAAAAAGTGGCGTAATGAGGCTTACACCCAGTTCAATGGATTTCTGGATGGTGAACTCCATCTTTTCTCCGCGCGACATCACCTGTCCCAGGTGTATGTGCAGCGGAGATTCACGGTCATCCACTTCGCCGCGCAATATCGTTACATGCACGCTTTTTTTATCAGCACGCGTAATTTCCGCGTCGAAAACCTGATTAGAACCATCAAACAGCTGAATAGCTTGTCCTGCTCCCATGCGCAGTACGCGACCAACATGGTTGGCGGCATCGTCAGAGAGGGCAATTTCGCGGCCGATGGTAATCAGCTCAGGGTGGTAGATGCGAGGAATGCGCATAGTCAGAAATTCCATATGTCATGCGGTGTAAGCGAATTGCCGCTAGTGTAGGTTAGCTCTTTTGCGCCTGGCAAGCCCGCTGGACGTAAGGATTGTGATTACCCTGAACTTTCGCGATGCGCGCGTCACGCTGGCATTCCCATTCCGTCACCGGATATTGCTTGTCCCATGCGTTGAACAGCTGCGTCTGCTGGCGGGAAAGGTTGAGGTCGTAACGGTCACGCATATAGAAATAGGTTCGGGCGATACTGCCGCGCGCGCGGGCCGGGGGCTCAGCGACTTTCTCTTTAAAATCAACCTTCATGCCGCACTGGCCGTACTGACCCTCTCCGCCGTTCCACTGGCTGTACATAAAGTTGCCGCGATCGCCATTCACCTCGCCAACCGCGGGTTGCAGGTTGTGCATATCGCTTTCCATCTGGCGATAGACCGGATCTTTGGCGCAATTTTTACGACCGCCATCCTGCCAGCACTGACGCTGGTGGCCAAACTGCCATGCCGGCACCACATGTTCCCACTCGATGCGGCTGGCGCGGTTTTCATTCTTACGCACTTTATAGCCGCAGGATTCGAGATCAACGATCCCTTTTTTACCCTGCCAGTTAATCTTACAACCGCAATAAAAATCACCGGGAACATCCGCGTTGACCTTTACGCCCGCCGCTTTTGCCTGGGAGAAACTGTTAATACCGTCGGCCAGAGCCTGGCCGGAGAGTGCTGTCGCCAGAAAAACGACCGCGAGAGAAAAATTACGGGACATCTTACACTCCGTGTCAAAACGAGCCCGCAACGTAACGAATGTTGTTCCTGTATGCAATCAGTCAGATCAGGAAAGTTCCTGAAAGTTCAGTTGGTTATTCCGCGACCAGCGGTTCACCACATTTGACGCAACGGTAGGTGGCCTCGCCGCGCACCACGCGATTATGACGGCGGACGGTAAGCTGATGCTGCTGACACTGGCAGCGGTAGGGGAAGGTATTGCGGCGTACCGACTCAAGTTCAAACTGATGGGTTCTGCGTGCCGGAACGCCCAGCACGGCTTCCATCATCCACTTCCACTCTTTGCCGTGGGGTGCCACGCGGCCAAAGTGTTTCCATACCAGCAGGTGCGCCAGCTCGTGCGGCACCACTTCCTCAATAAACGCCTGCTGATTTTCCAGCATCAGCACCGGGTTCAGACGGATCTCATAGGATTCGAGCCACGCCGTGCCCGCCGCCGTGCCACGCTGTTGGTAGACGAGTTTCGGCTCAGGGTAATTCCGGCCGAGTTTCAGGTTGGCCTGGGCGAGTTTTTCCCGCAGGCTGCGCATAACGGCTTGCTGAAGGGCGATGGGGAGACGGGGTGCTTTCATAGGGGCAGAGCATAAAGCGCGAAGCGGGGAGGTGCAAGAGGCACCTCCCGCCAGAGAATTAGTCGTGTGCGCCAATCTCGCGCAGTGGACGACCTTTCATCAGGTTACGTTCAATATGTTCCAGTGACACGTGTTTGGTTTCAGGAACCAGCCACAGCGTCAGAACAATAAAGAAGATGTTCAGGCCGGAGTAGACCCAGAAGGTGTTCGCGTTGCCCAGCGTATTGAGCATGGTCAGGAACGTCGCACCGACAATCATGTTGGCAATCCAGTTGGTCGCGGTGGAGCAGGTGATACCGAAATCACGCCCTTTCAGCGGCTGGATTTCAGAGCACAGCACCCAAATCAGCGGACCGGCGCTCATCGCAAACCCGACGATAAACATCAGCAGCATCCCCACAGCGAAATACTGGGCGGTTGGAGAGTGAATCCCCACGTGCATCATCGTGCCGAGAACACCCATACCGGCGGCCATCACCAGGAAGCCCAGCGTCAGGGTTGGCTTACGGCCCCAGCGGTCCACCAGACCGATAGCGATAAAGGTCGCCAGAACGTTGGTCAACCCAACGATGACGGTCCCCCACATCTGCTCGGTGGTGTTGGTATACCCCGCCAGTTCAAAGATTTTTGGCGCGTAGTACATGATGACGTTCATCCCGGTGAACTGCTGCATCACCTGCAGGAGCACGCCCAGGAATACCGCACGACGGAAGTTGCTGTTCTCTTTAAACAGCGCCCAGCCTGACTGTTTTACCTTCAGGCTCTCGCGGATCTCTTCCAGTTCGTTTTTCGCTTCCGCGCTGGTATCGCGCAATCGCAGCAGCACGCGTTCGGCATCGACGAAACGACGCTTCGCTGCAAACCAGCGTGGGCTGTCCGGCAGGAAGAAAACGCCAATCAGCAGCAGAATGGCAGGGATAATGATCACGCCAAGCATCCAGCGCCATGCGCCGCTGTAGCTGAAGGCGGTATCGGAAAGGTAAGCCCCGAGGATGCCGATGGTGATCATCAGCTGGTACATCGAAATCATACTGCCACGGATTTTCTCGGGTGCGATTTCAGAGAGATAGAGTGGGGCGGTATACGATGCCACACCCACGGCCAGACCAAGCAGCACGCGAGAAAGCAGCAATACCTCAACGTTTGGAGCCGCTGCTGAGAAGAGCGAACCGGCAACAAACAGGATTGCACCGATCATCAGGCTCTTTTTGCGGCCCAGCCTGAAAGAGAGCCAGCCGCTGCCCACGGCACCCACGGCCGCACCAAACATCATGGAACTTACTACCCACTCCTGGGTGTGAGCGCTTATCTGGAACTCTTCAGTGATAAAGGGTAACGCACCGGCAATCACGCCAATGTCCAGGCCAAAAAGTAATCCTGCCAGGGCGGCGAGGAAGCAGACGAAAAATGTCATCGCCTTATTGGACGTACGCCCCTGTTTTTTATTGTCAGGCATTATGCCCTCCAGTTGGGTTATCAGTTTTATCGATGTTAAGGGTAAGTGAGCAACCCGGATAAATATGTGAGATAAATCACATTGGTGTAATCGGTTACACTGGTGTGTAACCGTAAATAAAATTAAAGCTTTGAAAATATAGAGGTAAATTAGTTGATGCGCATCGCGTTTGAATGAATTTCAGACTTAACTGAAAGGAAATGTAACAGCATAAGACATGCGATCATGCAAAGAGATTATTCTGAAAGCGAGGTATATCGGGTGGGGTGTAATCGGTTTCACGCAAAGCGCAATGTCAGGCTATCTGGCTGACAAAAGCAAAAGGCCAGCACGAGGCTGGCCTTTTTTAACATTCGCTGTCAGTTGATTATTTCAGACCGGCAGCTTCACGCAGCAGAGCGGCTTTGTCGGTTTTTTCCCATGGGAAATGTTCACGACCAAAGTGACCGTATGCAGCGGTTTCTTTGTAGATTGGGTGCAGCAGATCCAGCATCTGAATCAGACCGTATGGGCGCAGGTCGAAGAACTCGCGCACCAGCAGTGTCAGTTGCTCGGATGGCACTTTCTCGGTACCAAAGGTTTCAACCATGATGGAGGTCGGTTCAGCCACGCCGATAGCGTAGGAAACCTGAATCTCACAGCGGTCAGCCAGGCCAGCAGCAACGATGTTTTTCGCAACATAACGCGCAGCGTACGCAGCAGAACGGTCAACTTTAGACGGGTCTTTACCGGAGAAGGCACCGCCACCGTGACGCGCCATGCCGCCGTAGGTATCAACGATGATTTTACGGCCGGTCAGACCGCAGTCACCCATTGGGCCGCCGATTACAAAGCGTCCGGTTGGGTTGATGAAGTATTTGGTTGCGGAGCTCAGCCATTCAGTTGGCAGAACCGGCTTGATGATCTCTTCCATCACTGCTTCCTGCAGGGATTTCTGGTCGATCTCTTCGGAATGCTGAGTAGACAGAACGACCGCGTCAATACCGACGATTTTGCCGTCGTCGTACTGGAAGGTCACCTGGCTTTTCGCATCAGGACGCAGCCATGGCAGGGTGCCATTCTTGCGCACTTCAGCCTGACGCTGCACCAGACGGTGTGCGTAGGTCACTGGCGCTGGCATCAGCACGTCAGTTTCGTTGGTTGCATAACCAAACATCAGGCCCTGGTCGCCCGCGCCCTGTTCCAGCGGATCGGCACGGTCAACGCCCTGGTTGATGTCCGGAGACTGTTTGCCAATTGCGCTCAGTACCGCACAAGAGTTGGCATCAAAGCCCATATCAGAATGGACATAACCGATCTCACGAACCGTGTTACGGGTGATCTCTTCGATATCCACCCATGCGCTGGTGGTGATCTCACCGCCAACCAGAACCATGCCGGTTTTGACGTAGGTTTCACACGCGACGCGCGCTTTTGGATCCTGCGTCAGGATCGCATCAAGCACCGCATCGGAGATTTGGTCAGCAATTTTATCTGGATGTCCTTCTGATACGGACTCGGACGTAAACAGGTGTTTTGCCATGTTTTATTTCACCTAAAAGGAATTTGTTTAGCTCAAGCTGCTGTGTGGAATAGCCAAAGGAGATAATTCTACCAAGGCCTGCAGGTTAATGACACTGGCAGTCTGAGTGTTAATCAGTATGGATGGATTAACATCTGGATGGCTATTTTAGGTCAGTTCTTCGCCCGATTTCCAGTTTTTTTTGACTAACCTCTCACTGAGTTGAATTCGCTGCTGGAAATTTTTCCTGACGGCGCTGGCAACCCGCGCATTTATCTTTTGCAATTTACCCCTGTTCTCGGTATAAAACGCGGCGCGCGGCTCATACCAATAAGCGCTCGATGAACTCATCGTGTCGCCACTTCCAGCCGGGTTAAGCAGTGAACTTTTAGCTTTGGCTTGTGGTCCGTTTCAGCAGGAGCGGCCGTGGAGGTGATACGAGATAATGAACCAGTGTTTTTCGCTAATTCAGCGCAGCCGTTCTGGCGCGTACTTGATTCCCGCAACCCGCATTTCTAATCTGCAAACCTGCCGATGTTATACCCATCTCGGGGCTTCTCAGGATTCCAGGGCCGGTCACGCTTTGTGAAAACTGAACAAGGGCGCTCTTGTTAAGACAAGAGTTTTCTCGTGGTTTCGCCGAACGTTGTCATAATTAAGTTCGGACACGTGTTTACAATGATATGAATATGAAACCGGTCGCACGGTCTGGTTTTCAGCATAGTCTGCTGGGAAATGGATCCGTTTATGGGTTGTTATCGCCGTATAACGCTGCGATAGTAGTCAACTGTTTTACACTTAATACAAAGAGTTGAGGTTCGCTATGTCTGACGACATGTCTTCGCTTTCGCCTTCGTCAGCGGGCGAACAGGGTGTACTACGTTCCATGCAGGAGGTTGCGATGAGCTCCCAGGAAGCCAGCAAGATGCTGCGCACTTACAATATTGCCTGGTGGGGCAATAACTACTACGACGTCAACGAACTGGGCCATATCAGCGTTTGCCCGGATCCTGACGTTCCTGAAGCGCGCGTGGATCTCGCCAAACTGGTGAAAGCACGCGAGGCGCAGGGCCAGCGTTTGCCTGCACTGTTCTGCTTCCCGCAGATCCTGCAACATCGTCTGCGTTCCATTAACGCCGCGTTTAAACGCGCGCGTGAATCTTACGGCTATAAAGGTGATTACTTCCTGGTTTACCCTATCAAGGTGAACCAGCACCGCCGCGTGATTGAATCCCTGATCCACTCCGGTGAACCGCTGGGCCTGGAAGCAGGTTCCAAAGCGGAGCTGATGGCCGTGCTGGCACATGCTGGCATGACCCGTTCGGTGATCGTCTGCAACGGTTATAAAGACCGTGAATACATTCGTCTGGCGCTGATTGGCGAAAAGATGGGCCACAAGGTCTATCTGGTTATCGAGAAGATGACAGAGATCGCTATCGTGCTGGAAGAGGCGGAGCGTCTGAACGTTATCCCGCGTCTGGGCGTGCGTGCGCGTCTGGCGTCGCAGGGTTCCGGTAAATGGCAGTCCTCAGGCGGCGAAAAATCCAAATTTGGTCTCGCGGCGACCCAGGTTCTGCAGCTGGTTGAGATTCTGCGTGAGCGTGGTCGTCTGGACAGCATTCAGCTGTTGCACTTCCACCTCGGCTCGCAGATGGCCAACATTCGCGACATCGCCACCGGCGTACGCGAATCAGCACGTTTTTACGTTGAGCTGCACAAGCTTGGCGTAAACATTCAGTGCTTCGACGTGGGCGGTGGTCTGGGCGTGGATTATGAAGGTACCCGCTCGCAGTCCGACTGTTCCGTGAACTACGGCCTGAACGAATATGCCAATAACATCATCTGGGCGATTGGCGATGCCTGTGAAGAGCACGGCCTGCCGCACCCAACGGTGATCACCGAGTCTGGTCGCGCGGTTACCGCACACCACACCGTGCTGGTATCGAACATTATCGGCGTTGAACGCAGTGAAATTTCCGAGGTAACCCCGCCGGCTGAGGACGCGCCTCGTGCGCTGCAAAGCATGTGGGAGACCTGGCAGGAGATGCACGAGCCGGGTACCCGCCGTTCGCTGCGCGAGTGGCTGCACGACAGCCAGATGGATCTGCATGATATTCATGTGGGGTATTCATCGGGCACGTTCAGCCTGCAGGAACGCGCATGGGCAGAACAGCTTTATCTGAACATGTGCCACGACGTACAGCAGCAGCTGGACCCGAGCAACCGTGCTCACCGTCCGATTATTGACGAACTGCAGGAGCGCATGGCGGACAAAATGTACGTCAACTTCTCGCTGTTCCAGTCGATGCCGGATGCCTGGGGTATCGATCAGCTGTTCCCGGTTCTGCCGCTGGAAGGGCTGAACCACGCCCCGGAACGTCGTGCGGTGCTGCTGGACATCACCTGCGACTCCGACGGTGCTATCGATCACTACGTCGACGGCGACGGTATCGCGACCACGATGCCTATGCCAGAGTACGATCCGGAGAACCCGCCGATGCTGGGCTTCTTCATGGTCGGTGCTTATCAGGAGATCCTCGGCAACATGCATAACCTGTTCGGTGACACCGAAGCGGTTGACGTGTTTGTCTTCCCTGACGGCAGCGTGGAAGTTGAGCTGTCCGACGAGGGGGACACCGTGGCGGATATGCTCGAATACGTTCAGCTGGATCCGAAAAAGCTGCTGACCCAGTTCCGTGACCAGGTGAAAAATACCGGTCTGGACGATGCGCTGCAGCAGCAGTTCCTGGAAGAGTTTGAAGCGGGTCTTTACGGATACACCTATCTGGAAGACGAGTAAGTAAACCTGCCTCTCTCTGTTGGAGAGGGGCGGCGTGAGGGCAAGGGGCAATACCCTCGCCTATACTCACTTGAACCCGTATGAATTAGCGGCGATAATTCGCCCCAATAAGCGATTTACAAATCAATCCCTTCCTCGTCGGGTTTAACGACGCGGAGGGGATTTTTTTTCATCTGTTTTTAATGTATCGACTTTAAAGAGGTCAGGACATGAGCACTTTAGGCCATCAGTACGATAACTCTCTGGTATCTAACGCGTTTGGTTTTTTACGTCTCCCGATGAACTTCCAGCCGTACGACAGTGACGCTGACTGGGTGATCACCGGCGTGCCGTTTGATATGGCCACGTCAGGCCGTGCTGGTGGCCGTCATGGTCCGGCAGCTATTCGTCAGGTCTCCACTAACCTGGCCTGGGAGCACAACCGCTTCCCGTGGAACTTCGACATGCGCGAGCGCCTGAACGTGGTTGACTGCGGTGACCTGGTGTACGCCTTTGGCGACGCGCGCGAGATGAGTGAAAAACTGCAGGCCCATGCCGAAAAACTGCTGGCTGCCGGTAAACGCATGCTCTCCTTCGGGGGTGACCACTTCGTCACGCTGCCGCTGCTGCGTGCTCACGCGAAGCACTTCGGTAAGATGGCGCTGGTGCATTTTGATGCCCATACCGACACCTACGCGAACGGCTGTGAATTCGACCATGGCACCATGTTCTTCACCGCGCCAAACGAAGGTCTGATCGATCCAAACCACTCTGTGCAGATTGGTATTCGTACCGAGTTTGATAAAGATAATGGCTTCACCGTGCTGGATGCCGGCCAGGTGAACGATCGCGGCGTGGATGACATCATCGCTCAGGTAAAACAGATTGTCGGCGATATGCCGGTTTACCTGACCTTCGATATCGACTGCCTGGATCCGGCGTTTGCCCCGGGCACCGGCACGCCGGTGATCGGCGGCCTGACCTCTGACCGCGCCATCAAACTGGTGCGCGGCCTGAAGGATCTGAACATCGTGGGTATGGACGTGGTGGAAGTGGCTCCGGCTTACGACCAGTCAGAGATCACTGCTCTGGCAGCGGCCACCCTCGCGCTGGAAATGCTCTACATCCAGGCCGCGAAAAAAGGCGAATAAGCCTTACGCCCGGATTGCTGCTGCGCGACGCATGCGCAGCAGCAACATGCCTCCTGCCAGCAGGGTGATAACCTGCGAGACGACCAGCACCGAAAACCCTGAGCTGACTGAACCCACCGATTTCATCACCATCCCCATCAGCAGCGGAATAAACGCCGCGCAAATATTCCCAATCCCGTTGATGATCCCGTAGGCACTGCCAACGGCTTCCCGCGCCGCATGATGCTGGATAACCGCCGGAATGGCGGCCCCCTGAAGTCCCCAGAAAATATTGGCCGAGAGCATAAACAGCGCCAGCCAGCCGGGCTGGTGGCTCAGCATCAGCATGACGACGGAACTCGCCGTTAAGATCCCGCCCACCACAAACAGCAGCGGTGCCTGGTCCGGGCGCATTTTGTCGAGCAGCACACCGCCCAGAAACTTTGAGCCAAGACTCAGCAGAAAGGGGATAGACGCGAGAAAGCCGGTCGCGTGCAGGGAGAAGTGGTGTTCATCGCGCAGCCAGGCCGGAAGCCAGGCGCTGCTGCCCCAGAGATAACTCAGCGTGGCGATTTCAACCAGCAGGATCCAGCCCAGAAGCGGCGTCTGCCAGGCAAGCGTAAAGGTCTGCACAAACCCGGACGTTCGGCGCTTTTCCGTATGTTGAGGGGCCGGCAGGAAACGCCAGATTAACCCTCCACCCAGCGCCAGATTGATCGCCGCGAGGGCATAAAATGAGCCCGCCCAGCCAAGGTGTGCCATCAGCCAGGTGATCAGCGGAAAGCCTACCGCCAGCCCCAGTGAAACGCCCAGCGCGGTAATGGCGTTGGGCTTACCAATTTCCCCGGCGCTAAAGTTATCGCTGATAAAGCGTGTTTTCAGTGAAAAGAGTGGGCCTTCGGCAATGCCCAAAATCAGTCGGGCGATGAGCATGCCCATCAGCGACCCCAGCAGTGGCGAGATGGCGCAGACCACGGCCCATATCGCAATGCTGGTTAACAATCCCTGTCGGTAATGTAATTTGCTTTCGATAACTGGGGTCAATAGTAAAGCGGAAAAACCATAACCCAGCAAAAAGCAGGTCATGAGCATTCCTTGTAACATTCTGTTTTCATTTAGCTGAAAATGTTCGGCAAATTCAGGGTTTAAAATCATCACCGAGATATTTACGCGGTCAACGTAGGAAATAATAATGAGCACCAGAAGTGCCAACGTGCCTTGCCATCTTGCCGTCATTTAATCCGCCTTAATCGTGCTGTCTGTTTATATTTTTTATGAACGTTATTGTCACGTAACTAAAATGATTCACCTGTGAAACTCATTGTTTTAATGAGATAAATTAAATTAAAGTTTCACAGGTGAAACACCAGAGGTATGCGCGCATATAATTTTTAAGGAATAAAAATAAAAGAAGTCAATCTCTATTTTAAAAAATAAAAGATCATCAAAAAAATGTATTCATTCACGCCTGAATAATGAAAATTTCATATCGCTGCATTTTTTCGTGATCGCTTGCACACTTAGCTAATTAAACCTCTACTGATTAACAAATTCGTCACATTCGCGCTTGACGAAACATTCTTCGCTTTTATATTGACCGTATTAAATAAGAAACAAAGTTTCATATATGAAACAAAAGCCTGGAGGATCGTGATGAGCTGGATAGGCGTATGTGACGCAGAACAAGTACAGGAAGATTTCCCTTTTAGCGGTAACGTCGAGGGCAAAGAGATCGGCGTTTATTTGATTGATGGCGAATATTACGCACTGGAAGACGTATGCCCGCACGCTTACGCGCTGCTGAGTCAGGGTTTCGTCGAGGACGGTAAAGTGGAATGTCCGCTGCATGAGGCGGTTTTCGATGTCAAAACCGGACAGTGCCTGCACGGCCCCGGCGGACGTAACCTCAATCGTTACCCGGTTCGGGTATTTGAAAACCAGATCCAGATTACCTTCGTCGAGGAGACAGTGGCATGAGCGAAAGTCTGAACTTCAACCCGGCGCTGCCGGAAAGCCGTCAGTTTACCCCTCCGGCTGAGGGCGGTAACGGCGCCATCCATAAGCCCGGTGATTACCAGAACCTGATCTGGCAGACCCGCAGCCGCGTACCGGAAAACTGGGAAATCACGCTTATCTCCACGCTGGAGGACCTTTTCGAACAGGGGGCTGAAACCGTGCCGGAACTGGTCAACGGACTGAACGCGGTACGTATGCACGATCAGCAGGGCGAGCCATGGAGCGATGCCAGCTTCCAGGCTTTCTTACAGGTTAACGGCTACTGAGGGCAATGCGATGACGACTACCGTACAAAACTATCTTGATAAAGGTCTGCGCGGCCTCTGGTACCCGGTGCTGGCCAGCTGGGAAGTTCAGTCTGCGCCCGTGGGGATCACCCGTCTGGGCGAACAGATTGTGGTCTGGCGCAACAAAGATGGGCAGGTGCAGGCGCTGGAAGATCGCTGTCCGCACCGTGGCGCGCGTCTGTCGATGGGCTGGAATCTGGGCGATCGTATCGCCTGCTGGTATCACGGCGTGGAAGTGGCGGGCAACGGCGAAGTGAAGGATGTGCCTGCGGTGGACAAATGTCCGCTGGTCGGCCAGCAGTGTGTGCGCAGCTACAACGTGCAGGAAGTGCACGGGGCCATCTTCCTCTGGTTTGGCATTACCGCCGATCAGCAACCCGACGAACTGAGCTTCCCGGACGAACTGGCTGACACCGACGCCTACAGCAATTTTCTCTGCACCGCCGCGTGGAAATGCAATTACCAGTACGCACTGGAAAACGTGATGGACCCGATGCACGGCACCTATCTGCACTCTTCGTCGCACTCTATGGCGGAAGGGGATCGCAAAGCGGATATGGTTCTGCAGCCGACGAAAACCGGGTTTATCTTCGAGAAAAAAGGCCAGAGCGGCGTCAACTTCGACTGGGTTGAGCTGGGCAACAGCGGCACCTACTGGATGCGTTTGTCCATTCCTTATAAGAAGCGTTTCGGGCCGGGCGGTCACTTCTTCATTGTTGGCATGGTGGTGCCGGAAGATAACGATAACTGCCGCGTCTTCTTCTGGCGTATCCGCCGCGTGCAGGGCTGGCAGCGCGATATGTGGCGTTTCATGTACCGTAACCGTCTGGAAAAACTGCACTGGGAAGTCCTTGAGCAGGACCGCGTGGTACTGGAGAGCATGGCGCCAGATGCACGGGAACATGAATACCTTTACCAGCATGATGTGGGACTCTCGCGCCTGCGCCGCATGATGCAAAAAGCGGCGAAAGAGCAGCTGGCTGCGCGTGAAGCTCAGCAGGGAGCCGCCTGATGAATGGGCTGCTGAACGGGAAACGCATCGTGGTGACCGGTGCCGCGCGTGGGCTGGGCTTTCATTTCGCGAAAGCCTGCGCAGAGCAGGGCGCGGCGGTGGTGATGTGCGACATCCTTCAGGGCGAGCTGGCTGAAAGCGCGCATGGCTTAAGTGAGAAGGGCTATGCGATTGAATCACACGTTATCGATCTGGCCGATCCGCTCTCCATTTCGCGGGTGTTCAGCACCATTGGCAAACAGGGACCGATCGACGGTCTGGTCAATAACGCAGCGATGGCGACCGGGGTCGGCGGCAAGGACATGCTTGATTACGATCCGGATCTGTGGGACCGGGTGATGAGCGTTAACGTTAAAGGCACCTGGCTGGTTACCCGGGATGCGGTACCGCTGCTGCGCGAAGGGGCAGCCATTGTCAATGTGGCTTCCGATACCGCGCTGTGGGGCGCGCCGCGTCTGATGGCCTACGTGGCCAGCAAGGGCGCCGTGATTGCCATGACCCGTTCAATGGCACGTGAGCTGGGTGAAAAACGCATTCGTATTAACGCCATCGCCCCGGGCTTAACCCGCGTCGAAGCGACGGAATATGTTCCTGCAGAGCGGCATCAGCTTTACGAAAACGGCCGGGCGCTCACCGGGGCGCAGCAGCCGGAAGACGTCACCGGCAGCGTGGTCTGGCTGTTAAGCGATCTGTCGCGGTTTATCACCGGACAGCTGATTCCGGTCAACGGCGGTTTTGTCTTTAACTGAGGTAAAGCAACTATGGCAAGCGATCACGAAGTGAAGTACCTGGTGCCGGGGCTGGAGCGAGGCTTACAGCTGCTGCTGGCCTTTGGCGAGCAGCACCGTGAACTGACCTTTGCCGAGCTGCACAGGCTGGTCGATATGCCGAAAGCCACCGCCTACCGCGTGGTACAAACGCTGGAATACATGGGTTTTCTGGAGCGCAACACGCGAACCAATACCTTCTCGCTTGGCATGAACGTCCTGCGTCTGGGCTTTGAATACATCGCCTCACTGGATGTGGCGCAGGTCGGTCAGCCGGTCATCGAGCAGCTGCGTGACGTCAGCCAGTGCAGCAGTCATCTGGCGATCCGCGACGGGCGCGACATCATCTATATCGCCCGCGTCAGCGCCGCCGGTTCTCGCATCAATCAGGTGAGCATTGGTACCCGTTTGCCGGTGCACTGCACGTCGCTGGGGCGCATGCTGCTGACCGATATTTCGCGAGCCGATTTCGAACAGCTGTTCCCGCACGAGCGTCTGCCGGGCAACACGCCGGGCCAGATCCACGACCGTGAAGCGTTGTGGCAGATGGTGCAGCAGGACAAAGCACGCGGCTATGTGATCGGCGAATCCTTCTTCCGTCATGGCATCTCCTCCATCGTTTATCCGGTGTATGACCGCAGCGGAAGGGTGGCGGCCGTGGTGAGCATTCTGGTGCCTTCGGAGGAGATCCCGCAGACCGATCGCGAGCGCCTGCAAAACGATGTCCGCATGGCGGCGGATAAAATTTCTGGCTTCTTAGGGTATTTGTCACAGGCCAGTTAAATCATCAGGTTAACGCCAGGCGCTTCATTGCGTCGGGCATGTTTTACGCCCAATCTGGGCCAGACGAGGCAACGAACGATGTGTATAACCGGAATTGAAAAGCTGGAATTTGGCGTCGAAAACCTGACGCACTGCGCCAAATTTATGCGTGATTTTGGCCTGACGGGCGATGCCAGCGGCCAGCGTTTTACTACCCTGAGCGGCGCGCGTGTGGAGCTTAATCCTGTCGACAGCCCTGACCTGCCGCCAGCGTTTGAAGCAGGAAATACGTTGCGCCGGATGACCTGGGCAGTCGCCACCCGGGACGATCTGGAGGCGCTGCGCCCGAAGCTTGAGAAGCAGCCCGGTTTTCGTGAGGTGGGCGACGCGCTGGAGTGCCGCGATCCGAACGGCATGACCCTGCGCGTACAGGTCAGCCATCAGGTGCCGGTGGAGCTGAACGTCGAGCCGATTAACCAGTGGGGCGATGCCCGCCGTATCGACACGCCAAGCCCGGTCTACGATCGCGCCCAGCCTATTAACGTGGGCCACGTGGTGTTCTTCGTGGAGGAGCTGGCGGCGGTGGAGACGTTCTACCGTGAGGTACTTGGGTTCCAGGTGTCTGACCGCTACATCAACCGTGCGGTGTTCCTGCGCTGTGGCGTGCGCGGCGGGCATCACAACCTGTTCCTTCTTCAGCTGCCTCACCGTAAGCGGGGGCTGAACCACGTGGCCTTTACCGTACGCGACATTCACGAGGTGATCGGCGGTGGGATAGCGATGAACAAAAACGCCTGGAGCACCTTTATTGGCCCGGGGCGTCATCCGGTCTCCTCGGCCTATTTCTGGTACGTCAACAGCCCAACCGGCGGGGCGTTTGAATACTACACCAACGATGATTACCTCACCGAAAACTGGCAGCCGCGCGAGCTGGAACATTCGCTGGTGTCGTTCACCGAGTGGGCGGTTGAGGGTGGGATTGACCACGACACTCGCCGTCAGCAGAAAAAGCCGGAGGCGGTATGACCTCGCGCATTGTCATTATTGGCGGCGGTCAGGCAGGTGGCTGGGCGGCGAAAACCCTGCGTGACGAAGGCTTCGACGGCGAGATTTGCGTCGTGGCGGAAGAGGCGTGGGATTTCTACGAACGCCCGCCGCTGTCCAAGGCTGCGTTACTGGAGCCGGACGCGCCGCTACCGCGTCTCTTTCCTGAAGCGGCGCAACAGGCATTGAACCTGACATGGTGCCGGCCGGTGCGCGCGGAATCTCTCGATTGTCACGCGAAAACGGTGCGCTTAAGCAACGGTGAATGCCTTAGTTACAACATTCTTTTGATTGCTACCGGTGGTCGGGCGCGTCTGCCGGGCGACGCGTGGGCGGCCCACCCGCAGGTCTATACCCTGCGCCACTGGCAGGACGCACAGCGGCTGAAGGCGTGCCTGGCTGAGAGTCAAAACCTGGCGATTATCGGCGGAGGCTGGATTGGCCTGGAGATTGCGGCCTCCGCGCGTAAATGTGGCGTCGCCGTGACGCTGTTTGAGCAGCAGCCCGCGCTGTGCATGCGTTCGGTGAGCGCCGAGGTATCGCAGCAGCTGGAAACACTTCACCGGGAACAGGGCGTGGATATCCGCACCGGCTGCGGAGCGCTGGAGCTGGAAGATAACAATGGTCTGCCGGTCATTCACTGTGACGGCCAGCGTGAAACCTTTGATGCCGTGGTCGTCGGGATCGGTGTTGATCTCAATCTGGAGCTGGCGCGCGATGCGGGTCTGCAGACTGAGCGCGGGATCGTGGTGGACGCTCAGGGGCGAACGTCGGATCCGTTTATTTTTGCTGCCGGTGATGTGGCCCAGCACCATCACTATGGGCTGTGCATTCAGTCGTGGGCCTTTGCCCAGAATCAGGCGGTTGCCACGGCAAAGGCGATGCTCAATCCCGATGCCCCCGGCTATGACGACGCGCCGTGGCTGTGGTCGGATCAATACCAGCACAACATTCAGATCCTCGGTATTCCGCAGGCCGGCTGCACAACCCTTGCCCGGGATAATGCGCTGTTTTTCTCACTGGATGAAAACGGACGGCTGACCCAGCTGGTGGCGTTCAACGATGCGCGTACCGTCAAGCTGGCGAAGCGCTGGATGGCTGCCGGAAGGGATCTGTCCGATGTGCCGCTGGCTGACCCGACTTTTTCACTGATGTCATTGCGATAGCTAACCCGCACCCGTAGGGGGAGACATGACCACATTTGAGACTAACACCGCGCCGGTTGAGGCAAGCGGTGAGGGCACCCGCACGCCCGAAAAAGCGGTGCGCTGGACCATTCCGCTGTCATTGCTGGCCTGCGTGCTGCTGGCATTTTTCGACAAAATCAGCATTGCGGCGCTCTTTTCCGACAGCCATTTCCAGCAGGCGATGGGCATTGATTTTGACACCACGCGCCTCGGCATTCTGATGAGCGCCTTCCTGCTGAGCTACGGCTTCTCATCGGTCTTTTTAAGCGGACTGGGGGACAAGATTGCGCCGCTTCGCCTGCTCACCGGCATGATGGTGGTGTGGTGCGTGCTGATGGTGGCCATGGGGTTTACCCATAACTACACGGTCATGATCGTCCTGCGCATTTTGCTGGGCGTGGCAGAAGGGCCGCTGTTTCCACTGGCGTTTGCCATTGTGCGGCATAACTTCCCGCAGCATCTGCAGGCGCGAGCGACCATGTTGTGGCTGCTGGGTACCCCGGTAGGCGCGGCGGTTGGCTTCCCTCTTTCTATCTGGCTGCTGAATGCCTTCGGCTGGCAGAGCACCTTCTTTGTGATGGCGATGCTCACCGTGCCGGTGCTGGTGTTTGTGCGCATCGGCCTGCGCGGGATCCGTCTGGGTGCCAAACCGGCTGCGGATCGCGAATCACAGGATGAACGACGTGCCGCGCGGCGCGAGCTGTTTGTCAGCCCGTACTTCTGGATTATCTGCATCTTTAACATCGCGTTTCTCACCTACCTGTGGGGGATCAATGGCTGGCTGCCGGGTTACCTGATTAAAGGGAAAGGCATTCATCTTGAACACGCGGGCTGGCTGTCGTCGATGCCGTTTATTGCCATGCTGGCGGGTGAGGTGATTGGCGCATGGCTTTCTGACCGGGTCGATAAACGCGCGGTGGCCTGCTTTATCTCGATGGCTGGCGCGGGATTAGGCCTGACGGCGGTCATGCATCTTGATACCCCGCTGGCCGTTATCGCGGCGATGAGCTTTAGCACCTTTATGTGGGGCACCGGTGCGCCGAACATTTTCGCACTGCTGGCGAAGGCGACCCATCCCCGGGTGAGCGCGACGGCGGGCGGTATTTTCAACGGGCTGGGAAACTTTGCGGGCGCGCTGTCGCCGGCGGTGATGGGCGCGTTGATCGCCTTCACCCACAGCATGGATTCCGGGCTGATTTTTCTGGCGGTGATGGCGGCGGTGGGCTGCGTCCTGTTACTGCCGCTGCTGAGACGTTACTGAGGAGAGTGTCATGACTGATTCAACCGTAACTGCAAAACCAGGCATTAAACCTGACCATCTGACCATGGAAGAGTGGGTCGAGTCGCGCATTGCGCGCTTTGAAGGGCGTAAATATGACTGGAACGCGCTGAAGTTCCAGGCCGATTTCGATCCTAAATACCGCCGTGCGCAGATGCGCTACATCGGTACCGGGGCGACGGGCGTGGCAAGCGATACCAATACCGTGCCGGCTGAGCACTTTACCTTCTCCACCATGGTGCTGCCGTCGAAGTGCGAGGGACCATTGCATCTGCATGACGACGTGGAAGAGGTGTTCTTCATGCTTAAAGGGCAGATCACGCTGATGATCCAGGACGGCGATCACTACACCGAAACCGTGCTGCGCGAACGCGATCTGATCTCCGTTCCGCCGGGCATCTATCGCGGTCTGTTCAATCATGGTGAAGAAGAGGCGCTGATGTGCGTGATGCTCGGCACCAACAAGCCGGAAATCCCGACCTATCCGGCCGATCACCCGCTGTCGAAAGTGAAGCGGAACTAAGGGGGCGCGATGACGGGCTTTCGTGAACAGGGAAGCGGCATCCCGCTGATGCTGCTCCACGGCATCAGCTCCGGCGCTGCCTCCTGGCATAAACAGATGGCGCTGAACGGTTTTCGCGTGCTGGCGTGGGACATGCCCGGTTATGGCGAAAGCCCGATGCTGGCGGTTGAGCGCGCCAACGCGGGGGATTACGCCGACGCGCTAGCGGCCATGCTGGACCGCGCGGGCGTCTGGCAGGTCGTTCTGGTCGGGCATTCGCTTGGGGCCCTGGTGGCAAGCGCCTTTGCGGCGAAGTATCCCGAACGCGTACTGCATCTGGTACTGGCCGATGCCGCGCAGGGTTACGGCCAGGCCGAGCCGGCTCAGCGCGAGCAGGTCTGGCGTAACCGGGAGCAGCAGATGGCGCTTGGGGGCGAGATCCTGGCGCAAACCCGGGCCGCTAAATTATTACGCCCGGGCGCGCGTGAGGACGATATTGCCACCGTTGCGGCGGGCATGCGCAAACTGCGCCCGGAAGGCTACCTCGCTGCCGCATGGATGCTGGCACATGACGATATTCACGGCTGGCTGAAGCGTTACGCCGGTGACTTTGAAGTCTGGTGCGGCGAGCAGGACGCCATTACCCAGCCTGAGCTGGTTCAGGGGCTGGCGCTACGTTACGGCATGCCGTTTACCGCGATTCCCCTGGCCGGGCACGCCAGCTATCTCGATAACGACGCGTTTTTTAATCAACAGCTTTTACGTATCAACGAAGAGGTGCGCGATGAATGCACAAATTGACGGGCGCGTAGCGGTAGTCACCGGCGGTTCTTCTGGCATTGGTTTTGAAACACTGCGCTTGCTGCTGGGCGAGGGGGCAAAAGTGGCTTTCTGTGGCCGCGACCCGGACCGGCTTGCCAGCGCGTATGCGTCGCTGCAAAACGAATTCCCTGATGGCGAGATTTTCTCTCACCGCTGCGACGTGCTGGACGCAGACCAGATTCAGATCTTCGCCCAGGCCGTTAAGTCCCGCTTTGGCGGGACAGACTTGCTGATTAATAACGCCGGACAGGGGTATGTGGCGCACTTCAATGACACCCCGCGCGAGGCCTGGCTGCATGAAGCCGAACTGAAACTGTTTGGGGTGATTAACCCCGTGCAGGCTTTTCAGGCGCAGCTGGAGCAATCGGATATTGCCTCCATTACCTGCGTGAACTCGCTGCTGGCGCTGCAGCCAGAGGAACACATGATTGCCACCTCTGCAGCACGTGCCGCGCTGCTCAATATGACGCTCACGCTCTCGAAAGAGCTGGTGAGTAAGGGTATCCGCGTGAATTCCATTTTGCTTGGCATGGTGGAATCCGGCCAGTGGCGGCGTCGCTTTGAGAACCGGGCGGATAAAAGTCAGAGCTGGCCGCAGTGGACGGCGGATATTGCCCGCAAACGCGGCATCCCGATGGCGCGTCTCGGTAAGCCGCAGGAGCCTGCGCAGGCTCTGCTGTTCCTCGCTTCGCCGCTGGCTTCGTTTACCACCGGTGCGGCGCTGGACGTTTCCGGCGGCTTCTGCCGTCATCTGTAAGGACACATCATGAAAAAAATCATGTTAATCGGCTACGGTGCCATGGCGCAGGCGGTCATTGAGCGTCTGCCCGAGCAGGTGGCCATCGGCTGGATCGTGGCGCGCGAGACGCATCATGCCGCGATTCGCCAGCAGTTTGGCGATGCGGTGGTGGCACTGACCTCGCCCGCATTATGTACGGATACTCCCGATCTGGTGCTGGAATGTGCCAGCCAGCAGGCGGTGGCGCAGTACGGGGAAGCGATTTTACGCCGTGGATGGCATCTGGCGGTGATCTCCACCGGCGCGCTGGCTGACAGCGCGCTGGAACAGCGTCTGCTTAACGCAGGCGGAAAGCTGACGTTGCTCTCCGGGGCGGTGGCGGGCATTGATGGCCTGGCAGCAGCAAAAGAGGGCGGGCTTGAGAAGGTGACCTACCAGTCGCGTAAAAGCCCGGCCAGCTGGCGCGGCAGCTATGCCGAGCAGCTTATCGATCTTAACGCCGTGTCCGAGGCGCAGATCTTCTTTGAAGGCAGCGCACGTGAAGCGGCACGACTGTTTCCGGCCAACGCCAACGTGGCGGCGACCGTGGCACTTGGCGGCGTGGGGATGGATGATACCCGTGTGCAACTGATGGTTGACCCGGCCACTCAACGCAATACCCACACGCTGCACGTCGAAGGGATGTTTGGCGAGTTCCATCTGGAGCTGAGCGGGCTACCGCTTGCCAGCAACCCCAAAACCTCCACCCTGGCGGCACTCAGCGCGGTTCGCGCCTGCCGTGAACTGACGCAGCGCTGAGGAGCGACGATGGACGATCTTAACATTTTCATTGGCGGCAACTGGCGGCGTGGCGGTGGTAACCTGATGCAGAGCCATTTCCCGGCAGACGGTGCGGTGAACGCCACGCTCCACGCGGCAAGCCTGGACGATCTGCAGGAGGCTATCGACGCCGGAGAGCGCGCGTGGCGCGATCCTGCCTGGCGTAACAGCCTGCCGCATACGCGTGCAAAGATCCTGCATAAGGTGGCGGATCTGATTGAGTCCCGCGTCGATGAACTGGCCCGCATGCAGAGTCGCGACAACGGTAAACCGCTGGCGGAAGCGCGAGGGTTGGTGATGAGCGCGGCAGGCACGGCGCGTTATTTTGCCGCCGCCTGCGAGCTGCTGGAAGGTGAACTGCCGACCCCACGCCAGCCTGATGTGCTTACCCTCAGCCGATATGAACCGCTCGGTGTGGTGGCGGCTATCACGCCCTGGAATTCCCCCATTGCCAGCGAAATGCAGAAAGTGGCGCCGGCCATTGCTGCCGGTAACGCGGTGGTTCTCAAACCAGCCGAAGCCACCCCGCTGATGGCGCTGGAGCTGGCGCGTATTTTTGAGCAGGCAGGCTTACCCGCCGGGCTGCTGAGCGTGCTGCCGGGCAAAGGCTCGGTGATTGGCGATGCGCTGGCGCGTCACCCGAAAGTGCGAAAAATCTCCTTTACCGGTGGCACCACCACGGGCCGTCATCTGGCGCACGTGGCGGCGGAAAAATTGATCCCGGCCTCGCTGGAACTGGGCGGTAAATCCCCGACCATCGTGCTGGAAGATGCCGACGTTGAGCTGGCTGCGCGCGGGATCTGCTACGGCATTTTCAGCTCTGCAGGTCAGGCCTGTATTGCCGGTTCGCGGCTCTTTATCCATGAGCGCCTTTACGCCCCGCTGATGGCGAGGCTGCTGGAATTAACGCGCGGCCTGCGGGTCGGGCATCCCTTTACCGACGGCACCCATGTGGGACCGCTGATTAACGACGCGCACCGCAAGAGCGTGCAGGCTTACGTTGAACTGGCAAAGCGTGAAGGGGGCCGCGTGCTGTGTGGCGGGGAGAGTCCTGCCGATCCACTGCTGGCAAACGGCAGTTACTTCCAGCCCACCATCATTGAAGGCCTGACCAACAGCGCGCGCGCCTGTCAGGAGGAGATCTTCGGCCCGGTGCTGGTGGCGATGCCCTTTAGCGATGAAGCCGCGTTGATCCGTGAGGCGAATGACTCCGTTTATGGCCTTGCCGCCGGGATCTGGACGCGGGATACCGGGCGCGCCCTGCGCCTGAGCGAGCAGCTTGAAGCGGGCACGGTGTGGATAAACACCTACAAAGTGTTTGCAATTTCGACCCCGTTCGGGGGCTTTAAAGAGAGCGGTCTGGGCCGCGAAAAGGGCATTCAGGGGCTGAAAGCCTGGATGCAGCAAAAGAGCATTTATCTGGCGACGGGTAACAGCGTCAACCACTGGTGCGACTGAGAAAGGGTGAGTAATGAGCGAAATGATAACCGTCGGCGACGCCATCGCCAGAACGCTGGAGCAGTATCAGGTTGAGGCCATCTACGGCGTCATCTCCATCCACAATTTACCCATCGCCGATGCGGTAGGGCAGCGCGGGAATATTCGCTTTGTACCCGCACGTGGCGAAGCGGGGTCGGTCACCATGGCCGATGCCCACGGCCGTTTTTCCGGGCTCGGCGTGGCGCTGACCAGTACCGGCGCCGGGGCGGGTAACGCCGTCGGCGCGCTGGTGGAAGCCATGAATGCCTGCACGCCGCTGCTGCATATCACGGGCCAGGTGGAAAAAGCCTGGCTGGATGCCGACACCGGCTTTATCCACGAAACCCGCGACCAGCTGACCTTCCTGAAGGCCAGCTCAAAACGGGCATACCGCATCAGCAACGCGAACCAGGCGATAGCGATCCTTCACAAGGCCATTCAGGAGGCGCAAACTCCGCCGTGCGGGCCGGTTTCCGTGGAGATCCCGATTGATATTCAGGGGGCGAAAATCCCCGTGTCGCTGATCACCGCTCCGGTGAAACCGACGTCGGTTTCCGCGGTTGATACGGCAGTGGTCGACACGCTGTGGGCGCAGCTTAAACAGGCCAGACAGCCGCTGCTGTGGCTGGGGGGCGGAGCGCTTGGTAGCGCTGATGCGGTAAAAAAACTGGCGGATGCGGGAGTGACGGTTATCTCCAGCACCCACGCACGCGGCGTGCTGCCGGACAGCCATCGCGCCAGCCTGCGGGCGTTTCATAACTCGCCGTCAGTTGAGGCGTTGATCGCCCAGTGCGACTTTACGCTGGTCGCTGGCTCACGCCTGCGCAGCAACGAAACCCGCTCGTGGACGCTTGAATTACCGCATCCCCGCGTCCAGATTGATATCGACCCCGCGGCGGCGAGCCGCAACTATCTGATGGACACAACCCTTGTGGCCGACTGCGCGGCGCTGTTAACCGCGCTGGCGGCTAAAGCGCAGGGGCGTGAATGGGGCGATGCACAGTGGGATACACAGGTGCAGCAGGCGCTGGCGAAAGCCGTTGCGGGACTGCGTGAGCAGTGCGGTGCTTATGCGAAGCTCAACGACGCCATCGAGAACGCGCTGCCGCAAGATGGCCTGCTGGTCCGTGATATCACCGTATCCGGAAGCCTGTGGGGCAGCCGTTTGTTCCGCGCTAATGGACCGCTGATGAACATTCACTCGCTGGCAGGCGCCATCGGCATGGGGCTACCGATGGCGATTGGCACGGCGATTGCCAACCCGCAACGCAAAGTGGTGGGGCTGGTGGGTGATGGTGGCGTAAGCCTGAATCTGGGCGAGATGGCAACGCTGGCGCAGGAGAAGGCCAACGTGACGCTGCTGGTGATGAACGACGGCGGTTACGGCGTCATGCGCGGCATTCAGGATAAGTATTTCGGCGGGCGTCAGTATTATAACGAGCTGCATACCCCGGACTTTACGCAGCTGGCGCATGCGATGGGGTTACAGGCGTGGAGCGTCGAACGGGCGGAGGATTTTGACGCGGTGATGACCGAAGCGCTTGCCATGCCAGGACCATCGGTAGTGGAAGTGCGGATGGGACAGATTGGCGCGCTTAAGTTTGCCGGGCCGCCGCAGAAGACGTTGTATTAAGCGTGTTTACCCTCACTCCAGCCCTCTCCCTTAGGGAGAAGGGCGGGTGAGGGGCTTAATCAGAACACGTTAAACGGGTATTCCACGTACGCGCGGATCTCATCCCCGCCCACGTTATAGTCGCTGGCGTTGCTGGACACGCGCAGGACGGAGTAACGGAGTTTCAGTTTCAGATCTTTAGCCGGGCCGTCCTGCACCTGATACTGGAGCTGGTTAAACCATTCATGCTCTTTACCGTTGCTGGTTTCAGAGGTCTTGATGTTGTCGCCACGCACGTAAGCTGTGGTCCAGCTCAGGCCTGGTAAACCCAGACCGCCGAAGTCCAGTGCGTAAGAAGCCTGCCAGGAGCGCTCGTCTTCGCCGTTGAAATCAGACCAGTACGAGTTCGCCAGCCAGATGGTATTGCCGCCGTCACCTACGCCACCCTGATCGCGATAGCTACCATAGTGATAGCCGGTGCTGCCGCTGCTCTGCTGATACGCCACCTTGAAGGTATGAATATCCCAGATGTAGCTTGCCGCCAGGCTCCAGATGCTATTGCTGCGTCCGGTATCAAGGCTGTCTGCGTAGCGCTGATCCAGGCGTGAGTTATAGCCGTTAAAATCGAGCACCAGTTGTTGCCCGGTGCTGAACGGCTGTTTGAAGTTCATTCCCAGGTACTGCTTGTTCATCACCTCTTCCACATGAGAGGCATACAGCGCACCGCTGAACTGGTCGTTGAACTGGTAACTTGCACCGCCGAAGGAGAGGCTCTTCAGGCCGCTGTCGTGGCGGTCGTCACTTTTGCGCTGCTCATCGGTGAAGTAACCGGCGTTCACTTCCAGACCCGCGATCTCTTTTGAGGTCAGCATGGTGCCGGTAAAGCTTTCAAACAGCAGACGGGAATTGTCGGCATTAACAATCGGTAATTCCGGACGCTGGTTACCGTAGCTCAGCACGGTATTGGAAATACGCATTTTTGCTGTGGCGCCAAATTTCGCCAGATCGGATTTAGCCCGGCCATCGTCTTCCTGTTTAAAGAAGTCAATGCCGCCCGCGCCGCTCTTTCCACGACCGCCATCCAGACGCACGCCATACTGGGCAATGCCGTCCACACCAAAGCCAACCAGCCCTTCGGTATAGCCGGATTCAAACGTGGCAACGATACCCTGACCCCATTCGGCTTTGTCCTGCTGGCCCTGATGATAATCACGGCTGATATACGCATTGCGTAAAAACAGATCTAAATGGCTGTCATCAACAAAGCCTTTGCTGTCGGATTGCTGGCTTGCAACGGCGGGTAATGCGGCGAATAAACTTAACGCAATTAATGATAATTCTTTTTTCACGGAGGGAACGTCTCTGTCTTAATATTGTAAATTGAATTACTGCGAGCTCGATAATTACCCGAATGGTAAATGATTGCAATAATTATGTGACGAGACGTTTCAGGGCAATAAGCCAGTGTTTGCGCGGCTTAGAAAGGTACTAAAGTACTATTACCGATATGTGCGGTTAAATTAACAATTCATGCGAAATAAAAAGGAGGCAAATATGCCTCCTTTCGAATTATTTAATTCCGTCTGCGGCCATACGGTCGCGAATATGCTGTGCGCGCTCTTCTGACGCCGGGTGGTCATCAAACATAGAGCTCTGGCGACCGGCTTCCAGTTTGGCCAGTTTTTCGAAGCTGGTGGCTAAACCTGATGGATTAATGCCGCGTTTGCGCAACAGATCGTAGGAGTAGTCATCCGCTTCGGATTCCTGACGCTGCGAAAACTGAGAGTTAACCAGCTTTTCACCCACATCGCCAAGCTGCGACTGTGACAGGCTGCCGACGATACCGCCCGTAGACGCCGCCGCGGCGCGGATGGCGTTAGTGCCTAACGCAACCTGCATGCCTTTCTTCACGTGGCCAAGTGCAACGTGGCCCATTTCATGGCCGATAACCGCTTCAACTTCGTTGTCGGTCATCATATCCATCAGCCCGCTGTAAACGCGGATGCAGCCGTTCGCCATCGCGAAGGCGTTTACATCTTTGGCCATGTACACCTTATAGTTCACCGGCTGGCCATTAATGTTATCACCCAGCGCGGAGGCTATCTTATTCAGACGCTGCGTGTAGGTACTATTGGCCGGGGCAAGCGTGGCTTTTCCGTCCATATCTTTACAGGCCTGGTCGCTCAGCGCTTTAACCTGTGCGTCGCTCAGGGAGTAGGCCTGAAAGGCTTCTGCGCCTGAGGACATCAGGCCGTTAGAATCCATATTCTGACAGCCGCTCAGCAGGAGCGTTGTACCCAGGGCCAGCACTATTGCACGCATTTTCATGATGTCGCTTCCGTACTCGTTAATCTGAATAAAATCTGAAAAGTGCACCGGCAACGAAGCCGGGGTCGGGCTAAGTATAAGGAATATCTACGGGGCCGGGCGAGCAGATTGCGCAACATGCGAGCATGATCCAGAGATTTCTTAAGCTGCAAAAGAATGCTCCATGTACATGACATGCCGCTTGGGTTACATTGTTGGCACTTTTTTCCGGCGTAGCCCAAAACGCGCTGTCGTCAAGGGCATGGCCTTTAACAGTCCGATCTGGAGTTAAAATGTCCTCACGTAAAGAGCTTGCTAATGCTATTCGTGCGCTGAGCATGGACGCAGTACAGAAAGCCAAATCCGGCCACCCGGGCGCCCCAATGGGTATGGCTGATATCGCCGAAGTCCTGTGGCGCGATTTCCTGAACCACAACCCGCAGAACCCTTCCTGGGCTGACCGCGACCGTTTCGTGCTGTCTAATGGCCACGGCTCAATGCTGATCTATAGCCTGCTGCACCTCACTGGCTACGATCTGCCAATTGAAGAGCTGAAAAACTTCCGCCAGCTGCACTCCAAAACGCCAGGTCACCCGGAAGTGGGTTACACCGCAGGTGTAGAAACCACCACCGGCCCGCTGGGTCAGGGTATTGCTAACGCGGTGGGTATGGCGATTGCCGAGAAAACCCTGGCCGCGCAGTTCAACCGTCCAGGTCATGACATTGTTGACCACTTCACCTACGCATTCATGGGCGACGGCTGCATGATGGAAGGCATTTCTCACGAAGTGTGCTCCCTGGCAGGTACCCTGAAGCTGGGCAAACTGGTTGCGTTCTATGACGACAACGGCATCTCCATCGACGGTCACGTTGAAGGCTGGTTCACTGACGACACCGCGAAGCGTTTCGAAGCTTACGGCTGGCACGTTGTGCGTGGCGTTGACGGTCACGATGCTGACTCGATTAAACGTGCAGTAGAAGAAGCGCGCGCTGTGACGGACAAGCCGTCACTGCTGATGTGCAAAACCATCATTGGTTTCGGTTCTCCGAACAAAGCGGGTACCCACGATTCCCACGGTGCGCCACTGGGCGACGCGGAAATCGCTCTGACGCGCGAAGCGCTGGGCTGGAAATATTCTGCTTTCGAAATCCCATCTGAAATTTACGCGCAGTGGGATGCTAAAGAAGTGGGTCAGGCGAAAGAATCCGCATGGAACGAGAAGTTCGCTGCCTATGCGAAAGCCTTCCCACAGGAAGCGGCTGAATTTACCCGTCGTATGAAGGGTGACATGCCGTCTGACTTCGACGCCAAAGCGAACGAGTTCATTGCTAAACTGCAGGCGAACCCATCCAAAATCGCCAGCCGTAAAGCCTCTCAGAATGCGATTGAAGCGTTCGGTCCGCTGCTGCCAGAATTCCTGGGCGGCTCCGCTGACCTGGCGCCATCTAACCTGACAATCTGGTCTGGTTCTAAAGCAATCAACGAAGACACTGCCGGTAACTACATCCACTACGGTGTGCGTGAATTCGGTATGACTGCGATTGCAAACGGTATCTCCCTGCACGGTGGTTTCCTGCCGTACACCTCTACCTTCCTGATGTTTGTCGAGTACGCGCGTAACGCCGTGCGTATGGCTGCGCTGATGAAACAGCGTCAGGTGATGGTCTACACCCACGACTCCATCGGTCTGGGCGAAGATGGTCCAACTCACCAGCCGGTAGAGCAGGTGGCTTCCCTGCGCGTGACGCCAAACATGAGCACATGGCGTCCATGTGACCAGGTTGAGTCCGCCGTGGCGTGGAAATACGGTGTTGAGCGTCAGGACGGTCCAACCGCACTGATCCTCTCCCGTCAGAACCTGGCACAGCAGGAGCGTACTCCAGAGCAGCTGGCGAACATCGCCCGTGGTGGTTACGTGCTGAAAGATTGCGCGGGTCAGCCAGAGCTGATCTTCATCGCGACCGGTTCTGAAGTTGAGCTGGCTGTTGCCGCATGGGAAAAACTGTCTGCCGAAGGCGTTAAAGCGCGCGTGGTTTCCATGCCGTCTACCGATGCGTTCGACAAGCAGGATGCCGCCTACCGCGAATCCGTACTGCCTAAAGCCGTTACCGCGCGCGTGGCAGTAGAAGCGGGTATCGCTGACTACTGGTTCAAATATGTGGGCCTGAACGGCGCAATCGTCGGCATGACCACCTTTGGTGAATCTGCTCCGGCAGAACTGCTGTTCGAAGAGTTCGGCTTCACCGTTGAAAACGTTGTCGCGAAAGCAAAAGAACTGCTGTAATCGTTTGTAGGGGAGGGGCGCGAGCCCCTGTCCGTGCTCTCACTGAGAAGAGGGCGCAAACACCCTAAACGGTAACCTTTGGGTTACCGTTTTGTTTTTTCACGCTATCCGCTTTATATGTCCACTATTCCTCAAACATGTAACGTTCCTGTGAATTATTCCATCCAAAATGTGACGCAAGTCATATAGCGCGCTTATTGCTCTGGACAGACATTCCTTTTATTCACTGATTCGCTTATTCTAGCTGAAGCGTTTCAGTCGATTAAATGTTCGACAATTGACCAATCAATCGCAGTTTGTGACAGCAAGGATTCCCCTTCGGGCGTAGCTGGATTACTCTTTCAGCCACCTCAAACTCAGGGATAGCTTTGCAGGAGATCTATGACCGTACGCGTAGCGATTAATGGCTTCGGTCGCATCGGGCGTAACGTGGTTCGTGCTTTATATGAATCCGGGCGTCGGGCGGAAATAACCGTGGTGGCTATCAACGAACTGGCGGATGCTGCGGGCATGGCGCATTTGTTGAAATATGACACCAGCCACGGACGCTTTGCCTGGGATGTTCGCCAGGAAAGAGATCAGCTGTTTGTCGGCGACGATGCCATCCGCGTGCTGCATGAGAGCAGTATTGCCGGGCTACCGTGGCGTGAACTGGGTGTGGATATCGTACTTGACTGTACTGGCGTATACGGTAACCGCGAGCATGGCGAAGCGCATCTGACAGCAGGTGCGAAAAAAGTCCTGTTTTCCCATCCTGGCAGCAACGACCTCGACGCGACCGTCGTATTTGGCGTGAATCAGCATGAGCTGCAAGCCGAACACCGCATTGTTTCCAACGCCTCCTGCACCACCAACTGCATTATTCCGGTCATCAAACTGTTAGACGATGCGTATGGCATTGAATCCGGCACCGTAACCACGATTCATTCAGCGATGCACGATCAGCAGGTGATTGACGCCTATCATCCGGACTTACGACGCACGCGAGCCGCGAGCCAGTCAATCATTCCGGTGGACACAAAACTGGCGGCAGGTATCACCCGTTTTTTCCCGCAGTTTAACGATCGTTTTGAAGCAATTGCCGTACGTGTACCGACGATTAACGTCACCGCAATTGACCTGAGCGTGACGGTGAAAAAACCGGTAAAAGCCTGTGAAGTCAACCTGTTGCTGCAAAAAGCGGCACAGGGGGCATTTCATGGTATAGTTGACTATACGGAATTACCGTTGGTCTCAGTAGATTTTAACCACGACCCGCACAGCGCCATTGTCGATGGCACTCAAACGCGCGTCAGTGGCGCACACCTTATCAAGACGCTGGTCTGGTGTGATAACGAATGGGGCTTTGCTAACCGAATGCTCGACACCACGTTAGCAATGGCCGCTCAAGGTTTCAGGTAAGACGCATCGTGCGTCTGCAAAACTTTAAGAATCAACGAGAGGATTCACCATGTCTGTAATTAAGATGACCGATCTGGATCTGGCTGGTAAACGCGTTTTCATCCGTGCTGATCTGAACGTACCGGTTAAAGATGGCAAAGTGACCAGCGACGCGCGTATCCGTGCATCTCTGCCAACCATCGAACTGGCTCTGAAGCAGGGCGCTAAAGTGATGGTGACCTCCCACCTGGGTCGTCCAACTGAAGGCGAGTACAATGAAGAGTTCTCTCTGCTGCCAGTTGTTAATTACCTGAAAGACAAACTGTCCAACCCGGTTCGCCTGGTAAAAGATTACCTGGACGGCGTAGACATCGCTGCCGGTGAACTGGTTGTTCTGGAAAACGTTCGCTTCAACAAAGGCGAAAAGAAAGACGACGAAGCGCTGTCCAAAAAATACGCTGCACTGTGTGACGTATTCGTGATGGATGCCTTCGGTACTGCTCACCGTGCGCAGGCTTCAACCCACGGTATCGGTAAATTCGCAGACGTTGCGTGTGCCGGTCCTCTGCTGGCTGCTGAGCTGGACGCACTGGGTAAAGCGCTGAAAGAACCTGCTCGTCCAATGGTTGCAATCGTTGGTGGTTCTAAAGTTTCTACCAAACTGACCGTACTGGATTCGCTGTCTAAAATCGCTGACCAGCTGATCGTTGGCGGTGGTATCGCGAACACCTTCGTGGCGGCACAAGGCCATAACGTCGGTAAGTCCCTGTACGAAGCGGATCTGGTTGACGAAGCAAAACGTCTGCTGACCACCTGCGATATCCCGGTTCCAACGGATGTTCGCGTCGCGACTGAGTTCTCTGAAACAGCGACTGCGACCCTGAAATCTGTTAACGACATCAAAGATGATGAGCAGATTCTGGACCTGGGCGACGTTTCTGCACAGAAACTGGCTGAAATCCTGAAAAACGCGAAAACTATCCTGTGGAATGGTCCTGTTGGCGTGTTCGAATTCCCGAACTTCCGCAAAGGTACTGAAATCGTTGCTAACGCTATCGCAGACAGCGAAGCGTTCTCTATCGCAGGCGGCGGTGATACGCTGGCAGCAATCGACCTGTTCGGTATTTCTGACAAGATCTCCTACATCTCCACTGGTGGCGGCGCATTCCTCGAGTTCGTGGAAGGCAAAGTACTGCCAGCAGTAGCAATGCTCGAAGAGCGCGCTAAGAAGTAAGCCATTCAAGGGCAGGGAAACCTGCCCAATTTTCAGCGCGCTTTAAGAGCTCGCACCTTTTCTAACGGCCGAAGATACAGGACTAAGCAACATGTCTAAAATTTTTGATTTCGTAAAACCTGGCGTGATCACTGGTGATGACGTTCAGAAAGTGTTCCAGGTAGCTAAAGAAAACAACTTTGCTCTGCCAGCAGTTAACTGCGTTGGTACCGACTCCATTAACGCCGTACTGGAAGCCGCTGCAAAAGTTAAAGCACCGGTTATCGTTCAGTTCTCTAACGGTGGCGCAGCATTCATCGCTGGTAAAGGCGTGAAAACTGACGTTCCTCAGGGCGCGGCAATCCTGGGCGCAATCTCTGGTGCGCACCATGTACACCAGATGGCTGAACACTACGGTGTTCCGGTTATCCTGCACACTGACCACTGCGCGAAGAAACTGCTGCCGTGGATCGACGGTCTGCTGGACGCGGGTGAAAAACACTTCGCAGCGACCGGTAAGCCACTGTTCTCTTCTCACATGATCGACCTGTCTGAAGAGTCCCTGCACGAAAACATCGAAATCTGCTCTAAGTACCTGGCGCGCATGGCCAAAATGGACATGACCCTGGAAATCGAACTGGGTTGCACCGGTGGTGAAGAAGACGGCGTGGACAACAGCCACATGGACGCTTCTGCACTGTACACCCAGCCAGAAGACGTTGATTACGCTTACACCGAGCTGAGCAAAATCAGCCCACGCTTCACCATCGCAGCGTCCTTCGGTAACGTACACGGCGTTTACAAACCAGGTAACGTGGTTCTGACCCCAACCATCCTGCGTGATTCTCAGGAATACGTTTCTAAGAAACACAACCTGCCGCACAACAGCCTGAACTTCGTCTTCCACGGCGGTTCCGGTTCTTCTGCTCAGGAAATCAAAGACTCCGTAAGCTACGGCGTAGTGAAAATGAACATCGATACCGACACCCAGTGGGCAACATGGGACGGTATCCTGCAGTACTACAAAACGAACGAAGCTTACCTGCAGGGCCAGCTGGGCAACCCGAAAGGCGAAGACCAGCCGAACAAGAAATACTACGATCCACGTGTATGGCTGCGTGCTGCGCAGACTTCCATGGTGGCGCGTCTGGAGCAGGCTTTCAAAGAACTGAACGCGGTTGACGTTCTGTAATTTAAGCTCCTCATAGCATCAGAAGGCCCGCGAATGCGGGCCTTTTTTTATGCTTTTTCAATGGTCTGCCCGGTCCGTTTATGTGATCTGTTTGGCAAAACCGGTCCTTTTTGTTTACCCTTTACTGACCTGCCTGTCTCCATGGGGGATGGATTTTGTGTTTTTGGGATAACAAAAGGAAGACTAAATGGAACAACTCGATGTTGTAGACAGCATCAATAATGCCGGTAACTGGCTGGTGCGCAACCAGGCGCTGCTGCTGAGCTATGCCGTTAACATCGTCGCGGCGATTGCCATCATCATCGTCGGGATGATCGTGGCGCGTATCGTATCAAACGCCGTAAACCGCGTGATGCTGGCGCGTCACATTGACGCCACTGTGGCTGACTTCCTCTCTGCACTGGTGCGCTACGGTATTATTGCCTTTACGCTGATTGCTGCACTGGGGCGTGTTGGCGTACAGACTGCCTCGGTGATTGCTGTTCTCGGTGCCGCCGGTCTGGCCATTGGTCTGGCGCTGCAGGGGTCGCTCTCGAACCTGGCTGCGGGTGTGTTGCTGGTAACCTTCCGTCCGTTCCGCTCTGGCGAGTACGTTGACCTGGGCGGTATTGCCGGCACCGTACTGCAGGTGCAGATTTTCTCAACCACCCTGCGAACTGTTGATGGCCGTATCGTGGTGGTACCGAACGGGAAAATCATCGCGGGCAACATCATTAACTTTTCCCGCGAGCCGGTGCGTCGTAACGAGCTGATTATCAGCGTGGCGTATGATTCTGATATCGATCAGGTGAAATCGCTGATCGCCAATATCATTGCCTCCGACGATCGTATTCTGAAAGATAAAGAGCAGACCGTTCGCCTGAACGAGTTGGGGGCATCGTCCATCAACTTTGTTGTGCGCATCTGGAGCAAAAGCAGCGATCTGCAAAACGTTTACTGGGATGTTCTGGAACGTATCAAACGTGATTTTGATGCCAACGGGATCAGCTTCCCGTATCCACAGATGGACGTGAACCTTAAACGCGAGAAAGAAGCCGAGTAATCCTCTTCCTCAGGAGGCCCGGTGAGCGGCAACGCCACCGGGCCTTTTTATTAGCAATACTAATCACCAATTAACATTATCAATTTCCTCTAATAAGATTCTCGCAGTATAGTCAGCTCCCAGGACAACTTGCTGAGAATTTATTCATGTTATCTTATTATTTTCAAGGTCTTGCATTAGGTGCGGCCATGATCCTTCCCCTTGGCCCGCAGAACGCGTTCGTGATGAACCAGGGCATTCGCCGTCAGTATCATCTTATGATTGCCCTACTGTGCGCGGTGAGCGATTTGCTGCTGATCTGCGCCGGAATCTTTGGCGGCAGTGCGCTGCTGATGCAGTCTCCCTGGCTGCTGGCGCTGGTGACCTGGGGTGGGGTAGCGTTCCTGCTGTGGTATGGGTTTGGGGCGCTGAAAACGGCAATGAGCAGCAATCTCGAACTGGCGAGCGCCGAGGTCATGAAGCAGGGCCGCTGGAAGATTATCGTTACCATGCTGGCGGTCACCTGGCTCAACCCGCACGTTTATCTGGATACCTTTGTGGTGCTGGGCAGCCTGGGTGGGCAGCTCGACGTTGAGCCGAAACGCTGGTTTGCCCTGGGTACCGTCAGCGCCTCATTCCTGTGGTTCTTCGGTCTCGCGATTCTGGCGGCATGGCTGGCCCCGCGTCTGCGTACCGCTAAAGCCCAGCGGATCATCAATACGCTGGTGGGCGTGGTGATGTGGTTTATTGCCTTTCAGCTGGCAAAAGAGGGGATTCATCATGTTCAGGAATTGCTCAACTAAGCGTTGTCTTATGGACAACTGAGCGAGAGCCGCTAAGCTTGCTGGCATGCGCCCTGTTGTTGGGCACTCTTCGCAACATGGAGGAATGACAGTGAAGTTTAAAGTGATGGCCCTGGCGGCATTAGTGAGTTTAGGTGCGGTGTCGGTGCAGGCAAGTGAATTGCCTGATGGCCCGCACATCGTCACTTCAGGCACCGCAAGCGTGGATGCGGTACCCGATGTTGCAACGCTGGCAATTGAAGTGAACGTGGCCGCGAAAGATGCCGCTTCTGCCAAGAAGCAGGCTGACGATCGTGTTGCGCAATATCTCTCTTTCCTGGAGCAGAACGGTGTCGCTAAAAAAGACATCAGCTCTGCCAACCTGCGTACCCAGCCTGATTACGACTACCAGAACGGTAAAAGCATCCTGAAAGGCTACCGTGCCGTGCGCACCGTTGAAGTGACCGTGCGTCAGCTCGATAAACTGAACTCGCTGCTGGATGGCGCGCTGAAAGCGGGTCTGAACGAAATTCGTTCCGTCTCACTGGGCGTTGCGCAACCGGAAAAATACAAAGACCAGGCGCGTAAAGCCGCCATTGATGATGCAATCCATCAGGCGCAACAGCTGGCGTCCGGGTTCAACAGTAAGCTCGGTCCGGTATACAGCGTGCGTTACCACGTCTCAAATTATCAGCCAAGCCCGATGGTACGGATGATGAAGTCCGACGCGGCACCGGTGTCTGCTCAGGAAACTTATGAGCAGCCGACGATTCAGTTCGACGATCAGGTTGATGTGGTATTCCAGCTGCAGCCGACCCAAAGTCAGCAGACTGAGCCGGCAAAAGCGCAGTAATCCGTCTTCACTTTCCCCCTCTCCCGTCAGGAGAGGGGGATTGTTCCTTAATCCTGTCTCAACACCTTATGTCCATACGCCAACAGCGCGTCGGTGACGTTGCGCATCATGCGGCTTTCTGGCGCAAAACGGTGCCAGTAGAGCATCCGGCGCTGATACAGCCCCGGCGTTAAGTCAATCAGCTCACCGCTTTTCAACTCTTTCTCTATCTGCAGGTGCGGGATCATACAGCAGGTGGTGCCCTGACGTGCGAGCTGCACAAACGCTTCAGACGAGTTCACGATATGACATGGCACGCTGCCCGGCGGCAGATCGAAGTTTTGCTGCAGGAAGGCCTGATGCATATCGTCCAGATGGTCGAACGCCACCGCAGGGGCTTTCAGCAGCGCGGCGCGGGTGACGCCGTTCGGGAAGTAGCGCTCGGCAAACGCTTTTGAGCCGACAAACAGGTAGTCCAGTGCGCCCAGCTGATCGACAAGACAGCTCGGCAGCGCCTGAGGCTGGATACTGACCGCCCCAACCACTTCACCGCGTCGCAGGCGCTCCTGCGTACGGGTTTCATCTTCAACCTGCAGATTCAGGCGAATCGGGGAGTCTGCTAATACCGGCGCAAGGGCCGGCAATAGCCAGGTTGCCAGACTGTCGGCGTTCACCGCCAGCGAGAGCAGCAGCGGCGTTGAGCCGGTCTGTTCGTCACCCAGCCACTCATCTTCGAGCAGTTCAACCTGGCGCAGCAGGGCGAGGAGCTTTTGCCCTTGCTCCGTTGGACGCGGTGGAACAGTACGTACCAGCAGAGGCTGCCCGAACATGTTTTCCAGCTGTTTGATGCGTTGTGATACGGCGGACTGAGTGATACAAAGCTTTTGCGCTGCGCGCTCAAAACCGCGTTCACGAATAACTGCATCAAGTGCCTGTAGTGTTCTGTAGTCCGGACGTTTCATTGCTCTGGCTGACTCCTTAATTTTGCTTAATCTGCACTATGACACAATTTTCCCTTCGTGGCAGACGAAATCCACCCGACGTGTTCTATAATGCGGCCTACGTTTTCACACCACAGGCTAAACGATCATGACGCAGGATGAACTGAAAAAAGCAGTAGGATGGGCCGCTCTCCAGTATGTGCAACCAGGTACCATTGTCGGTGTTGGTACGGGCTCGACGGCGGCACACTTTATCGATGCGCTGGGCACGATGAAAGGGCAGATCGAGGGCGCAGTTTCCAGCTCCGACGCTTCCACGGAAAAGCTGAAAAGCCTTGGCATCACCGTTTTCGATCTGAATGAAGTTGACCGTCTTGGCATCTACGTTGATGGTGCGGATGAAATCAACGGCCATATGCAGATGATCAAAGGCGGCGGTGCGGCGCTGACGCGTGAAAAAATCATCGCCTCCGTGGCGGATAAATTCATCTGTATCGCCGATGCGTCAAAGCAGGTTGATATCCTGGGTAAATTCCCGCTGCCGGTAGAAGTGATCCCAATGGCGCGTAGCGCTGTGGCGCGTGAACTGGTGAGACTGGGTGGACGCCCGGAATATCGTCAGGGCGTCATCACTGACAACGGCAACGTGATCCTCGACGTTCACGGTCTGGAAATTCTCGACGCCATTGCGCTGGAAAATGCCATTAACGGTATTCCAGGCGTAGTGACTGTAGGGTTATTCGCCAACCGTGGCGCGGATGTCGCGCTGATCGGCACGGCAGATGGCGTGCAAACCATCGTAAAATGATCTGATGGGGGGAAACCTCCCCCCGCTAAAAAAATTTGAAAAGCTAAATTCGGTGACTTGTGTCACGCTTTTTACCTCTCGTTTGCCGATCCTGCCGCATTCGCAAATTTCTACAGCATTTTCCTCTGTCATTTTGCTCTGTATGACTTTTCTTCAGAGTGCCGACGCAAACGTTCATATTGCTGCAATAGTTTTTTTTGATATGTTGGCTACAGCGGATTTAAATCCAGCACAACATCAGTTCAGACAAAAACAGGGTCGGGTAAGGTAAATGGCAAAGGTATCACTGGAGAAAGACAAGATTAAATTCCTGCTGGTTGAGGGCGTGCATCAGAAAGCGCTTGATAGCCTTCGTGCAGCAGGTTACACCAACATCGAATTTCACAAAGGCGCGCTGGACACCGAAGAGCTGAAAGCGTCCATCCGTGATGCCCATTTCATTGGCCTGCGATCCCGTACCCAACTGACTGAAGACGTGATTGCCGCGGCGGAAAAGTTGGTTGCCATCGGCTGTTTCTGCATCGGTACCAACCAGGTTGACCTGAATGCCGCCGCAAAACGCGGTGTGCCTGTCTTTAACGCCCCGTTCTCCAACACCCGTTCCGTGGCGGAGTTAGTGATTGGCGAGCTGTTGCTGTTGCTGCGTGGTATTCCGGAAGCTAACGCCAAAGCGCACCGCGGCGTGTGGAACAAACTGGCTGCGGGTTCATACGAAGCCCGTGGTAAAAAACTCGGTATCATCGGCTATGGTCACATCGGTACTCAGCTGGGGATCCTGGCTGAATCCCTGGGGATGCATGTCTATTTTTATGATATCGAAAGCAAACTGCCGCTGGGCAACGCCACTCAGGTTCAACACCTCTCTGACCTGCTGAACATGAGCGACGTGGTCAGCCTGCATGTGCCGGAAAATGCGTCGACGAAAAACATGATGGGTGCTGAGGAACTGGCGCTGATGAAGCCGGGGTCACTGCTGATCAACGCTGCGCGCGGTACGGTTGTCGATATTCCGGCGCTGTGCGATGCGCTGAAGCGTAAGCATCTGGCGGGGGCGGCAATCGACGTCTTCCCGACTGAGCCTGCTACCAACAGCGATCCGTTCACCTCTCCGCTGTGCGAATTCGACAACGTGATCCTGACGCCGCACATCGGCGGATCGACGCAGGAAGCGCAGGAAAATATCGGTCTGGAAGTCGCGGGCAAGCTGAGCAAATACTCTGACAACGGTTCTACGCTCTCTGCCGTGAACTTCCCGGAAGTGTCTCTGCCGTTGCACGGTGGCCGTCGTCTGCTGCACATCCATGAAAACCGTCCGGGCGTGCTGACTGCGATCAACCAGATCTTTGCCGAGCAGAGCGTCAACATTGCCGCGCAGTATCTGCAAACGAACTCTCAGATGGGTTACGTGGTAATTGATATTGAAGCGGACGAAGATGTAGCGGAAAAAGCGCTGCAGAGCATGAAGGCTATTCCGGGTACCATTCGCGCCCGTCTGCTGTACTGATTCTGTTTCTGTGAGCATAAAGCCGGGTCGCTACCCGGCTTTATTTTACCAGCGCCAGGTTTTGCCCGGCGTCACTACCGCAGGCAGCGGGATATCCCACTTCTCTACCGGCAAGGCTTCCACGCCCTGACAGTCATGTGCGTACCCCACAGGCTGTAAATGATACTGCTGCCAGTTTTGCAGCGTCCTGTCATAAAAACCGCCCCCCATCCCTAAGCGCTGACCCTGCTCATCAAATGCAACCAGCGGCGTGATCAGTACATCCAGTTCTGAGAGGGGGAGGACGTCGCGGACGTCGAGTTTTGGTTCGGTGATTTTCAGACGATTCACCACCAGTTCGCTGTGCGGATGGTAGTGTAAAAACAGCAGATTTCCCTGGCTAAACGGATGCAGCACCGGCAGGTACACTCTCTTCCCGGCGCGCCACAGCTGTTCGATCAGCGGTTGAGTATCCAGCTCGCCATCAAACGAGAGGAACAGGGCGACGGTACGCGCCATCACAACAGGGGGATAGGCCATCATACGGGCTGCGCCTTGCTGGGCAAACTGTGCTTGCTGTTCGGGAGTTAACGCACGACGGCGTTGACGCATGAGCTGACGGATGTCCTGGCGTGAGGAAGAGACTTCAGGGAGTTGGGTCATGGTAGTCGGTAGAAGAAAAAGAGAGGGAATCTCCGAGATGCCGCCGCAGGCTGTAACCCTTGAACCCTTGGTTCAAGGTGAATGTGTCGTCATAGTTTTAAGGCTTCTCGGACGAACCGAGCATGCTCACCAACCATGGAGCGCCACATTCTTGTGGTATGAAATATCGGCTCAGGGGACTGGCCCGCTTGCGAACATCTCAGAGAAATTTTGTCTTCACAGTTACTCTACCATAGTCAACTGAGAAGTGTTATTCAAACTTTGGTCCCGGTCTTTCGGGATTGCGACCTTGATCAAGCAATGCCTGTTCTATGGTCTGCTGGAGCATTTTAATGCGCTGCTCCATGCTTGCCGCGTAATCGCGGGTCTTCGCTTTTTCCTGAGTCAGTTCATAACTGATGTTCAACGCGGCGATGAAAACCAGCTGCTCAGTATTTGTGACTCTAGTGCGTTCTTTGAGATCTTGCAACCGCTGATTCAAATCGTCCGCAGCCTGATTCAAGGCATCCCTTTGTTCAGGCGGACAATTCACTCGCAGTGAACGGCCAAAAATCTGGAGATCGACGGGTTGTGCAGACATGCCACCTTCCTGCTGATTGACTGCGCTGCCTTCGCTTACTGCCCCGGGGGCTGCGAAGGGGCGACACTATAGCTACCCTGATGTGAAGATACAAGCCCTTTTCTGGTATCACCAGGGTCCAAAGTGGTAGCATATCATGAATATTCCTCCCAACGATGACGAATGCGCATGTCTATACAGAACGAAATGCCTGGTTACAAGGATTTAAACCAGTTACTGAACCAGCAGGGAGTCGGTTTAACCTCTGCGGAAATGCACGGTCTGATCAGTGGCATGCTGTGCGGCGGAAACAGCGACAGCTCATGGCAGCCGCTGATCCACGACCTGACGAACGAAGGGCTGGCGTTTGGTCACGAGCTGGCGGAAGCCGTGCGTAAAATGCACTCCGCGATCAGCGATTCGCTGGAAGACGATGGCTTCCTTTTTCAGCTTTATCTGCCTGAAGGCGATGACGTCAGCGTCTTCGATCGTGCCGATGCGCTCGCAGGTTGGGTCAACCACTACCTGTTGGGGCTGGGCGTCACGCAGCCGAAACTCGATAAAGTGACCGGCGAAGCGGGTGAGGCGATCGACGATCTGCGTAACATTGCGCAGTTGGGCTACGATGAAGACGAAGACCAGGAAGAGCTGGAAATGTCTCTCGAAGAGATCATCGAATACGTTCGCGTTGCTGCTTTGCTGTGCCACGACCACTTTACGCGTTCGCAGCCGACCGCGCCGGAAGTCCGCAAGCCAACCTTACATTAAGAAAAATAACGCACAGGAGGGTGTCATGGTTATCTCAAATCAAGAGTATTCGCGCCGTCGTCAGGCGCTGCTGGCCAATATGCAGCCGGGCAGCGCCGCGCTGATTTTTGCTGCGCCAGAAGTGACGCGCAGCGCCGACAGCGAATACCCCTATCGCCAGAGCAGCGATTTCTGGTACTTCACCGGCTTCAACGAGCCGGAAGCGGTACTGGTGCTGATTAAGAGTAATGACACCCACAACCACAGCGTGATTTTTAACCGCGTTCGCGATCTCACAGCCGAAATCTGGTTTGGCCGCCGCTTAGGGCAAGAGGCTGCGCCAGAGAAGCTGGGGGTGGATCGGGCGCTGGCATTCAGTGAGATCAACCAGCAGCTCTATCAACTGCTGAATGGCCTGGATGTGCTTTACCACGCGCAGGGCGAGTATGCGTATGCCGATGAGATAGTCTTTACCGCTCTGGATAAGCTGCGCAAAGGTTCGAGGCAGAATCTGTCCGCCCCGGCCACCCTGACGGACTGGCGTCCGGTGGTGCATGAGATGCGTTTGTTCAAATCGCCGGAAGAGCTGGACGTGATGCGCCGCGCGGGTGAAATCAGCGCGCTGGCGCACACCCGCGCCATGGAGAAGTGCCGCCCGGGAATGTTTGAGTACCAGCTGGAAGGGGAAATTCATCACGAATTTAACCGCCACGGCGCGCGTTATCCTTCTTACAACACCATTGTCGGTGGCGGTGAAAACGGCTGCATTCTGCACTACACCGAAAACGAAAGTGCGCTGCGCGATGGCGATCTGGTGTTGATTGACGCCGGATGCGAATTCCAGGGGTATGCGGGCGATATTACCCGTACGTTCCCGGTGAACGGTAAATTCACCCCCGCACAGCGCGCGGTGTATGACATCGTCCTCGAATCGCTCGAGACGGCGCTCAGGCTGTACCGTCCAGGCACGTCCATTCAGGAAGTGACCGGCGAAGTGGTGCGCATCATGATCACCGGTCTGGTGAAGCTCGGTATCCTGAAAGGTGACGTAGATACCCTGATTACCGAGAACGCGCATCGTCCGTACTTTATGCACGGCCTGAGCCACTGGCTGGGGCTGGATGTGCATGACGTGGGAGCGTACGGTGCCGATCGTTCCCGCGTGCTGGAGCCAGGCATGGTATTAACCGTTGAGCCGGGGCTGTATATCGCGCCGGATGCCGACGTGCCGGAAGCATACCGTGGGATTGGCATTCGTATCGAAGACGATATCGTCATTACCGAAACCGGCAACGAAAACCTGACCGCCAGCGTCGTGAAAAATGCTGACGATATCGAGGCGCTGATGGCAGCGGCACGCGTATGAGCGTGATTATCGTTGGCGGCGGGATGACCGGAGCCACGCTGGCACTGGCCATCTCGCATTTTACGCAGGGAAAACTGCCGGTGCATCTGGTGGAGGCCGTTGCGCCAGAGGCCTCTGATCACCCCGGTTTTGATGCCCGCGCCATTGCACTGGCGCAGGGTACCTGTCAGCAACTCTCACGCATTGGCATCTGGCAGGCGATAGCCGACTGTGCGACGGCGATTAACACCGTTCACGTCAGCGATCGCGGTCATGCCGGTTTCGTTACCCTGGATGCGCATGATTACCGTATAGATGCGCTGGGCCGGGTCGTGGAGCTGCACGACGTCGGGTTACGCCTGTTCCGCCTGCTTAAGGATGCGCCAGGCGTGACCCTGCATTGCCCGGCGCGTGTGGCCAGCTTTAGCCGCAGTGACGCGTCGGTCAATGTGGTGCTGGAAAACGGCTCCGTCCTTGAAGGCCAGCTTCTGGTTGCGGCAAACGGTTCGCGCTCTTCGCTCGGCACGCAGTGCGGCGTGGAGTGGCGACAACAGCCCTACGGGCAGGTGGCCGTCATTGCTAACGTTTCGACAGCGGGCGCTCACAACGGCCGCGCTTTTGAGCGTTTCACCCAGCATGGCCCGCTGGCGATGCTGCCCATGTCCCACGATCGCAGTTCGCTGGTGTGGTGCCATCCGCAGGACAACGCGGCTGAGATACAGACCTGGTCTGACGAACGTTTTTGTACCGAGCTGCAAAAAGCCTTTGGCTGGCGGCTGGGACGTATTACCCACGCGGGAAAGCGGAGCGTATACCCGTTGTCGCTGACCACCGCCTCGCAGTCTATCTCCCATCGCATGGCGCTGGTCGGCAATGCCGCGCAGACATTGCACCCCATCGCCGGGCAGGGGTTTAACCTCGGGCTTCGCGACGTGATGAGCCTGGCAGAAACGCTTTCGCAGGCGTGGAGCGAGCAAAAAGACTGTGGTGCCTGGTCGGTGCTCAGCCATTACCAGAAGCGACGCCGGGCAGATAAAGAGGCGACGATTGGTGTGACGGATGGTCTGGTGCACCTGTTTGCCAATCGCTGGGCACCCCTGGTTGCAGGCCGCAATCTTGGGCTGATGGCGATGGAATTATTCATTCCGGCACGTGACGTGCTGGCGCAGCGGACTCTTGGTTGGGTCGCGCGTTAAGGAGTTATCACCGTGCAAAATGTTGATGTCGCCATCGTTGGCGGCGGAATGGTAGGACTGGCGCTGGCCTGTGGTTTACAGGGCAGCGGCCTGCGCGTTGCGGTACTGGAGCAAAACGTGCCTCAGCCTGTCGCGCAGGACGCGCCGCCGGAACTGCGCGTCTCGGCAATCAATGCGGCCAGTGAAAAGTTGCTGACGCACCTTGGCGTCTGGTCAGAGATCGTGGCGCAGCGTGCCAGCTGTTATCACGGCATGGAAGTGTGGGACAAAGACAGCTTTGGTCATATCGCGTTTGATGATGAAAGCATGGGCTACAGCCATCTGGGACACATCATCGAAAATGCCGTTATCCACCATGCTCTGTGGCAAAAGGCGCAGTCCTGCAGCGATATCACGCTGCTGGCACCGGCGCAAATCCAGCAGGTTGCCTGGGGAGAAAACGACGCTTTTATCACCCTGCAAAGCGGTGACATGCTGACCGCGCGACTGGTCGTGGGCGCTGACGGTGCCAACTCCTGGCTGCGTAACAAGGCGGATATTCCGCTGACGTTCTGGGACTATCGCCATCATGCTCTGGTGGCAACGATTCGCACTGAAGAGCCGCACGGTGGGGTGGCGCGCCAAATCTTCCACAATGACGGCATTCTGGCATTCCTGCCGTTGAGCGATCCGCACCTGTGTTCGATTGTCTGGTCTCTGGTTCCTGATAAAGCGCAACAGATGCAGGAGGCGACTCCCGAGGCGTTTAACCAGGCGCTGTGCGTCGCGTTTGATAACCGTCTTGGGCTATGCACCCTTGAGAGCGAGCGGCTGGTGTTCCCGTTAACCGGACGCTATGCGCGTCAGTTTGCGGCGCACCGTTTGGCGCTGGTGGGTGACGCGGCGCATACGATCCATCCGCTGGCCGGGCAGGGCGTGAACCTTGGCTTTATGGACGCGGCAGAGCTGGTAGAAGAGTTGCGTCGCCTGCATCGCGAAGGCAAAGATATCGGCCAGCATCTCTATCTGCGTCGCTACGAACGCAGCCGTAAGCACAGTGCAGCGGTGATGCTGGCAGGCATGCAGGGTTTCCGTGAGCTGTTTGCCGGCGCGAATCCAGCGAAAAAACTGCTGCGCGACCTCGGCCTTAAACTTGCCGATACCCTTCCGGGCGTAAAACCTCAACTCCTTCGCCAGGCGATGGGTCTTAACGACCTGCCGGACTGGCTGCGCTAATATAGACCCCCGTCACACTTTGTTTTCCCGGCCTCTGCGCCGGGGAAATTCGCTCGTTTGAAATAATCTAATTTCACCGCATTTTTCGCATTAGAAAATCTAATCTTACTATTTTTATGCTACGGAAATTCCGCCCGTTTTTCCGCATGAAATATCACCATCTGCTAAATCCTGTTAGAGCAATGTTAATTTTATGCGGGTTTAATCGCAGTTTGCCAGTGAATAACTCTGTAAGCTTTTTCGTGTTTTTAGGTCATAAGCTAATGTGATGGCCCGTTTTACCTTATGGTTAATCGCCGGTTTCGGTGGTAAGTTCAGGTAAAAGAGAACGTTTGCGTCGGGGTCCAGAAAGCGATCGCGGCGCCGGGTTTCGTGGCACTGTTCAGGTGTGCGAAACGCAAGACAGCCCTGCTTATTCAACGAGGAAAAGATGGCTCAACAGACTCCTTTGTACGAACAACACGTGTTATGCGGCGCACGCATGGTGGACTTCCATGGCTGGATGATGCCGCTGCACTACGGCTCGCAGATTGATGAGCACCACGCGGTGCGCACCGATGCCGGTATGTTCGATGTGTCACACATGACGATTGTCGACCTGCATGGCAGCCGCACCCGGGAGTTTTTACGTTATCTGTTGGCAAACGACGTCGCCAAACTGAAGACGCCAGGCAAAGCGCTCTACACCGGCATGCTGAATGCTTCCGGCGGCGTAATTGATGACCTCATCGTCTATTACTTCTCTGAAGATTTCTTCCGCCTCGTTGTAAACTCCGCCACCCGCGAAAAAGACCTCTCCTGGATTACTCAACACGCTGAACCTTACGCCATCGACATCACCGTCCGCGATGATCTGTCGCTGATCGCCGTACAAGGGCCGAACGCGCAGTCTAAAGCCGCCTCTCTGTTCAGCGATGAGCAGCGTAAAGCCACCGACGGCATGAAGCCGTTCTTCGGCGTACAGGCGGGCGATCTGTTTATCGCGACCACCGGCTACACCGGTGAAGCGGGCTATGAAATTGCCATGCCGAATGAGAAAGCCGCCGATTTCTGGCGTGCGCTGGTGGAAGCTGGCGTTAAGCCGGCAGGTCTGGGCGCGCGCGATACGCTGCGTCTGGAAGCCGGTATGAACCTCTACGGGCAAGAGATGGATGAAGGCGTGTCACCGCTGGCGGCCAACATGGGCTGGACCATCGCCTGGGAACCGGCTGACCGTGAGTTTATTGGCCGTGAAGCGCTGGAAATGCAGCGTGAAAAGGGCACTGAACAGCTGGTTGGCCTGGTGATGACCGAGAAAGGCGTGCTGCGCGGCGAGCTGCCGGTGCGTTTTACAGATGCTGACGGCAACCCGCGTGAAGGCGTGATCACCAGTGGTACCTTCTCCCCGACGCTGGGCTACAGTATTGCACTGGCGCGTGTTCCGGCGGGCATTGGCGAAACGGCAGTGGTGCAAATCCGCAACCGTGAAATGCCGGTCAACGTGACCAAACCGATTTTTGTTCGCGCCGGTAAGCCGGTCGCCTAATCATTTTTATCAGGAGAACTTCAATGAGCAATGTGCCAGCAGAACTGAAATACAGCAAAGAACACGAGTGGCTGCGCAAAGAGGCGGACGGCACTTACACCGTAGGGATCACCGAGCATGCGCAGGAGCTGCTGGGCGACATGGTGTTTGTTGACCTGCCTGAAGTCGGCGCATCCGTGGAAGCAGGCGATGACTGCGCCGTGGCCGAGTCCGTAAAAGCGGCTTCTGATATCTACGCTCCGGTAAGCGGTGAAATTGTTGCCGTGAACGACGCCCTGAGCGACTCTCCGGAGCTGGTGAACAGCGAGCCTTATGAAGGCGGCTGGATCTTCAAGATCAAAGCCAGCGACGAATCGCAGGTCGCCGCGCTGCTGGATGCCACCGCGTACGAAGCGCTGTTAGAAAACGAGTAAGCCTTAACCCTCTCCTCTTTGGGGGAGGGTAGGGTGAGGGGAACAGACGACACCCTCACCCCAGCCCTCTCCCTCCGGGAGAGGGAGAAAACACATTCACTGCACGTTTCAGGAACCATCGCTCATGACACAGACTTTAAGCCAGCTTGAAAACCGTGGCGCCTTCATTGAACGTCACATTGGGCCGGATGCTCAGCAACAGCAGGAGATGCTGAAGACAGTTGGCGCGGATTCATTAAATGCACTGATCGGCCAGATTGTGCCAAAAGACATCCAGCTTGCCACGCCGCCTCAGGTGGGTGAAGCCACCACTGAATTCGCCGCTCTGGCGGAGCTGAAGGCGATTGCCGGCCTGAACAAGCGCTATAAGTCTTACATTGGCATGGGCTACACCAACGTGCAGTTACCCCCGGTTATTCTGCGTAATATGCTGGAAAATCCGGGCTGGTACACCGCCTACACCCCGTATCAGCCAGAAGTTTCTCAGGGCCGTCTGGAAGCGCTGCTGAACTTCCAGCAGGTTACGCTGGATTTGACCGGCCTGGATATCGCGTCCGCTTCACTGCTGGATGAAGCCACCGCCGCCGCCGAAGCAATGGCAATGGCGAAGCGCGTGAGCAAACTGAAAAATGCCAACCGCTTCTTCGTGGCAGCGGACGTGCATCCGCAAACGCTTGATGTGGTTCGTACCCGTGCCGAAACCTTTGGTTTTGACGTGATTGTCGACGACGCCGACAAAGTCCTCGATCATCAGGATGTGTTTGGTGTGCTGCTGCAACAGGTCGGCACCACCGGCGACGTTCACGACTACAGCGCACTGATTGCTGAGCTGAAAGCCCGCAAAGTGGTTGTCAGCGTCGCGGCTGATTTTATGGCGCTGGTCCTGCTGACGGCTCCAGGTAAACAGGGCGCGGATATTGTTTTCGGTTCTGCACAACGCTTTGGTGTCCCGATGGGCTACGGTGGCCCACATGCGGCGTTCTTTGCCGCAAAAGATGAATTCAAACGCTCCATGCCTGGGCGTATCATCGGCGTTTCAAAAGATGCTGCCGGTAATACCGCGCTGCGCATGGCAATGCAGACTCGCGAGCAGCATATTCGTCGTGAGAAAGCGAACTCCAACATCTGTACCTCGCAGGTCCTGCTGGCCAATATCGCCAGCCTGTACGCTGTCTTCCACGGTCCGGTTGGCCTGAAACGCATTGCCAGCCGTATTCACCGTCTGGCGGATATTCTGGCCTGTGGTCTGCAGCAGAAAGGCCTGAAACTGCGCCACGCCCATTACTTTGACACGCTGTGCGTTGAAGTGGCTGACAAAGCCGCGGTGCTGGCTCGTGCTGACGCGGCAGAGATCAACCTGCGTAGCGACATCCATAACGCGGTAGGCATTACCCTGGATGAAAGCACTACCCGCGAAGATATCGTAAACCTGTTTAACGTCTTGCTGGGCGATGCGCACGGCCTGGATATTGATACGCTCGATAAAGATGTCGCGCTCGACAGCCGCTCTATCCAGGAAAGCATGCTGCGTGATGATGCGATCCTGACTCACCCGGTGTTCAATCGCTACCACAGCGAAACCGAGATGATGCGCTATATGCACTCTCTGGAGCGCAAAGACCTGGCGCTGAACCAGGCGATGATCCCGCTGGGCTCCTGCACCATGAAGCTGAACGCTGCGGCAGAGATGATCCCAATCACCTGGCCTGAATTTTCCGAGCTGCACCCGTTCTGCCCACCAGAGCAGGCGGAAGGTTACCATCTGATGATCAACCAGCTCTCCGACTGGCTGGTGAAGCTGACCGGTTACGATGCACTCTGCATGCAGCCAAACTCCGGGGCGCAGGGGGAATACGCGGGCCTGCTGGCAATTCGTCACTATCACGAAAGCCGCAATGAAGGGCATCGCGATATCTGCCTGATCCCAAGTTCTGCGCATGGCACCAACCCGGCGTCTGCCCAGATGGCGGGTATGGAAGTGGTGGTGGTGGCCTGCGACAAGAATGGCAACATTGACCTGGTCGATCTGCGTGCGAAAGCCGAGCAGGCGGGCGAAAAACTCTCCTGCATCATGGTGACCTATCCGTCCACCCACGGTGTGTACGAAGAGACCATCCGTGAAGTGTGTGAAGTGGTCCATCAGTTCGGCGGTCAGGTTTATCTCGACGGTGCGAACATGAACGCACAGGTTGGCATTACCTCTCCGGGCTTTATCGGCGCGGATGTGTCGCACCTGAACCTGCATAAAACCTTCTGTATTCCGCACGGCGGTGGTGGTCCGGGTATGGGCCCAATCGGTGTGAAAGCACACCTGGCGCCGTTTGTCCCAGGCCACAGCGTAGTGCAGATTGAAGGCATGTTGACCCGTCAGGGCGCGGTCTCTGCGGCACCGTTCGGTAGCGCCTCAATCCTGCCCATCAGCTGGATGTATATCCGCATGATGGGCGCGGAAGGGCTGAAGCAGGCAAGCCAGGTGGCTATCCTCAATGCTAACTACATCGCAACGCGTCTGAAAGAAGCGTATCCGGTGCTCTACACGGGCCGTGATGGTCGCGTGGCGCACGAGTGCATCCTCGATATCCGTCCTTTGAAAGAAGAGACAGGTATCAGCGAGCTGGATATTGCTAAGCGTCTGATTGACTACGGATTCCATGCGCCAACCATGTCGTTCCCGGTGGCGGGTACGCTGATGGTTGAACCCACCGAGTCTGAAAGCAAAGTTGAGCTGGACCGCTTTATTGACGCGATGCTGGCTATCCGCACTGAAATCGACCGCGTGAAAGCCGGTGAGTGGACGCTGGCTGATAACCCGCTGGTTAACGCACCGCACACCCAGAATGAGCTGGTCTCCGGGTGGGAGCACGGTTATACCCGTGAGCAGGCGGTGTTCCCGGCTGGCATAGCAAACAAATACTGGCCGACCGTGAAACGTCTCGATGACGTCTATGGTGACCGTAATCTGTTCTGCTCTTGTGTGCCAATGAGCGAATACCAGTAATCGTTCCGCGGTTATAATGTGTACAGGCCGGGTAGCGTTAACGCTACCCGGCTTTTTTTATAAGGAGACATAGATGGCAATTGCACTGGTCACCGGCGCCAGCCGCGGTATTGGTAAAGCCACCGCGCTGCTGCTGGCGCGCGAAGGCTACACCGTGGCGGTGAACTATCACCACAACATTAAAGCCGCGACGGATGTGATCACGATGATTACCGACGCGGGGGGTACCGCTTTTGCCGTGCGCGCAGATATCAGTGATGAAGCTCAGGTGCTGGCGATGTTCGACAGTATCGATAGTGAAGCCGGACCGCTTACCGCACTGGTGAACAACGCCGGGATCCTGTTTGAACAATCCACGATTGAACACCTCTCCGCTGAACGGATCAACCGCGTGTTAGCCACGAACGTGACCGGTTATTTCCTCTGCTGCCGCGAAGCGGTAAAACGCATGTCGTTCAGACATGGTGGCAAAGGCGGCGCGATCGTGAACGTGTCATCCGCGGCATCGCGCCTCGGTGCTCCGGGTGAATATGTGGATTACGCCGCGTCCAAAGGTGCTGTCGATTCGTTAACGACGGGATTATCGCTTGAAGTGGCAGCGCAAGGGATCCGTGTAAACTGCGTGCGTCCCGGGCTGATTTACACCGAGATTCATGCATCTGGCGGTGAGCCGGGCCGGGTGGATAGGGTCAAATCCATGCTGCCTATGCAGCGTGGCGGTCAGCCGGAAGAGGTGGCGCAGGCGATTGTCTGGCTGCTGAGCGAGAAAGCCTCGTATGTGACGGGAAGTTTTATTGAACTGGCGGGTGGGAAATAAACATCTCCTCTCCCCATCGGGGAGAGGAGAAAAGCGTTAAAGCGTCTCGCCGTTGCTGGCAATCACGTCTTTGTACCAGTTAAAGCTCTTTTTCCGCGAGCGTGACATATCGCCGGTACCGTCGTCGTGCTTGTTCACATAAATAAAGCCGTAGCGCTTGCTGTACTGGCCGGTAGTGAACGACACGCAGTCGATGCAGCCCCACGGGGTATAACCCATCAGATCCACGCCATCATACGTGACGGCTTTCATCATCTCTTCCACGTGCGCACGCAGGTAGTCGATGCGGTAGTCATCGTTGATGCTGCCGTCTTCTTCTACTTTGTCGTAGGCGCCAAAGCCGTTTTCCACGATAAACAGCGGTTTCTGATAACGCTCGTACAATTCGCACAGGGAATAGCGCAGACCCACCGGGTCAATCTGCCAGCCCCAGTCAGAGGCTTTCACATGCGGGTTCGGTACACTGCCTTCAAAGCCTGAGATAGCATCGCCAGTACCGCCTTCCGCTTTCACGGCGTTGGTCATGTAATAGCTGAAGCCCAGATAGTCACAGGTGCCTTCACGCAGGATCTGCTCGTCACCCGCTTCCATATGGATGGTGAAGCCACGGCGTTCCCATTCATTAAGCACATAGGATGGGTAGTAACCGCGCAGCTGGACATCGGTAAAGACATAGCGTTCACGCATGGATTCCTGTGCAAACATCACGTCCTCTGGTTTACAGGAGAACGGGTAGAGCGCCACCATTGCCAGCATACAGCCGACTTTCATTTCCGGGTTAATGCGACGCGCCGCTTTCACCGCCAGCGCGCTGGCTACGAACTGGTGGTGCAGCACCTGGTACATGGTCTCTTCCGGATTGTCATGCTCGGTATAAACCACGCCTGAGCAGCAGTAGCCAAACAGCGGCGCACGCCAGTTACGCTGGTTGTTGATCTCGTTAAAGGTCATCCAGTATTTGACCTTATTTTTGTAACGCTCAAACACCACTTCCGCGAAGCGCACAAAGAAATCCACCACTTTACGGTTGGTCCAGCCGCCGTACTCCTGCACCAGGTGGAGCGGCATTTCGAAGTGGGAGAGGGTGATGACCGGTTCAATATTGTATTTCAGCAGCTCATCGAACATGTCGTCGTAGAACTTCAGGCCTTCTTCATTCGGCTGTGTTTCATCCCCTTTCGGGAAGATACGCGTCCAGGCGATAGAGGTGCGGAAACATTTGAAGCCCATCTCAGCAAACAGTTTGATGTCTTCTTTGTAATGGCCATGGAAGTCGATAGCTTCGTGGTTCGGATAGTATTTCCCCGGCACGACTTCCTGCGTGATTTCGCGCGGCACGCCGTGCGCACCGCCCGTTAAGACATCGCAGATGCTCGGCCCTTTACCGCCTTTGTTCCAGCCGCCTTCAACCTGGTGAGCGGCCACTGCGCCGCCCCATAAAAAGTCTTTTGGTAGGGTAAGTTTTTTCATCGCTGCTATTCTCAGTAAATGACATATTGCGTTCGAGTCTAGCAAAGCGGAATTAAATGTCACGATATAACAATTCGCTGAAAATGTAATTTGTCACATCGAAAAAACAGGGTGTTTTATTCTGTCAATTTCTTCGCCAGTTTCCGGCCAAGCGATTCGAGAATATAGATGACGGGTATTTGTGTGGTGATATCGTACACGCCGCCTATCCGCGTCTGAGGGACATGCCAGGAGAGGTTAAAGTCCGCGAGCTTTGCCAGGCGCGAGTGCTCGTGGCTGGTAATGGAGAGCACTTTGCAGCGATGCAGGCTAAACTGGCTGGCAAAGCGCAGGATCTCTTCGGTTTCACCGGATACCGACAGCACAATCGCCAGCGCGTTTTTAGCCATATCATTGGTGACCGGGAAATAAGGATCGTCGATGTGGTTGCTGAATTTACCGATATTCGAAAAGAAGCGTGCGCCATATTTTGCCAGCGAGCCAGACGTGCCCGCGCCGACAAATATAATACGTTCGGAAGATAAAATAATATCGACCGCCTCATCTAATAAAGCATCGAACTCTTCGTTATTAACGCCTTTAAAGAAGCTGATAATCTCGCTGGCACCAAAATTTGCCTGCTGAGGTTCGTTCTGCTCTAAATAGAGCTTAAAGCGCACGCGGAATTCAGAGTAGCCTTCGCAGTTGAGTTTGCGGCAAAAGCGCAGGATAGTGGTCGTTGAGACGCCAGCCGCATCCGCCAGCTCGCGGATGGTCATGTACATGACTTTGTCACGATTTTTAATGACATAGTTGTAGACCATCATTTCCAGATTATTGAGACTGGCAATGGCGGCGTGGGTGAACATACTCACAATGGCGAAACTCTCATTCAGACATCATTTATCCATCATAACATGCAGCAAGTCGGCAGGATCCAATTTTATGCCCTTGATTCTTAATGATTAAATTTTAATGTGAACAAATGTTAGGTGAATAATTTGTTTATGTTCATGATTTATAGATAAAAATTATGTTTGTGAAATTATTTTAGCTAACAGGTGTTCACTGGAATCATTCTCAGTTAGCATAGACAGGTGATGAATATTCATCGTTAGTTTTCCCGGAGTTTTGTATGGTGAGCAGACCATTAATTGCACAGGGATATTCGCTGGCTGAGGAAATAGCCAACAGTATTAGCCACGGTATTGGCCTGGTTTTTGGGATTGTCGGTTTAGTGTTATTGCTGGTGCAGGCGGTGGATACGAATGCCAGCGCAATGGCCATTACCAGCTACAGTCTGTATGGCGGGAGTATGATCCTGCTGTTCCTGGCGTCGACGCTGTACCACGCTATCCCGCATCAACGGGCCAAGATCTGGCTCAAGAAATTCGACCACTGCGCTATCTATCTTCTTATTGCAGGTACCTACACGCCTTTCCTGCTGGTGGGTCTTAACTCGCCGCTGTCGCGTGGCCTGATGATTGTTATCTGGAGCCTGGCGCTGCTGGGGATCCTGTTTAAGCTGACCATTGCGCACCGGTTTAAGGTGCTGTCGCTGGTGACCTATCTCACGATGGGCTGGCTTTCGCTGATTGTGGTTTATCAACTGGCGATCAAGCTGGCGGTAGGGGGCGTGACGCTTCTGGCCGTTGGGGGCATCGTCTACTCGCTGGGCGTCATTTTCTATGTCTGCAAGCGTATCCCGTACAATCATGCTATCTGGCATGGGTTTGTGCTGGGCGGTAGCGTGTGCCACTTTTTAGCGATTTATCTCTATGTGGGGCAGGTTTAATTTCAGAACGTTGATCTTCTTGCCTCAGCCCTCTCTTTGTGAGAGTAAGCAAAAAAAAACGGTAACCGTCAGGTTACCGTTTTTTTATCTCGTCGCCGGGCAATGACGCCTTACTCTTCCAGCGAATACGGCAGTGGCTCAATGCTCAGCGTATTGGCATCGTCACGCACGCGGAACACGCTGTCGGCTTCCATATCGTTGTTCATGACGGCCTGAACCAGAAGGCGGCCATCATCCAGTTGAACTGCGGCTAACACCGTGCCGGTACGGCGCCAGTTCTCGCCCATCTTCAGCTCTAAATCTTCACCAGCGTCAGGCACGCGGCTGGCGTGGCCCGCCAGGGTCCACAGTGCGCGTTTGTTAGCTCCGCGGAATTTGGCGCGTGCCACCATTTCCTGGCCGGTATAGCACCCTTTCTTAAAGCTAATGCCACCCAGCGCTTGCAGGTTGGTGGCCTGAGGAATGAACTGCCCGCTGTTTGCGGCGTCAATCACCGGCAGACCGGCTTCAATGTTCAGCGCCAGCCACTGTTGGCTGTTATTAAACTGGGCTTCACCACGCAGCGCCTCGGTGACGCGTTCGGCGGTCGCGGTATCCGTGACTAACAGAAAGCGTTCCGCCGGGTGTTCAAACCACAGGATAGACGTTGCGCCTTCGCTGACGACCTGTTTCTGGGCATCCGGGAGTTCACTGAACAGATTTTTCAGCGCCGCACGGGCCTGGAAGCCTGCCACGCCCAGCAGAACGTGTTCATCATCCGCGGCGATAGTGACTTTTGAGAAGACCGCGTATTTTTTCAGCTCGGTGAGCTGCGCGTCCCGCAGGCTGCGGCGCTCAATAAAGGCAAAACCCTCCTGACGACGGAACAGGCGCAGGTTGCTCCACATCTTCCCTTTTGGATCGCAGTGTGCGACCAGCAGATGCTGATGTTCGTCCATCTGGCTGACGTCGGCGGTTACCTGGCCCTGCAGGTATTTTTCGCTGTCTGCACCGGTGAGTGTCGCCAGCGCCCAGTCATCAAGAGTAATAAGCGTCAGCGGCAGACGCGCAGAGGCGGCGGGCTGGCGAGGAGAAAATGGTGTAAAGGCCATAACGATATCCTGAATTGCTTAACGCTTTGATAATGCCTAATGGTAAAAGAGCCTGCTGGCATTGCAAGCGCTTTCAACAGGCCATTTGTGCCATAACCCGGTTATGCGTAGTGCCACGCAAAATAGTGTAATCCGCTGTCTTTATAGGGTTTATTGTGGAAGCGCGCTCGTGGTTCGCAATATTCCAGTAAAGAAACGGTCAAAAACACGTTACACTAGCTGGTGTCCCCGCAGAGAAATCAAGAACACTGGACGGGGTGCCGACTGTGCCAAACGTAATGCAGGAAACAGAACATGGATATTAACAACAAGGCCCGTATTCACTGGGCGTGCCGTCGCGGCATGCGTGAACTTGATATTTCCATCATGCCTTTCTTCGAATATGAGTATGACAGCTTAAGCGATGATGATAAGCGTCTGTTTGTTCGCCTGCTTGAGTCTGACGATCCTGATTTATTTAACTGGCTGATGAATCACGGCAAACCCGCCGACACCGAGTTGCAACGGATGGTGCAATTAATTCAAACACGGAATCAGGAACGTGGTCCTGTGGCAATCTGACCTTCGCGTCTCGTGGCGCTCGCAGTGGATGTCGTTGTTGCTCCACGGCCTGGTCGCGGCCTTTGTGTTACTGATGCCGTGGCCGCTTAGCTATACGCCTCTGTGGCTGCTGTTGCTGTCGTTTGTGGTGTTTGACAGCGTGCGCAGCCAGCGCCGCATTCATGCCCGTCAGGGGGAGATCAAATTACTGATGGATTCCCGCCTGCGCTGGCAGGGAAAAGAGTGGGAAATTCTCGGTATGCCCTGGATGATCGCTTCCGGCATGATGCTGCGGCTACGTAGCGTGGACAGCGGGCGTCGCCAGCATCTGTGGCTGGCCGCGGACAGTATGGATAGCGCTGAGTGGCGGGACCTGCGTCGGATGTTATTACAGCAGCTGACGCAGGAGTAATTCGCGTTAGCTAAACTGTTCTGCCATTTCGCCCAGAATCTGCTCACACCAGCTTTGCAGGCGCTCATCGCTGAGATCGTACTGGTTGGTTTCATCCAGTGCCAGCCCGACAAACAGCTGCCCATCGGCAATAATCGGTTTCTTACTGGTGAACTCGTACCCTTCGGTTGGCCAGTAACCGATAAACGTGACGCCCTTCGGTGCCAGTTTGTCGTGCAGCATGCCGAGTGCGTCCAGGAACCACTCACCGTAACCCAGCTGATCTCCCATGCCGTACATGGCAATGATTTTGCCGTCGAGGTTAAGCGTATCAAGCTGGTCCCAGATGGCTTCCCAGTCTTCCTGTATTTCGCCGAAATCCCAGGTCGGGATGCCGAGGATCAGCACGTCGTACTGCTCCATCAGCGTAAGCGCGTCATCTTTCAGGTTATGCAACGTCACCAGTTCCGGGCCAATGATGTCCCGAATTTTCTCTGCCGCCATTTCGGTGTAGCAGGTGCTGGAACCATAGAACAGACCAATATTCATCGCGTGACTATCTCAATTCTTGCTTTGACTTTGCGCGTAGTGTACCAGAAACCGGTAGCAATCAGGCATAATGGCCTGACTGCAGAATCAAAGGGGCTGATGTGGAAAAGGATCTCGCACTCATCGAACAGTTTCTCGATGCACTGTGGCTGGAGAAGAACCTGGCCGAGAATACGATCAGTGCCTACCGGCGCGATCTCACCATGCTGGTGGAGTGGCTGGCGCACCGCGGGCTGTCGCTGGCGAACGCACAAAGCGACGACCTGCAGGCGCTGCTGGGCGAGCGGATGGAAGGGGGCTACAAGGCCACCAGTTCCGCGCGTTTGCTCAGCGCAATGCGTCGGCTGTTCCAGCATCTCAACCGTGAAAAAATTCGCGAAGACGATCCCAGCGCGCTCCTGGCCTCCCCGAAACTCCCGCAGCGGCTGCCGAAAGATCTCAGCGAAGCACAAGTTGAGAGATTATTACAGTCACCCGCAGTTGACCTGCCGCTGGAGTTACGCGATAAAGCCATGCTTGAGCTATTGTATGCTACCGGTTTGCGTGTTTCTGAACTGGTCGGCCTGACGATGAGCGACATTAGCCTTCGTCAGGGCGTAGTTCGCGTAATCGGTAAAGGAAACAAGGAAAGGCTGGTGCCGCTGGGTGAAGAGGCGGTGTACTGGCTGGAAACCTATCTGGAGCACGGTCGTCCATGGTTGCTTAATGGCGCTTCAATCGACGTCTTGTTCCCCAGCCAGCGCGCACAACAGATGACGCGGCAAACGTTCTGGCATCGCATCAAACATTACGCCACACTGGCGGGTATCGACAGTGAAAAGCTTTCGCCACACGTTTTGCGTCATGCCTTTGCGACGCATCTGCTGAACCACGGCGCCGACCTGCGCGTGGTGCAGATGCTGCTGGGACATAGCGATCTTTCCACGACCCAAATTTATACCCATGTCGCGACGGAACGGCTGCGGCAGCTACACCAACAGCACCACCCACGAGCGTGAGTGCCGACGAATTAGGATCTTATATGAAAAAGTCTTTCGCACTGTTCACCCTGCTGGCAGCCTCATTTACCGGTTTTGCCCATGCGGATGACGCCGCTATCAAACAGTCTCTGGCGAAGCTAGGCGTCACCAGCAGTGATATCCAGTCTGCACCGGTTGCCGGCATGAAAACGGTTCTGACGAACAGCGGCGTGCTGTACGTGACCGAAGACGGAAAACACATTATTCAGGGGCCAATGTACGACGTAAGCGGTGCGCAGCCGGTCAACGTAACCAACCAGCTGCTGATGAAAAACCTGAACGCGCTCGAAAAAGAGATGATCGTTTATAAAGCGGCGCAGGAAAAACACGTCATTACCGTCTTCACCGACATCACCTGCGGCTACTGCCATAAGCTGCATGAAGAGATGAAAGATTACAACTCGCTGGGGATCACCGTGCGTTATCTGGCCTTCCCGCGCGCGGGCGTTGAGAGCAAGCCAGAGCAGGATATGAAAGCTATCTGGTGTGCGAAAGACCGCAACAAAGCCTTTGATGACGCGATGAATGGCAAAGGCGTACAGCCTGCATCCTGCGACATTGATATCGCTAACCACTACGCGCTGGGTGTGCAGTTTGGCGTGAACGGTACGCCAGCGATTGTCCTGAGCAACGGCTATGTTGTTCCGGGTTATCAGGGACCTAAAGAGATGAAAGAGTTCCTCGACGCGCACCAGAAACAGTTTGGTGGTAAATAATTCGCGTGAAAGCCCCAATAAAACTGCGCCGCCGCGAGGCGGTTGAACATGCTGATTTGCCTGACGACCTCCCGCCGCTGCTAAAGCGGCTTTACGCCAGCCGTGGCGTGCGTACCGCCGCCGACCTTGAGCGCAGCGTTAAAGGGATGTTGCCATGGCAGCAGTTAAACGGCATCGAAAAAGCCACAGAAATTCTCTACAACGCGCTGTGTGAAGGTACGCGCATTGTGGTGGTGGGGGATTTTGATGCTGATGGCGCAACCAGTACCGCGCTGAGCGTGCTGAGCCTGCGCGCGCTGGGCTGCGACAACGTGACATATCTGGTGCCGAACCGGTTTGAAGATGGTTACGGCCTCAGCCCGGAAGTGGTCGATCAGGCCCATGCCCGCGGCGCACAGCTTATCCTGACCGTAGACAACGGGATCTCTTCCCATGCGGGCGTCGATCATGCGCATCAGCTGGGGATCCCGGTGCTGGTTACCGATCACCACCTGCCGGGTGAAACGCTGCCTGCCGCGGAAGCGATCATCAACCCGAATCTGCGCGACTGCGATTTCCCGTCGAAATCACTCGCAGGCGTCGGCGTGGCATTTTATCTGATGCTGGCGTTACGCACGCTGCTGCGTGATAAGGGCTGGTTCGACGCCCGCGGTATTGCCGTGCCGAACCTGGCCGAGTATCTCGACCTGGTCGCACTGGGGACCGTCGCAGACGTGGTGCCGCTCGATACCAATAACCGTATTCTGACCTGGCAGGGCTTAAGCCGCATTCGGGCGGGCAAATGCCGTCCCGGTATCAAAGCGCTGCTTGAGATTGCTAACCGCGATCCGCTCAAGCTGGCGGCAAGCGATCTGGGCTTCGCTCTGGGGCCTCGCCTGAACGCGGCCGGCAGACTGGACGATATGTCCGTTGGCGTTGCGTTGCTGCTGTGCGACAACATTGGTGAAGCGCGCGTGCTGGCTAATGAGCTGGACGCCCTGAACCAGACCCGTAAAGAGATTGAACAGGGAATGCAGGTTGAAGCGCTGACCCTGTGCGAAAAACTGGAACGCAGCGGCGATACGTTGCCGGGCGGCCTGGCGATGTATCACCCTGAGTGGCATCAGGGCGTGGTGGGCATTCTGGCTTCGCGTATTAAAGAGCGTTTCCACCGCCCGGTCATTGCGTTTGCACCGGCTGGTGATGGCACCCTCAAAGGCTCCGGGCGTTCGATTCAGGGGCTGCACATGCGCGATGCGCTGGAGCGTCTGGATACCCTCTACCCGGGTCTGATGCTCAAGTTCGGCGGTCATGCCATGGCGGCAGGTTTGTCGCTGGAAGAGGCGAAGTTCGACGAGTTCCAGCGTCTGTTCGGCGAGCTGGTCACCGACTGGATTGACCCGGCCCTGCTGCAGGGCGAAGTGGTTTCCGACGGCGAACTCACGCCGGTTGAGATGACGATGGAAGTGGCACAGATGCTCCGGGATGCAGGGCCGTGGGGGCAGATGTTCCCGGAACCCTTGTTCGATGGCCGCTTCCGTCTGCTGCAACAGCGCATTGTTGGTGAGCGCCATCTGAAAGTGATGGTCGAGCCTGTAGGCGGTGGCCCGCTGCTGGACGGTATTGCCTTTAACGTCGATACCGCTGTCTGGCCGGACAACGGCGTGCGCGAAGTTGAGCTGGCATACAAACTGGATATAAACGAGTTCCGCGGTAACCGCACCCTTCAGATCATCATCGACAATATCTGGCCAATTTAGCGGCAGTAATCTCTATAAAAAAGGGCGTGGATTCGGTACAATCCCGCTCTTATCACCGCATTTTGACAAGTCCATAAAAGAAAACAGACCATGTTTGAAATTAATCCGGTAAAAAACCGTATTCAGGACCTCACGGAGCGCTCTGACGTTCTTAGGGGGTATCTTTGACTACGATGCCAAGAAAGAGCGTCTTGAAGAAGTAAACGCCGAGCTGGAACAGCCGGACGTCTGGAACGAACCTGAACGCGCGCAGGCGCTGGGTAAAGAGCGTTCCTCTCTCGAAGCTATCGTAGATACGCTGGATCAAATGGCTCAGGGGCTGGAAGATGTTTCCGGTTTACTGGAGCTGGCCGTCGAAGCTGACGACGAAGAAACCTTTAACGAAGCCGTGGCTGAACTCGACGTGCTCGAAGAGAAGCTGGCACAGCTTGAATTCCGTCGCATGTTCTCCGGTGAATACGATAACGCTGACTGCTATCTCGATATTCAGGCAGGTTCTGGCGGTACCGAAGCCCAGGACTGGGCCAGCATGCTGATGCGCATGTATCTGCGCTGGGCGGAAGCCCGCGGCTTCAAAACCGAAATCATCGAAGAGTCTGAAGGTGAAGTGGCCGGTATTAAATCTGTCACCATCAAGATTATTGGCGATTACGCCTACGGCTGGCTGCGTACCGAGACGGGGGTTCACCGCCTGGTGCGTAAGAGCCCGTTCGACTCCGGCGGCCGTCGTCACACCTCCTTCAGCTCCGCGTTTGTCTATCCGGAAGTTGACGAAGATATCGATATCGACATCAACCCGGCGGATCTGCGTATCGACGTTTACCGCGCATCCGGCGCGGGTGGTCAGCACGTTAACCGTACGGAATCTGCGGTGCGTATCACCCACATTCCAACCGGGCTGGTGACGCAATGCCAGAACGACCGCTCCCAGCATAAGAACAAAGACCAGGCCATGAAGCAGATGAAAGCGAAGCTTTATGAGCTGGAGATGCAGAAGAAAAATGCTGAGAAACAGGCGATGGAAGATAACAAATCTGACATCGGTTGGGGCAGCCAGATCCGTTCTTACGTCCTTGATGACTCCCGCATCAAAGACCTGCGTACCGGGGTTGAAACCCGTAACACGCAGGCGGTGCTGGACGGCAGCCTGGACCAATTTATCGAAGCAAGTTTGAAAGCAGGGTTATGAGGAACCAACATGTCTGAACAACAAGCACAGGGCGCTGACGCGGTAGTCGATCTTAATAACGAACTGAAAACCCGCCGCGAGAAGCTGGCAGCACTGCGCGAGCAGGGCGTGCCTTTCCCGAACGATTTTCGTCGTGACCATACCTCAGACCAACTGCACGCTGACTTCGACGGTAAAGAGAACGAAGAGCTGGAAGCGCTGAACATCGAAGTGGCCGTTGCTGGCCGCATGATGACCCGTCGTATCATGGGTAAAGCCTCCTTCGTGACGCTACAGGACGTTGGCGGCCGCATTCAGCTGTACGTCTCCCGTGACGACCTGCCGGAAGGCATCTACAACGAGCAGTTCAAGAAGTGGGACCTGGGCGATATCCTGGGGGCGAAAGGTAAGCTGTTCAAAACCAAGACCGGTGAGCTGTCTATCCACTGCACCGAACTGCGTCTGCTGACCAAAGCCCTGCGCCCGCTGCCGGACAAATTCCATGGCCTGCAGGATCAGGAAGCGCGCTACCGTCAGCGTTACCTGGATCTCATCTCCAACGATGAATCCCGTAAGACCTTCAAGATTCGCTCTCAGATCATGGCCGGTATCCGCCAATTCATGGTTAACCGCGACTTTATGGAAGTGGAAACCCCAATGATGCAGGTGATCCCAGGCGGTGCGTCTGCACGTCCGTTCATCACCCATCACAACGCCCTCGATCTGGACATGTACCTGCGTATCGCGCCGGAACTGTACCTGAAGCGTCTGGTCGTCGGTGGTTTTGACCGCGTGTTCGAAATCAACCGTAACTTCCGTAACGAAGGCATCTCCGTGCGTCATAACCCAGAGTTCACCATGATGGAACTCTATATGGCGTATGCGGATTATAAAGATCTGATCGAGCTGACCGAATCACTGTTCCGTACCCTGGCGCAGGACATTCTGGGCACCACTAAAGTGCCTTACGGTGAAGAAGTCTTCGACTTCGGCAAGCCGTTTGAAAAACTGACCATGCGCGAAGCGATCATGAAATACCGTCCAGAAACCAACATGGCCGATCTGGATAACTTCGACTCTGCGAAAGCGATCGCGGAAAGCATCGGTATCAACGTTGAGAAGAGCTGGGGTCTGGGCCGTATCGTGACCGAGATCTTCGAAGAAGTGGCCGAAGCGCACCTGATTCAGCCGACCTTCATCACCGAATACCCGGCAGAAGTTTCTCCGCTGGCACGTCGTAATGATGTGAACCCGGAAATCACTGACCGCTTTGAGTTCTTCATCGGTGGCCGCGAAATCGGCAACGGCTTTAGCGAGCTGAACGATGCAGAAGATCAGGCTCAGCGCTTCCAGGATCAGGTTAACGCGAAAGCGGCGGGCGATGACGAAGCGATGTTCTTCGACGAAGACTATGTGACTGCGCTGGAGCACGGTCTGCCACCAACCGCAGGTCTGGGGATTGGTATCGACCGTATGGTTATGCTGTTCACTAACAGCCACACCATCCGTGATGTGATCCTGTTCCCGGCGATGCGCCCGGTGAAGTAAGCCGTTAAGACAGTAAAAAAGCCCCGAAAGGGGCTTTTTTATTGCGCCGCGAAGGCCCTGAGCGCGTCGCGGGCGACCGTCGCTTCCTGCACCATCCACGGGCTAAAGCTCCAGGGGGCAGCGTCCAGTGCGCGGAACAACGCTTCCAGCTCGACCCATTCATACTCCATCACTTCATCGTGATTAATATGCAGTTCGCTGGTGACGCGTGCTGCGAATACCGGGCAAATCTCGTTCTCCACGATCCCCGAAGGATCGGCTTCACGGTAACGGAATTCAGCGGCTATGGGGGTGATATTGGCGATCTCTGCGCCAACCTCAAAGCGGCAACGGCGGATGATAGCCTGTTCCGTCTTTTCACCAGACTGAGGATGTCCGCAAACGGAGTTGGTCCAGACACCTGGCCAGGCTTTTTTGCTTAAGGCGCGTCGGGTAACCAGACACTCACCTCTGGCGTTAAAAAGCCACGATGAGAAAGCCAGGTGCAGCGGGGTGTGGGCGGTGTGGGCGGCGTACTTTTCCTGAGTGCCAATCACCATTCCCTGGTCATTTACCAAAATAACGTGTTCTTGAATACTCATTGATGCTCCAGTGCCAACGATGCGGATGGCTCAGCACCATCAGCAGCTGCATTATACCGCATTCCTCCATGCGCCGTTTGCTCTCAAGAGCGGAAAAGGGCTGACCCATATCAGTCTGGGCTGGTATCATAGTGCGCCATTCACGCTGACCGAGGATCTGTTTTGTTTGCAGGAAGCCTGACGAGAAATCCCATTACCGCCGTTTTTTGTCTGACGCTGACGCTATTACTGGCAGGCTGTTCAGGAAGCAAGTCGTCGGATATGGGCAGCTATTCCGGTGCGGTCTATACCGTTAAGCGCGGGGATACGCTGTATCGGATTTCGCGCGCAACGGGGACCAGCGTGAAGGATCTGGCGCGTCTGAATAACATCTCTCCACCCTACACTATCGAGGTGGGGCAGAAACTGAAGGTTAACGGTGGCGCGTCTTCAACGAAGAAATCCTCTAAAGGCAAAACAGCCAAAGTGACGCCGTCTTACGCGGTGCCGCAGTCCTCATGGCCTCCGGTCGGCCAGCGTTGCTGGGTCTGGCCTGCCAGCGGCAAGGTCGTGTTGCCTTACTCCTTGTCTGAGGGAGGCAATAAAGGCATTGATATCGCTGCTGCGCGCGGCACGCCAGTCTATGCATCAGGGGCAGGGAAGGTGGTCTACGTCGGCAACCAGCTGCGCGGTTACGGTAACCTGATCATGATTAAGCATGGGGAAGATTACATCACAGCCTATGCCCACAACGATACGATGCTGGTGAACAACGGGCAGAATGTGAAGGCTGGGCAGAAGATTGCCACCATGGGCAGTACCGGCACGGACTCGGTGAAGTTACACTTCCAGATCCGCTATCGCGCCACAGCCATCGATCCGCAGCGTTATCTTCCGGCGCCAGGCAGTAAGCCAAAGTGCTAAGTGATTATATAATCGCCATTTAGTTGCAAAGAGGCTTGTATGAAGAGGCGTAAGGTCTATAATGCCTTACGCACCTCAAAGCGGGCGTAGTTCAATGGTAGAACGAGAGCTTCCCAAGCTCTATACGAGGGTTCGATTCCCTTCGCCCGCTCCAGATCTATCCCTCTCTGAAGAAGCCCTTTAAATCCTTCTCTATCAGCAAATTAAATAGTTACCTGTTTTAGTCGCCTATGGGTTCTATCATTATGATCCGTCCCTGGTGGTAACTGTCACGCTAAGTTAGACGGTGAGAGACAGGATAACTCAGCGTTGGCGGCAGTTGCATCCTCACACCGCGATAGTAAAACGTGAAAAAAGCCTATCCTGACATTGTTATGTCATCGACAGAGTAATCACTCGCATTAAAGCCTGATATACAGGCTCTTCCAGCGCTTCGACAGATATACGAGCACCCTGATAAGGTGTGATCCTTCTGACAATCTGATGAAGTCGCTACGCTCTGCTTGTTGCTTGTACCACTAACGGGGCTTTATGGCTTCTATTGTCCAAAATCTGTTAGTTGCGCATTTTATGCACCCTGGATACCCTGAGATTAATCCTATTAACTCAAGGGTGAGCATGGCTATCGGGAAGAGACAGAACCAAAAAGAATTACCTGAAGAAGAGTTGGATCGCTTGCTGGATGATCTTGAACTCACACAGGAGCAACGAGAGTTTATAGAATCCATGCGGCAAAATAACGGGAATAAAAACAACGAGGAGTAGTGTTTATGGCGGGGATCTGTGAAGGGGCAGCCGTAGCTGCTAATCTTCATCTTTCTAAACAAAATGGGCTAAACTCTTTATTTGAGCTTTCTTCAAATACGCATCAGGCCTATTATAGAGTAAATTCTCCGCATCCTTATTTATCCATTGCTCATTCGATTAATCCTATAAGCGGAAATTTTTTAACTTAGATCGTTAAGCATATTGCAAGAGGCGAGAGTAAGCGGGATTAAAAATCCTCTCGAAAAGAAAAATGGGTGATAAATTATGTTATCTGAGAACATAAAGTTATTGATTCAATCTCGACGTTGGTAGTGTTATGATATAACTCAAGGGTGTAGTGATGCTTTGCTTTCTATATGAGTCGACCTTTCTTCTGATTTTGCTCAATTTTGTTTGCACATCAAGAACGGCGCTACTTTTTATAGCAGAAATCAATAAATTTATTAGATTAGTTGGTTTGTTATAAACTCCTTGTGCCAACTTGATCTTAAAAGACCTCATTAAATATTGAAAATATCGAAAGAATATACCCCTATGAATGGATTCCAAAGTGAGAGCGGGTGTTTTTATAACAAACAACGGAGAGGGTTTGTGTATCAATGTAGGAGATGCTTTAATTAAATTCCTACAGGGAAAATTAAAGCCTCAATGGGGGGTATTTTATTGAGTGTTTTTTGATTTTAATTAATGAATGATAATGCGCCGAAAATATTAATTTCCCAGATTTTTTAAATCTATTGTTCATATATATTTCATTAAATACGTGCCTACTCCTTTGCCAGAAAAATTATCGCCGGTGAGCTGTGGACGTCAGAGTGTAACCGGGAAGTGTACTCCATTCTCGTCAGCAGGGAATTGCCTGTATGAATCAGCACGGTGAACGGGGTTTGCCGCGCAACAGAGCGAAAACTAACATTCATTACAATTTGAGTTATCTACTGCAGCCTTATATAAATCAGGCTCGATGACTAAATCTTCACATTCCCGACCACTCCGTCAATAACTGTCTCTTTTGCCTCTTTACCGGGCCATTCATTGCCGCACAAATTCAGGGATCAGGACAACCGGATGCCGGTCATGTATATCTACCAGACCTTGAGCTGGGCCTCCGTACGCGTAAAATCGTCACCACGGCGTATGGCATCACCGAAACGCGCTTCCTGTGGCGGGGCTACCGCCTGTTGCAGGAGGAGCAGGAAACCAGGGGTTCAGCACTTATGTTTATGACCCGAATGAATCCTGTAGCCCGCCGGCTGGGATGAACATCTTCGTGACCAGAGCAGCGGTGAGATTTACTGGTTCAGTACCGATTTGAATGGTGCGCAACTGGAGGTGACCGATGCGCGTGGCGAGGTACGCTGGAGCGGCCAGTATTGCAGTTTTGGCGAAGTCCGCTATCAGACAGCAAGGGCTACAAAGCTTGTTCAGCGCACGGTGATGCCGCATCAGCCGTTTCGCTACGCTGGGCAGTATGCTGAGGTGAAACGGCTGCTCTATGTTCTGCTACTACCCTTTGCGCGCAGTCGGGCGACAGCAATAAGCCGAGCATGGGGAGAAGAAAGAGAACTGGTTGCGGCTGGAGGAGGAAGCCGGGACTGGACGGCCGCTGAACGCGAAGTAATACTAAGTACAAAAAATAATCGCCAATTATCGTCGGTTATGTCCGAAATGGGCTATACAGGCCATCATATCAATAGTGTGAAAGGGAACGGTGTTTTAGGAGGAAAATGGCAAGGCGATCCAAGGAATATTGTATTTCTCCAGAATGCTAATCATCCAAGCGGCTATGATGAACATTTACATGGTTTGCAAGGTCACCGAGGAAGTTATGACACTCCAGGTAAAGGACGATTGATAGACCGTAACCTGACCCGTAAGAATTTAAAGAGCTGTCAATAATATCAGTGAATGTGATAAATATGAGGTGTTATTATGAGTGAAATTGAAGAGTCATTAAAAAAATTTGTTGCTATTTGCAATAAATATTCACTGTCCGGGAGTTTCAATATCGTTAATGACATTGACAACGTATTCCCCTCCAACTTACCTCGCTCGGCAGAGTTGGATTATTTATATGGAAAAAATAATCCTGAGAAGTTAAAAATAGAAACAGGTTTTACGCCAATTAAATTTTATTCAGTCAGTGAACTTGCAAAAGCTCAAAGTGGTTATGAATACTTACCAGATAATTATCTTGTAATTGGCGATGATTTAGGTGGTGGTAAGCCTATAATTGCTGTTGTAGATGAAGGTAATACCTCTATTTATGCGTCTTATGACGTAGTTGAACCGTTTAAAATAGCTGATAATCTCTCTGGCTTTTTACTTTCACTAACAGAACTCATTGATTTGGTATATGGTTATTACGATATTTTTGATATAGCAGATGATAATGATGAAGTAAAAAAAGATTTTATGGATGAGTTAAAGGTAAGGGTTGTTACATTTATCGGAGATGAAAATTTCAATGCATTTTATGATTATTTTTATGGATGAATCTCTGTGTTTCCTTTGATGGGGGATGTGGGGGTATAATTATACGGGCCGTCTTGTAGGTGGTCCGCCTGATTATTTTTGATCTATAATACGATGCTTGATATTATTTTCTTGGAAAAATTATATTATTCCACGTCAGATGAAAGGTCATGAGCTAGTCAGCAAGTTACAGTTGAGTTGATAAGAAAATTTGACCCAGCCTGCGTGTGAATAACTGCACCCACTTTGCCTTCATCCCCATCTTCAGCGCTAATCGGGAGTTAGCCAATTCTACTACATCAATATCCGATTAGTCTCGCTTGATATCTACTGTAAGGACATTTCCCTTCGTAAATGCAAGCCTCATGCCGGTGCTAATTATTACTGGTACCTTTTCCGTATAGGTGCGATCGGTATAGTGGGGGAAATATTCACGTTAAGAGCAAAAGACCGGTTCATTAATGAAGATGTAAATGTTTGCCGGTCAAATGACTTAGAAAGTGAAATAGGAACGGTATTTTGCTCCGCCGCCCCCCAAAAAAACAGCATCCTATCTGCAATCAGGACTGTTTTGCCGCTTTACTCTGTGGGCAATCGTTGCCGCCCTGCATCACAACTTTTTCACTGCGCGCAGCATCGCCATACACGCATAACGTACCTTCATCGGTATGAATTTGCTCTTTCAGCGGCAGGGGCGTTTCCTGGGCGATGGCATAGCAGGAGAGCGCCGGGAAAAGGGTGAGGGCACTTATGAACAGAAAGGTTTTCATCATCTCGCTCCAGAACAGGGATAACGTTTATTGTGTTATCACACCCTTAAACCGGCAATCGCTGCGTACCCGCTAGCTTTTTTCCATCACCGACTGGCGAGGTGTGAGTTTACCAATCACGGGGGAGAGCTCTGACGTGCGAACAGGTCGGCCATCCACCAGGCTTTTAATGCGCTCAACGCACTGAGTGAGCAACTGATCCATTGGCCACGAGATACAGGTCAGCTGTGGATAGAGCTGGGTTGCCAGAGGTGAATCTTCCAGACTCAGCAGCGATACTTCCTGCGGAACGGAAATGCCAAATTCCCGGAACAGACGCATCGCTTCAGCGGCATAGGCATCACGTTTAACCACAATGGCGGAAAACTTGCTCAGGCTGTTGATGAGCGTCAGCAGCGCCTGTTCAACATCTTCATTCGCCGTTAACACCAGCTGGCGATTAAACGGCAAAGAGTAGTTTTGCAGGACGTTGCGATAGCCTTCCACCATCTTTTTACTGTTGTCATCGTGTTCGCTGTCAATCACCAGTGCGATATTGCGATGGCCCTTACCCGTCATGTAACGACAGGCGCTTTCCGTCGCAAAGGCAAAGTCATATCCCTGAGGTTTCGCATCCACCACGGGACGATCGAAGGAGATAACATTCTCTGCGCTACCGGCCGCAACCGGCCCAAAGACTACGACAGCAACGCACTGGCGCTGAAGATCATCGACGGTGACAGCCTGCTCAACAGGATCATTTACGTACTCTACGATGAGCGTTTTATTCAACGCTTTCATGGCGCGGGAGAGCGCAGGCAGCAAACGTGCTCCGCTGCTTTCATCCTTCGCAGAGAGAACCAGACCAACGTAGCTTGATGACTGACTTGCCAGGTTTTGCGCGGCAAAGCTTGGGCGATAATTAAGCTCTTCTACGGCGCGCAGCACGGCTTCACGGCTCTCTTCGCGCACGCCGCGCGTCCCCGTCAACACGCGTGAGACGGTTGCTCGTGAGACATTGGCTAATCGTGATACATCGTCAATCGTTGGCATAGCATTTTCTGCGTGGTGGGTTTTGGTTATCTTAACATAACCCACCTTAAGAATCTTAGCGCCCCCCACAGGCGGTTTCACGTTTGCGCGGCGTGCAAACCCGGTAGCCACGCCGCGCCACGCACGCCACTGGCGTCGCCGTAACGGGCCGGGACGATACGGGTACGGCAGCTTTCCGAGAAGATGTAGGGCCTGATGGCGGCCGGAAGTTCGTCGTACAGTTGGCTGACATTTGATAACCCACCGCCCAACACAATAACCTGCGGATCAAGAATATTGATCACCGAGGCCAGACTGCGGGCAAAAGCGTCGATAAAGTGTCGCCAGTGGGCCCGCGCGGTCAGGTCTCCCTGGGCCGCCGCTTCAATGATGGCCTGCGCGCTCAGTTCGCTGGGATAACGGCGGGCAAAGCCGGTGCCAGAGATAAAGGTTTCGATACAGTTATGTTTCCCGCAATAGCAGGGCTGCGCCGGACCATCCGTCTCGGGGGCATAGCCAGGCAACGGGTTATGTCCCCATTCGCCAGCGATGGCGTTTGGCCCCTGAAGCAGACGCTTATGTACCGCCACGCCACCGCCGCATCCGGTACCGACAATTACGCCAAAGACGGTTTCTGCTTCTGCGCCTGCGCCATCAACCGCTTCAGACAGCGTGAAGCAGTCCGCGTCATTGGCTATCCACACGGGCTGATTGAGCTGCTTTGCTAAATCATGCTTCAGGTCGTGACCGTTGAGCACCAGGCAGTTGCAGTTTTTAATCAGCCCGCTTTGTGGGTCGATGGCCCCCGGCAGGCCAATACCGATACTGAATGGCACTTCACTTACCGCGCGCGCTTCGCCGATAAACGCCAGCAGATGGTGCATAAAGGCGTCATAACTCTCTTTTTGCGTCGGACGACGCTCACGCCAAAGGCATTCGCCCTGAGGCGAAAGCAGGACGGCTTCCATTTTTGTGCCGCCAATATCGAGTCCAAGATAGTGCATACGTTCCTCGAAAAGGAGAGGCCAGCGCCTCTCCTGAATGGTTATGCCTGACGAGTGCGGTACAGTTCGATCAGCTCCGTCACCAGTTCTTTCGCCAGAATCGAGGTCATCAAATGATCCTGAGCGTGCACCATCACCAGCGTCATTTTAGTTTTGCCTTCCCCTTCGTCAGCTTCGATCAGTTGGGTTTGCACCAGATGCGCTTCACGGGCGAAGTGCGCCGCCTCTTTCATCCGCGCGTCGGCTGAGGCAAAGTCACCTTTTTTTGCGAAGCCAAGCGCTTCGTAGCAGAGACTGCGTGACTGACCGGCATTGATAATAATGCCCATGACCTGTTCTTCTAATTCCATCCGTAACCTCTGTGTTTTTACTATCAGGCGGACTGTGCCGCTTCTTCAGATTGTTCAACCGCATTTTCATGCTCTTGTTCCAGCAGCTGCTTCTCGTACGCTTTGAGGAACGGGAAGTACATGGCCGCTGAGGTCACCATGCACAGCAGGCAGAGGATCACCGGGCTAAAGCTCCAGTTGGCCGCCCAGGATGCGCCGATAGGGGCAGGCGTTGTCCACGGTGTCATCGAGACCACGCGACTGACCAGGTTGAAATCAAGGGCAAAGTAGGCGAGGGTGGCGTTGACCATCGGAACCAGCACGAACGGCAGGAAAAAGAGCGGATTCATGATGATAGGGGCACCGAATAAAATCGGTTCGTTGATATTAAACATCCCCGGCACCACGCCCATACGCCCAATGGTACGCAGATGCACCGCTTTGCTGCGCAGCAGCAGTAACGCCAGCGGCAGCGTGGAGCCGACCCCGCCAATCAGCAGGTAGTGATCCCAGAATCCCTGAACGTAAATGTGCGGGATCGCCTGACCGGCAGCCATTGCTGCCTGGTTAACCGACAAGTTCGCCATCCAGAACGGGTTCATAATTCCGGTGACAATCAGCGCGCCGTGGATGCCCGCAAACCACAGAACCTGGCACACCAGCACCGAGAGCAGAATGGCAGGCAGCGTATCGGAGGCGGCAACCAGCGGTTTCACCAGCGACATAATCGCTTCCGGAATAATCATGCCGAGCTGGGCCTCAATGAAGAGGTTGAGCGGGTGCAGAGTGACAACAATTGCCAGCACCGGGATCAGAATTTCGAACGAACGCGCAACGCCCGTAGGCACTTCTGGCGGCAGGCGGATGGTAATATTGTGACGCTTCAGGAAGGCATACAGCTCGGTAGAGTAGATAGCCACCAGAATGGCCGTGAAGATCCCTTGCCCGGAGAAATAGGCGGTAGAAATCTGCCCGTCTTTTAACGGCGCAGCCACCAGCAGAAATGCCATCAGCGACAGCATGCCGGCGGTAAGGGCATCCAGATCGTGATGTTTGGCCAGGCTCGCGGCGATCCCGACTGAAATGAAGATCGTCATGATCCCCATGCTGAAGTTGAACGGCAGCATCAGGGCTTCACGGTGATCCAAGGAGAATTGCAGCCATGCCCGGGCGAAACCCCAGGACGTGTCGGGTGAGAAGGGCGGGAAAATAAACACCAGCATAAAGGAACCGACGATCATGAACGGCAGGGCGGTGATAAAGCCGTCACGAATCGAGGTCACATACTTCTGCTGCCCGACGGCGCCTGCCATCGGGGTAATTTTCTGTTCAATGACCTGGATAAGTTTCGCGTAAAGAGAGCTCATGGGTTTTCCCTTCGTTATTTGTTATCTATCAGGGAGAGGGCGAAATCGAGAACGGCGCCCCCTTTTTGCATGCCGTAATCCATCATGTTGATAGGCTCAACACGGATCCCGTATTTATCAGCTTGTTTCTGAAGATCGCTTTGCATGTACTTCACCTGCGGTCCAAGCAGCACCACCTGATAGTGACCGACCTGCTCGGCGAATTCGGCCACGCCAAACGCTTTGATCTCCGCTTCCAGGCCACGCTTTTGCGCTTCGTCGACCATTTTTTTCACCAGCAGGCTGGTGGACATCCCGGCAGAACAACACAACATGATTTTTTTCATAACGTCTCCTTTGAACTTATGGCTGGAATATAGTCATCATGGAACAAAACGGAAAGCGCTTTCCGTTGGTGGATAAGGTAATTGTGACCGCGATCACCTGAGGGAATCTTTCACTTTGTCCGGATGTGCGAGATCATCGCGGCTATTCACGAACTATTAAGGTCGAGTTATGAACATTCATTTGATGAATGTTGCTGTGGATTTGATTGAGCAACGTCTCACACCAGCAGCCAATATAATCACCAGAAATCAACATATTACCGCGATGCGGGACGGCTTTTCCCTCGCCATGCCTTTTGTGATTGTGGGAAGCCTGATGGTGCCGCTGCTGTTTCCACCGTTCGCCATTTCAAGTGCATCGCGCCTCGGACACGTCTATCTGCTGCTGCGTCCGATGCTGTTGCCAACCTTTGAGCTGACGCTCGGACTGGTGGCGCTGATTGTCGCGTTTGGTGCCAGCGCCAGTCTGGCCAAGCAGTATCAACTGCCGGAACGGCTGTGTGGACTCACCGGTTGCCTCTCCTTTTTGCTGTTCATTGGCTTTCGGGATAACGGTGCAACGAATATTTTTCTGGGCGGGATGGGGCTTTTCACTGCGCTCATTTCAAGCGCTTACTCTATTGAAATAATAAGGTTTTTCTACAAGAGAGGGTGGTGCATTCGTCTGCCGGAGGAGGTGCCGGTGATGACGCGAAATGGTTTCCAGCTGCTGATGCCGCTGCTGGTGATCATGCTCTCCATTAGCGTAATGAATGCCGTGATGCTGCAGACGACCGGACAAATTTTGCCACAGCTGATTGGCGAGGCGTTACGCCCGCTTATCGTGGCATCTGATACCCTTACGGCGGTGCTTATCTCCTTGTTTCTGTGTAATCTTTTATGGTTCGTCGGTATTCATGGTGCCCTGATCATTACGGGCATCATGAACCCGTTCTGGCTCACCTATCTGTTTGAAAACCAGCGGGCCCTGGCCGCCGGGGAAGCCGTGCTGCCCCATATTTATCTGCAGGGATTCTGGGATTTTTATCTGCTGATTGGCGGTATCGGCTCTACGCTGCCGCTGGTCTTTATGGCGATGCGAAGCCGATCCCGGCAGTTGAAGAGCGTCGGGAAAATTGGCCTTCTGCCGTCGCTGTTCAACATTAACGAGCCGATATTGTTTGGTTTCCCCGTCATCATGAACCCGGTTTTTTTACTGCCCTTTGTGTTTGTACCGCTGATAAATGCCTGTATAGCTTGGTATTTAACCCAGCTTGGCGTGCTCGACAGAGCCGTCGCCATGCTGCCCTGGTCTATGCCTTCACCGCTGGGCGCAGCCTGGTCGGCGAACGGCAGCTGGAAAAATATGTGCATGTGCCTGTTCGCCTTTTTTAATGCATGGATGCTCTATCGCCCCTTCTTCAAGGTTCATGAACGCCAGTTGATGCAGCTGGAAAAATAATCCCCGCCTCCCTGCTTCTGCCCGTTCCTGATGGGCAGAAGATTATTTCGTGACATTCTTCACAAAAATTTTCTCTTTGATCTTAAATTTGTGATTCAATCCGGCAAACATGGAAAGCGCTTTCCGTTTGTGGATGTACATTTCCAGATTTGATCCTTACATTTCCCCTGCACGTTTAACCGTGAAAATAAAAATTCAAAGGGAACCTATGCAAACGTTAATGAAATCAATACCTCTGTCCTTGATTGCTCTTACTGTCATCAGCGGTTATGCCAGCGCCGATGAGAAATATGATTTCGCCCTCCACGGCTATTTACGCTCGGGTATTCTTGCCAATAGTGATGGCAACCGGGTCGATTCGGTGGGGCTGATGCCTGACGGGAAATGGCGTCTGGGTAACGAAGAAGATACCAAAATTGAGCTGATCCCGACGGTGACGCTGAAGTCGGATTCAGGTGCAGTCGCACGTATTCAGGCCAACCTGACGCACCAGACCAAATGTACCGCCGACTGGAACTGTACTGACGATGACGGCAAAGAGACCCAGTTCCGCGAAGGGTTTGCTGAATTAACGAATCTCGATTTTGCCCCGGACATAACCTTCTGGGCCGGTAAACGCTACAGCAGCTCCAACCTTTCCAGCCACCAGTTCGACTGGGAGTACATTCAGTACAACGGAACCGGGGGCGGGTTCGATAATCTGGATTTAGGCTTTGCGCGCTTTGATGCGGGTGTGTATGCCTTCTCGACCACCGACGAAGCCAAAGCTTATCCGGTAGATCTGGGGGATCAGGGCTATCCGGACGACTATTCGCTTAACCTGTGGTTTAAAAAGATCGGCGGCACCGGGCTCGACGTCGAACTTATCGGCCACCACATGAACCGCAATGAAAACCATCCTACCTCGGCTGAGAAGGGGTACGGCGTGACCGCGCTGTACAACTTTGACAGCTTCTACGGCCTGACCAACGGATACTCCCGCATCGCTTTCCAGTATGGCAAAGGCCTGGCCGCCGCGGATTCGCTGGGTAAAAACGGCTGGGGCTGGGCAAACCTTGAGGATACGCAATCCTGGCGCGTCGTGCTGGACAGCATGGCCAACCTGGGTGACGTGGAGGTATCGACCTTTGCGTTTTATCAGAAAGACAAAAACTACCGCTGGTGGACCAACGACGATGACGGCTGGGGACGCTCCATGTGGGTCGCGGGTATCCGTCCGTATCATCAGATAACCAAAAACTTCGCCATGCAATATGAGGTGGGCTACGAATATCTGGATGATAAAAACTACATGGGCGTAAACGGTAAAGGGAAAGGTGGCCTGACCAAGGTGACCATTGCGCCGACCCTGACCTTTGATTCAGGTTTCTGGAGCCGTCCGCAGCTGCGCTTCTTTGCCACCTACGCAAAATGGGATAAAGGCGTCTCGGATGCGATGGACAGAAATTACGACTGGAGCACTGGCACCCTGAGTCCGGGGGGATATTCACGTAGCGGCGATACCGATACGCTGAATTTTGGTGTGCAGGCTGAAGTCTGGTTCTGAGGAGAAAAGAGATGGCTTTCCCGATTCGAAAACTGCTTCTCGTCTCCTTACTCTCCGCGCTGGGAAGCGCGGGGGCTCTGGCGGCCGAGCAATCCCATTTTGAACACTTTATTACTCGCGATGGCGCAGCGTTAAAAGATGGCAATCGCGTCTTTCGCTTCGCCGGGATCCACGCCCCGGAGCTGCATCGTATAGAAGATGACGCGCGCGGAACCTGTAAGGCGGATCCGCGCGGCTGGGGGCAATACTTTAGATGGCCGACTGCTGAAGAGCAGGAGAACTGGATCAAAGCGCTGGTGCAAACCGGTGCTAAAGCACAGCGCGTATATGTGCTTTCCGTGCAGCAGGAAAATGATGCTGCCTGCGGACGTGAGACACATATTCTGGCACCGGCAACGCCGGACGGCATGCCGCGGCTGAATGAAACGGCCATGAAAGTGTATGACAACATGATTGCCGAGGCGGATAAGCAGGGGCTGCGCCTGATTCTGCCGTTTATTGACCACTGGTGGTGGTGGGGGGGACGGGAACAGCTGGCCGCGTTTTATCATGAAAAGCCGGAAGATTTTTATCGAACTGACAGTAAAACCTACCGTGCTTATCAGGATGTGATCCGTCAGGTGATTACCCGTACCAACACCATTACGGGACGCCATTACTACGATGAAAAGGCGATCATGGCCTGGGAAACGGGTAATGAGCTGGAAAACACCAATGCTGATTTCCTGCAGAAAACGTCGGCCTGGATCCGCAAGTGGGCGCCTCATCAGCTTGTCGTCGATGGTACCTATAAAAAGGTGAATGATTTCGCGCTCAACGATCCGAACGTCGACATCATCAGTAACCACTATTACACCAACGCCGAGAACAACCACCCCGAGCAGGTTCGTAAAGATCTGGAGGCGATTGGCGGCAAAAAGGTCTATCTGGTTGGCGAATTTGGTCTGCTCGATCAAAAAGACCTTAACACTATCATGCAGGCCATTGTGCATACCGAGGTCAATGGCGCGCAGGCGGCGGGGGGCTTTATCTGGGGCTTCCGTGGTCATCGCCATGATGGTGGTTTTTACTGGCACAAAGAGTTTACCGGGCACTACAGCTACCATCTGCCTGGCTTCCCGGTCGAGGGCAAAGCAAATCAGGAGATGGAGGTCGTCAATCTGGTGCGAACCGCCTCGGCGCAAATGGCGGGGCTGAGCCAGGCGCCGGCCCTGCCGGTCCCGGAAGCACCAAAGCTGCGCGAGAGCAACTCACCGTTTGCCATTAACTGGATGGGGTCCCCCGTCGGGCGTTATTACGATGTGGAGAGAGCGACTCAGCCACACGGCCCGTGGACCCGCGTTGGTCAGGATATCTCTGACGGCAAAAATGAGTGGGATCCGGCAAAAATGGATCTCTTCCGTGATGACTATCGCAGCCTGACGCTGGGCCAGACTTACTACTACCGGGTGATCGCAAAGAACGAAAGCGGTCAGTCTGCGCCTTCAAACGTGATTCGCCTTGAGCATACGCAGAAAAACCTGCCGCCGGTCATCACTCTGCAGGAGGCGCTCTCTACCACCGTGGATAAAGGCGTTCAGCTCACCGCGGCCTGGCAGGATGACAATCTGCCGGAGCCGAAGGTTAGCGTGGCATGGCATCACGAAGGCAAGGATAACGTCCACTTTTGTGACAGCACCAAAGCGGAAACCCGTGCCTGGTTCTCGGCTCCCGGTGACTATGCGTTGACCTTTACCGCTGACGATGGACTGCTGAAAAGCAGCAAGACGGTAAACGTTAGCGTGAAGGCCGCGGCGGGGCCCGTGCCGGCGGACTACTGTCATTTTGGCGGCGGAACGCTGGACGTCAGCAAGGGGAAACTGAACATCACCAAGAGTGATAAAGATACGTTAGCGATTGGTGAAGACGGTTTCCTTGGTCCTTTTGCCAATGACGGAGACAGCGTGACCTGGCAGGTTAACGCCCCCTGGGACGGTAAGTTTGCCCTGCATGTGAAATTTAACGGCAAATGGGGGAGTAAGAAAAACTCGTTCATTGTGAACGGCGGAACGCCGGTGAGCATTGAATTCCCGCAAACGGATGAGAAAGGCCAGACGATGGTCGTACCGGTCACGCTCAGGGCAGGGGACAACACCATTAGCTTTGGCAAGTTCTCTGGCGACTGGGGATATATGTTCATCAAATCAATTGAAGTCACTGCAGAGTAGTTATTTGGCTGCCCTGTTCGGGGCAGCCCTTTTTTTCATTCAGGAGGCGTTATGAACCGGTATCAATTCCCGGAAGGTTTTTTTTGGGGCGCAGCGGCATCAGGTCCGCAGACGGAAGGCATAGCCAATAAGCCGCACCGTTCTGTCTGGGACAGCTGGTTTGCCGAACAACCGGAGCGTTTTTTTCAGCAGATTGGTCCGCAGCACGTTTGTGAAACCTACAGTAAATATAAAGAAGACGTAGCCCTGATGAAGCAAACGGGGTTTAACTCGTTTCGAACCTCTATTCAGTGGTCGCGTCTGATCGATGATTTCAAAACCGGACAGCCAAACCGCGACGCCGTCCGCTTCTATAACGATTACTTCGATGAAATGATTGCCAACGGCATCGAGCCCATCATCAATCTTTACCATTTTGATATGCCCGAGGCGCTGCAAAAAGCATATGGCGGATTTGAGTCATCCTACGTAACCGAGCTTTTTGCCCGCTTCGCCCGCACCGCGTTCGAGCTGTTTGGCCATAAGGTGAAATACTGGATAACCTTTAATGAGCCGATCGTGCCGGTGGAAGGCGGTTATTTATATGACTTCCATTATCCGTGTAAAAAAGATGGCAAACTGGCGGCTCAGGTCGCCTTTAATATTATGCTGGCGCACGCCAGGGCGGTGAATGTCTACCGTGAAATGGGCTTGCCGGGTGAGATTGGTGTCGTGCTCAACCTCACGCCTTCTTATACCCGCAGCGACAGCGAGGCCGATAAAAAAGCAGCCTGGTATGCCGACCTGCTGTTTAACCGCAGCTTCCTCGACCCGCTGGTTAAACATGAATTCCCCAAAGAACTGTGCGAAATCTTAACCGCAAACGGCTGCTTACCAGAGGTTTCACGGCAGGATGTGGAGACGATCCTGCAGTCGAGAATTGATTTTCTGGGGGTGAATTATTATGTGCCGAGAAGGGTGAAAGCGCGGGAAAGCGTTTACGCGCTCGATTACTTCACGCCGGAAGTCTATTTCGAAAATTATATTGATCCTCAGGGACGGTTTAACCCTTATCGCGACAATAACGAGATCCACCCGGAAGCTATCTATGACATTGCCTGCAATATTCGCGATAACTACGGCAACATCAAATGGTATCTGGCGGAAATTGGCATCGCGATGGATCTGCAGTCCGAAGGGCCGGTGCAGGCCGATGGCGTAATAGATGACACCTTCCGTATCGCTTTAATGGAGGAGCATCTGGCTCAGCTGCATCGTGGTATCGCTGACGGCGCCAACTGTTTTGGTGTTCATCAGTGGACCTTCATTGATAACTGGTCCTGGATCAACAGCTTCAAGCGGCGATATGGCTTCTGGCGTCTGGATTTAGCCACCGGGGAGCGACAAATCAAACGTAACGCATTGTGGTTTGCGCAGCTGGCGGCTGAAAATGGCTTCACCCCTGGCGAATGTGAAAAGGATACGCAATGAGTCAGCCTTTTTACCGGATGCGTAACGGCATCAAAAATTACGCCTGGGGCAGTCGCGTAGCGCTTAATCATCTTTTTGGCCTGCTCAACCCTGACGATCAACCCCAGGCCGAGGTCTGGATGGGAAGCCACCCCGCAGGCTGCTCGGAGATTGAAACCGATACAGGGTTACGCTCTTTACAGGACCTTATTTCACAGAGGCCGGCAGAGATGTTGGGCGCGTGCGCGGGAGAAACTGCGGGGCAGTTGCCTTACCTGCTGAAGTTGCTGTCAGCGGAGTGCGCACTGTCGCTGCAGGTACATCCCAATAAGCGCCAGGCAGAAGACGGGTTCGCCCGTCAGGGCAACCTGCCCGGAGAGGATTACACCGATGCGAACCATAAGCCTGAGCTGGTTTTTGCCCTGACGCCTTTTATGGCCATGAACGGCTTCCGGCCGTATCAGGAGATTGCTAATCACTTTTTGCGCCTGGATGCCCCGGCCCTGACGTCCGCGCTGTCGCTGTTTCGCAACAACCTGCATGCTGAAGGGCTTAAGGCCTTTTTTACGCGTCTGATGGCGCTTGAGCCGGCGGAAAAAGAGGGCGTGCTGACGTGTCTGGAAGCGCGACTTGCATGCGGGGTGTTTGCTCCGGTAGCGCCCTTTATCGAACGGCTACTGCGAGATTACCCGGGGGACATCGGGGCTCTGGCCCCGCTGTATCTGCACTGCATTACGCTTGCGCCGGGTGAGGCGATGTTCCTGCGCGCCGGTACGCTACATGCCTATGTGAACGGTACGGCGGTAGAGGTCATGGCCAGTTCTGACAACGTGCTGCGTGCGGGCTTAACCCCCAAGAACATCAACGTGGCAGAGTTGGTGCGCTGTACGGTGTTTGACGAAACCCCAGCCGACCGCCTCAGGATGCATCCACAGCGGGAAGAGGGGATGCAGCAATACCCGATCCCGGTAACGGATTTTCGCTTTAGCGTCATTGAACATTGCGAGCAGCAAAGCATCCGGACAGACCGTGCGCAAATTCTGCTGGTGCTGAAGGGGAGTGCCACGCTCAGCCACGCCGAGGGTGCCACCATGACGCTGAACGCCGGTCAGTCTGCGTTCATCCCGGCGGTCACAACCTTATGGACGTTGACTCAGCGCGGGCAGTCTTGCCTGGTAAGCTGATGACGTAAGGCTTTCACTGCCGTGTGCAGGCAGTATGTCGGGCATAAAAAAGGCTGCTTATCGCAGCCTTTTTACATTTAGTTTTTCGGGAAGATCCACACGTGCTTTTCAGGCAGCGAAAGGTGGCAGTGCAGCGGGTCCCGGGCCTCGTGACCATAGGCGCGAATGACAAAATCATCCCCCGGCGTGCGGAACAGGTATTCCCAGCGGTCACCGAGATACATGCTGGTCAGTAACGGGAGCGCCAGCTGGTTTTCACCCGGCCCCTCGACCACCGCCACGCGCTCGACGCGGATCACCGCGGTGGCGTCTTCACCGCTTCGTACCCCTTCACCGGCCTGGCCCCACAGCACCCAGCCTTTGCCTTCGATACGCGCTTTGCCGTCGCGCACTTCCGTAACCTTGCCGTGCAGGCGATTATTGCTGCCCATAAACTCAGCGGTAAACAGCGTTTTCGGCGAGCCGTACATCTCCTGCGGTGTGCCCTGTTGCTCGATTTTACCGTTGTTAAGCAGCAGGATACGGTCGGAAATCGACATCGCCTCATTCTGGTCGTGCGTTACCATCAGCGCGGATAAGCCCAGCTTGATAATCAGTTCACGCAGGAATACGCGAGCCTCTTCGCGCAGCTTGGCGTCGAGGTTAGAGAGCGGTTCATCCAGTAAAATGACCGGCGGGTTGTAGACCAGCGCCCGGCCAATTGCCACGCGCTGCTGTTGTCCACCGGAGAGCTGGTGCGGGTGGCGTTTGCCCAGATGGCCCAGCCCGAGCTGGTCCAGCACGTCCTGTACGCGCTGCTGGATCTCTTTGGCCGGAACCTTGCGCAGCTTGAGCGGATAGGCCACGTTTTCAAAAACGGTTTTGTGCGGCCACAGCGCATATGACTGAAACACCAGGCCCAGGTTACGCTCTTCCGCCGGGATCTCACTGCGCGGCGTGCCGTCATAGACTTTGTTTTTGCCAATGATAATCGAGCCCTGAGTCGGTTTTTCCAGGCCCGCCACCGCACGCAGCAGGGTGGTTTTCCCGCTGCCGGAAGGCCCCAGCAGGGAGACCACTTCGCCGCGGTTGAGGTTCATGGAGACCCCTTTTAAAACAGGATTGTCGCCGTAGGTCAGGTGCAGATCGTTAACCGCTAATTCAATCATGTATTTTGACTCCGAAACGAAGGGCAATGCCCAGACCTACCACCACCAGCAGGATGTTAATAAAAGAGAGCGCCGCCACAATATCAATGGCTCCCGCAGCCCAGAGGGATACCAGCATCGAGCCGATGGTTTCCGTGCCGGGTGAAAGCAGGTACACACCCGTTGAATATTCGCGTTCAAAAATCAGGAACATCAGCAGCCACGAACCGATAAGGCCGTAGCGGGAGAGCGGGATCGTGACATGGCGGGTGATCTGGCCACGTGTAGCCCCCGTACTGCGGGCAGCCTCTTCAAGCTCCGGCGCGACCTGCAGCAGGGTGGACGAGATGAGTCTCAGCCCGTACGCCATCCAGACCACCGTATAGGCCAGCCAAACGCTGAAAATGGTGCTGCGCAGTGAACGTAGCCAGACAATCAGGTTTTCGCGCATCCAGTCGCTCCAGACGAACCCGGAAAGCCAGCCCGATTTCAGCGAGTTATCCAGCCACATTGGCAGGAACAGGAACACCCAGAGAAAGGCCAGACCCGCGAGCAGGCCAGGCACGGCGCGCGGCACCAGGACGCTGTAATCCAGGAAACGCGTGGTATTGTCCGGTTTGCGGTGCATGGCGATACCGACAAACAGGTAGCACGCCACGGCCAGCGCGCCGCCAATGACCCCAATGGACATGGAGTTGACGATGGCGCGCAGCAGGTTCGGCTGCGCCCATATCGTGCGAAAAGTACTGAGGGAAAGCTCGTCCCACAGCGAAACGCCCACGCCCCAGTTTGAGATAAACGCGCGCAATACCACGCCGAGCAGGGGAACGCCGATCGTGACGGTAAGCCAGAAGGCGACCACCGCGCCCGCCACCCAGCGCCATTTACCCAGAGGTAAGGCCCGGGCCTGAGACGCTTTGCCTTTCATGGTCACGAAACGGTTGGCGGTGCGCATCAGGCGACGCTGCAGCATGACCAGCGGAATGGTGATACAGATAAGCACCACCGCAACCGCCGCCATCAGGTGGTAGGAAGGGGTACCAAGCTTGTTGGTCAGCTGGTACAGGTAGGTTGCCAGCACCATGTTGCCTTCCGGATCGCCGAGGACCAGCATCAGACCAAACACTTCAAGACCGAGGAAGAACAGCAGAACGATGGCGTACAAAATGGACGGTCGCACCATCGGCAGGCTGACCGAGGTCATCACCTGTAACGGCGACGCACCCGCGGTACGTGCGGCCTCTTCCACATCGGAACCGACGCTTCGCAGCGCGGACGAAATATAGAGATAGGCATGCGGAACATGCGTCAGGCCAGCAATGACCACGATGCTCGACATGTCGTAGATATTCCACGGTACGAAACCAATCAGCGCCTGCGCCCAGAGGGATAAAAAGCCCACCGGACCGGCTGCCACCACGTAGCCGAATCCCAGCACCATTGGCGACACGAAAACCGGCACGAGGATCAGCGGTTCAATCAGGCGGCGGCCGGGCAGGTCGGTACGCACCATCAGAAAGGCCAGCACGCCCCCTAACGGAATGGCGATAATGACCAGCCCGAAAGCGAGAATAAAACCGCTTTTCAGCGCCTTATAGAAATCAGGATCGGTGAAGATAAAACCAAATGATTCAAGGCTCCACTCTTTTGCCGGTGAAAAGAACGGGGCGGACAAGAAGCTCTGTATCACGATAAACGACAGCGGCGTGTAGATAACCAGGGCGGTTATCAACACGACAATACCGCGCGGCAGGCTTTGCCACTTTCTGCGTAATGTATTCATGGGGTATCCCTGGTGTTGCAGCCCAGCAAAACGAACTCAGGTAACAGGAGCGCGACGGCCCGCGTCGCGCTCAGACGCTTATTTGGCGGCGGCGGTACGCCACTGTTTGATGTACTCCAGGCGTTTTTTCGGCTGCAGATACTCCAGCAGACTTTCATCAACCGGGATAGGTTTCAGCGCATTGCCGAGCACTTTCGTCAGGCCGTCGATATCATTTTTGCCGTCGATATCGTTACGAATGGACGGGATATCCGCCTGGCTTGCCAGAATACTTTGTCCTTTTTCAGACAGGACGTAGTCCAGCCACAGTTTCGCGGCATTGCTGTTTTGCGCCTGCTGGCTGATGAACGACACGCGTGATAACACCAGGGTGTAATCTTTTGGATAGGCGATCCCCAGCGACGGATCGTTCTTCGCACGCGCTTCCGCGTAGGATCCGAGGATATTAAAACCGATCAGGTTTTCCCCTGATGACACCCTCTCCATCATGGTGCCGGTTGAAGACTGAACGGCTAAACCCCCTTTGGCGATATCGGCCAGGGTTTTGAAGTAGTTAGGATCGGCCTTGTGATCCTGCACCGAGAGCATAAAGCCCAGACCCGATTTTTCGATGTCGTAGGTGGTGACTTTGCTCTTGAATTTATCCGTCAGGCTGGCAATAAGCTTAGCCAGCGCCGCATGGGAATCAGGCACGTCGCCCGCCGGGATCAGCCGTTTGTTGTAGATAAACACGACGGGCTCATAGGTGGTGCCGTAGGCTTTATCTTTCCAGACCGCCCATTTCGGCAGCTGGCTTTGCTCCGGTGATTTGTACTCCATGGCGTAGTCGGTAGCGAGCTTTAGCCCGGTGTCCATGGAGGAGCTCCAGACCACATCGCCGCTACCGCCACCCGAGGCCTGTTCGCTGATAAAACGGTTGTACAGCTCGGTGCTGTTCATGTCGTTATATTCAACTTTGATGCCCGGATAGGTTTTTTCGAAGCCCTCAATCAGCGGCCCGGCAGCTTTGGTGTCGGTGGTGGAGTAGATCACCACTTTGCCCTCTTTGGTCGCGGCATCGACCATTTTTTGATAGTCAGCAGGGTAGCCCTGCGGCAAAGCAGACAGTGCGGAAGCAGAACACAGTACGGTAGCGGTAATCAGAGAAATTCGGAAGATGTTCGACATTATAGTTAACCTTTTAGTTACATTTGAGGAACTAATTGTCAACATAGCGCATGACTCCGCGCCGACAATAGGGGGGCGCGGGTTGCGGTTCCGAAGTGTGATTGTCGGCGTCGTTTCAGCAATTAACACCATAAAATCCGCGACGCTTAGCAAACGAACGGTTGCGAATTACGTTTTCTCCGCCGCTTTGCGGTAAAGCCTTCTGGGATGACCGATATTGCCATACAGCATTTCAATGCTGATTAACCCACTTTCCACGCAGTATTCCAGATAACGGCGGCCCGTGGTTTTGCTGATCCCGACGTATTCCACCACCTCTTCCACCGACATTGTTTTTTCGGGGTGTTCCGCAAATAAACGCTTAATACGGTCCAGGGTGTGGGGCTCAATACCCTTTGTGGACGGGGTCTGCGAGGTGTCCGCGGCGGGGAGGTTAAACAGGCGATCCAGCGCATGCTGGTCGACAACCTTCACCTGCTGCACGGTGTGGATGAAACGCATAAAACGCTCCAGCGAGGCGTGCAGACGCTGGAAAAAAACGGGCTTAATCAGGTAGTCAAACGCGCCGCTGCGCATGGCATGGCTACAGGTCTGCATATCGCTGGCTGCGGTGATAAAGATCACCGAGCATTCATAGCTTTTCAGGAGCGGGTTATCGATTAACGCCACGCCTTTACCGTCCGGGAGATAATTGTCCAGCAGTATCAGCCTCGGCTGATGCTGGCGTATCAGGTTACACGCCTGCTCAATCGACGCGGCAATGCCCACCACGCGCAAATGGAAATTTTGCTCGATATACTCGCGATGCAGTTCCGCCAGGTGCGGCTCATCCTCAACAATCACAACATCAAGTGCTCGGGTCGTGGTCATGCGTTAGCCCTGTCGAACGGGGAGTGGATTGGGAATAAACACAGAGAATATCGTGCCTTGAGGAGCGTTATCCGTTATCTCAATGCTGCCGCCCGCCTTGTTGATATAGCCTGCCACCAGAAACAGGCCAATACCGTGCTCTGTGCCCACAATGTCGTTCTCGCTTTCCGGCTTACTGCTGAATCCCTGGCGAAAGAGATGCGGTTTCATCGCCTCATCCACCCCGCAACCCCGATCGGCCACCTCTATCAGCAACTCCTGGTTGCGATCGGAAATGTAAAGCTCTACAGCTGCGGGAACCGGGGCTTTCAGGGTGGCGTCAACGGCGTTATCCAGCAGGTTGCCAATCACCGATACCAGCTCCGTTTCCGTGATGCTGGCAGGCATGCGGGTGAGCTGGCAGGCGGGATCAAATTGCAGTTCAACGCCCTTTTCCCGGGCGCTGACATATTTCCCTAGCAGCAATCCGCACAGGGCCGGCGAGACAAAATGGGCTGAGACGAAGTCCAGCACGCGCTGCGCCCCTTCTGACTGTGCCTGGATGTAACGGATCGCCTCGTCATAGTGTTTCATCTGCAGCAACCCCACCAGCGTGGCGGTCCAGTTCAGCTGTTCATGACGCATAATGCGCAGGTTATCCGCATAGCGTTTAATCTGGCTTAGCTGGCTGCTGAGAGTGTTGATATCATTCTTGTCGCGGAAGCTATAAACCCAACCGCTTTCAACACCAGGTTCAACCTCAATCGCCACGCGGTTCACAATCACCTCGCGCTGGTTAAGCACCGCAATCTGGTCGTGACTTCCGCGGCTAACCGAGGCGTAGCGCTGAGATAAAAAACCGGGGGACGTTTGCAGAACGTCTTCCAGCGGTTTGCCGATAAGCTCTTTCTCACTTTGATGAATATCCAGCATCTCTCTGGCGGCACGGTTAATTAAAATCAGCTGCTTTTCTTCATTGACGGCAAATACCCCTTCATACATTGCTTCCAGCAGCGCGCGTTGCTGTAAGACCAGTTGCGCAATATCTTTTGGCTCAAGGCGGAACATCTGCTTTTTAAGGTTGCGGGTAAACAACCAGGAAAAAATAAACAGTAACAGCAACAGACCCATGCCGTATAACCCGAACTGCCAGAGAATACGCGCATTGATATTCGCAATGTACGACGTCAAATAACCGACCGAGACAATCCCAATCACCTGATGCTGCGCATTAAAGATGGGCGCTTTGCTGCGCAGTGAAACCCCAATCCCACCCTTACGCACCGAAATAATCGTTTTGCCTTGCAATACTTCCGCATTATCCCCGCCGATCATCGGTAAATTGATGCGTTCCGGTGATTCTGAATGATAAAGATGCTGTTCCCGGGTATCGCCAATGACAATATAACTGGCATCACTTTCGGCCCGTATAGGCTGAATTAAACGGGCGATGGCGGGGATATTTCTGGCCGCGACGTTTTCCGCCAGACCCGGCATTAACGCGATTTCGCTCGCCTGAACCCGGGCGCGCTGGCCGAGATCGTGATGCAATTGCCGGTCAATAAAATGAAACAGGATGGTTCCCAGCAGAACTAACAGCAGGCAGGAGAAGCACACCAGCGCTAAAAAAAGTTTTACCTGAAAAGAGAGTCTGCGTTTCATACGACCTGACGCGGGGAGTCTGATTAGAGCGGTCTGCGCAGACTGACATGAGGAAATGGGGGATGCAATCTGGCGAAAACAGAGTTGTGACCTGGCTTTTCGTTTTGGGGGTTATAGCTATCAGGATCGCGTAAGGCTATGCTTCATTCAGCACCCGAATAATTACAGAGGCAATGTCGTGGATAAAGCGCTACTGGATGCAGGCTACCGGGCCTATACCGGAGAGAAAATTGACGTTTACTTCAACACCGCGATCTGCCAACACTCAGGAAATTGCGTGCGCGGGAGCGCTAAGCTCTTCAACCTGAAACGTAAACCGTGGATTATACCGGATGAAGTGGACGTCGAAACGGTTGTACATGTGATTGATACCTGCCCGAGCGGTGCGCTGAAGTATCGCCAAAAATAAGCGAGGAACCATGGATATTCTGGAAGGCCATAACAAGTTTTACGTCAACGATGCTGACGGTAACCAGGTTGCAGAGATTGTCTTCGTACCGACCGGTGAACATCTGAGCATTATCGAGCACACCGATGTGGATCCGAGCCTGAAAGGGCAAGGTGTGGGTAAACAGCTGGTGGCAAAAGTGGTCGCGAAGATGCGCGGTGAAAACCGAAAAATTATCCCGCTATGCCCGTTTGCCAAACATGAGTTTGATAATACGCGGGAATATGACGATATTCGGGCGTAGAAACACACCGGCAATGGCCGGTGTTTTTTCATCTGATCTGTTCAAACAGCAGCACCGCCGCAATCACTACCATCATTCCCCCTGATGCTCTGCTCACCAGACGCGCGGCCTGCGGGCGGGTGGCCAGGATGGCTTTTGAACCGTATCCCACCAGCAGATAGACCAGCGTACAGGTGATGAGGTGTAGCAAGCCCAGCGCGGACATCTGCATCGCAACCGACCAGCTTCCCGTCGGGTCAGTAAATTGTGGAAGCAGGGCAAGGAACAGCAAAAAAACTTTCGGGTTAAGGCCGCTGATACATAATCCCTTCACCGCCCACTGTTTCCAGTTTGCCGCCGAGGTTGTGGCGCTTTCCGGTGCGCCAGGAGCGCGTAACAGTGAGATACCAAGCCACAGCAAGTAAAGTGCTCCCGCTATCGTCAGCCCGGATAATGCCAGCGGATGTTGCGCCATCATGACGCCCACGCCCGCGACCACAATCAGTGTCGCCAGCAGATGCCCGGACATGAGGCCCATCACTGCGGGTACCACGCGCCGCCCGTGGATGCCGGCGCTAATGGCGTAAGCCCAGTCGGCGCCCGGCGTCATGATGAGCAGGAAAGACACCACCCAAAACCCAGCCACAATACTCATTTCCATCGTCTGTAAAACTCCAGAATTTCACCCGTCAACAGGGAGAAAGCATATCGGTATCCGGACGAAATGAGTTTTCAATGTTATGCTCAAAAGATGGTGAAATTGACAAAATCTTCCACATGGACAGCATTGATCGAAAAATTCTTGCGCAGTTGCAGGCTGATGGCCGTTTATCTCTTACGGAGCTGGCTGAACGGGTGAACCTGAGCCTCTCGCCGTGTCACCGGCGCGTGCGGGCACTGGAGCAGAGCGGGGCCATTACGGGATACCGGGCCAGTCTCGATCCCGCCAAAATGGGGTTTAACTTTCTGGCGATCGTGTTTGCAACGCTGAAAGAGGGCGACAGAAAAGCGGTGAGCGCCTTTGAGGAGGCGGTGGAAGAGATCCCGCAAATTGTGCTGGCGCAGCGTTTATTTGGCGATCCTGATTATCTGATGCACGTCGTGACCCGCGACCTGCCGGCTTTTCAGAAACTCTATGATGATAAGCTCTCTGCGATGCCCGGCGTTCAGCATCTTCGCTCAACGCTGGTCATGAAAACGGTCGTGCAGGACAGGCCGTTTCCGCTCGACATCTCAGGGCGTGACGAATAACGCGCCCGGCAGAACGCCGGGCGCAGGGGCGTTTAGCCTACAAACATCACTGACACGCACAGTACGCCAACGATCAGCGTCAGCAGGTTGCCGACAGATCGGTACGGTTTCAGGGACGGGATCAGGTACGTCGACAGCGTCGGCATGATAAACAGGATCATGGCGATAAGCGGACCGCTGATGGCATAAATCATCGAAATGGCATTCGGGTTAATGCAGCACACCGCAAAGGTGATTAACGACACCCCCATGATGGAGATCGCGCGGTTAAAGGCGCGGCTCTTTTTCACGCCCACCTGGTTCAGCGATGACTTCACAATCTCCGTCGCCCCTTCGATCACCCCAAAATAGGTGCCGAGGAACGATTTCGACATGGCGATAATCGCCACAATAATCCCGGAAATCCCCAGCCATGCCGGAGAAGAGGGCATCATCGACAGCGCCGACAGAATGGTTACCCCTTCCTGTTTTGCCGAAACGATATAGGACGGTGGAATAGAGAGCAGGCAGCTGAACACGAAGAACAGCACGCTCAGGCAGATAATCAGGTACGCCACCTTCATGATTTTCTTGCACTTGTCCATGGCGGCGTCGCCAAACTTCTCACGGCGGTCAACGGCAAACGTCGAGATAATCGGCGTATGGCTGAAAGCGAATACCATCACCGGGATCGAAATCCAGACCTGATGCAGCGTATGGCGGTCAAATGCCATCTGGCTTGTGAGCAGCGCGGGTTGCCAGCTTCCGGTCAGATAGAGCGAGACAAACAGAAAGTAGGCGATCAGCGGAAACACCAGGAAGCCCATCACTTTTATGGTGATATGCCGTCCCATCAGGAAGATCAGATTTAACACCAGCACCACGCCAAAACTGACCAGCACGCGAACGGCGGTATCCACCGTCATGTGTTTTGCCAGCTGCTCAGTTAACGAGTTGGTGATGGCCACTGCATAAATCTGCACCACCACGAAGAAGGCGATGAAATAGAGCGTGGTGATCAGGTTGCCTATCTTCCTGCCGTAATAATGGGAGACGGCGCCGGTGATCCCTTCATTGCCTTTTGTTTTCGACGACAGGATGAATTGTGCCAGCGCGCGGTGCGGCCAGTAGGTTAATGGGTAGGCCACAAGGGCAGTGATAAACAGGACGATAGCGCCTGCGGAGCCCAGCTGAATGGGCAAGAACAGCGTTCCTGCGCCCACGGCCGTGCCATAGAGAGCGAAACTCCAGAGAGTCTCATCTTTTGACCAAATTTTCGACATTAGAGCAACGTATCAACTATCAAACCAACAGAATGGAGCGCAATTTACCATAATTATGGGTTGAGAGCGCAGTTGCTTCGAAGGAGTTTGGCCGGAGCGGGCGTCCGGCCAGAGGGAATTAGCCTGCGAGGGCGCGTCGCTGCTGGCGACGTTTAAGGAATTTCTCGCGCAGCGTATCGTAAGCCCAGTTATAGAACATGGTGTACGGCAGGAAGAACAGGAAGAAACCAATTTCCAGTGTGAATGCCTGCAGCAGCGTGACGCCCAGCACCGCGGCGACTATCGACACGCCGATCACAATAAACCCGCACTCGAATCCCAGCGCATGCAGTGCGCGGATTTTTGCCGTGCGTGTGATGCGGTGAACCGGCCAGAAACGGTCGAAGCCGACGTTATAGATAATGTTCCAGAGCATGGCGGTGGTTGCCAGAATAATGGTCAATCCACCCATCTCCACCACGGAACGTTGCATAAGCCACGCCGCCGTCGGGGCGAGGATCGCCGTGGCAATCCCTTCGAAACAGACGGCATGAAAGATCCGCTCCGGCAGTTTACGTTGGAGTGCATCCTGATGTTGCATAGTTTTAGACCTCGTGAATACGCATTTTGGCGTTGATGCGGCCTATTGTTATCGCTAAAGGTGATATATTAAAGATGGTATCCATCGATAAAGTAGATAGTGCATGCGTTATTCACCTGAAGCCCTTACCGCATTCGTTGAGACCGTCGCGGCTGGCTCTTTTTCTGCCGCCGCGCGTCGGTTACGTAAAAGCCAGTCGACCGTGAGCACATCCATCGCCAATCTTGAAGCCGATCTGGGCTTTGATCTGTTTGACCGTTCGGCCCGTCAGCCGGTGTTAACCGCCCAGGGCGAACAGGTGCTGGGTTATGTGCAGGCGATCCTCGCGGCCAGCACGCGGCTTGACGAACTGGCGGTGTCGTTAACGGCACAAACGGAGGCGCGCCTGACGTTTGTTCTTTCCGATACCCTCAACCCGGACGTGCTGGAAGACCTGATGAACCAGTTCGACCAGCGCTTTCCCCATACCGAATTTGAGTGCCTGATTGGCGAGGAAGAGGACGTTATCGATCTGCTGCAGAAGTCGCGTGCGCAGGTTGGTCTCACGGAAGCGCGTGACAGTTATCCGACCGATATTGGTTTTACCCGGTTGCCGATACAGACCCGGATGGCAATCTATGTCGCGACCAACCATCCTCTGGCCGGGCAGCAAGAAATCCAGGCCGAAGAGCTGCACGGCTGGCGGGAATTGCGGCTCAGCACCTATCTGGAGCGGGAGGCAACGCTCGCACGCGGACCCGTCTGGTCGGCACCCAACTACCTGTTACTGCTGAGTATGGCCGTGCAGGGATTTGGCTGGTGCGTGCTGCCGTGCGCGCTGGTGGATGAATTTGCCGCCGCGAAATCGCTGGTGCAGCTGAATGTCCCCGGCTGGCCACGGGCGATCGGTATCGATCTGCTCTGGAATAAACGATCCCCTCCCGGCGTTGCCGGAAGCTGGCTGCGGCAGTATCTGCAGGATGCGCGCTAATCCTTGTGATTAAACTCACTATTTTTAAACAATTAAGATAATTGCCAATAACAATCCACTACTATCGTCATGTCATTTAACACAGAGGTTGTGATGAAAGATGTCGTTATAGTGGGTGCGTTGCGTACGGCTATCGGCTGTTTTCAGGGGGCGCTTGCACGCCACTCGGCTGTTGATTTGGGCAGCGTAGTGGTAAAAGCGCTGGTGGAACGCAGCGGGATTGCAGCACATGAAATTGATGAGGTGATCCTGGGACAGGTGCTGACCGCCGGTGCCGGGCAAAACCCTGCCCGTCAGGCGGCGCTCAAGGGCGGCCTGCCCAATACCGTCTCCGCTATCACCATCAACGACGTCTGTGGCTCAGGGTTAAAAGCGCTGCATCTGGCGACGCAGGCCATTCAGTGTGGTGAAGCGGATGTCGTGATTGCCGGCGGACAAGAAAATATGAGCCGGGCACCACACGTGCTGACCGACAGCCGTACCGGCGCGCAGCTGGGCAACAGCCAGTTGCTCGACAGTCTGGTGCATGACGGTCTGTGGGATGCGTTCAATGACTATCATATGGGCGTGACGGCGGAAAATCTGGCACGTGAGTATGGTATCAGCCGTGAGTTGCAGGACGCTTACGCGTTAAGCTCGCAGCAAAAAGCGCGCGCGGCGATTGATGCCGGGCGCTTTCGGGATGAAATCGTCCCGGTCAGCACGCAGCGTCAGAACGGTGAGGTTGCCGTGGTGGATACCGATGAGCAGCCGCGCACCGACGCCAGCGCTGAAGGGCTGGCGAGGCTCAATCCTGCGTTTGAAACTCAGGGCTCAGTGACGGCGGGAAACGCCTCCTCCATTAATGATGGCGCTGCGGCCGTGATGATGATGAGTGAAAGCAAAGCCCTCGAGCTGGATCTGCCCGTCCTGGCCCGCATTAAGGCATTTGCCAGCGTGGGTGTTGATCCTGCGTTAATGGGTATCGCCCCGGTTTATGCTACCCGTCGCTGCCTGGAACGCGCAGGGTGGCAACTCTCTGATGTGGATCTGATTGAAGTCAACGAGGCCTTTGCCGCACAGGCAATCTCGGTTGGCAAAATGCTGGAATGGGATCCCCTGCGGGTAAACGTGAACGGTGGGGCAATCGCACTGGGTCATCCTATCGGCGCGTCCGGTTGTCGAATTCTGGTATCGCTGGTGCATGAGATGAAAAAGCGCAATGCCCGCAAAGGCATTGCGACGCTCTGTATCGGTGGTGGACAAGGTGTCGCCCTCGCCATTGAACGCTAAAATCCCGCCCGCATAAAAGAGCCTCCCTTCAGGAGGTTTTTTTTTACATAACGTATGACGAATTAACCGTTATTAGCACATTCTCACTCTGTTATTGAATAATTACGGCCTTAATTATTATCGTTGTTAATGTCTTAGTGTGATCCCCCTCCGATAATTTCACGCTAATACACCCTATTTGTTGATGGGTGTCACGTCCATCTTTGCCAAAAAAAATGAAACAAATAATTACGATCTTTGTCACTAAAATAATGTTCTTTAAAAAATAAACTGCAGTTTCATAAATAAGAGACATTATTTCAGTTGAGGGTTTTTTCATGTTTAAGAAATCTCTGGTCCTTACTTCCCTTATCGGTACGTCCTTCATGGCTCAGGCCGTTACCGTCGATCTGCGCCATGAATATATCGACAGTGGTGCCAATGCTGACCGTGTCTCGGTCTCACATCGCTTTGCTAACGGGGTCGGTTTTTCTGTAGAAGCTAAATGGAAATCCGGCGGTGATAAAGCCGACCAGCCGTTTGCGGATGTGGTGGGTAACGGGCATGAAGATCAAATTAGCTGGCGCTGGAAAGCGACTGAGAATATTGCACTGACGCCGGCGTTTACCCTTGAAAGTAACGACAGCCGCACAATATATAAACCGAATCTGCATCTGCAATATAGTTTCGACAATGGCTTTTATGTTGCCGCGCGTTATCGCTATGAATATACCCGCTACCCGTCAAGCTCGAATAAAGATGACGACAAAGTTAACCGTGGTGATGCCTGGGTTGGCTGGGTAATGGGTGACTGGCGTACCGAACTCAATTATGTTTATGCGAAGAGTTCTGAAGGTATGGTTCGTAATAATAACAAAGATTATTCCAACGAATATAACGCCAAGCTGGCGTATAAATGGGATAAAAACTGGGCACCGTATGTTGAAGTGGGTAACATCGGCGTGAAAGACACCGATGAACGCCAGACCCGCCTTCGTTTAGGCGTGGCCTATTCTTTCTGATATCACGTTATTCCGCTGAACATTGCCGGGTAGCGCCAGTGCCTACCCGGCTTACCCATGTCTGATAAGCGCCGCCCAATGGGCAAAAGCCCACAAAAAAAAGCCCTCCGAAACGGAGGGCAAGGCCAGTTACAGAAACACAAACTCAAATCATGCGTGCAACATTTCAGGTTGCTCAGGAAGTTTCGCGATATAGAGGGCGGGTTGACCGTCTTTATCGGAACTGAACAGCACCGCTTTCTCATCCGGAGTAAAGGAGGGATGCGGGTGGGTGACCTGGCGGCTATTTGCCACCGTTGCCCAGGAGGTGTCGTGACGGGCAATGCGGAAGTAGCTTTTTTTCGCCACGTCAAAGGCGTACAGATAAGGATCGTTATCGATGGTGTAACCGTGCGTATCCTTCACATCAACCGGCGTGCCTGAACCATCGCCCACCAGCAGGGAGCCGTCAACGTTGCTCATCAGATGGGAACAGGCGGGCATTTGCATGACTGCCTCATTGACGCCCGTATCCGGATTGAAGCTGCAGATGGTGCGGCCCTTTTGGCCCTTCAGATAAGAGACATACACAAGGGCAGAACCGTTCGGCACCCAGAATTCATGGGTACAGCTTTCGCCTTCCGCATGCGTTTTCACTTTGCGCACGTGCGTACCATCTTCGTTGACCAGCCACATGCGGGCGTCGACCAGGTCGTGCGGCCCTTCATGGCAAAACGCCACCGTGTTGTCATCAAACGGACGATAGATAGGGTGGCCAAGCCAGTTTTTCTCTTCGTGGATTGTGGTGCTTAAACCGGTTTTCAGATCCACCCGTAGCAGTCGACAGTGCGGCCCCTTATGGAAGAAGTCGTGGAAAATTTTCCAGTCGTTGAGCGGCGTCCAGTCACGTCGGGCGATTTCTATCCCAACCAGTTTGGTGCAGTCGCTGTTGGCGACCCAGGTACCGTAACCGACCCAGTCATCGGGGACACGGTACACCTCGCGTTCTACCAGGGTATGGAGATCCACCTCCAGCAGCGTGCGGTCGTTCTTCACATAGTAGAAGGATTTATCATCCGGAGAGAGGAACCCGCCAAAGGTATTATCCCCCGCGCCTTCCGTCAGCTGTACCGCTTCGGCCTTCTGCAGATCCAGCAGGTAGTAGTTCCAGTGACCGTCAAACGCCCCTGCGAACAGCAGGTGGCTGCCATCATTAAAGAAGCACTTCTGATAGAAGTAGTTGCGGTGACAGGTCACGTCGGGTGGGGTCAGGCGGGTGACTTCCACGCCTGTATCCGGATCGTGGCTGACCGCGTAGTTCAGCTTGACCCGCATACCTTTAGCCATAATGCACTCCTTTGAACGATAAAAGTAGATTAAAAAGTGAGTATTAAATTATCAAAACAATGTTTCATTATGTGTGACTGATGGCGCACTTTGTCTGTTTCATTGGCGAGATTAAAGTCTGGCTCTCTTTATCGTGATCCGAACGCCATTTCTGGTATAAACAAACAGAAAAAATGAAACGTTGTTTTAAATGTAATTGAAAACCCCCTTCTCTGGGGCTAGACTGTGCTTATCATGAAAACGGAACGTCGTTTCGTTAATTTTCTGCCTGCGGGCACGATCATTTCTGGAGGTTACGGTGGACGTCAGACAAAGCATCCACAGTGCGCACGCCAAAACGCTGGATACTCAGGGGCTGCGCAATGAGTTTTTAGTCGAGCAGGTGTTCGAGGCCGATAAGTACACCATGGTCTACAGCCATATCGACCGTATTATCGTTGGCGGGATTATGCCGGTGACGCAGACCGTCTCCGTGGGCGGAGAAGTGGGTAAACAGCTTGGTGTGAGCTATTTCCTTGAGCGTCGCGAGCTGGGCGTGATTAACATCGGTGGCCCCGGTACCATCACCGTAGACGGACAGTGCTATGAGATAGGTCATCGCGACGCGTTGTATGTCGGTAAAGGGGCGAAAGAGGTCGTGTTCGCCAGCATCGACAGCGGTAAACCGGCGAAGTTTTACTACAACTGTGCGCCCGCACATACCCCGTATCCCACCAAAAAAGTGACCCCGGCGGATGTCGCCCCGGTGACGTTGGGTGACAACCTCACCAGCAACCGTCGCACCATCAATAAATACTTTGTTCCGGATGTGCTGGAAACCTGCCAGCTCAGCATGGGGCTGACCGAGCTTGCTCCGGGCAACCTGTGGAACACCATGCCGTGCCATACCCACGAGCGCCGTATGGAAGTGTATTTCTACTTCAACATGGACGAGGACGCCTGCGTGTTCCACATGATGGGGCAACCGCAGGAAACGCGCCATATCGTGATGCATAACGAGCAGGCGGTGATTTCGCCGAGCTGGTCTATTCATTCGGGCGTAGGCACGAAAGCGTACACCTTCATCTGGGGTATGGTCGGTGAAAACCAGGTCTTTGATGACATGGACCACGTCGCGGTTAACGATCTGCGCTAGCCGCAGGCAGTTAAGCATAAACCTGCCTGTTGGTGACAGGCGCTGAAAGATTAAGGAACAAACATGATTCTGGATGCATTTTCTCTGCAGGGTAAAGTGGCTGTGGTGTCCGGTTGTGACACCGGGCTGGGTCAGGGTATGGCGTTAGGGCTGGCGGAAGCGGGCTGCGATATCGTCGGGATTAACATTGTTGAGCCTACTGAAACCATCGAGCGCGTCACCGCGCTGGGTCGTCGTTTTCTGAGCCTGACCGCCGATCTGCGTAAAATTGACGCCATCCCTGAACTGCTGGATCGCGCGGTGGCGGAATTCGGCCATATCGACATTCTGGTGAACAATGCCGGACTGATTCGCCGTGAAGACGCGATTAATTTCAGCGAGCGCGACTGGGACGACGTGATGAACCTGAACATTAAGAGCGTGTTCTTTATGTCCCAGGCGGCGGCGAAACATTTCATTGCCCAGGGGAAAGGCGGCAAGATCATTAATATCGCCTCTATGCTCTCCTTCCAGGGCGGTATCCGCGTGCCGTCTTATACCGCATCCAAGAGCGCGGTGATGGGCGTTACCCGTCTGCTGGCAAACGAGTGGGCGAAGCACAACATCAACGTCAACGCGATTGCGCCGGGGTACATGGCGACGAATAACACTCAGCAGTTGCGTGCTGACGAACAGCGTAGCGCGGAAATCCTCGACCGTATCCCGGCGGGCCGCTGGGGCCTTCCGGACGATCTCAAGGGGCCGATTGTATTCCTGGCCTCTCCGGCATCCGATTACATCAACGGCTATACCGTGGCGGTCGATGGCGGCTGGCTGGCGCGTTAATTGCGTATTCCGTCTTAAACCTCTGCCGGTGGGTGGAGGTTTTTTTTGCCCAAAAATTGCCATTATCCATATGGCTCAAGACGAAAAATCCATACTAAAAAATCATAAATGATATGCATCACAGTTTTATTGCTTAAAAATTAAATGATTAATAAAAACTGGCGGTATTTCATCGTTAGTTGAAATTGTAATGTCCATCACAGATCGCTATGCCACAGCGAAATAATCCATATCTTCGCGAATTACGGCCTGACACTTTTCCGCGCTATCTCGTAATTTCAGTTAACGAATTTCGCTGTTCAGGCAGGAAAATATGACATCTATAAATGACTCTACCCTTATGCCCGCCGCGTTGCGTGATACCCGACGCATGAATCAGTTTGTCTCCATCGCGGCTGCAGTGGCCGGTTTACTGTTCGGTCTGGATATTGGCGTGATCGCCGGGGCGCTGCCCTTTATCACCGATCACTTTACGTTGAGTAACCGCCTGCAGGAGTGGGTGGTCAGCAGCATGATGCTGGGTGCGGCCATCGGCGCGCTGTTTAACGGCTGGCTTTCGTTCCGCCTCGGGCGCAAATACAGTCTGATGGTGGGGGCGATTCTGTTTGTCGCCGGCTCTATTGGGTCAGCATTTGCCACGAACGTGGAAATGCTGCTGCTCTCCCGCGTGTTGCTCGGCGTGGCGGTGGGGATTGCCTCTTACACTGCGCCGTTGTACCTCTCCGAAATGGCGAGCGAGAACGTGCGCGGCAAGATGATCAGTATGTACCAGTTGATGGTGACGCTGGGTATCGTGCTGGCGTTTCTGTCTGACACTTATTTCAGCTACAGCGGCAACTGGCGCGCGATGCTGGGCGTGCTGGCGCTCCCGGCGCTGGTGCTGATTGTTCTGGTGATTTTCCTGCCAAACAGTCCGCGCTGGCTGGCGCAAAAGGGCCGTCATGTGGAAGCGGAAGAGGTGCTGCGGATGCTGCGTGATACCTCAGAAAAAGCACGTGAAGAGCTGAACGAGATCCGCGAAAGCCTGAAGCTGAAGCAGGGGGGCTGGGCGCTGTTTAAGATCAACCGCAACGTACGCCGCGCGGTGTTCCTCGGCATGCTGCTGCAGGCGATGCAGCAGTTCACCGGGATGAACATCATCATGTACTACGCGCCACGTATCTTCAAAATGGCGGGGTTCACCACCACGGAACAACAAATGGTTGCCACGCTGGTGGTGGGGCTGACCTTTATGTTCGCCACCTTTATCGCGGTGTTCACCGTGGATAAAGCCGGACGTAAACCGGCACTCAAGATTGGCTTTAGCGTCATGGCGCTCGGTACGCTGATCCTTGGCTACTGCCTGATGCAGTTTGATAACGGCACGGCCTCAAGCGGTCTTTCCTGGCTCTCTGTTGGCATGACCATGATGTGTATTGCCGGATATGCGATGAGCGCTGCGCCCGTCGTGTGGATCCTGTGTTCCGAAATTCAGCCGCTCAAATGCCGTGACTTTGGCATCACCTGTTCCACGACCACCAACTGGGTGTCGAACATGATCATCGGCGCGACCTTCCTGACGCTGTTGGATTCAATTGGCGCGGCAGGAACCTTCTGGCTCTATACGGTTCTCAACGTCGCGTTTATCGGGGTCACGTTCTGGCTGATCCCTGAAACCAAAGGCGTCACGCTGGAGCATATCGAGCGCAGGCTGATGTCCGGCGAGAAGTTGCGTAATATTGGCGTGTAATCTGTTGCCGGGTGGCGAAGAGGCCACCCGGCTTTTCGTTAGCGCATCGCGCGTTTCAGAATACGTTCAGCCTGACGCTGGAAGTCAGCGGCAGTCTCTTCCACGGATTTCTGTCCATAATCGATGTACTGCAGAGAGGTGCCGAACTGGGCCACAATCTGCGGATCGTCAAAGTAAGGTGACACGGAAAGTTTGGCTGGCAGAGACTGCGCCAGACGCAGCCCCGCGACAGACGGATCGCTCTCTTTGATGGTGCCGTCTTCGGTCAGGAACTGCACCGCGGCTTTACTCAGCGGCACGCCACGCTCCAGACCCAGCGTGTCTACTCCCTCTTTGCTGTTCAGCAGGAAGTTAATCAGTTTCGCCGCCGCTTCCGGGTTTTTGGTGGATTTACCAATCGAGAGCATCTGCGCCGGTTTGAAGAAAAGGCCCGCATCGGTTGCGCCCGGCAGCATCGGGTAACTGCCCAGCACCAGTTTTGCTGGTGGCTTCAGGTTGTCGGAATACTTGTTGATGGTGGAGTTCCACATGTAGGTTCCCGCCCATTCTCCCTGGATCCACGGCTTCATCTCATACATGTTGCTCTTACCAAACGACGCATAGTATTTGGTGTCCGGCATGACGTGGCTATCCACCAGCGTTTTGTAGGTCTGGAAGAATTCCACCCACTGCGCTTTGCTGTAGGCGAACTTCTTGGTTTTTTCGTCCACGGCAGGGATGTTGTACTTCTGAATCATGTACGAGTTCAGCAACGCCAGCGTGTCCTGATGCTCCAGCACGACCGGGTAGTACTGCTTGCCGAGTTTACTCTCGAAGGTTTTACCCGCCGCCATCAGCTCGTCCCAGGTTTTGGGGTATGCAATACCGGCTTTTTTCCAGGTCTCGTCGTTGAAGTAGAACACGCGTGCGGTGACGGAGATCGGAATGCCGTTCAGCTTGCCGTTGATGGTGGTGGACTGAAGTTCTTTGGGATCGAACTGGGTCAGGTCGATCACGTCTTTCATTTTGTTCAGGTCGTAGAACCCGTCGCCGGTTTTCGAGAAGATTGGCAGCCAGTTCCAGTTGGTCTGCATCACATCCGGCTCGGTGCCGCCCGCAATTTGAGTGGTCAGGCGGGAGAGGTGCCCATCCCAGCCGGTGTACTCTGCTTTAACGTTGATATCCGGGTTCTGCTTATGGAATTCCTCCAGCGCTTTCAACGTCACCTGATGGCGGCCATTACCACCCCACCAGGACATGCGTAATTCGACATCTTGCGCCATCGATGGCAAAGCGGTAAGGCCCAGCGTCGCGGAGATTGCTGCGCTTAAAAGCACTTTTTTCATTTTTATAAACTCCATCAGAGAGAGAGGTTCTGTTCAGTTTTTGCGTCAAAAATATGACATTTATTCATATCAAATTTGAAATACACCTTGCGATGAAGGCCTTTATCAATCATTGGCTTAGCTTCATCGGATGGAATTCTGGCGGTCAGTTCGTAGTCCGCAACCTTCAGATAGACGAAGAATTCGTGGCCCATGTTTTCCACGCGAACCATTTCGCCACTGCAGCCCCCGTCAACGAATGGTGCGTCGGAGAGGGAAACGAATTCCGGACGTACGCCGTAGTAAATGGCCTGCCCGGCATAAGCGGAGACTTTCTCCTGCATCCCGGCGTTCAGCGGCATGGTTTCATTGCCGATGGCGATGTGCAGTTTCCCGGCGCTTTCCACCAGCTGGCTTTGACGAATATTCATCTCCGGCGCGCCGATAAAGCCTGCCACGAACATGTTTTTCGGCTTGTGGTAGAGGTTGTCCGGGGTATCAACCTGCATGATGTGGCCGAGTTTCATCACGCAGATGCGGTCGCCCATGGTCATCGCTTCGGTCTGGTCGTGGGTGACGTAGACGGTGGTCGCCGGTTTACCGGATTTCTTCAACTGCTTATGCAGGTCGGAAATACGAATGCGCATTGAGGCGCGTAGTTTGGCGTCGAGGTTTGACAGCGGTTCGTCGAACAGAAATACATCCGGCTTTTTCACAATCGCACGGCCTACCGCCACGCGCTGTGCCTGGCCGCCGGAAAGCTGGCGTGGCAGGCGGTCGAGTAACTCTTCCAGCTCAAGGATTTTGGCCGCTTCGTTGACCTGAGATTCAATCTGATCTTTTGGCAGTTTGCTCAGCTTCAGACCAAAGGCCAGGTTTTCGCGCACCGTCATGTGGGGATAGAGCGCGTAGTTCTGGAACACCATCGCAATCCCGCGCTCTTTTGGCGCGAGGTTGTTCACAATCTTATCGCCGATGCGGACTTCACCCCCGCTGATGGTTTCCAGGCCAGCCAGCATGCGCAGGGTGGTGGATTTGGCGCAGCCGGAGGGGCCAACGATCACCATGAACTCTCCTTCAGCGATTTTCAGGTCAATGGCATGTACCGCTTTAAAGCCGTTGGAGTAGACCTTTTCCAGTTTGTTGAAGATAACTTCAGCCATAATATTTCCCTCTTAACCTTTAATTCCGCTGCTGGTGACGCCCTGGACGAAGTAGCGCTGTGCCAGGAAGAAGACAATGATGGATGGCAGAATGGAGATGCTCGCCATTGCCAGAATTTCGTTCCACGGCGCCCCTTCGGTGACGTCGATGGACATTTTCAGCGCCAGTGCAATCGGGTATTTATCCACGCTGTAGACATAAATCAGCGGCCCGATAAAGTCGTTCATTGACCACATGAACTGGAACAGGGCGACGGAGATAATGGCCGGTTTCAGGATCGGCACCACCACGTACCACAGCACCTGAAGCGAGTTACAGCCGTCAATTTGCGCCGCCTCCTCCATGTCACGCGGCACGCCGCGCAGGAACTGGATAAGCATGAAGACGAAGAACCCCTGGGTGGCGAAGGCCAGCGGCAGGTACAGCGGCATATAGCTGTTGAGCATGCCCATTTCACGGAACATCAGGTACTGCGGGATCAGCAGCACGGTGCTGGGGAGCAGCATGGTGGTGATGAGGGTGGCGAACCAGAATTTCTTCCACGGGATTTCAAAGCGCGCAAAGCCGTACGCCACGATGGTGGAGGAGATAATGGTCAGGATCACTTTCGGGATCACATACTTAAAGGTGTTCAGCATGTAATGGCCGAAGTTGTATTCGGTACCGGTTTTCCAGCCATTCACAAAACCATCCCAGGTCGCATGGGCAGGCCACAGGCTGAGAGTGGTGAAAATCTCGTGGTTCGGTTTAAACGAAGCCGAGAACATCCACACCAGCGGATAAAGCATCAGCAGGCCGACAAACAGCAGGATCACGTAGCGCACAGCGGCGTTAATTTTCTCTCTGCGCAGCGTGCGGGCGACTTCACGCTCGGCAATCGTCCTCGCCGTGGAAAGTTGTTGGATATCAGCCATTTTTGCCTCCTTTATCGGCGGAGTAGAACACCCAATATTTCGATGACTTAAAGGCGATACCGGCAAAAATGGCCACCACCAGGAACAGGATCCACGCCAGTGCTGCGCCGTAACCCATGTCAAAGTATTTGAACGCGGTGTCGTAGATGTAGAGTGAGAACAGATAAGTGGAATACGTTGGCCCGCCGCCGGTAATGACATACGGTCCGGTAAATTCCTGGAACGCCTGGGTGGTCTGCATAATGAAGTTGAAGAAAATCACCGGCGTGATCAGCGGCACGGTCACTTTCGTGAACATCTGCCATTTGGATGCCCCATCGATCATCGCCGCTTCATACTGCGACTGCGGAACGTTTTGCAGCGCGGCCAGGAAGATGACCATCGCGGAACCGAACTGCCAGACGCGCAGCAGGGTGACCGACATCAGGGCCAGCGAGGGCTCCCCCAGCCAGTTCACCGGGTCAAAACCAAATACGCCAATAAAGCTGTTCAGCAGACCATCAATGGCAAAGAGTGCGCGCCACAAAACAGCAATGGCCACGGAGCTGCCGAGGATCGACGGAATATAGTAGGCGGTACGGAAGAATCCAATACCGCGTAATTTAAAGTTCAGAACAAACGCAATCCCTAATGCAAAGGCCAGCTTCAGGGGGATGGTCAGAAATACATACGCAAACGTCACTCCCATTGATGTCCAGAAGAGCGTGTCTTCCGTAAACATGTAGCGATAATTTTCAATGCCGTTAAATACCGGCGGGCTCATCAGGTCGTAATCCGTAAAACTCAGGAAAAACGATGAGACGAAGGGGAAAGCCGTAAAGAGTATCAACCCAATGATGTAGGGTGATATCCACGCGAGCCCCAGCAGCTTGTTTTCATTCATACTTACCTACCTGGTAATCAATGGTTTAAAACGGAATCTGCGTCTGTAACAACCTTTCAGGCTGTCGAAACCGAGCCTGAACGGCAATGTTCTGGGTAATACGTGTCACGGTTACTTCATTTAACTTTGTTTTATAAGACTTTTTTCGATTTCATCGATGCGCGAAACGCCTGGATTTCAATACGGTAGAACTCGTGTTCCTGGATAATAAAACGCCGTTTTATTTTATATTATTGCTATTTGTTTCTGCGTCATTCGCTTAATAGCGGAAATGTGATCAAAGTCGAAACGGTGTTTCAATAAGGTGATGAGGATGGCATTTTTGCGCTATTTCAGGCGTTCAAAGAAGAGAGAGGAGGGCGGGCGGAAAGAACCGGATGATTAATAAAGACAATACCGTGGAGAAACTAACTACTAATTCTGATAGCAGGTCTACAGCTGGATCATTCTTTCGTTCAGATAATTCTTACTTTCTTGTATCATCGGACCACTGTAACCAATCAGGCAGAAATGGTCTGCACCCTCAAAAGAAGAATGGCTATGTCAGCAATGGATTTCAAAAAAAATACGGATCTCGACTTCCCCCATTACGCGGCCCCGGCAGTCAGTTCCAAAGAAATTGACCTTCTGGGACTGTTAGAAGTTCTTCTGGCGGCAAAAAAACGTATCATCGTGATTGCCTTCGCATTCGCACTGGTTGGACTGGCCATCGCGTTCTTACTGCCACAAAAATGGACCAGTAAAGCGGTGATCACACCGGCGGAACAGACGCAGTGGAACCCGCTGCGCCAGATGATGGTCGCCCTGCAGGTGCTCGACGTGGACGTGAAAATTACCCGTCCGGACGTGTTTAACCAGTTTATTAAAAAGTTCCAGTCGCAGTCGTTGCTTGAGGAGTACATGAAATCCTCACCTTACGTGATGGCACAGCTGGAAGGCACTGATGTGGATCCGCTTGAGCTGCATCGTGCGGTGGTCAATATCTCCGAAAAGATGAAAGCGGTAGATAACACCCTGGCAAAAGACGCGGATAAAGCGCCGTACGTCTCGTGGACATTGAGCTTCACCGCGCCGACGGCGGGGGATGCGCAAACGGTTCTTAAAGGTTACGTGGATTACATCTCGCAGATTGTTGAGCAGGAAACCATGGAGAATATCCGTAACCAGATCACCCTGAAAACCAAGGTGGTGGAGCAGCAGCTGGAGCTGGATCGGGTACGTCTGACGAATGTTCACAACACCAATCTGCAGCGTCTTAACTATTCTCTGGAAGTGGCCAACGCGGCTGGTATCAAAAAGCCGGTCTACAGCAACGGTCAGGCGGTTAAAGACGATCCGGATTATTCCGTCGCGCTCGGTGCCGACGGTATTGCGCAAAAACTGCAGATTGAAAAAAATCTCAAGGACATCGCTGAGCTGAACGCGGACTTCCAGAACCGGGAATACTACCTGGCGCAGCTGAAAAAGCTGTCGGTCGAAGACGTCAAACTTGAACCGTTCAAGTATCAGCTCTCTCCATCTATGCCGGTGAAAAAAGACGGTCCGGGCAAAGCCCTGATTGTGATCCTGGCGGGACTGCTGGGCGGGCTGTTTGCCTGTGGCAGTGTATTACTGCGTGAGGCCATGCTCAGCCGCAATCCTCTGGTCGAGCCTGTAACGGAATAAAAAACGCAGACGAGAAGGGCGCTGTCATCAGCGCCCTTTTTTTATTTCAAAAAATCCTCACGTACCGGCGTGAAGGTATCCAGCAGCGTGCCGGGTTTAAGACACACGCAGCCGTGCATCACATGTGGCTTTTTGTAGAGGGTATCCCCGGCCGTCACCACATGTTTTTCATCTCCAATCGTGAACTCAAACTCGCCGGACAGCACATAGGTTAACTGTTCATGAGGATGGTTATGCAGTGGGCCTGTCGCGCCCTGTTCAAAATTCACCTCCACCGCCATCATTTTACCGCCATGGGCAAGAATACGGCGCGTCACGCCGTTCCCCAGATCGTCAAGCGTGGTCTCGTTGTGGAAAATAAACATATCGTCACCCCAGAATGTATTAAAACAATGTTTCATTTAATTTATATCACCATGGGTTAAAAAGAAACGACGTGACAAAGAACTGGAAACACGATCACAAGTTTGCTTCACTGGGATAAACACATAAGGAGGGATGATGAAAACGATCGGCCTGTTAGGGGGGATGAGCTGGGAATCGACAATCCCCTATTACCGCCTGATTAATGAAGGGGTGAAGCAACGTCTGGGGGGCCTGCATTCTGCCAGCCTGCTGCTGCACAGCGTAGATTTCCATGAAATCGAAGCCTGCCAGTCGAGCGGTGAATGGGATAAAGCCGGGGAAATACTGGCCGAGGCCGCGCTGGGGCTGGAGCGTGCGGGAGCAGAGGGGATTTTGCTCTGTACCAACACCATGCATAAAGTCGCGTCCCATATCGAAACGCGCTGTTCGCTGCCCTTCCTGCACATTGCCGATGCAACCGGGCGGGCCATCACCGCATCCGGGTTACGTCGTGTGGCGCTGCTGGGAACGCGCTACACCATGGAGCAGGATTTTTACCGTGGTCGGTTGAGCAGCCAGTTTGGCATTGAAAGCCTGATCCCGGATGAGGCAGACCGGGCCCGCATCAACCAGATTATCTTTGATGAACTCTGCCTCGGCACCTTTAGCGAATCATCCCGGGCATATTACGTCAGCGTGATTGAAAAACTCGCGCAGCAGGGGGCGGAAGGGGTGATCTTCGGCTGTACGGAAATCGGTTTACTGGTGCCGGTTGAGCAAAGCCCGATTCCGGTCTTCGATACCGCCGCGATTCATGCCGCCGATGCCGTGGAGTTTATGCTGTCATAAACTTTGCCGATCGGATAAACGAAGCGCCACCTGACGGGCATGGGCTATCAGGTGCTCCGTAAACGCCTCCACCAGCGCTGAGACCGGGCGATGGAGGGGGCGGATCAGGCTCACGGTGAACGGGACTGACAGGCTAAACGGGCGGATGACAATATCGCGCCCGGCGTAATCCAGCGCCGTCAGTGGATTCACCACCGAAACGCCCACCCCGGCGCGCACCATGGCGCAAATGGAGGCCGCACTGTGGGTCTCGACCACCATCCTGCGCTTCACCTGATGCTCGGCAAACAGTGAATCCAGCAGCTGCCGGTAGCTGTCGGTTTGTGACAGGCTAATGTAGTTCTCACCGTGAAAATCCGCTGGCGTCAGGATCTGCTTGCGGGCAAGCGGATGCCCGGCTGGCAGCACGCACACCTCATCTAAAGAGAGCAGTTCCGTGCGTTCCGTTCCCGCGGGCGTAGAGAGGGTTTCGGTCAGGCCTAAATCATGGCGCTGTGCGGAGAGCCACTCCTCGAGCAGCGGTGACTCCTGCGGGACAATCGTGAGATTCACCTCCGGATATCGGGCCAGAAAAGGCTGGAGCAGCGTCGGCAAAAAAGACTGTGAAAAGACGGGCAGGCAGACAATCGATAGCTCGCCCTGCCGAAACTCGCGCAGGCTTTCCGCTGCACTGACAATGCGGTCCAGGCCGTACCATGAGCGCTGCACTTCCTCGAACAGGCGCAGCCCCTGTACCGTCGGGTGAAGCCTGCCCCGGGTGCGTTCGAACAGCTTCAGTCCCAGCACTTTCTCGAATCGCGCCAGCTCGCGGCTGACCGTTGGCTGCGAGGTATGGAGCATCTGCGCAGCCTCGGTGAGGTTGCCCGTGGTCATCACGGCGTGAAAAATCTCGATATGGCGTAAATTGACGGCGGGCATAGGTCACCTGAATACAGAGAACTGTCCATATCATTTTTGCATAGACTCGCGATAAAACGATATTTTTTATTCTCTTCCTGCTGTGGCGTAATCATAAAAAAATATCACCCCGGAGAAAGACCATGCCACGCCCGCTTAACCAGACTGATACCGATTTGAATGCCGAAAACCTGCTACGCCTGCCTGCCGAGTTTGGCTGTCCGGTGTGGGTCTACGACGCGCAGATCGTTCGCGAGAAGATTGCTGCCCTGCATCAGTTTGACGTGGTGCGTTTTGCCCAGAAGGCGTGCTCCAATATCCACATTCTGCGTCTGATGCGTGAGCAGGGTGTGAAGGTCGACTCCGTCTCCCTGGGGGAGATTGAGCGCGCGCTGGCGGCCGGGTTTGATCCGAAAACCGATCCTGACGCGATTGTGTTTACCGCCGATGTGATCGACGACGCCACGCTTGCTCGCGTCCATGAGCTACAGGTGCCGGTAAACGCCGGGTCCGTGGATATGCTGGAACAGCTTGGGCAGGTTTCTCCGGGCCACCGCGTCTGGCTGCGCGTGAACCCTGGCTTTGGTCACGGTCATAGCCAAAAAACCAATACCGGCGGCGAAAACAGCAAGCACGGTATCTGGTATGCCGATATGCCCGCTGCCCTGGACGTACTGCAGCGTTACAATCTGAAGCTGGTGGGCATTCATATGCACATCGGCTCCGGCGTGGATTACGCGCACCTTGAGCAGGTTTGTGGCGCAATGGTGCGCCAGGTGGTCGAGTGTGGTCAGGATCTGGAGGCGATCTCCGCCGGGGGCGGTCTTTCCATTCCTTACCGTGAAGGGGAAGAGGCGATCGACACCGATCACTATTACGGCCTGTGGAGCGCCGCGCGTGACCAGGTCGCCGCGCATCTTGGTCATGCCGTGAAGCTGGAAATTGAGCCGGGTCGTTTCCTGGTGGCTGAATCCGGGGTGCTGGTGGCGCAGGTTCGCAGCGTGAAAGAGATGGGCTCGCGCCACTTTGTGCTGATTGACGCGGGCTTTAACGATCTGATGCGCCCGTCAATGTACGGCAGCTATCACCACATTTCGGCTCTGGCTGCCGATGGCCGCGATTTAACTCACGCGCCGCGTATCGAGACGGTTGTTGCGGGCCCGCTGTGTGAGTCTGGTGATGTCTTTACCCAGCAGGAAGGGGGGAAAGTGGAAACCCGCGCGCTGCCGGAAGTTAAACCAGGCGACTATCTGGTGCTGCACGATACCGGTGCCTACGGGGCGTCAATGTCCTCAAACTACAACAGCCGCCCGCTGCTGCCAGAAGTGTTGTTTGATAACGGCAAGGCGCGGCTGATCCGCCGCCGCCAGACCATTCAGGAACTGCTGGCGCTGGAACTCGTCTGAGTGAAGTACGGCCCCGTCGTGACCGAGTCGCGTAATACCAGCGTACCGGTGAACGGCGGGATCGCGTCGACCGGTTGGTTTTTTGCCAGCCGGATCGCCTGATCGATAGCCGTAACGATCATATTGTCGATAGGCAGATAAACCGACGAGAGCGCTGGCTCCAGCCATTTCGCGCATGGGGCATCGTCAAAGCCAAACAGGGAAATATCCTGTGGGATCCGCAGCCCCGCCTGGTGTAGCGCCTTGGACGCACCCAGCGCCATATCATCGTTACAGGCAAACAGAGCGCTAAACGCTATACCGTCGGCAATCAGCTCTTTGCAGAGCTCATATCCTCGCGTCATTCCCGCATCGCCATACTTAATCCGCCGCTCGTCCAGACGAATGCCGTGCTTTTCCAGCGCCTTACGGTAGCCCATCAGCCTCGCTTTCCCGGTTGGCGTGTGGATCGGGACGGTGATACAGGCGATCTCCCGGTGGCCCTGGTTGATCAGGTAATCCACGGCCTTAAAGGCGGCATCCTGCTGTTCGAAGAACACGCAGCGATCGGGCGCCTGGCTGACTTCACGGTTGATGACCACCAGCGGGGTTTGCACCGAATGGATCAGCTTCATGATCGCTTTTTCGCTCATGTAGCGGGTGTAAAGCACGATGGCATCGCATTTGCGATCGGCCAGCATTTGTACCGCCTGCTCTTCCTGCTCCGGGGCGTCGTGACCATCCGTGACGATCAGCTGCTTGCCGTGGGTTTCCGTCTGTCGGGAGGCCTGCTGAAGAAGACGACCAAAGTAAAAACCATCAAAGGTAGAGACCACCAGACCAATGCTGTTGCTGGTCTGGTTTGCCAGCGAACGCGCAAGAAAATTTGGGCGGTAGCCCAGCTCTTCCATCGCATTAAACACCTGCTGACGCGTACTCTCTTTAACCTGACCTGTGCCGTTCAGCACGCGCGATACCGTGGCTTTCGACACGCCCGCGCGCAATGAGACATCCAGCATTGTTGCCATTAGACATTCCTGATTCCACGTAACGATCTGCAGTTTAACACAGACCATCCGGTGCATAAGCGATGCGGGAAGGGCAAAACTTCCAGCACGATCACGCTTTTAGGTAACGATCGGTCAGTTCGAAATACCGGGTTTTAAGTGGTATGCCAAAATCGATACAAACTGCATTTTGGAATACCTGTTACGTCCTTGAGAGCTTAATCACAGAACAAAACCCGACATGAAGCTATTTTTGGTATGCCAATAGTATCCGGCTGTACACCTTATCCAATAAAAGCCCTTTTACTGAGGTATTACCCTATGGCATTACAGGAAAAACTGATCGACGCTCTGGGCAGTTTTGCCACAAAATTCAACAGTTATCGCTATATCATGGCGATCAAGTCTGCCTTTATTACCTTAATGCCGGTCATCATCGTTGGGGCATTCTCTGTCTTGATCTCCAATATGGTACTGGATCCGAAAAATGGCCTGGCGAGCTTCCAGTCCCTCTCTTTTCTCGCCACGCTAAAACCCATCACCAGCGCGCTCAATTACGCCACCCTGAATTTCCTTAACATTGGCGCGGTGTTCTTAATCGGCATCGAACTGGGCCGCATCAACGGGATCAAATCCTTATTCCCTGGCCTGCTGGCGGTGATCTGCTTTATCTGCGTGACGCCGACAACCGTTGAGATGCTGGTGGATGGTGAAATGCACGTGGTGAAAGACGTGCTGCTGCGTCAGTTCTCTGATACCCGTAGCCTGTTCCTCGGCATGTTTATCGCGATTCTGTCGGTAGAAATTTACTGCTGGCTGGAAAACCGCAAGGGGCTGAAGATCAGGATGCCGGACACCGTACCGCCAAACGTGGCGGCATCGTTCTCCGCGCTGATCCCGGCGATCATCACCACTACCGCGATTGCCACATTGGGTTTCGTCTTCCATCAACTCACCGGCATGTATCTCTATGACGCGGTCTATCAGGTGGTGCAACAGCCGCTGGAGCGCGTGGTGCAAAGCCTGCCGGGCATTCTGCTGCTGATGTTTGTCGCACAGCTTTTCTGGGTGATTGGTATTCACGGCAACCAGATGATCAAGCCGATCCGCGAGCCGCTGCTGTTAGGCGCCATCACCGTTAATATGAGCGCCTTTGAGCAGGGCAAAGAGGTGCCGAATATCATCACCATGCCGTTCTGGGATGTGTATATGAGCATCGGCGGGTCGGGGCTGACCATCGGCCTGCTGATCGCGGTCATGATTGCCACCAAACGCAAAGAGATGAAAGAGATCGCCAAGCTTTCCATTGGTCCGGGGCTCTTTAACATCAACGAGCCGGTGATCTTCGGCATGCCAATCATGCTTAACCCAATCCTCGCCATTCCTTTTATTATCACGCCGCTGGTGACCGGCTCTATCGGTTACTTTGCCACCGTAACCGGCTTTGCCGGTAAAGCCGTGGTGATGGTGCCGTGGACCACGCCGCCGCTGATCAACGCCTGGCTCTCCACCGCCGGATCGATGGGGGCGGTCATCACTCAGCTTATCTGCATTGTGACTGCCGTCATTATCTACCTGCCGTTTGTGAAGATTGCTTCACGACGTGCCGAACAGGCCGCGCTGCAACAGGCGACCGACAATGCATGAGGATGTGATGACGACAAAACAGATAACCATTCCGCAGGATTTCATTCTGGGCGCGGCCGCGTCAGCCTGGCAAACCGAAGGCTGGAGCGGAAAAAAGGCGGGGCAGGATTCGTGGATCGATCTCTGGTACAAAAACGATCGTCACGTCTGGCACAACGGCTATGGCCCGGCGGTGGCGACCGACTTTATCAACCGCTTTCGTGAGGATGTGGCGCTGATGAAGCAGGCGGGGCTGACGCACTACCGAACCTCGATTAACTGGTCACGTTTTTTAACCGACTATGAAAAAGTGACGGTGGACGAGGAGTACGCCGCCTATTACGACGCGTTGTTCGATGAGATGCACCGTCAGGGTATTGAGCCGATGATCTGCCTCGAGCATTACGAGCTGCCGGGCGTGCTGCTTGACACTTACGGCGGCTGGGCTTCAAAGCAGGTTGTCGACCTGTTTGTCCGCTATGCGGAAAAAGTCTTTGAACGCTACCACGGTAAAGTCACCCACTGGTTTACCTTCAATGAACCGATCGTGGTACAGACCCGCGTTTATCTCGATGCGCTGCGCTGGCCCTACGAGCAGAATACCGGTAAATGGATGCAGTGGAACCACCATAAGGTTCTGGCGACGGCAAAGGTTGTACAGCTGTTTCGTGCCAAAGGCTACCCTGGCTCGGTTGGCTGTATTCTCAACCCCGAAGTCACCTATCCTCGATCGTGCGCACCGCACGATGTTAACGCCGCAGAGAAGTACGATCTGTTCTATAACCGCGTATTTCTCGATCCGCTGGTGCACGGGCGCTACCCGCCAGAACTCTTTACGCTGCTGGAACAGCATCAGGTGGCGTGGGACTACACCGCAGAAGAGCTGGAACTGATTGCGCAGAACACCGTCGATGAGCTGGGGATAAACCTCTATTACCCGCATCGGGTGAAAGCGCCGTCTCGTGCCTGGCACCCGGAGACACCGTTCCACCCGGCGTACTACTACGAACCGTTCGAACTGCCAGGACGGCGAATGAATAAATCCCGCGGCTGGGAAATCTACCCCCGCATTATCTACGATATGGCGATGCGAATAAAAAATGACTACCGCAACATCGACTGGTTCGTGGCGGAGAGCGGGATGGGCGTGGAGAACGAAGCGCAGTTTCGCAACAGTGACGGGGTCATTGACGACGAGTACCGCATTGCGTTCATTCGCGAGCACCTCTATTACACGCTGCTGGCGCGGGAGGAGGGGGCAAACTGTCATGGCTATATGCTGTGGGCCTTCACGGACAACGTATCACCGATGAACGCCTTCAAAAATCGCTACGGGCTGATTGAGATCGATCTCGATAACAATCGCGCCAGGCGGGCGAAAAGGTCGGCGAGCTGGTTCCGGCAGCTGCGCGATGCGCGCGTGCTCACGCTCCCGGTCGATGATGAATGGAAGTAAGCGAAAACCATGCTGGTTCTGGTAAAATAGCGCACAAACTGGCCGGGAGGACGCCCGGCCTGCGCATTAACTGAAAAAACAGGTGAAAACGTGGATAAGGCTGTCATCCTGCCGGAAAAAAAACAGTATCAGGAAATTGGCGAGGATTTACGGGCGCAAATTATCCAGGGGCACTATCCCGTAGGTTCCCGTCTGCCGCCCGAGCGTAATATTGCTGAGAAGTACGGCGTAAGTCGTACCATCGTGCGTGAGGCATTGTTGATGCTGGAGCTGCAGGGCACGGTGGATATCCGCCAGGGGTCTGGCGTTTATGTGATGCGCATTCCTGAAGAACACGAAAACGAAGAAGAACGTTTTCTGAACAGCGACGTCGGCCCCTTTGAGATCCTGCAGGCGCGCCAGCTCCTCGAAAGCAACATCGCCGCGTTTGCTGCCAAAATGGCGACACGCGCAGACATCGACAATCTGCGCCGTATTATTGAGCAGGAGCAGCGCGCCATTGCCGCCAACGATAACAGCCAGGACAACAATAAAATGTTTCACCTGGTGCTGGCGGGGGCAACGCAAAACCAGATGCTGCTGGCAACGGTAGAGAGTATCTGGCACCACATGGACAGCAGCCCGCTGTGGCAGCAATTCAATGGGCATATCGCCAGCCGTGCATACCGCCTGAAATGGCTGGGCGACAGGCAAACCATCCTCGCGGCGCTTCGTCGTCGTGATGTGATGGGCGCCTGGCAGGCGATGTTCCAGCATCTGGAAAATGTGAAAAAGAGCTTACTTGAACTCTCCGATGAAGATGCGCCGGATTTTGACGGTTATCTTTTTGAATCTGTGCCCGTGTTTCAGGGGAAGCTGGTGTGACTATTCTGCCTCTCTATACCGCGCCTCAGTATGCGGAACAGGTAACTGACTGGATCTGGCAGGCGTTCGGTGACGGGCTTACGCGGGCGTTTTTCCAGAGCATCGTTGAACATAGCCAGACGCCGGGCGCGTTACCGTTGACCTTTATTGCTCTGGAGGGCGAACAGCTTCTGGGTACGGTCGGGATCTGGCGCTGCGATTTAATCACCCGACAGGATCTTTGTCCGTGGCTGGCTGCGCTGTACGTTGATGAAGCGGCGCGTGGTAACGGACTGGCGGGAAAACTGCAGCAGCATGTTATCGCCTATGCCGCGCAGGCCGGGTATCACGAACTGCATCTGTGGTCTGCCTGCCGCGACTTCTACGAACGTTACGGCTGGCAATACATTGGCGATGCGCTCGAATACCCGAACAAAACGGTACATCTGTATCGCTATTCCTCTCCCGCTTCTGCTGGCGAACCTACGGAGTGACGGCGGACTAAGGTGGGGCTGAACAGGTGGGTGATATCCGGTGGCTGGCGTTGTTCGGCCAGCGCCAGTGCCAGCTCCGCAGCCTGCGTTGCCATTGTGATAATCGGGTAACGTACGGTGGTCAGGCGCGGACGCACGTAGCGGGACACCAGCACATCATCGAAGCCAATGAGTGAAATTTCTCCCGGCACCTCGATTCCGTTGTCATTTAACACCCCCATTGCCCCGGCGGCCATCGAGTCGTTATAGCTGGCAACCGCCGTGAAATTCCGTCCACGCCCCAGCAGCTCTGTCATTGCCTGTTCGCCGCCACTCTCATCTGGCTCGCCGTAGGCCACCAGCCGGTCATTACACGGCAAACCGTTTTCGCGCAGGGCATCGTAGTAGCCCTGCAGGCGATCTTCGGCATCGGAAATCGGGTGATTGGAGCAGAGATAACCAATGCGGGTATGGCCCTGCTGAATCAAATGGCGGGTAGCAAGCCAGGCGCCGTAGCGGTCGTCGAGTGCCACACAGCGTTTCTCAAAACCGGGAATAATTCGGTTGATGATCACCATGCCGGGGATCTGCTTCATCAGATGAATGAGTTCAGCATCGGGGATCATTTTGGCGTGAACAACCAGCGCAGCGCAGCGGTGGCGCATCAGCTGTTCGATAGCCTGGCGTTCTTTTTGTTCGTTGTGATAGCCATTGCCAATCAGCAGAAAATTGCCGGTCTGATAAGAAACCTGTTCAACCGCTTTTACCATGGCGCCGAAAAACGGGTCAGACACATCGCCCACCACCAGTCCGATGGTTTCAGTAGACTGTTGGGCAAGGGCGCGGGCGTTGGCATTCGGATGATAATTCAATGATTCCATGGCGTTTTGCACCGCCTGGCGTGATGCGTCACTGGCTTTAGGGGAGTCGTTGATCACGCGCGAGACGGTCGCCACGGAAACACCAGCCAGACGGGCCACATCCTTTATTGTCGCCATTACATACCTTCTTAGTGGGGGTAAGCGTTTACACACGAAATAGTGTTGCGGAAAAGCGCCGTGCATTCAAGGGGCGCGGGGTTTCGCCCTCCACAAACGTGACGCAGCACAACCCTGGCCGTGTAATCGTTACACGGGCAGTCATGTCTGAATAATGTCAATCTGAACCTTTAGTTACACTTTGCCTCAGGCTGTTGCGATTGTCCGATGGCGAGGATGAGGGGGAGATTGATAGAGTCGAGATCCCAGAGGTATTGATTGGTGAGAATTCTTAGTACGGTTTCGTACTCTTCTCTTGCACCAACCTGCGCGGATGCGCAGGTTTTTTTTCGCCTCAACTTTGCAGTCGCTCCCGTATCACTTCTCGTGTAATCTGCCACCATTTACTATCAACCCTTCACACTGGCTGGCAAAGGGAGTTGAGATGCTTTTTGGGTTCTTCCGTATACTCTTCCGTATTCTCTTTCGCATTCGCGTCACTGGCGATGCTCAGGCGCTTCGCGGCGAACGCGTTCTTATCACACCAAACCATGTTTCCTTTATCGACGGCATTCTGCTGGCGCTATTTCTGCCCGTGCGTCCGGTGTTTGCGGTTTATACCTCCATCAGCCAGCAGTGGTACATGCGCTGGCTCACGCCGCTGATTGATTTTGTGCCGCTCGACCCGACCAAACCGATGATGATTAAACATCTGGTGCGTCTGGTGGAGCAGGGGCGTCCGGTGGTTATTTTCCCGGAAGGTCGCATCTCGGTGACCGGTTCACTGATGAAAATCTACGACGGCGCCGGGTTTGTCGCGGCGAAGTCAAAAGCAACCGTGGTGCCACTGCGTATTGAAGGAGCGGAGCGCTCCTATTTCAGCCGTCTGAAAGGGCTGGTAAAGCAGCGCGTGTTCCCAAAAATTACGTTGCATATCCTGCCGCCAACGTCGTTACCGATGCCTGACGCGCCCCGTGCACGCGATCGCCGTAAAATTGCCGGAGAGATGCTGCACCAGATTATGATGGAAGCGCGTATGGCGGTCCGCCCGCGCGAGACGCTGTATGAATCCCTGCTGTCGGCACAGCACCGCTACGGCGCGAAGAAAAACTGCATCGAAGACATCAACTTTACCCCGGATACCTATCGCAAGCTGCTGACCAAAACATTGTTCGTGGGCCGTATTCTTGAGAAGTACAGTCAGCAGGGCGAAAAGATTGGCCTGATGCTGCCCAACGCAGGCATCAGTGCGGCGGTGATTTTTGGAGCCGTTTCCCGTGGCCGTATTCCGGCGATGATGAACTACACGGCGGGCGTGAAAGGGCTGACCAGCGCCATCACGGCAGCGCAAATCAAAACCGTCTTTACCTCCCGCCAGTTCCTCGACAAAGGCAAACTGTGGCATCTTCCTGAACAGCTTACCCAGGTACGCTGGGTCTTCCTGGAAGATCTTAAAGCGGACGTGACGACAGGCGACAAACTGTGGATTTTTGCTCATCTGCTGATGCCGCGTCTGGCCCAGGTGAAACAGCAGCCGGAAGACGACGCGATTATCCTCTTCACCTCTGGCTCAGAAGGCAACCCGAAAGGCGTCGTCCACAGTCACAAGAGTATTCTGGCGAACGTTGAGCAGATCAAAAGCATTGCCGACTTTACCGCGAAAGACCGGTTTATGTCAGCGCTGCCACTGTTCCACTCTTTTGGCCTGACGGTGGGGCTTTTCACGCCGCTGCTGACCGGTGCCGAAGTCTTCCTTTATCCAAGCCCGTTGCATTATCGCATTGTGCCGGAGCTGGTGTATGACCGTAACTGTACCGTGTTGTTTGGAACCTCAACCTTCCTCGGGAACTACGCGCGTTTCGCCAATCCCTATGACTTCTTCCGCGTGCGCTACGTGGTTGCTGGCGCGGAAAAACTGCAGGAGAGCACGCGACAGATCTGGCAGGACAAATTTGGTCTGCGTATCCTTGAGGGGTATGGCGTGACAGAGTGTGCGCCGGTGGTCTCTATCAACGTGCCAATGGCGGCGAAGCCGGGGACAGTCGGCCGAATTCTGCCTGGGCTGGATGCTCGTCTGCTGGCGGTGCCTGGTATTGAAGACGGCGGCCGTCTGCAGCTGAAAGGGCCAAACGTGATGAACGGCTATCTGCGCGTGGAAAACCCCGGCGTGCTGGAAGCACCGACCGCAGAAAACGTTAATGGCGAGATTGAAACGGGCTGGTACGACACCGGCGATATTGTACGTTTCGATGAGCAAGGCTTTGTGCAGATCCAGGGGCGTGCAAAACGCTTTGCCAAGATTGCGGGTGAAATGGTCTCGCTTGAGATGGTTGAACAGCTGGCATCGGGCGTCTCCGCCGACAAGATGCATGCCACGGTTGTGAAGAGTGATGCAAGTAAAGGCGAGGCGCTGGTACTGTTCACCACCGACAGCGAGCTTAAGCGCGACCAGTTACTGAGCTATGCCCGCGAGCACGGCATTCCGGAGCTGGCGGTACCTCGTGATATTCGCTACCTGAAACAGCTTCCGGTGCTCGGCAGCGGTAAGCCCGACTTCGTGACCCTCAAGGGCATGGTTGAACAGGCGGAACAACATAATGCGTGAGTCAGTACACACTAACACCTCTCTGCGCTCAAAAGGCATGATGGCGGTGATTGCCGCCCAGTTCCTTTCCGCCTTTGGCGATAACGCGCTGCTGTTTGCCACGCTGGCACTGCTCAAGGCTGAGTTTTACCCCGACTGGAGTCAGCCGGTTCTGCAGATGGTGTTTGTGGGCGCTTACATTATCTTTGCACCGTTTGTTGGACAGGTTGCGGACAGCTTCCCGAAAGGCCGGGTAATGATGTTTGCCAACGGCCTGAAACTGCTGGGAGCCGCCAGCATTTGTTTTGGTTTCAATCCGTTTATTGGCTATACGCTGGTCGGCATTGGCGCCGCAGCCTACTCCCCGGCGAAGTATGGCATCCTCGGGGAGTTGACCACCGGTAATAAGCTGGTGAAAGCCAATGGGCTGATGGAGTCCTCCACCATTGCGGCAATCCTGCTTGGCTCCGTCGCAGGCGGTGTCCTCGCTGACTGGCACGTGCTGGCGGCCCTCGGCGTGTGTGCTGTGGTGTACGGTGGCGCGGTAGTCGCTAACCTGTTTATTCCGAAACTGCCGGTGGCGCGTCCGGGGCAATCCTGGCGCTTTAAGCCGATGACCGGCAGCTTCTTCAATGCCTGCCGCGTGCTGTGGCGTAACGGTGAAACGCGATTCTCTCTGATGGGCACCAGTATGTTCTGGGGCGCAGGCGTTACGCTGCGCTTCCTGCTGGTGCTGTGGGTGCCGGTGGCGCTGGGGATCACAGACAACGCGACGCCAACCTACCTTAATGCGATGGTGGCGATCGGGATTGTGGTGGGCGCGGGGGCAGCGGCAAAACTGGTGACGCTCGACACCGTTGCTCGCTGCATGCCGGCAGGGATCCTGATTGGCGTTGCGGTGCTTTTTTTCGCGCTGCAACACGCGTTATTGCCAGCCTACGTACTGCTGATCCTGATTGGTATTCTGGGGGGCTTCTTTGTGGTGCCGCTGAATGCGCTATTACAGGAGCGTGGCAAGCAGACGGTCGGGGCGGGCAATGCTATTGCGGTGCAAAACCTCGGTGAAAACCTGGCGATGCTGCTGATGCTGGGCCTGTATTCGCTGGCGGTTAAAGCCGGTGCGCCTGTGGTGGGGATTGGCGTCGGGTTCGGTGGACTGTTCGCGCTGGCGATTGCCGGCTTGTGGGTCTGGCAGCGCCGCCGCTGATTCGGGTCGTCTTCAGCGCCTTTTCACAAGCGGGTGCAAACATTAAAAACGGCAACAGAGGTTGCCGTTTTGCTTTTTTTACGGTGCCGGATAGGTATAAACCTGATGCACCGCGTCAATCTCCGCCAGCACGTCCTCGCTCAGGTCCAGATGGAAACTCTCAATGTTGGTTTTCAACTGTTCCATCGTCGTTGCGCCCAGCAGGGTGCTGGCCACAAACGGCTGACGGCGTACGAAGGCCAGCGCCATCTGGGCAGGATCGAGCCCGTGGCGCTTCGCAATATCAACGTAGGCCGCGACGGCTTTCTGCGTCTGCTCGCCGCTATAGCGGGTAAAGCGGCTGAAGAGCGTATTACGCGCACCGGCTGGCTTCGCACCGTTCAGGTATTTACCCGTCAGCGTACCAAAGCCCAGGCAGGAATAGGCAAGCAGCTCAACCTCTTCATATTGCGTCACTTCGGCCAGACCCACTTCGTAACTGCGGTTGAGCAGGCTGTAGGGGTTCTGGATGGTGACAATGCGCGGCAGATCGTGTTTATCAGCCAGGTGCAGGTAGCGCATAACGCCAAAAGCCGTTTCGTTAGACACGCCGATGTAGCGGATTCTGCCCGCTCGCTGGCATTCGGTCAGCGCTTCCAGCGTTTCAAGCAGCGTAACGGCGGGAGCGCTTTCGTTCCAGCTGTAGCCGAGCTTACCAAAGCAGTTGGTTGGACGCTGCGGCCAGTGTACCTGGTAGAGATCAAGATAATCGGTTTGCAGGCGCTTCAGGCTGGCATCCAGCGCGGCACGGATATTCTTGCGATCGAGGATCTGGTTGGGGCGGATCCCGGCATCGCTGTTACGCGCAGGGCCGCTGACTTTCGAGGCGATAACCAGTTTTTCGCGATTGCCGCGTTTTGTCAGCCAGTTGCCGACGTAGGTTTCGGTAAGCCCCTGCGTTTCCGGGCGTGGAGGAACAGGGTACATCTCTGCGACATCAATCAGGTTAATGCCCTGGCTGACGGCATAATCGAGTTGTGCATGGGCATCGGCTTCGCTGTTTTGTTCACCAAATGTCATCGTGCCCAACCCCAGTTGGCTTATCTCCAGAGAGCTGTGGGGGATACGGTGATAATGCATAGCCGGCTTCCTTCAATAGACATGTAGACCGCGTCAGGAACCTCCCGACAAAGGAATATAAACATGGCAGAGGGGAAGCAAAAGGGGAAGAAAAAAATCAAAAAGGCCAGCAAGGTACTGACCTCTCTCTGTTTATCGCTCGATAATTTGCGAGACTTCGTCGCGATTGATCTGCATTTTATTCCCGGACTGATCGCGGTAGCTGACCAGACCGGTGTCATCATCGACTTCCGGCTTGCCGTCTGTCAGGATCATCCGGCCATCTTTTGTCGCCATCACGTAATCGCTGCTACAGCCCGATACTGCAAACGCTAATCCGACTGCTGAAATTAACACTGCCCATTTTTTCATCGTTATCGTCCTCACCTGGCTCGTATCAAATCATAGTGTAGTAATAACCCGATATTTCGACAGGAGGAAGCGGTAAAATCTTAAAAACCAGGTGATTATGTTTGAGAGCTCTCAAAATAAGTAAAAAACTACGTTTTGAGTAAGAAATGGCGAGCAAGCAGCGCCCCGGTAAAGTTCTTTTTGAGATAAAAACCGCGTGGCAATGTCAGTATCGGTTCGCCCCGGGCACCGATTGCTTCCGTGAGCGCTTTACTGTTCGCCGCCTTTGGCCGCAGCTGTAACACCTCTCCGTGTCGGGCGGTGATGCGCTCAACCTGACCGAGGACAATCATATCCATCAGCTCTTCCCAGTCCAGACGCAGCTGATGCTCTTCATCTTCATCCGGACTCCACAGCAGCGGTGCGCCAACCCGGCGTTCAGCCAGCGGGATCTGACGTTCTCCTTCTACGGGGACCCAAAGCACGCGCTTCAGTTTATGGCGAACGTGACTGGTTTCCCACGTCACACCGGTATTCCCGGTTAACGGTGCAACGCAGACAAATGTCGTTTCCAGGGGCTTGCCAAGGCTATCGATGGGAATGGTTTTTAACTCTACGCCCAGGGCGGCGAAATCCTGCTCCGGTTTACTCCCTGCGCTTGCACCCAGCCACAGCTCCAGCAGCATGCCGATCCAGCCTTTATCCCGCTTCAGATCCTGAGGGATCGGCAGGCCAGCCATTGCCGCCAGCTCGCCAAGCGAAAAGCCAGCCAGACGCTGCGCCTGCTGTAGCAACTGGATTTCGCTGGACGGCGGTGAAAGCAAGGGTAAAAGCGAATGCATGAAGGTAACCTTTTGATTAAAAAATACACTAAGAAATTGTCCCCTGTGGATAGAGTTTAACTTTTTCTGTACGAATATGCCATGTGTATGATTTATAGGTTTTTTTAGCACACTAAAAATGGATGGCGAAGGACAGAAATTCGGTTGTTCAATTCTGGTCACTGACAATGAACAGGATCTTACACCATGTTATCCACAGAAAAGTGGGATAACTGGGCATAACCCTGACTACTGTTTCAATTTACAGCCTTGACGTGCGACGAAAATCCAATTTTCAAACAAATTGTGCCTAACTTATTGGCACAATCTGTGGATAAAACCGACGCTGTTCGATCTTTCATCAGCACAACGATCCCTGATGTGACGATCGTCACGCTTAAGCGGTGTGGGTTGGTTTTATGACGATTAAGTTTATGAAAATAATGATTTTATTTTTTATTGGTAATGGAGGGAGATTGACGGCGGCTGAGGTTGTTCATCGGTAATCAGACACTTCTTCACAACTATATCCACAGAAAAGGTGAATAAAATTCCCCTCAGAGCCGCTCATCTGTTTATAACTCTGCCTGTATTTGTGAGTTATTCAAATGTTATTAAGTTGCAGCCCTGTAAGAGAGTGGTTTACCGCCTCCCTGTAGTGTGAAACAATCATTCATATATAAGGTTTAGTTTGGGGTAGTCCGGTGATTGATGACGATGGCTACCGCCCGAACGTAGGAATAGTAATTTGTAATCGTCAGGGCCAGGTGATGTGGGCCCGTCGATATGGTCAGCACTCCTGGCAGTTCCCGCAAGGCGGGATCAACCCGGGAGAGTCCCCAGAACAAGCGATGTACCGGGAGCTGTTTGAAGAGGTTGGTTTAAGCCGAAAAGATGTTCGCATCCTGGCTTCGACCCGCAACTGGTTGCGTTACAAGTTACCGAAACGTTTGGTGCGTTGGGACACAAAGCCGGTTTGTATCGGCCAGAAACAAAAATGGTTTCTACTGCAGTTGGTGGGCAACGATTCAGATATCAATATGCAAACCAGCAGTACGCCGGAGTTTGATGGCTGGCGTTGGGTGAGCTATTGGTATCCTGTTCGTCAGGTCGTGTCATTTAAACGCGATGTTTACCGTAGGGTGATGAAAGAGTTCGCAAGTGTTGTCATGCAGCTTCAGGAGATCCCGCCTAAGCCGCAGAGCGCACCTGCCTGGCGACGTAAAAGAGGTTAAGCTACGCAAATCATGCTCACCCGCTTGCGAGAAATAGTCGAGAAGGTGGCCAGTGCGCCGCGTCTGAATGAGGCGCTGAACATTCTGGTTACCGACATCTGTCTTGCGATGGAGACCGAAGTCTGTTCGGTGTATCTGGCCGACCACGATCGGCGTTGCTATTACCTGATGGCGACCCGTGGTTTGAAAAAGCCACGTGGACGCACCGTAACGCTCGCGTTTGATGAAGGTATCGTTGGTCTGGTTGGGCGACTCGCCGAACCTATCAACCTTGCCGACGCGCAAAAACACCCCAGCTTTAAATATATCCCCTCCGTAAAAGAAGATCGTTTCCGCGCCTTCCTGGGTGTGCCGATTATTCAGCGCCGTCAGCTGCTTGGTGTGCTGGTGGTACAGCAGCGTGAGTTGCGTCAGTACGATGAAAGCGAAGAGTCTTTCCTCGTCACGCTGGCCACGCAGATGGCCGCGATCCTCTCCCAGTCCCAGTTGACGGCACTGTTTGGTCAGTATCGTCATACGCGTATTCGCGCGCTTCCGGCGTCGCCGGGCGTTGCTATCGCCGAAGGGTGGATGGACGCCACTCTGCCGTTGATGGAGCAGGTGTACGAAGCCTCAACGCTTGATGAAGCGCTTGAGCGTGAGCGTCTCACCGCCGCGCTGGAAGAGGCGTCGAATGAGTTTCGTCGCTACAGCAAGCGCTTTGCCGCTGGGGCGCAAAAAGAGACAGCGGCCATTTTTGACCTCTACTCGCACCTTCTCTCCGATGCACGTCTGCGCCGCGAGCTTTTTGACGAAGTCGACAAAGGTGCGGTTGCGGAGTGGGCGGTTAAAAAGGTCATCGAAAAATTTGCCGAACAGTTTGCGGCACTGACCGACGGTTACCTGAAAGAGCGGGCCGGTGATTTACGCGCCCTGGGGCAGCGTTTACTGTTCCATCTTGATGACACTATTCAGGGCGCGAATGCCTGGCCAAAACGTTTTGTGCTGGTTGCCGATGAACTCTCCGCGACAACGCTCGCTGAACTGCCTCATGACCGCCTGGCGGGCGTAGTGGTACGCGATGGCGCGGCGAACTCGCACGCGGCCATTATGGTGCGTGCGCTGGGAATTCCCACCGTTATGGGGGCGGATATCCAGCCATCGGTGCTGCACCGACGTACCCTGGTGGTCGACGGTTATCGCGGTGAGCTGTTGGTTGATCCTGAGCCGGTTCTGCTTCAGGAATACCAGCGCCTTATCAGCGAAGAGAATGAATTAAGCAAGCTGGCAGAGGATGACGTTAATCTGCCCGCGCAGCTCAAAAGCGGCGAGCGAATCAAAGTCATGCTCAACGCAGGTTTAAGCCCCGAGCATGAAGAGAAGCTCGGCAGCCGCATCGACGGTATCGGCTTATACCGCACCGAAATCCCGTTCATGCTGCAAAGTGGCTTTCCCTCTGAAGAGGAGCAGGTCGCGCAGTATCAGGGCATGCTGCAGATGTTTAACGACAAACCGGTCACCCTGCGCACCCTTGATGTCGGGGCAGATAAACAGCTGCCGTACATGCCGATCAGTGAGGAAAACCCGTGCCTGGGCTGGCGTGGGATACGCATTACGCTCGATCAGCCTGAGATCTTCCTGATCCAGGTGCGTGCCATGCTGCGCGCGAATGCGGCGACGGGTAACCTCAGCATTTTACTGCCGATGGTCACCAGCATTGATGAGATTGACGAGGCGCGGCGTCTGATTGAGCGTGCCGGCCGTGAAGTCGAAGAGATGATTGGCTATGCGATCCCCAAACCACGAATTGGGGTGATGCTTGAAGTGCCGTCAATGGTCTTTATGCTGCCGCAGCTGGCTAACCGTGTCGACTTTATCTCGGTCGGTACCAATGACCTGACGCAGTATATTCTGGCCGTCGACCGTAACAACACGCGTGTTGCCAGCATCTATGACAGCCTGCACCCTGCGATGATCCGGGCGTTAGCGATGATCGCGCGAGAAGCCGAACAGCACGATATTGATTTGCGCCTGTGTGGTGAAATGGCCGGGGATTCGATGTGCGTAGCAATCCTGATTGGGCTGGGGTACCGCCACCTCTCCATGAACGGCCGTGCGGTTGCCCGCGTGAAGTACCTGCTGCGGCATATCGATATTGAGGATGCCCGCGAGCTGGCTGAACGCAGTCTTGAAGCGCAGCTGGCCGCCGAAGTGCGTCATCAGGTGGCTGCTTTCATGGAACGACGCGGTATGGGCGGCCTGATTCGCGGCGGTCGCTAATACGTACTTTTCACCTCACTCCGTCCTCGTCCTTTGTGACAGGGCGGAGGTGAGGATATAACACACTCCTCTATACACATCTTTTACATCTCTGGCGCATCCTCCGCGTCCGCCTTATGCTATGATTCGCAACTTTGGAGCCTCTGCTAACAGCAGAATCGCATTTCTACCGCTGTCCACTTTCAGCGGAATAACAACATCTTGTGGTGACAGATGAACAGTGGTTATCTGCATTTTCCGGAATTTGATCCGGTCATTTTCTCAATAGGACCTGTTTCGCTTCACTGGTACGGTCTGATGTACCTGGTCGGCTTCATTTTTGCCATGTGGCTTGCTGGCCGTCGCGCCAGTCGTCCCGGCAGTGGCTGGACCAAAAACGAAGTCGAGAACCTGCTGTATGCAGGCTTCCTTGGCGTGTTCCTGGGCGGCCGTATTGGGTATGTTCTGTTCTATAACCTCCCGGTATTCCTGAACGATCCACTCTACCTGTTCCGCGTCTGGGATGGCGGCATGTCCTTCCACGGCGGGCTGATTGGTGTGATCCTGGTGATGGTGATTTTTGCCAAACGCACCAAGCGCAACTTCTTCCAGGTGTCAGATTTTATCGCGCCACTGATCCCGTTTGGTCTGGGAGCAGGACGTCTGGGCAACTTTATCAATGGTGAGCTCTGGGGGCGTGTCGACCCGAGTGTCTCCTTTACCATGCTGTTCCCGGGCTCGCGTGCAGAGGACATGGCGCTGCTGCCGTCTCATCCTGAGTGGCAATCCCTGTTCGATACTTACGGTGTTCTGCCGCGCCATATGTCTCAGCTTTACGAGCTGGCGCTGGAAGGCGTGGTGCTGTTTATCATCCTGAATCTCTTTATCCGTAAACCGCGTCCGATGGGGTCTGTCTCCGGTCTGTTCCTGATTGGCTACGGTGCATTCCGTATCATCGTCGAGTTCTTCCGCCAGCCGGATGCACAGTTCACCGGCGAATGGGTACAGTACATCAGCATGGGGCAGATCCTCTCCATTCCGATGATTGTCGCGGGTGTCATTATGATGATTTGGGCGTATCGTCGTCGTCCACAGCAACAACTTTCCTGAGGAACCATGAAACAGTATCTTGAACTGATGAAAAAAGTGCTCGATGAGGGCACGCCGAAAAATGACCGTACCGGTACCGGCACGCTCTCCATTTTTGGCCACCAGATGCGCTTCAATCTGCAGGAAGGTTTTCCGCTGGTGACGACAAAGCGCTGCCACCTGCGCTCGATCATTCATGAACTGCTCTGGTTCCTGCAAGGCGATACCAACGTTGCGTATCTGCATGAAAACAACGTCTCTATCTGGGATGAATGGGCAGATGAAAACGGCAACCTGGGCCCGGTGTACGGTAAGCAGTGGCGCGCATGGCCTACGCCGGATGGCCGCCATATTGACCAGATCACCACCGTGATGAACCAGTTGAAAAACGATCCGGACTCGCGCCGTATTATTGTTTCCGCCTGGAACGTCGGCGAGCTGGACAAAATGGCACTGGCACCGTGCCATGCGTTCTTCCAGTTCTATGTGGCAGACGGTAAGCTCTCCTGCCAGCTCTATCAGCGCTCCTGCGACGTGTTCCTCGGCCTGCCGTTCAACATTGCCAGCTATGCGCTGTTAGTGCATATGATGGCGCAGCAGTGCGATCTGGAAGTGGGCGATTTCGTCTGGACCGGTGGGGATACCCATCTCTACAGCAACCATATGGAACAGACGCATCTCCAGTTGACCCGCGAACCGCGCGCCTTGCCTAAGCTGATTATCAAACGCAAACCGGAATCCATTTTTGATTACCGCTTTGACGATTTTGAGATTGAGGGTTATGACCCTCATCCAGGCATCAAAGCGCCCGTCGCTATCTGAGGCCGTCAATCGTGACATAACCGGTGCTGTTTAGCGCCGGTTTTTTTTCGCCTTCTTCCCGCTTTCCGACGCGTTATCCAGAACGTATGCAACGCACTGCAACCGCTTAACTTTCCTTGATAAGGGCTCGTAAAACGGTCATCCGTAGCTCGTCAATTCCAGGCCATTTCGCCACACTCCCGGCATGAAAAAAGAGAACGGTTTTACGCTTATCGAAACCCTGGTGGCTATCTCGCTGGTGGTCATTCTCAGCGCCTCCGGGCTATATGGCTGGGACAACTGGCAACGGCAGCAACGGCTCTGGCAAACCGCCGGGCAGGTGCGTGATTACCTGGTCTTTCTGCGTAATGACGCAAACCGGCACAACCGTGACCACCAGGTCACACTGCGACGCGACAGGGGCGTCACCTGTCTGATGAGCGCATTCGTGCAGGGCTGTGATAAGGGCAGTCCGTTTGTATTTATTCCCCTGTGGCCGGAGGTCACGGTAAGTGAAATAACGCCGTTATTTGGCTTCTATGGACTCAGGGATACGGCATGGGCAGGGCGAATACGCCTGCAAAGTCGTGCAGGAGAATGGCTCGTCATTGTCTCGAATGGAGGGCGAATCAGGATGTGCAATGTCACAGGAGAAGGTTCATGTCCCTAAACCAGCAGGGTTTCTCACTGATGGAAGTTCTGATTGCCACGGCGATCAGCAGTCTGTTACTGATAAGCGCCTCGCGCTTTTTACCGGGCTTGCAGCGGGCTGTTTTACAGCAGTCCGGTCAGCGGGAGCTTGAGGAGGAGGTGTGGCAACGCCTTTTTTCCCTCGGCAAACAGCTTCAGCGTGCGGGGTATTGCGCCGGAAACTGTGCGGGGCAGGGACTGACGATCGGCAGGCAAGGTCGCTGTGTCATTGTACGGTGGGATGCAAACAGTAACGGTAACTGGGATAGCTCGTCTTCGGAAAACGACAGCACAGGTTTTCGTCTGGAATCAGGTGCACTGGAGACCCTGCATGGGGCGACCTCGTGTGAGGGTAAGGGATGGGAGAAACTCACTGACCCCAACAGGCTTCTCATCCAGCACTTTGTGGTGAGTCAAGTTGAGCATGCGGGGTTTGCCCCCCAGTTGAATATTGAAATGACCGCCCTTCGTCAGGGCGAGCAGGGGGCGCCCTGTCAGGCTTTTTATGGCGTCACGGGGTACAACCTGTGAACCGGCAGCGCGGAATGTCCTCGCTGGCGCTGGTATTACTTTTACTGGTGTTGGGCACGCTGATCCTCACCGGCCTCAATCAGCAGCTGACCACGTTTAGCGCACTGGTGGGCGGTGAGAGCCGCTCGGTTCAACAGCAGGCATCCGTGCAGTCAGCGCTTGAATGGGGACGCGTTCAGAGCTGGTTGTCTGAGCCTGAGATCCAGTGCAAAAAGGTATCGGCATGGCGAGTTTGCCTGCGGCTACTGAATGAAACGCGTGTGCTGCTTATCGCCGGGAGTGATGACCTGCAGCTATGGCGCAGAGGCGAAATCATCGACGGTAAGATCCATTTCTCGCCACACGGCTGGAGTGATTTTTGTCCGCTTAAGGAGAGTGCGTTATGCCAGCTGCCGTGAGCAGAGAAAAAGGCTTTAGCATGGTTGAGGTGTTACTGGCGATGATGCTGCTGGTGATGATTGTCACGGCACTGTCGGGTTATCAGCGGGCACTGGCGACGCGGTTCTCCATGTTTAATCAGTATCGTCAGCTCTGGCACCATGCCTGGAATCAGTCTCAGCTTTCAACAATTGCTCTCCCGGCAGGCTGGCAGGTCAGTCGGGGGCAGACAACACTCTCTGGATGTGTCAGCATCACGGTTACACTTATTTCTCCTCTGGGGCGGCGCGGCGAGATGACGCGTCTGCATTGCCCGGTTAGCCAGTAGTCGGGAGTGTCTATGTTAAGGGTCTACCACTCAAATCGTCTGGATGTGCTGGAAGCGCTGATGGAATTTATCGTTGAGCGCGAGCGGCTTGACGATCCTTTTGAGCCAGAAATGGTGCTGGTGCAGAGCACCGGTATGGCGCAGTGGCTGCAAATGTCGCTTTCGCGTAAATTCGGCATTGCCGCAAATATCGATTTCCCGCTGCCCGCGAGTTTTATCTGGGAGATGTTTGTCCGCGTGTTGCCGGACATCCCGGAGCAGAGTGCCTTCAACAAGCAAAGCATGAGCTGGAAGCTGATGGCATTGCTGCCGGACATGCTGCAGCATGATGAATTCGTCATGCTGCGCCACTACCTCAATGACGACACCGATAAACGCAAGCTGTTCCAGCTGGCATCGCGCACCGCCGATCTCTATGACCAGTATCTGGTGTATCGCCCGGAATGGCTGACTCGCTGGGAAGCGGGCGAGCGGGTCGACGGGTTACCGGAGGCGCAAGTCTGGCAGGCACCGCTCTGGAAAGCGCTGGTGGAACACACTGAGAAACTCGGCCAGCCGAAGTGGCACCGTGCAAACCTCTACCAGCGGTTTATCTCCATACTGGAAAACAGCGCTGAGCGACCAGCCCGGCTGCCCTCTCGCGTGTTTATCTGCGGCATCTCGGCGCTGCCACCGGTGTATTTGCAGGCGCTGAGTGCGCTGGGTAAACACATCGACATACATATCCTCTTTACCAATCCGTGTCGCCAGTACTGGGGCGACATTCAGGATGAACGCTGGCTTTCGCGGCTGGTGTCTCGCCAGAGACGACGCCTGTTTGAAGAGCGTACCGTGCCACTGTTTAAAGACAGCGCGTCTGCCGCACAGCTATTTGATGAGCACGGCATTCAAAACCTGCCAAACCCGCTGCTTGCCTCTTGGGGAAAGCTGGGCCGTGACTACATTCACATGCTCTCAGACATCACGTCGTCAGGCGAAGGGGATGTGGATGCCTTCGTCGAGATCGCTCCGGATAGCCTGCTGCATAATATCCAGCTCGACATTCTGGATCTCGAAAACCGCGCCGTCATGGGCGTTACGGCGAAAGAATTTGAACGCAGCGACAGTAAGCGCAAGCTGGACGGCGACGATCGCAGCGTCACGATCCACGTTTGCCACAGCCCGCAGCGCGAGGTTGAAGTCCTTCACGATCAACTGCTGGCGATGCTGCAGGACGATCCTGAGCTGACGCCACGTGACATTGTGGTGATGGTGGCGGATATCGACAGTTACAGTCCCTTTATTCAGGCTGTTTTTGGGAGTGCGACGGGTGAACGCTACCTGCCGTACGCCATTTCTGACCGACGGGCCCGCCAGTCTCATCCGGCCTTGCAGGCCTTTATTACTTTGCTTTCATTACCGGATAGCCGGTTTATCTCCGAAGATGTCCTGGCATTACTGGATGTCCCAGTCCTGGCCGCACGTTTCAATATCAATGAAGAGGGGCTGCGCTACCTTCGTCAGTGGGTTAACGAGTCCGGCGTACGCTGGGGCATTGATGATGACAACGTTCAGGCGTTCGAGCTTCCTCCTACCGGCCAGCACACCTGGCGGTTTGGCCTGACGCGTATGCTGCTGGGCTATGCGATGGAAAGCAGCCAGGGCGAGTGGAATGAAGTCCTGCCCTACGATGAGTCCAGCGGGTTGATCGCTGAGCTGGTCGGTCATTTAGCTTCCCTGCTGATGCAACTTAACCGCTGGCGGCTTGAGTTGATGCAGCCGCGTCCGCTGGATGCGTGGCTCCCGGTTTGCAGGGCATTGCTCAATGATTTCTTCTTGCCGGACAGTGATACCGAAGCCGCTATGGCGCTCATTGAAACGCAGTGGCAGGCAATCGTCGAAGAGGGCATGAGTTCCCACTATAACGAGGCTATCCCGTTGTCATTGCTGCGCGATGAGCTGACGCAACGGCTCGATCAGGAGCGAATTAGCCAGCGTTTCCTGGCAGGCCCAATCAATATTTGCACCCTGATGCCAATGCGTTCTATCCCGTTCAAAGTGGTGTGCCTGCTCGGAATGAATGACGGTATTTATCCACGCGCCCTGGCACCACTGGGTTTTGATCTGATGAGTGCGAATCCAAAGCGGGGCGATCGTAGCCGTCGCGACGATGACCGCTATCTCTTCCTTGAGGCGCTCATTTCGGCTCAACGTCAGCTGTATATCAGCTATATCGGCCGCTCTATCCAGGACAACAGCGAGCGCTTTCCTTCTGTTCTGGTGCAGGAACTGGTGGATTATATCGGGCAGAGCCACTATCTGGCGGGGGATGAAGCCCGTAACTGTGATGAAAGCGCGCAGCGGGTGAAGGCGCATATCACCCGCTTCCATAGCCGCATGCCGTTTGACCCGGTGAACTACGTGGTCAGCGATCATCAGAGCTATGCCCACGAATGGCTGCCTGCGGCGAAAAAAGAGGGGAGAGCGCATACCGATTTCATTCAGGAGCTTGATCCTCGCCCGATAGACACCCTGACCTTTGAACAGCTTCAGCGGTTTTGGGGGCATCCGGTACGCGCTTTCTTCCAGCAACGGTTGCAGGTCAATTTCCGTTCTGAAGAGAGTGAAATTCCTGATGCAGAGCCGTTTACGCTGGAAGGGCTGGAGCGGTATCAGTTAAACCTGCAGCTGCTGAACGCGCTGGTTGAAGAGGAAGATGCCGACAAGCTTTACCGCCGCTACCGTGCTGCGGGGCAGTTACCCTACGGGGCGTTCGGAGAAATTGTCTGGGAGGCGCAGCGCCAGGAGATGGAAGCTCTGGCAGAACGCGTGAGGGAATGCCGGCAACCCGGAACCAGTATTGAAATCGATCTCAACTGCCAGGGTGTGCAGCTCACGGGCTGGCTAACTCAGGTACAGCCGGATGGGCTCCTGCGCTGGCGTCCTTCCATGCTTAGCGTTTCACAAGGTTTGCAACTCTGGCTCGAACATCTTGTCTACAGTGCTGGCGGCCATAAAGGCGAAAGCCGTATTTTTGTCCGCAAAGAGGGCGAATGGCGCTTTCCGCCGATGGACGCAGAGCAGGCGTTACGTTATTTATCCTTGTACGTTGAAGGCTATCTGCGGGGAATGAATAAACCGCTCCTGCTACTGCCCGAGAGCGGTGGCGCCTGGATAAAAGCTTGTTATGACGCACAGAATGATGCCATGTTAACGGATGACGCGTCACTGCAGAAAGCACGGAGTAAATTCATGCAGGCGTATGAAGGTAACATGATGGTGCGCGGCGAAGGTGAGGATGTCTGGTATCAACGTTTATGGCGAACGCTTGAGCCTGAATACTTCGAGGCTATCACGGAAGAAGCACAACGCTACCTGTTACCGTTGTTCAAATTTAATCAGTCCTGAGTGCTGTATAAAAATTGCGCAGCATGGGGGTGTTCATTTATGATGCACTTCTTATCACGGACTGATGTACCCAAAGAAAGAGATGTTGGTGAGTCCAGCACGCAGTTTGTTAATGATGTAGCCGTGATAAAGAGGTCGTAATGCCAGGCAGCACCTTGTTCAAAGCGTTTGTTTTGTTTGTCGCCCTTTGGGCACCTTTCACTCAGGCAGGCTCCGGTTGGCAACCCATTCAGGAAACTATCCGTAAGAGCGAAAAAGATACCCGTCAGTACCAGGCTATTCGCCTTGATAACGGGATGACTGTGCTGCTGGTTTCCGATCCGCAGGCGGTAAAATCCCTGTCGGCACTGGTGGTGCCGGTTGGGTCGCTGGAAGATCCGGAAGCCCACCCTGGGCTTGCACACTATCTGGAACATATGACGCTTATGGGTTCCAAAAAATACCCACAGCCAGATAGCCTGTCCGAATTTCTCAAAATGCATGGCGGCAGCCACAACGCCAGCACGGCGCCGTACCGTACAGCCTTCTATCTCGAAGTTGAGAATGATGCGCTGGAAGGTGCAGTGGATCGTCTGGCGGATTCTATCGCGGCTCCCCTGCTGGATAAAAAATACGCTGACCGCGAACGCAATGCCGTTAATGCTGAACTGACCCTTGCCCGTACGCGAGACGGGATGCGCATGGCGCAGGTGAGTGCAGAAACCATTAACCCGGCGCACCCGGGATCGCGTTTTTCCGGCGGTAACCTGGAGACGCTGAGCGATAAACCGAACAGCCCGGTGCTGGATGCCCTGCATGCCTTTCGCGATAAATACTACTCCGCCAATCTGATGAAAGCGGTCATCTACAGCAACAAACCGTTGCCTGAGCTGGCAAGCATGGCGGCACAGACGTTTGGCCGGGTACCGAATAAAAATATCGACCTGCCGCAGATAAACGTTCCTGTGGTCACGGACGCGCAAAAAGGGATCGTTATCCACTACGTTCCTGCACTGCCGCGTAAAGTGTTACGCGTTGAGTTCCGCATTGATAACAATACGGCGCAGTTTCGCAGCAAAACCGATGAACTGGTCACCTACCTGATTGGCAATCGTAGCCCGGGAACACTTTCTGACTGGCTGCAAAAACAAGGGCTGGTGGAAGGTATCCGTGCCGACTCCGATCCGGTTGTGAACGGCAACAGCGGCGTGCTGGCGATCTCCGCCACCCTGACTGACAAAGGTCTGGCTCACCGTGATGACGTCGTGGCGGCTATCTTCAGCTATCTCTCTTTGCTGCGCGATAAAGGCGTCGATAAACGCTACTTTGATGAACTGGCGCACGTGCTGGATCTCGATTTCCGTTATCCGTCCATTACCCGCGACATGGATTACGTTGAATGGCTGGCGGATACCATGATCCGTGTGCCGGTGGAACATACCCTCGACGCGGTCAATATTGCCGACCAGTATGACGCCGACGCGGTAAAAGCCCGCCTGGCGATGATGACGCCGCAGAATGCCCGCGTCTGGTATATCAGCCCGAACGAACCGCATAACAAAATGGCCTATTTTGTCGATGCCCCTTACCAGGTGGATAAAATCAGTGACCAGACCTTCGCCAACTGGCAGAAAAAGGCCGGTGAGATCGCGCTTAAATTGCCGGAGCTGAACCCCTACATTCCGGATGATTTCTCGCTGATTAAAACCACGAAAGCCTATCCGCACCCGGAACTTATCGTTGATGAGCCGACGCTGCGCGTGGTGTATACGCCAAGCCGCTATTTCGCGAGTGAACCGAAAGCCGATGTGAGCGTGGTTCTGCGTAACCCAAAAGCAATGAACAGCGCTAAAAATCAGGTGATGTTTGCGCTCAATGACTACCTTGCCGGTATCGCACTCGATCAGCTTAGCAATCAGGCGGCCGTCGGCGGGATAAGCTTCTCGACCAACGCCAATAACGGTCTGATGGTCAATGCCAACGGCTACACCCAGCGTCTGCCGCAGCTGTTCCAGGCGTTACTGGAAGGTTATTTCAGCTATACCCCGACGGAAGAGCAACTTGAGCAGGCCAAATCCTGGTATGCGCAGATGATGGATTCTGCCGAGAAGGGTAAAGCGTATGACCTGGCGCTCATGCCGACGCAAATGCTTTCGCAAATTCCCTATTTCCAGCGCGAAGATCGCCGGGCGCTACTGCCCTCTATCACCTTAAAAGATGTGCTGGCGTATCGTGATGCGCTGAAAACGAACACGCGTCCGGAGTTCCTTATCGTCGGAAACATGAGTGACGTACAGGCTAAAACACTGGCAGAAAATGTCCGTACGCAGCTTGGTTCGAAAGGCGACGAGTGGTGCCGCAACCAGGACGTACTGGTTGAGAAAAAACAGAATGTGATTTTTGAAAAGGCGGGTAACAGCACGGATTCTGCCCTGGCCGCTGTGTTTGTACCCACGGGTTATGATGAATTCACCAGTACCGCGCAGAGTGCGGTGCTGGGGCAGATTATTCAGCCGTGGTTCTACAACCAGCTGCGTACAGAAGAGCAGCTTGGTTACGCGGTCTTTGCCTTCTCCATGAACGTGGGTCGCCAGTGGGGGCTGGGCTTCCTGCTGCAAAGCAGTGATAAACAGCCTGCTTATCTCTGGCAGCGTTATCAGGCATTCTTCCCACAGGCGGAGGCGAAGCTGCGGGCGATGAAGCCGGAGGAGTTTGCTCAGATTCAGCAGGCCGTCATCGCGCAGGTGATGCAGCCGCCGCAGACGCTGGGTGAAGAAGCATCACAACTGAGCAAAGATTTTGATCGCGGTAATCTGAAATTTGATTCGCGTGATAAAGTAGTGGCCGAGATAAAACAGCTGACGCCGCAGAAGGTTGCTGATTTCTTCCACCAGGCGGTGGTTAAACCGCAGGGAATGGCGATTCTGTCGCAGGTTTCCGGTAGTCAGAACGGGAAAACGGACTACGTTAACCCGAAAGGCTGGACGATCTGGAAGAGCGTCAGCGCGCTGCAGCAATCTATGCCCTGGAGTAAGAAAGAATGACCGATACCGCTGAGCCCCTTAATCCCTTACGTTTACCTCTACAGGGTGAACGATTGATTGAAGCCTCAGCGGGAACGGGAAAAACCTTCACCATCGCCGCGCTCTATCTGCGTCTTCTGTTAGGGCTTGGTGGTAACGCCGCTTTTCCACGTCCGTTAAGCGTGGAAGAGCTGCTGGTGGTCACCTTCACCGAGGCCGCTACCGCTGAGCTGCGCGGTCGTATTCGTGCCAATATTCATGAGCTGCGCATCGCCTGCCTGCGCCAGACCACGGATAACCCTCTCTACGCCAGCCTTCTTGAAGAGATTGCAGATAAGCAACAGGCCGCCCAGTGGCTGCTGTTGGCGGAACGGCAGATGGACGAAGCGTCCGTTTTCACCATTCATGGTTTTTGTCAGCGCATGCTGAGCCTGAATGCGTTTGAATCCGGAATGCTGTTTGAACAGCAGCTCATTGAAGATGAATCTGTGCTTCGCTATCAGGCCTGTGCGGATTTCTGGCGTCGCCACTGTTACCCTTTATCGCGCGATATCGCTGAAGCGGTCCATGCGTTGTGGAAAGGTCCCGAAGAGCTTCTTCGCGCTATCGACCGTTATCTTCAGGGCGAAGCGCCGGTTATCAAATCTCCGCCACCTGCTGACGAAACGCTGGCTTCACGGCATGAAAAGATTGTCGGAAAAATTGCTGCGCTCAAGCAAAAATGGAATGAGTCTGTCGGTGAGATTGAGGCGATCATCGAAAACTCCGGGATCGACAGGCGTAAATTTAACCGCGGCAACCAGGGTAAATGGATCGAGAAGATCAGCGCCTGGGCGCAGGAAGAGACGCGCGGTTATCAGCTTCCGGACGCACTGGAGAAATTCTCGCAGCGTTTTTTAATTGAGCGGACTAAAGCCGACGGCATTGTGCCTGAGCATCCTCTGTTTGTTGCGATTGAATCGCTGCTCGCTGAGCCACTTACGCTCAATGACCTGATGATCACCCGCGCCATGACGGAAATTCGCGAAGCCGTATCACGTGAGAAACGTCGCCGTGGCGAACTGGGTTTTGACGATATGTTGAGCCGCCTTGATGCGGCGCTGTGCAGTGAAAACGGCGAAGCCCTTGCCTGCGCGATCCGTACCCGCTTCCCGGTAGCGATGATTGACGAATTTCAGGATACGGACCCTCAGCAGTACCGTATTTTCCGCCGCATCTGGCGACAACAGCCCGACACCGCGCTGTTGTTAATCGGCGATCCGAAACAGGCCATTTACGCCTTCCGCGGTGCGGATATTTTCACCTACATGAAGGCCCGCAGTGAGGTAGAGGCGCACTATACGCTGGATACCAACTGGCGCTCTTCCCCGGGCATGGTGCAAAGCGTCAATGCGCTGTTTAGCCGCATGGATACGGCGTTTATGTTCCGTGAGATCCCCTTTCAGCCGGTAAAGTTTGCCGCAAAAAACCGTTCGCTGCGTTTTGAATTCAACGGGGTGACGCAGCCCGCCATGAACTTCTGGCTGCTGGACGGTGAAGGCTGTGGCGTCGCGGACTATCAAAATGCCATGGCCCAGCATTGTGCCGCGCAGATCCGTGACTGGCTCAGCGCTGGTGCGCGTGGCGAGGCGCTGTTGTGGAAGGAAAATGAGTCAGCCCCCGTGAAGGCGTCTGATATCACGGTGCTGGTGCGCAGTCGTCAGGAGGCGTCGCTGATCCGCGATGCGCTTACCCTGCTGAACATCCCGTCCGTGTACCTCTCAAACCGTGATAGCGTTTTTGAAACCCTGGAAGCACAGGAGATGCTGTGGCTGCTTCAGGCCGTGCTGTCCCCGGAGCGCGAAAGTACGCTTCGCAGCGCACTAGCCAGCGCAATGCTCGGTCTGAACGCCCGTGACATTGATGCACTCAATAATGACGAAGCCGCATGGGATGCGGTCGTCGAAGAGTTCGTTCACTACCGTGAGCGATGGCAGAAGCGCGGTGTGATGGCGATGGTGCGCGAGCTCATGGCGAAGCGACACCTTGCGGAGAATATGCTCGCGACAGCAGGCGGTGAACGCCGTCTGACCGACATTTTACATATCAGTGAGCTGTTGCAGGAGGCGGGCACGCAGCTTGAAAGCGAACATGCTCTGGTGCGCTGGCTGGCGCAACAGATTGCCGACCCAAACAGCAACGCCTCCAGCCAGCAGATGCGTCTTGAGAGTGATAAACATCTGGTACAGATCGTCACGATTCACAAGTCGAAAGGCCTGGAGTATCCGCTGGTCTGGCTGCCGTTTATCGCCAATTACCGTGTGCAGGATCAGGCCTTTTACCACGATCGCGAGTCGTTCGACGCGGTGCTCGATCTCAGTAAAGCGGAGTCCAGCGTTGAGCTGGCCGAGGCCGAACGTCTGGCGGAAGATTTACGCCTGCTCTACGTGGCATTGACCCGTTCGGTCTGGCACTGCAGCCTGGGCGTGGCGCCGCTGTTCCGCCGTCGTGGCGACAAGTCGGGGGAGAGCGATTTCCACCTGAGCGCGCTGGGGCGACTCATTCAGCTCGGCGAGCCCAAAGATGCTGCCGGATTGCGCCAGTGCATCGAGTCGCTGTGCGGCGAGCATGTTGCCCTGCACATTCCGTCGCCACCCGATAACAGCCGCTGGCAGATGCCGGACTGGCGGGAATCTGAACTGGAAGCCCGGCAGATTCTGCGCACCATTGCCGACGACTGGCGCGTTACCAGCTACTCCGGGTTACAGCAGCACGGGCAGAGCATTGCGCAGGACCTGATGCCAAAGCTGGATATTGATGCCGCCGGAGCCGGTAGCGTACCGGTTGAGCCTGCGCTTACACCGCATCAATTTCCACGCGGCGCGTCACCGGGAACCTTTTTGCATAGCCTGTTTGAAGAGCTGGATTTTACCCAGCCTGTCTCTGACGAATGGGTCCTGAAGATGTTACAGAGTGGGGGCTATGATGCACAATGGCAGCCGGTCCTCACCGAGTGGATCCGCGCTATTCTGCACGCCCCGCTCACGGCAGAGGGCCTCTCTCTCAGCCAGTTGACCGCCAAAGATAAACAGGTGGAGATGGAGTTTTACCTTCCCATCGCCAGCCCGCTGCGGGCTGACGCGCTTGATGCGGTGATCCGCGAGTATGACCCGTTGTCCGCCGGTTGCCCGCCGCTGAACTTCCGCCAGGTGCAGGGGATGTTAAAAGGCTTTATCGACCTGGTTTTCCGTCACGAAGGGCGCTACTACCTGCTGGATTACAAATCAAACTGGCTGGGTGAGAACAGCGAAGCCTACACCCAGCAGGCGATGGCATCCGCCATGCAAATGCATCGCTACGATCTGCAGTACCAGCTCTATACTCTGGCGCTGCATCGTTATCTGCGCCATCGCATTGCTGACTACCGTTACGAAGAGCACTTTGGTGGGGTGATTTACCTTTTCCTGCGCGGTGTGGATGCGGCTGACCCGCGTTCAGGCATCTTTAGCACACGCCCGCATGCGGCACTGATTGAGAAAATGGATAACTTATTTGCAGCAAACACGGAGGAAGTGGCATGACGATGCAGGAATTGTTGCTGGAAGCGGTAGAACAGCGACTACTGCGCCACCTGGACGTACAGTTCGCCATGATGGTGTCCGGTGATGAGCCTGCCGTGATGCTCGCCGCTGCCATCCTGAGTAAAGACGCAGGGGAAGGGCACGTTTGCCTGCCGCTTTCGCGTCTGGTGATGGATGAGAAAATGCCCGCGGCCCTGCAGTCCTGTTTTGCACTGCTGGGAGAATCCGTGGACTGGCCGACGGTGTTGCACCGTTCGCCTGCCGTCAGCGCAGCCGATAGCCAGACACCCATGATCCTGACGGGCGATCGTTTGTATCTCAACCGACTGTGGCGTAATGAACTGGCGGTCGCGCGTTTTTTCAGCGAGACCAATGCGCCTCTTCCCTGCGATGAAGCCCAACTGCGGCAAACGCTGGATACCTTGTTTACCTCTGTTGAGGCGACAGACTGGCAGAAAGTGGCGGCAGCCGTGGCCTTAACACGGCGGATCTCCGTCATCTCTGGCGGCCCGGGAACCGGTAAAACCACCACCGTGGCCAAACTGCTTGCCGCCCTGATTCAGTTATCAGGTGAGCAAAAGTGCCGTATTCGTCTGGCGGCCCCTACCGGCAAAGCGGCGGCGCGCCTGACCGAGTCGTTAGGTGGTGCGCTGCAGAAGTTGCCACTCACCGGGGAGCAGCTTGCCCTTTTCCCAAACGAAGCCAGCACGCTGCACCGGCTGCTGGGCGCTCAGCCGGGAAGTCAGCGTCTGCGCTATCACGCCGGTAACCCGTTGCATCTGGATGTGCTGGTGGTGGATGAGGCGTCAATGATCGACCTGACGATGATGGCGCGGTTGATTGATGCTCTGCCAGCGCACGCCCGCGTCATTTTCCTGGGCGATCGCGACCAGCTTGCCTCGGTGGAAGCCGGGGCGGTGCTGGGAGATATCTGCACTTATGCAAGCCTGGGATATACCGCTGAACGCGCTGAGGAGCTGTCCCGTCTGACCGGCTGTTCGCTCGCCAGTGAAAACCATTCCCTGGCGGGGGCGCTGCGCGACAGCCTGTGCCTGCTGCAAAAAAGCTACCGTTTCGGCAGCGACTCGGGCATCGGTCAGCTGGCTTCGGCTGTGAACAGAGGCGACCGGCAGACGACCTGTGCGGTATTTGACGGTCAATTCACCGATATCGAGAAAAAATCGCTGCAAACCGGGGAAGAGTATCAGGCGATGCTTGATGACGCCCTGCAGGGGTATCAGCATTTTCTGACGGGTGTACAACAGCAATGCACGCCGGCACAGGCGCTCGCCGCCTTTGGCGAGTATCAGCTACTGTGCGCACTGAGGGAAGGGCCATTTGGCGTAAGCGGTCTGAACGACAGGTTCGAACAGTTGCTGGGCCAGAAACGCAAAATCCACCGCACCCCGCACTCGCGCTGGTATGAGGGACGCCCGGTGATGATCGCCCGCAACGATAGCGCGCTGGGGTTGTTTAACGGGGATATCGGGATTGCCCTCGATCGTGGACTGGGGCTGCGCGTCTGGTTCCAGATGCCGGATGGAAGCGTGAAGTCCGTTCAGCCCAGCCGCCTGCCTGAACATGAAACGGCCTGGGCAATGACGGTGCATAAGTCTCAGGGCTCCGAGTTCAACCATGCGGCGCTGATCCTGCCGACACAGCTTTCGCCCGTCATTACCCGCGAACTGATTTATACCGCCATTACGCGCGCGCGTCAGCGCCTGTCGCTGTATGCCGATGAGCGCGTGCTGCTACAGGCGATTGCCACCCGCACGGAACGTCGAAGCGGCCTGAGCGCGATATTTGAATCCCTTTAAGCGATAGCCCCCACCGGGTGGTGAGGGCTTCGTATTATCCCAGATCGGCCATCAGCACTTTTGATCGGCGCTGATAGTTGTACATCTCTTTCTTACTCTCCGGCAGTGATTCAATGTCCACCGGTGTAAATCCGCGCTCCTGGAACCAGTGAATGCTGCGCGTAGTCAGCACGAACAGCTTGTTCAGCCCCATCTGACGCGCCTGAGCCGCCACGCGCTCAAGCAGCATTTCACCCCGTGAAGAGCTCCGGTAGTCAGGATGCACCGCCACGCAGGCCATTTCTCCGATCTGCTCTTCCGGGAACGGGTAGAGAGCGGCGCAGGCAATGGTCAGGTTATCGCGCTGAATAATGGTGAATTTGTCGATCTCCATCTCCAGCTGTTCGCGGGAGCGCCGAACCAGAATGCCCTGTTGTTCCAGTGGGCGAATCAGCTCCAGAATTCCGCCGATATCATTGATGGTGGCGCGACGGATTTGCTCCGCGCTCTCCATCACTATCTGGGTGCCGATACCATCGCGGGAGAACAGTTCCTGCAGCAGGGCACCGTCTTCCTGATAGCTGATCAGGTGGCTACGGCGTACGCCGCTGCGGCAGGCCTTCACAGCACCGCGCAAAAAACGCACGGTACCCGAGTGGTAATCCCCTTCGGCTTCCAGCGCTTCCACGCGAGCCTGGGCCTCATTCGGGAAGAGCTCTGGCACAATCACCCCTTCATCATTCACGACGCCCTGGGAAGAGCAAAACCCAATCATTTTCTCCGCCTTCAGCTTGATGGCCAACTGAGTGGCAATCTCTTCTGAGGTGAGGTTAAAGCTTTCACCGGTCACGGACACTGCCACAGGCCCCATCAGCACGATGGCACCACTGTCCAGCTGGCGGTGAATGGCCTCTTCATCGATTCGACGAATACGTCCGCTATGGCAATAGTCCACGCCATCGTCCACGCCGAGAGGCTGAGCGATGATAAAATTGCCGCTCACAACGTTGATATGCGCGCCCTGCAGCGGTGTGTTGTTAAGGCTCATCGACAGGCGAGCGGTGATATCCAGCTGCAGCAGACCCGCCGCCTGTTTCACCAGCTCAAGGGTTTTCGCGTCCGTGACGCGGGTATGTTTATGGTAAATCGGCTCGTGGTGATGCGCGGCCAGGTTGGCATCAATCTGCGGGCGCGCGCCATACACCACAACCAGGCGGATCCCGAGGCTGTGCAGCAGGCCAATGTCATTGACGATGCTGGAAAAGTTTTCATGCTCAATGGCTTCGCCGCCGAGCATGATGACAAACGTTTTTCCCCGATGGGCGTTGATATAGGGAACAGAATGGCGGAATCCCTGGACCAGTTCGGTTCTACGTTCCTTCACCATGACACAACCCTTAATGAATGTTTATTCGTAATTTCTGTATTTTTATTCGATTGTGGCCGTGTGTGCAAGCCTAAATTTTCTGCGACCCACAGAAATTGATAAGTAATCCGTGCGTTAGCGTATGAATGTTTACCCTTTTATAGATGACAGTTTATGCGTCATTCGTTAAAGTTTTCGGTCAATTTAGCGATTTTGTAAATCAATCACTTTTCTTGCTCGGGAGAAGCATGTCGGGATCCAATTCAGCAATAAGCCGCCGCCGGTTGTTAAAAGGGGCAGGGGCGATGTGGTTGCTTAGCGTCAGCCAGGTGGGTCTTGCCGCCACCAGTCAGGTGGTGGCGGTGCGCGTCTGGCCGTCGTCGACCTATACACGCGTTACGGTAGAATCCAATCGGGTGCTGAAATATAAGCAATTTGCTCTCAGCAATCCTGAACGTGTGGTGGTGGATCTCGAAGGTGTTAACCTCAACTCTGTGCTTAAGGGAATAGCGGCGCAGATCCGCGGCGACGATCCGTTTATCAAATCGGCGCGCGTGGGTCAGTTTGATCCGCAAACCGTGCGCATGGTGTTCGAGCTCAAGCAAAACGTTAAACCGCAGCTGTTTGCCCTGGCACCTGTTGCGACGTTCAAAGAGCGTCTGGTCATGGATCTCTATCCGGCGAATGCGACGGATATTCAGGATCCGCTGCTGGCATTACTGGAAGACTACAACCAGGGCAACCTGGAGAAGCAGGTGCCACCGGCCCAGAGCGGTCCGCAGCCCGGAAAAGCAGGGCGCGATCGCCCGATTGTGATCATGCTTGATCCTGGCCATGGCGGCGAAGACTCGGGCGCAGTGGGGAAATATCGTACCCGGGAAAAAGATGTGGTGCTGCAAATCGCCCGCCGGCTGAAGGCGCTGATCGATAAAGAAGGCAATATGCGCGCCTATATGACGCGAAACGAAGATGTCTTTATTCCACTGAAAGTCCGCGTGGCGAAAGCCCAGAAGCAGCGTGCAGACTTGTTCGTCTCGATTCATGCCGATGCGTTTACCAGCCGCCAGCCGAGCGGTTCGTCGGTGTTTGCGCTCTCGACTAAAGGGGCAACCAGCACCGCCGCAAGATTCCTGGCTGACTCTCAGAACGCCTCGGACCTGATTGGCGGCGTGAGCAAAAGTGGCGACCGCTATGTCGACCACACCATGTTTGATATGGTGCAGTCGCTGACCATCACCGACAGCCTGAAATTTGGTAAAGCGGTGCTGGGCAAGCTAGGCAATGTTAATAAGCTGCACAAAAACAGCGTTGAACAGGCCGGGTTCGCGGTGCTGAAGGCCCCGGATATTCCGTCGATTCTGGTCGAGACCGCGTTTATCAGTAACGTGGAAGAAGAGCGTAAGCTCAGGACGGCAAAATTCCAGCAGGAAGTGGCAGAGTCGATTCTGGCAGGGATCCGGGCGTATTTCTCAGATGGGGCGACGCTGGCAAGGCTTGGGTAGTTGAGTGCGCCGGGTAACCGCCCGGCAGTTTCACACACCGCAGATACAAAAAAACACCCTGAAGGGTGTTTATTGTTTTAAGAAGTGTTGGTTGCGGGGGCCGGATTTGAACCGACGACCTTCGGGTTATGAGCCCGACGAGCTACCAGGCTGCTCCACCCCGCGTCCGTCTTTCTACTCTTGTAGAAACTTACTTCTTCAAATTTGATTGGTTGCGGGGGCCGGATTTGAACCGACGACCTTCGGGTTATGAGCCCGACGAGCTACCAGGCTGCTCCACCCCGCGTCCGTCTTCCTACTGTCGTAGAAGATACTTCATCAAATTTTAATTGGTTGCGGGGGCCGGATTTGAACCGACGACCTTCGGGTTATGAGCCCGACGAGCTACCAGGCTGCTCCACCCCGCGTCCGTGGAAGCGCACTATACTCGGTTAGGTTTGTGATGCAACCCCTTTTTCACATAAATCATTAACTTTGTATGTAAATTGAACGGCGTTGCGATATTTGGACTATTTTTTGCTCAGAATTTGCCAAAGGGCATGTGATTCCGTTTCTTTAGAACAGTGGGTTTGTTATCTTCATCACGCGGTAATGGGCAACTTTAAGACGAGATATAATGAAAGGACGTTGGGCGAAGTATCTAATGACAGGGGCAATGGTAGCCATTCTTGCGGCCTGCTCTTCTAAACCGACCGATCGCGGTCAACAGTATAAAGACGGGAAGCTATCCCAGCCTTTCTCTTTAGTTAATCAACCTGATGCCGTTGGCGCACCGATCAACGCCGGAGACTTTTCCGAGCAGGTTTACCAGATCCGCAACGCGTCGCCACGTCTGTATGGCTCACAGAGCAGCGTTTATAACGCGGTACAGGACTGGCTGCGCGCGGGCGGTGATACGCGCAATATGCGCCAGTTTGGTATCGACGCCTGGCAGATGGAAGGGGCGGATAACTATGGCAACGTCCAGTTTACCGGTTACTACACCCCGGTTATCCAGGCGCGACACACGCGTCAGGGCGAGTTCCAGTATCCCATTTACCGAATGCCGCCTAAACGCGGTCGTCTGCCGTCCCGCGCTGAGATCTACTCCGGTGCGCTGAGCGAAAACTACGTTCTGGCCTACAGCAACTCGCTGATGGACAACTTCATCATGGATGTTCAGGGCAGCGGCTATATCGACTTTGGCGATGGCTCCCCCCTGAACTTCTTTAGTTATTCCGGTAAAAACGGTCATGCCTATCGCAGCATTGGTAAAGTGCTGATCGACAGAGGCGAAGTGAAAAAAGAAGACATGTCGATGCAGGCGATCCGCGAGTGGGGTGAAAAACACAGCGAAGCCGAAGTGCGTGAGCTGCTGGAACAGAACCCGTCGTTTGTCTTCTTTAAACCGCAAAACTTTGCGCCAGTGAAAGGGGCGAGTGCCGTTCCACTGATTGGCCGCGCCTCGGTAGCTTCGGATCGTTCTATTATTCCTGCGGGCACCACGCTGCTGGCGGAAGTGCCTCTGCTGGATAACAACGGCAAATTTAACGGTCAGTACGAGCTACGTCTGATGGTCGCGCTGGATGTCGGCGGTGCGATTAAAGGTCAGCACTTCGATATTTATCAGGGCATTGGCCCGGATGCGGGGCACCGTGCAGGCTGGTATAACCACTATGGGCGCGTATGGGTGCTCAAGGCAGCCCCTGGCAGCGGTAACGTATTCAGCGGCTGATTGTGGTATTCTGAGTCGTACTGAATTAACAGAGAAGGGTGAGGAATAACCTCACCCTTTTGACATCTGAGGTTTTATGTCTGTAGTAATCAGCGATGTCTGGCGTCAGCGTTTTGGCGGCACGGCACGTCTATATGGTGAAAAAGCCCTGCAGCTGTTTGCGGATGCGCATGTCTGCGTCGTGGGAATTGGCGGTGTTGGCTCCTGGGCGGCGGAAGCGCTGGCGAGAACCGGCATTGGCGCGATCACGCTGATTGATATGGATGACGTTTGCGTCACCAACACCAACCGTCAAATCCATGCCTTGCGCGATAACGTCGGGCTGGCGAAATCTGAGGTGATGGCGGAGCGTATTCGCCTGATTAACCCGGAATGCCGCGTGACGGTGATCGATGACTTTGTGACGGCAGATAACGTCGCCGAATACATGAGTAAAGGCTACAGCTATGTCATCGACGCTATCGACAGCGTGCGTCCAAAAGCGGCGTTGATTGCCTACTGTCGGCGTTACAAGGTTCCTCTGGTTACCACCGGGGGGGCGGGCGGGCAAATCGATCCCACGCAGATTCAGGTGGCCGATTTGGCAAAGACGATTCAGGACCCGCTGGCGGCCAAGCTGCGCGAGCGCTTAAAAAGCGATTTTAACGTCGTGAAAAACAGCAAAGGCAAGCTGGGCGTTGACTGTGTCTTTTCCACTGAAGCCCTGGTCTACCCGCAGGCTGACGGTTCGGTGTGTGCGATGAAAAGCACGGCGGAAGGGCCAAAAAGGATGGATTGTGCCTCAGGCTTTGGCGCGGCCACCATGGTGACCGCCTCTTTCGGCTTTGTAGCCGTCTCTCACGCCCTGAAGAAAATGATGGCGAAGGCGGAACGTCAGGCCTGAGCCTGACGCGCGGCATCCTGTACCGCCTCACTGAGTGCGACCAGGCCCTGACCGCGCGAGGCGCTGAGCTGCGCCCGTAGCCCCAGCTCATCGAACAATGCCAGCGGCGAGTGCGTCAGCAGCTCCGCCGCGCTTTTCCCTTCCACGGCGGTTAACAGTACCGCCAGCAGCCCGCGAACGATACGCCCTTCGCTGTCGCCAAAGAAATGCAGTTTTTCATCGGATACCGTGCATCCCAGCCAGACGCGGTTCTCGCAGCCGGAAATCTCTTTCGCCTGCGCTTTGCGTTCGTCTGACAGCGCCGGCAACTGCTTGCCGAGCAGGATCAGCTGGCGATATTTATCTTCCCATTGCAACAGCGGGGCGAAAGTCTGTTTTAAGGTCTCTTCTGTGATGACCGTGCCAAACGGATGCTCGGCTAACGCTGAACTCGTCATTAATCCACCAGTATTTCAAGGGCGCGGTCAACGGCATCAACCAGCGCATCCACATCGCTTTGCGTATTATACGGCGCAAACGACGCACGCAGCGTACCGCTAACACCCAGCGCGGCCAGTAATGGCTGAGCGCAGTGCTGGCCGGCACGCAGGGCAATGCCATACCCGGCAAGCAGCGTAACCATATCGCTATGATGAACGCCGGCAAAATCAAAGGCCAGCAGGCTTGAGTCCTGCACGCGGAACGATCGAAAACCCGGACGTTTCTGCAGCGCTTCTTCTGCAAGCGTCGCCAGACCCCGGCTCCAGTGTTCTGCCTGAGCGATATCCGTTTCAGCCAGCCATTCAAGCGCGGCGCTGAGGCCGATGACGCCTGCGACGTTCGGCGTTCCGGCTTCCAGACGGTAAGGGACATCCTGAGTTTTAAAGCCCTCAAAGGTCACCTCGGTGATCATTTTGCCTCCCCCAAGCCACGGCGTCATTTGCGCCAGCAGGGCCGGTTTTCCGTACAGCACCCCGATCCCGGTTGGGCCGTACAGCTTATGTCCTGAGAAGGCATAGAAATCAATATCCAGCTTTTGTACATCAGCGGGGAAATGCACCACCCCCTGGGCACCGTCGACCATCACCACCATGTCGTTAGCGTGGGCCACGTCGATGGCCAGAGCCAGATCCGGGCAACCCCCTGTGACGTTCGACATTTGTCCGAGAGCCAGAATGCGGCTGCGGGGGGTAATGAGCTCAGATAAGCGCGCTACGTCTGGCAGAAGATCTGCACCCAGCGGCAGTTTCACAATGCGCGCGCCCGTTTGCTCAGCCACCATTAGCCACGGAACCAGGTTGGCGTGGTGTTCTGCCTCGCTGACAATAATTTCATCGCCGGGCTTTAGCCGCGGGCGCGCATAGCACTGGGCCACCATGTTAATGGCTTCAGTTGTGCCTCGCGTCCAGACGATGTTTTTCCCGCTTTCGGCGTTGATCAGGCGTGCGACCTGATCGCGCGCGGCTTCATAGCGCGCGGTTAATCGCTGTGCTTCGGCAAACTGGCTACGGTGCACGTTCCCGGCGCTCAGGCTGTAGAACTGCTGCGTCGCCTCAATGACTGCCTGAGGCTTAAGGGCGGTGGCAGCGCTATCAAGGTAAATACCGGCATCGGCCAGCGCCGGGAACTGTGCGCGAAACTGCGCGGGACTGAAAGCGTTCATGGAATTCCTCATCTCAATAGTGAGATCGTCGCGCAATTTCATCGGCAGGGCAAGGAGGTTGATATCTATCAGATTTGTCTGCTAATCCTTACTTATCCTGGCGACTCTGAAAAAGCAGGTTATGCTAAATAAGGTTAGGTGAATGTTTAAGCCTGTTATAAATCGATGTTTGAATAGCATTAATTGCTAAAGGAGAATAAGCATGAAAAAGACAGCCGCCATTATCTCTGCCTGTGCGTTGACCTTTGCCCTGAGCGCCTGTTCCGGTAACAACTACGTAATGCATACTAACGATGGCCGTTCTATCGTCTCTGAAGGGAAACCGACAACCGATAACGACACCGGTATGATTTCGTATAAAGATGCGAACGGGAACAAGCAGCAGATTAATCGCACTGACGTGAAGGAAATGAAAGAAATCGAGCATTAATCGATCGCAGGCGAAAAAAAAGCACCGCAAATTGGCGGTGCTACATTAATCACTATGGACAGACAGGGTAAATGTACAGGAAGTGAAAAATTGGTAGCGTTGCTACCGTGGTCTGAATCGCAGACCAATTGCAAACACAACAACACAACATCACAACCGTAAGCCAAAAGCCCTTCAGAACACGCATTCCGAAAAAAGCTCTTCGTTCCGGCTCAGGAAGTGCCGCCACTATAGGTATTTGCTGGTAGTTCCTCAACGGACAAATTATAATGGCTCAGATAAAAAAAACTAATAGGTTAAACATTGTTTCCTGTTTGTTAAATCTCGTTAACATCTAAGCCAGATAACCATGTCGAAGCGATTGCCACCCCTAAATGCATTACGTGTTTTTGATGCAGCAGCACGTCACCTGAGTTTCACGCGCGCAGCCGATGAGCTTTTTGTGACACAAGCCGCAGTAAGTCACCAAATCAAGTCTCTGGAGGATTTCCTGGGCCTTAAGCTGTTCCGTCGGCGCAACCGTTCATTACTGTTGACCGAAGAGGGGCAGAGCTATTTTCAGGATATTAAAGAGATTTTTTCCCAGCTCACGGAAGCCACGCGCAAGCTGCAGGCCCGCAGTGCAAAAGGCGCGCTGACGGTAAGTTTATTACCCAGTTTTGCCATTCAGTGGCTGGTGCCAAGACTCACAAGCTTTAACTCAGCTTATCCGGGAATCGACGTTCGAATCCAGGCGGTGGACCGTCAGGAAGACAAGCTGGCCGATGATGTGGACGTCGCCATTTTCTATGGCCGCGGTAACTGGCCTGGCTTGCGTGTCGAAAAATTATACGCAGAATATCTGCTGCCGGTCTGTTCACCGCTGCTCTTAACGGGCGAAAAGGCGCTGAAGACCCCCGCTGACCTGGCGCGACATACGCTTTTACATGATGCTTCTCGCCGTGACTGGCAAACTTATACCCGTCAATTAGGTCTTAATCATATAAACGTGCAGCAGGGCCCCATTTTTAGCCACAGCGCAATGGTGTTACAGGCTGCCATTCACGGGCAAGGCGTGGCGTTGGCGAATAACGTCATGGCGCAGTCCGAAATTGAGGCAGGCCGTCTGGTTTGTCCATTTAATGATGTGCTGGTCAGCAAGAACGCGTTTTATCTGGTTTGTCATGACAGTCAGGCAGAACTGGGTAAAATAGCCGCTTTCCGACAGTGGATTCTGGCGAAAGCGGCGAGTGAGCAAGAAAAATTCCGCTTCAGGTATGAACAGTAACTTTTGTGTGCCGGGCACGCATCACTTTAGGATTTAAACATGACCAGCCGATTCATGCTGATTTTTGCCGCGGTGAGTGGCTTTATTTTTGTTGCACTGGGCGCCTTTGGCGCACATGTATTAAGCAAGTCGTTGGGGGCGGTAGAAATGGGCTGGATCCAGACCGGCCTTGAATACCAGGCATTCCACACGCTGGCGATTTTTGGGCTGGCGGTGGCAATGCAGCGCCGCATCAGCATCTGGTTTTACTGGAGCAGCGTATTCCTGGCGTTAGGCACCGTGTTGTTCAGCGGTAGTCTGTACTGCCTGGCGCTTTCGCATTTACGCCTGTGGGCGTTTGTTACACCTGTCGGCGGCGTCAGCTTCCTGGCAGGTTGGGTATTAATGTTTATCGGAGCCATCCGTCTGAAACGCAAGGGCGTTGTTCATGAATAAGGTTGTTTTATATTGTCGCCCGGGGTTTGAGAAAGAGTGCGCCGCGGAAATTACTGATAAAGCGGCGAAGCGCGAAGTCTTTGGCTTTGCACGCGTTAAAGATAATGCCGGCTACGTCGTATTCGAGTGCTATCAGCCTGAGGATGCGGATAAACTCGCGCGTGAGCTGCCGTTCAGCTCACTGATTTTCGCTCGCCAGATGTTTGTTGCCGGTGAACTGCTAAAAGATCTTCCGCCGGAAGACCGCATCACGCCGGTTGTGGGTATGCTGCAGGGGGTCGTGGAAAAGGGTGGCGAGCTGCGTGTTGAAGTCGCGGATACCAACGAAAGCAAAGAGCTGATGAAGTTCTGCCGTAAGTTCACCGTACCGCTGCGCGCTGCACTGCGTGACGCTGGCGTGCTGACAAACTACGAAACGCCAAAACGTCCGGTGGTGCATATATTCTTTATCGCCCCTGGCTGCTGTTACACGGGTTACTCCTACACCAATAACAACTCTCCCTTCTTCATGGGCATTCCGCGTCTGAAATTCCCTTCAGATGCGCCAAGCCGTTCGACCCTGAAGCTGGAAGAGGCGTTCCACGTGTTTATCCCGGCGGATGAGTGGGATGAGCGTCTGGCGAACGGCATGTACGCGGTCGATCTCGGCGCGTGTCCGGGCGGCTGGACCTATCAACTGGTGAAACGCAACATGTGGGTCTCTTCGGTTGATAACGGCCCGATGGCCCAAAGCCTGATGGATACCGGACAGGTCACCTGGCTACGTGAAGATGGTTTCCGCTATCGTCCCACCCGCAGCAACATCTCCTGGATGGTGTGCGATATGGTTGAGAAGCCGGCAAAAGTGGCCGCGCTGATGGCCTCCTGGCTGGTGAACGGCTGGTGCCGTGAGACTATCTTTAACCTCAAGCTGCCGATGAAAAAGCGCTATGAGGAAGTCTCGCAAAACCTGGCCTATATCCAGGCGCAAATGGATGAGCACGGCATTAACGTGGAGATTCAGGCGCGCCAGCTGTATCACGACCGCGAAGAAGTGACGGTGCACATTCGTCGCTGGTGGGCTGCTGTCGGTGGACGTCGCGACGAGCGATAATACGCGTTACATTGCCCGGTGGCGTTTTGCTTGCCGGGCGATTCATCTGAAAACGATTTAACGTTCTAAGCGCAACTGCTGCAAGTTCCCGTCCAGCTGTAAATCCGTCTGTAACGTCGCCACATCCCGGCAGATAAAGGCCATCTCTTTATGCGCCTCCAGCTTCTTACGCCATTTTTCCGGGACCTCGTCCAGCCTGGCGTAAATCCCTTCCAGACTCTGAAAATCCGTCAGCAGCTGGGCGGCACTCTTCGGCCCGATGCCTGCCACTCCCGGAACCTTCGAGCTGCTTATTCCGGCCAGCCCCCAGTAGTCAGGAAGTTGTTCCGGCGAGACGCCAAACTCACTGGCGATAAAGGGGGCATCAAGCCAGCGCTTCTGGAAGTAATCGCGGATGCGGACGGTGGGCGAAAGCAGCTGGCAGTAGCCTTTATCGGTTGAGACGATGGTGGCCTGATGTCCGGCGCTCGCGACCTTGACGGCTAACGTGGCGGCCAGATCATCGGCTTCATTGCCATAGGCTCCCCAGCAGGGAACGCCGCGCTGTTCAAAGGCGGCGCGAATGGCCGGCATTTCGGCATGCAAATCGTCAGGCATTGGTGCGCGCCCGGCCTTATAGTCGGGAAGGCGCTGGTGTCGCCAGCCGCTGTTACGCGCTTCGTCATCAAAAACGGCAACCACATGGGTCGGTTCGCTATGGCGGATAAGTTGCTCCAGCGCGTGCAGACACGTGTCCTTACAGGGCGTACCTTGCACCGCATGGATCCGGCGAATGAGGTTGAGCGCATCGACGATAAGCAAATGAACAGCCACAGATAATCTCCCTTCTGTTTAATGGGGGAAGGGTAACATTGTCAGCGGTGGGAAACTATGTGTGGTGGGGAAAACAGGAAGAAGCCTCGCAAAACGAGGCTTCCTGAAAGGCTTAATCGCAGGTCACGATCTTCATCGCCAGGCCGCCGCGAGATGTTTCGCGGTATTTGGCGTTCATATCTTTACCTGTTTCGTACATGGTTTCGATAACTTTATCGAGGCAAACGCGCGGTTCACTGGTACGACGCAGCGCCATACGTGCGGCGTTGACCGCCTTCACGGAGGCGATGGCGTTACGCTCGATGCAAGGCACCTGTACCTGTCCGGCAACCGGGTCGCAGGTCAAGCCCAGGTTATGTTCCATGCCGATTTCAGCCGCAATACAGACCTGTGTCGGGCTTGCGCCCAGCAGTTCTGCCAGACCCGCCGCAGCCATGGAGCAGGCGACGCCAACTTCACCCTGACAGCCTACTTCTGCACCGGAAATGGAGGCGTTCATCTTGTACAGTGAACCAATCGCACTGGCGACCAGCAGGTAGCGTGCCAGCGAGTTGGCGTTCACTTCGCGGATAAACTTGTCGTAGTACGCCAGTACCGCCGGAACGATACCGCAGGCGCCGTTAGTCGGTGCTGTCACCACGCGGCCACCCGCAGCGTTCTCTTCGTTTACCGCCAGCGCGAACATATTGATCCAGTCAACGACCGCCATAGGGTCCGTGGTCGTTTTGTCGGTGCTCACGAGCATCCGACGCAGCGCTGCCGCACGGCGTGGTACGCGAAGCTTACCGGGCAGAACGCCTTCGGTAGTGATCCCGCGTTCGATACCGCCGCGCATGACTTCCCAGACGCTGGTGAAGTGCTGCTCCAGTTCCGCTTTGCTGTGCAGGGCCAGCTCGTTTTTCATCATCAGGCCGGAAAGGGAGAGCCCCGTTTCCTGGCAGTGACGCTGAAGATCTGCCGCGGTTTTGTACGGATAAGGCACGTCAACGGAAGATGTGCTGGTTTCACCAAAGTGGTCTTCGTCGACGATAAACCCGCCGCCGATAGAGTAGTAAGTCTGGCTGTATACCGCTTTGTCGCCTGCCAGTGCGGTAATACGCATTCCGTTTTCGTGCAGTGACAGGTTGTCTGCATGGAAATTCATGCAATGATCAACCGGGAATTCCACTTCATGTTCGCCATTTGCCAGCAGCAGGCGACCGTGGGTATTGACGTCCTGGATGAAACCAGGGATCGCATCAATATCAACGGTATCCGGCAGGTTTCCTGCCAGGCCCATGATAATGGCGATATCGGTATGGTGGCCCTTACCTGTCAGGGAGAGAGAGCCGTACACATCGACAACCACACGGGTTACGTCGTGCAAAATGCCGCGCGCAATCAAGTCATCCGTGAACTGCTTACCGGCTTTCATTGGTCCGACGGTGTGAGAGCTGGAAGGACCAATACCGATTTTGAAAATATCGAATACGCTAATCATGATGCGTCCATTGCTTTCAGTCAGAGGGGGAGGAGTGCGCCGTCCTGAGACGGCGCGGGTGATAATCAGAACATGGTGTACAGGGAGTAGAAGATTGCGGAGATAGCGATAAGCCCCATGATAACCACGAAGATATTGCTAATCTGACCGCTGTACTTGCGCATGGCAGGTACTTTCTGAATCGCGTACATCGGCATCAGGAACAGAATCATCGCGATAACCGGGCCGCCCAGGGTTTCAATCATGCCCAGGATGCTTGGGTTCAGCGTGGCAACTGCCCAGGTGGTGACCAGCATGAACAGCGCGGTCATCTTGTTCAGTTTGTTGACTTCAATGCTCTTGCCTTTACCGCGCAGAGATTTAATCACCATACCGTTGAAGCCTTCACGTGCGCCCAGGTAGTGGCCGAGGAAGGATTTGGTAATGGCGATGATCGCGATGATAGGTGCCATCCACGCGATGACCGGTGCGTTAAAGTGGTTCGCCAGGTAAGACAGAATGGTGATGTTCTGCTCTTTCGCTGCCGCCAGATCCGCCGGGGAGAGGCTCAGTACACAGCTGAAGACGAAGAACATAACGGTCAGCACCATCATGATGTGTGCACGCGCCAGGATGCTAGAGCACTTCTTCTCTGCACCGTCGCCGTACTCTTCACGCTTCGCCACTGCGAAGGAGGAGATGATCGGTGAGTGGTTAAAGGAGAATACCATCACCGGGATCGCCAGCCACAGGGTCATCAGCAGGCCGTTACCGGTCGCAGATGCGCTGCTCAGGGAGAGCGTTTCCAGCGCGGCACCGTGCCACTGTGGAATCAGATACAGCGCCAGTACCATCAGTGCAGCCACAAACGGGAACACCAGGATGCTCATCGCTTTCACGATCATCTGCTCACCGAAACGGACAATGGTCATCATGCCCACAATCAGGATCAGAGACAGAATGGCACGCGGTGGTGGCGTCATGTGCAGCTGGTGCAGCATGAAGCTTTCAACGGTGTTAGTGATTGCAACGCTGTAAACCAGCAAAATAGGGTAAATCGCGAAGAAGTAGAGCAGGGTAATCAGTTTACCTGCGCCCACGCCGAAATGTTCTTCAACGACTTCAGTAATGTCTTCGCCAGGATTTTTACCGGACAGCACGAAGCGGGTCAGGCCGCGGTGCGCAAAGTAGGTCATCGGGAAGGCAATGATAGCCATGATGATCAGCGGAATCAGACCGCCGACGCCTGCGTTAATAGGAAGGAACAATACACCAGCGCCGATAGCTGTGCCGTAAAGGCCAAGCATCCACATGGTATCTGATTTGCGCCAACCACTTCGGGATTCAATCGAAGCAACGGTGCTGGTTTGAGTGGTTTCCATCTGTATCTCCTGGAGGAAGCAAATTGTCAGGTTTGTAGTCAAATCCGATGAAAAAGTGCCTGACGGTAATATGAAATTCGTTCAGTGACGGTTTTTTAATAATTTTCGCCCGTAACTATTGGCGGGCGGAAAGATACATTCTCGTTATGAATCTATCAGTGATCCCGATCCCAATTGCAATAATCCACTTTTGATGTGGGCATCTTTAGACCATTTATCTATTAAAAAAACATCGAATAGGATTTACGGGCGCGAAGGCTACCATCAACAACATGTGAGCTAAAAGAGCACCCGCTAAGATAGGTGTCTTACGCTGTAAAGAAATGGGTTTTTAGGATTTTCCGGCAGGTAATTTAGTTTAAGGCTGATAATTTACGGTTGTAAAAACGAGGTAATCGTTTGCGTGGCGTCAGAGTTTGTAAAAGGTATAAGCAATATCTATGAGTTGTTTTGGTAATAAAAAAGCCGGGCCCCACAGCATCGTGGCCCGGCTTTTATCAGGAGAGTGAAAATGTTACGTGCAGATTTCGTAGCAAGGAATGTACGCCGACCCGGGTAGCTTCATGCGGTGCTGGGCAACAAAGCCCTGCAGCATGTCATCCATGCGGCGCATCATTTCGCGATCGCCATGGATCTTATACGGACCATACTTCTCGATAGCACGGATGCCCATCTCTTTCACGTTACCCGCCACGATGCCGGAGAAGGCGCGTCGCAGGTCGGCAGCCAGGACTTCTACCGGCTGGTCCGGGTACAGTTTCAGGTTGGCCATGTTTTCGTGCGAGGGTTCGAACGGGATCTGCAGGTCCGGCGCGATGCGGATTGACCAGTTAAAGCTGTAGGCATCTCCGGTGTCGCGACGGTTCTCTTTAACCAGCGGCATCGCTTTTTTCATCTGACGCGCCACTTCTGCCGCATCGTCAATGATGATGCGATAGTGACGACGCGCGGTTTCCCCCAGCGTATGCACGATAAACTCGTCCAGTACGCGGAAGTAGTCAGCGCTCTCTTTCGGCCCGGTCAGGATCAACGGCAGAACCTGATCTTTGTTAGCCGGGTTCATCAGAATACCCAGCAGGTAGAGCAGCTCTTCTGCGGTTCCCACGCCACCCGGGAAGATGATTATCCCGTGGGCGATACGGACAAACGCCTCAAGGCGTTTCTCGATATCCGGCATAATAATCAGTTCGTTAACCAGCGGGTTAGGTGGCTCAGCGGCGATGATCGACGGCTCGGTCATGCCGATAAAGCGCCCTTCTTTGTAACGCTGCTGAGCGTGTCCCACTGCCGCGCCTTTCATTGGCGCTTCCATCGCCCCGGGACCACAGCCGGTACAGATATTCAGCTCACGCAGGCCGAGCTGGTTTCCTACCCGACGGGCATAGAGATATTCGGTTTCGTTAATCGAGTGACCACCCCAGCAGACGACCATATTAGGGGCTTCGCCCACGTGCAGGGCGCGGGCGTTACGTAAAATGGAGAACACCAGATTGGTGATATGTACCGAGCTTTCCAGGTCGAGATGCTGGAAGCGCCCTGCGTTGTGGATCTGCCCGTTAACAAACAGGATGTCACGCAGCACGGCAAACAGGTTGGCCTGAAGGGAGCGAATGATGCGCCCGTCCACAAAGGCCTCTTCCGGCGGGTTGATCACTTCAAGTTTCACGCCACGCTCGCGGCGCAGCACGTTGATATCAAAGCTTTCGAAGCGGGACAGCAGCTCTTTACTGTTGTCGGTCAGGCTTCCGGAGTTCAGTACGGCAAGTGAACAGTTACGAAACAATTGATAAAGATCGCTGCTGGCCGTGCGTTTAAGCATGTCCACTTCCAGCTGCGACAACATATCCATTGAGCCAAGAGGGCTAATATGTGTAATCAAGTGAGCTCCTTACGGGACGATTATCGTCTTTCCCTGTTGATTACAATAGCCCTGGCTTACGACGTTTCACAACCTAAAGCGCGGAATAGACCGCGCATATTGCGAAAATATTTAGGTTACTGGCGTACAAGACGGCCGGTGGCAGGCACAAAGTCCGTGTTGGTGCGCCATGGATTGATATCCAGACCACCACGGCGGGTGTAGCGCGCATAAACGCTTAACGTTTCGGGATGACAGAAACGCTGAATATCATTAAAGATGCGCTCCACGCACTGCTCGTGGAATTCGTTGTGATGGCGGAACGACACCAGGTAGCGCAGCAGTTTTTCCCGGTCAATCTTCGGACCGCGATACTGGATCTGCACGGAGCCCCAGTCCGGCTGATGGGTGATCAGGCAGTTGGATTTCAGTAAATGACTTACCAGCGTCTCTTCAACGATCTTTCCGCTTGCCGCATTTTCGAGGTAATCGGTACTGAATTCGTAATTATCCACTGCGATATCCTGATCGTCGATGCAGGTGCCGTTGAAGTGGGCAACCGGCTGCCCTTCCAGCTCATTCAGACGATAGAGTGACACGCTCACCTTGCCCTGCGCGCAGGCGCTTAAATCCCGCTCCAGGGTATGCTGAACCTCTTCCTGACTGTCGAATTTGGTCTGGTTAAAGCTGTTGAGATAGAGCTTAAAGCTTTTGGATTCCACCAGGTTCTGGCTGGCATAATCCAGTTCAACATGGCCCACAGCAACCTGCGGCAGACCGCGGGCGTTGAGCCATGAGAGCTCGTACAACGTCCAGATATCACCGCCAACAAACGGCAGCGCGTCAGCGCGCAGGCCCAGAGGATCGCGATTCAGACTGCGCGGTACGCCCTGCAGCAGGCTTGCATCGTAGGTGTCGCGGTAATCGGTCGATTTACCCAGCGTTAAGCCCGTTAACGCCTGATGATTTTCGTAAGACATGTTTCATAGCCACTTTACAGGTACACTTATGGGCTGAGTTTATCCTGTCTTACAAGAAGAGAGAAATCGGTGGACATCGAAACTGCAAATGCCCTCACTGCCTTCACGACCCGCTATTGCGATGCATGGCATGAAACGCACGGCACATGGCCGCAAAGCACTGACTTATATGGTGTACCTTCGCCGTGTATTATCTCTTCTCCGGATGATTACGTTATCTGGCAACCGCAATCCCCGACGGGTGAGCAAAATGTAAATGCGGTTGAACGGGCAATGGACATTGTGGTACAACCAGCGGTTCACGCGTTTTATACCACGCAATTTGCAGGGGATATGCCTGCGCGATTTGCTGATATCACGCTGACGCTGTTGCAGACCTGGAGTGAAGACGATCTGCAGCGTGTTCAGGAAAACCTGATTGGTCATCTGGTCACGCAAAAACGCCTTAAGCTTTCTCCGACGCTCTTTATTGCCACGCTGGACAGTGAACTGGACGTTATCTCAGTCTGCAACCTGTCTGGTGAAGTGGTTAAAGAGACCATCGGTACCCGCAATCGCGAGACTCTCGCCCCCTCACTTGCGGAATTCCTCACCCGACTTGAGCCACTTCTGTAATCCACGATGCTATCGCGCGTGTGAGAGATCTCTTACAGAGTTGTGAGAGATCGCTGGATCATTCAGTATTACCTTATTTAATTAAGATTAACATTACTCTATTTTTCAATATGTTAATGAGGTATCGCCGCGTCCAGGGGGGCACGGGACGGCTTACAGCGCTGCCAGCATGGGTTGTAAGACGAAGCAGAATAGCGGATTCTAGTTGTGTCGACAGGACGCCGACACGAGAAACGAACATCAGGATGATGGCGTTTCTCACCAGGAACACGTCAGGATGACGCTGCAGGAAGGCTTCAGGATGAAGCAAAAGGATCGCGCAGGATGCGTAAGGGACACCTCCAGGAAGGGAGAATGAGAGCCGGTCAGGATGGTCGGTGGGTCAGGATGGCCAGGACGTTTCAGGATGAAACTAACACATCAGGACGATGTGAGCAGGATGCACAAGGTGAAGGATGACCAGGCCTTCGGGCTTCAGGAAAAGTTGTCACGGATGAGCAGGGAGCACGAATTGTAGCTGGATTGCTGCGGAACGAACCGGGAGCACTGTTTTTACAGTGCTCCCTTTTTTTATTTCTGTCTCCTGCAATGCTATGCTGCGCGCCGTTCACTTTTTCAGTTGAGGTTACTATGACGCAACACGATAGCGTTCGTGCCCGGTTGCACGCCATCGAGGCATTATTGCGCCAACATCAGCTGTGGCAGGAGACCGCGCCGCAGCCAGAAGCCTTCGCAAGCACTCAGCCGTTCTGTCTGGATACGCTGGCACCGTTCGAATGGCTCCAGTGGGTATTAATTCCGCGTATGCACGCGCTGCTCGACGGTGGCCACCCGCTGCCGCAGGCGTTCGCTGTTGCGCCTTATTATGAAATGGCGCTGGACGCGACCCACCCTGCGCGCGATGTCATGCTGATTGAGCTGGAAAAGCTGGATGCTGTGTTTGCCGGTGAAGATGCATGACGCTTGAGATCCTCTATCAGGATGAGTGGCTGGTCGCGGTAAACAAACCGTCTGGCTGGCTGGTGCACCGAAGCTGGCTGGACCGCGATGAAAAAGTGGTGGTGATGCAAACCGTGCGCGACCAGATTGGTCAGCACGTCTTTACGGCTCATCGTCTCGACAGGCCAACCTCCGGTGTGTTGCTGATGGGGCTTTCCAGCGAAGCGGGCCGCCTGCTGTCGCAGCAGTTTGAACAGCACCAGATCCAGAAACGCTACCACGCGATCGTTCGTGGCTGGCTGACGGAGAGCGCCACGCTCGATTATCCGCTGGTGGAAGAGCTGGACAAGATTGCCGATAAATTTGCCCGCGATGACAAAGGCCCGCAGCCTGCCGTGACGGATTACCGCGGCATGGCGACCACGGAAATGCCGGTGGCAACCAGCAAGTTTCCGACCACCCGCTACAGTCTGGTTGAGCTGTTGCCCAAAACCGGGCGCAAACACCAGCTCCGCCGTCACCTGAAACATCTGCGTCATCCGATTATCGGTGACAGCAAGCACGGCGATTTGCGCCAGAACCGCAGTGCTGCCGAACATTTTGGCTGCGACCGCCTGATGCTGCATGCCAGTGAACTGAGCCTGACGCACCCGTTTACCGGCGAACCGCTTACTCTCCATGCGGGGCTGGACAACGTCTGGATGCAGGCGCTGTCACAGTTTGGCTGGCTGGGGCAACTCCCCGAAAATGAAAGGGTTGAGTTTGTATCGGGCAACGTTCAGGATGAACAGCAAGCGCAATAATCAAGGAAATACATCATGGCTGAAGTGGGCATTTTTGTCGGCACAATGTACGGCAACTCGCTGCTGGTAGCAGAAGAGGCTGAGGCGATACTCGCAGGTCAGGGCCATAAAGCCACGGTCTATGAAGACCCGGAGCTGGCAGACTGGGAAAAGTACAAAGATAAATACATTCTGGTGGTTACCTCCACTACCGGGCAGGGCGATCTGCCGGACAGCATCGTGCCGCTTTTCCAGGCAATCAAGGATCAGCTTGGCTATCAGCCGGATGTTCACTACGGCATCATTGCTCTGGGCGACAGTTCTTACGCCAATTTCTGCGGCGGTGGTAAGCAGTTCGATGCGCTTTTGCAGGAACAGAGCGCGCAACGCGTCGGTGAGATGCTGCTGATTGATGCAGGTGAACACCCTGAGCCAGAGAGTGAATCGAACCCGTGGGTTGAACACTGGGCAACGCTGCTTAAATAACCCTCTGGCCGGGCAGCCCTTCGCATACCCGGGCCCCGCGCCCACGTGGCGCGAGCGCAAACACAAAACGGTAACGTCGGTTACCGTTTTGCTTTTCTCCCGCCTTCCGGCGAATTCCGTGAACTACCTTCCACTGCTTTGGGCTTATGCCCCAAACAACTTCTCATTGACCCCTCAATGTTGTGTTCATGCACGGTGAGGGACAGAGGCACTTCTCCCTATACTTTTCCGGTCAGTCATCAAAAAGGCAGTGCGCACTATAAAACGGCATCAAGCCGTACCAAAACTGCCAAATACTAACCCTCATTCTGGTTACCCTACCGGTGCTGTACAGAATGAACTGGCGAGAGCCTGGATTCAGGAGTGCAACAATGAGTACATTAAGCCACGCGGCGAGCAGCGCTGAGAAGCGCACAAATGCGCGCTACTGGATAGTGGTGATGCTGTTTATCGTCACATCCTTTAACTATGGTGACCGTGCCACGCTGTCGATTGCCGGTTCTGAAATGGCAAAAGACATCGGTCTTGATCCGGTTGGCATGGGCTACGTTTTCTCCGCATTTTCATGGGCCTACGTTATCGGCCAAATTCCTGGCGGCTGGCTGCTTGATCGTTTTGGCTCCAAACGCGTCTATTTCTGGTCCATCTTCATCTGGTCGGCATTTACCCTGTTGCAGGGCTTCGTCGATGTGTTCAACGGATTTGGCATCATCGTTGCGCTCTTCACCCTGCGCTTCCTGGTGGGCTTAGCCGAAGCACCTTCCTTCCCCGGTAACAGCCGTATTGTGGCGGCGTGGTTCCCGGCGCAGGAGAGGGGAACGGCGGTGGCAATTTTTAACTCTGCGCAATACTTTGCGACAGTGATCTTTGCACCCATTATGGGCTGGCTGACGCATGAAGTGGGCTGGTCACATGTCTTCTTCTTTATGGGTGGGCTTGGGATCATCATTAGCTTCGTCTGGCTGAAAGTGATCCATGAACCGAACCAGCATCCCGGCGTGAATAAAAAAGAGCTGGAGTACATTGCTGAAGGCGGGGCGCTGATCAACATGGATCAGAAATCGGCAAAAGCAAAAGTGCCGTTCAGCCAGAAATGGGCGCAGATCAAACAGCTCGTCGGCTCGCGCATGATGATCGGCATCTATCTGGGCCAGTATTGCATTAACGCCTTAACTTACTTCTTCATCACCTGGTTCCCGGTTTACCTGGTGCAGGAGCGCGGGATGTCGATCCTGAAAGCGGGCTTTGTGGCGTCAGTCCCGGCTATCTGCGGTTTTGTAGGGGGGGTGCTGGGGGGTGTGATTTCCGACTGGCTGATGCGTCGTACAGGCTCTTTGAATATCGCGCGTAAAACGCCGATTGTGCTCGGCATGCTGCTCTCCATGACCATGGTGTTCTGTAACTACGTCAGCGCCGAGTGGATGATTATTGGCTTTATGGCGATGGCCTTCTTCGGTAAAGGGATCGGTGCCCTCGGCTGGGCGGTCATGGCGGATACCGCACCGAAAGAGATCAGCGGCCTGAGCGGTGGACTGTTCAATATGTTTGGCAACATCTCCGGGATTGTGACCCCCATTGCCATCGGCTACATCGTGGGAACCACCGGCTCCTTCAACGGCGCGCTGATTTATGTTGGCGTACACGCGCTGGTGGCGGTCCTGAGCTACCTGGTTCTGGTGGGTGATATCAAGCGCGTGGAACTTAAACCTGTAGTGGAGCGCGGCTGATGACGACTCAATCAAGCCCGGTGATTACCGACATGAAGGTCATTCCGGTGGCCGGACAGGACAGTATGCTGCTCAACATCGGTGGCGCACATAACGCCTGGTTTACCCGTAATATCGTGGTGCTGACGGACTCCGCGGGCCACACCGGCGTTGGGGAAGCGCCGGGTGGCGAGGTTATCCACCAGACGCTGTTAGACGCCATTCCGCTGGTCGTCGGGAAAGAGGTAGCTCGCCTCAATAACGTGGTTCAGCGGGTGCACAAGGGCAATCAGTCGGCAGACTTTGACACGTTCGGCAAAGGCGCGTGGACGTTCGAATTGCGCGTCAACGCTGTCGCCGCGCTGGAGGCTGCTCTGCTTGATTTACTGGGTAAGGCGCTGAAGGTTCCGGTCTGCGAACTGCTGGGGCCAGGAAAACAGCGCGACGCGGTGACGGTGCTCGGTTATCTGTTTTATGTTGGCGATCGCAACAAAACCGACCTGCCTTATCTGGCGCATTCCCCTGGCGACCACGAGTGGTATCACCTGCGTCACCAGGAGGCACTTTCCGGTGAGGCGGTGGTTCGGCTGGCGGAAGCCGCGCAGGATCGCTACGGATTTAAAGATTTCAAGCTGAAAGGCGGCGTATTGCCCGGCGAGCAGGAGATTGAAACTGCCCGCGCGCTCAAAAAACGCTTCCCGGATGCGCGCATCACGGTGGATCCGAACGGTGCATGGCTGCTGGATGAGGCCATTGCCTTATGCAAAGGGCTGGACGACGTGTTGACCTACGCGGAGGACCCGTGCGGGGCTGAGCAGGGCTTCTCTGGCCGTGAAGTAATGGCGGAATTCCGGCGTGCCACCGGTCTACCGGTGGCCACCAATATGATCGCCACCAACTGGCGTGAAATGGGCCACGCGGTGATGCTGAACGCGGTCGATATTCCACTGGCGGACCCGCATTTCTGGACACTCTCAGGTGCCGTTCGCGTCGCACAGCTCTGCGACGACTGGGGACTGACCTGGGGTTGTCACTCCAACAACCATTTCGACATCTCGCTGGCGATGTTTACGCACGTTGGCGCGGCGGCTCCGGGCAACCCGACCGCCATTGATACCCACTGGATTTGGCAGGAGGGAGAAGCCCGCCTGACGAAAGAACCGCTGGTAATCAAAAATGGCAAGATTGCCGTACCAGATGCACCGGGGCTGGGCGTTGAGCTTGACTGGGATCAGGTTCATCACGCGCATGAGGCGTATAAAAAACTGCCAGGCGGCGCGCGTAACGACGCGGGGCCGATGCAGTACCTGATCCCCGGCTGGACATTTGATCGTAAGCGCCCTGTTTTTGGACGTCACTGATAAAAGGATTGAACGATGAGTACTTTTACTACCCCTGTAGTCACTTCCATGCAGATCATTCCGGTCGCCGGCCATGACAGCATGTTGATGAACCTGAGCGGAGCGCATGCGCCGTTTTTCACCCGCAATATTGTCATTATCAACGATAACTCCGGGCATACCGGCGTGGGCGAAATCCCCGGTGGTGAGAAGATCCGCAAAACGCTGGAAGAGGCCGCTCCGCTGGTGGTGGGAAAAACGCTGGGCGAATATAAAAATATCCTCAATACCGTGCGAAGCACCTTCGCTGACCGTGATGCCGGCGGTCGTGGTCTGCAAACCTTCGACCTGCGAACCACCATTCACGTGGTCACCGGTATCGAAGCCGCGATGCTGGATCTGCTGGGCCAACACCTGGGCGTTAACGTTGCGTCGCTGCTGGGCGAAGGCCAGCAGCGCAGTGAAGTGGAAATGCTGGGCTATCTGTTCTTCGTTGGCGACCGCACGCTGACGCCGCTGCCGTACCAGAACCAGGCGGATGAAAAATGTGACTGGTACCGACTCCGCCACGAAGAAGCGATGACCCCGGATGCGGTGGTGCGCCTGGCGGAAGCCGCGTACGAAAAATATGGCTTTAACGATTTCAAACTGAAGGGCGGCGTGCTTGCGGGTGAACAGGAGGCGGAAGCCATTACCGCGCTGGCAAAACGTTTCCCGCAGGCGCGCGTCACGCTCGACCCGAACGGTGCCTGGTCTCTGGATGAAGCTATACGCATTGGTAAACAACTGAAAGGCGTGCTGGCGTACGCGGAAGATCCGTGCGGGGCTGAGCAGGGCTTCTCGGGCCGTGAAGTGATGGCGGAATTCCGTCGCGCCACCGGTTTACCCACCGCGACCAATATGATTGCCACCGACTGGCGTCAGATGGGGCACACCCTGTCGTTACAGTCTGTCGATATTCCGCTGGCAGACCCCCACTTCTGGACGATGCAGGGGTCGGTGCGTGTGGCACAGATGTGTCATGAATTTGGCCTGACCTGGGGCTCGCACTCCAATAACCACTTTGATGTCTCGCTGGCGATGTTCACCCACGTGGCCGCTGCCGCACCGGGCACGATCACCGCTATCGATACCCACTGGATCTGGCAGGAAGGTAATCAGCGTCTGACCAGAGAGCCATTTGAGATCAAAGGAGGCATGGTGCAGGTGCCAACCACGCCCGGTCTGGGCATTGAGCTGGATATGGATCAGGTGATGAAAGCCCACGAGCTGTATCAGAAACATGGCCTGGGGGCACGCGACGATGCGATGGCCATGCAATATTTGATACCTGACTGGAAATTCGACAATAAACGCCCGTGCATGGTACGATAAACGCATTGGGACCGCTCCCATGGGCGGTCGTTTACGTGGTGTATGCTTAACGTAATGACTATGCGTAAGGATGGCTTATGAAGATTGTTATCGCACCGGATTCGTATAAGGAAAGCCTGAGTGCCCTTGAGGTAGCCACCGCGATTGAGCAGGGTTTTCGCGAGATTTTCCCCGCGGCTGACTTTGTGAAATTGCCGGTCGCCGATGGTGGAGAAGGTACCGTAGAAGCTATGGTGGCGGCGACGCAGGGGCGCATTGTCCATGCCTCTGTCTCAGGCCCGCTGGGTGAGCCTGTGGACGGGTTCTATGGCATCTCCGGTGACGAACAGAGCGCGTTTATTGAAATGGCGGCGGCAAGCGGTCTGGAGCTGGTTGCGCCTTCGCAACGCAATCCCCTTCTTACCACCTCCTGGGGGACCGGCGAGCTTATCCGGCACGCGCTGGATGCGGGCGTTAAGCATATTATTATTGGTATTGGCGGCAGTGCCACCAATGACGGCGGTGCCGGCATGGTGCAGGCGCTGGGGGTAAAGCTGCTGGATACCAACGAGCAGCCCCTTGGACAGGGGGGCGGCGAGCTGGCAAAACTGGCCCGTATCGACCTGAGCGGGTTGGATAACCGTCTGGCGGAGTGCCGGATTGAAGTCGCCTGTGACGTCACTAATCCGCTCACCGGCGACGAAGGGGCATCCGCGGTCTTTGGCCCGCAAAAAGGCGCCACGCCGGAGATGATTGTGACCCTGGATAACGCCCTGGCGCATTACGCGCAGGTCATTGCCCGGGATCTGGATATCGACGTCATCAACCTTGCCGGCGGCGGTGCGGCGGGTGGGATGGGGGCGGCACTCTACGCTTTCTGCGGTGCGCAGCTTCGTCAGGGGATTGAGATTGTCACCGATGCGCTGCATCTGGCAGAGCAGGTGGCTAACGCCGATCTGGTGATTACGGGAGAAGGGCGCATCGACAGTCAGACGATCCACGGCAAAGTGCCGGTGGGCGTCGCGAAGGTGGCTAAACGCTTTAATAAACCGGTCATCGGTATTGCGGGTAGCCTGACGGCGGATGTCGGGGTGGTACATAATCACGGCATCGACGCGGTATTCAGCGTGATTTATACCATCTGTTCGCTGGAGGACGCGCTGGAAAATGCCAGCGACAATGTGCGGATGGCCGCACGCAATATCGCTGCAGTGCTGAAAGTGGGGCAAGCGTTCAGGCTCTGAACGGCGGGCAATCCTGTTTGCCCTCTCCCGGCGGGAGAGGGCAACGCTAGTTACCTAACACCTTCATGGCTTCCCGCGTCACATTATCCATCTCGTCCAGCAGCTCCAGAAATTCCGGTTCAAGCTCTGTTTCCGGCGTGCCCGCGCGAAGCTGTTGCTCCAGCAACTGGCAGAGATTCTTCAGCCGCGGCACACCGCTGTAGCCGCAGCTACCGTGCAGCTTATGAATGGCTTCCAGCAGATCTTCCGGGTTTTCACCCACCAGCTGCTCTTCGACCTTATTACGAATTTCCGGCAGAAACGCGACCAGCATTTGCAGCATGTCGCGGGCCAAATCAGGCTTACCCGCCGCCTGGCGCAGCGCAAGCTGCCAGTCAAAGGTGGCGTTTTGATTGACGCTGATTTCCACCGATTCGGACGATACCGTGTACGTTCCGCCGATATGCCCCGGCTTATAGCGTAACAGCAGGCTATGCAGCTTCTCTTCGTCGATAGGTTTGGCCAGATAATCATTCATTCCGGCACTCAGCAGCTTCTCTTTCTGACCGGCCATCGCGTGGGCGGTGACCGCAATCACTGGCGTTTGCTGCTGATGCGGGAGCTGACGGATCAGCTCGCAGGCACGAATGCCATCCATGCCGGGCATCTGAATATCCATCAGAATTAAATCGAACTGCATCTGTTTCGCATGCTCAACCGCCTGCGCACCGCTGGTACACAGCTCTACGTGCTGAACCTGATCTTCAAGCAACACGCCAATCAGCTTCAGGTTGGCCGGATTATCATCCACCGCCATTACGCTCATCGGCAATTTTTGCTCATCGTCAATCAGCGGCAGAGCGTGCTGGCTCAGACGACAGTATTCCGTCAGTGCTGGCAGCAGGCGGGTCGCGGTAAGTGGCTTAAGCAGGCAGGCGGCGGCCCCGTCATTTTTTAACTCTTCTGCATTGATCTGGGCATGACACGGCAGGGCCAGCAGCAGGTAGTCGGTCATCGATGCGGCTTTCGCCAGCCGTTCCTGTTGCATGGTGAGCTCGCCGGTAAAGGTGACCGGGATCCCCAACAGCAGGATGTCGTAATGCTCCACGGCAAGCGCTGAGAAGGTAGGGCTGTAGATCACCTCCAGCGGCGTGGTGCTTAAGATATCAAGCGTACACTGCGCCGCTGCGGCGTTCGGCTCAACGTAGGCAAGGCGCATTCCTTTCAGGCAATTGGTTACCGGACCGTCGGTCAGCACGTTCGGGTTAAGGTCCAGATTGATATGGAACCAGAACGTGGAGCCCCGGTTTGGCTGGCTGTGGAAAGAGATATCTCCCCCCATCTCCTTAACCAGTTTCTGTGTGATAACCAGACCCAGCCCCGTGCCGCCATGACGTCTGGAAATACTTGCATCGGCCTGACGAAACGCCTGGAACAGACGGGACTGATCCCGCTCTGGAATACCGATGCCGGTATCGCGGATCTGAACTTCAATCTGAACCTTGTTATTACTGATGGAGCGCTTTTCCACCAGAATATCAATGTTGCCGCTTTCGGTGAATTTGATGGCGTTACCGACAAGGTTTGTAATCACCTGCTGCAGGCGCAGCGGGTCGCCAATGACGTTATCCGGCACGTCATTTTTAATGTTGAGCGTCAGCTCCAGGCCTTTATCGTGCGACGAGTGTGCGAGCAGCGTCACCACTTCATCGAGCGTGCTGCGCAGCGGGAACGGGATGCTCTCCAGGATCAGCTTGCCGGCTTCCAGCTTGGAGAAGTCCAGCACGTCGTTAATGATCGCCAGCAGGTTGTTGGCCGAGCGCTCAATGGTGTGCAGATGATCGCGCTGGGTTGGGTTCAGCTCGCTTTTTAGCGTCAGACGGGTAAAGCCAATCACGCCATTGAGCGGCGTACGCAGCTCGTGGGACATATTCGCGAGGAACTCGGATTTGATACGTGCGGCTTCCTGCGCGCGTTTTTTCGCCAGATCCAGCTCAACGTTCTGAATCTCCATCTGCTCCAGGGTTTCGCGCAGGTCAGAGGTCGCCTGGTCGACGTTGTGCTGCATCTCTTCGTGATACGCCGCCAGCGACATCGCCATCGAGTTAATGCCGTTTTTGAGCATATCGAGCTCGCCCAGCATAAACCCTTCCACCCGGCTGTCGAGCTGGCCCCGGCGAATGCGGTCGACGGTGTTAACCATGTTGCGAATGGGCCCCGTCACGTCACGCATCAGGCGCCAGCCGAAGATAAGTGCAATCCCGATACAGAACAGCATCATAACGCCGGAGATGAAAATTTCTTTGTACTGCTGCAGACGCACCGACTTGAGATCCAGCTCCAGCGCCACATATCCGAGCATATTGTCGCTGGATTTGGCGTCAGACTGGGCGGATTCATCGGGTGAATAGCTTTCCGAAATAATCGGGGTGCGCAGGATCATGATATCGCCGCGTCGCAGCACGGTGAGGTGGCGCGGGAAGGGCGTACCGTCAGGAATTTTCAGGGCCGCTGGATCCAGATGAAAATTCGAGGTGACAAAGAGGCGGTTATGCTCGTCGTAAACGGAGATAGCACGCACGATATCCGAATGACGGCGGTGCAGCACGCTGATTAACTGACCTATCGATTCGCGGTTTTGCAGGTTCATCCCATACTCACTGGAGACGGCCAGCGGTTCGATAATGCTGGCACCGGCATCTTCCAGTTGCCGCTGCAAATCGTTATAGCGGTGCACCACAAAAAAGATACTCAGCAGCAAACCGATGAGAACGGTGGGGGCGAGGATCAAAATCATCATGCGCGCGCGCAGGCTGTAGTTGGTCATGGCGTTCCGTTATGGGACAATTAGGATAATTATGTTTATGTGAGAAAAATCTCGGCGATGGCGCAATTCTACTCTGCAAAGCGACGCGTGACGACGCGTCAGATCATAACTGTTGAAGCCACTGACCTCGATCCCTTTGGCCAGGGGGTTGCGCGTCATAATGGTAAGACACTGTTTATAACAGGTTTACTGCCAACAGAACGAGCAGAAATTACGCTGACGGAAGATAAACGCCAGTTTGCACGCGGGCAGGTTAAGCAGCGTCATAACGATAGCCCGGACCGCGTGAAGCCTCGCTGCCCGCATTTTGGCGTCTGCGGTGGCTGTCAGCAACAGCATGTCAGCACAGAATTACAGCAAAAAAGTAAAAGCAGCGCCCTGGCCCGCCTGCTTAAGCACGACGTCAACGAGATCATCGCCGACCAGCCCTGGGGCTATCGTCGTCGCGCGCGTTTGAGCCTGAACTATCAGCCAAAAACTGAGCGGCTGGAGATGGGGTTTCGCAAAGCCAGCTCCAGCGATATCGTCGATATCAGGCAGTGCCCCATTTTGGTGCCCCGTCTTGAGGCATTGCTTCCTGACGTGCACGCCTGCCTCTGCGGACTGGACGGCGTTCGTCACCTCGGGCACGTCGAACTGGTCATGGCCAACAATGGCCCGCTGATGGTGCTGCGCCACACCGCGCCGCTGTCGACAAAAGATCGCGAAAAACTGGAACGCTTTTCGCATTCCCACGAGCTGGCGCTTTTCCTTGCCCCCCAAAGCGAGATACTTGAGCAACTGACAGGTGAAGCGCCCTGGTATGCGTCAAACGGGCTACGCTTAACGTTCAGTCCGCGCGATTTCATTCAGGTAAATGATGGCGTCAATCAGCAAATGATTGAGAAAGCGCTGATATGGCTCGATGTGCAGAAGAGCGATCGGGTACTTGACCTGTTCTGCGGAATGGGCAATTTCACGCTGCCTTTGGCCCGGCAGGCGGCAAGCGTTGTGGGCGTCGAAGGCGTTGAGGCGCTGGTGGCTAAAGGGCAGGAGAACGCACGACAGAACGGCTTGCAAAATGTGACATTCTTTCACCAAAATCTTGAGGAAGATGTGACGCAGCAGCCGTGGGCGACGCAGGGGTTTGACAAAATTCTTCTCGACCCGGCGCGCGCAGGTGCACCGGGTGTAATGCAACATATAATTAAACTCGCGCCCAGGCGCGTGGTCTATGTTTCCTGTAACCCGGCAACGCTTGCCCGAGACAGTGAGGCATTAATCCGTGCGGGTTACCAGATTCAGCGTCTGGCAATGCTGGACATGTTCCCGCACACTGGGCATCTGGAATCGATGGTGTTGTTTGAGCACATCTAATTAGTTTGGCTTGTCGACTTCGACAGGCCCTGGTCCCTAAAGGAGAGGACAATGGTTGCGGTAAGAAGTGCACATCTTAATAAAGCTGGGGAGTTTGACCCACAAAAATGGATAGCAAGTCTGGGGATTTCCAGCCAGCAGTCGTGTGAACGCTTAACCGAAACCTGGGCCTACTGTCAGCGCACCACTCTGGGGCATCCTGACGCCGAACTGTTATTGTGGCGCGGCGTGGAGATGGTTGAAATCTTATCCATGCTGAACATGGATATCGAAACGCTGCAGGCCGCGCTTTTGTTCCCTCTTGCCGATGCGGATGTCGTCACTGAAGACGTGCTGCGCGACAGCGTCGGGCAATCCGTCGTGGCGTTGATCCACGGCGTACGGGATATGGCGGCAATCCGCCAGCTCAAAGCCGCACATACCGATTCCGTCTCCTCTGAGCAAGTTGATAACGTTCGCCGGATGCTGCTGGCCATGGTGGACGATTTCCGCTGCGTGGTCATCAAGCTCGCTGAACGCGTTGCCCACCTGCGCGAAGTAAAAGATGCGCCGGAAGACGAGCGCGTACTGGCCGCGAAAGAGTGTACGAACATCTATGCACCGCTGGCGAACCGCTTAGGGATTGGTCAACTGAAATGGGAGCTGGAGGATTACTGCTTCCGTTACCTGCACCCGGCAGAATATAAGCGGATTGCAAAACTCCTGCACGAGCGCCGCATTGACCGCGAGCACTATATTGAGGAGTTCGTCAGCGGATTGCGCCAGTCGATGAAAGAAGAGAATGTGCGGGCCGAAGTCTATGGTCGACCCAAGCACATCTACAGCATCTGGCGCAAAATGCAGAAGAAACATCTCGCCTTTGATGAGCTGTTTGACGTGCGCGCCGTGCGCATCGTTGCAGAGCGTCTGCAGGATTGCTACGCCGCGTTAGGGATAGTACATACTCACTTCCGCCATCTGCCAGATGAGTTCGATGACTATGTCGCGAACCCGAAACCTAACGGCTATCAGTCTATTCATACCGTGGTGCTGGGGCCTGGCGGCAAAACGGTCGAGATTCAAATTCGTACCAAACAGATGCACGAGGACGCTGAGCTTGGCGTCGCGGCGCACTGGAAATACAAAGAGGGGACGTCAGGTGGCGTGCGCTCTGGTCATGAAGACCGTATTGCCTGGCTGCGTAAGCTGATTGCGTGGCAGGAAGAGATGGCGGATTCCGGCGAAATGCTGGATGAAGTGCGAAGCCAGGTCTTTGACGACCGGGTCTACGTCTTTACGCCGAAAGGTGACGTGGTCGACCTGCCAGCAGGCTCCACGCCGCTGGACTTTGCCTATCACATCCACAGTGATGTGGGGCACCGCTGCATCGGGGCGAAAATTGGCGGGCGTATCGTACCGTTTACCTATCAGCTGCAGATGGGCGACCAGATTGAAATCATCACGCAGAAGCAGCCTAACCCGAGCCGTGACTGGCTTAACCCGAACCTGGGTTATGTCACCACCAGCCGCGGGCGCTCAAAAATTCACGCCTGGTTCCGTAAGCAGGATCGTGACAAGAACATTCTGGCCGGTCGCCAGATCCTCGACGACGAGCTCGAACATATCGGCATAAGCCTGAAAGAGGCCGAGAAATTCCTGCTGCCGCGCTACAACTTCAACGAGCTGGATGAACTGCTGGCGGCGATTGGCGGCGGTGATATCCGTCTTAATCAGATGGTGAACTTCCTGCAGGCGCAGTTCAACAAGCCAAGCGCGGCGGAGCAGGATGCGGCGGCGCTGAAGCAGCTGCAGCAGAAAACCTATGCGCCACAGCAGCGCAGCAAAGACAATGGCCGCGTTGTGGTGGAAGGGGTGGGTAATCTGATGCATCACATTGCCCGCTGCTGCCAGCCAATCCCGGGTGATGATATCGTTGGCTTTATCACTCAGGGACGCGGGATTTCCATTCACCGTTCAGACTGCGACCAGCTTGCCGAGCTGCAGTCGCATGCACCGGAACGTATAGTGGAAGCGGTCTGGGGGGAGAGCTACTCGGCGGGGTACTCACTGGTGGTTCGCGTCACCGCAAACGACCGCAGCGGCCTGCTGCGTGATATTACGACCATTCTCGCGAACGAGAAGGTCAACGTGCTGGGCGTGGCCAGCCGCAGCGATACGCGCGAGCAGCTTGCCACCATCGATATGACCATCGAAATCTACAACCTGCAGGTGCTGGGCCGCGTGCTTGGCAAACTGAACCAGGTCCCGGATGTGATTGACGCACGTCGTCTGCACGGCGGGTAAGCCCACCTTTCTGTAAGCCGGGTAAGGCGTAGCCTTTACCCGGCATTTATTTTTAATCAGGACAGAATTATGACCCAAATTGACCGCCTGCTTGGCATCATGAAACGCCTGCGCGATCCGGAAAACGGCTGCCCGTGGGACAAAGAGCAGACTTTCGCCACCATCGCCCCGTACACCCTCGAAGAGACCTATGAAGTGCTGGACGCCATTTCACGCGAGGATTTTGATGACCTGCGTGGCGAACTGGGTGACCTGCTGTTCCAGGTGGTGTTCTATGCGCAAATGGCGCAGGAAGAGGGGCGTTTTAACTTCGACGACATCTGCGCTGCCATCAGCGACAAACTGGAACGCCGTCATCCGCATATCTTTAGCGATGCCACCGCAGGCGATAGCGCGGAAGTGCTGGCGCGCTGGGAACAGATTAAAAGCGCCGAGCGCGCGGAGAAATCCCAGCACTCGGCACTGGATGACATCCCCCTGAACCTGCCTGCGCTGATGCGGGCGCATAAAATTCAGAAACGCTGCTCCGCGGTTGGCTTTGACTGGACGTCTCTTGGCCCGGTGCTGGAAAAAGTGCATGAAGAGATCGACGAAGTGATGCACGAAGCGCAACAGGCCGTGGTAGATGAAGCAAAGCTTGAAGAAGAGATGGGCGATTTGCTGTTCGCGACCGTCAACCTTTCTCGCCATCTGGGTGTAAAAGCGGAAACCGCCCTGCAAAAAGCCAACATTAAGTTCGAACGACGCTTTCGCGAAGTTGAGCGGATTGTGGCCTCGCGCGGCCTGGAAATGAGCGGAATCGACCTCGATGCGATGGAAGAAGTCTGGCAAGAAGTAAAACGCCAGGAAACTGATCTCTAACGAAATTTTGCGATCAAGCGCAATTTGTGTGATTTTTTAAATGACAAGCGCTTGATTTGCGTCAAAAACATTTACCCAAAAGGGGCTATTTTCTCACTCCTTATGTTTGTCATTGGCTGGACAGGAGACGGAGAATGAAAGTTTGTGGCGCTCGCCGTGTTCGGGTATACTACTTTCCCGTCCTGGTTATTCCATCGTTTCACCCTAACTTCTCAGGTTCAGCATGACAACGAACTATATTTTTGTGACCGGCGGGGTCGTATCCTCTCTGGGTAAAGGCATTGCCGCAGCCTCCCTCGCAGCCATTCTTGAAGCCCGTGGCCTCAATGTGACCATGATGAAACTGGATCCGTACATCAACGTCGATCCGGGCACCATGAGTCCAATCCAACACGGGGAAGTGTTCGTTACTGAAGACGGCGCTGAAACCGATCTGGATCTTGGCCACTACGAGCGTTTCATCCGCACTAAAATGACCCGTCGTAACAACTTCACGACAGGCCGTATCTACTCCGACGTTCTGCGTAAAGAGCGCCGTGGTGATTATCTTGGTGCTACCGTTCAGGTTATCCCACACATCACTAACGCTATCAAAGAACGCATTATTGCGGGCGGCGAAGGCCACGACGTGGTGCTGGTTGAAATCGGCGGTACCGTGGGTGATATCGAATCCCTGCCATTCCTGGAAGCGATTCGTCAGCTGGCGGTTGATATTGGCCGTGAAAACGCGCTGTTCATGCACTTGACGCTGGTGCCTTACATGGCAGCCGCAGGTGAAGTGAAAACCAAACCTACTCAGCACTCCGTTAAAGAGTTGCTCTCCATCGGTATTCAGCCAGACATCCTGGTTTGCCGTTCCGATCGCGCGGTTCCGGCGAACGAACGCGCGAAAATTGCATTGTTCTGTAACGTGCCGGAAAAAGCCGTTATTTCAATGAAAGATGTCGATTCCATTTATAAAATCCCGGGCCTGTTGAAATCACAGGGCCTGGACGATTATATTTGTAAACGATTCAGCTTGAACTGTCCGGAAGCTAACCTGTCTGAATGGGAACAGGTTATTTACGAAGAAGCGAATCCGGCTGGCGAAGTGACTATCGGCATGGTTGGCAAGTACATTGAACTGCCAGATGCCTATAAGTCAGTTATCGAAGCGCTGAAACACGGTGGTCTGAAGAACCGCGTCTCCGTTAACATCAAGCTGATTGATTCGCAGGATGTTGAAACGCGTGGCGTTGAAATTCTGAAAGATTTGGATGCGATCCTTATCCCTGGCGGCTTCGGCTACCGTGGTGTAGAAGGCAAGATCGCCACCGCACGCTATGCGCGTGAAAACAATATTCCATACCTCGGTATCTGCCTGGGTATGCAGGTTGCGCTGATCGAATTTGCGCGCAACGTAGCGGGAATGGAAAACGCGAACTCTACGGAATTTGTGCCAGACTGTAAGTACCCTGTCGTGGCGCTTATCACTGAATGGCGCGACGAAGAAGGTAACGTCGAAGTCCGTACCGAGAAGAGCGACCTGGGTGGCACGATGCGTCTTGGCGCACAGGCCTGCCAGCTGTCCGACGACAGCGTCGTTCGCAAGCTGTATGGCGAGCCGGTTATCACCGAACGTCATCGTCACCGCTATGAAGTCAACAACATGTTGTTGAAACAAATTGAAGCTGCGGGTCTGCGTGTTGCGGGCCGCTCCGGGGATGATCAGTTAGTCGAGATCATCGAAGTGCCAAACCATCCGTGGTTTGTCGCCTGCCAGTTCCACCCGGAATTTACTTCAACGCCACGTGACGGGCATCCGCTGTTTGCAGGCTTTGTGAAAGCCGCCAGCGATTACCAGAAGCGTCAGGCGAAGTAAAAAAAGTTAGAACGGCAACGCGTACCCCTGGTACGCGTTGTTTGTCTGGAGTTTTAGTTTAACTTGTACTGAGGAAAATCTAATGTCCAAAATCGTTAAAGTCATCGGTCGTGAAATCATCGACTCCCGTGGTAACCCGACCGTTGAAGCCGAAGTTCACCTGGAAGGTGGTTTCGTCGGTATGGCAGCTGCTCCGTCAGGTGCTTCTACTGGTTCCCGCGAAGCGCTGGAACTGCGCGATGGCGACAAATCCCGTTTCATGGGCAAAGGCGTACTGAAAGCTGTTGGCGCCGTAAACGGCCCTATTGCTCAGGCAATCATTGGCAAAGACGCTAAAGACCAGGCTGGCATCGACAAGATCATGATCGATCTGGACGGTACTGAAAACAAATCTAACTTCGGTGCTAACGCAATCCTGGCCGTTTCCCTGGCGAACGCCAAAGCTGCAGCGGCTGCTAAAGGTATGCCACTGTTCGAACACATCGCTGAACTGAACGGCACTCCAGGCAAATACTCCATGCCTGTACCGATGATGAACATCATCAACGGTGGTGAGCACGCAGACAACAACGTTGATATTCAGGAATTTATGATTCAGCCAGTTGGCGCGAAATCCCTGAAAGAAGCAGTACGTATGGGTTCTGAAGTGTTCCACAACCTGGCTAAAGTTCTGAAAGCTAAAGGTATGAACACGGCTGTTGGTGACGAAGGTGGCTATGCGCCAAACCTGGGTTCTAACGCAGAAGCACTGGCTGTTATCGCTGAAGCGGTTAAAGCAGCAGGCTACGAGCTGGGCAAAGACATCACTCTGGCGATGGACTGTGCAGCGTCTGAATTCTACAAAGACGGTAAATACGTTCTGGCTGGCGAAGGCAACAAAGCGTTCACCTCTGAAGAGTTCACTCACTTCCTGGAAGACCTGACCAAACAGTACCCAATCGTTTCTATCGAAGACGGTCTGGACGAATCTGACTGGGATGGCTTCGCATATCAGACTAAAGTACTGGGCGACAAAATCCAGCTGGTGGGTGACGACCTGTTCGTAACCAACACCAAGATCCTGAAAGAAGGCATCGAGAAAGGCATCGTTAACTCCATCCTGATCAAATTCAACCAGATCGGTTCTCTGACCGAAACGCTGGCTGCGATCAAAATGGCGAAAGACGCTGGCTACACCGCTGTTATCTCTCACCGTTCTGGCGAAACTGAAGACGCTACCATCGCTGACCTGGCTGTTGGTACCGCGGCTGGCCAGATCAAGACCGGTTCTATGAGCCGTTCTGACCGTGTTGCTAAATACAACCAGCTGATTCGTATCGAAGAAGCACTGGGCGAAAAAGCACCATACAACGGTCGTAAAGAGATCAAAGGCCAGGCATAATCGCTAAGCCTTAAAATGAAAATGCCAGTCGCAAGACTGGCATTTTTTTTGGCTATTTAAAATCGACCGCCATTTGTTCCGGAATGGTCAGCCCCTGAGTGGTTTGCACGCAGCGGGCAATATAGTCCGTAAAGCGGGGTGGCTTAGGCATGCCCATGCTAAGCAGCTTATCATTGCTGAAGCGCACGTTGAGTGTGGCAAAAGCACCGTATAAACGCATTGCTTTCAGCATCAGGCGCTCGTTGCACGGCCCAAAAATATCCTTCAGTTCGCGGCGCATTCTGACCAGCGTTTCGTAACTCACCTGAGCGTATCGATCTCCGACAGGGGCTTTCTCCAGCGCCTGCGCCATTGCCTTATCAATATCAGCAAAGCGAACGCTGTTCTCTTCCCCGGCAGAAATATGTACCACTTCCCCTGAACGTGCATCACTGGTAAGCAGCATTAACAGCGCGTCGGCACAATAGTCCACCGGAACGACATCGATTTTGTCTTCCATCGAACACATGAATTTTTGCAGCATTAACCCCATGCTAAAGACCCAGAAAATACTGCTTGAAGGCGTGCAGCCGTGACGGGTATGGCCGACGACGATGGACGGGCGGGCGATGAGCAGCGGCAGATCAGGACAGTGCTGGCGCATCAGCTGTTCAATGGTGGATTTCGAATAGGTATATTCCACCAGATGCTCGGCGTTCTCTCTGAATTCTGCACTTTCGGCGACCAGCGAATCCTGCTCCGGCGTGCAGGACATCGCCGTGCCAACGTGCAGGAAGCGCTGTAGGGTCGACACCCGTTCCATGCGGCGCGCCAGCGCCAGGGTTCCCTCGACGTTCACCTTCCAGATAAGCGGATTGTTGCCAAATGACGCGACGGCCGCGCAGTTAACGACATGCGTCACCTGTTCAAGGCGCGGATCGTTCAGGAAGACTTCCGGCTGGCTGAGATCGCCAATGAGGATATTCTCCACGCTCAGCGAGGCCACTGCATGCTCAGGCACGTTGAACTTACGCATATTCTCCTGCACTCGCGCCAGCCCACCTTGCGGGTCGCTGGCGCGCGCAAGCAGAAGTAAATTTACGGCGCTCTCGCCGGTCAGGATTTTTTCAAGTACTGCACCACCCAGAAATCCGGTCACGCCTGTAATCAGTAAGGTTTTCATTGATACCGTCTCATTATGATTGATGAGGCGGATTGTAGGCGGGCGAAAGTAAACGGCGTTTAAATAAAAAAATGGGCAGCCTTACCGTTTCTTAAGCTTATTTTAAGGTAAGGAATTCAGGGGGTGAGATTGGACATTGCAGGAGGGAAGAAAATTCAGTTTATAAAGATATTTATTTTAAATTACTGATTTATATATTATTAATGTGCTTCCTGTGTCGTGGGAATATTAAGTCAAAATGTAATTATAAAAATACTTTGTAACATCATTCATTGATGCGGTAAATAATTTAACGGATGCTTAAGTACACTTAAAATAACGAACTCGCAGGCTATTGATATATAGCCTGCGAAGGTTTTTTACAGCAACAGCGGAAGCGTTGCGCTGGCGGTTTGTTGGCTGACCTCGCCGTAATGACCGTCTATTGCAATAAGGGAGTGGGTAAGCAACTCGACCAGCAACATAACGCCCACTTTGGCATTGAGTGCGCCTGCGCTAAGAGGCCCCTCGGGTTTGGCTGCAACCAGTAGCATATCGCTCAGGGACGCCAGCGGGCTACGCGGCGTATTGCTGAGCGCCAGCACGGGGACGCCACGTTTGCGCGCAAGTTTTACGACGTGAAGTAAATCCCGCGTTGAGCCTGAACTGGAGATGGCTACCACCAGCGACGCTTTAGAGAGGGTGGTCGCATTCATGGCTGCACGGTGCATATCGCTGAAGAGCTGCACAGGTTTGCCCAGGCGCAACAGCTTATAATGCAGATACTCGGCGAGGATCGCACTGGCAGCGACCCCATAAATCTGGACTGACTGCGCCTGATGCAGCGCCTGTGCCGCCTTTTCCAGCAGCGCTCTGTCGAGCAGTCTGGCGGTATCCTGCAGAGCCTGTACAGACTCTTCCACTACGCTATCAATTTCATCCCCGGCCTGACGCTCTGGCTGACCCTGCTGAATGTCCAGCGCAAGTGCCATTTTGAATTCCGTGTACCCCTTACAGCCCAGCGTGCGGCAAAGACGCGTCACGCTGGCCTCGCTGGTATGACTTTCGCGCGCCAGCTCAGTGATCGTCAGGTAAAGCACCCGGGCAGGATCGTTGAGGACAAACTCTCCCAGTTTTCGTTGCGTTGGGCTGTACCCGGAAGCCTCCTGGCGTAGCTTCAGCAGCAGGTTTTCATGGTCTGACATGCGAGATCCTTAATGCATTCTTCTGTCGACTAGTGTGGCGGAAAGCGGGGGAAAGATGCCAGTCATTTCGAAAAAGTATGATCGTCCTCCTGGTTATTGATGATAATTTTCACTATATATAATTAATATGGTAAAAATTTTCATCTTTACACGAGGGGATGAAAAAATGATGCAAATGTTCAGTGGGGCTTCTTCTGGCGGATGGTTTGAGAAAGCGCAGCGCTTTGGCAAATCATTTATGTTGCCCATCGCCGTCTTGCCCGCGGCGGGTTTGTTGCTGGGGATTGGAGGCGCGTTATCAAACCCCAATACCCTCACGGCCTACCCGTTTTTAGATGTCGCGTGGCTACAGGCCATCTTTACCATTATGAGCAGTGCCGGTTCGATTGTGTTCGCCAACCTCTCGGTGCTGTTTGCTGTCGGGGTCGCCGTCGGGCTGGCAAAAAATGATAAAGGAACCGCAGGGCTGGCGGCATTGCTCGCTTTTCTGGTAATGAATGCCACCATCAATGCGCTGCTGATCCTGACCGGAAAACTGGCGCTTGAGAACCCGGGTGCCGTAGGGCAGGGAATGACGCTGGGGATCCAGACGCTGGAAACCGGCGTATTTGGTGGGGTCGTCATCGGGCTTGTGACCTGCGCGTTACATCATCGGTTCAATAAGATCGCTCTTCCGCAGTTCCTGGGTTTCTTTGGCGGTTCACGTTTTGTACCGATCGTCAGCTCGCTGGCGGCAATACTTGTCGGGGCATTAATGACCGTCATCTGGCCGCATTTCCAGAAGCTGATCTTCGGTCTGGGCGGGCTTGTGGATGCCACCGGTTATCTGGGGACGATGCTGTACGGTTTCATTTTGCGCATGCTCGGGCCGTTTGGTTTACACCACATCTTCTATCTTCCCTTCTGGACGACCGCGCTTGGCGGCAGCGAGATCGTTAACGGTCAGCTGGTAGAAGGTACGCAGCGGATCTTCTTCGCCCAGCTTGCCGACCCGACAACACGCCAGTTTTATGAAGGCACGTCGCGTTTCATGTCCGGACGCTTCATCACGATGATGTTTGGTCTGCTGGGTGCCTGCCTCGCGATGTACCACACGGCAAAGCCGGAGAACAAAAAACGCGTCGCGGGGCTGTTACTTTCGGCGGCATTGACCTCGTTCCTGACGGGGATTACTGAACCTATTGAGTTCTCATTCCTTTTTGTTGCACCGGTGCTGTACGTCATTCACGCCCTGTTTGACGGGCTGGCGTTTATGCTCGCCCATATTTTACATATCACTATCGGGCAAACCTTCTCAGGCGGTTTTATCGACTTCGTGCTGTTCGGCATTCTCCAGGGCGAGGCCAAAACCCACTGGATGTTCGTACCGCTGGTAGGGGTGCCGTGGTTCTTCCTTTATTACTTTACGTTCCGCTATCTGATTAATCGCTTTGATTTTGCCACGCCGGGGCGTGAGAAAGAGGCGATGGCGGATGAAGTGACCGTTTCGCAGAGCGAGCGTGCCGTTGCAGTGATCGCCGGGTTAGGTGGCAAAGACAATCTCGAAGAGGTGGACTGCTGCGCGACGCGTCTTCGCGTCACGGTGAAGGATGGCAGCAAAGTGAATGAATCGGCGCTGAAAGCGACCGGTGCGCGCGGCGTTATCGTCCGCGGCAACGGTGTTCAGGTCATTTATGGGCCGCATGTCACGATTATTAAAAACGAAGTGGAAGAGATCTTATCGTAATGAAAACTGTACTGGATAACCTGAAGGGAAAACTGGTCGTCTCCTGCCAGGCGCTGGAGAATGAACCTCTGCATAGCGCGTTTATTATGTCACGAATGGCGCTGGCCGCCGCGCAGGGTGGTGCGGCAGCGATCCGTGCCAATAGCGTGGTGGATATCGAAGCCATCAAGCAGCAGGTAGTTCTGCCGGTTATCGGCATCATCAAACGCGATTATCCGGATAGTGAGGTGTTTATCACCGCCACGATGAAAGAAGTGGATGAGCTGATGACGGTCTCTCCGGAAATCATTGCCCTGGATGCGACTGCGCGACAGCGCCCTGGCGGCGAAGACCTGGCGACGCTGGTCGCGCATATCCGCACGCGGTACCCGTCGGTACGCCTGATGGCGGATATTTCCACAACAGAAGAGGCCGTGACGGCGCAGGCGCTGGGTTTTGATTGTGTGGGGACCACGCTTTACGGTTATACGGCAGAAACCGCAGGCCATGCGCTACCGGACAATGACTGCGCATTTCTGAAAGAGGTACTGGCTGCCGTCGACATTCCCGTGGTGGCCGAAGGCAACGTTGACACACCTGAACGGGCGGCGAGGTGCCTGGAACTTGGTGCCTTTATGGTCGTTGTCGGCGGGGCCATCACCCGCCCACAGCAAATTACTGCGCGGTTTATGGCAGCGATTGGCGCTCAAAGCACCGATGGAGCATGACCATCTGACGGGGATCTGCGATACTTATCGTTTATCCCCTTAACTGAGATGACTATGCAGTACCCGATTAACGAGATGTTCCAGACCCTGCAAGGCGAGGGTTACTTTACCGGCGTTCCCGCCATCTTTATTCGATTACAGGGATGCCCGGTTGGCTGTGCCTGGTGTGATACCAAACATACGTGGGATAAACTCGCAGATCGGGAAGTGTCGCTGTTTAGCATTCTGGCTAAAACCAAAGAGAGCGATAAGTGGGGTGCGGGAAGTGCAGAAGATCTGCTGGCGATCATTGGCCGTCAGGGCTGGACGGCGCGCCACGTGGTGATTACCGGGGGGGAACCCTGCATCCACGACCTGACGCCGCTGACCGAGCTGCTCGAAAAGAACGGCTACAGCTGTCAGATTGAAACCAGCGGCACGCATGAAGTGCGCTGTTCTCACACCACCTGGGTGACGGTTTCGCCGAAAGTTAACATGCGCGGCGGCTACGATGTACTCTCTCAGGCGCTGGAGCGTGCTGATGAGATTAAACACCCGGTTGGCCGCGTGCGTGATATCGAAGCGCTGGATGAACTGCTCGCCACGCTGACGGATGAAAAGCAGCGAATCATCGCGCTGCAGCCTATCAGCCAGAAAGAGGATGCCACGCGCCTGTGTATTGAAACCTGTATTGCCCGCAACTGGCGGCTGTCGATGCAGACGCACAAGTACCTGAACATCGCCTAAAAAAAAGCCCGGATATTCCGGGCTTTTTTTACTCACCGCGATAGATACAGCCCGCGGTGCAGGTCTCTTTGATCATCACCGCGCTCAGCAGAGGCACCTGCGGTTTCATCTGATCCCAAATCCATTTAGCCAGCACTTCACTGGTCGGGTTTTCAAGGCCCGGGATATCATTCAGATAGTAGTGATCCAGACGATCGTAGGTCGGCTTGAATGCCGCCTTCAGCTCGGCAAAGTCCATGATCCAACCGGTATGCGGATCGACGTCACCGGTTATCTCAAGACGCACCATAAACGAGTGCCCGTGCAGACGGCCACATTTATGCCCTTCAGGAACATGCGGAAGGTGGTGGGCGGCTTCGAAGGTGAAATCTTTAAACAGTGTGGTGGACATTATTGCTCTCAGTAATGCGGAAAAAACCGCCGCATAGTACCGGAAAGCACAATTTTTATCATTAACTAAAACGGCTCTGTTGCCGCAACGTGGTGCATACGAGAAAGGACTACTGTTTTATTACTAAATTTCAATGGGTTAGTTAATCGTTTTTATCGTTAAGAACGATAACTAAAACAGGTTAGTCCATTTGGTTATTTATTATTTCCATCCCTTCTTTAATTGTTATTATCCTCGCCGTTAACCTTATCTTCAGTTTGGATTTATTCGCTTAAAGTCCGCTTGGCTACTGGAACATAACGACGCATGACAACACAGGCCCCACCTTCAAATTTGCTTCCCCTGAACCCGGAGCAACTGGCGCGCCTTCAGGCTGCCACTTCTGATTTTTCTCCCACCCAGCTTGCCTGGGTCTCCGGCTATTTCTGGGGAATGCTTAACCAGCAACCGGGCGCTGTGGCTGCTGCACCGGCAACTGCGGTAGAAATTCCGGCGATTACGCTGATTTCTGCCTCGCAGACGGGCAATGCTCGCCGTGTGGCCGAAGCGCTGCGCGACGACCTGCTGGCCGCCAGACTGAACGTGAACCTGGTGAACGCCGGGGACTATAAATTTAAACAGATCGCGTCCGAAAAACTGCTGGTGGTGGTGGCTTCAACCCAGGGTGAGGGTGAGCCGGCTGAAGAAGCGGTGGCCCTGCATAAGTTCCTGTTCTCGAAAAAAGCCCCAAAACTGAACGGGACGGCGTTCGCCGTGTTTGGCCTGGGCGACACCTCCTACGAATTTTTCTGCCAGTCCGGTAAAGATTTCGACAGCAAACTGGCGGAACTGGGCGCTGAGCGCCTGCTGGACCGCGTTGATGCGGATGTGGAATACCAGACCGCCGCCGCTGAATGGCGTGCGCGCATCGTTGACGTGCTGAAAGCGCGCGTGCCGAAAGAGACCCCAGCGCAGGCTGCCGTCACCGCGGCGGGTGCAGTCAATGATATTCACACCAGCCCGTATACCAAAGAGGCACCGCTGGCAGCGAGCCTGGCAGTTAATCAGAAAATTACCGGTCGCGCCTCTGAGAAAGACGTGCGGCATATTGAAATCGATCTCGGTGATTCCGGTCTGCGTTACCAGCCGGGCGATGCACTTGGGATCTGGTACCAGAACGATCCGGCGCTGGTTAAAGAGCTGGTCGAACTGCTGTGGCTGAAAGGCGATGAGCCTGTCACCGTCGACGGTAACACGCAGCCGCTTTCTGACGCGCTGCAGTGGCATTTCGAGCTGACGGTCAACACGCCAAACATCGTTGAAAATTACGCTACCTTAACACGCAGTGAATCGCTGCTGCCTCTGGTGGGGGATAAGGCGAAGCTGCAGCATTACGCCGCGACGACGCCGATTGTCGATATGGTGCGTTTCTCTCCGGCACAGCTGGATGCGGATGCGCTAATTGGCCTGCTGCGTCCGCTGACGCCGCGCCTCTACTCCATTGCCTCTTCGCAGGCCGAAGTGGAGAGCGAAGTGCATATCACCGTGGGCGTGGTGCGTTATGACATCGAAGGCCGTGCCCGTGCGGGCGGGGCATCAAGCTTCCTGGCCGATCGCGTGGAGGAAGACGGTGAAGTGCGCGTGTTTATCGAGCACAACGACAACTTCCGTCTGCCTGCGAACCCGGAAACACCGGTCATCATGATTGGGCCGGGTACCGGTATTGCGCCATTCCGCGCCTTTATGCAGCAGCGCGCTGCAGATGAGGCACCGGGTAAAAACTGGTTGTTCTTCGGCAACCCGCACTTTACGGAAGATTTCCTCTACCAGGTTGAGTGGCAGCGTTACGTCAAAGAAGGCGTCCTGACGCGCATCGACCTGGCCTGGTCCCGCGATCAGCAAGAAAAAGTATATGTACAAGACAAACTGCGCGAACAGGGCGCAGAGCTGTGGCGCTGGATCAATGACGGTGCCCACATTTATGTCTGCGGCGACGCCAATCGCATGGCGAAAGACGTTGAGCAGGCATTGCTGGAAGTGATTGCCGAATTCGGCAGTATGGATGCCGAAACGGCGGATGAATTTTTAAGTGAGCTGCGCGTTGAGCGCCGTTATCAGCGAGATGTCTACTAATGAGCGAAAAACATCCAGGGCCACTGGTGGTCGAAGGTAAACTGACAGACGCCGAGCGCATGAAGCTGGAAAGCAACTATCTGCGCGGCACCATTGCTGAAGATCTGAATGACGGTCTCACCGGCGGCTTTAAAGGCGACAACTTTCTGCTGATCCGTTTCCACGGTATGTATCAGCAGGACGACCGTGATATCCGCGCCGAACGTGCAGAACAGAAGCTGGAGCCGCGTCATGCGATGCTGCTGCGCTGCCGTCTTCCGGGCGGGGTGATCACCACGAAACAGTGGCAGGCGATCGATAAGTTTGCGGGTGAAAATACCCTTTATGGCAGCATCCGTCTGACCAACCGTCAGACCTTCCAGTTCCACGGCATTCTGAAGAAGAACGTGAAGCCGGTACACCAGATGCTGCACTCTGTCGGGCTGGACGCGCTGGCCACGGCCAACGACATGAACCGTAACGTGCTCTGCACCTCGAACCCGTACGAGTCCGAGCTGCACGCCGAAGCCTATGAGTGGGCGAAGAAGATCTCTGAGCACCTGCTGCCACGCACCCGCGCCTATGCGGAGATCTGGCTCGATCAGGAAAAAGTGGCCACCACCGACGAAGAACCGATCCTCGGCCAGACCTATCTGCCGCGTAAGTTCAAAACCACCGTGGTGATCCCGCCGCAGAACGATATCGATCTGCACGCCAACGACATGAACTTCGTGGCGATTGCCGAAAATGGCAAGCTGGTGGGCTTTAACCTGCTGGTGGGGGGCGGTCTCTCCATCGAACACGGTAACAAGAAAACCTATGCCCGTACCGCAAGCGAGTTTGGTTTCCTGCCGCTGGAGCACACGCTGGCCGTGGCTGAAGCGGTTGTCACCACGCAGCGCGACTGGGGTAACCGTACGGATCGTAAAAACGCGAAAACCAAATACACCCTGGAGCGCGTGGGCGTAGAGACGTTCAAAGCGGAAGTTGAGCGTCGCGCGGGGATTAAGTTTGAGCCGATCCGTCCGTATGAATTTACGGGACGTGGCGATCGTATTGGCTGGGTCAAAGGCATCGACAATAAATGGCACCTGACGCTGTTTATTGAAAACGGCCGTATTCTTGATTATCCGGGCCGCCCGCTGAAAACCGGTCTGCTGGAAATTGCGAAGATCCATAAAGGTGAATTCCGTATCACCGCTAACCAGAACCTGATCGTTGCCGGCGTGCCGGAAAGCCAGAAAGCGAAGATTGAGAAACTGGCGCGCGACCATGGGTTGATGGACGCGGTGAAGCCGCAGCGTGAAAACTCAATGGCCTGCGTGTCGTTCCCGACCTGCCCGCTGGCGATGGCGGAAGCAGAGCGTTTCCTGCCGTCATTCACCGATAAGGTAGAAGCGATTCTGGAAAAACACGGTATTCCGGACGAGCATATTGTTATGCGTGTCACCGGCTGCCCGAACGGCTGTGGCCGTGCGATGCTGGCCGAGCTGGGTCTGGTGGGTAAAGCGCCGGGTCGCTATAACCTGCACCTCGGCGGCAACCGTATCGGAACGCGTATTCCGCGCATGTTCCGTGAGAACATCACCGAGCCGGAAATTCTTGATTCTATCGACGAGCTTGTCGGGCGCTGGGCGAAAGAGCGCGAAGCGGGTGAAGGCTTCGGCGACTTTACGGTGCGTGCGGGCATTATTCGCCCGGTGCTCGATCCCGCAAGGGATTTCTGGGAGTAAACACGAGAGGTAATTATGTCCGTACTCGATCTAAACGCCCTAAATGAACTGCCAAAAGTCGATCGCATTCTGGCGCTGGCAGAAACCAATGCGCAGCTTGAAAAGCTCGACGCCGAAGGCCGCGTGGCATGGGCCCTGGAAAACCTGCCGGGTGATTATGTGCTCTCGTCGAGTTTTGGTATCCAGGCAGCGGTGAGTTTGCATCTGGTGAACCAGATTCGTCCGGACATTCCGGTGATCCTGACCGATACCGGCTACCTGTTCCCGGAAACCTACCAGTTTATCGATGAGCTGACGGACAAGCTCGGGCTGAACCTGAAAGTCTACCGCGCGGAGCAAAGCGCGGCCTGGCAGGAGGCGCGGTATGGCAAACTGTGGGAACAGGGCGTTGAAGGCATTGAGAAATACAATGAGATCAACAAGGTCGAGCCGATGAACCGGGCGCTGAAAGAGCTTAACGCGCAGACCTGGTTTGCGGGGTTACGCCGCGAGCAGTCCGGAAGTCGCGCCACACTCCCGGTGCTGGCGGTTCAGCGCGGGGTGTTTAAAGTGCTGCCGATCATCGACTGGGATAACCGTACGGTTTACCAGTACCTGCAAAAACACGGACTGAAATACCACCCGCTCTGGGACCAGGGTTATCTGTCCGTTGGCGATACCCATACCACGCGTAAATGGGAACCGGGCATGGCGGAAGAAGAGACGCGATTCTTTGGACTCAAGCGCGAGTGCGGATTGCACGAAGGGTAAATTCTGTTCCCTTTTCCCTCACCCTCTTACAAAGGGTGAGGGACATGTTCTGTTCTACGCTTTCCCAGCTTTTGCCAGCTCTTTCACCAGTGGCAGCATCACTTTAACCACATCCCGACTGCGGTGTTCAATCCGCTGCGGCAGTGCGCTATCAATATGCTGCTGATTATCCAGCAGCACGTTATGCCAGCTCGTCCCGTCCGGGAAAGCCTTCGATTTCACCCGCTGCTGATAACCGTCTTTCTTACCCAGCATCCAGTTAGTGGCTTCCACGTACAGAACAGGAATGCCCGCTTTATCGAACACTTCACCATCGTTACAGCAGCCGGTTCCGCGAGGATAATCGGGATTCCCGCCCGGGTTGCTGGTGGCATACACCCCATGGCTGCGGGCGATTGCCAGCGCGCGGTCGCGCGTCAGTTTACGCACGGTACCCGGCGTACTCTGTCCGCTGTTGAAATAGAGCTTATCGCCGACGATCAGGTTATCGAGGTTAATCACCAGCAGCGTATTTTTCCTCTCCTCGGCACTCATGCGTTTCAGGAGATTCTCCGCGCCAAGTTTTCCCTCTTCTTCACCGCTGGTGGCAACGAAACGGATCCCGTATTGGGTTGGAATGTCTTTCATTCGCTCTGCCAGTTCGAGCATCACACCCAGACCCGCCGCGTTATCATCCAGCCCCTGTAACGTCAGCCCGCCGAGATTATTGTCGGTATCGGCGTCGCTCATTGGCGCGTAGGTGTCCAGGTGCGCCATGATAATGATCTGTTCCGCCGCGCTACCTTCATGGGCCGCAATGACCGTACTGCCGGTCACGTTATGCCAGTTTTTTGTTTTATTGCGCGAGGTATAGACGTAGCGGCTGTGAAACGATCGGATATCGCTCTGGTAACCCATGTCAGCAAATTGCTGGCGAATATAATCGGCGGAAAGCATTTCCGCTGGCGTGCCGGTCATACGACCCGGAAAGACGGTCGCAATATGCCGCGCCTGCATATTCGCGATTTCACCATAGGGCTGATTTTTTGCCTGGGCCGGAAGGATAAAGCAAACGCCGAGCGCCAGGGCAGCGATACGGTGGCGCGTTGCGGAAAACATAGTGAGTCCTTAAAAACAGAGCAAAATTTTAACCCGCCTAGTATGAAACTGTGATCGACCATACACAATTTGAATTGCTCTTAAATGCCCGAAAAATCGCGTGTTAAGCACTTTTTGATCTTTGCTTTTCCACGGCGTTATTCCATTGAGTAACTACTCATTCCAATTCGTAATTTCATTCGATCTAAGCCGCCCCCTATAGTCCCACTATTCCTTGTTGTTAGTGAGTTGTAGCTTGTGGACTATCTGCCCCTTTTTGCCGCGATAAAAGACAGACCTGTGCTGGTAGTCGGCACCGGTGAGGTTGCCGATCGCAAAATCGCGTTTCTGCAGCGAGCGGGGGCGCAGGTACGGATAGTCGACGAGGCGGATTTCGACGAGTCGCAAATCGACAGCGTGGTGCTGGTGATTGCGGCAACCGATAACCGTGAGCTCAACCGCCGTATTTCAGAGGCGGCTCAGGCCCGTCACCGTCTGGTGAACGTGGTGGACGATCGGCCGCTGTGTTCGTTTATCTTCCCGTCGATTGTTGACCGTTCGCCATTGCTGGTGGCCATCTCCTCCGGCGGGACCGCGCCGGTGCTGGCACGCGTGCTGCGGGAAAAAATCGAAGCGCTTTTGCCTACCAGCCTTGGGCGGATGGCGGAGAAAGCGAGCTTCTGGCGCAACCATCTGAAAACGCGCCTGACCAGCGTGACGGAACGCCGTCGCTTTTGGGAACGCGTGTTCCGCGGTCGTTTTGCCAGCCTGATGCATGCCGGGAATGAAACGGCGGCGCAGCAGATCCTCGAAGATGAGCTGGATAACCCTGGCAGTAGCGGCGGCGAGATCATTCTGGTCGGTGCGGGGCCGGGTGATGCCGGGCTGCTGACCCTGCGCGGCCTGCAGGTGCTTCAGGATGCCGATGTGGTGTTCTATGACCATCTGGTCACCGACGGGGTGCGCGAATTGATTCGCCGTGACGCAGAACAAATCTGCGTTGGCAAAAGGGCGGGCGAGCACTCTGTACCGCAGCATGACACCAACCAGATGCTGGTGGCGGCGGCAAAAGCGGGCAAAACGGTGGTGCGGCTTAAAGGTGGCGACCCGTTTATCTTTGGTCGCGGCGGGGAAGAGCTGCAGGCGGCGGCTGAAGCGGGCGTGCCGTTCCAGGTCGTCCCGGGTATCACGGCGGCTTCCGCAGTGACGGCCTACGCCGGTATACCGCTTACTCACCGCGATTATGCCCAGAGCGTGACCTTTGTCACGGGCCATTACAAGGCGGACAGCACCCCGTTTGACTGGTCGCATCTCGCCCAGAGTCGTCAGACGCTGGCTATCTATATGGGCACGATGAAGGCGGCGGACATCAGTGAACAACTTATTCAACACGGTCGAGAGGCAACCACGCCGGTCGCCGTAATTTCTCGCGGCACGCGCGTCGATCAGCATGTGGCTATCGGTACGCTACAGGATCTTGCCACCCTGGCGAAAGAGGCCCCTATGCCCGCGCTTATCGTGGTAGGGGAAGTGGTGCACCTGCACAGCACACTCGCCTGGTTTCAACATACAACAGACTCAGAGGGGTTTGGCTCCTCTGTGGTGAATCTGGCTTAAGGAACGGTTATGGACCAAAAACGACTTACTCACCTGCGGCAGCTCGAAGCGGAAAGTATCCATATTATCCGCGAAGTGGCAGCCGAATTCTCTAACCCGGTGATGATGTATTCCATCGGTAAAGATTCCAGCGTGATGCTACACCTGGCGCGTAAAGCGTTTTACCCGGGTACGCTGCCGTTCCCGCTGCTGCACGTTGATACCGGCTGGAAATTCCGTGAAATGTATGAATTCCGCGACCGTACGGCAAAAGCCTACGGCTGCGAACTGCTGGTGCATAAAAACCCGGAAGGGGTGGCGATGGGCATTAACCCGTTCGTGCACGGTAGTGCCAAACACACTGACATCATGAAAACCGAGGGGCTGAAGCAGGCGCTGAACAAATACGGTTTTGACGCGGCCTTCGGCGGCGCACGCCGTGACGAAGAAAAATCCCGTGCGAAAGAGCGTATCTACTCTTTCCGCGACCGCTTCCACCGCTGGGATCCAAAAAACCAGCGTCCGGAGCTGTGGCATAACTACAACGGACAGATCAACAAGGGCGAAAGCATTCGCGTGTTCCCGCTCTCCAACTGGACCGAGCTGGATATCTGGCAGTACATCTATCTGGAAAATATCGAGATCGTGCCGCTGTACCTGGCCGCTGAACGTCCGGTGCTGGAGCGTGACGGCATGCTGATGATGATCGATGACGATCGCATCGACCTGCAGCCAGGCGAAGTGATCAAAAAACAGATGGTGCGTTTCCGTACCCTCGGCTGCTGGCCATTGACCGGTGCCGTGGAGTCCAGTGCGCAGACGCTGCCGGAGATCATTGAAGAGATGCTGGTGTCGACCACCAGTGAGCGACAGGGCCGCGTGATTGACCGCGACCAGGCAGGCTCCATGGAGCTGAAGAAACGTCAGGGTTATTTCTAAGGAGCCGCCATGAACACGACCATTGCTCAACAAATTGCCAATGAAGGCGGCGTAGAAGCTTATCTGCACGCGCAACAACACAAAAGCCTGCTGCGCTTTCTGACCTGCGGCAGCGTCGATGACGGGAAAAGCACGCTGATCGGCCGTCTGCTGCACGACACGCGACAGATTTACGAAGATCAGCTCTCTTCCCTGCACAACGACAGTAAACGTCATGGTACCCAGGGCGAAAAACTCGACCTGGCGCTGCTGGTGGACGGCCTGCAGGCCGAGCGCGAGCAGGGCATCACTATTGATGTGGCGTATCGCTATTTCTCCACCGAGAAGCGCAAATTTATTATTGCCGACACCCCGGGGCACGAGCAGTACACCCGTAACATGGCGACCGGTGCGTCTACCTGTGAACTGGCGATCCTGCTGATTGATGCCCGTAAAGGGGTACTGGATCAGACTCGTCGCCACAGCTTTATCTCCACGTTGCTGGGGATCAAACACCTGGTGGTGGCGGTCAACAAAATGGATCTGGTGAACTTCAGCGAAGAGAAGTTTGATGAGATCCGCCAGAGTTACCTGACGTTTGCTGAACAGCTGCCGGGTAACCTGGATATTCGCTTTGTGCCGCTCTCTGCGCTGGAAGGCGACAACGTGGCTTCCCAAAGCGCGAACATGCCGTGGTATAGCGGCCCGACGCTGCTCGAAGTGCTGGAAACCGTGGAGATCCAGCGCGTGGTCGACACCCAGCCGATGCGCTTCCCGGTTCAGTACGTTAACCGTCCTAACCTTGATTTCCGCGGTTTCTCCGGCACTCTCGCGTCGGGCACCGTGGCGGTCGGGCAGCGCGTTAAAGTTCTGCCGTCTGGTGTGGAATCCACCATCAGCCGTATCGTCACCTTTGATGGCGATCTGCCGCAAGCCGGCGCGGGTGAAGCGGTCACGCTGGTATTGAAAGATGAAATTGATATCAGCCGCGGCGATCTGCTGGTGGACGCTCAGGAGACGCTGGCAGCGGTGCAGGGGGCTTCCGTTGATGTGGTGTGGATGGCTGAACAACCGCTGACCGCCGGTCAGAGCTACGACATTAAAATCGCGGGTAAGAAAACCCGTGCCCGCGTGGACGGTATCCAGTTCCAGGTGGACATCAATAACCTGACCCAGCGCGACGTCACCGAGCTGCCGCTGAACGGCATTGGTCTGGTCGACGTGACCTTTGACGAGCCGCTGGTGCTGGATCCCTACCAGCAGAACCCGGTAACGGGTGGGCTGATCTTTATCGATCGCCTCTCCAACGTGACCGTGGGTGCCGGTATGGTGCGTGAGCCAAATGAACAAGCTACGGTAGCCTCTGAGTTCAGCGCTTTTGAGCTGGAGCTGAATGCACTGGTGCGTAAGCACTTCCCGCACTGGGGTGCGCGCGATCTGCTGGGAGGCAAGTAATGGCCGCCCATGATGAGAACGTCGTCTGGCATCCTCATCCGGTCACCGTCGCGCAGCGCGAGAAACTTCACGGTCATCGTGGCGTGGTACTGTGGTTTACCGGGCTATCCGGCTCTGGTAAATCCACGGTAGCGGGCGCGCTGGAAGAGGCGCTACACCAGCAGGGGGTCAGTACCTACCTGCTGGATGGCGACAATGTGCGCCACGGCCTGTGCAGCGATTTGGGCTTCAGCGACGACGATCGTAAAGAGAATATTCGCAGGGTGGGGGAAGTGGCCAGCCTGATGGCGGATGCCGGGTTAGTGGTACTGACCGCGTTTATCTCACCGCATCGTGCCGAACGCCAGATGGTGCGCGAGCGCGTCGGGCAGGATCGCTTTATCGAAGTGTTTGTCGATACGCCGCTGGAAATTTGCGAAGCACGCGATCCCAAAGGGCTGTATAAGAAAGCGCGTGCGGGAGAGCTGCGAAACTTCACCGGTATTGACTCGGTGTACGAAGCGCCTGAATCGCCTGAAATTCACCTGGAAGGTCAACAATTGGTAACAAATTTAGTAAGCCAATTATTAGACCTGCTCAGACGGGACGATATTATCAGATCCTGAGACGGTATCGTTCGGGAGCTGTCTTCCCGAACGATGAGTCACGGTCACAGGATCAGCTATGCGCAACAGTGAGAACTACATTATTACCACCGGGTCGGAGCCGTTAGCGACCGACGACGAGACGACCTGGTCCTTTCCTGGGGCCATAGTCGGCTTCGTCTCGTGGTTGCTGGCCCTGGGCATCCCTTTTCTTATCTACGGCGGTAATACGCTGTTCTTCTTTCTCTATACCTGGCCTTTCTTCCTGGCGCTGATGCCTGTGGCAGTTGTCGTCGGTATTGCGCTGCACTCGCTGCTTAACGGCAAACTCCTTTACAGTACCGTGGTCACGATTGTGACGGTGGTTCTGATGTTTGGTCTGTTATTTTTGTGGCTCATGGGCTAACTTCAGCCATAATTCAAACCGTAAACAACTGTGTGACGATATTGAGCAAGGCGATTCTGCGGAAAAAATGTGGTACATTTGCCCGCGATGTTGCGGCATCTCTGTTACCCCGGCAAAGAGATCTGGGGGCGTTTTGGGATGATGATGCCGTTTTTCAGGGGGCAGGATGGGTAAACTAACGCTGCTGTTGCTGGCTTTGCTGATCTGGCTGCAATATTCGCTGTGGTTCGGTAAAAACGGACTGCACGACTATAGCCGGGTAAGCGATGACGTTGCGGCTCAGCAGGCAACAAACGCCAAACTTAAGGCGCGAAACGATCAACTCTTTGCTGAAATTGATGACCTCAATGGCGGGCAAGAGGCGATTGAGGAACGCGCACGCAATGAACTCAGTATGACTAAGCCGGGCGAAACTTTTTATCGTCTGGTTCCGGATGCGTCTAAACGCAATCAGGGCTCAGCACAAAACAATCGATAATCAGGCCCAGGATTACGACATGGCAGTAACTTTTTCGGACGTATGCGCCGTGGTGCCGGCTGCGGGTTTTGGCCGGCGCATGCAGACAGAATGTCCCAAGCAATACCTCTCTATTGGCGATAAAACGATCCTCGAACACTCTGTGGCGGCGCTGCTGGCGCATCCGCGGGTGACGCGCGTGATTATCGCTATCAGCCCGGGTGATGCGCGTTTCGCGCAGTTACCGCTGGCAAATCATCCGCAGATTACCGTTGTTGACGGCGGCGCCGAGCGTGCCGATTCCGTGCTGGCGGGCATTCAGGCCGCCGGTGAGGCACCATGGGTTCTGGTCCATGACGCTGCCCGTCCGTGCCTGCATCAGGATGACCTTGCGCGCCTGCTGGCGCTTAGCGAAACCAGCCGGGTCGGCGGTATTCTTGCCGCCCCGGTACGCGACACCATGAAGCGCGCTGAGCCGGGCAAGCAGGCTATCGCGCACACCGTTGAGCGCGTCGATTTATGGCACGCGCTGACCCCCCAATTTTTCCCCCGCGAATTACTCCACGACTGCTTAACGCGTGCGCTTAAAGAAGGTGCGACCATCACGGACGAAGCCTCGGCGCTGGAGTATTGCGGTTTCCATCCTGAGCTGGTTGAAGGACGCGCTGATAATATAAAAGTGACGCGTCCGGAAGATTTACAGCTCGCGGAATTTTATCTTACCCGTTCGACCCATCAGGAGAAGGCATAATGCGAATTGGACACGGTTTTGATGTACACGCCTTTGGCGGAGAAGGCCCAATTATCATTGGCGGCGTACGCATTCCTTATGAAAAAGGGCTGCTTGCGCATTCTGATGGCGACGTAGCATTACATGCCCTGACCGATGCATTGCTGGGTGCTGCGGCACTGGGCGATATCGGTAAGCTGTTCCCGGACACTGACCCGGCCTTCAAAGGCGCGGACAGCCGTGCGCTGCTGCGTGAAGCCTGGCGTCGTATTCAGGCGAAAGGCTACACCCTCGGCAACGTGGATGTGACGATCATCGCTCAGGCCCCCAAAATGCTGCCGCATATCCCGCAGATGCGCGTGTTCATTGCAGAAGATCTGGGTTGCCACATGGATGATGTTAACGTCAAAGCGACGACGACAGAGAAACTGGGTTTTACCGGTCGTGGTGAAGGGATTGCCTGTGAGGCCGTGGCGCTGCTGGTGAAGGCAAGCCAATGACGGACTTCGACAACCTGACCTGGCTGCACGGTAAACCGCAGGGGAACGGGCTGCTGAAAGCCAGCCCTGAAGATTTTGTTGTGGTGGAAGACCTGGGATTCGCGCCGGATGGCGAAGGCGAACATATCCTGGTACGCATTCTGAAAAATGGCTGCAATACCCGTTTTGTGGCCGATGCGCTGGCAAAATTCCTCAAAATTCATGCCCGCGAAGTGAGCTTTGCCGGGCAGAAAGATAAACACGCCGTCACCGAACAGTGGCTCTGCGCGCGCGTGCCGGGTAATACGATGCCTGATTTAAGCAAATTTGAGCTTGAGGGCTGTAAGGTACTGGAATACGCACGCCATAAGCGCAAACTGCGTCTGGGCGCGTTGAAGGGCAACCATTTTACGCTGGTACTGCGTGAGATTTCGGACCGTGACGATGTGGAAAAACGCCTGAACGCTATCAATGCGTGCGGCGTACCAAACTATTTTGGCGCACAGCGCTTTGGTATCGGCGGCAGCAACCTGCTCGGCGCACTGCGCTGGGCGCAAAGCGATGCCCCGGTTCGCGACAGGAATAAACGCAGTTTTTGGTTGTCGGCGGCCCGCAGTGCGTTGTTTAATCAGATTGTGAGCGAACGGCTGAAAAAACCGGACGCGAATCAAGTTGTTGTCGGCGATGCGCTACAATTAGCGGGACGCGGGAGTTGGTTTGTGGCAACGGCTGAAGAAATGGCCGATGTGCAGTCGCGCGTGGATACTCAAACGCTGATGATTACCGCAGCCTTGCCCGGCACGGGCGACTGGGGTACGCAGGGCGATGCGCTGGCTGCTGAGCAGTCTGCTGTCGCTGATATGCAGGCATTACAAACATTGCTGGTGCGGGAAAAAGTCGAGGCGGCACGCCGTGCGATGCTGCTCTATCCGCAACAGTTGAGCTGGAACTGGTGGGACGACGTAACCGTCGAGTTACGCTTCTGGCTGCCGGCAGGTAGCTTTGCCACCAGTGTTGTCAGGGAACTTATCAACACGTCGGGTGATTATGCGAATATTGCTGAGTAACGATGACGGGATCCATGCGCCGGGTATACAGACCCTGGCGAAACACCTTCGCGAATTTGCGGAAGTGCAGGTCGTGGCCCCCGATCGTAACCGCAGTGGAGCGTCTAACTCTCTGACGCTGGAGTCGTCGCTTCGCACCTTTACCTTTGAAAATGGTGATATCGCCGTCCAGATGGGCACGCCGACCGACTGCGTTTTTCTGGGCGTGAACGCGCTAATGCGCCCGCGCCCGGATATCGTCGTCTCCGGTATTAACGCCGGGCCCAATCTTGGCGACGATGTGATTTACTCCGGAACCGTGGCCGCCGCCATGGAAGGGCGCCATCTGGGGTTCCCTGCGCTGGCCGTTTCGTTAAACGGCCACACGCACTACGACACGGCGGCAGCGGTGACCTGTTCTCTCCTGCGGGCGCTCAATCGCGAGCCGCTGCGTACCGGGCGCATCCTCAATATTAACGTGCCGGATCTGCCGTTGAGTGAAATCAAAGGCATTCGCGTAACGCGTTGCGGAAGCCGACACCCGGCTGACCAGGTGATCCCGCAGCAGGATCCGCGTGGCAATACGCTTTACTGGATTGGTCCTCCTGGCGACAAGTGTGACGCCGGACCGGATACCGACTTTGCCGCCGTTGATGAAGGATATGTCTCGGTTACGCCGCTGCATGTAGATTTAACCGCGTATAGTGCGCATGATGTGGTGTCGGGTTGGCTGGATCGCGCAGGAGTGAACGCGCAATGGTAAGCAAACGTGTACAAACTCTTCTGGAACAGCTACGCGCTCAGGGGATACGCGACGAGCATGTGCTCGACGCGCTCGCCCAGGTGCCGCGTGAGAAATTTGTAGACGAGGCGTTTGAACACAAAGCGTGGGAAAACGTGGCGCTGCCTATCGGGCAGGGCCAGACGATTTCACAGCCTTACATGGTGGCGCGTATGACGGAGCTGCTGGAGCTCACGCCCCATTCGCGCGTGCTGGAAATTGGCACCGGGTCGGGGTACCAAACCGCGATCCTGGCGCATCTGGTGCATCATGTTTGCTCCGTTGAGCGTATTAAAGGTTTGCAGTGGCAGGCGCGTCGTCGCCTGAAACAACTTGATTTACATAACGTTTCGACACGACACGGTGATGGATGGCAGGGTTGGCAGGCACGCGCCCCGTTTGACGCGATCATCGTGACGGCTGCTCCACCTGAAATTCCCGCTGCTCTGTTATCGCAGCTGGATGAAGGCGGCATTCTTGTTCTGCCTGTCGGGGACGAGCAACAGCTCCTGAAGCGCGTTCGTCGGCGTGGCGGCGAGTTTATTATCGATACCGTGGAAGCCGTGCGCTTTGTTCCTCTGGTAAAGGGGGAGTTGGCCTGAGACTCAGAATTATCCAGGGTTATTAAGGCAAATTCAGCGTATGGTGTGGCGCGAAAGATTCGTGTCATCACGGTAAATTTTAAGTCACTGGTAGTTAACACATTCCTGGGGGATAAATGAGCGCGGGAAGCCCTAAATTCACCATCAGCCGTGTTGCGGCATTATCACTGGTTTCGCTCTGGCTGGCAGGCTGTACAAGTTCTAATAATGCACCTGCGCCCGTCAGTTCCGTGGGAGGATCCAGCAGCTCGGGTAACACGTCCAGCGGAATGTTGATCACGCCTCCGCCTAAAATGGGCACTGCTGCGGCACAACAAAATCCGCCCATTCAGCCAATGCAGCCTCCTGTTACGCAGCCAACACAAGTTCAGCCAGTGGAACACCCTGTGCAGACTCAAAATGGCCGCATAGTGTATAACCGCCAGTATGGGAACATTCCGAAAGGTAGCTATACCGGTGGGAGCACCTATACCGTAAAACGCGGCGACACGCTGTTCTATATTGCGTGGATCACCGGGAACGATTTCCGTGACCTGGCGCAGCGTAATAACGTCCAGGCCCCGTATGGTCTGGAAGTCGGCCAGACGCTCCAGGTGGGCAATGCGACGGGTACGCCGCTCACGCCTGGCAACACCGTTTCAGCGGCCGATGTCACTGCGCAAAATAACAGCGTTAAGCCTGCACAAAAATCCACCACGGTGGTTGCTTCACAACCGGTAATTACGTATTCTGAGGATTCAGGTGATCAGACTGCTAACAAAATGTTGCCGAATAATAAAGGGACTGCGACTGTTGTCACAGCACCGACTACGGCACCTGTGGTTAGCTCTACTGAACCGACTGCCAGCAGTATGACCTCCAGTTCGCCAATTTCTGCATGGCGCTGGCCAACTGACGGCAAGGTTATCGAAAACTTCTCTTCCTCCGAGGGAGGAAATAAAGGGATCGATATCGCAGGGAATAAGGGACAGGCTATTATCGCGACCGCAGACGGTCGTGTTGTATATGCCGGTAACGCTCTGCGCGGTTACGGTAATCTTATTATCATCAAACATAACGATGATTACCTGAGTGCCTACGCCCATAACGACACAATGCTGGTCCGGGAACAACAAGAAGTTAAGGCGGGGCAAAAAATCGCTACCATGGGTAGCACCGGCACCAGTTCTACACGCTTGCATTTTGAAATTCGTTACAAGGGGAAATCCGTAAACCCGCTGCAGTATTTGCCGCAGCGATAAGTTGACGGGGCATGCCAGCCAGGGTGTCTCGTTCAGGGATCACGGGTAGGAGCCACCTTATGAGTCAGAATACGCTGAAAGTTCATGATTTAAATGAAGATGCGGAATTTGATGAGAACGGAGCAGAGGCTTTTGATGAAAAAGCCTTAGTAGAAGAGGAACCCAGTGATAACGATTTGGCTGAAGAAGAGCTGTTATCGCAGGGCGCCACACAGCGTGTACTGGACGCGACTCAGCTTTACCTTGGGGAGATTGGTTACTCCCCACTGTTAACGGCCGAAGAAGAAGTCTATTTCGCACGTCGTGCTTTGCGTGGTGATGTTGCCTCGCGCCGTCGCATGATTGAAAGTAACTTGCGTCTGGTCGTGAAAATTGCCCGTCGTTACGGCAATCGAGGTCTGGCTCTGCTGGACCTGATTGAAGAGGGCAACTTAGGTCTCATCCGCGCAGTTGAGAAGTTTGACCCGGAACGCGGGTTCCGTTTCTCAACCTACGCGACCTGGTGGATTCGTCAGACCATCGAACGGGCGATTATGAACCAAACCCGTACGATTCGCCTGCCGATTCACATCGTCAAAGAGTTGAACGTCTATCTGCGTACTGCGCGCGAGTTGTCCCATAAACTGGACCACGAGCCAAGCGCGGAAGAGATCGCCGAACAACTTGATAAACCGGTTGATGACGTAAGCCGTATGCTGCGTCTCAACGAGCGCATTACCTCCGTTGACACCCCGTTGGGTGGCGACTCCGAAAAAGCGCTGCTGGACATCCTGGCCGATGAAAAAGACAACGGTCCGGAAGACACCACGCAGGACGATGACATGAAACAGAGCATCGTCAAATGGCTGTTCGAACTGAACGCCAAACAGCGTGAAGTGCTGGCACGTCGTTTCGGTTTACTGGGGTATGAAGCTGCAACACTGGAAGACGTCGGCCGCGAAATTGGCCTGACCCGTGAACGTGTTCGTCAGATTCAGGTTGAAGGTCTGCGTCGCCTGCGTGAAATCCTGCAGGGGCAAGGTCTGAATATCGAAGCGCTGTTCCGCGAATAAGCAATCTTTCATCAAAAAAGGCCCGTCGTGAGACGGGCCTTTTTCTTTTGCGTTACGGTTGTGCCGTTTCGTGCAGCAAACGCCACGTTATCTTGCCATCCTTCTGATTGAGCACGGCGGTTGACCAGCGCACATTGACGGGCTGATCCGGGCGAGTTTGCGTTTCCCGGTAGTGAAGCACTGCGCCGTTGGCCCACGTCTGTAGCGTCGTTATCTCATCAAGAACAATCTCCAGACCAGGACGGCTGCCGCGCTGAATGTCCAGGAAACCGACAAGCGCGTTATAGTCGAAATGGACGCCACCTGGGGTGAGCATCATAAAATCCGGCTGAAAGTGGGCAAGCAGGGCGTCAACATCCCCTTCGCCCTTACCCAACCAGTTCTCCAGCATAACGTGAACGTCGATAATGTCCTGTTCGAAATGGGTCATGGTTTCTCCTGTTGCACCTCTGAAAGCACCTGCGTGTTGTTAAGACGAAAGACGTACACGACGGGCAGTAATGTGATGGCCGCAGCAACACTAAACATCCAGTGCCATGCGGCGAGCGGCGTGAAAAACGCCAGTGTCAGGTTCAGCACCTGCGAGAGCAGGAATGCCCCGGCAAAAAAACTGATCTGACGATTAAGATTCCATAGCGCGCTGGCGTCAGGCATATCGTCGCGCGCCGTCGTTAAAAATGCGCTGCTTTGCGCCGTACTGCTGCAAAGACTGCCGCCCGCGCCCATTAACGTAAACGCGACGCCAGGTAACAACACTGTGGTAGTCGGGCTGACGTTAAGCAGCAGTAAAACGCCCAGCGCCTGTAACAGGCAACCCACGACAATGAGAGGCCGGGGACCCACGCGGTTAAAATAACGTCCGGTCGCGGTGATCGCCATAAACGAGGCCAGAGACCATGGCAGCATCAGCATCCCCGTTGCGGCCGGTGTCATGTGCGCCTCGCTCTGAAGATAATACATCCCCGTGACGTTCACCCCAATAAACATGCCGGGTACGCACAAATAGACAAGCATGGAAAAACGCAGCAGCGGGTCGGCCAGCAGGGGCAGGTTTAACAGCCTGCTCGCTTTCACGGGGGGCCTCTCATTCTTAAGCCACACGCAGGCCAGGAAAAACGTCACGGCGGCGACAGGCGTTGTGGCAAAAAATATCCATCGCCAGCTGAGTGCCTGAACCAGCACTCCCCCCACGGCGGGTGAGCATGCAGGCGCAAGCAATGCAACCAGCATGACCGCTGAGGAGAGCCTGGCACGCTCATGGGGTTTAAACTGTTGCCAGGCCAGCGCCTGTCCGACCGGGATCAGTAAACCCCCTCCCATGCCCTGCAGCACTCGCCAGGCAATCAGGCTCTCAAGTGAGGACGACAAACCTGCCGCAACGGAGGCGGCGCTAAAGAGAAAAAGCGAAAGCAGAATGACATGCTTCGGCCCGAGCCTGCGCGTCAGCAGGGTGCTGAAGGGGATGACGAGTGTCAGACCGGCAATATAGCCGTTACTGACCCAGGCAAGCGATGAGGGCGTGGCGTTGAACGCCTGAGCCATTGCCGGGAAAGCGACGCTGGCGATAAACATATTAATTAAATCAAGAAAAAAGCCCAGCAGATAGACAACGGCGACTTTGCTGCGATACGACATGGCGGCACCTCCAGTGAGGGGCGTATCGTATCGGGCAGAGAGGTACGGATAAACGTTATAAAGCGCGATATACTGTCAAAAAATTTTTGACAGTAATGGGGCTGACCATGATTAATTTGCAGCGTACCGCGATGTTTGTCGCCATCGCAGATACCGGCAGTTTCACCGCCGCAGCAGAGGCAATGGGGCTGACAAAAGCGGTGGTCAGCTTCAATATCCGCCAGCTGGAAGATGAACTGGGTGTCACCCTGTTGCTGCGTTCCACCCGTCGACTGACGTTAACCGAGGCGGGGAGGCTTTTCCATCAACGGAGCGTCGCGCTTTTAAAGGACGCGGAACGCCTGAAGGACGACGTCCGTGCAAACCATGCAGGTCTCACGGGGGAGTTGCGGATCACCACCACACCGGAGTACGGCTCGCAGGTTGTGGTTCCGTTACTGGCTGAGTTTAGCCAGCAACACCCGGACCTTCGCGTGCGTCACGTTTCGTCTTCACTGCATGCCGATTTGATTTCAGAGCGCTTTGATGTCGCCATCCGGCTGGGAACCCTTGCCGATTCACGCTACCACGCGGCATTGATAACGCAGTTCTCTATTTTCCCCGTAGCGACGCCCGGCTGGCTGCGTAACCATCCTGTAGAATCGCTTGAACAGTTGGCGAAAGCTGACTGGATTATTCATGAGCGCTTAGCCTCGCCGCTGCGCTGGCAGGTGAACGATGCCTGCGGTGAGCCCGCCACGCTGGAAATTAAAAAAGCACCGCGTTTGTTTGCGGACAGTGCTCAGGCGCTGATGGCCTTTGCGCTCGCGGGATGTGGCGTGGCGCTGTTGCCGGAGTGGCTGGTGCGCCATGCGCTTGATGACGGCAAGCTGGTGTCGGTTTTACCGGAATATACCTTTGCGCGGCAGGGCATCTATGCGGTTTATCCCGATGCCCCGCATGTGCCTGCGAAAGTGCGCACCTTGATCGACTTTATGCGCACCCGGGTTAACTAGTCGCGCATCATTTTTTTGACGAGTGCGGAGAATTGCGCCCGCTCGTCGTTGCTCAGCCGCCCTAAAAACGCCTCGTCCACGTCATTGCCGATCGGTTTACAGCTGGCAAGCAGCGCTTCACCTTCCGGCGTCAGGAAGACGAAACGACGACGCTTGTCCGCCGGATCGTGCTCGCGTTTTACCAGTCCACGCGCCTCCATGCGGCTCAGCATCTCCGCGAGCGTCGCCTTTGTGCTGACCGCCACTTCTGTCAGCGCAACTTGCTCAATCCCCGGATTTTCGGCAATAGACCGCAATACCGCGTACTGCGGTTTGGTCAGTTCCGGCAATGCATGTTGCCAACGGGCAGTATGCTGTTGAAAAAGCTGGCGTAACAGGTGAAACGCCTCTTGTCTCAGTTCCATGAACACTCCGACGAAAAATTCTCTCCCTATGATAGCCGCTCTTGCCCAGGATTTTAACGCGGCAATTTTTAGCAATTAATGTGATCGTGTACGAACAATATTGTCAGAAACAGGATCCGGGAGTAACGTACCTAACATGTTCGTATGCGAACGAATTAATTGAGGTGCTGAATGAGATTGATAGTTGGAATGACGGGCGCAACGGGCGCGCCGCTGGGCGTAGCGTTGCTGCAGGCATTACGTGACATGCCGGAGGTGGAGACCCATCTGGTCATGTCGAAATGGGCAAAAACCACCATTGAGCTGGAGACGCCCTACACCGCACAGGATGTGGCTGCGCTGGCCGATGTTGTCCACAGCCCGGCCGATCAGGCTGCCACTATCTCATCCGGCTCGTTTCGCACCGACGGCATGATCGTCATTCCCTGCAGTATGAAAACCCTGGCAGGCATTCGCGCAGGCTATGCCGAAGGACTGGTGGGCCGTGCGGCAGATGTGGTGCTGAAAGAGGGGCGCAAACTGGTGCTGGTTCCTCGTGAAACCCCGCTCAGCACCATTCATCTTGAGAATATGCTCGCACTGTCCCGTATGGGCGTGGCAATGGTGCCGCCGATGCCCGCGTATTACAACCACCCGCAGACCGCCGACGATATCACCCATCACATTGTGACCCGCGTGCTCGACCAGTTTGGTCTGGAGCACAAAAAAGCGCGCCGCTGGAACGGGTTGCGGGAAGCAAAACATTTTTCACAGGAGAATAAAGATGGCATTTGATGATTTGAGAAGCTTCCTGCAGGCGCTCGATGAGCAAGGGCAACTGCTGAAAATTGAAGAAGAGGTGAATGCAGAACCGGACCTGGCCGCGGCAGCCAACGCCACAGGCCGTATTGGTGACGGCGCACCGGCGCTGTGGTTCGATAATATTCGCGGGTTTACCGATGCCCGGGTGGTAATGAACACCATTGGTTCCTGGCAGAATCACGCCATTTCTATGGGACTGCCCGCGAACACCCCCGTCAAAAAACAGATTGATGAGTTTATTCGCCGCTGGGATAAATTCCCCGTCACGCCAGAGCGCCGTGCAGATCCCGCCTGGGCTCAAAATACGGTGGAGGGTGAAGACATTAACCTTTTCGACATCCTGCCGCTGTTCCGTCTGAACGACGGTGACGGCGGTTTTTACCTCGACAAAGCGTGCGTCGTTTCGCGCGATCCGCTTGATGCGGATAACTTCGGCAAGCAGAACGTCGGTATCTATCGCATGGAAGTGAAGGGAAAACGCAAGCTGGGTCTGCAACCGGTTCCGATGCACGATATCGCCCTGCATTTGCATAAAGCGGAAGAGCGCGGTGAAGATCTGCCGGTCGCGATTACGCTTGGCAATGATCCGATTATTACACTTATGGGCGCGACGCCGCTGAAATACGATCAATCTGAGTATGAGATGGCCGGTGCGCTGCGCGAAAGCCCCTATCCCATTGCGACGGCACCGCTGACCGGCTTTGATGTACCGTGGGGATCTGAAGTCATTCTGGAAGGGGTGATTGAAGGCCGCAAGCGCGAAATCGAAGGACCCTTTGGTGAGTTTACCGGGCACTACTCTGGTGGCCGTAACATGACGGTGGTGCGTATTGATAAAGTGTCTTACCGCACAAAACCCATTTTTGAATCCCTCTACCTCGGCATGCCGTGGACCGAAATTGACTACCTGATGGGCCCGGCTACCTGTGTACCGCTCTACCAGCAGCTGAAAGCAGAATTTCCGGAAGTGCAGGCGGTCAATGCCATGTATACCCACGGTTTGCTGGCGATTATCTCCACCAAAAAACGCTACGGTGGCTTTGCCCGCGCAGTCGGCTTACGTGCTATGACCACGCCGCACGGCCTGGGCTACGTGAAGATGGTGATTATGGTGGATGAAGACGTTGACCCGTTCAACCTGCCGCAGGTGATGTGGGCGCTGTCCTCGAAGGTGAACCCGGCGGGCGATCTGGTGCAGTTGTCGAATATGTCGGTGCTTGAACTGGACCCGGGCTCCAGCCCGGCAGGCATTACCGACAAACTGATTATTGATGCCACCACGCCTGTTGCACCCGACAACCGGGGCCACTTCAGCCAGCCGGTACAGGATTTACCTGAAACCAAGGCCTGGGCCGAAAAACTGACTGCGATGCTGGCTGCACGCCAATAAGGAGGAAAAGATGATATGTCCACGTTGTGCTGATGAGCATATTGAGGTGATGGCAACATCACCGGTGAAAGGGGTCTGGACTGTCTATCAGTGCCAGCATTGTCTGTATACCTGGCGTGACACGGAGCCGCTACGCCGGACCCACCGCGATCATTATCCGCAAGCGTTTCGCATGACGCAGAAGGATATCGATGACGCACCACAGGTGCCGACGATCCCGCCGTTACTGGCCGACGATAAGCGCTAAAAAAAGCCGGGTGGCGGTTTCGCCTTACCCGGCCTGTTTGTTTCAGATACCGCTACTTCCCGGCAGCCCCGGTAAGCATTGCGCCACCGGGTGCAGATTACACCAGGCTTTTCAGGCGATAAATCCACTCCAGCGCCTGACGCGGCGTGAGCGAGTCCGGATCGAGATTTTCCAGCGCCTCAACGGCCGGTGACGTCTCTTCTGCCGGGGCTAGCAACGACATTTGCGTGCCATCAATCTGCGTGGCCGCGGCATTCGGTGACAGGCTCTCCAGCTCACGCAATTTCTGGCGCGCACGTTTGATCACCTCTTTTGGAACCCCCGCCAGCGCGGCCACGGCCAGGCCATAACTCTTGCTCGCGGCACCATCCTGTACGGTGTGCATAAAGGCGATGGTATCGCCGTGTTCCAGCGCATCGAGGTGGACGTTTGCCACGCCTTCCATCTTTTCTGGCAACTGTGTCAGCTCGAAATAGTGGGTTGCGAACAGCGTCATTGCCTTGATCTTATTGGCAAGGTTTTCAGCGCAGGCCCATGCCAGTGACAGACCATCATAGGTTGATGTTCCGCGCCCGACTTCATCCATCAATACCAGGCTGTATTCGGTCGCGTTATGCAGAATATTGGCGGTTTCGGTCATCTCCACCATAAAGGTTGAGCGGCCGCTGGCCAGATCGTCCGCTGCCCCGACACGGGTAAAGATACGGTCGATAGGGCCAATCTCCACTTTTTGCGCAGGAACGTAGCTGCCGATATAGGCGAGCAGAGCGATAAGCGCCGTCTGGCGCATATAGGTACTTTTACCGCCCATGTTTGGACCGGTAATGATCAGCATTCTTCTCTGTGGCGACAGGCTTAGCGGGTTGGCGATGAACGGCTCGTTCAGCACCCGTTCCACAACCGGATGACGGCCTTCGGTAATACGAATACCGGGTTTATCGGTAAAGGTCGGGCAGGTGTAGTTCAGCGTTTCAGCGCGTTCTGCCAGGTTGACCAGCACGTCCAACTCTGCCAGCGCGCTGGCGCTTGACTGCAGGTCTGCAAGGTGCGGCATCAGCATGTCGAACAGCTCTTCATACAGCTGTTTCTCCAGCGCCAGCGCCTTGCCTTTCGAGGTGAGAACTTTGTCCTCATACTCTTTCAGTTCAGGGATAATGTAACGCTCAGCGTTTTTCAGCGTCTGGCGGCGCACGTAGTGGATGGGGGCCAGATGGCTTTGTCCACGGCTGATCTGAATGTAGTAACCGTGAACCGCGTTATAGCCCACTTTGAGGGTATCGAGCCCAAGGCGTTCGCGCTCGCGAATTTCCAGCTTATCCAGGTAGTCCGTGGCACCGTCGGCCAGCGCACGCCATTCATCCAGCTCTTCGTTGTAGCCCGGGGCAATTACGCCGCCGTCACGCACCAGAACCGGAGGGGCGTCAATAATGGCGCGTTCGAGCAGCTCGCGCAGCTCGCTAAATTCACCCATGGTTTCACGCAGTTTCTGCACCGGCGCGCTATCCACATCGGCGAGCAGGCTGCGCAATTCTGGCAACTGCTGGAAGGCATGACGCATGCGGGCGAGGTCGCGCGGACGTGCCGTACGCAGCGCCAGACGCGCAAGAATACGCTCCAGATCGCCGACCTGACGCAGCACGGGCTGCAGTTCACTGTAGCGATCCTGCAACGCGGCAATCGTCTGCTGACGACAGGTAAGCGTGCCGGTATCGCGAATGGGCATATGCAGCCAGCGTTTTAACATACGGCTGCCCATCGGTGTCACCGTGCTGTCGAGGACGGAAGCGAGGGTGTTTTCCACGCCTCCGGCCAGATTCTGGGTGATCTCCAGATTTCGCCGCGTCGCGGCATCCATAATGATGCTGTCCTGCTGACGCTCCATCGTGATCGAGCGGATATGCGGCAGGGTGGTGCGCTGAGTATCTTTGACGTACTGCAGAAGGCAACCCGCGGCACACAGTCCGCGCGGGGCGTTTTCCACACCAAAGCCAATCAGATCGCGGGTGCCAAACTGCAGATTCAACTGCTGGCGCGCGGTATCAATTTCGAACTCCCACAGCGGACGACGGCGCAGACCGCGGCGGCCTTCAATCAGCGCCATCTCGGCAAAATCTTCGGCATAGAGCAGTTCTGCCGGGTTCGTGCGCTGCAATTCAGCCGCCATCGTTTCACGATCTGCCGGTTCACTCAGACGAAAACGTCCGGAGCTGATATCCAGCGTCGCATAACCGAAACCTTTGCCGTCCTGCCACAGTGCCGCCAGCAGGTTATCCTGGCGCTCCTGCAGCAGGGCTTCGTCGCTGATCGTACCAGGCGTGACGATACGCACGACTTTGCGCTCAACCGGCCCTTTTGAGGTTGCCGGATCGCCGATCTGTTCGCAGATGGCGACTGACTCACCCTGATTCACCAGTTTCGCAAGGTAGTTTTCTACCGCGTGATGCGGAATACCGGCCATGGGAATGGGCTCGCCTGCAGATGCGCCACGCCGGGTCAGAGAGATGTCGAGCAGCTGCGACGCACGTCTGGCATCGTCATAAAATAGCTCGTAAAAATCGCCCATACGGTAGAACAGCAAGATTTCCGGATGCTGTGCTTTCAGCTTCAGGTACTGCTGCATCATCGGCGTATGTGCGTCGAAATTGTCGATTGTGCTCATGGAGTTATGATGTCCATTTCTTTGAAAATAATACGCTTTGGGCGGCTCAGTGGCCGTTAGTTCCTTCTATTGTCGCATGAAAAAAAGGTACGGCGCAGAAAAATGTCGCGGCTTTACGAGGTGCCTTCCTGCACTAACTCAATGACAATTTTTCCATGCTCAACCCCCACTCTGACCTGCGAATGGGTGGTAAACCCCGCTTTTTCAAGCCAGTCGCCCTTTAAGCTCAGCGCCGCATGCACGCTGTAGCGTTTGGGTATCTTGGTGTTACGGTCTTCATGACGCTTTCTGAAATACCCCACTTTCAAATGACGATAGGATTTGGTGATAGCGATCTCGTGCATACGGCCTCCGGACAACGTGGACAAGGGTCATTCCTGATGCTGTATAAAATACCAGTGATTTACTGCAGGCGTGGGCTTAATACTGGAATCAGCCTTCAGAAAACAGAATGCAACGCCTGAAATCAGTAGCTGAAAGGTGTATTATAAATGCACTTTATTGTCTGGTGAGCCGTTATGTCCGGAAAACGCATTGCACGTGAGAAAGCGACGATCGCGAAAATGATCGCGCTGTATGAAACACAGTGTCCCCAGGCTTCGCAGGAAGAGGGGCATTATCAGGCGCTGAAAGCGTATGCCAATAAGCGCCTGGATAAATGCGTTTTTGGTGAGGAAAAACCCGCCTGTAAACAGTGCCCCGTTCACTGCTATCAGCCTGCCAGGCGCGAAGAGATGAAGCAGGTGATGCGCTGGGCTGGCCCACGTATGTTATGGCGTCATCCCATCCTGACGGTACGCCACCTGATGGATGACCGTCGCCCGGTACCGGAATTACCGGAAAAGTATCGCCCGAAAAAGTAACCGTTCAGGCGCTTCGCTGACAACCGTATCCCAACGCCTGCATGCGGGATCTCAGCCAGAATGACGCTACACCAGGCTCTCTTTATCAATCCCGAGACGTTTCATGCGCGAGAGCAGCGTGGTGCGTTTTAGCCCCAGTCGCTGGGCGGCACCTTTCGGTCCGGCCACGACACCGTTAGTCTCTTTCAGCACGCGCATGATCAGCTGATATTCGTCTTCACCTTCCTGCGCCACGTCGGTGGCTGTAACCGGGGTTTCGGGCAGGGAAACTTCGGGCAGGGAGAGTTGCAGTACGTTACCGCGCGTCAGCAATACCGCGCGCTCAATGACGTTTTCCAGTTCACGGACGTTACCCGGCCACTCCATCGAGGAGAGGGTACGTAGCGTCTCGGCGGGGATACTGTCGATGTTGCGGCCCATCCGGCGGGCTATTTTGGCGGTAAACGCTTTGACCAGCAGAGGGATATCTTCCGGCCGTTCACGCAGGGGCGGCAGGCAGATTGGGAAGACGTTCAGGCGATAATAGAGGTCGCTTCGAAACTCGCGGTCGGCGACCATTTTTTTCAGATCGCGGTTGGTGGCGGCAATGAGCCGGACGTCTGTCTGGATAAGTTTGTTACTGCCAAGACGTTCAAACTCCTGCTCCTGCAGGACGCGAAGCAGTTTGGGCTGCAGCTCCAGAGGCATGTCGCCCACTTCATCAAGGAACAACGAGCTTTTGTCCGCCAGCTCGAAACGGCCCAGACGCTGGCTGCTGGCACCGGTAAACGCGCCGCGTTCGTGGCCAAAGAGATCGCTTTCCAGCAGGCCTGCGGGCATAGCGGCGCAGTTCATCTTCACCATGCGGCGGCTGTTACGGTTGCTGAGGTTGTGGATCGCACGGGCAATCAGCTCTTTACCGGTGCCGGTTTCACCGAGGATCAGCACCGTACTGTCACTTTGCGCCACCATCTCCACCTGTTTCAGCACGCTGTACATGGCATCGCTGCGGCCGATGATTTCGCCAAACTCGCTGTCCACGTTGTTGAGCTGTTCCGTCAGCGCCAGGTTTTCATCCACCAGCCGTTCTTTCAGACGGTGGATCTCCTGATAAGCCAGCGCGTTATCCAGTGCGATGGAGATACGCTCGGCAATCTGGCGCAACAGTTTCAGGTTGGCGGTGGTAAAGACGCCCTCTTCACACTGCGCCAGCTTCAGGACACCAAGCATAGTATTGCCGGACATCAGCGGCAGCAGGCACAGCGTCTGGATTTTATTCCCCCAGGTGTTAAACAGCATCCGCTCATAAGGCGCGAGCGCATCCTGTTCGTTGAGGTTGAGCAGCAGGATCTCTTTGCTTTTAAATACCCGCTCAGAGAGCGTGCCCGCCTCATCCACTTCACTCTGTTCGTGGGCGGGGTTTGCCTCATCAAGATAGTGGGTGGAGTAGATGTTCAGCTTGCCTTTCCGGTGGCCCCGGAGCGCAATACTGATGGCGTCGATTTTGAAATAGTGGTGGATCTCTTTTGAGACTTCGCTGACCAGCTCATCCATATCGAGGCGCGAAAGCACCGCGTTGGTGATGGCCACCAGGATCCGGAAATTGTCACGTTCGCGGCTCAGCAGGTCGTAATCCACATTATTGGTGACGCGGCTTTGAATTTGCTCCGCGACCACGGCCACAATCTGGGTGAAGGTGTGCAGACGCTCGTATTCCGCCTCGCTCCACGGCTGGTCGGTGTGACGAATAAACTCGCAGCCGCCGAAGATATGCCCTTCCACCGCCAGTGGCAGCAGGCTGTAATGGCCGAAAGGCGGGTATAACTGACTCTGCGCCAGCATCGGCCACGCCTCGCGGAATTCCTCAAAATTGCAGTGCAGCGCCTCCGGGCGGGAAAGAATACGCCGGACAGGACCATGAGCGAGGTAGGTTTCATCCTCGTACTCAAACGCTTTGCCATTGTCGCGCGTTGAATAGTAGCTCGCGCGATGGCTTGCGCTATGCCAGAGCACAATTGCGGCGCTGTCTGCCAGCGCTGATTGCCTGACCAGCCGCGTCAGGGCATCGCTCAGCGCGCCAAGATCGGGCTGCTGTAAAAGTGTGCGCGTAATGTCAAACAGGCCTTGCTGTCCAAGATCGCTCATCGGTGTATACGGCATATTGCTTTCCAATAGAAACTGGCAAAAAAGAGAAAGTCAGTGCTGACCGCTTTTGGCGCGGTTCTAGCAAATGCGGGGTAAAGGTTCCGCGTGCGGCAGATCCAGCGTCCGCTTGACGCCATACAGCCCGGTCAGGCGCACCCCTTTGCGCTCAACCACTTCACCAATCAGCGCGGCCTCTTTCCCGAAAGGATGTGCCCGCAGCTGTTCAAGTACGGATTCGGCCGCCGCGCGCTCCACGCCAATGACCAGCTTGCCTTCATTTGCAAAGTTTAGCGGGTCGAGCCCGAGGAGTTCGCACAAGCCGCGAACGGCAGGCTTAACGGGTAGCGCGCGTTCAGTGAGTTCAATACCCAGACCACAGCGTGCCGCGAACTCATGTACCACGGCGTTAACCCCGCCGCGTGTCGCATCGCGCAGGGCTTTCACGCCTGGAAGGGAACGCAGGGTCTGGATAAGCGGGGTCAGTACCGCGCAATCACTGCGTAATTCTCCGTCCAGCCCCAGGCCTTCACGCAGGTTCAGGATCGTCGCCCCGTGGCAGCCCAGCGATCCGCTGACGATCAGCACGTCGCCGACGGCAAGCTGCTGCGCGCCCCAGTGAATGTCGGCAGGGATCGCCCCCATGCCGGCGGTATTGATGAACAGTTTGTCGGCTGCGCCACGCTGGACCACTTTGGTGTCGCCGGTGACGATGGCGATACCCGCCTCGCGTGCCGTGTGCGCCATGCTGCTGACGACCGCAGAGAGCGTCTCCATCGGCAGCCCCTCTTCAAGGATAAAGCCGCAGGAGAGAAAGCGCGGAACAGCGCCGCTGACGGCCACGTCATTTGCCGTGCCGCAGACCGCGAGCTTGCCGATATCGCCGCCCGGGAAGAACAGCGGGTCAATCACGTAGCTGTCGGTGGAAAAGGCCAGCCTGTCGCCCTGCGTGGTCAGGGTGGAGAGGTCAATGCGGGCCTGATCCTCCTGCTCCGCCAGCCAGGGGTTATCAAACGCGTCCATAAACAGACGGTTTATCAGCTGCTGCATCGCCAGGCCGCCGCTGCCGTGTGCCATTTCAACCGTATTCATGCTTCAGACTCCTGATTGCGATACTGATACCACGCGGCACACGCCCCTTCGGAAGAGACCATCAGCGCGCCAAAAGCCGTTTGCGGGTTACAGGTGTTGCCAAATAACGGGCAGTGATGGGGTTTGCATTTGCCGGTGAGCACTTCGCCACAGCGGGCCCGCGGGTCGTCACACACCTGTTGCGGCTGCGGGCGGAAGTGGGCTTCGGCGTCGAACGACCGGTAGGCTGGCGTCAGGCGCACGCCGGACTCTGCAATCAGCCCCAGACCACGCCATTCGCTGTCGCCCTCGACGCTAAATACCTCGGCTATCGCCTGCTGGGCCACCACATTTCCACTGTCGGGGACGACACGGCGGTACTGATTTTCTACTGCACTCTGGGCTGCTATTTTCTGCTCAACCAGCATGGTCACGCCTTGCAGTAGATCAAGAGGTTCGAAACCAGCCACCACTAAAGGGCGTTCGAACTGTTCAGCGATAAAGCCGTAGGCCGCCGTCCCGATAACCATGCTGACATGGCCCGGCGCCAGAAAAGCGTCAATTCCGTTGTCCGGCTCTTCAAGCAGGCTGCGTAACGTCGGGATGAGCGTAATGTGCTGGCAAAAAAAGAAAAAGTTATCAATGTTGCGGGCTTTGGCCTGCTGCAGCGTGATGGCCGTGGCGGGCATGGTGGTTTCAAAACCAAGCCCGAAAAAGACGACCTTGCGACCGGAGTTATGGGTGGCCAGCGTCAGGGCATCCATCGGCGAGTACACGATCCTGATATCCGCGCCCCGGGCTTTTGCCTGCAGCAGCGAGCCGTTTTTGCCCGGCACGCGCATCGCATCGCCAAAGGTACAGAAAATCACGTCAGGCTGGTGGGCTATCTCAAGGCAGGCGTCGATGCGTCCCATCGGCAGGACGCACACCGGGCAGCCGGGGCCATGGATAAACTCGATGTTTTCCGGCAGAAGCTGGTCGAGGCCAAATTTAAAGATGGCATGCGTATGCCCGCCGCAGACTTCCATAATACGCAGCGGCTTTTCGGCGGTATAGCTCAGCCGTGCCGCCCGTGTTTTCAGATGTTCAATCAGCTGCATCACCTGCTCAGGCGCGCGATATTCATCAACGTAGCGCATGGTTTACCGCTCCTCGCCGTACAGCAATGCTCCGACGTCTGGCTCCACGTCGAACATATTTTGAAGGGCATCGAGCGTGTCGCGGGCCTCCGCTTCGTTGATGATGCTCATGGCAAACCCCACGTGCACCAGCACCCACTGACCGAGGCGTGAGGCGCCGGTTTCGTCGGTGCTGCCGACAAGCGTCAGGTCGACGTCGCGCAATATGCCACACACCTCAACGCGGGCCTGATTCCCGTCAATGGCGTGAATTTGTCCGGGGACGCCTATGCACATCGTTCGCTCTCCAGCCAGTTCAGCCAGGCGTCCATCCCGTCGCCGCGGGTGGCGGACACCAGCATGATGTCAATCTCCGGGTTCACTTCACGGGCATAAGCCATGCATTTATCCACGTCGAAATTCAGGTACGGCAGCAGGTCAACTTTGTTCAGCAACATCAGCGAAGCGGCGGCAAACATATGCGGATATTTAAGCGGCTTGTCTTCACCTTCGGTCACCGAGAGCACCGCGACCTTATGTCGCTCACCGAGATCGAAGCTGGCCGGACAGACCAGGTTGCCTACGTTCTCAATAAACAGGATGCCGTTGTCCGCCAGCGGCAAGCGCGGCGTGGCGTCGGCAATCATTTGTGCATCCAGATGGCAGCCTTTACCCGTATTAACCTGAATGGCGGGCGTGCCGGTTTCGCGAATACGCGCGGCGTCGTTCACCGTCTGCTGATCGCCTTCGATCACCGCGCAGGAGATGCGCCCGTTCAGGCGGTGGAGCGTTTGTGTCAGCAGCGTAGTTTTGCCGGAGCCGGGGCTGGAGACCAGGTTCAGGACCAGCTGTTTACGCGTGGCAAAGCGGGCGCGGTTGCGTGCTGCAATCTGGTTGTTTTTATCCAGAACGTTGATTTCCACCTCCAGCATCTGACGCTGGCTGAGCCCCGGCGCGTGGGTACCGGCGACGCCATGCCCGTAATGCAGGTCGCCCGCAGCGGAGTGTCGGGGGGCGAAGGTGATACCGGTTAATGCCGCTGCAGGACGAGGGGCAGGTGAAAAGGGTGCGGAGCGAAACGCGGCGTGAGGACGGTGTTCATCCCCTTCTATATACAGGTTGCCTTCAGCGCAACCGCAGGTACTACACATATTTTACTCCTTCTCGATTTCGAGACGTTGGATCTGCATGCCGTCATCCGCCACGATGCGAAGCTCGCTGCTCTGGCATTGTGGACAGCGCTGAACCTTCGAAGAAAGCAGAGTGACGTATTGCTGACACTGCGCGCACCAGCACTCCGCCTGCTGTTCTTCAATATGCAGTTCACAGCCTTCCGCCAGCGTGCCGCGGCACACCAGCTCAAAGCAGAAGGTCAGGGCGCTGGTTTCAACGCAGGAAAAGGCCCCGACCTGTAGCCAGACGCCGGTGACGCGTTTCGCATTGTTTGCCCGCGCCTGCTGTTCAATTAACTCGACGGCCCGCTGGCAGAGGGTGATTTCGTGCATGACGCCTCCTCAATGAATTGCCCCGATAATGCAATAACGGTGCCAGCTTGATTTTTGTTAAGGCGTGACGATGTCAATGCTGTCGAAATGACACGTCGACACGGCGCGATTGACACGCTTCTTTTGATTAAAAGAGTTAAAAATCAATGCATTAAAAACTGGCATGGAATCTGCTTAACAGCCGCTATCTCCATTAACCGGATACCTTTTATGACTATTTGGGAAATTAGCGAAAAAGCGGATTACATTGCGCAGCGCCATCAGCAGTTACAGGAGCAGTGGCACCTTTACTGCAACTCTCTGGTTCAGGGCATCACCCTGTCAAAAGCCCGTCTTCACCACGCCATGAGCTGTGCAGCGCAGGGGGATATGCGCTTTGTGCTCTTCGGCCATTTCACGATAAACGTCACCCTGGCCGACACCTTCAACAGCCACACCATCGAGTACTACGTCGAAACAAAAGAAGGTGAAAAACAGTGTATTGCGAAGGCGCAGCTGATGGCCGACGGGATGGTCGATGGTCACGTCAGTAACCGCGATCGCCAGCAGGTGCTGGAGCACTATCTGGAAAAAATCGCGCCGGTTTATAACGGCCTGTACGCCGCTGTTGAACACGATCTCCCGGTCAACCTGAAACAGCTGATGGATGGAAATCCCTCAGCGAACGTGGCCTGACCATTGCGTGTCGAGAAGTGTCGACAAGACAGTTTTTCGTCAAAAATGACTATCACCAGAGGATGACCCGGTGAACCGTTTTGTAATTGCTGACTCGACGGTCTGTATTGGCTGTCGAACCTGTGAGGCGGCCTGTTCGGAAACGCACCGTCAGCACGGGCTACAGTCCATGCCGCGCCTGCGCGTCATGCGTAATGAAAAAGAGTCTGCGCCGCAGCTCTGCCACCACTGTGAAGATGCCCCCTGCGCGGGAGTCTGTCCTGTTAATGCCATCACCCGTGTCGAGGGGGCGGTGCAGCTGAATGAAAGTCTGTGCGTGAGCTGCAAACTGTGCGGCATTGCCTGCCCGTTCGGCGCGATTGAATTTTCCGGCAGCCGTCCGCTGCATATCCCGGCGAATGCCAACTCCCCGAAAGCGCCGCCAGCGCCACCTGCGCCGGCGAAGGTGAGCACGCTGCTTGACTGGGTTCCCGGCGTGCGTGCCGTTGCGGTCAAATGCGACCTGTGCAGCTTTGATGAACAAGGACCAGCCTGTGTGCGCACCTGCCCGACGAAGGCGCTGATTCTGGTCAATATTCGCGACATCGTTCGCACCAGTAAACGTAAGCGTGAGCTGACCATTAACAGTGATTTCGGCGATCTTTCTCTGCTTCAGGCGCTGAACGAGGGGGCGAAATGAACGCGGTGATGATGATTACCAGCGCGGTGGCCTATTTTGCCGCCGCCGCTGTGTTGGCCTTGATCTTCTCTTTCCATAAAACCCTGAGCGGCTGGATAGCCGGTATCGGCGGGGCGGTTGGCAGCGTGATGACGCTGGTGGCCGGTGGCCTCGTGTTAACAGGCGGACAATCCGTCGAAGCGGTGATGCCGCTGATACGGCACACCGTTGAAATTACGCCGCTGAATGCCATCTGGCTGGTGACCTTTGGTCTGTGCGGCGTGTTTATCAGCCTGTTTAATATTGACTGGCACCGCCATCAGCACACCCAGCCCAACGGTCTGCTGGTCAATCTGCTGATGGCCGCGGCGGTCTGTACCGTGACTGCCAGCAACCTCGGCGCGCTGGTGGTGATGGCCGAGATCATGGCGCTGTGCGGCGTATTCCTTACGGGCTGTAGCACCTCCGGCAAACTGTGGTTTGCGCTGGGGCGTCTTGGCACGTTGCTGCTGGCACTGGCCTGCTGGCTGGTGTGGCAGCGCTTCGGCACGCTGGACTTCTCCGCCCTTAACGGTCAGTCGCTGGGGAATGATGTCTGGCTCCTTGGCGTGATCGGCTTTGGCCTGCTGGCCGGGATTATCCCTCTGCACGGCTGGGTGCCACAGGCACATGCACATGCCTCCGCGCCTGCCGCAGCGCTCTTCTCGACGGTTGTCATGAAGGTGGGTCTGTTCGGCATTCTGACGATAACGCTCACTGGTGGGCAGCCACCGCTGTGGTGGGGCGTTGTACTGCTGGTCGCCGGGATGATCACCGCCTTCGTCGGCGGCCTGTACGCCCTGATGGAGCACAATATCCAGCGTCTGCTGGCATACCACACCCTTGAGAACATCGGCATCATCCTGCTGGGTATTGGCGCAGGCGTTACCGGGCTGGCGCTCAATCAACCGGCGCTGATTGCGGCCGGCTTTATCGGCGGCCTGTATCACCTGATCAACCACAGCCTGTTTAAAAGCACCCTGTTCCTCGGGGCCGGTAGCGTCTGGTTCCGCACCGGTCATCGCGATATCGAAAAACTCGGCGGCATCGGCAAAAAAATGCCCGTTATCTCTCTGTGCATGCTGGTGGGGCTGATGGCAATGGCTGCGCTGCCGCCGCTGAACGGCTTTGCCGGCGAGTGGGTTATCTATCAGTCCTTCTTCGCACTCGGTCAGAGCGAGGTGTTTATCGCCCGGTTGCTCGGCCCGCTGCTGGCGGTTGGGCTGGCGATAACCGGTGCGCTGGCGGTGATGTGTATGGCTAAAGTTTACGGCGTGACCTTCCTGGGGGCACCGCGCACGCGTGAGGCCGAAAACGCCTGCTGTGCACCGGCATTGATGGGGGCGAGCGTTGTCGCGCTGGCGCTGTGCTGCATCGCGGGCGGGGTGGCCGCCCCGTGGCTTCTGCCGCTGCTGGGTAACGCCATTCCTCTGCCGCTCACCACGGCGCATACCGCGGTGTCCCAGCCGATGATTGCGCTGCTGCTGATTGCCGCGCCGCTGCTGCCGTTCGTGCTGATGCTGTTCTTCAGACGCGATCGCCTCTCCTCCCGCGCACGCGGTACCGCCTGGGCTTGCGGTTACGCACACGAGCAATCCATGGTGATCACAGCGCACGGCTTTGCCATGCCGGTCAAAGAGAACTTTGCCGCGGTGCTGAAACTGCGGGACTGGCTTAACCCGGTGGGGTGGGTGCCGGGCTGGCAGAGCGCTGCCGTGCCCGTGCTGTTCCGCCGACTGGCGTTGATCGAGCTGGCGGTACTGGTTGTGATTGTGATTTCACGAGGAGCCTGACATGAGTCTGTTACTGGCAATACTTCAGGCGCTGGTGCTATTTGCCATGGCGCCGTTGCTCTCCGGGGTGAGCCGCGTGGCGCGTGCCCGGATGCATAACCGTCGCGGGCCTGGTGTACTCCAGGAGTACCGTGATTTGTTCAAGCTGATGGGACGTCAGAGCGTTTCCCCGGACGCGGCAGGATGGGTCTTTCGCCTGACACCGTTTGTGCTGGCTGGCGTCATGCTCACCATCGCCACGGCGTTACCGGTCGTCACCGTCGGGTCGCCGCTGCCGGTGCTGGGCGATCTCATTACGCTTATCTACCTCTTCGCCATCGCGCGTTTCTTCTTCGCGATTGCCGGCCTCGATACCGGCAGCCCCTTTACCGGGATTGGTGCCAGCCGCGAGGCCATGCTCGGCGTGCTGGTTGAGCCGATCCTGCTGCTCGGCCTGTGGGTCGCTGCGCAGGTCGCGGGGTCAACCCATATCAGCTTTATCACTCATACCGTGTATCACTGGCCCGTGGACCGTTCCCTTCCGTTGCTTTTGGCGCTCTGCGCCTGCGCTTTCGCCACGTTTATCGAGATGGGCAAACTGCCGTTCGACCTCGCGGAAGCGGAGCAGGAGCTGCAGGAAGGTCCGTTGACCGAGTACAGCGGTTACGGCTTTGCGGTGCTGAAATGGGGCATCAGCCTCAAACAGCTGGTGGTGCTGCAGATGTTTGTCTGTGTCTTCTTCCCGTGGGGGCAGATGACGCACTTTTCCGCGGCCGGTCTGGTGCTGGCGGTGGTCGTTGCCGTGCTCAAGCTACTTGTCGGCGTGCTGGTGATTGCCCTGTTTGAGAACAGCATGGCGCGTCTGCGTTTTGTGGCGACGTCGCGCATCACCTGGGCCGGTTTTGGTTTTGCATTTTTAGCGTTCGTCTCCTTGCTGGTGGCGTGATTAAAGAGAGTTTTTATGTCTGAAGAAAAGAAAGGTCAGCAGTATCTCGCCGCGTTGCACCAGGCCTTCCCGGGCGTGGTGCTGGAGGAGTCCTGGCAAACCAAAGACCAGATAACGGTGACCGTGAAAGTGAACTACCTGCCGGAAGTGGTGGAGTTTCTCTACTACCAGCAGGGTGGCTGGCTGTCGGTGTTGTTCGGCAACGACGAGCGTCAGCTGTGCGGAAACTATGCGGTTTACTACGTGATGTCGATGGAGCAGGGCGAGAAGTGCTGGCTCACCGTGCGTGTCGAAGTGGATCCTAACAAACCGGAATATCCGTCTGTCACCCCGCGCGTGCCCGCCGCCGTCTGGGGCGAGCGCGAAGTGCGCGATATGTATGGTCTGGTCCCGGTTGGGCTTCCGGATGAGCGCCGTCTGGTGCTGCCGGACGACTGGCCAGACGAACTCTATCCCCTGCGCAAAGACAGCATGGATTACCGTCAGCGTCCGGCCCCGACCACCGACAGCGAGACTTACGCGTTCATCAATGAGCTCGGCAGCAAAAAGAACAACGTGGTGCCGATAGGCCCGCTGCACGTCACGTCTGACGAGCCGGGCCACTTCCGCCTGTTTGTCGACGGCGAGAATATTATTGATGCCGACTACCGCCTGTTCTACGTCCATCGCGGGATGGAAAAGCTGGCGGAAACCCGGATGGGATATAACGAAGTGACGTTCCTCTCTGACCGCGTGTGCGGTATCTGCGGGTTTGCCCACAGTACCGCCTACACCACCTCGGTGGAGAACGGCATGGGGATTGTGGTGCCGGAACGCGCGCAGATGATCCGCGCCATCCTGCTGGAAGTGGAGCGTCTGCACTCGCACCTGCTGAACCTCGGTCTGGCCTGTCACTTTGTCGGTTTTGACTCCGGCTTTATGCAGTTTTTCCGCGTACGTGAAGCCTCCATGAAGATGGCGGAGATCCTGACCGGGGCGCGTAAAACATACGGTCTGAACCTGATCGGCGGGATTCGTCGCGATCTGCTGAAAGATGACATGATCCAGACCCGCCAGCTGGCGCAGCAGATGCGTCGCGACGTTCAGGAGCTGGTGGATATGCTGCTCAGCACGCCGAACATTGAGCAGCGTACCGTCGGTATTGGCCGGCTGGATCCGCAAATCGCCCGCGATTTCAGTAACGTTGGCCCCATGGTTCGCGCCAGCGGCCACGCCCGCGATACCCGCGCCGATCATCCATTCGTCGGCTACGGCCTGCTGCCTATGACCGTGCACAGCGAGCAGGGTTGCGACGTTATTTCGCGTCTGAAGGTGCGTATCAACGAGGTCTTCACCGCGCTGAACATGATCGACTTCGGTCTGGATAATCTGCCGGGCGGTCCGCTGATGGTTGAGGGCTTCACCTACATTCCAAACCGCTTTGCGCTGGGGTTTGCCGAAGCCCCGCGTGGAGACGATATCCACTGGAGCATGACCGGTGACAACCAGAAGCTCTACCGCTGGCGCTGCCGTGCGGCAACCTACGCCAACTGGCCAACCCTGCGCTACATGCTGCGCGGCAATACGGTATCCGATGCGCCGCTGATCATTGGCAGCCTCGATCCGTGCTATTCCTGCACCGACCGCATGACGGTGGTGGATGTGCGCAAGAAGAAAAGCCAGGTGGTGCCATACAAAGAGCTGGAGCGCTACAGCATCGAGCGTAAGAACTCACCGCTGAAATAGGGGATTTTGTGCAGGCTGATGCCCTCACCCTGACCCTCTTTTTGATGAGAGATCCGGGGTGCGGAGCACAGGCAGCACATAAGCAGGAGTCAACATGTTTACCTTCATCAAAAAAGTGATCAAAACCGGGACGGTGACCAGTCGCTATCCGCTGGAGCCGATGCCGGTCGATAAAAACTTTCGCGGCAAGCCGGAGCACAACCCGCAACAGTGCATCGGTTGTGCTGCCTGCGTTAACGCCTGCCCGTCAAATGCCCTGACGGTGGAAACCGATCTGAAAACGGGCGAGCTGGCCTGGCAGTTCAACCTCGGGCGCTGCATTTTCTGCGGCCGCTGCGAGGAAGTTTGCCCGACGGTGGCGATCCGTCTTTCGCAGGAGTACGAGCTGGCGGTCTGGAAGAAAGAGGATTTTCTGCAGCAGTCGCGTTTCGCGCTGTGTAACTGCCGTGTCTGCAAACGCCCGTTTGCCGTACAAAAAGAGATCGACTACGCCATCGCGCTGTTGCAGCACAACGGTGATGCCCGCGCGGAGCATCATCGCGAAAGCTTTGAAACCTGCCCGGACTGCAAACGGCAGAAATGCCTGCTGCCGTCGGACCGCATCGATATTACCCGTCATATGAGAGAGGCCAGCTGATGGAAAACCTGATCGGCCCACGCGACGCTAACGGCATTCCGGTGCCGATGACGGTGGAGGAATCCATCGCCAGCATGAAGGCCTCGCTGCTGAAAAACATTAAACGTTCGGCCTATGTGTACCGCGTGGACTGCGGCGGCTGCAACGGCTGTGAGATTGAGATCTTTGCCACGCTGTCGCCCCTGTTCGACGCCGAACGCTTCGGTATTAAAGTGGTGCCTTCGCCGCGTCATGCGGACATTTTGCTGTTTACCGGTGCCGTTACCCGTGCCATGAGATCGCCAGCATTACGTGCCTGGCAGTCCGCACCGGATCCAAAAATCTGTATCTCTTACGGTGCCTGCGGCAACAGCGGCGGCATCTTCCATGACCTGTACTGCGTCTGGGGCGGCACCGATAAAATTGTTCCGGTGGATGTCTACATTCCCGGTTGTCCGCCAACGCCTGCGGCCACGCTGTACGGTTTTGCCATGGCGCTCGGGCTGCTGGAGCAGAAAATACATGCCCGTGAACCGGGTGAGCGCGACAACCAGGCTGCCGCAATTCTGCACCCGGATATGGTGCAGCCGCTGCGCGTGAAGGTCGATCGCACGGCGCGCCGGCTCGCGGGGTATCGCTATGGTCGCCAGATTGCCGACGATTATCTGCGTCTGCTGAGCCAGGGCGATCATCAGGTCACGCGCTGGCTGGAGGCGGAAAACGATCCTCGTCTTAATGAGATCGTCGCGAACCTGAATCAGGTGGTGGAAGAGGCGCGTATCCGATGAGTGAAACGGTGGTGTTCAGTCAGCTGAGCCGTAAGTTTATTGATGAGAACGATGCCACGCCGGATGCGGCGCAGCAGGTGGTCTATTACAGCCTGGCCATTGGGCATCACCTCGGGGTGATAGATTGTCTCGAAACGGCATTAAGCTGCCCGTGGCCTGACTATCTGGCGTGGATCGCCACGCTGGCGGAGGGCAGTATGGCGCGCCGCAAAATGGAAGGCGTGCCGAAGTACGGTGAGATCGTTATCGACGCCAACCACATTGCGATGCTCGCCAGTGCTTTCGACGCCGCGCTGAGCGTGCAAACCCCACAGCAGCAGGCCTGGAGCAAAATTTTGCTCAGCATGCTGCATGATATTCATCAGGAGAGTGCCATCTACCTGATGGTGAGGAGATTACGTGACTGATGTTTTACTGTGTGTCGGCAACAGCATGATGGGCGACGACGGCGCGGGCCCGCTGCTTGCACAAATGTGTGCCGCGCATCCGCAGGGCGAATGGGTGGTTATTGACGGCGGCAGCGCACCGGAAAACGATGTGGTGGCGATCCGTGAGCTGCACCCGGACAGGCTGCTGATTGTGGATGCAACCGATATGGGACTTAATCCGGGGGAAACCCGCCTGATTGATCCGGATGACATCGCCGAGATGTTTATGATGACCACCCACAATATGCCGCTGAACTATCTGGTCGATCAGATTAAAGACGATGTGGGAGAGGTATTGTTTCTGGGCATTCAGCCGGACATCGTTGGGTTTTATTATCCGATGACGCCGCCGGTGAAAGAGGCCGTCGAAGAGGTTTACTCCCGGCTTGCCGGATGGCGTGGGGACGGCGGTTTTTCCCGACTGTGAGCAGTGCCGGGTGGTGGTAGCTTCCACCCGGCCTGGACACTCCCTCGCCCTCGCCCTGTGGGAGAGGGCGAGGGCAATAGGCTACGCCAGATCCGCGCCGTTACTTGCAATCACCTTCTTATACCACCAGAACGATTTCTTACGCGTTCTGTCCAGCGTACCGTTGCCCGCGTCGTCGCGGTCAACATAGACAAACCCGTAGCGTTTGCTCATCTCGCCCGTGGATGCGGCCACCAGGTCAATGCAGCCCCAGGTGGTGTAGCCCATCAGCGGTACACCGTCTTCTATGGCATCGCCCATCGCACGAATATGTTCGCGCAGGTAGCTGATACGGTAGTCGTCATTAATCTCACCGTGTTCATCCATGACGTCTTTCGCGCCGAGGCCGTTTTCCACCAGGAACAGCGGCTTCTGATAGCGGTCGTACATCATGTTCATGGTGATGCGCAGCCCCAGTGGGTCGATACCCCAGCCCCATTCGCTGACCTGGATGTGCGGGTTGCGCAGGGATTTCACGATATTCGCCGCATTAGTATTACTGGCGTTCATGTCCGCCGACGCGCAGCGCGAGGCGTAATAGCTGAACGACACAAAATCGACGGTGTTTTTCAGCAGTTCATCGTCGCCAGGGTCTTTGACAATCACCACCCCTTTTTCGCGGAACACGCGGGCAGAATAGGCCGGGTAGCTGCCGCGCGCCTGCACGTCGATAAAGAACAGGTTTTCGCGGTCTTTCTCCAGCGCCATCCACACGTCTTCCGGTTTGCAGGAGTAGGGGTAGAAGTTGCCGCCGGCCAGCATACAGCCGACCTGGTTTTCCGGGTTCACCTCATGGGCGATTTTGGTCGCCAGGGCGCTTGCCACCAGTTCGTGATGCGCGGCCTGATATTTCACCTGATCTTCGTTCTCACCCTCTTCAAACACCAGACCCGCGCCGGAGAACGGGCTGTGCAGCATGATATTGATTTCGTTGAAGGTGAGCCAGTACTTCACCAGACCGTTAAATTCTTCGAAACAGGTACGGGCATAGCGGGCGAAGAAATCGACCATCTTGCGGTTGCGCCAGGATCCATACTCCGTGACCAGATGCATCGGTACGTCGAAATGGCACAGGGTGACCAACGGTTCGATGTTGTATTTTTTGCACTCTTCGAACACTGCGCGGTAGAAGGCAATCCCCTCTTTATTGGGCAGCGGCTCATCGCCGTTCGGGTAGAGGCGGCTCCAGGCAATTGAGGTACGAAATACCGTAAAGCCCATCTCCGCCATCAGGGCGATGTCTTCTTTGTAGCGATGGTAAAAATCAATCGCCTCGTGGCTCGGGTAAAACTCGTCGTCACGCAACGTAAAACGTTTTTCCTTACCGACCTTCACCGCCAGACGATCCGCGCCGTGGGGGATCATATCGACCGTCGTCAGTCCTTTGCCGCCTTCACGGTAAGCCCCTTCACTCTGGTTGGCGGCAAGCGCGCCGCCCCATAAAAATCCTTGTGGAAAAACAGACATCTTTACCTCGCTATAAATTTAGACTTGTGCTGCTTTGGCCTGAACCGGAGCGCTCTGCAGGGCGCGTGCTTTCTCAGCGTCGTCTTCGACCGGGATATCTTCAAAACCTAAAATCAGGGTCAGAACAAACGAGAGCACAACCGCCAGCGCCATGATCCCGAATACCCAGACGATGGTCATTGGGTTGGCCGGATCGAAGAACTGTACGCTGGTAAACAGCCCCGGCGCCGCCATTGAATGGCTGGCAAGACCGGCTATGCCAGCCACTGCCCCGCAGATGAAGCCGCTGATAAGGCTCGCAATCAGCGGGCGTTTCAGGCGTACCGCCACACCATAGAGGGCAGGTTCTGAAATGCCTGCCATGATGGCAGAAGCCGCTGCCGCCAGCGCCGTCTGGCGCAGTTCCGGGTTTTTCGTTTTCCATGCCACCGCCAGCGATGAACCGCCGAGCGACAGGTTGGCTCCGATTTCCGACGGCATAACCATTCCCTCTTTGCCCGTCTCGGCAATGGTCTGAATGATCGTCGGCGTAAATACGCGGTGCATCCCGGTCATCACCAGCAGCGGCCAGAGGGCGCCCATAATGGCCACGGAGAGCCAGCCCAGATAGCCGTGAATAGTGTAGACCAGCGCTGAAATCGCGCTCCCGATCCAGATCCCGAGCGGCCCTATCAGCACAATGGCGAGCGGGGCGGCAATCAGAACGATCAGCATCGGTTTAAGGAAGTTTTTCGTGACCGCCGGCGTAATACGATCAACCCAGCGTTCGATGTACGACAGGCACCAGGTCATCACCAGCGCCGGGATGACCGTGTAGGTGTATTTCACTGCCGTCACCGGAATAAAGGCGAATTCAACGTGCTCGCCCTGTGCGGCTTTCGCCATCAGTTCGATAAAGCCCGGGTGTACCAGCACGCCCGCGATGGCAATCGCCAGCGACATGTTGGTTTTGAATTTCACTGCGGCAGAGGCGGCGACCATCAGCGGCAGGAAGAAGAACGCGCCATCGCCAATCAGCGTCAGAAGGGTGAGCGTCGGTGCTCCTTTTTCCAGCGCGCCGGTCATCTCCAGGATCATTGCCAGCAGTTTGACCATTGAACCGCCGATGATCGCCGGGATCAGCGGTGACATGGTGCCGATCAGCGCATCGAGGATCCCGGCACCGATGCGGCGCAGGGTCATTTTCTGCGGGCCTTCCGGTACGGCAGGCTGCAGGTCGGTGGGCAGCAGGCTTACCACTTCGCGGTAGGCCTGAGACACGGTGTTGCCAATGATCACCTGGCACTGGTTGTCGTTGCGGACCACGCCGAGCACGCCGTTAATGCTTTTCAGGCGCGGGGCATCGGTGAGGCTTTCGTCTTTGAGGACGAAACGCAGTCGCGTCATGCAGTGGGTGACGGCGACGATGTTGTCTCTGCCGCCGAGCGCGCTGACAACGTCATTCGCCAGCGCAGCGTAATTTTTGGCCATCGGATGTAATCCTGTTATCGTTGTGAGAAATGTAGGAAACCGGTTCCACATAATCATCAATAGTTTCTTTGAATGAAACAAGATCACATTTTGTACATTTTTTCATTTCGTGATGATGATCACCTAGAGGGGTAAAAAGCGTGATATCGCCGCTGCGACAATTTTTCTGCAGTGCAGTACACTGCGCCCTGGTAGTTTCAAACGGAAGATTACGATGACCACGATGCTTGAAGTCGCGAAGCGGGCAGGCGTTTCGAAAGCGACGGTTTCCAGGGTATTGTCGGGCAATGGCTACGTCAGCCAGGAGACCAAAGACCGGGTGTTTCAGGCGATTGAAGAGAGCGGCTATCGCCCGAATTTGCTGGCACGAAATCTGGCGACCAAACGTACCCAGACGCTGGGTCTGGTGGTCACCAACACCCTTTATCACGGCGTCTATTTTAGCGAACTGCTCTTTCACGCCGCCCGCATGACGGAAGAGAAAGGGCGGCAGCTGATCCTGGCGGACGGTAAGCACAGTGCGGATGAAGAGCGCGAGGCCATTCAGTATTTGCTCGATATGCGCTGTGACGCGGTGATCATTTACCCGCGTTTCCTGAGCGTGGATGAGATGGACGACATCGTTGAGAAATGCGAACAGCCGATTATGGTCCTCAACCGCCGCTTACGGAAAAACAGCAGTCACAGCGTCTGGTCAGATCATAAAGCTTCCTGCCAGGACGCCGTGTCGCAGCTGATTCAGAAAGGGCACCGGGAGATTGCGTTTATCACCGGTTCGCTGGATTCCCCCACGGGCGTTGAGCGTCTCTCGGGCTACAAAGACGCCCTGGCACAACACCAGATCCCGCTGCGCCCGTCGCTGATTGCGCAGGGGAAATGGAACCCGGCCAGCGGTGCGGCGGCGGTGTCTGAGCTGCTTTCGCGCGGTGAAACCTTTTCGGCGCTGGTGGCGAGTAATGACGATATGGCGATTGGTGCCATGAAACAGCTGCATGAGCGCGGGATCGCCACCCCGGATGCCGTGTCGGTGATTGGCTTTGACGATGTGGCCATCGCCCCCTACATCGTCCCCTCGCTCTCCAGCGTGCGCATTCCGGTGACGGAGATGATCAAAGAGACCATTAGCCGCCTGATCTTCCTGCTGGATGGCGGTGAGTTTAAGTACCAGCAAACCTTCTCCGGCGAGCTTATCCTGCGTGACTCGGTTATTGACGGGCCTCACCGCTGATGTCGACAGCTGTCATCGTCAGAAGTGACGATGACAGCCCTGCTGTCATTTTATAAACCGCAGAAAATCAACAGGTTAATAATTGGCACGGTTTATGTATATCTCCGCGCAGGACTGTAATGCTGGAGAAGCAGATGAACCGTTTTATTATGGCCGATGCCAGTAAATGCATTGGCTGCCGTACCTGTGAAGTGGCGTGTGTGGTTTCCCATCAGGCGGAGCAGGATTGCGCGTCGCTCACCCCTGATACCTTTTTACCGCGGATCCACGTCATTAAAGGTGTGAATATCTCCACGGCCGCTATTTGTCGCCAGTGTGAGGATGCGCCGTGCGCTAACGTCTGCCCAAACGGGGCCATCAAACGTGAGAAAGGATTCGTGCATGTGATGCAGGAGCGCTGCATCGGCTGCAAAACCTGTGTGGTTGCCTGCCCGTACGGTGCGATGGAAGTCGTGGTGCGTCCGGTTGTGCGCAACAGCGGCATGGGGCTGAGCGTGCGCGCGGAAAAAGCGGAAGCCAATAAATGCGACCTCTGCTACCACCGTGACGCCGGCCCGGCCTGTATGGAAGCCTGCCCGACGCACGCCCTGGTCTGCGTGGATCGCGACAAGCTTGAGCAGATGAGCGCGGAAAAACGCCGTCGTGCCGCGTTCGACACGTCATCGTCACTGCTGTTTTAAGTCGCGATGGGCGATAACGGCGTACAGTTGCGGGTGCGCGGCAAGGTGCAGGGGGTAGGGTTTCGTCCCTTCGTCTGGCAACTGGCGCATCAGCTACAGCTGACGGGTGACGTTTGTAATGACGGAGAGGGCGTGCTGGTGCGTCTCGCGGGTAATGGGGGGGCCTTTACCGCGAGGCTGCATCAGGACTGCCCACCGCTGGCACGTATCGATGCTGTCGACAGCCAGCCGTTCACCTGGGCAACGGTGCCGCAGGCGTTCACCATTCGCCATAGCGCGGGCGGAGCGATGGACACCCAGATTGTGCCGGATGCCGCTACCTGCCCGGCGTGCCTGGCTGAAATGCGTGATCCCCGAGCGCGGCGTTATCGCTATCCGTTTATCAACTGTACCCATTGCGGTCCCCGTTTTACCATCATTCGCGCCATGCCCTATGACCGCCCGGCCACGTCAATGGCGGCATTTCCCCTCTGTGAGCCGTGTGAAACCGAGTACCGCAATCCCGCTGACCGCCGTTTTCACGCGCAGCCAGTAGCCTGTCCGGATTGTGGACCCGAGCTGGAATGGCGCGCGGGCGAGACCGTTGCCACCCGCGAGTCTGCGCTGAGTGCGGCGGTCCACATGCTCAAACATGGCGGGATTGTCGCCATCAAAGGGCTGGGCGGTTTTCACCTTGCCTGTGACGCATCCAACGCGCAGGCGGTGGCGACCCTGCGGGCGCGCAAACAGCGCGCGATGAAGCCACTGGCGGTCATGATCCCGCAGGCGGAGGGAGTGCCGGAATCAGTGCAAACGCTGCTGCGCTCGCCTGCAGCGCCCATCGTGCTCACGCCAAAAGCATGGTGTCCTCCGCTTCCTGACGCGATTGCGCCAGGGCTGGACACCGTTGGCCTGATGCTGCCCGCTAACCCACTACAGCATGTGCTGATGATGGACTGCCAGCGCCCGCTGGTGATGACCTCCGGCAACCTCAGCGGGCGTCCGCCGGCCATCACCTGCCAGCAGGCACTGGATGAACTGGGCGACATCGCTGACGGATTCCTGCTGCACAACCGCGACATCCTGCAGCGTATGGATGATTCCGTGATGGATCAGGACGGTATGATGCTGCGTCGCGCGCGCGGTTTTGTGCCGGATGCCATCACGCTGCCCGCCGGTTTCAGCGCTGTCCCGGCGATGGTGTGCACCGGTGCTGATATGAAAAATACCTTCTGTCTGGTGCGCGGTAACCAGGCGGTACTGAGTCAGCACTTTGGCGATTTGAGTGACGACGGTGTCGAGGCCCAGTGGCGTTCTGCGCTGTCGATGATGCAGCAGATCTATGCGTTTCAGCCGCAGCGCGTGGTATGCGACGCCCATCCGGGCTATCACGCCCGACAGTGGGCGCAAGCCCAGGCTTTGCCGATCGACACCGTGCTTCACCACCACGCTCACGCGGCGGCATGCATGGCAGAAAACGGCTGGCCGCTTGAGGGCGGAGATGTCATTGCCCTGACGCTGGATGGGATCGGCATGGGCGAAAACGGCGCGCTGTGGGGCGGGGAGTGCCTGCGGGTAAGCTATCTCGACTGCGAACGTCTGGGCGGTCTGCCTGCGGTTGCGCTGCCGGGCGGGGACAGGGCTGCCATGCAGCCGTGGCGCAATTTACTCGCCCACTGCCTGGCGTTTGTGCCGGACTGGCAGCAGTACCCGGAAACGCGTGACGTTCAGCGGCAAAACTGGCCGCTGCTGGCTACGGCCATTCAGCGCGGTTTAAACGCGCCGCTGGCCTCATCCTGCGGACGTCTGTTCGACGCGGTGGCCTGCGCGCTCGGCATCACGTCAGAAACCCAGAGCTATGAAGGTGAGGCCGCCTGCCGGCTTGAAGCGCTGGCCGCGCAGTGCCACGACGTTCAACATCCGGTTACGCTTCAGGCCGAAAACCTTACGCGCTTCTGGCAACAGTGGCTGAACTGGCAGGCGGAACCCTGCGAGCGGGCATGGGCGTTTCACGATGCGCTGGCGAAAGGGCTGGCGGAGCTTGTCACCTCCCATACCCGGCGACTGGGGCTTTCCACCGTATGCTTCAGCGGCGGCGTGTTACATAACCGTCTGCTGCGCGCGCGACTGCGCCATTACCTCTCAGACTTCACGCTGCTTTTTCCTCATCATCTGCCGTCAGGTGACGGCGCTATCTCCTTCGGGCAGGCGGTGGTTGCTGCCGCCCGGTCATGTTCACAAAGGATGTAAAATGTTACGACTCTTACGCAATGAACCCCGCGCGGCGTTTCTGCTGCTGGCTCTGGTAATGGCTAATCTTCTGGCATGGGGCTGGGCATGGCAAACCTTCAGCGGCAGTACGGCGCTGATGGCCGCCAGCCTGCTGGCCTGGTGTTATGGACTCCGTCATGCGGTGGATGCCGACCACATTGCAGCCATTGATACCGTCACGCGTAAGATGATGCAGCAGGGTAAACGCCCTTCCGGCGTGGGGGCGTGGTTCTCTCTGGGACACTCCACCATTGTGGTGCTGGCCTCCATTGCCATTGCGGCCACCGCCACGGCGTTTCAGAAGAATATGGCATGGTTTCATGAAACCGGCAGCCTGATTGGCACCGCCGTTTCTGCAACGTTTCTGCTGGCGATGGCGCTGGTCAATCTGGTGATTTTGCGCGGCGTGTGGCGTAATTTTCAGGCGCTGAAGAACGGTCAGGTCACGCGTGACGACATCACGCTTCCGGCATCAGGCGGAGTCATGAACTGGCTGTTTGGCGCAACGTTCCGCCTGGTGAACAAGAGCTGGCAGATGTACCTGGTCGGTTTCCTGTTTGGTCTGGGGTTTGATACCGCGACGGAAATCGGTGTGCTTGGGATTTCAGCCGCCAGCGCGTCAAACGGGATGTCAGTCTGGTCCATCATGATCTTCCCGGCGCTGTTTGCCAGCGGTATGGCGCTGGTCGATACCCTCGACAATCTGCTGATGGTCGGCGCTTACGGCTGGGCGTTTAACAAGCCGCAGCGCAAGCTTTACTACAACATGACCATCACCGGCACCTCTGTGGTGGTGGCGCTGTTTATCGGCGGGCTGGAAGCTCTGGGTTTGTTGATGGATAAGTTTGCCCTCAGCGGAGGCCTCTGGGATCGCATTGGCGCAGTTAATGACAACCTCGGTAACGCCGGGTTCGTGGTGGTCGGGCTGTTCGTTGCCTGCTGGCTGATTTCCATGATCAACTATCGCTGGCGCGGCTACGATGCGCTTGTCGTGCGCTCCTGACGCGGCGTCTGAACATCATTGTCGTTATCTGGCTAAACGACGTTGAAAAAAAAGCCCCGGGACATCGGGGCTGTGGACCATAAAATCCAAAGGTTACGTTAGCGTGGCAGGCAAATCAGCGTTAAGCGGGTAATGATTTCAGCAGAGCGAAAGCCTCTTTCATCCTGTCTTCGCTCACCACAAAGGCGCGCATCTGTCCTTCGCTGTCGCACCCACGAGCCACCATTCCCTGAGGTTCAATGGAGAGTTGCCAGTGCAGGTCCGGACGCTCGGTTTCGCCTGCCAGGTGTAGCGGGAGTGCCGGCGTTTTTACTTTTACCAGCATGGCGGGTAATTTCAGTGGCGCACTGCCGCCAGACAGGTTTTTCGCCAGGTACATGGCGCTCAGTTGAATGGGCTGCAGGAAGGGCAGGACCTGTCCGTTAATTTCAGCGCAGTCACCCAGGGCGTAAATATCGGGCTGCGTGGTTTGCAGGTAGCTGTTTACCTTCACGCCACGGCCTGTTTCCGCGCCGGCACGATGCGCCAGTGCCGTTTCCGGACGCAGGCCCGTGGCGGCAACCACCACGTCCACCTCAACGCTGCGGCTGCGGTCGAGCGTTGCATGAATCCCACTCCCGGTTTTCTTCAGGCTTTGCAGCTGGGATTTCAGCAGCAGATGTACGCCCATATCGGTCAGACGATGCTGTAAGCGACTACTTACTTCTGCGGGCATCAGCGCCGACAAAATGCTTGCCGCATGGTCGACCAGGGTGACGGTTTTGCCCGCCCGGCTAAAATCCATCGCCAGCTCTGTGCCAATCAACCCTGCGCCGACAATCATCACCCGCTTTGCGTCACGCAGCAGGGTTTCACTGGCCTGATACGCCTGCTGGCTGTTGAGGGTGATCATCAGTTCCCGGCCTTCCACCGGCGGCACAAAAGCAGACGCCCCTGTCGCCAGCACCAGTTTGTCGTACTGCCAGGTTTTGTCTTTTGCTTTTACCACATGGGCGGCGGCGTCGATATCGGTTATCCAGGTGTGCGGAAATAACCGCAGACTAAACTGTTCCGCGAACGCCCCCGCGGTCTGGCGGGTGAGGTCTTCGGCTCGCTGATTCTGGCTGATAACGTGGCTTAAATCAGGCTTGTTGTACTCGTCCATGCTGTCGGCGGCAATGAGCGTCAACGGCACGCTGGCATCTTGTTTGCGAATGTTTTTCACCAGTTGGCGGGCGGCAAAGCCCGAGCCGATGATAACGATACCGTGGTTCATTGTGCCTCCGTCGCCAGTTCGTCAAAGACCTCTTTTCCCAGGGAACATTCCGGGCAGAGGAAATTGTCCGGCACGTCGCACCAGGGGGTACCGGGGGCAACATCCTGCAGCGGCTCGCCCTGTGCCGGGTCGTAAATCCACTGGCAGACGCTGCACTGCATGCGAGGGCCACCGTCAGTGACCGCTGCGGCGCAGGCTTGTTGCGGCGCGGGGTTTTTGGCGTTCATGTCGGGGAGCGGCGCGAGCGCCCACTGACGCGCAATGTCACGGCCATGCTGGCGGCACAATTCAAGCGCGTCGATGTCCGGACGCCATTTCGCCTTCAGGCTCATGGACATCTCAAAACCGGCATCCTGCAAACGCGTGGAGAGCCGGTCTACTGCGCCGCCGCTCCAGCCGTGGGAGCCAAATGCACTGGCCCGTTTATTACGAAAGCGCAGGCCGGTCATCTCTTCCACAAGGCCCGCAATTTTCGGCATCATCACGTTGTTCATCGTGGAGGTGCCCACCAGCACGCCCTTGGAGCGGAAGACGTTGGTCAGGATCTCGTTTTTATCGCTACGCGCCACGTTGAAGATTTTCACCGCCACGTTCGGGTCGACTTCGTTAATACCCTGCGCAATGGCGTCCGCCATCATGCGGGTGTTATTAGACATGGTGTCGTAGAAAAGCGTGATACGGTCTTCCTGATAATCCGCGGCCCATTTGAGGTACAGCTCCACGATCTGGGTGGGGTTTTCGCGCCACACCACGCCGTGAGAGGTGGCAATCATATCCACGTGCAGGTTAAAGCCGAGGATTTCGGTGATTTTTGGCGTCACCAGACGGCTGAACGGCGTCAGGATATTGGCGTAGTAGCGCTGACACTGTTCGAATAGCTCGGTTTGATCCACTTCGTCGTTAAACAGGCGCTCGTCACAATAGTGCTGGCCGAAGGCATCGTTGCTGAACAGCACCGCATCGCCGGTCATGTAGGTCATCATACTGTCGGGCCAGTGCAGCATCGGGGTTTCAACGAAGATCAGCTGTTTGCCGTTGCCGATATCCAGCGTGTCGCCGGTTTTGACGGTGTGGAAATTCCACTCCGGGTGGTGGTGATGGCCGTTAATCGAGTCGATGGCGTTGGTGGTGCAGTAAATCGGGGTGTCGGGAATGCAGGACATTAACTCGGTCAGCGCCCCGGCATGATCCTCTTCCGCATGGTTAATGATGATGTAGTCGATATCCGCAAGATCGATTTCACTGCGCAGATTTTGCACGAACTCCCGGCTGAATTTGTGATCGACGGTATCGATGAGCACGTTTTTGCCTTCACGGATGAGATAGCTGTTGTAGCTGCTGCCGCGCAGCGTTTTGTACTCCGTTCCGTGGAAGTCACGCACTTCCCAGTCACGTTGGCCAACCCAATGAATGTTATTTTTAACCAGAATAGACATAGCAACCTCAATTAATACGGCGTTTTTCAAATAAGATGACTAGCCTTTATCAAGTTGCGTGCCAGTTTTTCATATTACTGTTTTATAAGGTTTTTAAATTTTATTATCCGTAATGGGTAGTCAATATGACTATCTGATTTATGGTCATTGTGACAATATGAATGGTCAAAATGACAGTGAGGCGCAGATGAGCTTTTCCGTGGACGTACTGGCAAAAATTGCCATTGAACTGCAAACCGGTATCGGTCATCAGGACCGTTTTCAGCGGCTGATTTCGACGCTGCGCCACGTGCTGGCGTGCGATGCGTCGGCGCTGCTGCGCTACGACGCCCGGCAGTTTATTCCGCTGGCTATCGACGGGCTGGCGCAGGACGTTCTTGGGCGACGCTTCTCCCTGGAAGGCCATCCGCGTCTGGAAACCATCGCCCGGGCCGGTGACGTGGTGCGCTTTCCGGCGGACAGTGATTTGCCCGACCCTTACGACGGGCTGATCCCGGGGCAGGAGAGCCTGAAAGTTCATGCCTGTATCGGTCTGCCGCTGTTTGCCGGACAAAACCTGATTGGGGCATTAACCCTCGACGGCCTGTCGCCGGATCAGTTCGACACCTTTAGCGATGAAGAGCTGCGGCTGATTGCCGCGCTGGCCGCCGGTGCGCTGAATAACGCGCTACTGATCGAACAGCTGGAGAGCCAGAACATCCTTCCCGGCAGCCCGTCGGCGTTTGAACCGGTGGCACACACGGAGATGATTGGGTTGTCACCGGGGATGGTGCAGCTAAAAAAAGAGATCGATATTGTGGCGGCCTCGGATTTAAACGTGCTGATTTTCGGGGAAACCGGCACCGGTAAAGAGCTGGTGGCGAAGGGCATCCACGAAGCCTCGCCGCGCGCGGTCAACCCGCTGGTGTACCTCAACTGCGCCGCGCTGCCGGAAAGCGTGGCGGAAAGTGAGCTGTTTGGTCACGTCAAAGGGGCGTTTACCGGGGCGATCAGCAACCGCAGCGGCAAATTCGAAATGGCGGATAACGGCACGTTGTTCCTCGATGAAATTGGCGAACTGTCGCTGTCGCTTCAGGCCAAACTGCTGCGCGTCCTGCAGTACGGCGATATTCAGCGCGTCGGCGACGATCGCAGCCTGAGAGTCAACGTGCGTGTGCTGGCGGCAACCAACCGTGACCTGCGCGAAGAGGTGTTGGCCGGGAATTTCCGCGCTGACCTGTACCATCGTCTGAGCGTGTTTCCGCTTACCGTGCCGCCGCTACGCGAGCGCGGTGACGATGTGGTGCTGCTTGCGGGGTTTTTCTGCGAGCAATGTCGGTTACGAATGGGCCTTTCCCGCGTGGTATTAAGCCCCGGCGCGCGAGCCCATCTGATGCGCTACGGCTGGCCGGGTAACGTACGCGAACTGGAACATGCGATTCACCGCGCCGTGGTGCTGGCGCGGGCGACACGTTCGGGAGATGAGGTGGTGATCCACGCGCGGCATTTCGCATTGCACGATGACACCGCTTCGTTCGTTACGCCTGCCGCGCCGGAAATGGCCCATGAGAACCTGCGGGAAGCAACAGAAGCATTTCAGCGTCAGGCTATCGCCCGCGCGCTGGAGCAGAATAACCGCAGCTGGGCGGCGTGTGCGCGGGCGCTGGAAATGGACGTCGCCAACCTGCACCGGCTGGCGAAACGTCTGGGACTCAAAGGTTAAATAATCCCGGCCTGGTAGAAATCCTGCAGGTTGATGGCGCCGCACAGCTTGCCGTGCTCATCCACCACCGGCGCGGCGGTGATTTTGCGTTTCATCAGCACCTCTTTGGCTTCGATGGCGCGGCTCTCGGCGTTCAGGGTCAACCCGCCCCGGGTCATCGCTTCCGAAACCTGGGATTCCAGCTTGCCGCCGCCCACCAGCCAGCGGCGCAGGTCGCCGTCGGTAAACACGCCTTTAACGCTACCGGTTTCATCGCACACCGCCACCAGACCCAGCCCGGTGCGGCTCAGTTCCAGCATCGCATCCATTACGCTGGTGTTGAGTTTGACCTGCGGAATGGCCTCGTCGGTCCGCATCAGATGATGAACTTTATTGAGCAGTCGCGCACCGAGCGCGCCCGCCGGGTGCGAGCGGGCAAAATCTTCTTCGTTAAAGCCGCGTGCCTGCATTACCGCCATTGCCAGCGCGTCGCCCATCATCAGCGTATTCACGGTGCTGGAGGTGGGGGCGAGGTGCATCGGGCAGGCTTCGCGCTCAACGGAGATATCAAGCGTGGCCTTGGCCGCCAGTGCCAGCGGTGAGCGGGATTTACCGGTCATCGCCAGCAGCGCGACCGATTTTTCCTGCAGACGCGGGATGATGAGATCCAGCTCTTTGGCCGAACCGGAGTAAGAGATAAATAGCATCACGTCGCGGCTTTCAATCATCCCCAGATCGCCGTGCAGCGCTTCGGCCGGATGCACGAAGAACGCCGGTGTGCCGGTGCTGGCAAGCGTAGCAGCAATCTTTTTGCCGATATGACCGGACTTGCCGATCCCGGAGACCACCACTTTACCTTCGCACTGGATAATGGTGTTTGCCGCGCGCACAAAATCCTCGCCCAGACGTTCCGGCAGGCGGCTGGCTTCCTGCAGCTCCAGCATCAGGGTCTGGCGGCCTGCGTTTAACAGAAAATCACTCATCTCTCTCTCCGGTTACAATCACGTCGATCCCTTTCTCTTCCAGCGCTTTTTTGAACGCCGGGTCGATACCTGCGTCGGTAATGAGCTTATCGACGCTTTCAAGGCTGCAGACAATGTTGGGACTTTTACGGCCAAACTTCGACGAGTCTGCCATCAAAATCACTTCGCGCGCGGCGTTGCACATCGCTTTGCTGACGCTGAACACCTCGTTAAAGGTCGTCACGCCGGCGTTCAAATCGATACCGTCCGTGCCCATAAAGAGTTTATCAAAGCTGAAGTGTTCAAAGGCGTTTTCCGCCAGTTGACCGTGAAACGACGCAGATTTTTTACGGAACGTCCCGCCGGGCATCAGAATGGTTTGCTCGCTGTCGAACTCCGACAGGGCGTTGACGATGTGCAGACTGTTGGTCATCACCGTGATGTTGTTAAAGCGGCTGAGCATCGGGATCATCTGCAGCACGGTGCTGCCTGCATCAAGGATAATGGAGTCGCCATCATGGATAAATTTTACGGCGGCCTCGGCAATCAGCGCTTTCTGGTGAGTATTGATCAGCGTTTTGTGATCGATAGGCGGGTCGGCTTCATCTTTGTTGAGCATCACGCCGCCGTAGGTTCGGATGACTGCACCAGAGTTTTCGAGCAATACCAGATCCTTTCGTATTGTCGTGCCGGTGGTGTCAAAGTAGTGGGCCAGTTCTTCTACCGAGCATTTTCCCTGCTTTTGCAGATGCTCCAGAATGGCCGCCTGACGCTGACGTGGTTTCATAGGCGCTCAATTCCTTAGGTTGCGAAATGATAATTTCGCAAGCTTATCGCGTTCACAACGAAATTATCCATGTTTCAGATTAAGCGCTAATGATAGAGCATTCTGGCAGAGCGAATCATGGGGAAAGATCACATCGGGTTGTAATTCCTGCAGCGATATCCCGTTAATCGCCTGGATTTTCGCCGGGCGGGCAAAAACGGTCATCCCGCGCATGATGAGAGAATCGCAGACCCTATTGTGTTCGTCCAGCGCAATGGCAACCACCACGCGCGGTTTGAAACGCCCGCCGGAACGCCCGACGCCCACGCGCCCTTTCTGACACAGGGCATCAAACGCGCGGTTAAACTGGCGGATTTGCCAGCCGCCAAAGATCAGCTGGCACATCCAGGCGATGGCGGCAACGGTAATGAGTGCGGTAACCATACGAGCTCCTTGTTGTTCCCTCTCCCGAAGGAGAGGGGGATACGGGCATCAGCGTGTTCGATCAGAACATCACCTGCCCGCCGGTGACATTAATGGACTGCCCGGTGCAGTAAGAGGCTTTGGGGCTGGCATAAAACAGCAGCATGTTCAGCACGTCCTGATAATCGCAGCCGCGCTTCAGCGGCACTTTGTCGATGTAATACTGCTCCACTTCCTCCTCTTTCAGCCCGAGCTTGGTGGCATATTGCGGCAGCAGGGACTGGAACATCGGCGATTTCAGCAGGTTGCCCAGCATCAGCGAGTGAACGGTAATGCCATATTCGGCCAGATCGAGGGCCAGAGATTGCGTCAGCCCTACGCCGCCAAATTTCGCCGCGCTGTAACCGGAGTTGTGTTTGCTGCCCACTTTGCCCGATTTCGAGTTGATCTGGATGATGCGCCCCTGAATGCCATCGCGGATCATCAGACGGGAAAACTCGCGCGCGCAGAGGAAATAGCCCACGAGGTTAACCTGCAGAGAGCGGTCGAAATCCCCCAGTTCGAAATCGCTGATAAAGGCTGCTTTGGCTATTCCTGCGCTGTATACCAGCAGGTCGGTACGGCCAAAAATCTCGTCCACGCCGCGGGCCAGCGCCATTACGCTCTGCTCGCTGGTGGCATCAGCACCAAATCCGTAGGCCATCCCTTCACCCAATTCGGTGTTGATGGTGTCCGCCACGCGTGCGGCTTTTTCACTCTGAATATCCACTACCGCCACGCGGTAACCCTCTGCAGCAAGCCCACGGCAGAGGAACTCGCCTAAGGTTTGTCCCCCACCAATGACAACGGCAACCTGACTCATATCTTTCTCCTTAAATTACGCAACAAACTTCAACGTGCAGCCTGGGGTGACAGCCTGCGGAACCGGGCCATCCACATGAACCGTACCGGGATATTCCGCCTGCGGCTGGCCATCAAAACGCAGGGTGATATGGCCGAGCTCCCGCAGGTTTTGTCCGGCCACGTCGCCGACGGCGGTCACGGCGTAGCGCGCGTCGCCCAACTCCAGCTGGCTCCCGGCCTTCAGCTCACCGTTCATCTCGCCGTGACAGTGGATAAAGCAAAACTCTTCGATATCCGCGGGCGCACCTTCGCGGAAGGTAATCAGCATCTTGTCGCTGAGCGCATCGGCCGCGCTCTGGCCAATGCGGGTGATGGTGGTCTGGTAAATTACGGTCATCACAGGAACCTCTTATTGGTAAATAAAGCCGGAGACAAACCAGGCAATCAGCACCGTCGGTGCGCCGGTCAGGAAACGGCTGACCAGTACAGACGGCACGCCAACGCGCACGGTGTCCTGGCGCGCTTCTGCCAGCGACAGCCCGACAGGAATGAAATCACACGCCGCCTGGGCGTTAATGGCAAACAGGGCGGGCAGAGCCAGATGCGGGGGAATGTTGCCAAGGCCGATCTGCACGCCAATCAGCACGCCGATAACCTGCGCAATGACCGCGCCCGGGCCGAGAAACGGCGACAGCAGCGGGAAGGAGCAGATCAGCGCCAGCGTCACCAGCCCGAGCGGGTGGCTCGCCAGCGGGGCGAGGCCGTGAGCAATCCAGTCGCCAAGACCCGAGGCCATGATGATGCCGATCAGCGCCGAAACGAATGCCATAAACGGCAGAATGGTTTTCAGCACCGTGTCGATGGTGTCGCGCCCGGACTGGAACAGCACGGCCACGGCAGAGCCCATCCCCATTCCGACTTTTGCCAGCAGGCCGTCACTCTGTTCGGTGATTTTTTTACTCGTGTCGTAATCACGCGGGGCCGCTTTCTGAGGGGCAGCAGACCCTTGTGCCAGGTGAATGTTTTCCTCCTTCACGCCGGAGACGTAAATGTCCTCCAGGATGTACTGAGCCAGCGGACCTGATTTACCGGTGGAATGGATATTCACGGTAGGAATACGCCGCTTGGGGTAGATGCCGCAGCGCAGCGTGCCGCCGCAGTCAATCACCGCCACGCCAATTTCCGCTTCAGGCGGTTCGCCCTCTTTGAAGCCGTCGACCGCTTCCCAGCCGGTCAGCTCACGCAGTTTGTCGACAATGGCCGGACGTGTGCCTGCGGTGATATAGACGATTTTTTTGCCTTCAGTGGCGTCGAATTCCAGCGGGCCGCCCCAGCCGCCCGTTCCTTTTTCAATGCGAATACGGCTCATGCTGCGGCTCCTGAAAGATGGACTTTCTGTTCAAGCTGGATACCCATTTTCTTCTCGAAAATGGCGGTGGTGAGGTCCGTGACCCAGCCGCGGAAAAAGTTGGTGACCAGACCGACCAGCAGATAACTTACCGCCAGCGGACCGAGCGGCAGGCCAAGCGTGGTCAGGCCGCTGGCAATGCCCAGATAGACAAACAGCTCGCCGGGGTTGATATGCGGGAACAGGCCATTCATGGAGTGGCAGCTGTAGGAGGCTGCGGCGTAATAGCTGGGCTTGTATTTTTCAGGCATAAAGCGGCCGAGGCTCAGCGTCATCGGGTTGCAAAAAACAAACGTGCCGATGAAGGGCAGAACCAGGTAACGGGACAGCGGATTGCCGGCGCAGCGCTGGGCAAAGCGTTCAATGCGTTGCTGGCCGATAAAGTTAATCAGCGCGTTCATGATGACCAGCAGGCTAATCAGCAGGGGCAGGATCCCGGTCACCATGCCGGTGAACACTTCTCCGCCTTTCTGAAACAGCCCGATGAACCACTCGGCGCCGTGGGTGATGGTTTCTATCATTCTTCTCTCCTGTGGGGCTTTTTTGTTTTTGTATAACTGAGGCTAATAATAATCACTTTGAAAGGTTTTAAAGTGTTAATTAGATCTCACAATGAAAGAAAAATGGATTATTTTGAAAGTTAATTGCCAATGGGAGTCTTGTGTGGATGAAAATTGCACAGATTTGCGATGGGGAGCGTAAAGATTTGGTGGGGGAGGTGCGTACCACTTCCTTGAGGTGTTGCGGATGCTTTACCATACTGGGTTCTTATCGAACCCGTTAAATGGATGTCACATGTTCAAGCGTCGTTATGCAGCGTTGTTACCTGCGCTTATTCTGCTGTCTGCCTGTAGTAGCAAACCCAAGACCGAAGCCGTGCAGCAAACGGCTGGCGCGCCTTCCGGAGGATTCCTGCTGGAGCCGCAGCATAATATGATGCAGATGGGCGGCGACTTTGCGAATAACCCGGCGGCCGAGCAGTTCATCGATAAAATGGTGAGCAAACACGGTTTTGACCGCCAGCAACTGCATGAAATTCTGTCGCAGGCGAAGCGACTGGATTATGTTCTGCGTTTGATGGATCGCCAGGCACCGACGGCTCAGGTACCGACCGGGCCAAATGGCGCATGGCTGCGTTATCGCAAACAGTTCATTACGCCGGATAACGTGCAAAATGGCGTGGTCTTCTGGAACCAATATGAAGATGCGCTGAACCGTGCGTGGCAGGTGTATGGCGTACCGCCTGAAATCATCGTCGGGATTATCGGCGTGGAAACCCGCTGGGGCCGCGTGATGGGCAAAACCCGTATCCTCGATGCGCTGGCGACGCTCTCCTTTAACTACCCGCGTCGCGCTGAATATTTCTCGTCTGAGCTGGAAACCTTCCTGCTGATGGCGCGCAATGAACAAGATGACCCGTTAGATCTCAAAGGCTCGTTTGCCGGTGCGATGGGCTACGGCCAGTTTATGCCGTCCTCCTATAAGCAATATGCCGTCGACTTTAACGGAGATGGCCACATTAACCTGTGGGATCCGGTGGATGCCATCGGCAGCGTGGCGAACTACTTTAAAGCGCACGGCTGGGTGCCGGGCGGTCAGGTGGCGGTGCAGGCTAACGGCCAGGCACCAGGGCTTGAGAACGGCTTTAAAACCAACTACAGCGTTTCGCAGCTGGCCGCTGCAGGCTTAACGCCAACGCAGCCGCTGGGAAATACGCAACAGGCGAGCCTGCTGCGTCTGGATGTCGGTACGGGTTATCAGTACTGGTACGGGCTGCCTAACTTCTACACCATCACCCGCTATAACCACAGCACTCACTATGCGATGGCCGTATGGCAGCTGGGGCTGGCGGTATCACAGGCGCGCGTGCCTGCCGCGTCGCCGTTCAGTCAGTAACGCTTGATGTTCAACCCTCTTCCGCCGGGAGAGGGTTGGGCTGATATCCAGAAACATTTCGCCACACTCCCGGTAATCTCCGCTCATTTACATCCGCATTATCTTTCATTATTGTTATGTTATAACATTTGATGTGGTGATGAGATGTCTACTTCCTTTTTTTCTCTGTCTGCGCCGGTCCGGCTTCTGATGGCGCTGGCGCTGATTGTCTTTATCGGACTGGCCGTGTGCTGGGCGGTGGCATTGCCATGATCGTGATGAATCAACTCACGGCGGGTTACGACCGCGAGCCGGTCACGCGCCCTCTGTCCGGGGTGATTGAATGCGGGAGCATGACCGCCATCCTCGGGGCCAACGGCTGCGGTAAATCAACGCTTCTGAAAACCCTCGCCGGGTTTATCCCGCCGGTAAGCGGCCGTTTTCACTGGCAGAAAAAACGCCCGGTAATGGGCTGGCTGGCACAGCGTCATGCCCTGGAGGCGCAATTTCCGCTAACCGTGCAGGATGTGGTCAGCATGGGCTGTTGGCCTGAAGCGTCGCTTTTTTCTGGCCTTCGCCGTGAAATGCGGCTGCGCATTGCCGGTGCGCTTGAGCGGGTGGGGCTTGGAACGATGGCGCTAACGACCATTGATGAGCTCTCCGGCGGTCAGTTTCAGCGCATGCTGTTCGCGCGGGTATTAGTGCAGCAGGCGCCGCTGGTCATGCTCGATGAGCCCTTTACCGGCGTTGATGAAGCTACCTGTAATGTGCTGATGGACCTGATGCTGGAAATGTATATGCAGGGGCAAACGGTGCTTGCGGTGCTGCACGACAGCGAGCGTGTATCGCGCCACTTCCCGCAGACGTTACGGCTGGACGCTGACATGCCCCAGTGGAAAACCGAGCGGGTGAGGGTGGCATGATCTGGCATATCTTTTTTCAGCCTTTTATTGAGTATGGCTTTATGCGCCGCGCGCTGGTGGTTTGCCTGGCGTTGTCCGTCAGTACCACTGCTCTGGGCGTTTTCCTTCAACTGCGCCGGATGAGTCTGATGGGCGATGCCCTCTCTCACGCCATTTTGCCCGGTGTCGCGGTGGGGTATTTGCTCAGCGGTATGTCGCTGCTGGCCATGAGTGTGGGAGGCTTTATTGCCGGTATTACCGTGGCGCTGGTGGCCGGGCTGGTCAGCCGTCGAACGCCGCTCAAAGAGGACGCCAGTTTTGCCGGGTTCTATCTTGGCTCGCTGGCGCTGGGCGTCACGCTGGTATCACTGCGCGGTTCGAGCGTCGATCTTCTGCACCTGCTGTTTGGCTCCATCCTGGCGGTGGATAACGATGCCGCGCTGTTTGTGGCAGGCGTTTGCATGTTCACCCTTATTACGCTGGCGATTTTCTACCGTGGGCTGGTGACCGAGGCCTTTGACACCGCCTGGCTGCAGGTAAACGCCCGCCATGTTCCCGGCTTATTACACGGCCTGTTTCTGGCGCTGCTGGTGCTTAACCTCGTTGCCGGTTTTCAGGTGCTTGGCACGTTGATGGCGGTCGGGCTGATGATGCTCCCTGCGGTAGCGGCACGCTGCTGGGCACGCACCTTACCCGGACTGCTATTGATGGCGGGTATCAGCGGTATTTTCTGCGCGTGGCTCGGACTCAGTCTCTCCTGGGCCGCCAGCCTGCCCGCGGGGCCGTCCATCGTGCTTACCGCCAGCGCGCTGTTCTTTATTTCCATTTTATTTGGCACGCGCAGCAGACTGGCTGGCAGCCTGCGTGCGCTTTTTTAACGCAAGGGGAAACGATGAAACGTACGGGATTCGTAGTGGCGCTCGCGCTGGGGATGATGTCGCAAACGGTGATGGCGAAAACGCTCAATGTGGTGACTAGCTTTTCCATTCTGGGGGATATGACCCGGGAGGTGGGCGGTGACCATGTGAACGTCACGACGCTGGTGGGGCCGGACGGCGATCCGCATACCTTCGAGCCCTCGCCAAAAGATAGCGCGGCGCTAAGCAAGGCCGATGTTGTGGTGGTCAATGGTCTGGGGCTGGAAGGGTGGCTGGATCGCCTGGTGAAAGCCTCCGGGTTCAAAGGCCAGCTGGTGGTGGCGTCGCGGGGTGTGCAGACGCATACCCTCGAAGAAGAGGGCAAAACCGTCACTGACCCGCACGCCTGGAACAGCGCGGCGAACGGGGCGCTGTACGCGCAAAATATTCTCAACGGGCTGGTGAAAGCCGACCCAGAAGATAAAACCGCGCTGGAAGCGACCGGAAAACCGTACATCGCGCAGCTTAAGCAGCTGGATAGCTGGGCCAAAACGCGTTTTAGCCAGATCCCGCTGGTGAAACGTAAAGTGTTGACCAGCCATGACGCGTTCGGCTATTTCAGCCGCGCCTACGGGGTGACGTTTATGGCGCCCCAGGGGTTGTCATCAGAAAGCGAGGCCAGCGCGGCACAGGTCGCTGAGATCATTAATCAGATTAAAGCGGACGGCGTGAAAACCTGGTTTATGGAAAACCAGCTCGACCCGCGGCTGGTTAAACAGATTGCTACAGCTACCGGCGCGCAGCCTGGAGGCGAGCTTTACCCGGAAGCGCTCTCGGCAAAAGGGGGCGTGGCAGAGACCTACATTAAGGCGTTCCGCCACAATGTGGATACCCTCGCTGACAGCATGAAATAATCCTCGCCACCGCCGGTGCGCTCGCATCGGCTTTTTTCTGAAGCCCCCTCGTAAATCCTGCAGCGCATCCCCATATCTGACGAGAAAGTGCTATCTTGTGCTGCATGTTTTTCTAAGGCCTGGAGCGAGAATGACTGACCATGAATTGATGCAGCTTAGCGAAGTGGTAGGGCTGGCGCTTAAGCAACGCGGGGCGACCCTCACCACCGCGGAGTCCTGCACCGGCGGCTGGGTGGCGAAAGCGATTACCGATATTGCCGGCAGTTCCGCCTGGTTTGAACGTGGTTTTGTGACCTACAGTAATGAAGCTAAAGCGCAAATGATCGGCGTGCGGGAATCTACGCTCGAACAGCATGGCGCGGTCAGCGAGCCGGTGGTGATTGAGATGGCTATTGGTGCGCTCAAAGAGGCGCGCGCGGATTATGCAATATCGATTAGCGGCATCGCGGGCCCGGACGGGGGCAGTGACGTGAAGCCTGTCGGCACCGTCTGGTTTGGTTTTGCTACCGCCAGAGGTGAAGGGATCACCCGCCGGGAGTGCTTTAGCGGCGATCGCGAAAGCGTGCGTCGTCAGGCAACCGTTTATGCGTTAAAAACGCTCTGGCAACAATTTCTACAAAATACTTGATACTGTATGACCATACAGTATAATTGCACCAACAGAACAGAAATCCACGGTGAAGCACAGTCGCTTCTCCCGGCATGACAGGAGTAATAATGGCTATCGACGAAAACAAACAGAAAGCGTTGGCGGCAGCACTGGGCCAGATCGAAAAGCAATTCGGTAAAGGCTCCATCATGCGCCTGGGTGAAGACCGTTCCATGGATGTGGAAACTATCTCCACCGGTTCGCTTTCTCTGGATATCGCGCTGGGCGCTGGCGGCCTGCCAATGGGCCGTATCGTAGAAATCTACGGGCCCGAGTCCTCAGGTAAAACAACCCTGACGCTGCAGGTTATCGCTGCGGCACAGCGTGAAGGTAAAACCTGTGCGTTTATCGATGCCGAGCACGCGCTGGACCCTGTTTATGCTCGTAAGCTGGGCGTTGATATCGACAACCTGCTGTGTTCTCAGCCGGACACCGGTGAGCAGGCGCTGGAAATTTGTGACGCGCTGGCCCGTTCCGGTGCGGTTGACGTTATCGTGGTCGACTCCGTTGCTGCTTTGACGCCAAAAGCTGAAATCGAAGGCGAAATTGGTGACTCTCACATGGGCCTCGCGGCACGTATGATGAGCCAGGCAATGCGTAAGCTGGCCGGTAACCTGAAGCAGTCCAACACGTTGCTGATCTTCATCAACCAGATCCGTATGAAAATTGGTGTGATGTTCGGTAACCCGGAAACCACTACCGGTGGTAACGCGCTGAAATTCTACGCGTCTGTCCGTCTGGATATCCGCCGTATCGGCGCGGTGAAAGAAGGTGAAAACGTGGTGGGTAGCGAAACCCGCGTGAAGGTTGTGAAGAACAAAATCGCAGCGCCGTTCAAACAGGCTGAATTCCAGATCCTCTACGGTGAAGGTATCAACTTCTACGGCGAACTGGTTGACCTGGGCGTGAAAGAGAAGCTGATTGAAAAAGCGGGCGCATGGTACAGCTACAACGGCGACAAGATTGGTCAGGGTAAAGCAAATGCAATCTCCTGGCTGAAAGAGAACCCGGCTGCGGCGAAAGAAATTGAGAAGAAAGTGCGTGAGCTTCTGCTGAACAACCAGGACGGTACGCCTGATTTCGTGGTGGATAACGCGGGTGCTGAAGAAACCAACGAAGATTTCTAATTCTCTCGTTTAAAGATGAAGGGCTGCTAATGCGGCCCTTTTTGCATTTCTGAATCAGCAGGTTTTTTATGAGTGAATCGACTTCACGCCGCCCTGCCTATGCACGCTTACTGGACCGTGCGGTGCGCATTCTTGCCGTCCGTGACCACAGCGAACAGGAGTTGCGGCGAAAACTGTCGGCCCCCGTCATGAGTAAAAACGGGCCGGAAGAGATTGATGCGACTGCGGAAGATTACGACCGCGTCATTGCCTGGTGCTATGAGCACCGCTATCTGGATGACGAGCGTTTCGCTTCCCGGTTTCTTGCCAGCCGTGGCCGCAAAGGATATGGCCCCGCGCGTATCCGCCAGGAGCTGAACCAGAAAGGGGTCGCCCGTGAAACCATTGAAAAGGCCATGCGCGAATGCGACACAGACTGGTGCGCGCTGGCAAAAGAACAGGCCATTCGCAAGTACGGCGAACCCTTGCCACGTGAATTTTCAGAAAAAGTTAAAATCCAGCGCTTTTTGCTCTACCGCGGCTTTCTGATGGAAGATATTCAGGATATCTGGCGTAATTTTGCGGATTGAACGCATGCGGGATTTTACTTCCCACTAAAGAAAACTTATCTTATTCCCACTTTTTCCAGTAGCTGGTCTGTCCAACGTTTTACCGATACAGGCTTGCTACGACATTTCGTTAGCTTGATTTCAGGATAATTATGAGCAAGAGCACCGCTGAGATCCGTCAGGCGTTTCTCGATTTTTTCCATAGTAAGGGACATCAGGTAGTTGCCAGCAGCTCCCTGGTACCGAACAACGATCCGACTCTGCTGTTTACCAACGCCGGGATGAACCAGTTCAAGGATGTGTTCCTTGGTCTCGACAAACGTAATTATTCCCGCGCCACAACCTCACAGCGTTGCGTGCGTGCGGGTGGTAAACACAACGACCTGGAAAACGTCGGTTACACCGCGCGTCACCATACGTTCTTCGAAATGCTGGGTAACTTCAGCTTCGGCGACTACTTCAAACACGATGCCATTCAATATGCGTGGGAACTGCTGACCGGTGAAAACTGGTTCAACCTGCCGAAAGATCGTCTGTGGGTTACCGTCTATGAAACCGATGACGAAGCCTACGAAATCTGGGAAAAAGAGGTTGGTATCCCGCGCGAGCGTATTATTCGCATCGGTGATAACAAAGGCGCACCTTATGCGTCTGACAACTTCTGGCAGATGGGCGATACCGGCCCTTGCGGTCCGTGCACCGAGATCTTCTACGATCACGGCGACCACATCTGGGGTGGTCCTCCAGGCAGCCCGGAAGAAGACGGCGATCGCTACATTGAGATCTGGAACATCGTCTTCATGCAGTTCAACCGTCAGGCTGACGGTACGATGGAGCCGCTGCCGAAACCGTCCGTTGATACCGGTATGGGTCTGGAGCGTATTGCGGCTGTTCTGCAGCACGTTAACTCCAACTACGAAATTGACCTGTTCAGCACTCTGATTAAAGCCGTTGCGCAAGTGACGGGTGCAACCGATCTGAACAACAAATCGCTGCGCGTTATTGCAGACCATATCCGTTCCTGCGCGTTCCTGATTGCCGACGGCGTGATCCCGTCGAATGAAAACCGTGGCTATGTGCTGCGTCGTATCATTCGTCGTGCTATCCGTCACGGCAACATGCTGGGCGCGAAGGACACCTTCTTCTATAAACTCGTTGGGCCACTGATTGGCGTGATGGGCGCAGCCGGTGATGAGCTGAAACGTCAGCAGGCGCAGGTTGAGCAGGTTCTGAAAACGGAAGAAGAGCAGTTTGCTCGTACTCTGGAGCGCGGACTGGCGCTGCTGGATGAAGAGCTGGCGAAACTTCAGGGCGATACGCTGGACGGCGAAACCGCTTTCCGCCTGTATGACACCTACGGCTTCCCGGTTGACCTGACGGCGGACGTTTGCCGTGAGCGCAACATCAAAGTGGACGAAGCAGGCTTTGAAGCCGCAATGGAAGAGCAGCGCCGCCGTGCGCGCGAGTCCAGCGGTTTTGGTGCTGACTACAACGCGATGATCCGTGTTGATGGCGCATCAGAATTCAAAGGCTACGAAAATCTGGAACTGACTGGCAAAGTGACCGCCCTGTTTGTTGACGGTAAAGCCGTAGACAGCATCAACGCGGGTCAGGATGCGGTTGTCATTCTGGACAAAACGCCGTTCTACGCGGAATCCGGCGGCCAGGTTGGCGATAAAGGCGAACTGAAAGGCAACGGTTTCAGCTTCAGCGTAAGCGACACGCAGAAATACGGTCAGGCGATTGGCCATCAGGGCAAACTGACTGCCGGTTCTCTGAAAGTGGGCGAGGGTGTTCAGGCGAACGTTGATGAAGCTCGTCGTGCGCGCATTCGTCTGAACCACTCAGCTACGCACCTGATGCACGCTGCCCTGCGTGAAGTTCTGGGAACGCACGTTGCACAGAAAGGTTCTCTGGTTAACGATAAAGTGCTGCGCTTCGACTTCTCTCATTTTGAAGCGATGAAGCCGTCAGAAATCCGCGCGGTGGAAGATCTGGTGAATGCGCAGATCCGTCGTAACCTGCCAATCGAAACCCATATCATGGATCTCGAGGCGGCGAAGAAGAAAGGCGCGATGGCACTGTTCGGCGAGAAATACGACGACCGCGTTCGCGTGCTGAGCATGGGCGACTTCTCGACTGAACTCTGCGGCGGGACGCATGCCTCCCGTACCGGCGACATTGGTCTGTTCCGCATTGTTTCCGAATCAGGAACGGCGGCGGGCGTGCGTCGTATTGAAGCGGTAACCGGTGAAGGCGCGATTGCCAGCCTGCATGCGCAGAGCGATCAGCTGCACGACATCGCGCAGTTGTTGAAAGGTGATAGCCAGAACCTGGGCGAGAAAGTGCGCGTTGCGCTGGATCGTACGCGTCAGCTGGAAAAAGAGCTGCAGCAGCTGAAAGAGCAGGCTGCGGCGCAGGAGAGTGCAAACCTCTCCAGCAAAGCTGTAGACATTAAGGGCGTCAAACTGCTGGTCAGCGATCTGGCGGGCGTTGAGCCTAAGATGCTGCGTACTATGGTCGACGATCTGAAGAACCAGCTCGGTTCCACAGTTATCGTGCTGGCGACAGTGGCAGAAGGTAAGGTTTCTCTGATTGCGGGCGTCTCTAAGGATGTGACCGACCGCGTAAAAGCAGGGGAACTGATTGGTATGGTCGCCCAGCAGGTGGGCGGTAAGGGTGGCGGTCGTCCGGACATGGCGCAAGCCGGTGGTACGGATGCGGCGGCACTTCCTGCGGCATTGGCCAGTGTTGAAAGCTGGGTGAGCGCGAAACTGTAATAACTACAAAGCACAAGCAGACGCCATAGCGGTAACGTTATGGCGTCTTGTTCACTGCGCTATCGATAACGATAAAGTCAGGTTGAGTTTGTGTATATCGGCTAAACTTACGTTTAACAGAATGTGATGCCGTGACTGCTTACACTTTACGTGTTTGTCATCGCTTACTTTTTGGCGTTATATGATGGATAATGCCGGGATACAAGAGACCCGACTCTTTTAATCTTTCAAGGAGCAAAGAATGCTGATTCTGACTCGTCGAGTTGGTGAGACCCTCATGATTGGGGATGAGGTCACCGTGACAGTTTTAGGGGTAAAGGGTAACCAGGTACGTATTGGTGTAAACGCTCCTAAAGAAGTATCTGTCCACCGTGAAGAGATCTACCAGCGTATCCAGGCTGAAAAATCCCAGCAGTCCAGTTACTGATATTGTCGCGTCTCGCTGTCGGGCGAGACGCAACCTCTCCCGCCATTTTTCCTGCTTAAAGTTACCGTTTAATTTCAATCGCTCTGTTTTTAACCACTCTCTTACCCTTAACTCGCCTCAACATCACTATTCTGTCATCAGTTTTCTGAGAAGATGCCTGCAAAATCCGCTTATAAAACACCCTCTTTGCAGCTTTTGCATGCGAATTGCGTGTGATTTGTGCAAACGATAAAAGCTTTTGGAAAATTGTTTGACTTATAAGTCCCAGAAAGTAATATATGCGCCACGCAGCGACGAGAAGCTCTTAACGAGTTACTCGAAGCACTCGAAAGAGGCGTTGTGTGGTGAGGTGGCCGAGAGGCTGAAGGCGCTCCCCTGCTAAGGGAGTATGCGGTCAAAAGCTGCATCCGGGGTTCGAATCCCCGCCTCACCGCCATTTTGCATCCGTAGCTCAGCTGGATAGAGTACTCGGCTACGAACCGAGCGGTCGGAGGTTCGAATCCTCCCGGATGCACCATCTATTACTTCATATTGCTTTCGAAGTGATATGAATATCGAGTAGTACAATAGTAAATCCCGATGCATCCGTAGCTCAGCTGGATAGAGTACTCGGCTACGAACCGAGCGGTCGGAGGTTCGAATCCTCCCGGATGCACCATCTTCTCCGAGATAACAGCAAGGCTGTTGTTTCAAGGTCTGCGGGTTAGCCGCAAGCACCAGGGAGGATAACGTTGCTTTAGCAACGGCCCGAAGGGCGAGGCGCAGCCGAGTAATCCTCCCGGATGCACCATTTACTATTTCTGAAAGCAGTACCCTGATGCATCCGTAGCTCAGCTGGATAGAGTACTCGGCTACGAACCGAGCGGTCGGAGGTTCGAATCCTCCCGGATGCACCATCTTCTCCGAGATAACAGCAAGGTTGTTGTTTCAAGGTCTGCGGGTTAGCCGCAAGCACCAGGGAGGATAACGTTGCTTAGCAACGGCCCGAAGGGCGAGGCGCAGCCGAGTAATCCTCCCGGATGCACCATTTACTGTTTCAAAAGCATTTCCCGATGCATCCGTAGCTCAGCTGGATAGAGTACTCGGCTACGAACCGAGCGGTCGGAGGTTCGAATCCTCCCGGATGCACCATATTCTCCGAGATAACAGCAAGGCTGTTGTTTCAAGGTCTGCGGGTTAGCCGCAAGCACCAGGGAAGATAACGTTGCTTAGCAACGGCCCAAAGGGCGAGGCGCAGCCGAGTAATCCTCCCGGATGCACCATCTTCTTTTCTGTACCACTCTCTTTCTCCCTGGTTATTCCTTCGACGTTCCGTCAGCAATCATTTCTCTTTGAGCGACAAAAACCACCGTTTACGATAAAGTAATGCTTTGTTAATCGTTTAGCGAGAGCACGATGTACGCACAGTATGACGGTTTGATCTTCGATATGGATGGCACTCTCCTGGATACCGAACCCACGCATCGTCAAGCCTGGACTGATGTCCTTGCTCGTTACGGTATGCGTTTCGATCTTCAGGCGATGATCGCCCTCAACGGAGCCCCAACCTGGCGTATAGCGCAGGCCGTGATTGAACGTAATCATGCCGATCTCGACCCGCACCTTCTGGCTCGTGAAAAAACCGATGCGGTAAAAGCGATGCTTTTAGATACCGTGCGCCCGTTACCGTTAATTGACGTCGTAAAAGCATGGCACGGGCGTCGCCCTATGTCCGTTGGCACGGGCAGTGAAAGCGCTATTGCGGAAGCGCTGCTCACCCATCTTGGCCTGCGCCATTATTTCTCTGCGGTGGTTGCCGCCGATCATGTTCAAAATCACAAGCCCGCACCGGACACTTTCCTGCGTTGTGCAGAACTGATGGGTGTGCCTGCGGTGAAATGTGTTGTGTTCGAAGATGCTGATTTTGGTATTCAGGCCGCGCGCGATGCCGGGATGGATGTTGTGGACGTCCGCTTACTGTGAGTGACGCGCTGTCACTTTTATCATTATTCGCCAGCAGTTTTTTAAGTGCCACGCTCTTGCCGGGAAATTCGGAAGTGGTGCTGGTAGCGATGCTGTTGTCTGGCGTAAGTCAGCCCTGGTTGCTCGTGTTAATAGCAACAATGGGTAATAGCTTTGGAGGGCTGACTAACGTTATTCTTGGGCGTTTCTTTCCGCTGCGTGAAAAATCGCGCTGGCAGGAAAAGGCAGTCGGCTGGCTAAAACGCTATGGCGCTGCCACGCTGTTATTAAGCTGGATGCCTGTAATAGGTGATTTACTGTGCCTGCTGGCGGGATGGATGCGCATCTCCTGGGGGCCAGTGCTCTTTTTTTTGTGCCTTGGCAAGGCGTTGCGCTATGTTCTCGTGGCATGGGCAACACTACAGGGTATGACGTGGTGGCACTAATTGGTGGAATGAATACGCGACCTTCAATCGTCAACCATTACAATTATGCTGAGTAACAATACTTTGACAGGCGGGAGGTCAATTTGATCCCGGACGTATCTCAGGCGCTGGCCTGGCTGGAAAATCACCCTCAGGCACTGAAGGGTATTCAGCGTGGTCTTGAGCGTGAAACGCTGCGCGTTAACGCGGACGGTAGCTTAGCGACAACGGGTCACCCGAAGGCGTTAGGCTCGGCGCTGACACATAAATGGATCACAACCGATTTCGCTGAAGCGCTGCTGGAATTCATCACGCCAGTGGATGGTGATATTGATCATATGCTAACGATTCTGCGCGACATCCATCGCTACACTGCCCGCAATCTGGGTGATGAGCGTATGTGGCCGCTCAGCATGCCGTGCTATATCGAACAAGGCCAGGAGATTGAACTGGCGCAATACGGCACGTCAAATATCGGTCAGCTGAAAACGCTCTATCGTGAGGGGCTGAAAAACCGCTACGGTGCGTTGATGCAGACCATTTCTGGCGTGCATTACAATTTCTCTTTACCCATGGCGTTCTGGCAGGCGAAGTGCGGCGAAACGGATAAAGACGCGATCTCCGCGGGTTATTTCCGCCTGATCCGCAACTACTATCGTTTTGGCTGGGTCATTCCGTATCTGTTTGGGGCATCGCCTGCGATATGCTCGTCATTCCTGCAGGGGAAACCGACCACGCTGCCATTCGAGAAGACAGAGTGTGGAATGTACTATCTCCCGTACGCCACCTCCCTGCGTCTTAGCGATCTGGGTTATACCAATAAGTCGCAAAGCAATCTCGGTATTACGTTTAACGAATTGCACGAATATGTGGCAGGATTGAAGCGGGCGATCAAAACGCCGTCGGAAGAGTACGAGAAAATCGGCCTCGAAAAAGACGGTAAGCGCCTGCAGATCAACAGCAACGTGCTGCAGATTGAAAATGAACTGTACGCGCCTATTCGTCCGAAGCGCGTTACGCGCAGCGGTGAAACCCCGTCGGATGCACTGCAGCGCGGCGGGATTGAATACATAGAAGTGCGCTCGCTGGATATCAACCCGTTCTCACCCATCGGCGTTGATGAGCAGCAGGTTCGCTTCCTGGATCTGTTTATGGTCTGGTGCGTGCTGGCGGATGCGCCGGAAATGAGTTCAGAGGAACTGCTCTGTACCCGTACCAACTGGAACCGCGTGATTCTGGAAGGGCGCAAGCCGGGTCTGACGCTGGGTATTGGCTGCGAAACAGCGCAGTTCCCGCTGACGAAAGTCGGTAAGGATCTGTTCCGTGACCTGAAGCGTGTTGCCCGGACCATGGACAGCATTGACGGTGGGGAAGCCTATCAAAACGTCTGCGACCAGCTGGTTGAATCGTTTGATAACCCGGAACTGACGTTCTCAGCGCGTATTCTGCGTTCTATGATTGATCAGGGTATTGGCGGCACCGGGCGTTCGCTCTCTGCGGAATACCGCGAGATGCTGAAGCAGGAGCCGTTAGAGATTCTGAGTGAAGCCGATTTTGTGGCAGAACGAGACGCCTCTGTCGTGCGTCAGAAAGAGGTTGAAGCGGCGGATACGGAGACGTTTGAGGCGTTTCTGGCGAAACAGGCTTAACAGAAAAGAAAAAGGCCACATCGCTGTGGCCAAAATATACATCTCTGAATTCAGGGATGATGATAACAAATGCGCGTCTTTCATATACTCAGACGTGCATTTTGTAGAAGAGTTCAGTTTATTTTAAAAAAAATCACTATCGGAGGTGACGTATGCCGTTATTAGATAGCTTTACTGTCGACCATACCCGTATGGAAGCACCTGCAGTACGTGTGGCGAAGACCATGCACACCCCGCACGGCGACACGATCACCGTATTCGATCTGCGTTTCTGCGTGCCTAACAAAGAAGTGATGCCAGAGAAAGGCATTCACACCCTGGAGCACCTGTTTGCCGGGTTTATGCGCGACCACCTGAACGGTAATGGCGTGGAGATCATCGATATCTCTCCGATGGGTTGCCGTACCGGTTTCTACATGAGCCTGATTGGTCAGCCTGAAGAGAAACGCGTCGCGGATGCCTGGAAAGCGGCAATGGAAGATGTGCTGAAGGTGAAAGAGCAGAACCAGATCCCTGAGCTGAACGTATATCAGTGCGGAACTTACCAGATGCACTCTCTGGAAGAAGCCCAGGAGATCGCGCGTCATATCATCGAGCGTGACGTTCGCGTAAACAGCAATGAAGAGCTCGCGCTGCCAAAAGAAAAACTGCAGGAACTGCACATCTAGTGCACCTTTTCCCTCTCCCTCAGGGAGAGGGTAGGGTGAGGGGTGTTTAACCTCATGACCACAACCTCAACCTTCTCCTTTACCCATCGCCCACTTGTTCCTTATGCCCATGATTACCTTCATGGCGACAGCGAGCCGTGGCATCAGCACGACTGCGCGCAATTGCTGCACACCCTGAGTGGGGTGGTGAGAGTCGATACCGCATCAGGTTGTTGGGTGGTGCCGCCCGGACGCGGCGTCTGGCTACCCGCGGGCACTCCGCACTCTTTGCGTATTACCGGCAACGTTGCGGCGCGCACGCTGTTTATCGATCCCCTCGCGCGAGCCGATCTTCCGGCAACCTGTCAGATAGTCCAGATCTCCGGTCTGTTACGCGAACTTATCCTCACCTCGCTGACGCTTGAGGCGTCCTACTCCCCGGGCAGTCGTGATGAGCGCGTATATGAGCTCATTCTGGATGAAATCCGCACGTTGCGGGTGCTGCCGTTTCACCTGCCTGAGCCGGAAAGCGAGCCGTTGCGTACCCTTTGCCAGCAGATCCGGCTGTTGCCGGGGGAAAGTTGGGGCAGCATGCAGGCCGCAAACACGCTTGGTATGAGTGAACGCACGATGAACCGCCATTTCAAGCAGCAGACGGGGTTAAGCTACGGTGAGTGGCTAAGAAGGGCGCGCCTGCTGGAAGCGCTGCTGCGCCTGGGACAAGGTCAGCCAGTGCTACGCGTGGCGCTGGATCTGGGCTACGGCAGCCACAGTGCCTTTACGGCGATGTTTCGCCGGGTGATGGGGATATCACCCAGCGATTATTTCAAAGACAGCTAGCTGACAGCATTGAACAGGGCCTGAAGAGACGCGCGGGCCACGTCGCTGTCAATGCCGACGCCCCAGCGGCTGCTACCATCCTGAAACAGACAGCGGATATACGCCACCGAGCGGCTGTCGCTGCGCTCCCCAAGCGTATGTTCGTGATAGTCCTTAATCACAAACGGGGTCGTGACCCAGCGGCTTATACCATTGGCTGCCGCGGATAACAGCCCGTTGCCTTGCCCCTCCAGCTGGCGCATCCCGCCCTGCGTCGTGACGCTTGCCGTCAGATGTAACTGCCCGTCCTGCTGGCTGTCGCTACGGTAAGCGTGCAGGGCAAAGCCCGGCGTCTCTACCAGCCCATAACGTGTGCGGAACAGTTGCCACAGCGCATGCTGCGTCATCTCTTTACCGTGCTGGTCGGTTTCCTGCTGTACGTGCTGGCTAAAGTCCTGCTGCAGGGCGCGGGGTAATTTCAGACCATGATTTTGTTCGATAAGCCACGCGCTGCCGCTTTTTCCTGACTGGCTGTTAACCCGGATCACCGCTTCGTAGGTGCAACCAATATCCTGTGGGTCAACCGGCAGATAGGGCATCTCCCAGCGTTCGTCAGGCTTGCGGGCTTCAAAGCCTTTCTTGATGGCATCCTGATGTGAACCCGAAAATGCGGTATACGCCAGCCGTCCTGCCCACGGATGGCGCGGATGCACCGGCAGCTGGTTGCAGGTTTCTACCACCTCCACCACGTGATTCATGTCGCTAAAGTCCAGATTCGGGCTAATCCCCTGGCTGTAGAGGTTCATTGCCAGCGTGACCAGGCAGACGTTACCGGTTCGTTCTCCGTTACCAAACAGACACCCTTCGACACGGTCTGCACCGGCCATCAGGGCAAGCTCCGCGCTGGCGACACCGGTGCCGCGGTCGTTATGCGGATGGACGCTGATGCAGACATCGCTGCGGCGGCTGAAATGACGGCAGAAATACTCAATCTGATCGGCATAGACATTCGGTGTACTAACCTCAACGGTGGCCGGTAAGTTGATCACCATCGGGCGTTCGGCGCACGGCTGCCAGATGTCTGCCACGGCTTCGCAAATCTCCAGCGCAAAGTCCGGCTCGGTAAAGCAGAAAGTTTCCGGAGAGTATTCGTATTGCCAGCGGGTGGCGGGATTCTCTTCGCACAGCGTGCGGATAAGACGCGTGGAACGGGTCGCCAGCTCAACGATTTGCGCTTTCTCCATGCCGAACACCAGGCGGCGGAACAGCGGGGCGGTGGCGTTATACAGGTGTACGGTGGCCTGCTTCGCCCCGCGCAGCGACGCAAAGGTACGCAGGATAAGGTCTTCACGCGCCTGGGTTAATACCTGAATGGTGACGTCATCCGGAATGCGGTTTTCGTCGATCAACTGACGCACAAAATTGAAGTCCGTCTGCGAGGCAGAGGGGAAAGCGACTTCGATTTCTTTGAATCCGCAACGCAGTAACAGCGCCCAGAACTGCAGTTTGCGGTTGCTGTCCATCGGCTCGGTAAGGGCCTGATTACCGTCGCGTAAATCGGTGGAAAGCCAGCGCGGCGCCTGCGTGAGGCGTTGCTCAGGCCAGCGGCGATCGGGCAGGGAAATAGCAGGTTGAGGTTGGTATTTGTCGGAAGGTGTTTTCAGCATGGTGCGCTCCTGTTGTCTTTTCACTATCGTGAATCGATTTCAGGAGCGCTGCTTTATCGTTACTGACAATCGCTGTCGCGATCTGGACACCGCACGTTAGTGCGCACCGCCGCCACCGCCTCCGGCGCCAAACGGTGGTCGGGCAAACCATACCAGTCCCAGCAGGATGATAAAGATCCCCGCCGATATCCAGAATATCTCGTTTGCCGAGATAATCAGGCCCTGGTTGGTGATCTGCTGGGCGATCCAGCCGGATGCCTGCTGCTCCGTCATTCCCATTCCCTGAAGCTGACTGTACATCTGCTGCGAGTTAGGGTTAAACGGGTTCACCGCTTCGGTCAATTGCGCATGGTGCATCGACTCGCGGTTGGTCCAAAGGGTCGTGGTGATCGACGTCCCGATGGAGCCTGCCAGCGTACGCGTAAAGTTCGACAGGCTTGATGCCGCCGCCATGCGCTCTGGCGGTAAGCCGGAAAGCGTAATGGTCGTCAGCGGCATAAAGAAGCACGCCACGGCGAAGCCCTGAATGAACTGCGGCCATGCGGATGCGCCAAAGTCCATGCCCGGCTCGAACGTATACGCGCGCCAGTAGAAGCACACCGCGTACATGATAAAGCTGAAGGTCACCAGCCTGCGCATGTCGAGCTTGTGAGCGAAGCGGCCGATAATCGGCGACAGCAGGACCGGAATTAACCCCACTGGCGCAGAAGCCAAACCTGCCCAGGTTGCGGTGTAGCCATATACCTCCTGCAACAGCTGCGGCAGCAGAACGATTGCGCCGAAGTAGAGCATGTAGGCCAGGCTGATACACAGGCAGCCGATGGTGAAGTTTCGCGACTTAAACAGCGAGAGATCGACGATCGGGTTATCGTCCGTCAGCTCCCAGACTATCAGGAAGCTCAGCGATATCACCGCGACAACGGTCAGGATGATAATCTCTGTCGAGTTAAACCAGTCCAGCTCTTTACCCTGATCGAGCATCACCTGCAGGCTACCGATCCCGACCACCAGCAGCGCCAGGCCAATGGCGTCAATTCGCCGCTGCTCTGTTCGGGTTTCGCGACCGCGCAGCGTTTGCAGGGTCAGCATCACCACCAGCGCACCAATCGGCACGTTGATGAAGAAGATCCAGCCCCAGTGGTAATTGTCGCTGATATAGCCGCCGAGGATAGGTCCGCAAATCGGTGCGACAATCACCGTCATTGACCACAGCGCCAGCGCGATAGAGCGCTTAGCGGGCGGATAGTTGTTCAGCAGCAAACTCTGCGACAGCGGAATCAGCGGCCCGGCCACAATCCCCTGAATGACGCGGAAGATGATCAGCATCGTCAGGCTGTTGGACATGCCGCACGCCCAGGAGGCGAGCACGAACAATACCGTTGACCACAGGAACAGCTTCACTTCACCGACGCGCTTCGCCAGCCAGCCGGTGATAGGGATGGAGATGGCGTTTGCCACCCCAAACGAGGTAATGACCCAGGTCCCCTGGCTCAGTGACGAGCCAAGGTTACCGGCGATGGTTGGGATCGCCACGTTTGCGATGGTAGAGTCCAGCACCTGCATGAATGTCGCCAGCGACAGCGCAATGGTCATGATAACCAGTTGCGCCCCCTCCAGCGGTTTTTGCGGCTTTTGCTGTTGCATAACGCTCACCTTCGGATTAACCGGCGTTTGCCTTCACGATGTCATCGATCAGTTTATTGACCGGATCGAGGCTAATTTCACGGGCGTTACTTTCATAAGCCGGGGTGCTGCGCACCTGACTTGCCAGGATCTGACCATCGCGGTTGGCGGTATCAACCGTTACCAGCGTAGAGAGGCCAATACGCAGCGGATGGTCCGCCAGCTGTTTTGCATCCAGTTCAATACGTACGGGCAAGCGCTGAACCACTTTGATCCAGTTCCCGGTGGCGTTTTGCGCTGGCAACAGGGAGAAGGCACTGCCGGTCCCCATATCCAGGCCGACCACTTTCCCGGTGTACTTCACGTCATCACCGTAAATATCGCTGATCACCGTCGCGGTCTGGCCGATACGCATATGGGCAAGCTGCGTCTCTTTAAAGTTCGCATCAACCCACAGGTTGTCCGCCGGAACGACCGCCATCAGCGGCGTGGTTGGGCTAATTTGGGCGCCAGGCTGGACGGAACGACGAGAGACGTAGCCGGTCATCGGGCTGACAATTTTAGTACGCTGCAGGGCAAGCCACGCGTTGCGCACGTCGGTGGCAGCCTGTTGCACGGCAGGCTGGTTTTCCAGGCTGGTGCCCAGCACCATCGCCTGGTTGGCGTTGTACTGTTGAATCGCCACGTCCAGCTGCGCCTGTGCGCTGGCAACGGCATCACGCGCGTGCTGCAGCTCTTCACGGCCAATCAGGTTGGCAGTGCCGAGGGGAACGCGACGGTTCAGGTCGCTTTGCGCCTGCGCCAGTGCGGTTTTCTGCACGTCGATGTTGGCCTGCAGCTGCTTGCTGTTGATCATCAGCTGGCGGGTCTGACGGACGCTGGAGGCCAGCGCGGTCTGGGCTTTTTCAAAAGCCTGTTGGGCGTCGGTCGGATCGAGCGTGACCAATACATCCCCTTTTTGCACAAAATCGGTGTTATCAGCCCAGACTTTCGTCACGCTGCCCGATACCTGCGCCATAATTTGTACCTGGTTCCCTGCCACGTATGCATCGTCTGTCTCTTCAGCATGACGCAATACTAAAAACCAATAGATCCCATATGCCACGGCAATAATAATAAAGAGCAATGTCAGTACAATAAGGGCGCTTTTGCGTTTGCCCTTTTTATTGACCGGTTGCTGCGGGGTAGTGCTCTCCGCATTTGCGCTCATTGTTGTTCTCCACGATCTTCTTATTTTCACATCGGCTGAGCCGAGCTGTTGTCAGAAAGGCCAGCAGTGTGACGTGCTGGCCTGTCGGTTTTCTTATGAGTCTGGGATTGTTGAGCGTGTTGTCGCGTTAGCGCAGCGCCTCTAGAACAGCGCCGTCTTCATCCATCTGGTCCAGACGGGTCAGCAGCTTGCGAGTAATGTGCTCAAGCTGGTCGCGCTCGGTGGTGCTGAGGGCAGACCACAGTTGATGCAGGCAATTATGCTGAGGTGGCAGCACCTCACGCAGGAATTGGTGACCTTTGTCGGTCAGCTGCAGATGCAGGCAGCGGCGATCGTTATCGCTTTCACGGCGTTCAATCCAGCCGCGTTTTTCCAGTTCATCGGCAATACGGGTGGCATTAGTACGGGATGAACCCAGCGCGCAGCTCAGCTCTGACGGCTGAATGCTGTGATTTTCCTGAGACTCCAGCGTAATTAACGCCATAAACAACGTCTCGTTAATCCCTTGAGCTTTCAGCATCTTATTACGATTTTCCAGTAGCTTACCCTGCATGTGCATGCACAGGCGGGTCAGCAGGATCTCCTGATACGGGAAGTCCTCATGACGACTGGCGCGGAATTTAAGCATTTGTTCAATGGGCGTAAACGAACTATCCATTTGGGCATAACCTCATTAATTACAGCCGATATAGTAACGATAGTGACAAATAATGTAAATGAATTATTTGTGCGGTTATATCCGCCAAACTTATGTCACCATCAGAAAGCGCCGGGTAAGTCCGTGACCCGGTGAGCACAGAGAGCGTTGGGAGTGAACCCGCGGAAGAGAGGATGTGAGGACGGGGGGCTGAACTATTCATGCCGATAGAAAATATGTCACCCACATTAAAATTTCTGGGATAAATGATTACGTTTACATTAACAGAGTGCAGGGCCCCTTTACACCCTAAGAGGCCCAAAGCAATGTAAAACTTAGTTAATTACGTCCTGGCGATGGTACCCACGCCACCATACTAGCAGATTCAGCGCGGCGACGATTGCCCCTATCCCACACACGCCTGACCAACCGGCATGCTGCCACGCCGAGGCTGAAATTAACGAACCCGCTGCGCCGCCAATAAAATAGCTGGTCATGTATCCGGCCGTGAGGCGGTTACGCGCCTCTGGCTTCACGCGGTAGATGACGGTCTGGTTAGTGATATGCACGCCCTGCACGGTGAGGTCGAGTACCAGAATACCGACGATCAGCGCCAGTACAGAGGTATGGCCATACCATATGGCTGCCCAGGAGAGCAGGAGCAGAACCAGCCCGGCAGAGGTCGTCAGATGGGATTTGCCTTTATCCGCCAGTCCGCCCGCCGGACGCGCGCCCAGGGCTCCCGCAGCGCCCGCCAGACCAAACAGACCAATCACCGCTTCGGAATAATTGAACGGCGGCGCGGCCAGCAGAAACGCCATTGAGGTCCATAAGATGCTGAAGTTGGCGAAGGTCAAACAGCCCAGCAACGCACGTGTACGCAGCAGTTTATCGTGTGTGAAGAGGCTGAAAACGGAGGCGAGAAGCTGCGGATAATTAAGGTGATTTTCCTGCTTCACCTTTGGCAGCCCGCGCCACAGGGCAAGCGCCATCACGGCCATCAGTACGCTCGCCACCCAATACACGGTACGCCAGCCACCAAGACTCGCCAGCAGCCCGGCGACGGTCCGCGCCAGCAAAATCCCCAGCAGCAGGCCGCTCATGATTGTTCCCACCACCTTGCCGCGTTTTTCCGGTGAGGCGAGAGTGGCGGCGAGCGGAACCAGAATCTGCGCCACGACGGAGAACAGACCCGTTAACGCGGTGCCGATAATCATCATCGTTAACGAGTGGCTGCTGGCGGTGATCAGCATCCCGCCTGCGGCCAGCAGGGTCATGGAGACAATCAGCATCCGACGCTCAAACATATCGCCCAGCGGCACGAGGAAAAGCAGCCCGGCGGCATAGCCAAGCTGCGCGGCGGTGACAATAAAGCCAGCGGAGCTGGCAGAAAGGTTAAACGCGCGGGCGATGGTATCGAGCAGTGGCTGCGCGTAGTAGTTACTGGCGACGGCCAGACCCGTTGCCACGGACATTAAAAGGATGAGTGCCGGGCTAAGCCCTTGAGTTGTTTTAGTCATCAGGTTCAGGAATCGTGAGTTAAGTGATTATTTTTCCGTGAACCATAATAGCGAATGATTGTGAATGTGGTGGGATTGTTACGTGCTGGATTGTGCGGTTTAGGGGAGTTAACCCTCTCCCGTGGGGAGAGGGCAGGTCTGAAGGGCTCTTATGACTTCTGCGCGTCCATCGCTTCTTTTACCCAGCCATCAAATTGCTGCTGGTGGGCTTTGATCCAGCCATCCACGTGGCCTTTGATGTCAGCTTCGGACGATTTCCCCGCGTGCATCATTGCGTTCTGGGCGTTGATGTCCGCCAGAGGCAGTTTCATCACCGAGAACAGCTTCGCTGCCGCCGGGTTTTTCTCAGCCCAGGCTTTGTTAGCAACGATATGCATCGTGTTTACCGGGAAGCCATAGTTCATGCCGTTTGGCAGTTTGGTGTCGATATCTTTCTGCTCGCCCGGCAGGGAAGAGAAGGGTACCTGCAGCCACACCACGTCTTTCCCCGGCTTCAGCACGTCGCTCACCCAGTACGGTGTCCAGGTGTAATAGATAACCGGTTTACCCTCTTTGAAGCGGGCAATGGTGTCGGCCATCATCGCCGAGTAGTTACCGTGGCTGACGTCGACCGTTTTCGCCAGGTCAAAGGCTTTGTTCTGGTGATTAATCACCGCCTCACAGCCCCAGCCCGGCGAGCAGCCCATCATGTCAGCTTTGCCGTCACCGTTGGTGTCGAACAGTTTGGCAATCTTCGGATCCTTCAGCTGCTCGATATTGGTGATGTGGTACTGGTCGGCTGTTTTCTTGTCGATCAGGTACCCCTGCGCCGCGCCGGTCACGAAGGTGCCTTCGCGGTAGAATTTCTTATCCCCGCCGGCGGCGGCATACATGTCGTCGTGCAGCGGCTGCCAGTTGACGGCGGTAAAGGTGGCATCACCGGAGGCAATCGAGGTGTAGCCCACGTTGTAATCCACTTCACTTGGGGTGTTGACCGTATAGCCCAGTTTTTCCAGCGCGCGGCTGACTAACAGCGTCTGGAAGGTCTCTTCTGAAATGGTGCTCTGCACCGGTTGCACGGTAATGCCTTTGCCCGGCAGGTCTGCAGCAAACGTGCTGGTGGAGACAAGGGTGGCAAACGCTGTGGCAAAAAGTACGCGATGTCGCATCGTTGTTCCTTATTTTCTGAATGGGCGGGTGATTAACCCGACAGGGCCGGTGCTATACCAGCGACGGTTGCCGCGACTGCGTGAATCACGACCGACAGCCTGCGTCAGGCGGTCAAGGATAATGGCGAGGATCACAATGCCGACGCCGCCCACGGTGGCCAGTCCCATATCAAGACGACCAATGCCGCGCAGCACCATCTGACCCAGCCCGCCGACGGCGATCATTGAGGCAATTACTACCATGGAGAGGGCCAGCATCAGCGTCTGGTTGACACCCGCCATGATGGTTGGCATCGCCAGCGGAAGCTGAACTTTAAACAGCATCTGGCGCGGGCTGGCACCAAATGAACGCGACGCCTCGATAAGATCGGCCGGTACCTGGTTAATCCCGAGTATCGTCAGACGAATGACCGGCGGCAGGGCGAAGATAATGGTCACCACGACGCCCGGCACGTTGCCGATACCAAACAGCATCACGATCGGCACCAGGTAGACAAACGCGGGGGTGGTCTGCATCGCATCCAGCAGCGGACGAATAATCTTCGCCGCCCGAGGACTGCGCGCCAGCCAGATCCCCATCGGCAGGCCGATAGCGACGCAGAAGAGCAGGGCGGTGAGCACCAGCGCTAAGGTGATCATTGCCTGTGACCAGGCGCCAATCGCGCCGATGGCAATCAGTGAGATCAGCGTGGCGACACCCATGCCGGCGCTGCCAAACTGCCAGGCAATCAGGGAGAAGAGCACAATAGCGACCGGCGCGGGCATGCCGAGCATCAGCTGCTGGAAACCGTTCAGGATGTAATCCACCGGTACGCGGATCCCCTGGAAGACCGGACGGAAGTGAGTCACTACCCAGTCGATCCCCTCCGTGACCCAGCTATCCAGCGGGATCAGCGTTTTATGAAACGGATCCATAATATTGAAGTGCTCTGGCGCAGGGGCCGGTGCACTGTTGAGCCAGTCCGCCGCGCCGCCATCGGTTGGCACAGGCGTGGAAGACCCCCACGCATCGGCAGATTGAGCAGCGCTGTCCGCCGCCTCGGTGGTTCCCCACGGGTTAGATTGATCAGCCATTGTTTGTCCCCTCGCGATCTAAAGCCTGCAGCAACATGCGTTTTGAGATGATGCCGACGTACTGTTGTTCCTCACTGACTACCGGTACGGCACACGGGGCCTGACCAACGTGAGAGAGCAGCTCGCTGAGCGGCGTTTCGGCGTCCACGGCAAGCGGGGAGTCGATAACCGCCGCATCAATACCCTGATTTTCGCTGAGCGCGGTTTTCAGGGAGTCGATGGAAACAATGCCAACAAATTTATTACCGCGTTCGATCAGATAACCGTATTCCCGATCTTCATCCTGCAACAGTTTCAGTGCAGAGCGCGGACCAAAGCCCGGTGTTTTGCGGATAAGACCGTTCGGTGAACGACGGGCGATATCTTTCGCACTAAAGACCTGACTAATATCCACGCCGCGGAAGAAGGTGCGCACATAATCATTGGCCGGATTATTCAGAATTTCATCCGGCGTGCCGACCTGCACCACTTCACCATTTTGCATAATGGCAATACGGTCACCAATACGCATGGCTTCATCAAGATCGTGGGAAATAAAAACAATGGTACGTTGATGTTTAGCCTGTAATTTTACCAGCTCATCCTGCATCTCGGTGCGAATTAATGGATCGAGTGCCGAGAAGGCTTCATCCATTAATAAAATGTCTGGGTTAATGGCTAATGCGCGGGCTAATCCGACACGCTGGCGCATCCCGCCGGAAAGCTCATCCGGGTAGGCATGCGCATAATTCTCGAGGCCTACCTGACGTAATGCATCCAGCGCTTTTTCCTGACGTTCATTAGCGGTAACGCCCGCTAATTCCATGCCAAAGGCGGCATTATCCAGAACCGTCATATGCGGCATCAGCGCGAATGACTGGAACACCATTGCAATCTTCTTTCTGCGCACCTCGCGAAGTTCAGCCTCTGATATTCTGGCGATATCAACGCCATCTATCAGCACCTGTCCACGGGTGGGTTCAATCAGGCGATTGAGAAGGCGAACCATAGTGGATTTACCCGAACCGGATAACCCCATGATGACAAAAATCTCGCCTTCTTCAATGGCCAGACTGGCGTCTTTAACGCCAAGCGACAGCCCGGTTTTTTCCAGAATTTGCTCTTTTGAAAGGCCTTTCTCAATATATTTGAATGCGCGCTGAGGATGCTCGCCAAATACTTTATAAAGATTTTTCACTTCTAATTTAATTGCCATGCAATAGAGAGTGTCCTGTTATTTGTTTATGTCGATATCATTACCATGGTAAATAGTTAACTGGCATTACCCTAACATACTGAGAATCTGAGACAACCCTGGGTTTGCTTATGGCAGGAATTTTGCCGTAAGCGAAACGGCTGAATTTCCCATGAGTAAAGGGCTGAGCGTGGTTTGAATTTTTCTGAATTTTTTGCTTTTGCACAGCGAAATTTCGCCTGAATCGGAGTGATTCAGGCGAATATGAACGGGGAATTACAGTGTAGTTGCCCGTAAAATATTAGGGAGGAAATTGTTAGATTTATATTAAATTAATGAACGTTAATCCGCTCATTAAAAATCCCAGTCCTCATCTTCGGTCTCCACCGCTTTGCCCATCACATACGACGAACCAGACCCGGAGAAGAAATCGTGGTTTTCATCGGCGTTGGGTGACAGTGCCGCCAGGATCGCCGGGTTCACGTCGGCCATTTCCGGTGGGAAAAGCGCTTCGTAGCCGAGATTCATCAGCGCTTTATTGGCGTTGTAGCAAAGAAACGCTTTTACCTCCTCCTCCCAACCGGTACCGGCGTACAATTCTTCGGTATAACTCAGTTCGTTCTCGTACAAATCCATCAGCAAATCGAGGGCAAAACCTTTTAACGCTTCGCGCTTTTCTTCGCTGACGTTCTCCAGCCCTTTCTGATATTTATAGCCGATGTAGTACCCGTGTACGGCTTCATCACGAATGATGAGGCGAATTAAATCGGCGGTGTTGGTCAGTTTGCCGCGGCTCGACCAGTACATCGGTAACCAGAAGCCCGAATAGAACAGGAAGGATTCGAGAAACACGCTGGCAATTTTTTTCTTCAGCGGTTCGTCGGCCTGATAATACTCCAGCACCAGGCTGGCCTTTCGCTGCAATGACTCGCTTTCTTCGCTCCAGGTGTACGCCGCGTCCACATCTTTGGTCTGGCACAGCGTCGAAAAAATCGAGCTGTAGGAGCGGGCATGGACCGCCTCCATAAAGCTGATGTTCGACATCACTGCCTCTTCGTGAGGCGTCAGCGCGTCGGCCATCAGCGCAGGGGCACCGACGGTATTTTGAATGGTGTCCAGTAGCGTCAGACCGGTGAACACACGGATCGTCAGCTGCTGTTCGGCGTGGCTGAGGGTTTGCCAGGCCGGAATATCGTTTGAAAGCGGGACTTTTTCCGGCAGCCAGAAGTTGCTGGTCAGGCGGTTCCACACCTCCAGGTCTTTATCATCCTGAATTTTATTCCAGTTAACGGCACTCACGCGTGACAGTTTCATCCTTTCTCCTTACAGCGCGCAGGACACGCAGCCTTCAATTTCGGTGCCTTCCAGCGCACGCTGGCGCAGGCGAATGTAGTAGAGGGTTTTGATCCCTCTCTTCCAGGCGTAAATCTGCGCCCGGTTGATGTCGCGCGTGGTGGCGGTGTCCGGGAAGAAGAGCGTCAGCGACAGCCCCTGATCCACGTGTTTTGTCGCCTCGGCGTAGGTATCAATAATTTTCTCAGGGCCAATCTCATACGCGTCCTGATACAGGGCCAGATTGTCGTTGGTCATAAACGGGGCAGGGTAGTAAACGCGCCCGGTCTTACCTTCCTTGCGGATCTCAATCTTCGACACAATCGGGTGGATACTCGACGTGGCGTGGTTAATGTAAGAGATTGATCCGGTTGGCGGTACGGCCTGCAGGTTCTGGTTATAGATGCCGTAACGCATCACATCGTCCCGCAGCTGCTGCCACATCTCGCGGGTGGGCAGGAGAACCCCGGCATCGGCAAACAGCTGGCGCACTTTGTCGGTTTTCGGCTGCCAGTCTCCTTCCAGATATGGCCTGAAGTACTCACCGCTGGCGTAACGCGACTGTTCAAAGCCCGCAAAGCGCTGGTTACGCTCGCGCGCCAGCATCATTGAGGTATGCAGCGCATGCCAGGTAATGGTGTAAAAATAGAGGTTGGTGAAATCCAGTCCTTCCGGGCTACCGTAGGCGATACCTTCCCGCGCCAGATAGCCGTGGAGGTTCATCTGCCCAAGGCCGATGGCGTGCGAGGCGGCATTACCGGCTTCAATGGACGGCACGCTGCGGATGTGGCTCATGTCTGACACCGCGGTCAGCCCACGAATAGCGGTCTCCACCGTGCGGCCAAAATCGGGGGAGTCCATGGTGTGGGCAATATTCAGCGACCCGAGGTTACAGGAGATGTCTTTGCCGATGTCGGCGTAGTCCAGGTTTTCGTCATACGTGGATGCGCTGTTCACCTGCAATATCTCGGAGCAGAGGTTGCTCATATTGATTCGCCCGGCAATCGGGTTAGCACGGTTGACCGTATCTTCATACATGATGTACGGATAGCCGGACTCAAACTGAATTTCGGCCAGCGTCTGGAAGAAATCGCGGGCATTAATGTACTTCTTACGAATGCGATCGTCGGCCACCAGATCGTGATACAGGGCGCTTATCGCCACATCACCAAACGCTTTCCCGTAAATACGCTCAATGTCGTATGGCGAGAAGAGCGCCATCTCGGCATTTTCTTTGGCGAGCGCAAAGGTGATATCCGGAATCACCACCCCAAGCGACAGGGTCTTAATGCGGATTTTTTCATCGGCGTTTTCACGTTTGGTATCCAGGAAGCGCAAAATATCCGGATGGTGCGCGTGCAGATAGACCGCCCCCGCGCCCTGACGCGCCCCCAGCTGGTTGGCATACGAGAAAGCATCTTCCAGCATTTTCATGACCGGAATCACGCCGGAGGACTGGTTTTCGATGCGCTTAATTGGCGCACCGGCTTCACGCAGGTTCGACAGCAGAAACGCCACACCGCCGCCGCGTTTGGAGAGCTGCAGCGCCGAATTCACCGCGCGACCAATCGACTCCATATTGTCTTCGATGCGCAGCAGGAAGCAGGAGACCAGCTCGCCGCGCTGGGCTTTTCCGCAATTGAGAAAGGTCGGTGTGGCGGGCTGGAAACGGCCGGAGAGCATCTCATCCATCAGGCGTTCTGCCAGCGTTTCATCGCCCTGCGCGAGCGTCAGGGCAACCATCACCACGCGGTCCTCGAAGCTTTCAAGATAGCGTTTGCCGTCGAACGTTTTCAGGGTATAGCTGGTGTAAAACTTCCATGCGCCAAGAAACGTCTGGAAACGAAAACCGCGGCTATGGGCCTGCCCGAACAGCGTCTCCACAAAGGCACGATCGTACCGGGCCAGCACGCGCTCTTCGTAATAGCCTTCCTTGACCAGATAATCGAGACGTTCATTCTGGCTTGCAAAGGTCATGCTGTTGGGGCGGACGTGGGTGGCGATAAACGCCTCCACCGCCTCATGATCTTTGCCAAACTGAATGTGCCCCTCACGGTCATAGAGGTTCAGCATTGCGTTTAATGCGTGGTAATCCGGTGTCGCCTGAATTACACGTTCTGCGGTTGTCGTTGCCAAAATTCGTTCACTCCTTTACGCACGTTCTCTACGTCCTGCTGTGTCCCCATCAGTTCAAAACGATAGAGAGACGGCACGCCGCATTTTTGAGAAATGACATCCCCGGCACGACCAAAGGCATCGCCGAAATTGCGATTGCCCGCCGCGATAACGCCGCGAATAAGCTGTCGGTTGTGGGGATCGTTGAGAAAGCGGATCACCTGGCGAGGCACGGCCCCCGCGGTGCCACCTCCACCATAGCTCGGGACCACCAGAATGTAGGGTTCGTCTACCCGGATCCGTTCCCGCTCATTAAGCGGGATACGTATCGCAGGCAGCCCGACGCGCTCAATAAAGCGGAGCGTGTTTTCCGAGCTGCTGGAGAAGTAGACCAGCCCAGTCATGCCCTGGCGGCCTGGGCGGCGAGGCGGTTAATCATGTCGGGGCGAAAGCCGGACCAGCTGGTCTCCCCGGCGACGACGACCGGCAGCTGGCGAAAACCTTGCGCCCGCAGGGTATCGGCAGCTTCGGGCTGCAGGTCAATATTCACCATCTCAAAGGCCACTCCACGGCTTTCCATTGCACGTTTTGTCGCGTGGCACTGAACACAATCGTTACGAGTGTAAATAATAATGCTCATGATTCGTATTTCCATTTAAAATGAGAGAGCGGCGCGAATCATCGCGTCAGGTTGTGTGTATCTTGCTAAAGGGAATACTAGATGTAGTTGTCGTAAGATTCAACCATACAAGATATGGGAATTTCAGATTGATATAGCCCCGATGATGAGCACAGCGGGGCAGGGCGGGCTGTACGGCTTTTTCAGACGCGCAGGCAAAGAAAAGCCCCGGGGGCTGACGCGACCGGGGCGGATACGGACAGGCTGAGACGACTATTTGCGCAGGCTAAGCAGCGCCCCCACGAAGATACCCACCGCGGCTACCGTACCAAGCGTACAGAGGGGTTTTTCGCGAACGAAGGTATTGGCGCAGCTAATGGCATCGCAGGCAGCCTGCGTGGTGCGCGAACGCCCATTCATGCGGGCGCGGGTTTCACGTAGCAAAGACTGAGCCTTACGTTTTGCGGCATCCGCTTCGTCCTTCGCACCGGAACCCCAGGATTTCAGCACTTCTTCCAGCGAGTCCGCTAATTGGCTGACATCGTTACGAATATCCTGTGTGTCGTCGTTAATATCGTTTCGGTTCGGTCTGTTAAACATACGATCCTCCGTAATTTTGCGTTCCCGTTTAGTTTAGTCCAGAAATTTAATATCTGAAGCGCGGCACGCGTTATCTGGCAGTTTATGGAATATTCTGAAAGCCCTGCTAATGCTGAATACTGTAAGGTTGCCGGGCAGGAAAAGATAACGAGGAAAAGATATGTATTTACGACCTGATGAGGTGGCGCGCGTTCTTGAAAAAGAGGGATTCACCATGGATGAGGTGACATCAAAAGCGTATGGATATCGCCGTGGCGAGAATTATGTTTACGTTAATCGTGAAGCAAGAATGGGACGTACCGCTCTCATTATTCACCCGACGCTGAAAGACAGAAGTTTGTCATTTGCTGAGCCTGCCTCGGATATTAAAACCTGCGATCATTATCAGCAATTCCCACTGTATTTAGGTGGTGAAACGCATGAACATTATGGTATTCCGCATGGCTTCAGTTCGCGTATGGCGCTGGAGCGGTTTTTGAAGGGACTGTTTGGCGACGTACAGTAAATCTGCGACTGGCATTCGCCAGTCGCCTCACATCATGCTTTGGCCTGGCTGTACTGGCTGACCTTAAACAGGCGGCGACAGTAGTCGAGAAAATAGCCATACACCGCACCCATCAGCATTGAAATCACGATATTTGAACTGACCGCAGCGACGATTTGATGCCAGTCTGCGCCCACTGTCAGCAGAATAGCCACGTAAACCGGCGACTGGAACGTCACGTATGCCAGAACGTCGGCGAGGTTTTTCACCCACCCTGACGGGCTAATACGACGCGCAAAGCGCATGACCGCATCGCGGTATAATCCATAAGGCCACGCAATAATAATGTTGACCGGAATTGCCACCAGACGAGAAGAAAGTGACTGCTCAAAGGACATTCCGGAGAGGAAAATTTCGATCAGCATGTTCACGACGGAACAGTAAACAACCATCGCGAAGGTATCCGCTACCGCATGGCGCAGGCGAGATTGCGGTGAGAACATGTCTGAACTCCTTGAGAAGAACACAATAGAAACGATTTTCCCTCAGCGGTTAGTGCTTTAGGTTGGTTTGTCAGGCGTGTATAGCGTATATCTCTGCCTTTGAACTAACAACTAGTTATTAATTTTTATTTAGTCGCGTTTTGTCCACAAAATTCTCTAAAATTGCGTGTTTTTTGTTCGGTTCGTTATAATCTGTCCCTGCCGTCAGTTTTTGTATGTAAATCAATCTGTTGATCTTGAGCGTGTCGAAGCGAACGTTCTGCCCGAACGACGGCAGTGCGGCATGCTTTGATTTGGATTAAATCTAACCGTTTATACTGAGATAAAGATTGAATCCGGCGGTATCGACAGTTATCCGCGGATATTATTAAACGCGATATTTTAAAACATTTACATTTTTAGCAAGACGTGCCCGCGGGTAGATATTCCAGGCGAAATGAATTATTCTCTTGTCGATTTTTCGATTTACCCTAAAGAAAAGGTTTTCAAATATATGTCTTTGACGTTACAGAATCTTAATAATATCCGAACTCTGCGTGCGATGGCGCGTGAATTATCCCTGGACGTTCTTGAAGAAATGCTGGAAAAAGTCAGGGTCGTTGCTGAAGAGAAACGGAGTGAGCTGGCGGAATTAGAGCAACAACGCGCTGAGCAGCAGGAAAAAATTAATGCCCTGCTGGAACTGATGAAAGCTGATGGTATTTCACCGTCCGATCTCCTCGGTTCAGATATGGCGCAGGCCGGTAAGCCAGCGAAAAAACGTAAACCGCGTGAAGCGAAATATCGCTTTATTGATCTCAACGGTGAAGAGAAAACATGGACCGGTCAGGGGCGTACGCCAAAGCCTATTGCCAATGCACTGGCAAACGGTAAATCACTGGATGATTTTCTGATTTAATCCATGAGCCGGGCGGAGGACTCCGCCCGGTTGCCTGTTTAGCAGACGCCGAAATCACCCTCTTCGGTATACAGGGCCAGGTCTGCGGCCTTCAGGGTAAATTTCTCGCCTTGCTCATTGCTGGCCTGAACCGCCACAACGCTATCGCCGTTCACTTCGAGTACTTTCAGTTTTGGGCCGCCTTTACGCGGTTGCACATAATCACCGACAGAAAACATACTACCTCCTCATCGTTTCAATGATCTTCACCTTAGCCCACGTCTGATACCGGGTACAGCGTATTTCACCGATTACTGCTTACGAGGTACGCCGGTTCCAGGGCATCACTTTCAGCAGTCTCGCCATTCCGCAAAACCCGGTCAGCCCGGCAAACAGCAGCCCGGCACCCACAAAGCCGCTCAGCAGGAAAAAGCCGCTGGAGAGCGTAAAGCCCAGCACGACCCCGCACAGGGTGAGCAGCCCGGCGGCAATTTGTACCTGGCGCATCAACGGCAGCGGCTGTGATGTGTCTTCCTGCGTGATCAACCCGGCCTGCTTCCACCCCTGAATTCCGCCTTCAACGATAAACGCCTGAGCAGGCGCGGCAGCCTGAGCAAGGCGGGCTGCGTTCGAGGATGTCCGGGCGCCAGACTGGCAGTGAAAAATCACCGTTTCGCCCGCGTGCGTCTCAAGCCCGCCGGGTAAGGTGTCCAGCGGCACGGACCGGGCGGCGGGAATATGCTCGCGGGCATATTCGTCGGGATCGCGAATATCGATCAGTTTTGCACCTTCAGCAACGAGCGCATTGGCCTGCTGGGGTGAAATGAGCGGTAGTGACATGGTGGCTCCTTACGGGCAATAGAGGCTTTTCAGGGTGCTGATCAGCTGATGCACCGCATCGTTTTTAATGAAATACAGAATGCGCTGCGCTTCACGGGTGCTGTCGATAAGCCCCTCTTCACGCATACGCGCCAGATGTTGTGACGTGGCGGATGGGCTAAGCCCCGTCGCCCGCGCCAGATCGCCCGCGCTGGTACCCGGTGTACCGCACAGCATGCAGAGGATCAGCAACCGACGCGGATTGCTCATCGCTTTTAACAGGGCTGCGGCCTGTCCGGCGCTGGCCTGAAGTTGTTCGAGTTCAGTCATATTAGTTTAGTCTTTACTTAATTAAGGAAACTCTAAACTAATGGGGAGGATTAAGCCAGTGTCAAAAGCGTAAAAGAGGGTAAAAGGGCGATAAAGAGATGGCGCAGGCCGTTAAACTGGCTACGCTTAGAGAATGTTCTCTTTTTTATTTTCAATTGGTTAGCTTGCACGGAGTCGTTATGGGTTTTTGGCGTATTGTCTTTACTATTATCCTGCCACCGCTGGGCGTGCTGCTCGGCAAAGGGTTTGGCTGGGCGTTTATCATTAACATCGTTCTGACCTTACTGGGCTACATCCCTGGTCTTATTCACGCGTTTTGGGTGCAAAGCAAAAACTAAGCGCGCCACAATAGATCGCTGTATATCCCGGTCAGCACGCCCTGTGGACCAAACTGCTGTTTGATCCAGCGCGTGACCTGGCCGGTCGCCGCATGCTGCGTGGCAAGCAGCATGCGTGAATCCTGACGCGGATTATTGATTCGCCGCGTGACCAGCAGCCCGTCCTCCACCGCCTCGCGGGCCATATACTCCGGTAAAAAACCAATCCCGTCCCCAAGGATCTGACACTGGCATTTGGTGTTGAAGTCGGGCACCAGAATCGCCTCCTGGCCGTGCAGCAGCCAGCCGACCTTCTTGTTTATAGTGTGCGCCGTGTCTTCCACCATGATGTTGGGGTACAGACGCAGCTGGCTTTCGGCTATCGGCTCCGGCACGAAGGCCAGCGGGTGTTCCGGCGCGATGGCGAATACCCAACGGATGGCACCGATCTCGGTGTAATCAATGCCGCCGCCGTCGAGCAGGGTATCCGGTGCGCCAATCGCGATATTGGCCTGGTTGTTGATGATGGAGTCCCAGACGCCGTTGTAGACCTCGGTCGTGACGGTGATCTGGCAGGTAGGAAACTGTTTTTTCAGCACCTGCAACAGCCGCGCCGTATGGCGCGGGGTGTACAAAAGCTGATTGATGCAGATGCGGACCCGCGCCTCAATGCCCTGCGAAATGGTGTCTATCCCGCGCTTGATGGCATGAAAATCATTCAGCAGGTCGGTCGCTTTACGGTAAAAGTAAAACCCCGACTCGGTCAGCTCAATGCTGCGCGTATTGCGTACAAACAGCACCACATCCAGCCCGGTCTCCATACGCTTGATGGTGTAACTGATGGCAGAGGTGGTTACGCCAAGCTCGGTGGCGGCTTTGCTGAAGCTGCCAAAGCGTGCCGCCGTGGTGAAGGCCAGCAGGTTCTCTTCAGTAAAGATGGAATTCATATTGCGGCTCCTGGTAGCCATCAGTTTTGAACATATTTTAACAGCGCTGTTACAACGCATATGACGGCGGTCACAGTTCTGATTATTCGCGTCGAGCCGCGTCATGTCAGGCTTCATCAGGCATAAGCAGAATGCTGTCTGAGGCGAATAAAAGCGCTAAAACATAAGTAAAACATTGCACGGCCGCACATTTTGGCTGAATTGTTGAATTTAACTCAATAATGAATTGACTGTCGATGAATGATTTTTAAGCGGATTCTTTTCTCACCAGGCTGTTGCTATTCTCAGGTCATGAGCAATACATCATGGGGAGTCTGAATATGTCTGCGAACGAACTCGTTACTGAATTTTTGCTGGCGGCAGAGCAGGGCAATATTGACGGGCTAAAAGCCTGCCTTGAAAAAGGTGTCGATATTAATGCCACTCAACGCCAGAAAAGAACGGCCGTTATTATTGCCAGTCTGAAAAAGCATTATGACTGCGTGGCATTTTTAATTGCCGCCGGAGCAGATATTGATCAACAGGATCAGACCTGTTTTAACCCCTTCCTGATTAGCTGCCTGACAAATGATTTAACCCTGCTGCGGATAGTCTTACCCGCCAACCCGGATCTTGATCGCCTGACCCGCTTCGGTGGCGTCGGCATTACGCCTGCCAGCGAGAAAGGGCACGTTGAGATTGTGCGCGAGCTGCTGGAGAAAACCGATATTAACGTCAACCACACCAACTTCGTGGGCTGGACGCCGCTGCTGGAAGCGATTGTCCTCAACGATGGCGGCGCGAAACAGCAGGAAATTGTAAAGCTGTTACTGGATAACGGCGCAAATCCGCACATGACCGATAAATACGGCAAAACCCCGCTCGAACTGGCGCGGGAAAAAGGCTACCACCAGATAGCAGACCTGCTGCTGGCCGCAGGCGCGTAATTCCTTCGGCCAGCCTTTTCCGGCTGGTCGCTCATCAGACCGTATTTTACCGACGTGCCTATTGCACGACGGCGGCCCCCTTTTATCCTCATTCAGGAGAAAATAATGCCCACCAAAATCGTCATAAAAAAGAATACTTATTTTGACTCGGTGTCATTGATGTCGGTTTCCACCAGGGCCAATAAATTGCCGGGCGTTGAGCAGGCTTTTGTGGCTATGGCGACAGAAATGAACAAAGGCGTATTAAAAAATCTCGGGCTATTAACGCCGGAATTAGCGGATGCCAAAAACGGCGACTTAATGATCGTGATTAAAGGCGAGGCGGCGAATGACGAAACGCTGGCAGCCATCGAAGCGCTTTTCACCCGCAAGGAGAGCGGCGGGAGCCATGAAGCGCGTTATGCCACCCTTGCCAGTGCGAAAACCCATCGTCCTGAGAGCAATCTGGCGGTGATTTCGGTAAACGGCACGTTTGCCGCCCGCGAAGCACGTCAGGCGCTGGAAAACGATCTCAACGTCATGCTCTTCTCCGACAACGTCAGCCTTGATGACGAGCTGGCGCTGAAGCAGCTGGCACACCAGAAAGGGCTGCTGATGATGGGGCCGGACTGCGGCACGGCCATTATCAACGGTACCGGGCTGTGCTTCGCCAATGCGGTGCGCCGCGGACCGATCGGTATTATCGGGGCGTCCGGGACCGGCAGCCAGGAGCTGAGCGTGCGGATCCATGAATTCGGCGGCGGCGTGTCGCAGCTGATTGGCACCGGCGGGCGCGATCTGAGCGAAAAGATAGGTGGCCTGATGATGCTGGATGCCATCGCGATGCTGGACGCTGACGACGCCACCCAGGTGATTACCCTCATCTCTAAACCGCCTGCGCCGTCGGTGGCAGAAAAGGTGCTGGCTCGCGCCCGCACCTGCCGCAAACCGGTGGTGGTCTGTTTCCTCGGTCGTCATCAGCCGCCGGCTGATGACGGCAACCTGCAGTTCGCCCGTGGCACCAAAGAGGCGGCGCTGAAGGCCGTGCTGTTAACGGGGGTGAAAAAAGAGTCTCTCGACCTGCATCCGCTGAACTGGCCACTGATCGAAGAGGTGCGTGCCCGGCTGACACCCCAGCAGAAATACATCCGCGGCCTGTTCTGCGGCGGCACCCTGTGCGATGAGGCCATGTTCGCCGCGCTGGAAAAGTTCGACGACGTCTACAGCAACATTCAACCCGATCCGGCAAAACGGCTGGACGATATCAACGTCAGTAAAGCCCACACCTTCCTTGATTTTGGAGATGACGATTTCACCCACGGCAAACCGCACCCGATGATCGATCCGACCAACCGCATCAGCCGCCTGTTGCAGGAGGCGCGTGACCCCGAGGTGGGCGTGATCGTGATGGACTTTGTCCTGGGCTTTGGCGCGCACGAGGATCCGGTCGGCGTGATGCTTGAGGCCATAAAAGAGGCGCAGGCGACGGCGAAAGCCGATAACCGTCCGCTGGCAATTCTCGGCTATGTGCTCGGAACCGACCAGGACTCACCGTCCCTGACACAGCAGTGTCAGCTTCTGACCGAGGCAGGGGTGATCTGGGCGAGCAGCAGCACCAACACCGGACTACTGGCACGTGAATTTGTCTTTAAAGGGGAGACTGCCTGATGACGACCTTATTTAACCAGCCGTTGAACGTGATTAACGTCGGTATCGCGCTGTTCAGTGCGGATCTCAAAAAGCAGCATATCCCCGTGACCCAGCTCGACTGGACGCCGCCGGGGCAGGGGAATTTGCAGGTTGTAGAGGCGCTGGATCAGCTGGCCCTTACGCCACTGGCTGACAAAATCGCCGCCGCCAATAAGATTGCCCTTGAGCGCATTATCCAGTCCCATCCGGTGCTGGTGGGCTACGACCAGGCGATCAACGTCGTGCCGGGCATGACCCGCACCACCATTCTGCACGCCGGTCCGCCCGTCAGCTGGGAAAACATGTGTGGCGCAATGAAAGGGGCCGTGACCGGGGCGCTGGTGTTTGAAGGGCTGGCACGCGATATCGACGACGCGGAGCGCGTGGCGGCGTCAGGGGCAATCACCTTCTCGCCCTGCCACGAGCACGACTGCGTAGGCTCAATGGCGGGCGTCACTTCGGCATCGATGTTTATGCACATCGTTGAGAACAAAACCTACGGCAACCGGGCGTTCACTAACCTTAGCGAGCAGATGGCGAAGATCCTGCGCATGGGTGCCAACGACCAGAGCGTTATTGACCGCCTGAACTGGATGCGTGACGTGCTCGGCCCGATGCTGCGCGATGCCATGAAAATCATCGGTGAAATCGACCTGCGCCTGATGCTGGCCCAGGCGCTGCACATGGGCGACGAGTGCCATAACCGCAACAACGCCGGCACCACGCTGCTGATCCAGGCGCTGACGCCCGGGCTGATTCAGGCCGGGTATCCGGTGGCACAGCAGCGTGAGGTGTTTGAGTTCGTCGCCAGCAGCGATTACTTCTCCGGCCCGACGTGGATGGCGATGTGTAAAGCCGCCATGGATGCCGCACACGGTATTGAGTACAGCACCGTGGTCACCACCATGGCGCGTAACGGCTACGAGTTCGGCCTGCGCATCTCCGGGCTGCCGGGGCAGTGGTTCACCGGCCCGGCGCAGCAGGTGATAGGGCCCATGTTCGCGGGCTACAGGCCGGAAGACTCCGGGCTGGATATTGGCGACAGCGCCATTACCGAAACCTACGGTATCGGTGGTTTTGCGATGGCCACAGCCCCGGCGATCGTCGCACTGGTGGGTGGCACGGTGGATGAAGCCATCGATTTCTCCCGTCAGATGCGCGAGATCACCCTCGGTGAAAACCCGAACGTCACCATTCCGCTGCTCTCGTTTATGGGCATTCCAACCGCCATCGACATCACAAAAGTCGCGGGCAGCGGCATTCTGCCGGTCATTAACACCGCCATTGCCCACAAAGACGCAGGTATTGGCATGATTGGGGCGGGCATCGTTCACCCGCCGTTTAGCTGTTTTGAAAAGGCGCTGTTGACCTTCCGCGATCGCTACTTTTTATAAGGCATGCATCCATGAAAAACATGAAACTGGAGTGGAAAAGAGGTGACTGGGCGGCATATTTCGGGTTGATGACCAACAACCTGACCAATTTGCTGACCATGATGGGGCTGCTCATTTTTGTCGTCGGCATCCCGAAGGAGATTGTTTATGGACGCATTGCGCCAGCCTTCGGGCTGGCGGTGCTGGTCGCGAGCGTCTGCTACGCGTGGTTTGGCCTGCAGATGGCGCGCCAGACCGGGCGTACGGATGTCACCGCGCTGCCGTCTGGCCCAAGCGCGCCGTCAATTTTCACCGTGACCTTTCTGGTGCTGATGCCGGTCTACCAGCAAACCGGTGATGCGGATTTCGCTATCCAGATTGGTCTGGTGTGGTGCTTCGTGGAGGCGATGATTCTGGCGGGCGGTTCGTTCCTTGGGGAAACCATCCGCAAGATGATCCCGCGTACCGTCCTGCTGTCGTGCCTGTCCGGGCTGGGCCTGCTGCTGCTGGCGATGAACCCGATGCTGCAGGCGTTTGAGGCACCTACCGTGTCGTTCATCGTGCTGCTGCTGATCTTTATTAACTGGTTTGGTAAAAAGCCGATCTTCGCCAAAATCCCGACCGGCCTGCTCTTGCTGATTGCCGGTACCGCGCTGGCGTGGATCTCCGGTCTGCAAAGCCCGGAGGCCATCAAAGCCTCGATGTCGTCGTTTGGCTTTAACCCGCCGGAAGTGCATGTCGACAGCTTTATGCAGGGACTGCCGCACGCATTACCGTACCTGGCCTCTGCCGTCCCGCTGGGTCTGGCGAACTACATTTTTGACCTGGAAAACATCGAAAGCGCCCACGCGGCGGGGGATGAGTACCCGACCCGCAAGGTGATGCTGGCAAACGGGCTGGCCTCCATGCTCGGGTGTCTGATGGGTAACCCGTTCCCGGTGACGGTTTACGTCGGCCACGCGGGCTGGAAAGCGATGGGGGCCAGCATTGGCTACACGCTGGCCTCCGGTGTGACCATGTTTATTGTGCCGCTGTTCGGGCTGGGGGCGTTTATGCTCGCCATCATACCGATGACCGCCATCGTGCCGATTCTGGTGTTTATCGGGGTGGTGACCGCCAACCAGGTAGTAAGGGAAACGCCCAAAGTGGAGGTCCCCGTGATCTTCATCTGCCTGTTCCCGTGGATCGCTAACTGGGCGCTGACCATGATGAACAGCGTGATGGGCGCGGCGGGGACCAGTGCGGCGAAAATTGGCACCGACGTGCTGCACAGCAAAGGTATCTACTACCAGGGACTGGTGCATCTGGGTAACGGCGCACCGCTCGCCAGCATGCTGTGGGGCTGCATCGCTATCTTCGCCATCATCAACAAACCGCTGCGCGGAGCCGTGGCCGCCGCCGTTGGGGCGTTGCTGGCGCTGTTCGGCGTGATCCACGCGCCAGTGGTTGGCTTTGCCGAAGGCAGTTCGCTGATGTTTGTCACGGCCTACCTGATGATGGGGGGCATGTTTGTGGTGAAGCATTTTCTTGATAGCCGCGACGTGGTGAGCGCGGCAGCGCCGGTTTCGGAGTCCTGATAATGGCTGATGTCCTCACCTCGCACCATTTCAAAGGAAACACTATGAAAGAGCTCATGGTCGTCGCCATTGGCGGAAACAGCATTATCAAAGATAACGCCAGTCAGTCCATTGAACACCAGTCACAGGCCGTGAAACTGGTTGCAGAGTCAGTGCTGGAGATGCTGGCGTCTGACTATGACATCGTGCTCACTCACGGTAACGGCCCCCAGGTGGGGCTGGATCTGCGCCGCGCTGAAATTGCTCACGAGCGGGAAGGACTACCCCTCACGCCGCTGGCAAACTGCGTGGCGGATACCCAGGGCGGTATCGGCTACCTGATCCAGCAGGCACTCAATAACCGCATGGCCGCCCACGGCGAGCAAAAAGCGGTCACGGTCGTCACGCAGGTGGAAGTGGATAAACACGATCCGGGTTTCGCCCATCCCACCAAACCTATCGGCGCGTTTTTCAGTGAGACGCAGCGTGATGCGCTCCAGCGTGCCCATCCTGACTGGCATTTTGTTGAAGACGCCGGGCGCGGTTATCGCCGGGTGGTGGCCTCACCGCAGCCGCTGCGTATCGTTGAAGCGGAGGCTATCAAGACCCTGACGCAAAAAGGCTTTGTGGTGATCGGGGCGGGCGGTGGTGGTATTCCGGTGGTGCGCACAGCGCAGGGGGATTACCAGAGCGTCGATGCGGTGATTGATAAAGATCTCTCGACCGCGCTGCTGGCCCGCGAGATCCATGCCGACGTGCTGGTGATCACCACTGGGGTGGAGAAAGTGTGCATCAACTTTGGTAAGCCGGACCAGCAGGCGCTGGATACGGTGAATGTGGCGCAGATGAAACGCTACGTGGCGGAGGGGCACTTCCCGGCGGGCAGCATGCTGCCGAAGATCGTCGCCTCGCTGGCGTTTCTGAACGACGGCGGCAAGCGCGTGGTCATCACCTCGCCGGACTGCCTGCCTGCGGCGCTGCGCGGTGAGACCGGTACCCATATTGTGAATGCGTAAGTAAAAGGAAGAGAAGATGAGTGAGAATAAAAGCCGACGCGAGTTTATTAGCCAGAGCGGCAAAATGGTTACCGCCTGCGCCCTGTTTGGCACCACCGGCTCCGTCGCGTATGCTGCAGAGACCGCGAAACCACGTTGTGAGACAGGCAAACCGATGAACATTACCGCCAGACACTACTACCTGGATAACGTGCTGCTGGAGGCCGGGTTCAACGTTGACGGCGGCGTGGCGACAAGCACCCGCACCGAACTGAAAACACTCGAAATTAATGACGGCAAAATTGTCGCCCTGCGTGATAACAAAAGCCATGGCGATGCCACACTGCCACACTATGATGCAGGCAGTAAGCTGATGCTGCCGGCAATGCGCGACATGCATATCCACCTGGATAAAACCTTTTACGGTGGTCCCTGGCATTCCCTTAACCGCCCGGCGGGCACGACCATTCAGGACATGATCCGTCTTGAGCAAAAATTGCTGCCAGAGTTACAGCCCTACACGCAGGAGCGTGCGGAAAAGCTTATCGATCTGATCCAGTCGAAAGGCTCCACCCTCGCCCGCAGCCACTGCAATATTGAGCCGACATCTGGCCTGAAGAATCTGGAAAATCTCCAGGCCGTCTTAGCGCGCCGCAAGCCGGGGTTTGACTGTGAAATTGTCGCCTTCCCGCAGCACGGCTTGCTGTTGTCGCACTCCGAAACGCTGATGCGCGAGGCCATGCAGGCTGGCGCACACTACGTGGGCGGTCTGGATCCGACTAACGTGGACGGTGCGATGGAAAAATCCCTCGACACGATGTTCCAGATTGCGCTGGATTATGACAAAGGGGTGGACATCCACCTGCATGAAACCAGCCCGGCAGGCGTCGCGGCGGTGAACTACATGGTAGAGACCGTGGAGAAAACGCCCGCACTGAAGGGGAAACTGACCATCAGCCATGCCTTCGCGCTGGCCACGCTCAACGAGCAGCAGGTCGATGAAATCGCCACCCGCATGGCGGCGCAGCAGGTGACCATTGCCTCTACGGTGCCGATTGGCACCCTGCATATGCCGTTGAAGCAACTCCGTGACAAGGGGGTGTTCGTCATGACCGGCACCGACAGCGTCATTGACCACTGGTCGCCGTATGGACTGGGCGATATGCTGGAAAAAGCCAATCTTTACGCCCAGCTCTATATTCGCCCGAATGAACAGACGCTCTCCCGCGCGCTGGGTATCGCCACCGGTGATGTGCTGCCGTTGAACGACAAAGGCGAGCGCGTGTGGCCAAAAGCGCAGGACGATGCCAGCTTTGTGCTGGTGGACGCTTCCTGTTCCGCCGAGGCCGTGGCGCGGATTTCACCGCGCACCGCGACCTTCCATAAGGGCCATCTTGTGTGGGGCACCGTCTCCTGACGCCACGTCGGGGTATTGCTACAGGTGATACCCCGACAGACGCAGCTCGCGATCAATCCACTCAACAAACTGCTGGATCTTCCAGGTGCGCTCGTTCATGTGCGGCATCACCAGATGATGCGCATTAATGGCGATCCCCGTTTCATCTGGTAGCACCTGCACCAGGGAGCCATCGTTCAGGTGATCGGTGGCCATCATCTTGCTTTCCAGAATAAATCCCAGCCCCATACGCGCGGCTTCAAAGCTCATGTAGGAACGATCAAAACTCAGGCTGAAGTTGAGCCAGGGGCGGTCGATATTGTGCCAGGCAAACCATTTTTCCCAGTTGACGAGGGTGCTGGTCGACGAGATAAGCGCCTGTGAAAGCAGGTCCTGCGGCGTGTTGACGGGATGTGCACGCAGATATGCCGGTGACGCCAGCACCACCAGCGCATCGTTTTTAATGGTCATGACCCTGTAAGCGTCCCAGTCCGGGATGCCGTGGCGAATATCAATATCGATGTTATCGCGTGCAAACTGCAGGTTCTCATAGGAGCAGGAAAGATTGACCGTAATATCCGGGTATTCACTGCGAAATTTGCCGAGCCGGCGCAATAACCACGTCAGGCCAAACGTTGGTGAAGAGTGAACGCGCAATACCGGATTATCGGCCTCTTTCATCACCTGTTCAGTTGCACGGCCGATGGCGCTCATCGCTGCGGAGACGTCGCGCAGATATTTTTCCCCCGTCGGGGTCAGGGTCACGCCTTTGCCGCTGCGGATAAATAACTTCTTCCCCATCCAGGATTCCAGCGAGGCGATCTGATGACTGACGGCTGACGCGGTGACGTTAAGCTGTTCGGCCGCCAGATGGATACTGAGAGAGTTGGCCACGGCGATAAAGGACTGAATATTTCGCAGCGAGGGTATGGGGAGGGTCTGGCGATCCTGCGCGGGCATGGCCCACTCCTTTCAAACGAGACAATTTTAAAAAACATAACACTGCGGCATCGCGTCAGCAATTTTTACCCGGCTGAATGGATTAAACATGATCCTGTTCACAGTGTTTTATCGATGAATATCGATGAGGATTACATTTTATTTTTATGACCTGTATCGCGTATCAAATTTATCTCAGTAATAAATGAGTTTTATTGAATGGTGTTTCGTTCGATAGCCGATATATTGACGTTGAACGCATAAATAAAACGACTCACGTTGTTCGAATAATGAGGTAAAACATGTCTCGTATAGAACAAGTTGCCCCCTACATAGCGACAAAGAAAACCAATTACCGTTTCGTTGTACTGGCATTAATTTTTATTGTGTATGCCATTAACTATGCCGACCGAACAAATATTGGTGCTGTACTTCCTTTTATCATCGACGAGTTTCATATCAATAATTTCGAAGCCGGTGCGATCGCCAGTATGTTCTTTTTGGGATACGCCCTGAGCCAAATACCGGCGGGCTTTTTTATCGCCAAAAAGGGCATTCGCGGGATGGTGGCGCTGTCGATATTTGGTTTCTCGGCGTTTACCTGGTTGATGGGGACAGCGACCTCAGTGCTGGGCCTGAAGTTTATCCGCCTCGGGCTGGGGTTAACCGAGGGGCCATGTCCGGTGGGGTTGGCATCAACGATCAATAACTGGTTTCCACCAAAAGAGAAGGCCACGGCGACCGGCGTCTATATTGCTGCCACCATGTTTGCCCCCATTCTGGTGCCGCCGCTGGCAGTGTGGATTGCCATGACATGGGGCTGGCGCTGGGTCTTTTTCTCTTTTGCTATTCCGGGACTGGTCATTGCTGTCCTGTGGTATTTACTGGTACGTACCCGGCCTTCCGAGAGCCCTTTCGTGTCAAAGGCCGAACTGGAGACCATCACCGCAGGTCAGGCGACACCGGATGCCAGACGGGAAAATATCGTGATTTCCCCCGGCTTCTCCCGCCTTGACCGTCTGATCCGCGTACGGGAACTGTCGCCCATCAGCACGGTAAAAGGTCTGTTCACATCGAAAAATATTCTCGGTGACTGTGTGGCCTACTTCATGATGGTCAGCGTGCTGTATGGCCTGCTGACCTGGATACCGCTTTATCTGGTGAAAGAAAAAGGCTTTACGTTCATGAGTATGGGCCTCGTCGCGAGTATGCCGTGTATCGGCGGTTTTATCGGCGCGATTTTTGGCGGCTATGTCTCCGATAAATGGCTCGGGCGCAGGCGTAAACCGACCATGATGTTTACAGCCATCAGCACCGTACTGATGATGGTCATCATGCTGAATATCCCGCAAAGCACCGTTGCGGTTTGTGTCGGCCTCTTTTTTGTTGGTCTCTGTCTGAATATAGGCTGGCCCGCCTTCACCGCTTATGGAATGGCCGTTGCGGACAGCAAAACGTATCCCATCGCCGCATCAATTATTAATAGCGGCGGTAATCTCGGCGGATTTGTTTCGCCGATGCTGGCAGGTTATCTGCTGGATAAAACTGGAAGCTTTAATTCTGTCTTTATTTATTTCGGTATTTGCGCAGCAATTGGATTAGTCATGATTATCTTGCTGGAAGAACCGAAATAATAAATAAAACCTCTCTTACAATACTGGAGTAAATATATGCTTCTGAAAGATAAAGTCGCCGTGATTACCGGCGCGGCCTCTGTGCGCGGTTTGGGTTTCGCCACGGCAAAATTATATGCCGAGCAGGGCGCGAAAGTGGTCATTATTGATTTAGATGCCGAGGCCAGCCAGCGTGCGGCTGCATCTCTGGGTGAAGGGCATCTGGGGCTTGCGGCAAACGTCAGCAACGAGTTGCAGGTGAACGCAGCCATTGAGCAGGTTCTGGGTAAATATGGGCGCATCGACATTCTGGTGAATAACGCCGGGATAACCCAGCCGCTCAAACTGATGGATATTAAGCGCGACAATTACGATGCCGTACTGGATGTCAGCCTGCGCGGTACGCTGCTGATGTCCCAGGCGGTGATTCCCACTCTGCGCGCGCAGAAGTCCGGCAGCATTGTCTGTATCTCTTCAGTTTCGGCACAGCGCGGCGGCGGTATTTTTGGCGGCCCGCACTACAGCGCTGCAAAAGCCGGCGTGCTGGGGCTGGCCAAAGCCATGGCCCGTGAGCTTGGGCCGGATAATGTGCGCGTGAACTGCATCACCCCGGGGCTTATCCAGACGGACATCACTGCTGGCAAGCTGAGCGATGAGATGAAAACCGCCATTCTGGCGGGTATTCCGCTCAACCGTCTTGGTGATGCAGAGGATGTTGCCCGTGCCGCGCTGTTCCTGGGGAGCGATCTCTCTTCTTATTCCACCGGTATCACGCTCGACGTGAACGGCGGCATGCTGATCCATTAAGGGGAGACGAGAATGACGAATACGACAGTTCAACAGGTTGCCGCGGCCGCGTGGCGCATTCGCCGCTACGCGCTGCGAATGGGCGAAGTACAAGGCCAGGGCTATATCGGTCAGGCGCTGGGCTATGCCGACGTGCTGGCAACTGCGTTTGCGCACGGTATGACCTTCAGGGCTCAGGAGCCGGAGTGGGAAGGCCGCGACCGCTTCCTGCTCTCCCACGGACATTACGCCATTGCGTATTATGCGGCGCTGATCGAGGCGGGGATCGTTCCTGAAGAGGAACTTGAAACCTACGGCTCGGATGACAGCCGCCTGCCGATGTCCGGCATGGCAACGTATACACCCGGCATGGAGATCTCCGGCGGTTCTCTGGGGCAGGGACTCAGCATTGGTGTGGGAATGGCGCTGGGGCTGAAGCACAAACAGAGCACGGCGTGGGTAATTAACTCCATGTCTGACGGTGAGCTGGACGAAGGTTCAACCTGGGAAGCCGCCATGTCAGCCGCGCATCATGGGCTCTCGAACCTGATTGTGCTGGTGGACATTAACCGGCAACAGGCGGACGGTAATTCACATAACATCCTCGGTTTTGAGCCGCTGGAAGATAAGTGGACCTCCTTTGGCTGGTATGTACAACGCGTTAACGGTAACGATATCCCCGCGCTGGTGTCGGCGTTTGATAATGCCAGACGCTATCCCGAACAACAGCCGCGCGTCATCTTGTGCGACACGCTGATGGGCAAGGGCGTACCTTTCCTCGAGCAGCGTGACAAGAACCATTTTATTCGCGTGGATGCCGATGAGTGGCAACAGGCGCTCGCCGTGCTCGATGCAAATAAACCAGAAGGAGTCCTGTAATGAGCCAGCCCGTCGAAAATAAACCGCGTTTAACCACCTCCGCCATGATTGCCTCGATTGCAGAGGAAGGGCAGGAAACCCGGGCCGCGCCGTTTGGCCACGCGCTGGTGAAACTGGCGGCTCAGCGTCAGAACATTGTCGGCATGACGGCAGATTTGTCGAAATATACCGACCTGCATATCTTTGCCCAGGCATACCCTGACCGTTTCTTCCAGATGGGAATGGCGGAACAGCTGTTAATGGGGGCGGCAGGTGGGATGGCCAAAGAGGGCTTTATTCCCTTTGCCACCACCTATGCCGTGTTCGCCACCCGCCGTGCCTACGATTTTATTCATCAGGTCATTGCTGAGGAACACCTCAACGTCAAGATTTGCGCCGCGCTGCCGGGGTTGACCACCGGCTACGGGCCAAGCCATCAGGCAACGGAAGATATTGCGATCATGCGCGGCATTCCGGGCATGACCATTATCGATCCTTGCGATGCGATTGACACCGAACAGGCGGTGCCTGCCATTGCCAGCCACGAAGGGCCGGTTTATATGCGTTTGTTACGCGGTAAGGTTCCGGTGGTGCTGGATCAGTACAATTACCGGTTTGAAATAGGCAAAGCCGCGCTGCTGGAAGAGGGCAGTGATGTGCTGATTATCGCCTCAGGGCTGATGACCATGCGCGCACTGGAGGCGGCAAAGCAGTTGCGCAAGGATAATGTCAGCGTGGCGGTACTTCACTCACCCACGATTAAGCCCCTGGATGAAGCGACCATTCTGGCGCAAGCCGCGAAACCCGGACGTCTGGTTATTGTGGCTGAAAACCACAGTAGCGTTGGCGGGCTTTGTGAAGCCGTGGCGTCGCTGTTGATGCGCCATCGCGTTAACGTCGACTTTGACACCGTTGCGTTGCCGGATGCTTTCCTTGATGCGGGTGCGCTACCGACCCTTCACGCGCGTTACGGGATTTCGACTGCCGCCATGGTGGAGAAGATCCGGCGCAGGCTCTGATTTTCAGACGGGTATGTTGTCAACGGGCGAGGGGTGTTTTACCCTCGCCTCTGTTGCGATAAAGGAGTCCGTCATGGCACAAAACATCTACGACAACCCGGCGTTTTTTGAAGGCTATGCCCGGCTACCGCGTTCGGTGCAGGGTCTGGACGGCGCACCGGAATGGCCTGCGCTGAAAAGCATGCTGCCACCGTTATCCGGCAAGTCAGTTATCGATCTTGGCTGCGGTTACGGCTGGTTCTGTCGCGCTGCACGCGCGCTGGGGGCGGCAGAAGTGACCGGCGTTGATCTCTCCGAAAAGATGCTCGCCCGGGCGGCTGAACTGACGGATGACGCGAAAATTCACTATCAGCGCAGCGATCTGGCATCTCTGGCGTTACCTGAGCACAGCGTTGATTTGATCTACAGTTCACTGGCGCTGCACTACCTGCCGGCGCTGGAGACCCTGTTTGAGAAAATCCGGCGGGCGCTTAAACCCGGCGGCAGCTTCGTCTTTTCAATGGAACATCCGATTTATACCTGCGCCACACGTCAGGGCTGGCTGACCGACGACAACGGCGAGCGTTTCTGGGGCGTTAATCGCTATCAGGATGAGGGCGAGCGCGTCAGCAACTGGCTGGCAGACGGGGTGATCAAATACCACCGTACGCTCGGTACCACGCTCAATGCGCTTATTAAGGCGGGGCTGACAATAACGGAAGTGAACGAATGGGGACCAACGCAGGCACAAATTGATGCCTGGCCCGCGCTGGCCGAAGAGGCGGAACGTCCGATGCTGGTCCTGATTTCTGCCGCTAAGGCTCAGTAACCCACTTTATACACCCGTCCATTCTGCACTCCTTCCACGCTGCGACGATAGGCCTGCGCCACCGTTGCGGCGGGAACACTTTCAAAGCCCGGGAAGAAGCCTTCGTACGCTTCCGCTGATTCGGTAAGCACCGTCGGGCTAATCAGGTTGATGCGGATCCCGCGCGGGAGTTCACAGGCCGCGGCGCGGACAAACCCTTCCAGGGCGGCGTTCACCGTGGTGGCATTCACCCCCTGAGCGATAGGCTCATGCGCCACGATCCCGCTTATCAGGGTGATGGAGCCGCCTTCGTTGAGATAATGCTGGCCGGTCAACGCCAGACGAACCTGTCCCAGCAGCTTATCCTGCAAGCCCTGGTTGAAATCGCTGTCTTTCATGGTCGCGAGCGGGCCGAAGTGCAGGCCGCCACTGGCAGAGACAATCGCATCCACCGCACCGATGTTTTCAAACAATGCCTGCACGCTGGCCTGAGAGGTGATATCCACCTGGTAGTCGCCCTGCGTGCGACCCACGCGGATCACGTCGTGGCGACGGCTCAGCTCTTCTGTTACCGCACGACCGACCGTACCGCTGGCACCAATAATCACGATTTTCATAGCTGACTCCTTAGGTTGTGAGCCTTCATTCTTTAATAAATCAAAACTCAGATAAACTGGGCTAAAGTTAGAGGATTGCTAACCAGGGGTTTGGAATATGGATAAGCTTCGCAGCATGGAGACCTTCATTGCTGTCGTTGAGAGCGGCAGTTTTACCGGCGCGGCAGGCCGCTTGGAGATGTCGGCGGTGATGGTGGGGAAGTACATTGCGTTGCTGGAGTCTCAGCTCGGCACCCGGCTGCTGGAGCGAAACACGCGGCGTCAAAGTCTGACGGACGCCGGGCGGGTCTATTTCGACGAGGCGAAGCGGGTGCTGGAGCAGGTCTCTATCGCCGAAAGCGCGGTTGAGCGACTGCGTGCCGCCCCAGCCGGGACTTTGCGGGTCACGGCGCCCACCTCGTTTGGCGGTTGTGTGATAGCCCCCCTCACCGCGACCTTTTTGCAGCGCTACCCGGACGTGCGCGTGGAGCTGGATCTGACCAACCGGATGGTGGATCTGGTGGATGAAGGGGTCGATCTGGCCATTCGCATCGGTGATATTCATAACGACGATCTGGTGGCGAAATACCTCTGCCCGTACCGAATGGTGATCTGCGCGGCCCCGGCGTATCTGGCGCGTTACGGCACGCCGCGAACGCCTGCCGATCTGGTGGATCATCTCTGCCTGTCACACACGGTGTGGACCGCGCGTAACGAATGGCGGCTGCCGGGGGTTGAAGGTGAGATGCGCTGGAAGCGCGATGCCATTCTGCGCTGCAACGATGGCTATGGGCTACGGATGGCGGCGAGAGCGGGGGCGGGATTATTACTGCAACCCGAAGTGCTGGTGGCAGAAGAGCTGGCGAGCGGCAGGCTGGTGCAGGTGCTGGAGAACTACACGCCTGCGCCACGACCGGTACATTTGCTGTGGCGCCAGGATTTACGTCCGCTACCCAAGCTCACGCAATTTGTCGCGCATATTCTGCAGGACGCGGAATATTTCGGCCATGCCGTTGAAGAAAAGTAATTATCAAAGCCGCAGACTTATGCTACTAAGATTAGGCACATTATAAAAAAAGAAGGTAAGCAAAGAATGTCTGTGAATAAACTCGCCAGCAGCGCACAGGGCCTGCAATCATCTGCCATCCGTGAATTATTAAAACATAGCAAAATGGCCGGGGTGATTTCGCTGGGTGGCGGTATTCCTAACCCTGCACTGTTCGATCATGAAGGCCTGAAAATTGCCGCTGATGCCGTATTATCACAGCATTTTGGTGAAGCTTTTCAGTACGGTCTGACCGAAGGCATCCCGGGGCTACGTGAAGAAATTAAGCTCATCTGTGAAGGCCGTGGGATCTCCTGCAAGGCCGATGACGTGGTCATTACGTCCGGTTCGCAACAATCTCTCGACGTGCTGGCGCGGGCGTTAATTAACCCGGGCGATACCGTCGTCGTCGAACGTCCAACGTATCTCGCGGCACTGCAGGTATTTGGTCTGGCACAGGCCAAATTTGAATCCGTGGGCACCGATGGCGACGGAATGAAAGTGGATGAACTTGAAGCACTGGTGGCGAATAAAACCATCAAGGCGGTTTATATTGTTCCGACATTTGGTAACCCGGGTGGGGTAACGCTTTCTGAGGTGCGTCGTAAACAGCTGGTGGAATTATCGAAGCGCTATGACTTCGTTATTATCGAAGACGATCCGTACAGTGAAATTAATTATACCGATGAAGTGTTCCGCCCGTTAATTGCCCATGCCAAAGATATCGGCAATGAAGAGAACGTCGTCTATACCTCGACCTTCTCCAAAATCCTCGCCCCGGGCACTCGTGTGGGCTGGGTGCTGGTACCGGAGTGGCTGAAACGCGCGGTGGTTAATCTCAAGCAAACCACCGATCTGCACACCAGCACGCTGTCACAGCTGATGACCTACGAGTACCTGAAAACCGGTCGTCTGGCCGATCAGATTAAAATGATCCGTGAAGCATACCGCCAGAAATACCAGACCTTTGCAAATGAACTGGAGGCGGAACTGGGTGATGTCATGTCGTTCCATAAGCCGAAGGGTGGAATGTTCCTGTGGGCCAAAATGAACAATGGCATCAACACCACGCGCTGGCTGGAAAAAACGTTAAGCACCGGCGTGGTTTTTGTGCCGGGTGAGTTCTTCTATTGCAATGAGCCAGACCATACGACGCTGCGCATGTCGTTTGTCACGCCAACCGATGAAGAGCTGAAAGAGGCGGTTCGTCGCCTGAAAAAATCGCTGTAACAGACCTGCGCATAATGGCCCCTGTGCTGTTATGCGCATTACTTGTGCAGTGCGGCCAGCGCCGCAAGCGTTCATGGTGAATCCCATGTTTGAATTTCTGATCGGTATCCTCACGCACACCCCCGTCTGGGTGTGGGTTCTGTTTATCTTTCTTATCTCACGCGGCCTCAATGCCCGTAAGCCTGCCACCGTTACGCTGGAAAGGCTGGCCATCATTCCTGCCATCTTTCTTATCTGGGATATCTACGATCTGGTGGTCTATCGCGATCTTACTCTCGCGACGGTGGCCCTTTGGGTTGCGGGGATTGTGGCGGGCGCGGCGCTGGGGTATGTGCTGATTAAGCAGACGGTCATCACCCGCACCGACGCGCCGCGCACCCTTTATCGCCAGCCTGACTACACGGCACTGCCGTTTATGATGCTGGCATTTGGGGTGAAATACGTGCAGGGGGTGATGAACGCCCTCTCTCCCCAGGCGTTGCAACAGCCCGCCATGAGCGCGCTGGCGATAGTCTCCGGCGGGGTATTTGCCGGGGTGTTTATCGGGAAGTTTACGCGCTATGTAGGGGTATATCTCAGCAGCGCACCGCAACCGGCTGAGTAACGTTAGCCCGTTGCATGGGCCAGCGCGCGAGCAGAAGCTTCACCGTTAGCAACTCGCGTGACTTCGTGGATCCGGCAGATTTTTCCTGCGCACAGCGTGGCAAACATATAAACCTCTATTTCAGCCTGATGGCCTTCGGGATACGTGACGGTCACGATATGCCGGTCAGCCAGCAGTGTGTCATGACACCCTATCTGTTCCACGCGGAAGGCGATATCGCGGATCTGCGAACGCACGTGCTCCAGGTGCTGAATAAAGCCAGAATAATCAAGAGAGTGACCGTCCGTGATCTGCTGATACGCTGGCGAAAAAACGTCTTTCGGATCAATCTCACCTTTAAACAGGCCGGTCAGCAAACGGGACATTTCCTCACGCAAAATAGCATTGTCAGACTGGGTAATCAGGCGGGTGATGATGTTCATGGTGACTCCTCGTTGCGTTGAGCCGCCATTATCCTTGACAGACAGAGACGTAGTTTCTGTAATAAGCCAATGAATAACGATTTTCGGCCAAATAACGTGGTCAGCTTCGAGACACTTTTGCATCCAGGTGGATACCATACGCCGTGGCACAGCCATCAGGCCGGTCAGCTCTGGCGGGTTACGACGGGCCTGCTGGTTGTCGAAACAGCGTCTGGGCGTTCGGTTGTACCGGCGCAACATATCGGCTGGATCCCGCCTGGTCAGGAGCATGCTGCCTTTTCCGGAAGTGCGATTGACGGTCATGCGATCTATCTGGATCCCGCATGGTGTGAAGCGCTGCCCGGTGAAACGACGCTTTTCGAACCCGACGAGCTCACCAGCGCGTTGTTTTCACGCTTAAACGCTGAAGGAAGCGGGTACGATACGCGAAAGCTCACCCTGCTGCTGGATGAACTGGCGCGGGGCCGTCAGGTGCGCTATCTGCTGCCCATGCCAGCCGATCCCCGATTAAAGAAGGTAGCCAGCCATCTGATGCTACGTGTGGACGACAACCAGACGGTTGAGCACTATGCCTCCCTTGCGGGAATGAGCGTGCGGACATTCCACCGTCGGTTTAGCGCGGAAACGGGAATGAACGTTGTTAACTGGCGGCAACTTGCCCGCGTAATGCGGGCAATGGAGTGGCTGGCAGCAGGTAAACCGGTTGGCTGGATCGCGCTGTCGTGCGGCTACAACAGTATCAGCGCGTTTATTGAGGTTTTCAGGGCCTTTACCGGCAAAACGCCCGGGCAGTGGGCGCTTAAAGAAGCCCCTTCTGTGCGAAGGTAATGCGCGTGGCTTCGTTCAGATCCAGTGCTTTAAGTGCTTCAGGGCGGACCCAGGCAACCTCCTGAAACTCGTCGTTAAACGTTACCTGCCGATTTGCGCTGATGCAGTCGAAAATCAGGTAAATCATATAAATCTCTTCCGTGGTGCCATCGGCATAGGTTTTCACCCGAATGTCGTCGCGAAACGCCCAGGGTTTGACCTCCGTGATCTCCAGCGCGTCGCCCAGCTCTTCGCGAATTTCACGGCGCAGCGCCTGCTCCATGGTTTCTCCCGGCTCCATCCCGCCGCCCGATAATGCCCACTGGCCGGGAAATACGCCGCGGTCATCGGCCATTTTGCACAGCAGATACGCCCCGTCGTTCTGAATGATGGGGCAGACAATAGTTCGTTGACGCATGGTTTCTTCCTGAAAAATGAGTTTGGGCTATTTTAACAGAAGGCGGAAAGGGAAAAGGTAAACGAGGTCAGACTTTCGCCGCTGGCTTAAGCGGTATTGTTGCGGGTTATGGATGCCATGACTCCGGCCCTCTTCCACGGGCAGAGGGCCGGACAAACAAACCGCCAGTGATTAGCGCTCTCGCAGCGCCTCTTTCGCCCGGTTGAACGGCTTGATCATGTAATCCAGCACCGTTTTCTCACCGGTTTTAATGTCCACCGTCGCAATCATCCCCGGCACGATTGAGAAGTGCCTGCCTGCTTTATTCACCAGGTAATCCTGGCTGGTGCGGATAAATACCCGGTAATAGAACACCTCCGGCTTGGCTTCGTCCTGAATAGTGTCCGGCGAAATGGTTTCAACCACGCCGTGCAGCCCGCCATAAATGGCGTAATCGTAGGCGGTGATTTTTACCAGCGCTTCCTGATTCGGATGGATAAAGGCGATATCGCGCGGGGAGAGGCGGGTTTCGATCAGCAGGTGATCGTCCACCGGTACAATCTCCATCAGCTCCCCGTTAGGCGGGATGACGCCACCGATGGTGGTGACTTTGATGTTTTTCACGATCCCGCGCACCGGAGATTTCACCGTTAAGCGGGTCACTGAATCCTCGCGGCCTTTGAGGATCGCCGAGACCATATCCACTTCAGCGTTGGCCTTGGATAACGCCTCGCGGGCCTGCACATAATACTGGGATCGCACGTCGGTGAGTTTCAGCTCCAGATCGCTTTTCTGCCGCTGCAGGCGCAGTACCTCCACGTGGCTGGCGGCGCCGGTTTTCACCAGACGCTGAGTGATCGCCAGCTCCTTATTCGCAAGATCCAATGCCGCACGCAGCTCCCGCTGGGTATCTTCCAGCTGCGCACGGCGTGAGTTATAGAGCCGGGTTTCGGCGGCGGTCAGATCGGTCCACTTCGCCAGCGAAGGGGGAAATTTCAGCGGCAGATCGTTTACCTCGGCGTACAGTCGCACGCTGGAGGCCAGCGAGGCACGGTAGCGCGCCGCGCTTTCACCAACGTTAGATTCTGAACGCGTGGGATCGAGCCGCGCCAGCACTTGTCCGGCCTGCACCTGGTCACCCTCATGGACGTTCAGCTCGGTAAGGATCCCCCCGTCGAGCGACTGTAAAACCTGCTCGCGCGAACTGGGGATCACTTTGCCCGTGCCGGTTGAGACTTCATCCAGCACGCCAAACCACGCCCAGACGCCAAGTACCACGAACATCAGTAAAGAGAAGATAACAATCCGCCGCGCACCGGTGTAGCTGCTTTCGGAGTCGAGCGCATTGTCCAGGTCGTCCATTGCGGCGACGTCACGCTGACTGATTTTCATTTTTCCACTCCCGTCCGGTTGCTGTCTGCTGCTGTTGCTGCATGCGGCTGTTGTTCAGCGCCTGCGCTTTCGGCGCGTCCATCACCAGCATTCCCTCTTTGAGCACCACGACCCGCTCCACCAGTTCCAGCACCGGCACGCGATGCGTGGCGACAATCAGGGTGCGGTTGCCAAGCCAGGCGCTCAGACGCTGGATAAATTCCCGCTCAGTGTGCTCATCGAGCGACGCAGTCGGTTCATCCATCAGCACAATATTGGGGTCGCGAAGCAGCATGCGCGCCAGCAGAATGGATTGCCGCTGGCCGCCGGATAACCCCACGCCGTTCTCCATAATCGGGTAGTCCAGACCCTTCGGCAGTTTCTGCACAAAGCCCGCAGCGCCGGTTAACTCCAGCACCTCGAAAATCTCCTCATCGGTGGCGCGCGGCATGCCGAGGGTGATGTTTTCGCGCAGGGTGCCGTAAAAGAGCCGGGCGTTCTGGGTCATAAAGCCGACGTTACGCCTGACATCGGCGACATCGAGGTGCGGCAGGCTGAAGTTATCGAGCCGCAATTCACCGCCGGCGAGATCCATTCCGCCCGCCATCGCCTGCAGCAGGGTCGATTTTCCGGCGCCGTTACGCCCGAGGATCGCCACTTTTTCACCTGGCTTAATCTCCAGACGGTTAATGCGCAGGGCCATGCGCGGATCTTCCGGGTGATAGCGGAACTGCGCCTGCTCGAAAAGATAGTGACCGCGCAGTACGTCCTGGCGGATCGGCGTCTCCTCACGCTGGTTTTCTGTGGGGAGCTGCATGATGCTGTCCAGTCCCTCTTTCGCCGCTTTGACCTGCTGCCAGCGCGCCAGCACGCCGCACAGGGTGGCCATCGGAGCGATCATGCGCGAGGCCAACATTGAGGCGGCGACCACCGAACCGGTCGTCAGCGTGCCGTCGATCACCATCGGCGCACCGACCACGATCACCCCGGCATAGACCAGGCTCTGAATCGTCATTCCCCAGCTGATCAGGTTCTGGGTCAGTTCACGGGTGCGCAGGCCAGATTCAGCGGTGATCTGGATGTAGCTGTTCCACTGCTGCAAAAAGCGGTTTTCCGCCTGCATCAGCTTTATGTCCTCCAGCCCCTGCACGCTCTCCACCAGCACGGCGTTGCGCAGGGTGGATTCGTGCGCCGACTGCTTCGCGAGCTCTGCCAGCTTTTTCTGCAGCAGCAGACCGGGCAGGACCATGATCACCGCGGCGACCGGTGCGATCCACGCCAGTTGGGGAGCGATGATCGCCAGCACCACCACGAACAGGAAAAAGAAGGGCAGATCGACAATTGTGGAGATGGTGGAGGAGGTGACCATCTCGCGGATCTGCTCCAGCTCGCGTAGCTGGGAGATAAAGCTGCCGGTCGAGCGAGGGATGGCGCTGTTGCGCAGCCGCAGGGCGTGACCGAAGACCCGATCCGATACGCGCAGATCGGAGCGTTTACCCAGCAGATCCATAATGTGCCCGCGTGCCACGCGCAGCACAAAGCCAAACAGGGTGGCGATCAGCACGCCGATGGTCAGGACATACAGCGTCGGGTAGGACTGCGCGGGGATCACCCGGTCATACACCTGCATGGAAAAGACAATCCCCGACAGGGACAGGACGTTAATGAACAGCGCGGCGAGCATCACCCAGCTGTAGGGGCGTAAGTCGCGCATTACCAGCCGGTAAAGCCAGTCCGGACGGTATTTCGAAATATAGGCATCCACGCGGCTGTCTTTCAGCGCGGCCAGTGGACGCAGGGCAATGACGTGGCGGATGGCGGGCAGCATGGCGGTCATCGAAAGCCGGTTGGTGTAGGTCTGATCGTCGAAAAAGCTGACCTCCAGCGTATCGTCGCCATCGAAATGTTCGATCACGCCGATCCTGCCGTCGTTCATTGCCGCCACGATCGGCAGACGCCAGCTGTTGATCGCCTGCTGATCCGCCGTCAGCAGCTGAAATGACAGCCCTGCTTCGCGGGCCAGTTGAGTCAGTGCAGGCACCATCGGTTTGCCTTTTAGCCACGGCGCGCCCGCGAGCAGCGCACCGGGGGAGCAGGCGACGCGGTAGCGCGTGGCGACAAAACCAAAGGCCTGCGCCCACTGCGCCAGGGCCTCATCCGTCATGGTCTCACCTTGCGGGATATCGCGTTGCTTCATGGCTGGATCTCCACGGTCTGGATGGTGCGGTTATCAAGATCGAACGCGTGACGCAATTGCCCGGTGTTATAGAGGCAGTTGAGCTGCAACTGGTGCAACTGTCCGAGGGTCTGCTGCTGGGTAAAACGCGCCTGATAGACCTCCTGCTCGGCGTTAAGCACATCGAGCAGCGGGCGCGAACCCAGATCGAGATATTGCTGCTGATAGAGTTCACGGGTGCGGGCGCTGAGCGCCTCCTGACGGCCCTGAATCTGCAGTGTGCTCAGCAGGCTTAATACCTGGCTGCGCGACTCCAGCAGCTTCTGGCGTACCTCGAGGCGGGTACGCTGAATGGTGGACTGTGCGGCTTCTACCGCGTGGCCTGCGGCGTTACGCCGGGCGGTGAGGCCGCCACCCTGATAGAGCGGCATCTGCACTTTCACCCATGCGGAGTATTGGGTGCGATCCCGCGTTTCATTACCCGCATAGCGTTCGTTCAGGTAGTGGCGCACCTCCGGCTCCAGCGAGACGGTCGGTGTCATCTGGGCGTCGGCGTAGTCGAGATTGGCCTGGGCGACGTTAGCCTGCGCCCAGGCGGCTAATACTGCCGGGACCAGACGATCGTCCGGCTCGGCAATGTCGCAGCTGCGGGCCAGCTTTTGTGGAAAATCGTTGCTGATCGTGTTGAGGGTGTTCCAGCCAAGAAAGCTCATCAACGTGGCACGGGCGCTGTCGAGGCTGGCCTGGTACTGCATCAGCTGGGCGCGCGCGCCTTCGATACGTGCATCGGTCTGCACCACGTCAGAGAGTGAGGTGGCCCCTTCGTCATTACGCTGGCGGGTGAGGGTACCAATCGAAGAGAGCGCCTCAAGCTGCTCTTTGGCGGTGTCGACCATTTGCTGCCAGGTTTGTACCTGCACCATCGCGATGGCGGTATCGTGAGCGATGGTGTCGATGCTGACCAGCACGTTGGCCTGCTGCTGGGCGACGCCGGCACTTTCTGCACGCACCTGGCTTGCCACCTTGCCAAAGTCGTACAGCATTTGTGAGAGGGAGAGTACCAGCGACGGGGTAAAGCCATTATCGTCGCCGTCATGGGTATAACCGTTATCCATGCCGGCATTAATTTGCGGATAGTATTTCGATTTGGCGACGTCCACCTCTTCGCTTTGTTGGTAGAGTTTCCCCACGGCTTCACTGATGGCCGGGTGCCAGGTGACGGCGCGGTTGACGGCTTCGCCAAGCTGCAGCGTGCCGGGGGCAGCCTTGCCGACGACAGGTGCCACGCGGCCATTCAGAGAGGGGAGTTCCTGCGTTTCACGGAGTTGTCCGGTATTGATCATCGCCGCCGGCGTCGCGGAGAGGGCGGGCACAGATATCAGGCAGCACGAGAGCCACCAGTAAGGCATCTTCATTCCCATGTCTTATCCCTAATAAAAATGTACTGCTTTATTGTTTATGCCCGGGCGCTGTGCGCCCGGGTCATTTGTGCAGGTGCTATCAGGTAACGATGTGTTGCTGGTTCACTAACTCGTCGTAGGTGGTCTGGACGTTATCCAGCGTCATGAGCGTCGTATTAGTGTAGGTGCTCCCTGAACCATCACGGTCGATGGAGATCACGGTATTGCCATTACTATTAGTAACATGCAGATAATTACCGAGCGTTGAACTGCTCCCGTTCCAGCCCACCAGCAGATCGCCGATATCGATTTTGTCCCCCTGCGTGAGCGAGAAGTTGGTCCAGTGATCGCCAGCAGTGCTGCTGACGTTGCCCGCGGTCGCGTTGCCTGCGGTGGCGTTCAGCACCTGGTAAATCAGGGTGTCGCCGTAGGCGGTGCCGGTAATGACGTCGTTATGTTCCGAACTGATGAACTGCGGTGCCATATTGATGGTCAGCGTGGCACTGTCTGTTTTCCCGTCGGCATCGGTCAGGGTGTAGTTGAAGGTCTCCTTCGAGGTGATGGTTGAGAGCGACACCCCGGTGTTGAGGGTGTAGGTGTAGTGGCCGTCCGCAGCAATTGCCAGCGTGCCGTAATGGCCGACGACGTTGACCGTTGCGCTGCCGGTGTACGGATCCAGCGTGGTGGTCACGCCGTTGTAGCCGGTCACGCTGAGGCGGGTATCCACCGAATGCAACTGATCCATCGCCCCGGCAGAGTCGGTGCCATCGAAGATGTTGCCGTCAACGGTGTGGCCGCTGGTAGAGTCGAACTGGGTCAGCGAGTAGGTGGTGCCGTTCACGCTTGGGGTAATGGTAATGTTCCCCACGCTGAGCCCCGGTACGCTACCGGTATAGCTCAGCGTATAGGTTCCGGCATTCAGGTCCAGCCCGGAGAGCGCGATGTCGATATTGCCACCCAACAGCGAACCGCCGCTGAAGGAGCCGCTGCGAACAACATTCGAACCGTCACTGATTGACCAGTTCACCGTCAGGCCGCCCAATGCCAGCAGCGATGCCACGTTAAAGTGCAGCGACACGTTATGCAGTGCGGTGTTCGGATCCACCACGAAGGTTCCGCTCCCGCTGCCCTGGGTTGATGACAGCAGGGCGGTTGTCCAGCTGGCCGTCCCGACGGTGGTATCCGAGTAGGTCGTCGTGTGATGTACCGAGGTGACGTCCATCGCGGTACTGACATCGTTGACCGCATCCATCGCCCGCGCGGTTGGGGTGATGTTGAGCGATGCCGTATCCTTCGCCCCGTTTGGTCCGGTGATGGTATAGACGAACGTATCCGGCGTACTGATCGCGTCAGCACCCACACCGGTTTTCAGGGTGTAGGTGTACTGTCCGGACGCATTGATGCTCAGCGTGCCGTATTCCCCCTGAATGTCGGTCAGGCCGCTGCTGTTCACCGCCACGCCGTTCACTTCTGATACCACCGCGCCGGTTGCGACATCGTTATCCAGCACATCTCCGGTGGTGGTCTCGCCCACGCTCGACACGCTGTAGACATGATCTTCCAGCACGTTCAGCGTGTAGGCGGTCAGGGCGGTGATCCCTGCAGCCGTATTCAGCAGGAAGAGGTACTCCCCGGCAGGCAGGTTCAGCGTCAGCTGAGACGAGGTACCGCCCAGCAACGGCGCACGCAGCCAGCCCGGTTCGACGCGCATCTGCTCGAAGGTCTGCGTCGCGTTATTGAACTTGTAGACATACAGGTCGAATACCGACGCCAGCGCCACACCGCCCACGGAAGCCTGAATGGTCATGGTGCGGGTGGTACCTTCCTCCACGTTGTAGATGATCGGATTGCTCAGATCGTCCAGCAGGTTCAGCCCCAGCGTGTTGCCGAGATTGATCCCCACCACGGTAAAGCCGCCCTGCGACGAGGTGCCGTTATTGATTTCATGGACCGAGGTGTCAAAGGTCAGCGAGGCCGTGTCATCTACCGCCACAATACCGTTAGCGGTAGTACCGGCACCCAGCGACAGAACCAGGTTCGCCGACGCGCTGACGCCGTTATGGGTAATGGTGTAGGTGAAGCTCTCTGTCCGGCCCACGACCGAGGCGCTGGTGTCGGTCAGGTTGTAGGTGTAGCTGCCATCGCGGTTAATGGTCAGCGTACCGTACTGGCCCTGAACAACCGTGCCGTCGGCGTTCACGCTGGTGGTGACACCCAGTGCGTTGGTGACAGCAGAGACAGTAGTGCCTGCCGGGGCGTTGTCGCTGCCCGCGGTCGGGTCGGCGTCGAGAATTACGTTACCGTTCAGGCTGGTGTCGCCCGTCACGGTACCGGCGCTGGTCTCTTTCACCGCCACATCGAGGCTGGTGTAGGAGCCGGTCGCCAGCAGGTTAGTGTTATAGCTCAGCACCCGGTAGTCGCCGTTCGCCAGCCCGGTCAGGTTCAGCGATACGCCGGTAGCCCCGAGGGTCAGCAGATCGGCAAACTGGGGTTGTCCGGTATCCACGACGGTAGTCCAGGTACCGTTGACGCTGTCCCAGCGCTGTACCACCAGCTCAAGGGTATTGAGCAGGGAAAGCACCGCACCCGTGGCATTGGCGTTCACCACAATATCCGCATTGCCGCCGCTGCCCACCGTGAAGTCCACCTGGGCAGTATCATTACCCAACAACGTGAGAACGTTGCCTACGGCACCCACCAGCAGGAAGCCATAATCACTGTACTGGCTGTTAGTGACGGTGGCCGTGGTGCTGATATCCAGCTCTTCGACGTTATTGCTGGCGGAGAGCGGGACGACCGGTGCGAGGGCTGAGCCTGGCTGCGACGTATTACCTGCGGCATCGGTGGCGGTGATCTGCAGCGTCTGACCTTCCGTCTGTTTATTGAGGAAGGTATAGCTGTAGGTGCCGTTGCTGCCCGCGATTGTGGTCACCGTGCTGCCATCGCCAAGACGGATAGAGACGGTGCTGCCTGCCTCCGCGTTACCGGTCAATACGCTACCGTCAGCGTTAAAGGTTCCGGTTGGGGCCGTTGGCGCCGTCAGATCGACAATCACGCTGGTGGCGGAAGAGACCGGGCTGGTGCCCGAACTGTTCGTCGCCGTGGCGGTAAAGGCGTGAGAGCCTTCGCTTAACGCCGGGGTGGTGAAGGTCCAGTTGCCTGAACTATCTGCCACTGCCGTTCCCATCGACACGCCGTTGTTATACAGCGTGACGGTGGTGCCTGGCAGGGCCGTACCACTCAGGGTTGGCGTGGTGTCGTCAGTGGTTTTACCGTTGGTCAGGTTACCGGTGACGGTGCCGACGTTATCGTTGATGGTGGTGATAAGCGGTGCGTTCGGCACCGGCGTCGCAGGGGCAATCACCGATGTGCTGACACCTGCGTTACCCGCCTTATCGGTGGCATAGACCAGCAGTGATTCACCGTTGGTTTGGGCCGGCGTGATTGTCGCGTTAAAGTTTCCGCTGCCGTCAGCCGTCGCGGTACCGAGCACTGTTCCGGTACTGGTGGTGATGGTAACGGTGCTACCCGCTTCGGCGGTCCCGGTGACGTGCGTACCGTTGGTGATCACGGCAAGGCTTGCCGGCACGTTCGGTGCAGTCAGATCCACGGTAATGGTGGTGGTGGCCGATGGCGTACTGGTGTTGCCCGCGGTATCGGTGGCGGTGGCGGTGAAGTTATGCGTGCCTTCCGTCAGTGTGGTGGTGGTTTGCGGTAGCGTCCAGTTGCCGTTCGCATCGGCGGTGACCGTGCCGACAAGCGTCGTGCCGTCATAGATGCGCACCGTCGCGTTGGCTTCGGCGGTCCCGTTCAGCGTTGGACGCGCGTCATTAGTCGGGTTATTGCCGGTTACCGGTCCGGTGATGCTGCCGACATCATCGACAACCGCACTGATGACCGGCGCAGCTGGCGCGGCGGCATCCACGTTGATCACATAGGCGGTGGTCGGGGCGCTGGTATTGCCCGCGGCATCGGTGGCGGTAAAGGTCAGGCTGTGTGACCCGTTGCTCAGCGCCGGAGAAGGGGTAAAGCTCCATGCCCCGCCGGTCGCGACCGCGCTACCAATCTGGACGCCGTTATCGAAAATTTTCACCGTGGCGCCCGCTTCCGCCGTACCCGTGAGGGTAGGCTGCGCGTCGTTAGTCAATCCGCCATTGGCAACCGGCGTAGCCGCATTGCCCACATCATCCACAATGCTGCTCAGCACCGGCAGGGCTGGCGGCGTCGTGTCGATAGTCAGGCTAAAGGCCGCTGACGAAACGCTGGTATTACCCGCTGCATCCGTGGCCTGCGCGGTGAAGCTGTGCGCGCCCGTGGCTAAGGTGGTCGTGAGCAAGATACTCCAGTTGCCACTGGCATCCGCGGTGCCCGTTCCGACAAGCGTTGTGCCTTCGTAGATATTCACAGTCGCAAACGGCTCACTGGTCCCGACAAGCCGCGGCACGGTGTCGTCGGTCGTCTGCCCTGAACTGAGCGGGCCGGTGATGCTGCCCGCATCGTCAACGGCCTGGCTGATAACCGGCGCATTGGGTGCGCTGGTATCAACAACCAGCGTAAAGCCAGGCGAAGCCGGGCTGACGTTCCCCGCCGCGTCGGTCGCGGTCGCGGTCCAGGTATGGCTGCCATTGCTCAGCGCTGATGACGGCGTAAAGCTCCATGCTCCGGTGCCATCCGCCAGCGCGGTGCCGACCGGCTGTCCGTTCTCATAGATGGTCACCGTGGCGTTGGCTGCCGCGGTGCCCGTCAACGTTGGCGTGGTGTCGTCGGTACTTTGCCCGGAAGTCAGCGGCGTCTGTACGCTGCCTGCGTTGTCTCCCGCGGTCGTGATGGCCGGTGCCGCCGGTGGTGCCGTATCCACTGTCAGGTTAAACGGTGCCGTCGTGCTGCCGGTGTTGCCAGCCGCATCGGTGGCATTGAAGGTGATGGCATGAGGCCCGTCACTCAGGGCGGTGTCAGGCGTGTAGGTCCAGTTCCCCTGGGCATTAACCACCGCGGTGCCAATCTCGTTGCCATCCACAATGATATGCACAGTGGCACCCACTTCGCCCGTACCGTTGAAGGTCGGACGCGCGTCGTTGGTGCTGTTGCCGGTAGTGAGCGTACCGGTGACCGGGCCGACGTCGTCAATCACACTGCTGACCAGTGGCGCAGCAGGGCCTGCTGCATCCACGGTAAAGGCAAAGACCGACGAGTTTGCTGACGCATTGCCTGTCGCATCGGTAGCGTAGGCGCGAAGGAGATAGTTGCCGTCGCCCAGCGGCGTGCTCGGGGTAAAGGTCCAGTTACCACTTCCGTCGACGGTCGCAAGGCCAATTTGCGTACCGTTATTCATGATGTGGATTGTACTACCCGGTTGTCCGGTGCCGCCGATCGTCGGGGTGGTGTCGTTGGTGACTTGCCCGCTGGTGAGGTTGCCGGTCACGCCGCCAGGGGCATTGTCGTTAACCGTATCCAGCGTTGGAACCGTTGGCGCCGTCAGGTCAACCACGACGTTCCAGCCGTTAGACACCTGGCTGACGTTGCCCTGTGGGTCGGTGGCGGTAACGGTGAAGGCGTGAGGTCCTTCGCCGAGCGCGGTGTCAGGGGTGAACGTCCAGGCACCGGTGCCGTCAGCCGTGACCACGGCAATCTGGGTACCGCCGTCGAAAATTTTCACCACGCTGTTCGCTTCCGCCGTCCCCGAAAGAGTTGGCGTGGCGTCATTAGTCGGATCGCCGCTCACAATCGTGGTGGCAGCATTGCCCACATTATCCGTTACGTTGGTGATCGCTGGCGTGGTGGAAACCGTATCAACGACGATGGTGAAGCCTGTCGACAGACCACTTTCATTGCCCGCGGGATCGGTCTCGCGGATGGTCAGAACGTTATTGCCCTCCGCCAGCGCAGGCGGTGTGAAGACCCAGGTCCCCGTATTGCCGACCAGTGCGGTGCCCAGCAGGGTTCCGTTGCTGTAAACGGAGATGGTATCGCCCACCGTGCCGGAGCCGGTAAGGGTAGGCTGGTTATCGTTGGTGGTCTGCCCGTTGGTGAGTTGACCAGTGCCAGGGCCGATATCATCAATCACTGAGCCAATGGTCGGCGTGTCCGGTGCGGTGAGGTCAACGGTGACGGTTGCAACCGGCGAGCGGCCGCTGGTCGAGAGCCCGACCGTCGCGGTTACTTCAAAGGTGTGCAGCCCTTCACCCAGCGCAATCAGTGGGGTATAGCTCCAGTTACCGTCCGCATCAGCAATCACGTTGATCAGCGGAACCGCGATACCGTCCTGGTAGATGGTGATAATGCTGCCCGCTTCGGCCGTACCCACGAGTGTCGGGGTGATGTCGTTGGTGGTTTTGTCTTTCACGTCGCCGGTGACAGGCGTTTCATCATCGTTAATCGCCGTAATGATGGGCACATCCGGAAGATTCGGCAGCGTACCGGTGACGGTGTAGGATGCCTCAGGACTGAGGTTGCCCGCGGCATCGGTCGCGGTCACCGTCAGCACAGCGCCATCCGTTTGGGCTGGGCTGAGCGCGATGGAGAAGGTGCCACCGGTGGCTACGCCTGTACCGAGAACATTACCATTGTTATCGGTTACAGTGATGGTAGCTCCCGCTTCGGCGGTGCCGGTCAATGGAGTACCTTGAGCGGCTATGCCAGTAACCGCGGGAGCAGCCGGATCCAGAGTATCGACGTTAACGCTAAGCGGTGCAGAGCTACCGGACGTATTGCCGGCCGGATCGACCGCGGAGACGGTGAAGGTATGCGGGCCTTCCGCCAGCGTGCTGTCGGCGGTCCAGCTCCAGTTGCCGTCCGGCTGTACCGTTACCGGCACCGTGGATGCTGTACCGTCCACAGAGACGATAACGGTGGTACCCGGTTCGCCGGTGCCCGTGAGGGTCGGCGTGCCATCACGGGTATAAAGCACATTGCTTGTGAGCTGGCTGTCAGACACCGTATTAATCAGCGGGATTTCTGGCGCAGTGGTATCAACGGTGACGGTGAAGACCGGGCTGAGGCCGCTGACGTTACCCGCAGCATCGACTGCCGCAACGGTGATGTTGAGTGGGCCATCAGTCTGGGTCGGAAGATCGAGAGACCACTCGCCATTGCTGCCGATTTCGACGCGTCCTAGTTCAACGCCATTGTTATAAACGATGACCGTTTCGCCCGCAGGGCCGGTACCGCCCACACCGGGGGTAGTATCCGTGGTAACACCACCGTCTGGCTTACCGCCAACGGCGCTAATGACAGGCGTATCAGGTGCCACGGTATCAACGGTAATAGTGATCCCCGGTGACGCCGCCGAAACGTTACCGGCTTCGTCGGTGGCGGTGGCGGTAAATTCGTGGCTTCCCTCATCAATGCTGGCGTCAGGGCGCCAGCTCCAGTTGCCGTTGCTGTCTACGGTGACGCGACCCACTTCGGTGGCAGGCTGACCATTAATGCTGTCATAAATAATAACCACATCGTTCGCCGTGCCGGTGCCGCTCAGGACCGGACGCGGATCGTTCGTGGTTTCCCCGTCGGCAACCGGTCCGGTTATCTGGCTGACGCTGTCCGTAATCACCGGTGCTGCTGGCGTAGCTGGCGGGTCGGTGTCAATGGTGATGGTCACCGGCTGGGACGGGGCGCTTTCGTTGCCCGCGCCGTCCTTGTTGGTGACGGTCAGGGTGATGTCGTAGGTACCGTTGGCCAGTGGGGTATCCGGTGTCCATGTCCAGTTACCGTTGCTGTCCACCTCGGCGTCACCAATTTTGTCGGTGCCGTTGTAGATAGTCACGGTATCGCCCGGATTGCCGGTGCCGCTCAGCGTCGGCGTGGTATCGCGGGTGGTCTCTCCCGGGTTCAGCGGGGTTTCTGTTGTGCCGCCGTCAGGGTTCACGGTGATTTCTGGCGTCTCCGGCGTGGCGGGTGCCACGGTATCGACCACCAGCACAAACGGGCTGGAGACGGTCGTATTCCCGGCGGTATCGGTCGCATGAACCGTCAGAGAGTGCGAGCCGTTGGTGAGCGGGGTGGTAGGGGTGAAGCTCCAGCCGCCGGTACCGTCGAGTGTGGCGGTACCGAGCAGGGTATTGCCATCATAAAGCGTAATAACCGTACCCGCTGGCGCGCTGCCCTGCAGCAACGGTTGCGTGTCATCCGTGGTGTCGCCGCTGGTGAGCGGGCCCTGAACGTCACCGACGTCGTCGGTGACGGTTGTGATGGTCGCCGCCGGTGGCGGGGTGATATCGACCGTAAAGGTGAAGCCGCCTGACGGCAGGCTGATGTTACCTGCCGCGTCGGTGGTGACGGCGGTCAGGGTATGCTCACCGTTACCAATCGGTGTGCCTGGCGTAAATGTCCACGCGCCGCCGCTACCGACCAGCGCGGTGCCGATATCAACACCGTCCAGACGAATGGTGACCGTTGAGCCCGGTTCGGCAGTGCCGTTGAGTGTCGGGGTTGGATCGTTCGTAATGGCACCTGCGGTGAGCGCACCTGTGCTTCCCTGAACATCGTCCACCACTTGCGAAATTACCGGTACTTCGGGTGCAGTACCGTCGACAGTGATACTCCAGGCATTTGATGGCCCGCTTGGGTTACCGGCGGCGTCAACTGCCGTTGCCGTCAGCACGTGGCCGCCATCAGCAAGCGGTGAGGATGGCGTGATGCTCCATACGCCAGATGCCGGAACGAGTACCGTGCCGATGACCGTGCCGCCGCTGGAGAGCGTGATGGTTGTGCCAGGTTCGCCCGTTCCGTTTATGGTTGGTGTCCGGTCATTAGTGAGCCCGTTCTGGGCGACAGGGCCCGTAGTGGCAGAGGCATCGTCGTCCACTGAAACGATAACCGGCGTTTGCGCGGCGGTAATATCCGGCGCAATGGCAGGGGTTGTTGGCCCGGTATTGCCGGCGGGATCGGTGGCATCTGCGGTCAGGGTTTCACCGTTGGCTTTTGGTGGAGTCAGCGTGACGGTGAAGCTGCCGTCGTCATTGGCTTTCGCCTCGCCAACCGTGACGCCATTTTCACGGATGGTCACGGTGCTGCCCGGCTCTGCGGTACCTGTCACTTTGGTACCGTCATCTGAGACAACAACGTTATCCGGAGCCAGTGGCGCCGTGGTATCTGGTGCATCGGCTGTAGCGGGCAGGCTGGCGTTACCGCTACCGTCGGTTGCCACGACCGTCAGCACTTCACCGTTGGTCTGTGCAGGACTAATAACCGCCGTAAAGGTGCCATCGCTGTTGGCGGTGGTTTCACCGATGACCGCGCCGTTAGGATCTTTAATGGTGACGGTGCTGCCTGGCTCCGCCGTGCCGCTGACGCTCTGGCCGTTATCTGCCACCTGAAGGTTTCCGGGGGCGACAGGAGGGGTTGTGTCCGTAGCCGTGACGGTCGCAGGTGTGCTCTGGTTACCAGCAGCATCAGACGCCACCACGGAGATCTGCTGGCCGTTAGTTTGCGCCGGCGTTAACGTGGCAACGAAGTTGCCGTTGCCGTCCGTTGTCGTCCGCCCAATTATGGTGCCGTCGCTGCTGGTGATGACAATGCTGCTGTTTGGCTCGGCAGTGCCGGTAATCTGCGTGCCTGCCGGATTAAGCGTGATGTCGGGCGTTTCCGGCGGCGTGGTATCGACAATGAAGTTGATTGGCTGCGACAACCCACTCTGGTTCCCGGCAGCGTCGGTGACCTGCACCGTTATTGAGTGAGCCCCCTCCGAAAGCGGTTTGTCCGGTGTGATGCTCCAGGTGCCGTTGGGCTGAACTTTAACGGTCGCAATGGGCACGCCGTTATCAAAAATCGTAATTGTCCCACCGGGCTCTCCTCTCCCTGCAAGAACAGGTTTAGCGGCATCAGTGAACAGGCCAGAGGTAATTGCGCCTTTGATGGCACCCGTTTCATCGTTCAGCACGATGGCGGTTGGCGCAGTTGGTGCGGTGAGATCGACGGTAACGGTGAACACCGGGGAAGCCGGCCCGGTGTTACCGGCGGCGTCGGTTGCCCGGACGGTGAGCTGATGCGTGCTTTCGCTGAGATTGATCGAAGGGGTAAACGTCCAGGTGCCGTTGCTGGCAACGACAGCGGTGCCAATCGCGATCCCGCCATCATAAATGGTGACCGTAGATCCGGCTTCCGCGGTGCCGGTAAGCTGTGGTCGCTGATCGTTGGTGCTACCACCGTTACTGACCGAGCCGGTGACCGGATTGGTATCGTCTGACACGAGCGTGATGGCTGGCGCTGTGGGGGCGACGGTATCCACCACAAAGGTCACGGCGCCGGAGGCTGGGCTGGTGTTACCTGCCGCGTCGGTCGCGGTGGTGGTAATGGAATGGCTTCCGTTAGCGAGATTTGTACCCGGGGTAAAGGTCCAGTTTCCGCTGGCATCAACCTTGGCCGTGCCAATCGGCTGACCATTATCGTACAGGGTGATGGTACTGCCTGCTTCGCCGATGCCGCTGAAGGTGGGGCGGGCATCATCGGTACGCTGACCGTTAGTCAGCGGTCCGGTTTCTCCGCCAACGTCGTCATTCACAATTACGATATCGGGCGCATCGGGTGCGGTGGTATCCGGTGCTGTAACATGCCCGGCCTGGCTGGTATTGCCTGATGAGTCGGTTGCTGTGGCGGTAAGTTGCTCGCCATTCGTCAGCGGCGTGCCCAGAACAATGGTGAATTTGCCGTCGCTACCGGTTTTACCCGTGCCGACCAGATTGCCGTCCGCGTCTTTCAGCGTAATCGTACTGCCGGGTTCGGCAGTACCTGTGACAGTTTTACCATCTGAGGAGAATTGAAGGTTGGAAGGCGCATTTGGCGGTGTGGTATCCGGATCGGAAGGATTGCCCGGCGTGCCGGGGTTCGTATTGTCATCATCATCGTCGCCACCCCCGCCGCCGCCGCTGCTTGCCGCGACAGCAATCCCGCCTGCGACAGCAAGACCACCGAGTACCCATGGCCAGATGGCTGCGCCACCGGTATCACCGCCTGAGGCCGCCAGTAATACGTCCGTGGAGGCGATAGATTCGTAGGTAGCAGCCCCGGTAGGATCTTCAATCCACCACAGCGCACCGTCACTCTCTTCCAGGACCAGCTGACTCACCCCCTCCGCGTCGGTGACGTAGAAATTCTTCAGGGTAATGACCTCGCCAGAGTGCAGCGTGACCACCAGATCGTTACCACTGCGGGCGAAGTGGGAGACATCGGCTCGCTCTACATGAAGCTCAACGATAGAGGAATGGCTCAGCGTAACCTGTGTGCCTTCCGTGGTAGTTTCCACGCCAGTGAGTTTCGATATAACAGAGATTTGGCTCATTTAGGTATTACTCCAGCAGAGTTGTCGTGAACGGCGTGCAAGATGCGCCATCTCTGCGGAAGGTAAAGCACGCCCCCGGCGGAGTTGCTGTTATTCACGCAGCACTCACCGTTATTTTTTTAGAGCGAACGATGCCCGCCATAATCCAGAGTGGCAACATCAGAGCGAATCTAATTACTCATGAGAGAGAATGTCGTTTATTTGTATTTTTGTGTTGTATAAAACCCTGTAATTAATAGAGGTATTGGTTTTGACGATATAAAAATGATATAGCCAGAAAAGTCTGAATGTGCAAATTAAGCATCTGTAAACACTGTATGAAGCGTTGAAGGGGGCATTAATTCATAGCTGGCTATTATAATTTTAAAAATATAACATGTTGTATTTATTGTTTTTTTATTTGTTTGTAAAATGCGGTGTTTTATCATTTGCCATGAATAAATATTTAGCAGGGGACTTTTTTTAGGATGGCGTTAAACGCTATTGTTTATGCCGGCTTAATGTGCGTTTAAGTTAGGGTAACGTTTTTGATATAACATATATTATGTTAGTAATTAATTAAAAATATATTCTTGTGCGGTGCCGGGATTCTGCTACTGAGAGAAAAATAATAACTAACAGGGAGTAAAGATAAAATATCCCGGTCAACATTTAATGGGGATACGACGTCAACATGATTCTGAGAAAAAAAGAGGGGCCCGGGAATGAATAAAATGCATCGCTCACGCGTTTACTGACGTCATTCCCATTTCACCCTGGAGCCTTTTATGAACACGACCTCTGTGCGTTTGATCCCGGCGCTGATTTTTTCCCTGTTGTCTCCTCTCGCGCTGGCGATGGGCGATAATAGTACCGAGAGTAAAACACCCGACTGTCCGTCCGGACAGGTGTATGACAGTGCAACTCAGAAATGTGTGCCCGATAAGAGCAGCAGCCTTAGCGATCAGGACAAAACCAACTATGCCTATCACCTTGCTAAAAAAGGCGAGTACCAGGCGGCGCTGAACCTTCTTGATTCGCTAAAAAATAACAACACGGCTGAAGCATGGAACTATCGCGGGTATGCCACCCGCAAACTGGGTCGTACGGATGAAGGTATCGGTTACTACCAGCGTGCGCTGGCTATCGCCCCGGATTATGCCAAAGCCCGTGAATACCTGGGCGAGGCGTGGATGGTCAAGGGACGGCCGGATCTGGCCAAAGAGCAACTGAAAGTGATTGCCGGTATTTGCGGCCAGTCCTGTGAAGAGTACCGTGACCTGCAGGCTGCCATTAACGGACATCCGGAATCCTGATTTTCTCGTGGAGGGAAAACACATCGCTACCCGTGAGGTTCGCCAACAGTTAGCCGCACACCTCTCACGTCTCTGGCGTTATGGGCTGGTGTTGTCGCGAAACAGGGATGTCGCCGAAGAGCTGGTTCAGTCCACCTGCGTCCGCGCGCTTGAAAAAAGCAGTCAGTACATGCCCGGTACGCGTATCGACAGGTGGCTGTTTGCGATATTGCACTCCATCTGGATCTCTGAGCTTCGGGCACGCCATGTTCGTCAGGGGCAGGGGTTTGTCGCCAGCGACGAGCTTCTGGCACCGGATACCCGTGAACAGGATGAGACGCACCTGCATTACCTGAAGGTGATGCAGCGTGTCAACATGCTTCCGGAAGCCCAGCGCAACACGGTTTTTTTGGTGTATGTCGAAGGTTTTACCTATCAGGAAGCCGCGAACACCCTGGCGGTGCCGATCGGTACCGTAATGAGCCGACTGGCGACGGCACGGGCAACGCTGGCAGCGTCTGCCGATGCCTTGCCCCCGGTTAAGGAGAAACGCTCTTGAACGCGCACCGTTTTACAGCGCCCTATAACGATGAGGCTATCGTGGCATGGATAGATGGCGAGATGTGTCATGCCGACGCGCAAAAATTTGAAGAAGAGTTGAGACGTGACGAGCGCCTCTCCGGGCGGACCGCCGAGTTAATGAAAAGCAATGCGGATTACCCCGGCGCGTTTGCCGCTATGCTGGATGATGCTCCTCTGGAGAAGATGCAGGCCCGGCTGGCGGAACTGCCCGATCCGAAGCCCGCTACCCCGGTTGGCGTAAGCCGGCGCGCACTCATTGCCGCGTCGGTCAGTTTCCTGGTGGTCGGTTCCGGCGTGGGATATGGGTTGCGACCCGCTTTCGCACCTTCTGATGAAAACGCCCATATTCGTGACCTCGAAGCGCAATACATGTCGCTTTACAGCGTCGAGACATTGCTGGATATGGACAGCGCGCCGCATGTTCTGCAGCGTGGGCTGGAACGGGCAGCGCAGGATATCGGCCTGCAACTTCAGGCGTCACAGCTTATCCTCCATGGAGCAGAGCTTAAAATGGTCCGCATGCTGCGCTATGAAACCACCTCTATCGCGCAAATAGCCTGGATAAATGCCGACTACGGCCCGATGGCGCTGTGCATCTCCCCGACAGAGCAGACAACGACAGCCGCTCAACAGGAACAGCGGCACGACATGAACCTGGTGTGGTGGCAGAAAGCGGGATATCAGTTTGTGCTGATCGGCCGCAACCCGCTCCCACAGTTGGGGGGCAGTGCAGAGCAACTGCAAAGCCTGATTTCAGGATGACGGGATGCCGTTAGCCTGAATCGCAATGGTGATGGCAATCCTGTCATCAACGACCAGCGCAAATTTATCCATGCCGTAGGCCGCGCGCGAAATGGTCGTCGTCGCATCCAGCGTGAGGACCGGCGCGTGCGAATCTTTCACGACGGCGTCCAGAATGACCGGGCGGGCAATGTCGCGTACGGTCAATGTTCCGAACACCCTGAACGTTCCTGAACCCTGAGCGACCACGCGTGAGCTGATAAATTCGATAACAGGATAACGTTCAGATTCAAAAAACATGTCGCTTTTCATTTGCCAGGTGAGCAGGCTGTTTGAGGCAACCAGGGTGGCCACGGGAAGGGTGACATGGATATGGTCATCGATATCCTTATCCGGGTTAAGCGTTACGGAACCCGTGACGCCACTGAATCTGGCCCAGGAGAGGATCCCCCCGAAGGCGTGCCAGGATAACCGTATGGCGGTGTTTTCAGTATCAATGGTATAGCTCTGCGGGGCGGCCTGCGCCAGCGGACAGAGCAACACGAACAGAATAACCAGGCGTCGCAGCATCTCAGGATCTCTTTAGGGGTGGCAAGGCGTTAACGCGCAACCCCGGGGATCTATTCGGCTTTTAGGCGTCAGGACGTCTTAATAATATCCACCGAGATCTCGACGGCGGTTACCGGACCCCGGTTTTCCAGCCAGTGAACCGTGTTGTGATCTTCCGGCCAGCCGACACCGGGACCGTAATCAGTCGCAATACCGTTACGATGATCGGTGATGGTACCTTCAAGGATAAACACGGTGCCCGGTCTGTCGATATGATTATGCACCGGACCAAAGACCGCGCCGGGAGCGAGAGTGACTTTGCGCATGCGAAGCTGGCGCCCGGCCATGCCCGCTATTTCCGGACCCAGATCGACGACGGAGAGTAATTCAACGGTAACGCCCTGGGTTTCAGGTGCGGTGTGTTCGCTGTTCATGATGGAGTCCCCCTGAGTCAAGTTTAGTCTGCAGGGAGCAGGGCAGGAGGGAATAAAAAAGGCCGCGTCTGCGGCCTTTCGAAGGGATTACTCAGTGATTTTCTTTTCCAGCTCGCTGGCACCTTCTTTGGTTTTATTCCAGCCTTTCTCAGCACCTTCTTTGGTGGCATCCCACCCTTTCTCGGTACCTTCTTTGGTTTTATGCCAGGCTTTCTGGGAATCTTCGCTGACCTTGCTGCCTAAGTTTTCGGTTTTACCCTCTGCAGCATGCTTCTGTTTCAGCTTCAGCTCTTCGCCTTTATTCTGCTCTTCGTGCAGTTTTTGCTTCGCGTCGTTGGCGTTTGCCTTCGCCGCAGCGACGGTATCGTCAGTTGCATGTGTGGTCGCAGCAAATACTGGGGAAGCCAGCAGAACGGCAGATAATGCGATAATTGTTTTTTTCATAATATCCTCATTTAACGTTATCGGTTATGAGCGTGATTCAGCATGGCACAGACGAAGCGGCGTGGCTTTAGGAAAAAACTGTAATGTTATTTTGGCGTTATACCGTGAAGCGTATTTAGTTACGCAGAGGAATTAATTATTTTCAGGTTCAATGCCGTGTACCAGGGGCATGCATATCCCTATTACTGGTGGCTTTTGGCCATGAGTAAAGTTAATTAACTCACTGAGCTTCGCAAAATATATTTTGACTCTCCCCGCTTGTTGGGGAGAGTTCGCAGAACAGTTTCACGCTGTCGTTCCTGGAATAGCCTGAAAAAGGCCCGCCAAAGCGTTGGGAGGTGTAAATATCGCGTTTTTGTCCCTGAGGGTCGATTGTTGTCAGTGTCCAGCTACTCAGGCGATCTTGCGGTCCGATGGGTATAAAAATATGCCAGTCTCCCTGCGGTACGAAAGAAAAATACCCGTTATTATCCGTTTGTGTCGTGGCAATGTGTCGGTCGAATTCCACTAACGAAACGGTTACCCGGGGCAGCGGTTTTCCTGCGTTATTCAATGTGCCCTCAATACGAGGGGAGGGATAATCATGGTAAACGCAACCGCTGAGCAATAACGTGAGAGCCACGATAGCCTGGCTTGCGATGCGGTTTGAGGACGCTGTCATGGGTGCGAATCCTTTTGCGTTGAGGTGTTTTTCGGTGGCGTGAATGCAGTATACGCGGGTGGTGTAATTCCGGAACTATAGATTCTGTTAAGGATGTTGATTTACTGAGTTTTTCCAGACTTATGCCTGGATAAATTGAGCGTGTGAATAGACACTGGCACCTCCAGGAGAATGTAGCTTTACGAGCTACATAATAAGAGGTCTTGTCGGTGCCTTTACAATGTTAACGTACAGACGTTGCGCTTTGCAGAAAGTCGCATCAACGAACTTTCTCTGGCGCGGGAGTGGCTGAAATCATTATGTATTTTTAGGCAAGCCTCTCGTTTTACCCCCTTGGGGTCTGAACTAAAAGGAAGCCTTAAGCACGGGGAGTCGACGGTATTGACTGTCCAGAGAAAATTACCAATGAATCTGAAATTGTTACTATCTACTGTAACGGATAATACCTCAAAACTTCCCGTAGAATACTCATTACCCAAACGGACGATTTCTTTAACGCCATCCTTAACATCGATAAGAGCAATTGTCAGTGACTCCTCGAAAATAATGTCATCCGTTAAAAAAAGATATAGCGATGATCATTAACCTGAACAGCTGCTACCAGTATTTGCCCTGGTGCAATAATGTCTGTGCTATTGCCATTGATCACTACGTTAGGCTGCGCCTGGGATAAATCTGTCGCTTCCTGACCCTTTACCAGAGATATTGAATTAACCTGTTGCATAATCAATTCCACACACTACCCATCTCCCATACTGCAAGAGCACCGCTGACAAAACCACCAATAAGTACACAAACAGGTGCATCTGGCCCACACATCAATCCCGCAATTGCGCCGCTTGGCTGCAAGGCAGGGATGAACTGACGCAGGCCGAAAAGGCATACCGCGAACAGCTTGCCAGCAGTGGCCACGGGGGCCGGAGTCAGCAAACGCTGAGCGAAATTAACAACGTGAAAAAGTGGGAAATTGATCATGCTGTCGGTCGCTATATTCGCTCGTATAAGGAGGTGCAGCGCATCAGCATCCGTAACCGCCTGAATGATTTTATGCTGGCGCACGGCGCGGAGCAGGCCGCCGCTCTTGCCTAGAGCGGAAGAATTATTCCGGGCAACATTCCGCCGTTCAGCGCTGCGCCATGAAGCACTCACTCGACTATCTGCGTTAGGCGCTGGTAGAGTGGCTGGCCGTCGGTGAAATAAATAATTATTCGGCACAGGATAAAGACATTTTAGCAGCCATCGGCGTCAGGTCTGATGCGGCTTACTCGATGATAATCCTGAAAAATTCACGCCCACACAGAACCTTAGTTACATCTGACGTCGCACAGAACTGGCCGTGAAGTAATCTGTCCAAAAATACCCGAAAACCCGCCATTCTCTGTAAAAAAAACCATGCATGTACAAGGTGCATGGTTTTGCGTGCGTTTTACCGACACTGAATCTCCTGTACTGGCGTGACCTGAGGTCGCTAATGCATATGCATTAGCGACCTCTTAAGCGGGCAGACTTGGCGGGTAGAGCATTGCGCGAAAATAGCAATAGGTTATATTTTTTGAGTTGGGTAAGCATTCCTTATATTTTGGCTAAAATAAGAACCAATAGAACCAGCATTTATTAATTCCTTGTAAACATGTTCTGGTACATCATAGTATTGATAAACACCACCATGACGAAATTCAATCTCCAGTGTTTGAGATGGTCCGTCATATCCAACCGATGCTAAGTTAGATGAATTAACAGCTGTTCTTTCCATTTATTAATCCTCTTTAATTGGTTTGTTTAAACGCCATGCTTCGATAACTTTGGTGTAATTCTTCTTGAGATCTCTAGGTTTTGACCATGATTTGCTGACATCAGGGTCTTGACTGTCAGGATAAAGCCCATTTGGTGGTAACTTAAATTTACATCGTGAAGGCAGTTTTGCTGCTTCTCCAATAATTATTGCTTCCCCTGTCCTCAATATGGGTAATGAGTCAATAAGAGAACTTAGGCCATCAGACATTGCAGCTTTTACTTTAGACCGATCACTTGCATTAGTTAACCTTAAAGCAAATAATGTTCCACATTGAGACAAAATAGTATCGTCAACTTCGGATGGCCTCTGGCTAATAATCATTAGGCCAACTCCAAACTTCCTTCCTTCTTTAGCGACACGTTGCACAACATTTTTTGTAAGACCATTATCATTGTTAGAAAGGTATCTATGAGCTTCCTCTAGGACGAAAAGGACTGGGTTATGCTTCAATCCAGCATCTAAATTACGTCCCCAAATAGACGCTTCAAATACAATACTCATTATAGATCCTAAAAGCATGTCTAATTGACTCGAAGGCATCCCGGATAAATCTAAAATTGATATCGGTTTATCATGGTTTAACCACTCACTTAGAAGATGATCTAGATCATTAGTAATATTTCCATTTTCGTCAGGAGTATATCCTTCGGGTGAAAGGAAAAAGGAATATTGACTGTCAAGCAATCTGGCTTTCATTAGATTTAATTGCTTAGTTAGAACATGACTGCCTTTCTTAAAGGGAGGGTTGCTTGCCGTTCCTGGCGGGATAAACTTTGGTGGTTCAAGAGTGGATGCGTCACCTTGAATGTTATCTTTATAAGCAGGACGAATAAAATCTTTTTCCTGATAAGTTACAGTATCTTCGAAGATAAATTTAAACCATAAATTTTTTAGATTATAAGGCAGTGGAGTAAAAGAAGTAACCTTGCTTTCTTTAATGTATTTTATATTATTGACTTCAATTGATTCTTTTTTGTTCTCAGTGATGAATTCAATCATTGAGTTTTTACTTGCTTCATTTATATTGCCGCACAAGAAATCAATGAGTTTCTCTGTTGGGAGCGCCCAAAAGGGAATGTTTAACTTACATTCTTCACCTATTGGGTCGACAGAAAATACTTTTGATATATCTTTTAATGCTGAGGAATATTCTCCATGCATATCAACAAGTAGAATTCTTGCCGAGTTATTTTCTATATCTTCTAACTTGCAAATTGAGCGCAATAGACCAGATACACTGGTTGATTTTCCAGAACCTGTTGAGCCAACTACAGCTGAGTGTCTTGTAACAAGTTTATCTATATCTAAATTAACATCTATACTTTCTGAACTGGCTAATTTTCCAACTGTCACCAAATTATCACTTTTTGACCCATAAACTATCTTTAAATCTGAATCCAAAACCATGTGAACATCATCGCCGACCGACGGATACTGACTAATGCCTCTATCAAAAAAACCACACGAACTTTCCCCTATTAACTCGACAACAATAGTTCTGCTATCGGAAGATACCATTTCATCATTATCGATAATTGCATTTTCATTACTGGACCCAACCACGCCGTATAAGTCATTATAACCTTGAGGAATTCTAACAAAACTCCCAACCTGGCCGACTTTATGTGTCCTTCCCTCAAGTACTAATAACCCAGAATTTACTTTTCTTGAAAGTCTAATCGTGACTGATGAACTAGAGATTGAGATTATGATGCCAATTGACGTGGATGTCATAGCCATTTTATTCATCATTTTTATCCTCAGACTTGCTTTCAAAAAATATTGGTGAAGAAGAAACTTCTCCTCCGGCAATTGCTAGGAATCTTGCAAGTCCTTTAAAATCTCCTAATATAAACTCTTGGTTATCATTCAAATATTCTTTTCTAATATAACTCCAGTTTTTACTAGGCAGTTCACCTGTTTTCCAGGGGGCACTTATTGTATTGATTACTGCGCCATCCCTACAATAGACACTAAGATTTGGCGTTCGCTTTGCTAAGTCTATAGCATAAAATTCTTCTTCAATATTTTTATATTGGAAAGCTATAACCGCGCTAGTAGGGTTTGCTGAAAGACACTCACTTATTTTTGATGATATATGAGCATCTGCAAATGAAAATCCTGTTGTAATTAATAAAGTGTCTGGTTCCATAATGAAGTTTTTAAGTCTTTCAAACAGGGCTGAAAATGGAGCCGCTTGAGTTTGAGAATACTTTATATGCGAAGGGTACACCATATTAGAAACTTCACATTCCGGAACCCTAGTAACTTGCCCATTAGGCCGCATTGTCCAACCTATCGAACCGTGTAATTTCCACAGCCTTACCCATCTCGGTGGCAGGTCATTTGTTGAAATACTAGCGGGATCAAAAAAGGAGAATCTGGAACCAGTGAATCCATCAAAGAAAGGTGTTTGAGAACGTTCTAAAGCATCTTCACAAAGTAAATCATAATTAGTGGTAAATATCTCAACACCATAACTTCTATTAATTCCGTTTATCCAAGATATCAATTCACTATAAGGGTTTTGGCTATCAGGGAGAGGTTTGCTGACTACATCTTTAATTTTCGAACAAATATCTAACTCTAATTTTTTATATGTTTCAGCATTGCCTCCATGAACACTATGTTGCCCGATGATATCAGCAAGAGTCCTTACATCGGATAATATTTTTTCTAGGTTATTTTTGCCACTAGATCCCTCAAGGATTTCAAATATATCTAATAATTCTTTTGTAAGAGAATCCTTTACATGCTTTGTTAAGCCTTCAATGTTAGGTATTAAAGGTTCATACTTTTCATCTTTTCCAATGTTAATACTTACCGGTGCTCCTGCTCCGATAAGAATACCTATTTTTTTTCTTCCATTTGTTACTAGTTGTCGAAAATCAAACATGTATGTATCGGGATTATGAACAGAAGCACTCATTTTTATTCCATTAGATTGATTACTAGAAGGTGGAGATTTAGTCCCCCACAACCTCATCAGTTCTACTCGTTGTTCAAAGTAAGTAGAACGATTCTATGCTCTTCTGGTTTCATTCTTGTCTGCCTGTGTTAAGGCTGATTCAATGACATCGGGATTCAAACCCGCTTCATTCATCACTGTGCTATCTCTAGAACGAAGTCCAAGAGCAACTAACTTACCACCATATCCAATTCGCTTTAAAGCGGCATTTGCTGTTTGGCTATTCATTGATTGCTTTGGATCATTTCTACTAGGGAAAATATGCTCACGACGCGCACTTACCGGTTTCATCACTTCAAGAATTCCTAACGCCTGCGGTGATAGAGAAACTATATGTTTATTCTTGCATTCGTTCGCTCAGCCGGGATTGTCCAGAGCTTTGCGTCAAGGTCGATCTCTGCCCACCGAGCAGCGGAAGCCTCAGAGGGACCTACAAGGGTCAGGAGTTGCAACACAATAAGACAGCGAGTCGTAACAGAAAGATCAGACATAGCAGAAAATGCCTCAGCTTCGGTAATTCTTCTGGCCGAAGCGTCGGCATGTTCTATTTTTTAGGTTTCTCAAATGCCATACCGACCGCTGATGACGGGTTTGCATCACTCAAGGCAGTGTTGACAGTGTAGATCATGATTTCATTAATACGTTGTATTAGGCGGCGAACCGTCTCTAGTGCACCTCGCGCTTTGATTGTCTCCACTGCTTCAACTATCGGTCTAGCCTTAATCTCCTTAACAGGTACTGTGCCTATTGCAGGGAACATGTGCTTATCTTAAGAACGCCAAACATCTTTCGCGTAGTCATCTGTAACGCTTTTGCTCTTCATTTTGAAACAGTTGGCGGCCACAGTTGAGAAAATGCTATTCAGCTCAATCTGACGCTTGCTCTTGTTTTTGTTGTGGATCCATCCCTTACCCAAGTATGGCTATATGTTAGTCGCATATCTGGCGAGCTGCTGTGAGCGTAAGGGAAGGGTACGCGCCAAGGCTCAGATTTGTACGGTTGGCAGTGTTTGGTCGCTGGTAGCAAAAACGCCAAAGTTTTTTACCAGAGGTTTTAACGAGTAAGACAGGCCGTCACCATCGTGCAGAGTAAAGCCTTTTTCTCGTGGGGTTTCGCTTTGAAGATTTCGTTGTTAGTGAGGGGGGATGCGCGCCATGTCTGGATCCTTCCATAATTGGTACACGATTAATGGACCACAGTATAGTGTGTACCTAAACGTGTACCAATTTTTACTTTATTCAGGCGACTCGTCTCGGACAATTACAGACACAAAAAAGCCCGCAGGGCTTGCGCCGTGCGGGCTCTTAGGACTTCATCGGATGACTCTGGTAATCACCGATGGAGAATTTTGGTGGAGCTGGCGGGAGTTGAACCCGCGTCCGAAATTTCTACATCCTCGGTACTACATGCTTAGTTTGTCTTTACATTCGCACGCCAGCTGCGAACAAACACGCCACTAACGTACTAGCCTGATTAGTTTTAACGCTTCAACCCCAGGCAGGGCTTCCACGCGATCTCTTTTGGGTTTGACCTCTCTTGAATCCCCGTCTTAAGAGCGGAAGCTAGGGAGAGAGGGCTCAGAGCAGGTTATTAAGCTGCTAAAGCGTAGTTTTCGTCGTTTGCGACTATTTTTTTGCGGCTTTTTACGAGGCAAACCGCCCCTCGGCATGCACCTTGGGTTTCGCAAATCCCGTCGAATCCAGAATCAGCCCCAATAGTGTTGAACTGAGTATACCAGATTTTACATCCTGGATACCAGCCCGGAACGCTAACTTATTGAATAGTACAATAAGTGCGCAGAATCAACGTCCTGCGTTTTTCATAATACGTGCTTTGTCGAGCTGCCATTCGCGCTCTTTCAGATCGGTACGTTTGTCGTGCTGTTTTTTACCCTTCGCGACGCCAACTTTCACTTTGCACCAGGCATTTTTCCAGTACAGCGACAGGGCAACCACGGTGAAGCCTTCACGGTTAATGCGCCCATAAAGGGACTCCAGTTCACGCTTGTTCAACAGCAGCTTACGGGTACGCGTTGGGTCACACACGTAGTGTGACGAGGCGACGGTCAGCGGCGTGAAGTTGGCACCGAACAGGAAGGCTTCGCCATCTTTCAGGATCACGTAGCTATCACCGATATTGGCTTTCCCGGCGCGCAGCGATTTTACTTCCCAGCCCTGCAATGCAAGGCCAGCTTCGAATTCTTCTTCAATAAAATACTCGTGGCGAGCACGCTTGTTGAGCGCAATGGTCGCCGAGCCTGGTTTATGTGCTTTTTTCTTCGTCATAAGTATCGTAAAGCCATCGGTAATCTGATTTCAAAAAGTCACCTCATTGCGTCCTGTGAGGTCTAACGCGCTATATTAGCACGAGATGAGGCTTAGCGTTTTTTTAACAGGTGATAAATGTTATTATTTGTCGGTTGTGTGACCATGGGAAATGCTATGCCTCAGATTAGCCGTACTGCGCTTGTTCCATACAGCGCGGAACAAATGTATCAGTTAGTGAACGACGTTCAGTCTTATCCAGAGTTTATTCCGGGATGTACCGGGAGCCGAGTGCTGGAGTCTGGCCCGACGCAGATGACGGCGGCGGTCGATGTCTCCAAAGCGGGGATCAGCAAGACGTTCACCACCCGCAATACGCTGACGAGCAATCAGAGTATTTTGATGCATCTGGTAGATGGTCCGTTTAAAACCCTGATGGGTGGCTGGAAGTTTACCCCCCTCAGCGCTGATGCCTGTCGCATCGAGTTCCAGCTGGACTTTGAGTTTACCAATAAACTGATTGAGCTGGCGTTTGGCCGCATCTTTAAAGAGCTGGCCTCGAATATGGTTCAGGCGTTCACGACCCGCGCCAAAGAGGTTTACAGTGTCGCATAAGATAGCTGTCGAGGTGGTGTATGCGCTGCCGGAGAAGCAATATCTGCAGCGTGTGATGCTGGAAGAAGGTGCGACCGTTGAGGCGGCTATTCGCGCTTCTGGCATCCTTGAGCTTCGTCGTGACATCGACCTGGCGAAAAATAAAGTCGGCATTTACAGCCGTCCGGTCAAACTGGCTGATGTGGTGAATGAGGGGGACAGGGTCGAAATTTATCGCCCGCTGATTGCCGACCCGAAAGAGCTGCGTCGCCAGCGTGCGGAGAAATCGGGTAAGTAGTTCGCTCCTCACCTTAAGCCTGTTCTCAAAGGGGCGAGGGGGATGAAGGAAAACAAAAAAGGTGCTCATTGAGCACCTTTTTGCATCTCTGACACCTGATTATTTGGTCAGGGCAGGCTTGTTGTCGATGTTGGTCAACACACCGGCGCTGCTGAAGGTCAGCGTCAGGGTCTGCTGGGACGCGTCTTCATGGCCCGGCTGCTGACGGAATACATAGAACCAGGTGTTTGTGCCGAACGGATCGGACATCATTGGGGTTCCAAGTGCATAAGCGACCTGCTGTTGTGTCATCCCCACACGGATTTTGGACACATCGTTAGGGGTAAGGTAGTTCCCCTGGTTGATATCAGGACGGTAAACCACTTTCTCCAGAGTGGAACAGCCTGCGGTCAACATCAGAAGAACCGCTGCGGCAGCGGTCAGCATTTTACAACGCATAGTGATTTGATTCCTTTTCGGGCCCGAGCAGAACGCGGCTCATATGTTATATGCCGATGATAATAGACCTTGCCCCACTTTGAAACCGGTCTGGCGGCGTTTTTGTTGTTCTCTATGACCCTGAGATCCCGAAAAAGTTTATGCCGCCAGCAGTTCTTTCGCGTTCGCGAGCGTATTTCGCGTGACTTCACTGCCGCCCAGCAGGCGTGCCAGCTCCTGCAGACGTGCGCGTTTATCCAGTGGCTTCATGTGCGTTTCCGTCATTTCACCGTCAGTTTCTTTGCTGACAATAAAGTGATGATGACCACACCCGGCCACCTGCGGCAGGTGGGTAACACACATGACCTGCGTTGATTCACCCAACTGGCGCAATAGTTTGCCGACGACTGCCGCTGTTGGGCCGCTGATCCCCACATCCACTTCATCGAAAATCAGCGCCGGGGTTTCCATTTTACGTGCGGTAATCACCTGAATCGCCAGCGCGATACGCGACAGTTCACCGCCGGAAGCCACTTTAGAGATGGGCTGCAACGGCTGCCCCGGGTTGGTGGTGACGCGGAATTCGATACGGTCCGCACCTTCCGCCGTCAGATGGTTCTCTTCGAAACGGACATCAATGGTGAATACGCCGTGCGGCATCGCCAGCGTGTGCATGCTGTCGGTGATGTGCTGGCTCAGTTCCTGGGCGTAATGTTGACGGATCTCATGCAACTGTTTCGCCGTCGTCAGCGCCTGTTCATGGTGCAGGTTCACCGCCAGTGACAGGGTTTCCAGCGAGTCAGCCTGATCGTCAAGCTGCTGTTGTTCATCAAGCAGGGACTGATAATAGCCAGGCAGCTCTTCTGGCGTAACGTGGTGCTTACGCGCCAGCGAGATCTGACGGGAGATGCGTTGCTCCAGCTCAAACAGACGGTTCGGGTCGAGATCCAGACGTTCAGAGTAGTGGCGCAGTTCGTCACTGGCTTCTGAAATCTGAATCGCGGCCTCTTCCAGCATATCCAGTACGCCAGAGAGTTTGCTGTCCATGCCGGCCAGCTCGGTGATGAGCTGACGAACATTATACAGCTGGCTCTGCAGGTTCACGTCTTCACCGTCAGCCAGCATGTTAAGGGCATTCTGGCTGGTTGAGAGCAGGTGACCGCTATTAGCCAGGCGCTTGTACTCTTCGTCGATAAGCTCAAATTCACCCGCCTGCGGGCTAAATTCGTTGAGTTCTTTAAGCTGGTATTCCAGAAGCTCAGCGCGGGCGGCACGCTCCTGGCTTTGCTGCTGGTGCTGGGCAAGCTCACGACAGCTTTGATGCCACTGGCGATAGTGCTCCGCCATGCGCTGAGTAAGTGCGTACTCACCGGCATAGCCATCAAGCAGCGCTTTCTGCTGCTCCGGTTTAATGAGTTGCTGGTGCGCGTGCTGGCCGTGGATCTGAATGAGTAACTGGCCGAGCTCGCGAAGCTGGGAAAGCGGGACTGCAGTGCCGTTGATAAAGCCGCGGGAACGACCATCGCTGCTGATAACGCGACGAAGTAAACACTCACGTCCGTCTTCGAGCTGGTTCTCTTCGAGCCAGCGCAGGGCGGCAGGGGTATCTTTCAGGGAGAAGCGAGCGCAGAGATCGGCACGGTTTGCGCCCCTGCGCACCATGTCACCTTCTGCACGGCCGCCGAGGCACAAGCCGAGGGCATCTATGGCAATGGATTTACCCGCACCGGTTTCCCCGGTGATCGCCGTCATGCCGCTGTGGAAATCGATCTCAAGCTCACGAACTATGGCAAAGTTGCTGATGGTCAGTTGTGCCAGCATAATTGTTTTCCTGTATGAAAAACCATGACTGTGTTTTCATACAGTATAAACTGGTTTTATATACAGTAAAGTACTGGATGCAAAATCAGAACAATTTTTTTGACCAGCCAAGCTTCGAGCTTAATGTATTGAAATAGCTGTAATCTTTCGGGTGAATAAGATTCAGGTGGTAATCACACCGACGAATGAGAACATCTTCACCTTCCTGAATAGGCAGCGCAATCTGGCTGTCGCAGCTGATCTCCAGATCGTTACGGCGGTGCGAGAAACGCAGACGAATGGTGCTGCTGCTGTTGATCACCAGCGGACGCGCGGAGAGCGTGTGCGGGAACATCGGCACCAGAGTGATGGCATCCAGTGAAGGGGTGAGGATCGGGCCACCCGCAGAGAGCGAGTAGGCAGTCGACCCTGTCGGCGTGGAGATAATCAGCCCGTCAGAACGCTGCGAGAAGGCGAAGATTTCGTCGATATAGACTTCGAACTCAATCATGTGCGCCACTTTGCCGGGATGGAGCACTACTTCGTTAATCGCGGTGCTGATGCGCTTCTGGCAGTCCTGCTGACACACCTGCGCTTCCAGCAAAAAGCGTTTTTCGCTGATATAATGACCTTCCAGCACGTCGGCCAGCTGCTGCTGGGCGTTGTCCGGATCGAGGTCGGTCAGAAAGCCGAGATTGCCGCGGTTGATACCGATGACCTTGATGTCATAACGCGCGAGCGTTCGGGCCGCGCCGAGCATATTGCCGTCGCCACCGACCACCACGGCGAGATCCGCCTGCTGGCCAATTTCCGCCAGCGTGCCGGTTTTGACGCTCTTCAGCTGCAGCTCCTGGGCAATCTGCTGCTCGACCATCACTTCATAGCCTTTGCTACACAGCCAGCGATACAACATTTCATGTGTCGTCAATGCGGTAGGGTGACGCGGATGCCCGACGATCCCAATACACCTGAAATGATTATTCATTTTCTGGAGGTCCTTGTGCCTGATGAATGATGACAATCTGTCTTGTTCCCTTGAATCCCGGAAACTGATCCCCATAATAAGCGAAGTTAGCGATATGAATGCAGAAAAACGCGGAGAAATTCATGAGTAGTAAAGAACAGAAAACGCCTGAGGGGCAAGCCCCTGAAGAAATTATCACGGAACAGCACGATGATGTTGAGGCTGTAGAGCCGGACGCATCTGCTGAGCAGGTGGACCCGCGCGATGAAAGAATTGCGAATCTGGAAGCTCAGCTGGTAGAAGCACAGAATCGCGAACGCGACAGTGTTCTGCGCATCAAGGCGGAAATGGAAAACCTGCGCCGTCGTACCGAGCAGGACGTTGAGAAGGCGCATAAATTTGCGCTGGAGAAATTCATCAACGAACTGCTGCCGGTGATTGATAGCCTGGATCGCGCACTGGAAGTGGCTGATAAAGCTAACCCGGACAACACCGCGATGATCGAAGGTATCGAACTGACGCTGAAATCCATGCTGGATGTGGTACGTAAGTTTGGCGTGGAAGTGGTTGGCGATACCAACGTTCCGCTGGATCCAAACGTGCACCAGGCGATTGCGATGGTGGAATCAGAAGACGTTGAAGCCGGTAAAGTGCTTGGCGTGATGCAGAAAGGTTATACCCTGAACGGTCGTACCATTCGTGCTGCAATGGTTACCGTGGCGAAAGCGAAAGCGTAATTTGCCATCTGTAGTGCCGGGTGGCGGCTTGCGCCGTACCCGGCCTACTCTCTACTCAGCAATACTTTCCCGAATCGGTTTTACCGGCAGGACTTTCACCTGCTTAATCATATTGTCCTGCACGTCCAGGATATCAATATCGTATTGCTCAATGCGCACCCGCGTGCCCGCCGCCGGGATCTCTTCCAGTGCTTCCAGAATCATCCCGTTTATGGTGCGTGCTTCATCTTCCGGTAAATGCCAGTTAAAGGCTTTATTGAGCTCGCGAATGTTCGCGCTGCCGTCGATCAGCACCGAGCCGTCGTTTTGCGGGGTGACTTCTTCCGCAAGGGAAGGGGACATTGAGGTGGTAAAGTCCCCGACAATCTCTTCCAGAATATCTTCAACCGTCACCAGCCCCTGAATATCCCCGTACTCATTGACCACCAGGCCGACCTTCTTCTTGTTACGCTGGAACTTCACCAGCTGGGTGCTGAGCGGCGTTCCTTCCGGCACGTAATAAATTTCGTCAGCGGCGCGGAGCATCACCTCTTTGGTGAACTCTTTTTTCTCGGTCATCAGACGATAAGCTTCGCGCACGCGCAGCATGCTGATGGCATCGTCCAGAGAGTCGCGGTACAGCACGATACGCCCGTGCGGGGAGTGGGTCAGCTGGCGGACGATGGCTTTCCAGTCGTCATTGATATCAATGCCGACGATCTCATTACGCGGCACCATGATGTCGTTAACGCTGACCTTTTCCAGATCCAGTACCGACAGCAGCATGTCCTGATTACGCCGGGAGATCTGCGAGCGCGATTCATGCACGATGGTGCGCAGCTCTTCTTTGCTGAGCGCGCTGCTGATGGTGACGTCTGCTTTGATACCGATCATCCGCATCAGAATACGCGTCACCATGTTCAGTAACCAGACCAGCGGCATCATCAGGATCAGCAGCGGTGCCAGCAGGAAGCTGCTGGGGTAGGCCACTTTTTCCGGGTAGAGTGCGGCGATGGTTTTAGGCAGCACTTCTGCAAACACCAGCACCACAAATGTCAGCACACCGGTGGCAATGGCGACGCCGGCGTTGCCGTACAGGCGCATCCCGACGATGGTACCGAGTGCAGAGGCAAGAATGTTGACGAGGTTGTTACCGATAAGCACCAGACTGATCAGACGATCCGGTTGACGCAGCAGTTTTTCGACGCGACGGGCGGCACGGTTACCCTGTTTAGCACGATGACGTAACCGGTAGCGGTTTAAGGTCATCATGCCGGTTTCCGAGCCGGAGAAATAGGCGGAGATGACCACCATGACGATCAGCGTAATGATCAGCGTGGTGGTAGAGATGTGTTCCAGGGGGAACTCCTTTGTTACTTAGCCAGCAAATTGCTGTATGAAGCGGCTGCCAAAATAGGCAAGGGTGAGAATGCCCGCGCCCGCGACGTTGAACCAGACCACGCGACGACCGCGCCAGCCTTCATGATAATGGCCCCATAACAGGACAATATAGACAAACCACGCGATGATGGAGAGGACCGCTTTATCGATATTCTCCACGCTGAACAGGTTCTTCATATAAAACAGGCCCGTGCACAGCGTTAACGTCAGCAGCACGACACCGACCTGCGTGATGTGGAACATCTTACGCTCAATCACCATCAGCGGCGGCATCTCATGGTTAAAGGCCAGCTTTTTGTTTTTTAGTTGGTAGTCAATCCAGGCGAGCTGCATGGCATAGAGCGCGGCGATAATGAGCGTTGCATAAGCGAAGAGTGACAGGCCGATATGCACCAGCATTCCCGGCGTCGCTTCCAGATGCGTAATAAACTCATTGGGCATAAACGTGGCTAAGGCCAGGTTGATCAGCGCGAAGGCATACACAATCGGCAGTAGCAGCCAGCCACGGTTTTTAGAGGCGACAATGGTCATCACCGTGCAGATCATCAGGCTGACCAGCGAGCCGACGTTGAGCACGCTCAGGTTCTGTACGCTGCCATCGCCGGGGATAATGCGCGATTCCAGCGCGAATGCATGGCTTATCAGTGCGATCACCGCCGAAAGAATAGCCATGCGTCGCCAGCCGCTGTTTTTTTGCAGCAGTCCAGGAATGATCAGCGCGAGGCTGACGGAGTAGGCAACAAGGGCGATCAGTGCGAAAACAGGCATATAGGCATCGACAGTTGTCTTAATAAGAAAGAGAAGCAGTATAACGTTACGTGACGCCTGCTCCAACCGTTGCATAACAACAAAGCCGCCTTCATGTTATACTCCGGCAAAATTCTGTGTATGTGTCGCTGCCAGCGACCCAACGTTTCTACTCAGGCGAGAGACAATGTTTGATAATTTAACCGATCGTTTGTCGCGCACGCTGCGCAACATCAGCGGCCGCGGACGCCTTACCGAAGACAACATCAAGGAAACGCTGCGCGAAGTGCGCATGGCGCTGCTGGAAGCAGACGTCGCGTTGCCGGTTGTTCGTGATTTTATCAACCGCGTTAAAGAGAAGGCGGTTGGTCATGAAGTTAACAAGAGCCTGACCCCGGGTCAGGAGTTCGTCAAAATCGTCCGTAACGAACTGGTTTCGGCGATGGGCGAAGAGAACCAGGTGCTTAACCTGGCGGCACAGCCACCGGCCGTCGTGCTGATGGCGGGCCTGCAGGGTGCGGGTAAAACCACCAGCGTGGGTAAGCTGGGTAAATTCCTGCGAGAAAAGCACAAGAAAAAAGTGCTGGTCGTTTCTGCGGACGTCTATCGCCCGGCGGCGATTAAACAGCTGGAAACCCTGGCGCAGCAGGTCAGCGTGGATTTCTTCCCGTCTGACGTTGCCCAGAAGCCTGTCGACATCGTTAACGCGGCGCTGAAAGAGGCGAAGCTGAAATTCTACGACGTGCTGCTGGTGGATACCGCCGGTCGTCTGCACGTTGACGAAGCGATGATGGATGAGATCAAACAGGTGCATGCCGCTATCAATCCGGTAGAGACCCTGTTTGTTGTTGACGCCATGACCGGTCAGGATGCGGCGAACACCGCGAAAGCGTTTAACGAAGCGCTGCCGTTAACCGGCGTAGTGCTGACCAAAGTGGACGGTGACGCCCGCGGCGGTGCGGCGCTTTCGATTCGTCATATCACTGGCAAGCCGATTAAATTCCTCGGTGTGGGTGAGAAAACCGAAGCGCTGGAGCCGTTCCACCCGGACCGTATCGCCTCCCGTATCCTCGGCATGGGCGACGTGCTGTCCCTTATCGAAGATATCGAGAGCAAGGTTGACCGCGCCCAGGCTGAGAAGCTGGCCAGCAAGCTGAAAAAAGGCGACGGCTTTGACCTGACCGATTTCCTTGAGCAGCTGCGTCAGATGAAAAACATGGGCGGCATGGCAAGCCTGATGGGCAAACTGCCGGGCATGGGCCAGATCCCTGACAACGTAAAAGCGCAGATGGATGACAAGGTGCTGGTGCGTATGGAGGCGATCATCAACTCGATGACCCTCAAGGAACGTGCTAACCCGGACATCATCAAAGGGTCCCGCAAACGCCGTATCGCAGCTGGTTGCGGCATGCAGGTGCAGGACGTAAACCGCCTTCTGAAACAGTTCGACGACATGCAGCGCATGATGAAGAAAATGAAGAAAGGCGGCATGGCGAAGATGATGCGTGGCATGAAGGGCATGATGCCGCCAGGATTCCCTGGCCGTTAATCGCCTGGCTGCTGGCTATTTTGATGCCAGGGTGTGCCCGAAAAGCACACCCTGGCCGTGTTTTGCAGCAGAGTTTTAACTGCTGATTGCATTTTCCCCAGAAATCAGTAAAATTTTCGGGCTTTTAATATGACACCCGGGCTCCGTTCCTCGATGGGGCCCGGTTGTTTTATTCACACAAGAGGATGTTATGGTAACTATTCGTTTAGCACGTCACGGCGCTAAAAAGCGTCCGTTCTACCAGGTTGTTGTTACTGACAGCCGTAATGCACGCAACGGTCGCTTCATTGAGCGCGTTGGTTTCTTCAACCCGATCGCTTCTGGTTCTGAAGAAGAAACCCGTCTGGATCTGGATCGTATCGCTCACTGGGTTGGCCAGGGCGCTACTGTTTCCGATCGCGTTGCTACGCTGATCAAAGCAGCAAACAAAGCAGCTTAATCTGTCACGGTGGTCATGATGAGCAATAAAGCACCTGTTGAACCGATTGTATTGGGCAAAATGGGTTCTTGCTACGGTATTCGTGGTTGGCTCAGAGTGTTTTCCTCCACTGAAGACGCTGATAGCATTTTTAATTACCAGCCCTGGTTTATCCAGAAAGCCGGTAAGTGGGAAGAGGTCGAGCTGGAAAGCTGGCGTCACCACAATCAGGACATCATCATCAAGCTGAAAGGCATTGACGATCGTGATGCCGCGAATGCACTGACTAATTGTGAAATTATCGTGGATTCGTCGCAGTTGCCGCAGCTGGAAGAGGGCGACTACTACTGGAAAGACCTTATGGGTTGCCAGGTGGTCACCACTGAAGGTTATAGCCTGGGGAAAGTCATCGACATGATGGAAACCGGGTCAAATGACGTTCTCGTCATTAGGGCAAACCTGAAAGATGCATTTGGCATCAAGGAGCGGTTGGTTCCGTTCCTCGATGGACAGGTTATCAAGAAAGTCGATCTCGCTACTCAAACGATTGAAGTAGATTGGGATCCTGGTTTTTAAATTCTCCGGATAAACGGTAAAAGACGGCGCTATGTGGATTGGCATAATTAGCCTGTTTCCTGAAATGTTCCGCGCGATTACCGATTACGGGGTAACTGGCCGGGCAGTAAAGAATGGCCTGCTGAACATCCAGAGCTGGAGTCCTCGTGACTTTACGCATGACCGGCACCGTACCGTGGACGATCGTCCTTACGGCGGCGGACCGGGGATGTTAATGATGGTGCAACCCTTACGGGACGCCATTCACACAGCAAAAGCCGCGGCAGGTGAAGGCGCGAAGGTGATTTATCTGTCACCTCAGGGACGCAAGCTTGATCAAGCGGGCGTCAGCGAACTGGCGACGAATCAAAAATTGATTCTGGTCTGTGGTCGCTACGAAGGGATAGATGAGCGCGTAATTCAAACCGAGATTGACGAAGAATGGTCTATCGGCGATTACGTACTCAGCGGTGGTGAGTTACCAGCGATGACGCTGATTGACTCCGTTGCCCGGTTCATTCCGGGTGTACTGGGCCATGAAGCTTCGGCAACGGAAGATTCCTTTGCTGATGGGTTGCTGGACTGTCCACACTATACTCGTCCTGAAGTGTTAGAAGGGATGGAAGTACCGGCGGTGTTACTGTCAGGAAACCATGCTGAGATACGTCGCTGGCGTTTGAAGCAGTCGCTGGGCCGAACCTGGCTTAGAAGACCTGAACTTCTGGAAAACCTGGCTCTGACTGAAGAGCAAGCAAAGTTGCTGGCCGAGTTCAAAAAAGAACACGCGCAACAGCAGCATGAACATGATGGGAATGCGTAATACGCTCCCGAATATCAGTTTACCCAGGATAAGAGATTAAATTATGAGCAACATTATTAAGCAACTTGAACAAGAGCAGATGAAGCAGGACGTACCTTCCTTCCGTCCAGGTGACACCGTGGAAGTGAAAGTATGGGTTGTTGAAGGTTCCAAAAAACGTCTGCAGGCATTCGAGGGCGTGGTTATCGCTATTCGTAACCGCGGTCTGCACTCTGCATTCACTGTTCGTAAAATTTCCAACGGCGAAGGCGTTGAGCGTGTCTTCCAGACTCACTCTCCGGTAGTTGACAGCATTGCTGTTAAACGTCGTGGTGCTGTACGTAAAGCTAAACTGTACTACCTGCGTGAGCGTACTGGTAAGTCTGCTCGTATTAAAGAGCGTCTGAACTAAGATTCGCTTAAGCGACATCCTGTTAAAAAGGGCTGGCCGAAAGGCTGGCCCTTTTTTATTCCATCGCACCTCTCGTATTAACCCTTTCGTCATAAATCATTTACAATGCTGGCCTCTTAACGGGAGGGAAAGTGGATAACGTACTGCATCGGCATAACTGGAAACGCGCAGCGGCTTTGACCGCGCTGTTTGCGATCCTGCTGATCGTGGTTGCGCCGCTTATCTCCATCTCGCTGCAAAAAGATCCCATGAGCGCCATGCCGGGAATGCATCATGACATGAGCATGATGTCGATGGATGAGCACCATGGCGATATGCCGCACTCGATGCCCGTCGACCATGCGGAAGCGTGTGGCTACTGTGTACTGTTAGCGCATGTGCCGGGCGTGATGCTGGCGCTGATTGTACTGCTCAGTGTCGTACTGCAAAGGAGCCGCGTTACACCGCCGCAACCGCCGGTCAGCCACTGGCACTTTTTCCCCTGGCTCTTTCCTGATACCCGCGCGCCGCCGCGGCAGTCTGCTTTTTCCCTTTAAAAAAAATCGATAACTTTTTGCCTTAAAAAGGAAAAGTATGACTACCTGCACTCCGCGCGCGGCATGGGGAAACCTGCTGCGTCGACTCCATTTCTATGTCGGGCTGTTTGTTGGCCCGTTTATCTTCTTCGCCGCGCTGACCGGTACGCTGTATGTGGCGACGCCGCAGCTGGAAAACACGCTCTACCGGCACGCGTTGCACACGGATTCGGTGGGAGAGGCACGGCCTCTGGCCGAGCAGATTGCCGTGGCGGAAAACGCCGTGGGTTCAGATCTGCGCCTGCATGCCGTTCGTCCGGGGCTGGTTGACGGTGATACTACCCGCGTGATGTTCGCTGACCCTGCGCTTGGCCCGTCGGAGAACCGCGCTATCTTTGTGGATCCCGTGAGCCTTGAGGTGAGGGGCGATATGACGGTGTACGGCACGAGTGGCATTCTGCCGTTGCGCCAGACCATCGATTATCTGCACACCTCGTTGATGCTTGGCGATGTCGGGCGTCTCTATAGCGAGCTGGCCGCCTCCTGGATGTGGGTTGCCGCGCTGGGTGGAATCGCCCTGTGGTTTTACACCCGACCAAAACGTCGGATGAACAACCGTTTCCAGAACCGCCGTCGTGTGCATGTGGCACTGGGCTGGGTGTTGCTGGGGGGAATGTTATTGTTCTCAGCGACAGGCCTGACGTGGTCTCAGTGGGCGGGCGGTAACGTGGATACACTGCGTGCCCGGATGAACTGGCTTACGCCGCAGGTCAATACTACGCTCTCCGGTGTGCCTGCCATCATGGACGAGCACGCTGAGCACCGGGGGCATCATAGCGGGATGATGATGCCCGCGATGGTGATGGATCCGACGCTTTTTGATGACGTCCTGCATGCCGCCCGTACGGCGGGTATAGATGCCAGCAAGCTCGAAATCCGCCCGGCGAAAACGGTTGAACAGGCCTGGACCGTGACGGAAATCGATCGCAGCTGGCCGACTCAGGTCGACGCGGTGTCGGTCGATCCGCACTCCCTGCACATTCTGGACAGAACCCGGTTTGAAGATTTCCCGTTAATGGCAAAACTGACCCGCTGGGGTGTGGATTTCCACATGGGGATTTTGTTTGGGCTGGCCAATCAGCTGTTGCTGATCGCCTTCGGTATTGCCCTGTGCGTGCTGATCGTCTGGGGATACCGGATGTGGTGGATGCGTCGTCCGGCGCAATCGGTCGTGAACCCGGTTCAGACGCTCTGTCAGAGCTGGCTGGCGCTATCGGGATGGGGAAGAGCCGTCACGGCGATAGTGAGTGTCCTGCTGGGGCTGGCTATGCCGGTGATGGGGGTGAGTCTGGCCCTGTTTGTGCTGGTCGACTGGCTGCGCTGGCGAGCGGCAACAGGCGTGTCGCTCGCAGAATCATCGGTTAAATAACCTTATGGCGTGCTGATAACCACCGCAACCCGGCGGTTTTCAGCGCGCCCTTTTGCAGTACTGTTGCTCGCAACAGGGTATTTTTTGCCTAACCCCTGCGTGGTGAGGTTGCTGCGCGGGATATTGGCTCCCTTCGCCCAGGCGTCGGCTACCGCATTTGCACGTTTCAATGACAGCGCTTCGTTGTAGCGCTCTTCGCCGTAGTTGTCCGTGTGACCGTCCATACGCGCGTGGTTCAGGCCGGTTGCCGCGAGGCGAGAGGCCATGGTCTTGATCTGCGTTTCACTTTCCGCACGCAACCGGGCGTCATTTTTATCAAACAGGATGGTATCTGACAGGCCAAGAGACCAGTCGCCGTTCAGTTCGTTAAAACCGTAAGACTTCATCGCCGCAATCTGCTCAGGAGTGAACTTGCCTTGCGGCGGTGACTGGCAACCGGCCAGCACGACTGAGGCTAATAACAACGGCGCGAAGTATCGCTTTAACATATCGTTTCCCTTCTAATTTATCGTTTTTGTACGCTGGTTTTTAACCTGGTACATATTGCGGTCGGCTTTCTCCAGTAATGCTTCCACAGAACCATTTTCCCACGCCAGAGCAAAGCCAATACTGAGTGACATTGATGCTTTTTGCCCGTTATGCAATTCGAACGGGCGGATAAACTGCTGCGATAAGGCAGCACAAAGATGTTGAACCTCAGGCTCTGAATGGACGCCGTACAGCACCATGGCAAACTCGTCGCCGCCAAGGCGGTATGACTGATGGCGCTTATCACCGAACTCGACCATTCTTCTGGCGACTTCAATCAGCACACAGTCTCCTGCCGCGTGTCCCCAGGTGTCATTAATAAACTTAAAATTATCACCGTCGAGGAAGAGCAGGGCCGAGTTTGTTTTTGCTGAGGGGTCATTCATTAATGCCGCGATGCTGTTACGAAACGCCGCACGGTTGGCAAGACCCGTCAGCGGGTCGTGCATGGCGGTGCGTAATAGCTGGGCGTTTTTCGCCTGCAGTTTAAGCTGCCACTCCTCCATTTCATCCAGAAGGCTGTTGAAGTCCTCGCCAAACTGGTGAAATTCTTCAATGCGCCCGTCTTTCACCCGTCGGGAGAAGTTACGGTTAGTGCGTACGTCATGAACGACGTCAGTAATGTTTTGCAGCGCTGTAACCATGCCGTGATGCAAGGATTGCGTAATGGTCAGTGCGACCACCGTCGCAAACAGAATACAGCCGGTGAGAACGGCAAACGACATCCAGATGAAGTGGCTTATCAGGCTGTCACGCGCGGTAAGGCGTATTTCGCCAATCGTTGAGCCGTTATGGAATACGGGCTGGGAAATCGGCTCGGGGAAAAGCCAGCGGCTGACCAGTGCGCCCAGAGTGTCGTTGTTATCCGCCGGGTTCCACGACCAGTACGCAAAGCGTTTTTTGTGCACGTTGAGGACTTCAGCCACGGCAAACTGGCCCTGTTTGCCAAGGGCGGCAAGCGTTTCATTGGCTGCCACTGAATCGTTGAACACCAGGGAGGCTTCAAGGCTGTGGCTCATGGTGGCGCCGGTTAATTCGAGATTCTTTTGTGCGTATTGCTTTAATGTCACGACGGAGGCAAAACAGAGGAGCAGCCATATTAATGTCATCGTGATGATGACGCTTATCATGCTGATTCGTCTGAGTGTTCTTTTAAACGTCGGACGTGGCGCTGAAGTGAAATCTTTATCCATGCTGCTTATTCCGTGCGAGCATTAATACATCCGGATTGACTCTCACGCCACTGCGAGTCAGCGCATCCAGATTGACGGAAAACCGGACATGGTTGCGATCAATTATCAGGCAAAAGGCGCTGCCAATAATACATTCCGGATTTTGCTCTGAGATTAATAGCAATGCTCTGCCCTGATACTGACTTATTAATTCACGTTGTTTTACGGGGGATTCCGCCCCGAAATAAATAGCATCACACGTCGCGGACAGGGCTTCCTGATCGTTACGCACAATAACGGGGGTATAAGGTAATTCGCTTTGCCCGTCCTTGCTGGTGAGTGCATGCGTGTAGTGAGAAGAAGCATAAACACAGAGTTTTGGCTGGCCGGAAAGTGACGGCCATCGGGTGTAGCTCACAATACCTGAAACGATCGAACGTACCGATTTATCGGTTTCGGTGAACGTGCCTGCCGCCGCTGCGCCCACCATAAGGAACAGCATTAGCACCAGAGTGAGTCGGAAAAAAGAGATCAAGGATAAATTTCTCACCAGAATCCGCCACTTCGCTCCGGAAATAGATGTCCTTAAGAGTTGTGGGCAGAATACCATTGTTTACCAAAGCCGTCATTATGTCAGAATTTTCCCTGCCTCGACCTAAGCTAAATCCTACACTTTGTTATATTCCGGTGAATAAAAAGAGGCTTAATTAAGTCTGCTGGAGCGCATGCTTTCATCCATGCCTTTTTGCCATGACTCGTGCAGTTTTGCTGCATTTTCAGCAGTATCGCAGCTGGCAGGAAAAGATTTGCCCGCTAATCCCCAGGCGTGGAGAAAACCTTCTTCACACACTTTCTTCTGTCCGTCTGCATATCCCCGGAGATATTCACTACGATCAACTTGTGGATCATTAAAATTATCGGCCAGCGTCTGGTTATCTTTAACCGGCAGACCATTCATGGCGTCTTCTTTACCTGCATCAAACCAGCTGGGGCTGGTCCAGTCCGGGTGGAAGGTATAAGGATTGATTTGGCAACCCGATAAAATGAGCGACAACAGCACCAGAGCAATTGAACGCATAGCCATTCTCCTTTTTTCTTCAGCATAGCCTGGTAACGGAAAGTAAGTGGTGTAATTTAAAGTTTACGGATCTGGCGGCTGATTTTTGCAATAAATTGGTATTCGTAAAGAAAAGTGTACGTATTTTGGATTGAAATCTTTACTTGTTATGGTATCGTTGTTTCACCTCTTCGAGGAAAACAACTATCGCAAACGAGCTTTACAGGATCGCAATCATGCAAAAAGACGCGCTGAACAACGTACACATCACTGACGAACAGATTTTGATTACTCCGGATCAACTGAAAGCGGAATTCCCGCTGAGCGTCGCGCAGGAGGCTCAAATTGAGCACTCGCGTCAGACCATTTCAGACATTATCGCTGGCCGCGATCCGCGCCTGCTGGTGGTATGTGGTCCTTGTTCTATTCACGATCCTGAAGCCGCCATTGAGTACGCTCGTCGATTTAAAACATTAGCGGAGGAGGTCAGCGATAGCCTCTATCTGGTAATGCGCGTCTATTTTGAGAAGCCACGTACCACCGTTGGCTGGAAAGGGTTGATTAACGATCCGCACATGGATGGCTCGTTTGATGTGGAAGCAGGGCTGAAAATTGCGCGTCGCCTGCTGGTGGAGTTGGTCAGCATGGGGCTGCCGCTGGCCACTGAAGCGCTGGATCCGAACAGCCCGCAGTACCTGGGCGACCTGTTTAGCTGGTCTGCCATTGGGGCACGCACCACAGAATCACAAACCCACCGCGAGATGGCGTCTGGTCTGTCGATGCCGGTTGGTTTTAAAAACGGTACCGATGGCAGCCTGGCCACTGCAATTAACGCCATGCGTGCCGCGGCAATGCCGCACCGTTTTGTTGGCATTAACCAGGCGGGGCAGGTTTGCCTCCTGCAAACGCAGGGTAACCCGGATGGTCACGTGATCCTGCGCGGTGGTAAAGCACCGAACTACAGCCCGGCAGATGTGGCACAGTGTGAAAAAGAGATGGAGCAGGCGGGACTGCGCCCGGCACTGATGGTAGATTGCAGTCATGGTAATTCGAATAAAGATTACCGTCGTCAGCCTGCGGTTGCGGAATCTGTGGTGGCACAGATAAAAGACGGCAACCGTTCTATTATCGGTCTGATGATTGAGAGCAATATTCATGAAGGCAATCAGTCATCTGAACAACCGCGCAGCGCAATGAAGCACGGCGTATCCGTCACGGATGCCTGCATCAGCTGGGAAACCACCGACGCGCTGCTGCGTGAGATCCATAAAGATGTAAGTGGCCAGCTGGCGACGCGTCTGGCTTAAGAGGGTAGTTATGGTTGCTGAATTGACCGCGTTACGCGATCAAATTGATGAAGTGGATAAGGCGTTGCTGGACCTGCTGGCGCGCCGTATGGCTCTGGTTGCCGAAGTGGGTGAGGTAAAAAGCAAATACGGCCTGCCGATTTATGTCCCGGAGCGTGAGGCATCCATGCTGGCCTCGCGGCGCAAAGAGGCCCAGGCGCTTGGCGTCTCGCCGGATCTGATTGAAGATGTCTTGCGTCGCGTAATGCGGGAATCCTATTCCAGCGAAAACGATAAGGGCTTCAAAACCCTCTGTCCGTCCCTGCGCCCGGTGGTTATTGTGGGTGGTGCGGGCCAGATGGGGCGTCTGTTTGAAAAAATGCTGACGCTTTCTGGTTATCAGGTTCGCATTCTGGAAAAAGAGGACTGGGAACACGCTCCAGCGCTGATGGCCGATGCGGGGATGGTTATCGTCAGCGTGCCTATCCACGTGACGGAGCAGATCATCGGCAAGCTTCCACCGTTGCCGAAAGATTGCATCCTGGTTGACCTTGCATCGGTCAAAAATGGCCCCCTGCAGGCGATGCTGGCGGCGCATACTGGCCCGGTGCTTGGCCTGCACCCGATGTTTGGTCCGGACAGTGGCAGCCTGGCGAAGCAGGTTGTGGTGTACTGTGATGGTCGTCAGCCGGAGGCCTATCAGTGGTTCCTGGAACAGATTCAGGTATGGGGTGCCAGGTTGCACCGGATCAGCGCGGTAGAGCACGATCAGAACATGGCGTTCATTCAGGCGCTGCGCCACTTTGCGACCTTTGCCTACGGTTTGCATCTGGCGGAAGAGAATGTGCAGCTTGAACAGCTGCTGGCACTCTCTTCACCGATCTATCGCCTGGAGTTGGCGATGGTCGGGCGTTTGTTCGCTCAGGATCCACAGCTTTACGCCGACATTATTATGTCCTCTGAGAACAACCTGGCGCTTATCAAACGTTATTACCAGCGGTTTGGTGAAGCGATCACCTTGCTGGAGCATGGCGATAAACAGGCGTTTATCGACAGCTTCCGTAAAGTCGAGCACTGGTTTGGCGATTATGCGCAACGTTTTCAGAGTGAGAGCCGCACGCTTTTGCGTCAGGCAAATGACAGTCGCCAGTAATGCGATGATGTATATACTAAAAGCCAGCAATGCTGGCTTTTTTCATTTTGGGGAACTGTTATGGCCGAACCGCAGCCGCTGTTGAATTACACCGGGCATCTGCCCGAATGTCCGACGTGGAGTGCCGAAGAGCATGCGCTCTACTGGGCAGATATTCTGGAGGGGGAGATCCACCGTTATCATCTGCCCACCGCGGAACACACGGTACTCTCTTTCCATGAAGAAGTAGGCTGTTTCGCTCTGCGTGAGCGTGGCGGCTTTATCGTCGCGATGCGCAATGGCATCTGGCTTGCTGACAAGCACGGCCTGCTTCAGCGCAAGGTGTGTGATAACCCCTCTAACCCGCAACTGGCGCGTTTTAATGATGGAGGTACCGATCATCATGGACGGTTCTATGCGGGAACCTTCTGGGGGCCGGGGGATTACAACGGCGCCATGCTGATGCGTATCGATAATGACCTGACGCCGAAAGTGATCCAGTGTGATATTCACGGGCACAACGGTCTGGCATTCAGCCCGGACAAACAGTGGATGTTCACCTCTGACACGCCAAATGGCGTTATCTACCGCACGCCGCTTGATGAGCAAGGTGAGCCGGGGAAACGCGAGATATTCCGCCGCTTTAAAGAGGGGGAGGGCATACCCGACGGTGCTGCGATGGATGAAGAAGGCTGCTACTGGAGCGCAATGTTTCATGGCTGGCGTATCGCGCGCTTTTCACCGCAGGGGGAACAACTGGAAGAGCATCGCATGCCGGTTCGTTGTCCGACGATGGTCTGCTTTGGCGGCGAGGATATGAAAACCCTGTTTATCACGACCACGCGGGAAAATATGGATGCGGATGAAGTGGCGCAGTATCCGCTCTCCGGCGCCATCTTCACCCTGCCCGTCAGCGTGGCAGGGATGAAGAAAAGCCGCTTTATCGAACGTTAAGCGGGGTCAACCGGCACGACGTTTTCGCTCGGATAGCAGCCAAGCACTTTCATTGAGCGGGTGATTTCACCCAGTTCACGCAGGGCTTTCTGCATGGATGCAGATTCCAGGTTGGCCTGGATATCCAGATAGAACATCTCTTCCCACGGATTACCATGAATCGGGCGAGATTCCAGCTTCGTCATGATCAGGTTGTGGTTACGCAGTACCAGCAGGGCCTCAACCAGCGCACCCGCCTGCTGCCCGGTCGCCATCAGCAGTGTCGTTTTAGCCGGAACCTGCTCAGAGACATTGATGGCTTTACGGGCCAGTACCACGAAGCGGGTGATATTTTGCGTCTGGTTCGCCAGGTTGCGTTCCAGTACCTGCAGGCCATACAGCGCTCCGCCCGCCTCGCTGCCAAGCGCGGCCACCGTCGGGGAATTTGCCTGCATCACTTTTTCCATCGCCGCAGAAGTGCTTTCGGTGTACTCAATTTTCCAGTTCGGATAACGGTTGAGGAATTGACTGCACTGCTGGAACGGTTGTGGGTGACTGTACACCGTCTCGATTTGGCTCAGGTCGGTTGAGCCAGAGACCAGTACGCAGTGATCGATAGGGATGGTCATCTCGCCAACCAGCGACAGCGTAGTGTGCTGCAGAAGATCGTACACGTCGTTAATGGCGCCTGAGCTGGTGTTTTCAATCGGTACGACGGCGTAATCCGCCTGTCCGGTTTCGACCTGATTGAAAATATCAGCAAATTTTGCGCAGCCGCTTTCAATAAACTCTTCGAAATGACGCGCTGCGTACTGGCGTGCGGCAAGGTGAGAGTAAGAGCCTTTTGGGCCGAGGAAGGCGACACGTGCAGAGTGCGGGTTCGTTTTATTCAGATGCTGCTGGAGTAGCGCTTGCTGGGTCAGAACGGAGTCTTCGATGATGAGCTGGAACAAACGGGTGATGTAATGGGCGTCGAGGTGGTGCGCTTTACCAAGCTGAATCAGGCGTTCCAGCAGGTCGCGTTCACGGTCGATATCACGGACCGGCCGATGGGAGTCCAGCTTGGCTTTTCCCACTTCGATGGCGAGTGTGCGACGTTCTGCCAGCAGGGCCAGTAATTTTTCGTCCAGTGCGCTGATTTTCACTCGCAGGTCCAGTAACGGGTTTTCCGGTGTCATAGTGTTGCCTGTCTCGTTTATCGTTATTAATAAAAAAGGCCTCCCGGTGTGGGAGGCCTTGTTGTTCGTCTTCGCATTCTTTATCACACGACGAAACGCCTCCCAATCAGGGGAAGGTAAAAAAGAATGCGAAGAAAAACGGTGTGTGTTTCATGAAATCATCCTGTCGTTGATACCGTTAAAGTACCCGTACTGTTTTCACGCTGTCAATAAAAAACGCGCCCGAAGGCGCGTTGGCGGTAAACTCAATTTAAAGGATTACTCTTCTTCAACTTCTTCCGCGAAGCTGGCGTCTTTCACCGACGTTGCGGCGCGACGGGCTTCACCTTTGTGTTGCACTTTATTGAGCTGCCGTTCCAGCTTGTTGATCAAATCGTTAATAGCGGTGTACATATCCTCGTGTTTTGCGCTGGCGACCAGATGGCCGTTTGGAGTATTGATAGTTGCGTCAGCGATGAAACCTTGCGGCTCCTTGGACAGGATGATATGTGGGTTAATCAAATGTGTTTGCCATTTATCCAGTTTGGCGAGACGGTCTGCGACGTGTTGGCGGATTGCCGGAGTAATTTCCATTTGTTTACTGGTAATGTTCATTGTCATAAATTTTACCTCTTGTCTTTCCGTCTTGGTGATTCCAGCATACCTGTCCTAATGTCAAAATGTGTGATTTAGATCACGTTATTTTGTCGGTTTTTGTCAGGGAATGTTTTTTGTGAGGCAGGGCAGGAAGAGGTGATATTTACCTTGTGGAAGGCCCGATTTGCGGTCATAGTTGATAGGATGTGTTGAGGCTAAACCGCTTCAGCTGATCTCTGAACGCATAAAAAAACGGCAGCCCGAAGGCTGCCGTTTTGCTTTGAGGCAATATCAGGTGTTGCTGCTGTTCGCGGCGATGATTTTCGCCACTTTGTCAGCCTGTGCGGTCATCTGCATCTGACGGTAAGCATTTTCCATCAGCTTCAGGCCATCACGCGTTGCCTGTGTATCCGGGTAATCACGCAACATACCTTCTACACGATTAACCACGGCAACCCATGCGCCACGGCGGGTATAGTATTCCGCAACGGAGTATTCGTATTTCGCCAGACGATCTTTCAGGAACACCAGACGTTTGGTCGCGTCAGTGACGTACTGGCTGTTCGGGTAGCCGCGCACCAGTTTGGAGAAGTCGTTGAAAGCATCACGCGCATGCTGCGGGTCACGGTCAGAACGATCCACACCGAAGAAACCTTGCAGGGCACTGTCGTCCAGCGCCATGTTGGTAAGACCGCGCATGTACATGACGTAATCGATGTTAGGATGAGTCGGGTTCAGACGCATGAAACGATCGATGGTTGCCTGAGCCAGCGGCAGATCGGCATTTTTATAGTAGGCATAGATGAGATCTAACTGTACCTGCTGCGAATACGGACCAAATGGATAGCGATTATCCAACGCTTCCAGTTGCGTTATCGCCTGTTTCCAGTTACCGTCCTGCAACTTTTGTTGTGCAGTCGCATAGATTTCATTCGGCGGATTGTCAGGGACCTGTTCATTTGAACCGGAGCAGCCCACCAAAGCCAGGCTCAACGTGGCCGCTGCCACCAGATATTTCATGCGCGTCATGACGTTTTGACTTTCCTCAAATGTTTGTCCGGGAGAAACTCTGTTCCTGATCCCGATTAAGACCAGCTACAATAGCACACTATATTAAACGGCAAAGCCGTAAAACCCAACGTTAAACGAAGAAGCAGTTTATGGCACAACGAGTAGAACTCACCGCAACAGTCTCCGAAAATCAGCTCGGTCAACGCTTAGATCAGGCTTTGGCCGAATTGTTCCCTGATTATTCGCGTTCACGCATAAAAGAATGGATCCTTGACCAGCGCGTGCTGGTAAACGGCAAGATCTGGGACAAACCAAAAGAGAAAGTGTTAGGTGGGGAAGCCGTCGCCATCAATGCTGAAATCGAAGAGGACATCCGCTTCGAGCCGCAGGACATCCCGCTGAACATCGTCTATGAAGATGATGACATCCTGGTGATCAACAAGCCACGTGACCTGGTTGTTCATCCGGGCGCGGGTAACCCTGATGGCACAGTGCTTAACGCACTTCTCCATTATTACCCGCCTATCGTGGATGTTCCGCGCGCCGGCATCGTTCACCGTCTGGATAAAGACACCACGGGTCTGATGGTGGTGGCAAAGACCGTTCCAGCTCAGACACGTCTGGTGGAATCTCTGCAGCTGCGTGAAATCACCCGTGAATATGAAGCGGTGGCCATTGGTCATATGACCGCTGGCGGCACGGTGGAAGAACCTATCAGCCGTCACCCAACCAAACGTACCCATATGTCGGTGCACCCGATGGGTAAGCCTGCGGTGACGCACTACCGTATTATGGAACACTTCCGCATCCATACGCGTCTGCGTCTGCGTCTGGAAACCGGTCGTACTCACCAGATCCGTGTTCATATGGCGCACATTACCCATCCGCTGGTGGGCGATCAGGTCTACGGTGGTCGTCCGCGTCCGCCAAAAGGTGCATCGGATGAGTTCATTAGCGTACTGCGTAAGTTTGATCGCCAGGCGCTGCACGCAACGATGCTGCGTCTTTACCATCCTATCACCGGTATTCAGATGGAATGGCACGCGCCGATCCCACAGGATATGGTCGACCTTATTGACGCCATGCGTGTTGATTTTGAAGAACATAAAGATCAAGTGGACTGGTTATGACCAAACTGATTGTCCCGGAGTGGCCACTGCCTGAGGGCGTGGCTGCCTGCAGTTCAACCCGTATCGGCGGTGTGAGCCAGGGCGCGTGGGAATCTTTGAATCTCGGCGCACACTGTGGTGACAACCTGGAGCACGTTGAAGAAAACCGCAAACGCCTGTTTGCTGCCGGGAATTTACCGTCGAAACCGGTCTGGCTGGAACAGGTTCACGGTAAAACGGTACTGCCATTAACGGGCGAACCCTATGCGTCTAAACGGGCCGATGCGTCTTACAGTGATACCCCGGGAACGGTATGTGCGGTAATGACTGCCGATTGCCTGCCGGTTCTGTTCTGTAACCGTGCCGGTACCGAGGTGGCAGCAGCGCATGCGGGCTGGCGTGGTCTGTGTGAAGGTGTGCTCGAAGAGACCGTCGCCTGCTTTAAAGATGACCCTGCGAATATCATGGCCTGGCTCGGCCCGGCCATTGGTCCTCGTGCGTTTGAAGTGGGACCCGAGGTCCGAGAAGCCTTTATAGAGAAAGATCTGCAGGCCGCGGATGCTTTCCTTCCTGTCGGTGAAAAATATCTGGCCGATATTTACCTGTTGGCCCGCCAGCGCCTGAATAATGTCGGCGTGACGCAGATCTTCGGCGGCGATCGCTGTACCTTCACCGAAAAGGGTGATTTTTTCTCTTATCGCCGCGACAAGACGACAGGTCGTATGGCAAGTTTTATTTGGCTGATATAACCTAAAGAATCAAGACGATCCGGAACGTGCCGTTTTCTTTTCACATAATTCAGGTCATTAACCTTGAATAATTGAGGGATGACCTCATTTAATCTCCAGTAGCAAATTTGACCTGTTATGGGAGGAGTTATGCGTCTGGATCGTCTTACTAATAAATTCCAGCTTGCTCTCGCCGATGCCCAGTCCCTTGCACTGGGGCACGACAACCAATTCATCGAACCTCTTCATTTAATGAGCGCCTTGCTGAATCAGGAAGGGGGATCGGTACGTCCGTTATTAACGTCTGCCGGCATTAATGCTGGCCAGTTACGCACCGCCATCGATCAGGCTCTGAGCCGTTTACCCCAGGTAGAAGGTACCGGTGGCGACGTTCAGCCGTCTCAGGATCTGGTGCGTGTGCTGAATCTTTGCGACAAGCTGGCGCAAAAACGTGGGGACAACTTTATTTCGTCAGAACTTTTCGTTCTGGCGGCGCTTGAATCACGCGGTACCTTGACCGACCTGCTGAAATCTGCCGGCGCAACCACCGCCAATGTGACTCAGGCGATTGAGAAAATGCGCGGAGGTGAAAGCGTGAACGATCAGGGAGCCGAAGACCAACGTCAGGCTTTGAAAAAATTTACGGTCGACCTGACCGAGCGTGCCGAGCAGGGCAAGCTTGACCCGGTGATCGGCCGTGATGAAGAGATTCGCCGTACTATCCAGGTACTGCAGCGTCGTACCAAAAACAACCCGGTGCTGATTGGTGAGCCGGGGGTCGGTAAAACCGCCATCGTCGAAGGTCTGGCGCAGCGCATTGTGAACGGTGAAGTGCCGGAAGGGCTGAAAGGTCGTCGTGTACTGGCGCTCGACATGGGTGCGCTGGTGGCCGGGGCGAAATACCGCGGTGAGTTCGAAGAGCGTCTGAAAGGCGTGCTTAACGACCTGGCGAAACAGGAAGGCAACGTCATTCTGTTTATTGACGAACTGCACACCATGGTCGGCGCAGGTAAAGCGGACGGCGCGATGGATGCCGGTAACATGCTGAAACCAGCCCTGGCACGTGGGGAACTTCACTGCGTAGGGGCTACCACGCTGGATGAGTACCGTCAGTACATCGAAAAAGATGCTGCGCTGGAGCGTCGTTTCCAGAAAGTGTTTGTTGCTGAGCCAAGCGTTGAAGATACCATCGCGATTTTGCGTGGGCTGAAAGAACGTTATGAACTGCACCACCATGTGCAGATTACTGACCCGGCGATTGTTGCAGCGGCCACGCTTTCGCATCGTTATATCGCTGACCGTCAGTTGCCCGATAAAGCAATCGACCTTATTGATGAAGCGGCCTCGAGCATTCGTATGCAGATTGACTCGAAACCGGAAGAGCTGGACAGGCTCGACCGTCGCATCATCCAGCTCAAACTGGAACAGCAGGCACTGAAGAAAGAGTCTGATGAAGCCAGTAAGAAACGGCTGGATATGCTCAACGAAGAACTGGACGATAAAGAGCGTCAGTACTCTGAGCTGGAAGAAGAGTGGAAAGCGGAGAAAGCTTCACTCTCGGGTACTCAGACAATTAAAGCTGAACTGGAACAGGCGAAAATTGCCATCGAGCAAGCGCGTCGTGTGGGTGACCTGGCGCGAATGTCTGAACTGCAGTACGGCAAAATTCCTGAGCTTGAGAAACAGCTTGAGATCGCCACACAGTCGGAAGGCAAAACGATGCGTCTGTTACGAAACAAAGTAACGGATGAGGAGATCGCTGAAGTGCTGGCTCGCTGGACCGGTATTCCGGTTGCGCGCATGATGGAAAGCGAACGCGACAAACTGCTGCGCATGGAGCAGGATCTGCATCAGCGCGTGATTGGTCAGAACGAGGCGGTTGAAGCGGTCTCTAATGCGATTCGCCGTAGCCGTGCAGGGTTGTCTGACCCTAATCGTCCGATCGGTTCGTTCCTGTTCCTGGGGCCTACGGGTGTCGGTAAAACCGAACTGTGTAAGGCACTGGCTAACTTCATGTTTGACAGCGATGACGCGATGGTCCGTATCGATATGTCCGAGTTTATGGAGAAACACTCCGTTTCGCGACTGGTCGGTGCGCCTCCAGGATATGTGGGTTATGAAGAAGGTGGCTACCTGACAGAAGCGGTGCGCCGTCGTCCTTATTCCGTCATCCTGCTGGATGAAGTGGAAAAAGCGCATCCGGATGTGTTCAACATTCTGCTGCAGGTTCTTGACGATGGACGGCTGACTGACGGCCAGGGGAGAACGGTCGACTTCCGTAACACGGTAGTGATCATGACCTCGAACCTGGGTTCCGATTTGATTCAGGAACGTTTCGGTGAACTGGACTACGGCCATATGAAGGATCTGGTGATGGGCGTGGTAAGCCATAGCTTCCGTCCAGAGTTCATTAACCGTATTGATGAAGTGGTAGTGTTCCATCCTCTGGGTGAGAAACATATTGCGTCGATTGCGCAGATTCAGCTGCAGCGTCTGTATAAACGTCTTGAAGAGCGTGGATATGAAATTCACATCTCCGATGATGCGCTGAGGCTCTTGAGCGCAAATGGGTACGATCCGGTTTATGGGGCGCGTCCGCTGAAACGCGCAATCCAGCAACAGATCGAAAACCCACTGGCGCAGCAGATACTCTCCGGGGAGCTGATTCCGGGCAAAGTTATCCGTCTGGAAGCCAACGACGACAAAATTGTGGCAGTGCAGTAAGTCACAAAACGCAAAAACGGGCCGCTTGCGGCTCGTTTTTGTTTAAAAACCAGGCCAGAATTGAGGTCTGGGATGCAAATTGCCTGGAAAGTGAGCAGTCAGTAAATAATTTTCACTTTATCCTTGCAGCTTCAGAATTACCCCCTATAATGCGCCTCCACTGACACGGAACAACGGCACACACGCCGCCGGGTCAGCAGAGATAAGCGAAAATAAATGCTTGACTCTGAAGCGGGAAAGCGTAATATGCACACCCCGCGCCGCAGCGAAAACGAAGCGGCACTGCTCTTTAACAATTTATCAGACAATCTGTGTGGGCACTCAAAGTGACATGGGTTCTTAACGTCCTCGGACGAAAAATGAATACCAAGTCTCTGAGTGAACATACGTAATTCATTACGAAGTTTAATTCACGAGCATCAAACTTAAATTGAAGAGTTTGATCATGGCTCAGATTGAACGC